>CALOBW010000030.1:0-512291 GCA_942491525.1 uncultured Thermodesulfobacteriota bacterium
CCAGATATACCTGGTGCCCTACGCCCATCTGGATACCCAGTGGCGCTGGGAGTTCCCGACCACCATCAACCTCTATCTCAAACGGACCCTGGACGAAAATTTTGAGCTCTATGAGAAGTATCCGGAGCACTGCTTCAACTTCACCGGCACGATCCGCTACGCCATGATGCAGGAGTATTTTCCCGAGAAGTTTGAGCGCATGAAGGAGTATATCAAAGAGGGGCGCTGGCATGTGGCCGGTACCTGCCTGGATGAGACCGACGCCCTGGTGCCCTCGCCGGAATCCATGGTGCGCAACATCCTCTACGGTGACCGCTGGGCCAAGCGCGAGTTGGGCAGGAGCAGCCGCGACTACATGATTCCCGACTGTTTCGGCTTCCCGGCCAACATGCCGTCGGTCATGGTGCACTGCGGCCTCAACGGATTCTCGAGCCAGAAGCTGACCTGGAAGTCGGCCGTCGGCATCCCCTTCGAGCTCGGCATGTGGCAGGGCCCGGACGGCCATGAGATCGCCTGCGCATTCAACCCCTGCAAGTATGATTCGCACCTGCCGCTGCCCGTATACATGAACCCCGAACGGCTCAAGCGGCTCAGGCGCATGGGCGAGCAGACCGGCGTCTGGAAATCATTCCAGTACTACGGCGTCGGCGACATCGGCGGCTCTCCCACCGAGGGCTCGGTCAGACGCGCCATCAAGTCCATGCGCCACAGGTACAAGAACATGGTCGTGCGCCAGGGCGCAGCCGACGCCTTCTTTGATGAGCTAAAAGATGACGAGAAGGCCGCCTTTGAGCGCTATGCCGGCGACCTGCTCTTGATCAACCACAGCGCCGGCACCCTGACCTCGGCCGTGATCATGAAGCGCTGGAACCGCAAGAACGAGCAGCTGGCCTTTGCCGCCGAGGCGGCCGCCGTGACCGCCGACTGGGCTGCCGGCCTGGCCTATCCCAACGATAAGATCGTGGCCGCCTGGAACCGCATTGTGGGCAGTCAGATGCACGACATCCTGCCCGGCACCTCGACACCAAAAGCCTATGAATACTCCCAGAACGATGAGGTCGTGGCCCTGAACGCCTGGAGCTCAATCCTGAGTGACGCGGCCGCATCCGTGGCCCCGCTGCTCAAGGGTGACGGCGATATCCTGCTCTACAACCCCTATGAGGAGAGCCGCAGCGATATGGTCAACATTGAGCTGGAGGGCATCTCCGGTGATGTATCAATCGTGGCCGCCGACGGCAGTGAGCTGCCCTGCCAGGTCAAAGATGGCAGGGAGATCTCATTCAAGCCCGAACTGCCCGCCATGGGCTGGGCCCGCTTCGCCATCAAAGAGAAAGCCGTTAAGGTTGAGGCCAGCGTAACCATCTCTCAGGAGTCCGGCTGCTACCTGATGGAGAACGAGCTCTACAAGGTCAAGATCACCAAGAGCGGCGCCGTCGCCTCCATCTACCACAAGGGTCTCGATAAAGAGCTGCTCAAGAGGCCCATGGCCTATGATCTGCAGAAGGAGCGACCAATGGGCTTTCCGGCCTGGAACATGGACTGGCGCGACCGCAAGAAGCCACCCCATGTGCGCATCGAGGACGGCGGTCAGGTCTCCATCATTGAGGAGGGGCCTTTGCGCTGCACCATCGCTATTTCCTACACCTACCAGTCATCAACCTTCGTCAAGGAGATCAGCCTCGGCAAGGGCGATGAGATCGTATCCTTTACCGAACGCATCAACTGGCGTGACACCGGCTGCTCGCTGAAGCTGGCCCTGACCAACAACGTCAGCAAGCCCGAGGTCACCTACAACTGGGAAACTTCCAGGATTCAGCGCGGCCTTAATCACGAAAAGCAATTCGAGATGCCGTCGCACCTCTGGGTCGACATGAGCGAGAACGGCTGGGGCGTCTCCCTGCTGGAGGACTGCAAGTACGGCTACGACCGTCCCAGCGAGGACACCCTGCGCATGACCCTGATCTACACGCCGGCCCTCTGGTATCTGGACGGCTTCTGGGATCAGAAGTACCATGACTGGGGCCAGCACACCATCCGCTACGCCATCTACGGTCACGAGGGTGACTGGCGCGGGACCGACAACCAGGCCCGGCGCTTCAACCAGCCCGTGCGCGCCTACAAGCTTGGCAAAAAGGTCGCATCCGGCAAGCTGGACCAGCTCTCGCTGCTGAAAACTTCCACGCCCCAGCTAGGCATCATGGCCGTCAAGCAGGCCGAAGATCTGGACGGGTTTGTGGTGCGCGTCTATGAGCGCCACGGAATGGACCTTGAAGGTCATATCGAGTTCGCAGCCGATATTGCCGAAGCTAAGGAGCTCAACGGTCTTGAGGCGATCATCGGTGATGCCGCATTCAAGGGCAGTAAGCTTGACGTATCCATGCAGGCTAATGGCATCCGCAGCTACCTGGTGAAGTTGGCAGGTTCAAAGAGGGCCAAGGCCGTTAAGCAGGCTCAGCTGGAGCTGCCCATGACCTCCAAACTCTTCACCAAAAACGGCCAGTCGACCGAAACATCCTTCCCGGCCGAATATGTGCCGGAAACTATCCAGGCCGGAGCTATCGAGTATAAGCTGGCCAAGGATCAGGATAAGGACAGCTTAACCTGCCAGGGCCAGAAGATTGACCTGAGCCTGGGCACCCTCTACATCCTGGCCGCCGCCACCGAGGACTGCGAAAACTCAGTCACCTGGCTCGACAAGGATGGTAAGGCCATCGGCGAGGCCGAGCTGGACGTGCCGTCCATGACCGGCTTCGTGGGCCAGTGGGAGAAGCGCAACTGGAAGCGCACCCCCACCTACCACCTCAGACAGGGCCGCGACTACGCCTGGCTCAACAGGTGCACCGGCATCACCCCGGGCTACATCAAGCGCCAGCGCCTGGAGTGGTACAGCACCCATACCCACAAGGACGGCAGGGACCAGGCCTATCAGTATGGCTACATGTTCACCATCAGGCTCGAGATTCCCGAGCAGGCGGTCAAAATCGCCCTGCCCAATGATGCGCGGATCAAGATCTTCGCCATGACCTGCGCGAATGAGGCTGTCAGCGTGGAGAATATTAATAAGCTGAATGATAAATTTGATTATTGATTAGCTGGATAATTACAGACCGTAATTGACGAACGGTGGGATAAGGTTTAGATTTTAAACATTATCCTGCCAGAGGATAGGCTTCTGGTTTGTACAGATGTGTATGACTTAAAGGGTTGGATTTTACGGAATGCCGGTACGGCATAATATATGTGTTAGCTTTTGAAAAATTTAAAAGGTTACTATCATGGGGAATAATATCCTAACTGTCGGAGAATTGAAAAGATTATTGCTTAATCAAGATCCAGAAACGGAAATAACCTTTGGTTCTTCAAAATACCGGAAGAGGCCATTGATATTTTATCGCTTCAAGCAAAGGGGCGAAGACCTTTTGCAAATTGAATTAAATGAAATTGATCAAAACTTTGAACCAACATCAGAAATGGAGCACAGAAGAACCGTTGGTGAGTTTCTTGAGACATTGGATCATTGGGATGATCAGTGTAAAATTACATTTGGGTCTAGTCTAGATGCAGTCCCATTAGAATTTAAAAACCTTAAACTTGTTGTAGCCATTAATCTTGAACAAAATGAAGAGCCAGAGTGGCGTATTCAAGGTGATTAAAATAATTAGCATATCCAGGCGTTTAACACCTCCTCACAACGTGAAGCTCGGACTCACTGAAGCTCGCCGGTTAACTTAACGTTATAATTACAATAAGACAACATGCACTTAAAAATAGCAGAACCTTCAGATATCGACGACGTCCTTAAACTTCACTACAAATATCAAGTCGACTCCATTGCGGAAGAAGACAAAAAGGACGGTTTTGTCACCACGCCATTTACCAAAGAAGAGCTGCTGGCCTTAATCAACCAAGAAAATGGGCTCTTCATTGCCAAGATGAATGATTCTGTGGTGGCGTATGCCATGGCAGCCTCATGGGAATTCTGGTCTGCATGGCCGATGTTTAGGTATATGATTCAGCAACTACCAGATCTAAAGTACCAAGGCCAACAATTAGACACTGAGAATTCATATCAATATGGTCCAATCTGCATTGACAAAAGCGTCAGAGGGAGTGGTGTTTTAGAAGGGCTATTTACCTTTGCCAAAGAACATATGTCAGAACGGTATCCAATTCTGGTCACTTTCGTAAATAAAACCAATGCTAGATCGTATGAGGCCCACACACGCAAGCTTGGCCTTGATATAATTCAAGAGTTTGAATTCAATAACAATCATTACTACGAGATGGCCTGTCTTACAAAAAGCAAACTCTAATATGCTGGGGACGGTTATTTGGGTGGCTTGCTGCAACAGGCACCTTTGTGTCTGGCATTTTCATGGATATTGTTGTCCGTAAATCGATACCAGCCATTTCTGATGCGTGAACCTATATTGGTGTCCAGATGGCAGCCATGCTGTGCAATGATTGGGATTAATTCATCGAGACTGCAGCACGAGGCGTCATAGTGGACAATGATCACATCCCGTCTGTCTAATGACACCCAATCAATTCCCTTTTGTTTTTCCAGATCATCTTTCAATCGTGATGTCCCATGCTCCTGGAGATTTACAACTTTTATACGCCGTTTGACCAGAAACGCTTCATGAATACCTTTATGGTGAGCTTTCATCCTTCACCTCTCACTATGCGGGCAGCTATTAACAATTTGTGCCCGATACTTATAGATTAGCTTTGTCATGGGTTAATTCAAACGCCGGAGGTTGTGTGAAGAGCGCCACCGAGAAAGTCAGATATCGCTATAATCGCAATGCCCCTCTGTATGATTTTATGGAGCGGGGCATTGAAAGGCGACGGTTCAGCGCTTGGCGTCGTGACATGTTTGCCGCATTGAACGGCAGAGTGCTGGAAGTGGGCGTGGGCACCGGCAAGAATCTGCAATATTATCCGGCCGGCTGTGATGTGACGGGCATAGATATAAGTTCCGGCATGATGTCGCGGGCCGGGACGCGCGCCAGAGACATGAGTCTGAAGGTTGATCTGCAATTGATGGATGCTCAGCACCTTGCGTTTGAGAATGATGTATTTGACTATGTTGTGGACACCTTTGTTCTCTGTTCGGTCCCTGATCCAATTCAAGCGTTGCGTGAGATGAAAAGAGTGCTTAAACCCGATGGCCGCCTAGTATGCATGGAGCATGTCCTGAGTGCCAATAAGGCAATTGCACTGTTTGAACATCTGCATAATCCGATTGTCAGATTTGTAGTAGGTGCAAACGTCAACAGGGATACCCGGAGAAATATTGAGTTGGCGGGTTTTGAGATTACGGAAGACCTGCACCTAGGGTTGTATGATGTGCTGCGCAGATTTACGGCCAAAAAATGGCCATAGGGAGGTGAACATGAAAACATCATTAGATTGGGTCTGGGGCGGATTATTGATTTTGTTGTCTTTTTCAGGCGGCCCATGCTGGGCTGATGATTTCAATAATGACATTACGGGTGAATACAGTCACAAACTTGGAGATTTCCGTTTTCAGAAGATTGAGCACGACTTTGGCCTTATCAAACAGAGTGCCGGTGTAGTGAAAGAGGAGTTCAGATTCTATAACGACAGCAAAAAGCAGATAGAGATTCTGGGGGCGCCAACAAGCTGCGGCTGCACAACGGCAGTCCTCAGCAAGAGAAAGTTAGATCCGGGCGAGACGGGTAGCCTGACCGTAATATTTGATCCAAACTATCACCCGGAGCCGAGCGGCCGCTTCGTGCGATCAGTCACGCTGCAAACCATGCCGAAGCAGAAAGAGGCGGTCAGACTATATATCTCTATGGAGATAGAAAATGACCTTGGCAAAGATGCCTACAAGCACAAGTCGCACTAGCCGGATTCAGCTACTCTCCGTCCAGTGTTCCAGCGCGGCATGCATTCCGACATTTTCTTATCCTTAGGCTCGACGCCTTTGGTGACGGCATTCTTGAAGGTTTCAAAGCTGTATTCACGGTCATGTCCGGCATGGAGCCACTGGGGAGGGTCCTATCTAATCTTAAACAGAACCCTCCCCTTCTATGACAGCAATCTATTCTGCCGGCCGGGCGGCCGGCGCCTTCCAGGAACCGTCGAAGTAGGCCGCCTGGGGCAGGTAGATCCGCAGCATGTAGTTCCATTCGGGCATGATCGGCAGGAAATTGGCCTGTGACGGATCTCCGCCAAAGTGTATGGTGACAGAACCGTCTGCATTGGTTTTTGCAGCGCGGCTGTTGATGACATATTTGTTCTGCTCATTCTGCTGAAAATATCCATCTTTATTGTAGACGCTGATTGACCAGAAGGCATTCTCAGCCGCAGGAACATCCTTGAGCGTCAGAACATAGGCAGTTTTGCCGTCGTTTTTTTGCGGGACATATGACTGGTAAACGGCGTGTTCAGGCTTCCAGCCGCCCCAGGCATCCGCACTTGAGATGAGGTAGGCCACCAGATCAACTTCGGCAAGGCTGGCTCCGAAGGCCATGTCCCTGCTGGGAAGATAGTTCCCCAGTGTTTTAAGGGCATCACGTATTTCATTAAGCGCGGCCTGATCCCAGTTGGGCACTTTGAACCTGCCTCTGGACTTCTGCACGACCTGCAACCCGTCCTGGGCCTTGTGCGCCGCTGCCAGATCATCGGGATCCTCTGCGTCCGCAAGGGTCCGCGCAATAACGGTGACATAGCGGCTTCCCATCTCCTCTTTTGTCAGCTTGTACTGCCCGGCATCGTAGACTACCAGTTTGGCAAAGTGATCCTCATTTACCACCAGGAGCGACTGGTAGCGGCCATGCGTATCAGGCTTGATCAGGGTGGCGGGTTTGGTGAGGTCGAGGATTAAGGATGAATAAAGGGTATCCCGGTTCATTCGTACCACATTCTGGCTGTCGATGGCCGTGAAACCCCGATAGTGAAACCATTTGCCAAGACTGTCGAAGCTGTCGATTGCAACCTGCATCATATGATGCGTCTCGGCCCTGGGGAAATCTTCCAGGGTAACCGGAACTGTTTCCCGGGCCCAAAGGGGCGCCGCCATAATTGCCAACATTATAAAAACAATACCTAAAAGCTGTCGTGTTTTAGTATTCATATTAATCCTCTCTTTATTTAACCATTTCAATCTTACCCGGCCGCCAGCTCTTGTCGAACCAGGGGTCCAATGGACCGTAGAGCCTTAGAATTAGCCAGAAGCCCTTACCGGGAACCGTCTGCACCCAGTTGTTCTCCTTACCTGCCGGCGCTGCGGGGCCGAAATAGATATCGGTTGAACCGTCTGCGTTCATCTCAACCTTGCCGCCCTGGCTGTTGAGGCTGGGGAACTGCTGATCGGTCTGCAGCATGGAACGCGTCTGCGGGTCATAGAGCACCACCGACCAGAAATCTTTGGCCGGAACATCTTTGGGCAGGGTCAATTGGTAGGTTTTGCTGCCGTCCAGCCATTTGCCCTGTGAATCTTTGGCCGCCGCGGCATATTGGGAGCCGACGCCCGGCATGGCGACGGCCATGGCCGGGGTGATGCCGATGGCGTTGTACATGAACATGGTGCGGGCATCCCGGTGCAGCCATCCCTCCTCGGCCATGAACTCATGATTGCCGATGGCAAAGGCGCTGAACCAGGTTGGATCATCCTCATAGAAGAAGACCGTTGGATCATCGGACGCCCATGAGATGGTCCTGGCGATGGCGGCGCCGGTAAAGGCCGCTTCATCCATGATTGACTGCATGCGCTCATCCGGCTCGAAGGCCTGGCCTTTAACAATTCCCAGCAGGGCCAGTCTGCCCCTGCGTTCGGCACTGATGGCATCCGTATGCTCTTCCTGCAGAACGGCGTTGATCTCTTCATAAAACTCATAGTTGTTGGCGTGGATGGTGTTGTGAGGCACACCCGAGGCGTCTTTGAACTCCATGGCCGGCGGATTGCCCGCTGCAGCCAGGGGATAGATGCGCAGGTCGCGCCGGAAACTTGCAACCGCCGGGGCGGGATCGCCATCCACAAGGAAGCCCCTGATGATGAACCAGACGCCGTAGGTCTGGGACCTAAAAACATGGTAGCCATCAGGAACCCTGCCCTCATAGCCGGGAGGAAGGATCAGGAACTTGCCGCCCTGACCTCTGTCCGGGCCGGCATTGCCGATATCACCCACATAGCGCATCCACATGTCGTCCAGGATGCCCAGAACATTGGGCGGCGATTCGATCACGATGGGCCCATCTTTTTTCAGATCGAGGAAATTGGAGGCATAGACCGTCTCAGTATTGGCAGTCAGCCAGAGCGCCTTGGAATCCATCAGAGTTTCAAAGAGGGCCATCTGGTGGCACTCATTGACCCCCATACTGCGGAATCCCTCACGAATGGCATAAATGGAGGCCGCGCTCATCTCATCCAGAAAGACGTCAACCGCCCGGTGGAAGTAGAGATAGTCATGCATCTTCTGGGAGGTCTTCTCTGAGGGGAAGCCATCGAAGAAATTGAGCGTCCCAAGCCTTGTTTTGACTCTGTCGGGTATCATGATCGATTCCGGAATCTCGGTTGTCATCTCCATCTGCGGCGCCCTTTCAGCACCCCCCATGCTCGCACAGCCGGCCAGCACAGCCAGCAACAAAAAACCTGATATCGTTTTCTTCATCATACCTCCTACTCAAATATTTAAGCGAAGCTGCGTAAATTCACCATTTTTTGCAAACTGCGCCTAACATAAGTCTTCAAATATATTCCGTCAATCCGCAATACGCCCGACAAGGTTATAAATTTCTGTTTTGATGGTATTGGGTTTGCGAAGTGCCAGAAGCCAATGACAGAACTCTATCCAACCCATTGCATTTGCCAATACTTCTCATTTTGTGTACAGTAGTCCAAATTCAGCAGCGAGGTAGTTATGAGCCAACACAAGATGCCCCTGGGCGATAAACTGACCATAGTCCTGATGGTTGCCATGTCATTCTTCCTGATGTGCGATCTCTACATCACGCCATCCATCGTGCTGCAGCTGGCCGAGGAGTACGGCGTGGCCAAAGAGTCAATCGGCTATGTGGGCTCGGCCTTTGTGCTGGTGGGCGCCATCATCAGCATCTACTTCGGCTACCTGACCGACAAGTTCTCGCGCAAGAAGCTGCTGGTGGCCACCGTCCTGATCGGCGAGATCCCCTGCCTGCTGACCGGCATACACCTCTTTACCGCAAGCTTCGAGGGCTTCCTGCTGATGCGCATCCTGACCGGCATCGGCGTGGGCGGCATCTACCCGCTGACCTTCTCGCTGCTGGCCGACTACTGCTCGGACAAGCACCGCGCCATCGCCGCAGCCGGCATCGACGTGGCCTGGGGCATCGGCATCATGATGGGCCCCATCCTGGGCGGCCTGGCCCTCAATACCGAATACGGCTGGCGCCTGGCCTTCATCCTGGCGGCCCTGCCCAACTTTCCGCTGGCGATCCTCTTCTGGATCTTTGCCCGCGACCCCCAGCGCGGCAGCAGTGAAGCGGCCCTGCATGACGCCCTCGAGGAGGGCGCGGTCTACAACCATAAGATCAAGCTCTCCGACTTTAAACTTATCCTGAGCAACAGGACCAACATCCTGATGCTGATCCAGGGCCTGCCAGGCTGCATTCCCTGGGGTGTGCTGACCTTCTGGTCGATCACCTTCTTCGTCGAGGTCAGACAGATGACCCAGGGTAACGCCACCATGGTCTGGGAGCTCTTCGGCATCGGCACCGCCATCGGCACAGTCGCCTTTGCCATCCTGGGCGACAGGATCTTCAAGACCAACCCGCAGTGGGCGCCGGTCTTCTGCGGCGTGGGCGTCATCATCGGCACCATCCCCTGCTACCTCTTCCTGAACATTGAGTTCAGCAGCCTGGCCCCGCTCTTCGCCTTCGTGCTCTTCAGCGGCATCATGGTGGCCTGCTGCGGCCCGACCCAGAAGGCCATCTTCATGAACATCAACCGCCCCGAACACCGCGGCTCAATCTTCTCGGTCAACAACCTGGCCGACAGCCTCGGCAAGGGCATCGGCCCGGCCGTGGGCAGCGCCATCCTGGCCTGGACCGGCAGCTACAGCTTCATGCTCAACTTTGCGGTATCCTGCTGGCTGCTCTGCGGCGCAATCTACATCATGGGCTACTTCACCATCATGCAGGACCGCCAGAGCATGCTCGACCTGATCGAGGAGCGCGCCGACAGTCTGCAGACCGATCAGAAAACCGAAAATCTGCGGCCACTGCCCGCGCTGGATGCAGTAGCGGACTAGGAGCCGCCACTGACTGGACTAAAAATCTATGCCGGCCGGCCATGAACCTCCTTAAGCCAGCTTTTGGCGCTCCCCATGGAGTCGAACAGCTTGACCGTGAAGACGCCCTCGCTGGTTGAGGACCTCATGTAGCGCTTGACCGCGCGTTCGCCGAAGGCGTCTTTGGGCAGCACGAATGCCTCATAGGCCGCACCATGCTTGACGTAGAGCGGATTAATATGCTGACTGACCCACTGCACATCCTCCGCAGCGATCACATTCAGGTGCCGGGTGTCGGCCAGCATATTAAGCTGCCCGTAATGCGGCGAGTGCTGTTTGAGCAGATCCACAAGCGTCAGGATGTGCTCCCGAAAAGTTGGCCCGTTGACAAAGCCGGACCACTCGTTGACCAGGCAGGGCACACTCTCATCGATATAGATCTTAAGATTGGGGGATTCGTAAAGTACTGGTGCATCCATCTAAATGACCTCCTTAAAATAAGGACTCGAAAATCAAATAATAAAGCACCTCTTCCCAGTTTCAACTTAAGCCAGGCAACAAAAAGCGACATTGCGCTGGACCGAGAGCCGGCTCCGGTTATATAAACAGCTACATTATGAAGTTATTCCTGATTATCCTGCTGGTTATGACGTTAATTGCCGCCCTGCTCTACAATATGCTGATCCAGCGCAAGAACCGGGTTGAGAGCGTCGCGTCAACCGTTGACATCATGCTCAAGAAGCGCTTCGACCTGATCCCCAACCTGGTTCAAAGCGTCAAGGGCTACATGCAGCATGAGCGCGAGCTGCTGGAGGAGATCTCCAAGCTGCGGGCCCACGGCCGCAGCAGCGCAGAGATGATCCGTCTCGACCAACAGACAAGCGGCCTGCTCGGCAGACTCATGGTGGCCGTGGAGAACTATCCGGAGCTCAAGGCCGACCAGCACTTCCTGCACCTGCAGAAGAGCCTGACCGAGATGGAGGAGCAGATCTCGGCGGCCCGGCGGGCCTACAATGCGGCCGTGATTGAGTTCAACAATGCCGTCGAGATGTTCCCCACCAACATCTTGGCCTCTATGATGAAATACCGGACCAAGCCCTTCTTCCAGATCGAGGCCGTCGAGCGCCAGAACATCCAGATCAAGGTTGACCAATGAGCAAGGAGTTCCGCCAGTTCTACCACGACCAGCTGCTGCCGGAGCTGCGCGAGCTTGAGCGTGAACGCCGGCAGCTGGCCAAGAAAATCACCATGATCGGCGCCGGCGTTATGCTGCCGGCCGTCCTGATCGCCCTGATGGTGATGGCTGAAGAGAATGCAATCACCGCCATCATCATCCTGCCGATCTTCGCCGCCTCGGGCATGAGCATGCTGGCCAGATTCATGAGCAGAAACTTTGTCAGCGACTTCAAACAGCGCATCATCGAACGCACCGTGCACTACTTCGATCCCGAGCTGAGCTACCAGAGCCGCAACTGCATCTCCCAGGGCGTCTTTGAAGACTCCAAACTCTTCACCACCACCCCCAACCGCTATAAGGGCGACGACCTGGTGCGCGGGCGTATCGGCGAGACCGCCATCGAGTTTTCCGAGATCAAGGCCGAACGCGAGAGCGGCTCGGGCAAGAACCGCAGCGTGCAGAAAATCTTCAAGGGGCTCTTCTTCACGGCAGACTTCAACAAGAGAATCGGCGCCGCCACGGTGGTGGTGCCGGATACGGCCGAAAACATCTTCGGCGGCCTGGGCCAGTTCCTGCAGTCCATCAACCTCTCCCGCGCCGAGCTGGTCAAGCTGGAGGACCCGGAGTTCGAGAGGCTCTTCGCCGTCTACAGCGACGACCAGATCCAGGCGCGCTACATCCTCTCCACCAGCCTGATGCAACGCCTGATCGACTTCCGCAAGAAGCACGGCATGATCCACATCTCCTTCGTGGGCAGCATGATCCATATCGCCATTCCCTATGACAAGGACCTCTTCGAGCCGCCGCTCTTCTCATCCCTGCTCAACTTTGGCATCGTCCAGCAGTACTATGAAGACCTGCAGCTGGCCTTTGACATCGTGGATGACCTGGATCTGAATACGCGGATCTGGAGTAAATGACATAGCAAGGCAATAGCGCGCTAATTGTGATTAAATGATTGGCGTGGTAGATAGCAGTTATGTGCTGTTGACATGAGCAGGGTTACTGTGAACCGTAATTACTGACGCAGCATAATATATGTTGGGTTCCTGAAAACATACAATTTCTATAAAATGAATAATGATTTCAAGATGATTGAGTTGAAACTAACGGATGAGCCATTCCTTTGGGATATGCTTTATGAGTCTATCTATATAGATCCCAAAGAATCTCCAGTAAGTCGGGATATTCTTCAAAGTCCTGATATTGCAAAGTATGTGAAGAATTGGGGCCAAAGAGGAGATTTTGGTTACAAGGTGTTTAATGGTAATCTGAATATTTCAGTTGGAGCCATCTGGGTTCGCAAATTCACAAAAGAGAATGCAGGATATGGATTTGTGAACGAGCAAACACCAGAGTTAGCTATGGCTATTATTCCTCAATATCGCAATCAAGGTTTAGGAACTCTTTTACTAGGGCATCTTTCTTCTCAACTAGCTAAGCAAGATATAAAGTCAGTGTCGTTAAGCGTCTCAATAGATAATCCAGCATTTAAGCTGTATAAAAGAGTTGGATTTAAAGAAACAGGAATAGAAGTAGAAGGTTCTATTACCATGATTTATTCATTAATTTGATTAAAAACCAACGCTAGTATAACTCTCCAATAACGCACCAATTGAAGATTAAAAATCGGCATGATAGATAGCAGTTATGTGCATTTTATCACTGAAGAAGTGATTATCTCAACTGGAGTAAAATGAATGTTCAATAGAATTGTTATGAGGAGGTTCTTATGAGAAATTGTTTGATCATTATGTTTGTATTTGCACTCGCTGGTTGCGCTTCTATAAACGAAACTCCCAAAGGCCTTGAACAAACAAATCAAAAGCAATCTAGACCTGATAGTTTTATCGATTATTGCAACGAGGCACCGTGCAGGAGAAATGTGATAATTCACCTAATGCAGAAAGATGGGACAATCTTTGAATACGAGTCAAAGCTCGATCCGCCAGTGATACAGCCTTCATTTATAAGTATATATGCAGGTGAAACTATATTTATTGAGGCTGATGAGGGTGAACATTCACCGATTAATTTAATTCACGTCTCAGAGAACACAAAACCTGAAAAGACCATTGTATATAAATTCGAGCAACGCGCAGACATGGGTAATGGTTATGATATGGTGCTAACTGTTCACAATCCATTTTCCAAGCCATTACGTTATAACATGGGAATTATGCCACTTGAATCAGATCGTTTATATAAAACATCAAGTTGTCCTGTAATGGCGAAAGGTGACTGTTTTGAGCATTGGCCGTTTCCAATTTTTCAAATTGCTGTTGCCAATATGCGGTTTCTTGAAAAAGGAGATGACTTTAGTTGTAGGGAATAATTATTTAACTTAGATTAGAATATGATTAACTTCATGTATCTAGCAAATAAAGCGTCGATGGCAGTTCCTGGGACGGCATGATAATAGCAGTTATATACACTTTTAATATCAGAGGAATTTTTTATGAATAGATTTATTAATGGCCTTATTGGAATACTCTGTGTCTCCATAGTTATGACTGGCTGTACTGACGTTGATGAAACTCTTCGTGATGGTCAGGTTTACGGTAGGGCTGGTGAATACGACAAAGCGATTGAGTGCTTCAGGAAAGCAGCAAAACACGACTCAATTGAGGCACAAGTAAATCTTGGAATAATGTATCTAAAAGGCCAAGGGGTTGCTCAGGATTACAAAGAATCAAGAAAATGGTTTCTCCAAGCAGCTCAAGGAGACAGTGAGATCGCTCAGCTGGCTCTCGGAGATATGTATCTAAAAGGTCAAGGAGTCACAGCTGATAAAAATGAAGCCGTTGCATGGCTTACAAAGGCTTCAGAACAAGACAACGTAACAGCCCAGCTGATGCTCGGTGAGATATTTTATAAATCGCAAGATTATGAGAGTGCATTTAAATGGTACAATAAGGCTGCTACACAAGGTGATGATTTAGCGCAATATTATGTTGGATCTATGTATAGTAGTGGGATGGGTGTTATTCAGGATTTCGAAAAAGCACTGGAATGGGTCACAAAATCAGCACAGCAAGGTAATGTCGAAGCGCAGTTTGCATTGGGAATGACTTATGAACAAGGACTTGGAATTCCTCGTAATTATGCTGAATCTTGTCGCTGGTTTCAGTTAGCAGCAGATCAAGGTAATCTAGTTGCATGGGTTGCTCTGGGTAACATGTATAAGAATGGAAATGGATTACCTCAAGATCATAGAGAAGCTGTAAGATGCTACCGTATCGCTGCCACTCAGGGAAATATTTCCGCCCAACTGATGTTGGGAGATATGTACTATAATGCTATCGGTGTGGATAAGGATTATCAAAAGGCTATCAAATGGTATCGCATGGCTGCAGACCAAGGTGATGCTGTGGGGCAATATAGTCTAGGCTTTATGTATAGTAATGGATATGGAGTAACTAGGGATTACAAAGAGGCAGCAAGGTTGGTCCGGAAAGCAGCGGATCAAGGCCATTTTGATGCGCAATCCGTTCTTGGTTATATGTATTCTAATGGTATGGGTGTTGAGAAAGATTGTGTGCAGGCTTATATGTGGTTAAACTTAGCAGCTATGAGCGGCACTCCAGAAACTGAAAAGAATAAAATGGAATACCAAAAGGTGATGACGTCATCACAAATAGCTAAAGCGCAAGAAATGACCATGGAATGGATTAATTCTCAATAGGGTTATAGTAAGCTAATTTAGTCCACATAACTAGCCATTAACTCCATTTCAACAAAAGTATAGTTATCTACCAAATACGTTAACGCATTTACGAATCTAAACAACTCAATCCAGCAGCACTATTCTTGTAGTCCTCACAATGAGATGTTAGATAAAAAACAGTCAACCTAAGAAGGCGAGGCAAAATGAATCCAATCAGCAAAACCAACAGTCATGATCCGTTTGTTAACAGAAACAGAATTGAACCCCATGCCTCCGGCCTGCTTGACGGCCTCTCGTTTGCGGTAAAAGATAATATCGATATCGCCGGTGAGGTTACGGGCTATGGCAGCCCGGGCTGGGCCCAATCCCACGGCAAGGCGGCCGCAAACGCGATCTGTCTGGAGCAGCTGCTCAGTGCCGGTGGCTGCTGCCACGGCAAGACCAAGTCCGATGAGCTGGCCTACAGCCTGCTCGGCATCAATGATTTCTACGGCACCCCCCTCAACCCCAAAGCGCCCGAGCGCATACCGGGTGGTTCGTCGAGCGGATCGGCAGCGGCCGTTGCCGGCGGATCAGTTGACTTTGCGCTGGGCACAGATACCGGCGGCTCCATCAGAGTTCCCGCCAGCAACTGCGGCATCTGGGGCTATCGGCCGACCCACGGAAGCATCTCTGTTGCCGGAGTCCTGGGCCTGGCGCCCTCCTATGATACGCTCGGCGTGCTGGCCAGCTCAGGCGAAATTCTTGAGAAGGTGATGCAGATTCTGCTGGCGGAGAGCAGCAGCGAGGCTTCGTTATCGGTCTGTCTGGTTGATGATGTCCTGCAGATGTGCGATCAGAAACTACTCGATGCGGCAGCGCCTCTGCTTGGTAAGATCTCGCCTGAAACGATCACGCTGGCTGAAATTTCAGAACCGTATGTCACCTCAACCTGGCTCTTTGAACAGCTGGGGTTTCTGCTCTCAACCGAGATCTGGAGCACACTGGGCAGCTGGGTAAACCATCAAAAGCCCCAGTTGAGCCCCGGCGTCGAGTTCAGCCTTCAAAACTATGCTGCCGCAGCTGACCGCAGAGAGATCCAAGAGCGCCTGGTTGAGAAAAAGGCCTTCCAGCAGGCCCTCAATAAATTTCTGGCTGACGATAAAGTTCTATGCTTTCCCACAACCGTTGATCCGGCGCCCAGGCTGGCTGATATCACCCCTGAGTTTATGGCCGGCGACTATGTCCCCAGAGCAATGAGCGTCAATGCAATTTCAGGCCTGTCAGGCACGCCCCAGATCAGCATCCCCCTGATCGAGGTCGACGGTGTCCCGATTGGCCTCTCATTTGTGGCCGGCCACGGGCAGGATATGGCACTGATCAACACTTGCAACAGACTTTTCGCCCCTAAAAATAACAGATCCCCTATTTGATAATCCAGCGCGGCACACTCTCGCAGTAGGCCGTATAATCCTGGCCGAAGATTTTAGTCAGGTGCGGTTCCTCATAGAGGCGGATGAAGAGATTGAAGATCACACAGACTGCCCCCAGATAGGGCAGCAGACCGCGCCTTAGAATTGACCAGCCAAAGATGACGCCAAGCACGCCCAGATACATGGGGTTGCGTGAATATCGGTACGGCCCGCGCACAACCAGTCTGCGCGGCGGATCAATGGGTGCCGGCGTGCCGCGGCCAAGGGTGGCGAAGTTCCAGATGCACCAGGCATAGACAACGGCGCCGAGCGCGATCAGCGCCCGACCGAAGACGACGCGCAGACCGGACGCCCGGCCCCTGGCAAATTTAAGAGGCAAAGCCACGGCTACGGTGCCGGGGACCAGCAGGGTAAAGATCAGATTCTTAAGGAAAAGAATAGCTCCTCCTTTCCGGGGCTCAGATACTCCTGATCAGATTCTCGGCCTGCCGAATGCCGTCCAGGGCCGAACTGACGATCCCGCCGGCATAACCGGCGCCCTCGCCGCAGGGAAAGATCCCCCTGATATTGGCCTGGCCATCCTTCTCACGGCTGATGCGCACCGGGCTGGAGCTGCGGGTCTCGGCTCCGTAGAGGGTCACATCGTCATGGTTGATGCGGCCGAAGATGCTCAGCATGGGCGGGATGGATTTGCGTAAGCTCTGGGCGATGAAGTTTGGCAGCAGTTTGTGCAGATCGGCCTCGGTAACGCGCTCAAAGGAGCGGGTCTTGGAGACGGGCGCGTCGCTCTGGGGCTTGAGGAAGCGGCTCAATGAGCTGACCGGCATGGAGTAGTCGGAGCCGCCGGCCTTGAAGACGGCCTGCTCAATCTGGCGCTGGAACTGAATACCGCCCAGCGGATCCTTGCCGCTGCGCACATCATCCGGCGTGACGGGCACGAGGAAGGCGGCGTTGGCCAGCTCGCCGCCGCGATCGTGGTAGCTCATACCGTTGGTGGAGAACTCGCCCGCACCGGAGGCGCAGGGAATCACGAAGCCGCCCGGGCACATGCAGAAGGTGTAGCAGTTGCGGATATCGCCCTGCCCCTTGCGGGTCAGGCGGAAGGAGGCCGCCCCCAGGCGCTCATGGCCGGCAAAGCGCCCATACTGCTGTCTGTCAACTATTGCCTGGGGCAGCTCGACGCGCACGCCCACGGCAAAGGGCTTCACGATCAGCTCGACGCCCTGCTCCACCAGCATCATATAGGTGTCGCGGGCGGAGTGGCCGATGGCCAGGATACAGGCATCGGTGGCAATCTCCTCACCATTCACAATGACAGCACTGACACGACCGTTGCTGCTGATTATCTTATCGAGGCGGGCATTGAAGCGCACCTCACCGCCGGCCTCGATGATGGCCTGGCGCAGCTTGGGCACGATCCGTTTCATGGCGTCGGTGCCCAGATGGGGCTCGGCATCAATCAGCAGGCTCTCGTCGGCGCCGCAATCCACCAGGGTCTGCATGAAGTAACGGATGCCGGGGCGGTCCTTGCTGCGCGAGGTGAGCTTGCCGTCGGAGAAGAGGCCCGCCCCGCCCTCGCCGTAGAGGGCGTTGTCTTCCGGATCGAGATCGGCCCCGTCCCAGAAGGCCTTGACGGTTCTGGAGCGTTCACCCACAGCCTGGCCGCGCTCGATCAGCAGCGGTCTGAGGCCGTTGCGCGCCAGAATCAGGGCCGCCATCAGGCCGGCCGGACCGGCACCGACCACCACGGGCCGCTGAGCAGTCTGCACGCTGGCGCCGATCATGACCGGCGCACGCTTGGAGGGTTCGACCCGTTTGAGGTGGTGATCTTCACGCCGCTCACTCTTGAGGTCAAACTCAACCGTGAATGAGAACTGCGGGATTTTGCGCGCATCGATTGAACGGCGGATGACGCTGAAGTTGGTCAAATCGGCCGGACGCAAATGCAGCTGCGTGGCGGCGGCCCGCTTGAGCTGGGCATCAGAATAGTCCAGGGGCATGTTGAGTTCATGTAGACGGTAGCGCATAGGGCTGGTTTCCCAGAAAGCAGATCAGCCGTCAAGCTGATTCATCAGCCCCACCCTTTATGCTCTTGCAATCACATCTTGCATGTTTTAAAACAAACCTAACAAACATACGGGGAGAGTCTTATGCTGGACCAATTTATCCGTCAGAAAGTTTCTGACCAAATGAATGCAGAGCAACAGTCATCCTTTGCCATGAGCGGCTACAAGGTTGAAGATACTAATATTGTACCTGATGTGGATCAGAACCTGCCGCTGGAGGATAAGGTAAACTCCATCCTCTCGCAGATGACCCTGGAGGAGAAGATCGCCATGCTGGGCGGCGAGGACAACCTGGCCATCCGCGGCAATGCGCGCCTCAAGCTGCCCAAGGTCTGGTGCTCGGACGCTTCGGCCGGCGCCCGCTGCATGGGCCGCGCCACCGCCTTCCCGGTACCGATCGCCATGACCGCCACCTGGAACCGCGAGCTGATCAATAAGAGCGGCTCCACCATCGCCGAAGAGTGCCGCGCCAAGGGCGTCTCGGTTCTGCTCGCGCCCGGCGTCAACATCTACCGCGTACCCACCAACGGCCGCAACTTTGAATACATGGGCGAAGACCCCTTCCTGGCCGCCGAACTGGTGGTGCCCTACATCAGGGGCGTGCAGGAGAAGGGCGTCATCACCACGGTCAAGCACTTTGCCTGCAACAACTCCGACTATGACCGCCACCGCATGAACTCCGAGGTGGACGAGAGAACCCTGCATGAGATCTACCTACCGGCCTTCAAGGCCGCCGTGCAGAAGGGCGACTCCAAGTCAGTCATGTGCGCCTACAACCCGGTCAACGGCACCTACGCATCAGAGAACAAGTATCTCCTAAATGATGTCCTGCGTGACACCTGGGGATTCAAGGGCTTCGTGATCTCGGACTGGACCTGCGTCTACTCCACCGACGGCCCGTTGAAGGCCGGACTCGACCTTGAGATGCCCTACGGCAGATGGCTCAGCGAGAAGAAGATCAAGAAACAGCTCAAAAAGGGCAAGCTGAGCGAGGCCGACATCGACCGCGCCATCGGCAACCTGCTGCGGGTCTTCTTTGAGATGGGCGTCTACTCGCGCCCGGCCATCGACAGGTCTTACGATGAGTACAGCCGGGCCCACTCGGATGTCTCGCTGGAGGCGGCCCGCGAAGCCATCGTGCTGCTCAAGAATGAGAGCCAGACCCTGCCTTTAGCCAAGGGCGAGATCAAAAGAATCGCCGTACTGGGCTTCAACGCCAGGAATACCACCACCTGCGGCGGCGGCTCCTGCAACATCAAGAGCTATGACAAGGTCAACATTCTGGACGCCATCAAAGCCGAGGCCGGCCAGGAGATCCAGGTCAGCTTCATCGAGGACAAGAGGGGCGCCATCCAAGACAGCTCGGCCGTGGCGGCTGCCGACGTGGTCATCGTCTGTGCCGGCTACTCCGATGTGGAGGAGACCGAGTGCTTCGACCGCAGCTGGGGTCTGCCCTTCGGCCAGGATCAGCTGATCAGGGATGCCGCCAGACTCAACCCCAACACGGTTGTGGTCCTGAGCGCCGGCGCCGGCGTTGAGACCGAACCGTGGCTCAAAGATATCCCGGCCCTGATGCACAGCTTCTACCTGGGTGAGAATGCCGGTACGGCCGTGGCCGACGTACTCTTCGGTCACGTCAACCCGTCGGGCAAGCTGCCCTTCACCATGGCCAAGAAGTGGTTCGATTTCGAGGCCAACAAGTACTATGTCAAGAAGCCTGACAAGATATCATTAGGCCGCATCCTGGGCCCCCAGAGCATCAACGGCATCCGCAAAATCTGGAGCGTCAAATATGAGGAGAAGCTCAACGTGGGCTACCGCCACTTTGACACCAACAATGTTGAGCCCCAGTTCCCCTTCGGCTTCGGCCTCTCCTACACCAGCTTTAAGATCAGCGAGCTCAGGCTCTCGGCCAGCAGCATGGGCCAGAATGATGAGC
Organism: uncultured Thermodesulfobacteriota bacterium; assembly: GCA_942491525.1. Lineage (GTDB taxonomy): Bacteria > Desulfobacterota > Desulfomonilia > UBA1062 > UBA1062 > CAYWBU01. The sequence goes on from CALOBW010000030.1 coordinate 20,503, forward strand.
TCAAAGTAAGCGTGAACATTAAAAACAGCGGTGAGCTTAACGGCCAGGAGGTTGTGCAGCTCTACATCCAGGATCTTGAATCAAGCCTGCCCCGTCCCCTCAAGGAGCTCAAGGGCTTCGAGAAGGTCAAGCTGGCACCCGGCGAAAGCAAGGAGGTCGAGTTCAGCATCAGCAGGGAGCATCTCAGCTTCTACGACGACAAGCTGCACCGGTGGATCGCCGAGCCCGGCAAGTTCAAAATCCTGGTCGGCAACAGCAGCCGCAACATCTGCTGCGAAGCCGAGTTTGAGTTGAAATAAACAAATAAGGGGAAACTTTTAAGTTTCCCCTTATAAAACCTTCTCGGCTGGGAAGCCGCTCCCACTAATAAACGACATTTCGCTATTCCCTCAAATTAATATATAATACTTTGGGAGGAAAACTTTGAAAGTCATCACCTTATCTCTAATTATATTCTTCATAACCACCTGTTCCAATGCTCAGGAGATTCCTCTCTACAAAGGCTTTCCTGTATACCCACCGCAAATGATCCATCAGCTCGAAAAACAGAATCAATCCCAGATCACTGTTGATGTGGTTCCCGAGCATTGGAAGGAGACAATTGCACCCCCAGATGTCGAACAACTGAGTCAGGATGAATTTACATCCTTAATGGAAAAATCAATGACTCAGCATATGTCAAAGATAAATCCTATTTTAGAAAAGCAGGAGCAAGCAGAACAATATGTAGTGGACAATGCCCAAAGGTTAGGCTGGCAGATCGCCAACTCAACATATTGCTTAGATGGGGGAAGTCATGGCAAATACTATATCAAAATCATCAATAATAAACTTATCAAAGTTTACTACTATGTTAAGGCTTCCACAACCGGGGTTTATCCCACTTCATATCTGTCAAAAGAGTTTGGGACAATGTTCTACGAATTTTCAGAACATCCCCAACCTGTTATCTATCAAGGTTTCCCTCTGCCATTGGTCGATGAACCTACCAACCACCAAAGAACGAATCACAGCAGTTTCATCACCATCTCAAAAGACCAAATTATATATGATAAGCTAACACTTCTACAGCTACCCGAACTGTTTGGATGGCAACCAAACAAATCACCTCTCTTAACAGATCAACTCTATCTTTTTGAAAAGAGTAGCTCTGTAGTTGGAATCCGCTTCCATACGCCCGACAAAAACTTGCAAGATTGGGACAGATGCGATTTTATCTTCTACGACTCAGCCGATGCTATGCATGCAAACTACGCCAAAGAGATTGCCCCTAAAGCAACATTTACAACCGGCGGCATCATTAAAGACGGCAAATATTTACGCCGCCCATACTCAATTGAACTCCAAGAAGACAAAATCATCTTAAATGGTAGTATTTATAGAGATCTTGATCTGGATAAAATTTACCTAGATAAAAAGAAATCCCTCCGCAAATCCGGTTCTTCAAATGAATTCATCTGCCTAATAGATTCGCTGTCGAAAAATAAGCATTTCCTAAGGTTAGAATCTCAAGGCAACAGCAGCACAACTCTCTCATTCAAAAAAGATCAGGAGCTACAGAACTTTATCCGAAGCATTGACCATATAATAGACACTAGTCCAGACAAAGATAAAGAACTCCAATCACTTGGTATCAATGTCGATAGGATTCGAAAGGAAATTATTGATAACTGGGAAGGTCATGATTGACGATTATTAAAATTCCCCTCCGACCGTCCTAATTAACATTCATCATCAGGATGGTCTATTGCTGAGATTCCATGTATCATGCCCGGCAAGACAGACAGGAGTAACGATGAAGATCAGAACACTGGCACTACTGCTATTTATTATGACGGGTTGCTGCGCTGCACCTGATACCATTCCGGAAGCTTCGGCTCTGATGGCCCCCGACTTCAGCCTGGAGACGCTCGACGGCTCCAGATTCAGCCTCAGCAAGCTGCGCGGCAAGCCCATAGTGCTGATCTTCGGCGCCACCTGGTGCAGCTACTGCAAGGAAGAGATCCCGCAGCTGAAAAAGATCCACAAAAAATATGGCAGAAAAATCAGAATGGCCGCAATCTACTTTAATGAGCCCCATATTGACGTCTATGAATATGCTCTGATTAATGAGCTGCCCTACCCGCTTCTGCTCGATTATGATGCAGCCGTCACCAAGGCCTACGGCGTACTTAGCCTGCCCGTGATTGCCGTAATCAATGCCGACGGCTCATTCTACAGCCTGCCATCCGATGACCTGGAGGGGGACCTCAAAAAAATCCTGAAAGATTAAAAACTACACAAGGACTTATGATCACGATCATATCTTCAATTAATTCTCTTTGTGAGGCAGATAAATACAAACACTTAGTTATATTAATCATTGTTACCTAAGCCAGTTCAATGATATAAATTTCCCGAGGGACCTGTAATCTGCTTTAACCACAAAATAAGCAACAGGAAGGGAGAATCATATGAGGGGTAATGGGTTTGTTTTACTGGTGTTCTTGGGCGTTCTGCTTTCAGCCAGTCCGGCATTGGCCGACAATCAATTAGCCAGCCCGGCAGTTTCACCTGCGTCCGGCTATGCCAGAGTCACCGACTTTGTTTTCAGCGTTATGACTGATGCTGAACTGCCTGAGGGGAATGAGGTGCTGCTGCAGCTGTTCAGGCCGACAATTGAGAATGAATGGGGCTGGATTGACATCCCGACGCAAAAACAGAGTGATGGGAGCTACGGCATTTCGCAAAAGCTGCAGGAGCACTCAGCAGAGTATAGATTCAGATTTGCGCTCAAAGATACTGCAACTGGTACAATCATCCAGACTACCGATGCAGTCGCCGGGCCGCAGCTGCTCATCGACCAAGCCGACAGTGATGCTCCAACAGTTTCACGTACGCTACCCAAGAATAAGAGCATCGGCGTCCCCACAGCCCAGCCGATAACTCTGATTTTCAGCGAGGTGATTGACCCTGACTCGGTCACCGAGGATAGCGTGAAAATCGCTTATCCTGAGGGTGCTGACGGCAGCTATCGGGCCGCAGCTTTCCAGAATCGCGTCATCATCACCTTCAACGAAAAATTCATGCAGTCGACCGAGATCTCCATGCAGGGCTCAAAATATACCCTGAGCGTCTCCGGCGTGCGTGACCTTAACGGCAACATGATGGAGCCATACAGCTTCAGCTTCTTCATCGCCCCCCCGCTGCATCAGACCTATCAGATCGAGAGCGACAAGTATGAGGGCTACTGCCTGGCGGTCAGAAACAACCGGGGCCGCTTCGACGATCCGACCGACTGGAAGCCGGTGGTCCAGCTGGCTGAGAGCAATGACTCGCCCGAGGCCGTCGAGCAGCGCTGGTTCCTCTCCGCCTCGCCTGATTCAGCCGAACCCCTGCGCCTCTTCTGGGCCGAGAACATCAACTACTGCCTGACCAAGGACGGCGACGGCAAGCCCTATATCAGCAAATATGACAGGGATAACAACAATCAGCTTTTCAACCTCAAGCCCGGCAATGACCACTATCGCATTTCCTCACAGACAAAGGGCAGATGCGTCGCCGCCAGTGCCATCGACTACAAGGGCATAGGCAAAAACAGCGTCCAGTCTTCACTCTGCTGGAGCGTCCTGCCGCGCAATCGCTGGAAGCTCATTGAGAAGGGTAAGGCCGAACTGCAGGAGCCATACTTCATCGGCATGTTTGATATGAACCTTGCCGATATCATCTACAGCAATCCCGAGGCCGAAGTTGCCCTTAGCCGCGAAGACACAGTCGCCCTGGTCAAGCGCCTCTACAGCACCAACTGCCTCAATCAGCATGAGATCTACGAAGAGCTCAATCTGATTGATAAAGGCGAGAACAAGGGCGAAGGCTTTGTCACGGCCAACCCCTACTATCCGCGCAACACAAATACCAACATCGCGCCCCCCAGGGTGCGCACAGCCGTCGTCGATGGTAAAGTCGTTGAGAATCCGGAAGGATATGAAGACACCCATGAGGGCTACTACATTGATGACAACGGCAATACCCAGTACTACCAGCAGGAGGTTGTAACCCAGTGGTTCTCCGACCTCACAAATGGCGGACTCGCCCAGCAGCAGGTCTGCGCTGTCCAGTTTGTTGATCAGGAGCAGATCGACTACAACATGCAGACCTTCAACTCCAAGGAGGAGGCCGAACAGGCCGGCTGGACAGTCACCCACCAGGGCAAATGCGGCACCTGCTCAACGCTCAAGGATCTGGCGGTCTACATCGGGGTCAAAGACCAGACCACACCCATCCGCCTCTGCTCAAAACGCGGCATGGGCAAGGTTGAAAACCTCAATGAGACCCTCCAGTGCATCACACAGAGCGTCGGCTTCACTCCCCTTTGTGCCGAGAGCTGGGCATATAACAGCCAGCATACCGGCGAAAGCTGCATGATTGAAGGATTGCAGACCTTTGGCAACGGAACCGCCATTCCATTAGTTGGCGGCGTAGTGAATATGGTGATTCTTGAAAATTTCGATGCCTGCCCGGCTGAGCTTGTCGGCGATGATCCCGAGCTGCACAGGATAAATGAAGAAAACGGTTGCCCGCTGGCGGATGAGAATACCGGCAGACTCAATGACACCTTGTGGTGTGACGAGAAAAAGTCCGGTCCCGGCTTCAAGTACAGCGCCGCCAGAACCCGCCGCGCTTCCGGCCTGAAATCAGCAATCCCCAGACCCAATGACAAGCTCTATTACGAAGCCGACCACACCAAGTATTTCACAGAAGAGTAATTTAAAAAGCCCCGGCGAAAATGCCGGGGCTTTTTGCCTTAAGCAAAGCATTGGCCACTATAAAAGCTAGGGTCGGTCACCATTTCCCAATATATTACAAAAGCTTTTCGTGTTTTAAATATTTCTCAACATCACGATATGAATCATCAGCACCAGCATACTTTACCAGATTCCGTGCAGTTTTGAGCCACTCGATTGTTGAAGGATTATACTCTTTAAGAGCAGAGATTATATCTTTCTGTTCAAGATCTCTTTCCTCCCCTGACTCAAAAATATCCATTAACGCAAATTCTTTGGCCTGATCAATAATTCCGTCAATATCCGCGCCAGAACAATTGACCGTATGCTCAGCAAGCTTTCGGTAATTGATATTTTCACAGGGCACACCTTCCAGCTTTAACTTAAACATCTCTTCTCTTGCAACAACGTCAGGTGGCGAGACAAAAACTTGCCTAGAAAAACGGCCCGGACGTTTCATTGCAGGATCAATATCCCATGGCATATTAGATGCCGCCAAAACCAATATCTGATCATTTTGATTATCAATCCCATCCAGCTGTGCCAAAAATTCATTAACAACAGTTCTGCTATGATGAGAATTCGATTTGGATCTCGAATATGCCAATGCATCAAGTTCATCGAAAAAAAGTAGCGTGGGCTTATTTGCCCGAGCTTTCTCAAATATATCAGACAAACTTCTCTCACTCTCACCAATCCACATATTCAAGACATCACTAATACCAACAGACATAAAATATGCACTGCACTCTGTGGCAATTGCTTTGGCAATCATGGTCTTGCCACATCCTGGCGGACCATATAACAATATCCCGCCTCCGGCTTTCTTTTTAAATCTACTGAATAGTCCAGGTCTTAGAAAAGGTTCGATGATTTGCATCCGCAAAATTTTCTTGAGTGATTCCATCCCCGCAATATCTTTAAAGCTAATCGGATTGTCACCCTTGGAAAACAAATCAATAACGTCGGCCACATCAGCCTTCTCGCCTACCAACCTAAGGTCCGGTCCGACAGATTTCAGACTAGCTACTATTGCTTCCAGCTCAGGCTGGGCGTCAAAATCATTATATCTCTTTGACTTCACATACAATTCAACCGATTCCTCCCTCCTGTCCAAATGGTACAGACACAGAGCGGCCCCGGTAAATATTGGAGCTGATTCAAACTTCTGCTTAATTAGAAGCTCATATTGATTAAGACTCTCTTCCCACATTGAATGCTCTTGAAGAAGGCGGGCATAATTCAAACGTAATTCATGATTAAATGGCTCGCTAACCAACTGTTTCTCTAATTCCTGACAAGAAAAATCCATCTTATACATCCTTTAATTTAGTACTTTTCGTAGAAATGGAGGATAAATCCAACTATATAGGACATATGCCAGCCAACCGTAAACAAGAGCCAGAGTAGCCATCTGTGAAGAAAAATGGGAAGATAACTGGAAAGCAATAATAGCAACAAACCACAACACAGCAGATGCATGCCAACCATATTTTAGACTGGGGAAAAGGGGAAGCATGGTCCAATGCGTCAAGACCCTAAGCTCTTTAATCATATTAACAACCATTTCGTTCTGGGGATCTCCCCGCAGAAGCTCTTGAGCAATTCTCAGAGCCTCACTGTATTTTTTCTGTTCATACAGAACAATCAGAATCATGGCGGCTGAGGCTTGAGCTTCGGGATAGCTTCTTACAAGCTCAAAAAGGCGTTGCTGATATTCTGGCTTGTTATTATTGACAACTTCACAAATGACATACACAATTTGAGCCGACATATCATCGGGATCTAAACGGATAGCCTCTCTGGCAAGCCTATCAGCTTTATCAATATGCAATGTTTCCAGCATAACATTTGCATATAAGGTGTAATACCTGGACGAATCAGGATTGTCTCTGATCAGTTCAATAATTAAGAGTTCAGCATCAGAATAACTCTGCAACTCTTTATAAACCGATGCCAATAAAAACCTGGCATCCTCATTCTGGGGATCAAATGCGAATATCTCCCCTAGAGTTCTCTCTGATTTGTCATACTGCTCAGTCTCATAATAAATTAATGCCGAATAAAACAATAATACAATATTGTTAGGGTTACCTTTAAGGGCATTTGCAATTAGATTCTCAGCTTGCTGATAACGGCGCCTTTCAAGCAAGTGAAGAACTTTATCCTCAATACCATCCAGAGTATTATCATCCGTCATAAGACGCCGTTAACCTTTAAAATTGAAGATACAATGCAAAGATCAAGTACTATACCCGCAATTAAACACACAGCTACAGCACCCCAAGGTCGCACCGGAGTAACTCCCATTAAATTCATAGCCTTGTGGTATTTACGGTGCAACGCATACGAAATAGACCAGAAAACCAGAGCCAAAAATCTTGGTCCATATCTATAAACAGGATTTTCGCGCCGATATTCAGAAAGCCATTCATATCCTACCGTTCCGTCAGGGATCTTTATAATAAGATACAAAAACGCAATATAAATAAGAATAGCCAGAAAATATAAAATAAGATCTTTTGCAAGCCTTCCCAATATCCTGGAGTTAAAAGCTGACAAGATGATAGCCGCATTGGGCCCCAGGAAAAATGCTGTAAGAAAAAGAGCCTTCGATGAATAGATCGAACGCGCTGATTCATCACTCGAAAGCACGGGTCTCAATAAATCATCCACACAACACCTCAATATTCAATTTCTGAAGTTTATCAAAAAAATACATTTTTGGTGAATATTTCAGAACATAACATTTTGTCCAGCACTTAATTAATCACAGGACATCTTAAGCAACTGGGCTAAGACAATTTTGAACAGTCTTTATAATCAAACTTAATTGGAGAATATTTGAGGGGAAACCTGAAGTGTTTCCCCTCGAAGTCTTAAGTGTTTATTTGCCGTAGAAGAAACGGACCTTGACGATCTTCTTGCTCTTAGGGCTGAACTCAAAGAAGGCCACACCGTGCATCTTGCTCTTGCCCTTGGCGGCATCAAAGACGCAGGAGGTGAACCAGCCGCCGGAGCGCACCGATGAGACGCGCATGGTCATATCGGCAGCATCCTTGAAGAAGTCAGCCGCGGAGACAGCCTTGTTGGCCGGGAACTCGATCACGGCGCCGCTGTCAAAGAGGCGGCTGTAGACGCCCTCATCATTGGCATTGATGGCGTCGGCAAAGCTGCCCACAGCCTTGTTGCCGCGGCAGAGGATGCCCTTGTACATGGCACCGCAGTACTCGATGACGCGCGGCATGCCCTGGACGGCGATCATGGAGCCGAACTGCTGGCAGGAGGCCACGATACCCTTGAGGCCGTTGTTGGCCAGCAGGGCGATGGCGTTGCCGGTGAAGTCCCAGTAGGCGTTCAGGGTGTCGATCTTGAGCTCGCCGTCAACCTCTTTGACCGAGTACTTGAGCAGTGCGGCAACCTCACTGATGGCGCCGTTGGGCAGGGTGGTTGTGATCAAGACGTCACGCACAACCTCGTTCTCAATGACGATGTCCTGGAAGACCTGGAACTTGATGTCATTGGGAGCGATGAAGATATCGTAGAAACGGCCCAGCGCATCGCGGCCGGCTTTGATATCCTGGTTTTTGTAGTTGGGACCGGCGCCAACCGGGTCATTGACCTCGGCATCTTCGGCAAACAGGCCGAGCCAGGCCTCGCGGTCATGACGGCCAACAATTTCCGGAGAACTCTTAACGATCTCATAAACCTTCTTGGGATCCATAATACAACCTCCTCGAATAATAGATATTATTCCGCAGACAACATTTTATGAATGTCGATCAGAATATTTTGAGGCAGTTTACATCGCTGAACGATTCATTGCAAGCGGAGTTCGGCCTGGATGTTAAATTTCACACAGGTAGCCATCTAAATGCTTGATATCAGAACAAAGATCGCACCAAGAAATCATCCTGTAGCGCATTCAAGAAATAAGAGAACACCTAAAAAAGATTGAGCTGCTCAAGGTAACGCAGGCTGGGTTTGAGCTGATCCTGCTGATGGGGCTCAATGGTGACCACCGGCAGCTGATCACGGCGGCGCAAGAAATCCCAAAGCGGGTCCAGTTCCAGGCTGCCCTGCCCCAGGGCCAGGTGATCATCGGCCTGACCGTGATTGTCATGCAGATGCAGATGAGCAATGCGCCCTCCCAGGACATCAATCCAACGCTGCAGCGGCGCCTTGCCGAAGGCGGCGGTATGGCCCACATCCAGACAGAAGCCGACGTCCGGCACGGCCTCAAAAAGTTCAACCAGCTCTTCCGGGCCGTGCTCATAGGTGTTTTCAAGCACCAGCCGGCTGCCGGCGTCCGCAACCGCGGCATTCATCCAGCTCCAGGTCTCAGTGGCCTTTTCCAGCCACTGCTCATAGACCCAGCCGTAGCGCATCTTTTCATAACCGGCATGGCAGACAACACTGCGGGGTTTGAAGATCTCTATAACATCGACCAGCTGCTGCAGCCGCGCGCGGGTGGCGGCCAGAATGGCTGCATCGGGCGAGCCCGGCGACAAGTCGATGAAGGGACCGTGCAGTGTGGTCTGCAGACCGGCAGCATGCAGGCGCGCGGCCATTGCCTGAAACTCCTCACGACTGAAACTGTCAAGGGCCCAGGCATCGATCCCCACTTCGGGGTTAATCTTCCGGTCCAGAAAAAGCTCCAGCAGGTGGGGCATGCGAAGCGGCATATTGACGTGAATGATTGTCTGCATGGTTGCTCTCTATAGATTAATCCGGGACGATTCTCAAGGTTTACTCTTCAAGGAAGAAGCGGCAGGCCTGCTCAATCTCGGCGGCCAGCTGCGGCGCCCAATCGCTGCCGTCGGCCAGATGCTTGCGCAGAGCGGCAAAGGCCAGATCGGACACGTCGCGACGGCAGCGCGCGTTGCAGTCGACCCGGTTGCGGTCAATGGACTGGGAGGTCACCAAAGCGTCGGCCATGTTGACCACCAGCGCGATCTGGGAGCCCTCCATCTCAGGTTTGGGTTCATGATGATATTCAATGGCGTTGGAGAGATGATCGGGAATGTGCCAGGTACGCGCCAGATAGCCGCCGATGCAGCCGTGATCACAGCCCATGACCGCCCTCTCCGCCGCGCTGTAGCGCAGGCCCTCCTCTTCAATCCCGCGCCTGATCTCGGCATAGAGTTCCGGAAAATGGCGCACGGTGATAACCTTGCCGATATCATGCAGAATGCCGGCCACGAAGCACTGGTCACTGGGAGCCAGCCGTGAATGCTGGGCCAGATATTTACTGGTCACGGCCACCGAGATGGAGTGCTCCCAGAACTTCTCCATATCAAAGCCGGAGTCGGCCTCGCCGGCCAGGGCATCCACAACGCAGACCGAGAGTACGGCATTGCGCACCGCATCAAAGCCCAGCACAACCACCGAACGCGAGATGCTGTCAATCTTGGAGCTGAAACCATAGAAGGGCGAATTGACCAGCCGCAGCAGCTTGGCCACAATGGCCGGATCATTCTCAATGGTCTGAGCCAGGGTGTTGATCGAGATATTCTTATCCTCAAGCATCTTGTTGACGTTCAGCGCCACCACCGGCAGAGTCGGAATGTCATCAATATTTTTGAGTTTTTCAATTATTTCACTCTTCTGCATACCTGTTCCTACTTATGCTCCAGCCAGACAAAGATCCCCTTCTGCGAAGGATCCAGTGCATAATAGCGTTTGAGGGTCTTGATCTTCTCATCATCCAATTCCACGCCACGATTGAGCAGCAGAAGACCGGTGCCGCTGTAGACCTCGCGCGACAGGACCATGCCGGCCTGCAGCGCCCACGGCAGAATCTCCTTCTCCTCCACCCCCTGCAGATGCAGCTGTTCAAGATAGTACGGCTTTATAACTTTAAGCGCCGCCGGGTAGATCTCGGGATCAAAACGCATGTTAAGGTTAACCTTAATCTCGCGCAGGGTATTGTCAATCGTCTTTTCGGACAGATGGCGCCCGATGGAGTTGTCGGCGAAGTCGGCCACGGCCATGATGCGAGCCCCCAGCGGGATATCCCGCCCGACCAGACCGTCCGGATAGCCCTGGCCGTCAAAGCGTTCATGGTGATGACGGATCAGAATACCGGCCGGCCGCAGCTCGACAACCTCGTCCAGCGCCGTCTGGCCCCGCACGACATGGAGCTTATACTCATTGACCTCATCGGCACTGAGATCCTTCTCCTCCTTGACCAGAATCAGGTCGGGAATGCCGATCTTGCCCAGATCGTGCAGCAGCGCCGCCACGGTCAGGGTCTCAAGCTCCTTGCCGGCGACGTTAAGCTCACGGGCGATGCGCACGGTCAGCTCAGCCACATTCTTGGAGTGGCTGCGCACCCGGGTGTCGCGCATCTCGATCAGACCGGAAAAGGCCATAATCATGCCCTTGAAGGCCTGACGCTGCTGCTTGTTCAGCTTGCGCAGCTCGGCATTGTTGTTCTGCAGCTCAATGGTCTGCTCCTGAACATAGTACTCCAGCTGGGAGTTCCACTTCTTGAGCTCCTCATTTTTCTGGTTGATGACCTCCTGCAGGTGCTCATTCTCCCGTTCCAGCGAGACCTGTCTGAGCAGCCCCTTGACCACCTGCACCAGCTCCTCGTCCTGCCACGGCTTGGTGATGTAGCGGCTGGCCTTGGCCCGGTTGATGGCGTCAATCGAGGCGTTCACATCACTGTAGCCGGTCAGCAGCACACGCTTGGCATCCGGGCAGAGGCGCGAGGCCTCCTCAAGGAAATCCACCCCCGAAAGGCCCGGCATGCGCTGATCTGAAACGATCAGGCCGATATCATGCTCACCCTTGAGAATTTCCAGCCCGGCGCTCCCCGAGTCAGCCGTATGGACCGTGATATCCTCATCGAGAAAGAGCCGGGTCAGGGACTTCAGAATATTGCTCTCGTCATCGACAAAGAGTACTTCAGGTAATTTTACATCTTCCACTACTGTTCTCCATCCTTGCTGTCCTGGATTTCAAAAAACAACTCGACCAGTTCCGGGTCGAGAACGCTACCGGCCATCTCCTGCATAACTTCACGCGCCTTTTCAAAACCGAGACTTTCGCGGTAGGGCCGGCTGGTGACCAGGGCGTCATAGACATCGCCGATGGCCACAATGCGCGCCTCCAGCGGAATGTCCAGACCCCGGATCTCAGACATGTGGCCGTCAAAGCGCGTATGGTGATGCCTGATAATATCCACCACCACATCCGAAAGCATGGCCTGACGGGCGATGTCGGCCCCCCAGCTGGCATGTTTGTCAATTATCTCGCGCTCATCACTGGTCAGCGGATCTTCACTGTTGAGGATGGCATCCGGCACGCCGATCTTGCCGCAGTCATGCAGCCAGCTGCCGATCTTGATGTCATGCTGAATCTTTTTGGAGAGCCCCAGTTCACGCGCCAGCGAGAGGGCGTAGTCACTGACCCGTTCGCAATGGCCGCGGGTATAGGGATCCTTGAGCTCGACCGTCTGGGCCAGCGAGAGCAGTTTGGCATCTTCGGACAGCCGGGCCTTCTTGCGGTAGGCGTAGTTCTCGACCCCCGCATGCAAAGCTTCCAGCATCTGCTCATCATTCCAGGGTTTGGCGATGAAGCGGAAGACGTCACACTTGTTGATCGATTCGATGGCCAGCGGCAGATCAGCATAACCGGTCATCATAATCTTAACCGTATCCGGCGAGAGCTCGCTGACCTTCTGCATCAGGCTGATGCCGTTCATGACCGGCATCAGGCAGTCGGTCAAGATTACGGCCACCTCGTTTTCCGCCACCAGATTGAGCGCCTCTACCGGCGTATCGCAGGTCAGCAGCTCAAAATTCTCATCCATCAGCATCCGCTTAATGGCCGAGAGGATACTCTGCTCGTCATCAACAATCAGAATCGTATTATCCATCACTCACCATAAAAACCAGCAGGCCGCCCTGCTGGTCGGTTGCGAAGTTCATCTTCTTGCCCAGCACCATCATCGTCCGGCCGTCGATGTCCAGCTGACTGCGCCCGACCTCATCCATGCTCAGGCCGTCCATGAAGCTGTTGATGGCCGGCGGCATGACATCCTGGCAGCGCCGCCCCAGAATACCCGGCGAATGACCGAACAGCTGCAGCGCGCTGGTGTTGCAGTTGACAACCATCCCGTCCAGATCAAACCCAACCACGGCCACCGGCAGCGTATCCAGAATATGCTGGGACACGGTCAGCACCCGGTTCTGAAACATCAGCTCGGCCGTGCGCTCCTCCACCATGCGTTCCAGATCCTCATTGATCTGCTTCAGCTCATCATTGCTGGACTGCAGCTGACTGGTCAGCTGCAGATTCTCAGCCTGCAGGAAATAGCGCTCGATGGCGTTGGCAATATTAACCAGCAGCTCATCATCATTCCAGGGCTTGGGAATAAACTTATAGATCTGGCCATCGTTGATGGCTGAAACAATCGAGGCCGTATCGGCATAACCCGAGAGCACAATCCGCACGGTCTCGGGCCAGCGCTCATAGACCTGTTTCAGAAACTCAACCCCATTCATCTCGGGCATGCGGTAATCGGAGATGACCAGATGGATGGGCGCGTTCTCCTCGAGCAGCTGCAAGCCTTCAGCGCCGGAGCCGGCCAGAAAGATCTCATAATCCTCATCCATCAAGAGACGCCTGAGGGACTTGAGCACATTGGCCTCATCATCGACACACAGAATGCGCGCACTCATCGGGCCTCCTTGATGGGCAGACGGACCTTGAAGGTGGTGCCCTCGCCCAGCTTCGACTGGACAGTCACCTCGCCATCATGTTTCTTAACAATATCGTACGTTATGCTCAGCCCCAGGCCGGTGCCCTTGCCGACCTCTTTGGTGGTGAAAAAGGGCTCAAACAGCTTGGTCAGATTCTCCTCGCTAATGCCGCAGCCGTTATCCGAGATGGTCACAAAGATACTGCCATCCTCGGTCCAGCTCCTGATGTCGATCACGCCCTGCTCATCAATGGCATGCGAGGCGTTCACCAGCAGATTCATGAAGACCTGATTTAGCTGCTGCGGATAGCACTTGATAGCCGGCAGGTCGCCCAGATCCTTGTTGACCGTGGCCTTGTACTTGAGCTCATTCCAGACAATGTTGAGGGTGCTCTCGATACACTCATTGATGTCGGCATGCTTAAACTCAGCCTCATCCACCCGCGAAAAACTCTTGAGATCCTGCACGATGCGTTTGACGCGCCCGGCCCCCTCCAGCGACTCTTCAATCAGGTCCTGAATATCATCAACGATGAAATCAACCTTGAGGCTGCGCTTAAGCTCCCTGATCTGATTGCGGACCTCTTCAGCGGCACCATCCTCAATGGCCTGGCCCTGAGCCTGAACAAAGCTGTTGAGCTTCTCCACATACTTGGAAAGCGACCCCAGGTTGCTGGTGATGAAACCGATGGGATTGTTGATCTCATGGGCCACGCCGGCCGCCAGCTGACCGATGGAGGCCATCTTCTCGCGCTGCAGAAACTGGGACTGGGTCGACTTGAGCTCGGCATAGGACTCGATCAGGTCCAGATTGGTGGCTTCCAGTTCCGCCTGAACCTTCTCCAGGGCCTTGGCCTCCTCGATCAGGGACCCCTCAAGCTGCTTGCGGTCCGTTACATCCCGCAGCACCCCCTCGTGGCCGCCAGGATTACCATCGGCATCCCTGACCAGGCGCCCGCTCAGCTCAACATGGATGACCGACCCGTCAACACGTTTGATCCGCGCCGGCCAGCTGACAACCGAGCCCTTGGCCAGCAGTTCCTTAATCATGGAGTGCCGATCGGCCTCATCGACGAAGAGATCCTTGACGTTCAGCTGCAGCATCTGATCCAGCGATTCATAGCCCAGCAGCGCGGTGGCGGAAGGACTCACCAGAACCAGCTGGCCGTCGGCATCGGTGCGGTAGAAAACATCCACGATATTTTCGATGATTGAACGGTAGTTGGCCTCCGACGCTCTGAGGGCCGCCATGCGGTCCTCAAGCTCCTGCTGCATCCTGATCATGCGGACGCCCACATTCAGCCGCAGCCGCAACTCATCGGGATCAACCGGTTTGGCGATATAGTCATCGACGCCGGCCTCGAAACCGCGCATGCGGTCCTCGGGATCGTCCATGGAGGTCAGCATTATCAGGTACATGCCCAGATCGCCGCCCCGCACCTGCTCACAAAAATCCAGACCGTTAACCTTGGGCATGATCCAGTCGATCAGGGCCACCCGGGGCGCATCGGGCCGGGCAACAATATCCAGGGCCACCTGACCGTCTTCGGCCATTACCGTTTCATAGCCCATATCCTGCAGCAGCGTCTCCAGCAGGGTGCGCATGGTCACATCATCTTCAGCCACCAGAATCTTCAAATAAAGTTCCTCCAACAACGCAGTGATTCTACATACAAATTAAACCCTTCGAGAATAAAGGAAAGCCCTTAATATTGCAACCTTGCCCAGAGTACAAAAATGACTATCTTTGCCTTGAGTCGCTGAGATGATTGAATACAATCCGCAGGAAAAAAGAATGGTTCTAAAACTTGTCTACTATGGTCCGGCCCTCTCGGGCAAGACCACCAACCTGCTGCGCCTGCATGATGAACTGAAGGGCGATAATCGCGGCCAGCTGATGACCCTCGACACCAAGGATGACCGGACCATCTACTTTGATCTGCTGCCCTTTTTCATGGAGGCGCCCAGCGGCCTCAAAATCAAGGTCAAGCTTTTCACCGTGCCGGGCCAGGTGCGGCACGACGCCACCCGCAAGGCCGTGCTGCAGCGCGCCGACGGCGTGGCCTTCATCGCCGACTCCCAGCTGAACGAGCGCAGCAACAATGCCGCCAGCTTTGCCAACCTGGAGCAGAACTTAAGCCTGGTCGGGCTCGATATCGATGAAATGCCCCTGGTGATTCAATACAACAAGCGGGACCTGCCGGCGGTCATCGACGAGGAGGAGATCCGTCAGACCTGGCGCCCGACCGGCTTCCCGGTCCAGCTGGCCGCCGCCATCAACGGCCGCGGCGTTGTTGAAACCTTCAGCGATCTCTGCCGCCTGACCTACGAACAGATCGACCGGCGCTGCCACCTGCAGACGGAGCACGGCCTGGGGGCTGCCGCCTTCATCGGCAAACTCAGGGGAGACGTACCATGACAGACGAACGCCTGGATTACATTGTCGGCCAGGAGATCAGCCTGACCGAACTGATCGAATCGAACGAGGCCTTGAACCTGCTCAAAGGCGCCATCAGAGCCGGCGCCCACCTGGCCGCCCTGAGCGGCGGCGGCCTCGAGCTCTCCATCGGCCAGGCCCTGGATGGCGACTGTACCCTGAGCGCCGACCTGCGCCTCGAAGGCGAACCGGTGGCCCGGGTAAGCATCACTGCCAGCCGGGCCGAACAGGGCATGCTGGGCCTGCTGACCCAGACGCTGCAGAGCCTGATCGACAACAGTCTCAAGCGCCGGCTGACCACCGAAATCCACACCCAGGTGGTCAACCGGTCATATGAGGACCTACTGGCGATCAATGCCCGTCTCAGCGCCTCCGAAGCCCGCTACCGCGAACTGGCCGCAGAACTTGAGGTCAAGGTCCAGGAGCGCACTCACGAGCTGAAGCAGACCTACTCCCGGCTGATTCAACAGGAGAAGATGGCCGCCATCGGCCAGCTGGCGGCCGGCATGGCCCATGAGATCAACAACCCGCTCGGTTTCATCCAGAGCAATCTGCGCACCCTCGCCAAGTATGGCAGCCGCATCCGCGAACTGCTCGATGATCCCGCCCTCAGGACAGACCCGATCCAAGCCCTGCGCCAGCAGCTGAAAATAGACCTGATCATGGCTGACTGGGACGACATCCTCAGCCAGAGCATCAGGGGCAGCCAGCGGGTGGCTGAGATCATCTCCGACCTGCGCGACTTCTCGCATATCGATGATGCCGGAACCCAGGAGCTCCGGATCAGCACTGAGATCGAAAAAACGCTCAGGGTCATGCAGCCCGAAATCCCCGCCGCTGCCCGCGTGGATTGCCGCTTCACCGAGCACAGCACCCTGCACGGCAACGCAGCAGCCCTCTGCCAGGCCTTCATGAACATCATCCGCAACTCGCTGCAGGCCCGCAGCCGGGACCTGCAGCTGAAAATCATGACCTGGCAGAGCGGCGACCTGATCTGCATCACCTTCAGCGACAACGGGCCCGGCATCCGGCCCGAGATAGCCGGACGCATCTTCGAACCGTTCTTCACCACCCGCGACATCGGCCAGGGCATGGGCCTGGGCCTGAGCGTCGCCCATGACATTATCACGGCCCACCACGGCACCATCACCGCCGTTCCTCAGACCGACGGGGCTCAGATCAAAATTGAGCTGCCAGCCAGCGGCCCATGAGCAAGTACGCCGAACTGTTCAAGGGCGGCCAGGTCCAGGAGCCGCAGAAGCCAACCGCCTTCAACCTGCTGCTGGTGGATGATGAGGAGAGTGTGCTCAAGGCGCTGCAGCGCATTTTCCTGGATGAGAACTACAACATCATCACCGCCGGCGACGCGGCCGAAGCCCTCGATGTCATGCGGAGCCAGCGCATCCAGCTGATCATCTCCGACTACCGCATGCCGGGCATGAACGGCGCGGAGCTGTTGAAACAGATCAAGCATGAGTGGCCCGACACCATCCGCATCATGCTGACCGGCTACGCCGATGTGCAGTCAATTCTGGGGGCCATCAATGAAGGCGCGGTCTACAAGTTCATCACCAAACCCTGGAATGATGACGACCTGCGCCTGACCGTCAGCCTGGCCCTGCAGCAGTACAGCCTGATCCAGGAGAACAAACAGCTCAAGGAGATCACCTCGAAGCAGCAGGATAAGATCAAAAACTACTCCCTGATGAAGCAGATCCAGAGCCCGCTGGCCAATATCCTGCTCAAACTGGGGGTTCTGACCCGCCAGCAGCTGGAGACCGTACGCCGCCAGCGCAATGACAAGGAGTTCATCCTGGACACAATCGTCAGGCTCGATATCGCCAGCGAGTCCAAGCTGATCAGCGCACTGCAGAAGCATCTCAAGATGGAGTGCATCGACCTTAGGGAGACCCCCGTATCCACCAGCATCATCCAGTTTCTGCCGCGGGAGCTCTGCGAGCGCCACCGCATCATCCCGATCCGGCTGGAGGATAAACGGCTGGTGCTGGCCATGGCCGATCCCACCGACATCTACCTGCTGGACAACATCGAGTTCATGACCGGCTTCCGGACCGAAGTCTACCTGGCCCGCAGCAGCCAGATCAGCTACCATCTGGAACGCACCTATGATGACCATGGCCTGGGGGAGATCGACGAAATCTCCCAGCTCGAGCCCCTCGACGAGATCGATATCGTGCTCGAGGATGAAGATGATGACACTCTGACCATCAAGGAGCTGATGGATTCATCGGAGGTGCCGCCCATCATCCGCATCGTGAACGCCATCATCAGCGAAGCCATCCGCCACAAGGCCAGCGATATCCACATCGAGCCCAAGACCAAGCACTCCCTGGTGCGCTACCGCATCGACGGCATCCTGCACTCCAAGATCAAGATACCGCTGGACCTGCACCTTTCGACCATTTCACGCATCAAGATTCTGGCCAAACTTGACATTGCCGAGCGCCGCAAGCCCCAGGACGGCCGCATCACGGTCAAACTGGGCACCAGCCTCGTCGACCTGCGCGTTTCAACCCTGCCGACCATCAACGGCGAAAAAATCGTCATGCGCGTGCTGGACAAGAAGGGTTCCATCAAAAGAATCGACGAGGTCGGGCTGCTGGAGGATGACCTGCGCACCATCAACATCCTGATCCAGCGCCCCCAGGGCATCATCATCTCGGCCGGCCCGACCGGCAGCGGCAAGACCACCATGCTCTACTCCCTGCTCAGCGTGCTGCAGGAGAGCTCCAAGAATGTCGAGACCATTGAAGACCCGGTTGAATACTTCATGGAGGATGCCAACCAGATCTATGTCCAGCACAAGATCGGGCTCAACTTCCCCAATGTGCTGCGGGCCACCCTGCGCCAGGACCCCGACATCATCCTGGTGGGCGAGGTGCGCGACCTTGAAACGGCCGACGTGGTCTTCAAGGCCGGCCTGACCGGCCACATGGTGCTGACCTCCCTGCACACCAACAACTCGATTGCCACCATCAGCCGCCTGCTGGACATCGGCATCCAGCCCTACCTGATCGCCTCGGCCCTGGACGGCGTCATCGCCCAGCGCCTGGTACGCACCATCTGCCAGCACTGCCGCTGCGAAGTGCCGGTCAACCAGGACAACCTCAGACTGCTCAACCTCGCGCCCGACAGTCTGGGGGAGACGCTCTGGCAGGGTCAGGGCTGCAGCCACTGCAACAACACCGGCTATCTGGGACGCACCGGCCTCTTTGAGATCCTGGTCATCAATGATGATTTCCGCAGTCTGATCAACAGCAGCTGCCGCGAATCCGAACTGAGCAACCTGGCCAGATCCCAGGGCATGCAGTCCCTGCTGGATGACGGACTGCACAAGGTCGGCCGCGGCCAGACGACCCTGGACGAGCTGCTGCGGGTGCTGGGGGCCCAGACCAAGAGCGAACGCACCTGTCCCAAATGTCACCGCTCGATCGAACAGAGTTTTCACTTCTGCCCCTTCTGCGGCACCTTCAAAGCCAACATCTGCCACAAGTGCGAGGTGGTCCTGAACGACGACTGGTCCTGCTGCCCCCACTGCGGCACTCAGCGCGCGGCCGGCGGCAAAGCTTTAGGCATGACGCCGTCGGAACGCTGAGAGGTCCAGGCCACATCAGCGGGCAGCCACCAGCCGGTATCGGGTTCCGGCCCCAGCAGATTGGGATTGCGCAGCTTAAACAGACGGCGCCCCGGGATGTTTGTACGGCGGATAATCTCGGAGTGGTGGCGCATGAAGAGCTCCCTGAAGGATCCATCCGCCTGGGCCAACTGCAGCCCATGCTTGATCCGTTGCGCCAGGGCCTGATTGTCTTTATGTACAAAAAAATAGACCGGATAGGGATAGTAGAGCGCCAGCGTCTCCTCCACATGCAGCTGCGGACAGACATCACCGTAAATCTCAAGTTCCCGCCAGGCTTCATTCAGGCCACGCGGAAAGTAGTCAAAATAGCCTGCGCAGAGCATCTTGAAGAGACTCTCATAAAGCACAACCTCTTCAGTTCTGAAGCCGTTGGCCCGCAGAATCGCCAGATCGGCCCAGTGGGCGCCGAAGCCGGCCACCATGCCGTGTCTGATTTGATCAATATCGCTGACCGCACTGAACCTGGGCTGGGCATCCTTACGGATCAGAAATATGCGGTAACCCAGAATGCCCTGCATTATGGGATAGCGCACCGCCCTGAACCGCTGCTCGCGCTCCGGCGTGGTTGGCAGAAAGGCCACGCTGATCTCGCCTCTTTCCAGCAGGGCCTCGCCGCGGGCCTGGTTCACCTTCTCGCGGTGGGGTTTCAGCTCAAACGGAGCGCCACTCTTCTGCAGAGCCAGCTGCAGCAGTTCGATCCGGTAGCTGTAGCGGAGATCGGTCTGGAAATAGGTGATGGGCTCCGCAAATAGCCTGACCGGTAACAGAACCGATATAATCAGTGTCGAACACCATAATCTGAACATAGTCAGATTATAACAATCAAATCAATGGCGCAAAGAGCTGGGCCGTGTTGTCGATCAGACGCCGCCAGAAACTGCGCTCCGACCAGCGCTCGGCATCCACCGGCTGCGACCTCTTAATGTACTCGGCCTGCAGCGTCCTGAGCCGCGCACCAAAGGCCTCATCATAAACGAAGAGCGTCACCTCAAAGTTGAGCCAGAAGCTGCGCATATCCAGATTGACCGTGCCGAAGAGCGCCACCTCACCGTCCATGACAATGCTCTTGGTGTGCAGCAGGCCGTCGGAAAACTGCAGAATCTCGACCCCGGCCGCCAGCAGATCGCCAAAGAATGCGCGGCTGGCGTAGCGCGCCATGCGCGAATCGACCCTCTCAGGCACAATGATGGTTACCCTGACGCCGCGTTTGGCGGCCGACACCAGGGCGCTGAACATGGCCTCATCGGGCACAAAGTAGGGCGTGGTCATGACCAGCTCCTCGCGGGCGGCATAGATGGCGGTCAGCAGCAGCTGATGGATCACGCCGTAGCCCGGCCCCGACGGAATGACCTGCACGTTGGCCTGACCCACCGGCGAAAGCCTCTTGAGGTCATGCTCCTGCACGCTGCGATCGGTTTCGATCTCCCAGTCAGCCATGAAGATGGTCCCCAGGATCTGTACGGCCGGCCCCTCGATGCGCGCCATGGCGTCCACCCACTGACCGACGCCGGCGCTCTCCTTGAAGTAGCGCGGATCGACCATGTTGAAGCTGCCGGTGTAGGCGATCTCGCCGTCGATCACCACCAGCTTGCGGTGCAGCCTGAGATCGAAGCGCACGAAGAGCGAGCGCAGCGGATTGACCGGCAGGGCCTCAACCACATCGATCCCGGCCCGCCGCAGCTCCCTGACCGCTCCCGAACGCAGGAAATCCTTGCTGCCGACGCCATCCAGCAGCAGCCGGCAGCAGACATCGCGTCTGACGGCCCGCTTGAGCGCCACCATCACCTCGTCGGCCAGCCCGCCCTCGCCCCAGATGTAGAACTCCATGTGGCAGGTGGTGGCCGCAGCATCGATATCGGCAATTATGGCCTGCATGATCTCATCGGCACTGTCGAAGAGCTGCAGCGAGTTGCCGCCCATGGCCGGCATGCCGATGGTGGTCTCGGCCAGCCGGTTGAGCGGTACGGCCGAATGACGCAGCTCGCGCCAGTGGACCAGGCTCTCGGCCGGCAGGGTCTTGAACCAGTTGGCATAGTTCTGCACAAAAGATGCGGCCCGTCTGGCGCGCCGGCGCCCCAGGTTCATCTCGCCGAAAATCAGGTACAGCACGGCCCCCAGGAAGGGCACAATGTAGATCAGAATTATCCAGGCCAGGGCCGCGCCGGCAGAAAGGCGCCGCATGATGATGCGAATGCTGAAGCCGATTACAATTGCAACATGGACCAGCAGAACGATCAGGTCCCAATATTGGGTCATTACTCCTCCAAAAGATAACAGTTAAGCCAGGCAGATCCTGCGAATAATTTGACGGGCATTGGTATACTCTGCGCCCTCCTCCTCTTCGACCTGCTGATAGACCTGGCACTTGAGGCAGTTGCCAAGCTTACTGGCATAGATGCCTTGAACCTCGCCCCGGCAGAGAGTTCCGGTGATGGCCCAGCAGCAGCGGCCGCCCATCTGGCCCGAATTAACACCATCCAGAATATCGCTGCATGACGCCGGGCAGATTCCAAGCTCAGCCACCCGGCTGCCTCCCTCTTCGCGGCCGCAGCCCGTGATCTCCCAACAATTTTTCTTCATGCCAAACTCCTCGGCACAAGAACAGGGCAGCTTGATTGTTTAATCAGGTGGCCCCTGATCACAGTTCCGCTGCGGCGGCCTCACCCACATACTTATCCCTGCTCATGGGCGAACCCAGCATGTTGTAGCCAAAAGTCAGCCAACCGAGATACTTGCTGTCGCCCTGACGCGGATCAATGGGATTCTGGCAGAAGCTGTCGTTCTGCCAAACCTCAACCTCATCGATCAGCGGAATGGCGGTGCCCCAGTGATCGTTGATGGCCCGGATGACCATATTGGCGGTAAAGGCGTAGGCCGGCGAAGATGGATGCATGCCGTCCAGGGTAAAGATGCCACCGGTGCCGTAGCCGGCATCCAGCACGATATCACTGGGCGTGCCGTCGGCGTAACTCAGACGCATGCCGTCCTTGACGATCTGATCAAAAAGAGCGTTGCCGTCCACCAGCACCCAGCCGTTCTCCCTGACGCTCTGCTCGATCTTGGCGTTGTAGGCCTCCACAAAGGAGCCGATGCGCTCAATCTCCTCGCGGGTGACCACATCGTTGACTGACTTGGTCTTGCGCACAAAGAAGGGCACCTTGGCACCTTCAGGAACCTCGCAAAGCACCTCATTATAGGGATTGTTGACCGGCTGCAGCAGCGGCACAACGGTCGGATTGGGCAGATTGGCCACTACCACGCCCTTGATGGACGGCGTCGCCTTGATGCGCCGCACCAACTCATCCCACTGTTCGTTGAATGTTGCAACCGGGGTGCAGTACTTGGAGGTACCGGCCACCATGGAGATAAAACTGTCATTGTTGCCGATCCAGACGGTCAGCAGACTGGGCTCGCGGGCCAGCGCCTGATCAACGGCCGAGGCGTACTGCTTCTTGAGGTGCCCGCCCAGGGTGGCGGTGACCCAGGGGCTGGTAATGCCCACCATCTCGACAAAGGCGCTGCGGTCGGGGCCGATGGCGGTGTAGTGCCAATCCAGAACCTGCCCCAGGGTGGCGCCGCTGATGGCGTAGTTGTCGATCCGTTCCTGGTTGTCATAGCCGTCGACGCGCCTGGGAAAGAGGAATCCCTTCATCAGATCATCAAGGCCGATCTTGGGATCATTGATCCAGTCTTCCGGATTGGGAATGCCGCAGCCCGGATACTTCATCAGCGGCTGATTGAACTCGACCCCGATCTGGCGGGCCAGCTGCGCCGGCCAGCTGTAGTACTGGCGCCCCTCTTCCACGTTCAGCCCCTGGCAGCCCTGGGAGACACTGTCGCCGATGGCCACATAGTGCCGCAACAGTTCAGCCTGTCCCTGCGGTGTCAGCCAGGTTGATTTGGGCTCATCCTCAGCCCAGAGCAGATTCGATGCGCAAAGCATCATCACAACAATCAACAATCTCTTCATAATTCCCCCGTATTCTGATGTTGCTTATCAAATGAACAAAAAAATCAACTTAACTTCAATAATATTCTCGGCTAACAGACGATATTCTTTAGATTATTCCATGCAGCGGCCCGCCGGCCCTGCCCAGTTCATCGACCCGTGCCGTAACCCTGGGATCCTCAATCAGGGGCGGCGCATGGTGAGGTTTGAGGCGCGCATCGATCACCAGCGGCCCCTCACAGCCCCAGTGCTTATGACGGATGAAACTGCGCACGCCGTGCACGTCATGGGACGGGTTGGAGCGCGTAAAGGTCACCCAGAGCAGGTTATTCAGATTGCGCGCGGCAAACTCGCTCTCCTCGGTCAGAATGATCAGGGCGATGCCGTCAGGACACTTGATCTGATCCAGATCGGCCTGTTCAAAACCGCGGCACTCGAGCGCCAGGATGCCGGGCAGACATAGCTTCGGGTTCTTAAATACTGACGGCAATTTCATATCTGACGGCATTTCGCGCGCCAGCTCGCGCAGCCTGGGACCGGCGGCCGCCATGACCAGCTTGGAGCCGCGATTCAGGCCCTCACCGGAGTAGTCCAACGTGTCGATGGTGGTCTGGGTCTGGAAGTGCAGATCACGCCTGAAGTCGATGCGCTCCAGCACATATCGCATAAAGGCCGCCACGTCCTGGGTGTCGGGACAGTTGTCATTGGCCGCAATCATCAGATACTTGGCCAGGGCGCAGTGGTTGAATCCCAGGATGGCGTTGGCAATGGTCAAAATCTCCATGGGCCGGCTCTCTTCATAGGGCACATAGCTCTCACGGGCCCGGGCCAGCAGCAGCGGGTGCACGCCGGCGGCATCCACGGCATGCACCGAATCGACCCCCGGCATGGAGCTCGGCACCAGCGGGCCGGTGATCTCATGAATCAGATTGCCGAAGGCGGTATCCTCCTGGGGCGGGCGGCCCACCACCGTGAAGGGCCAGATGGCATCTCTGCGGTGGTAGACATGCTCCACCTTGAGCAGCGGGAAGTCGTGCCTGAGGCTGTAGTAACCGATGTGGTCGCCGAAGGGGCCCTCGGGCTTGGTGCCCTGGATGGTGCCGGTGATGCAGAAATCGGCATCAGCCGAAATCAGATGGCCGCCAGAGCGCCTGTAGCGGAAGTTGCGCCCGGCCAGCATGCCGGCAAAAACCGCCTCGGGGATCTCCTCGGGCAGCGGCATGACCGCCGAGAAGGCGTGGCTGGGCGGCCCGCCCACAAAGATGCTGACCTGCAGCGGCCCGCCAGTTTCAAGGGCATGTTGATGGTGGATGCCGATATCGCGCCGGATCTGGTAGTGCAGGCCGATCTCGCGGTTGGGCTCATAATCGTTGCCGCCGAGCTGCACCCGGTACATGCCGATGTTGGAGTGCATGACACCGGGTCTGAGCGGATCCTCGGAGTAGACCTGGGGCAGCAGAATGTAGGCGCCGCCGTCATCGGGCCAGCACTTGATCTGGGGCAGCCGGTCGATCGTTGTCTGCCGTTCCATGACCGGGGCGCTCACCGCCGGCAACGGCAGGGCGTGCAGGGCCGGCAGCGGCGCCGTCAGATAGTTGAGGGGGGCTCTCAGAAAGGCCGTCGGATCGGCCTTGAGCTCCATCAGCTTCTTGAGACGCTCCAGCGAGTGGCGGAAGATGAAGCGCGAGCGCTCCATGCTGCCGTAGAGATTGGATACGGCCATGAAGGGGCTGCCCTTGACCTTTTCATAGAGGATGGCCGGGCCGTTCGCCTGATAGACCCGCCGCTGAATCTCGGCCATCTCCAGGTTCGGGTCAACCTCCCGGCTGATTCTGACCAGCTGGCCGGTTCTATCCAGATCCTCCACGCATTCGCGCATGCTTCTGTATTTCATAATATTACCTCTTGCCGGTCGCCAAAGCCGGAGCTGTTGTCAATGTAGTAGATCTTCTCGATTGCCAACTTATAGAAGCGCACCTTGAAGACGGCCTGCAGATCATCAAGTGTCTTGATGGGCTGCTGCTTAATCTCTGAAATAAAGTCAAAGCGCTGCATGTAAGCGGCAAAAGCCCTCATGGATCTGGCCGGGCTAATACGCCCTTCAAGCTGCACGCCGCGGATATCGCGCCAGCCTTTGGAGGCCGCATGAATCTCGGCCGCCACCGGCTGATGCGTAATGTGGCGCGCACTCTCCTTGGAGCAGAACCAGAGTGATCCGTCAAAGTAGACATAGTAGAGAGCCGCCACCCAGGGTCCGTCCACGGCCAGACTCATGATGTGCTGATCTTCCAGCAACTCCTCCACTGCTCTTCGCAACTCTCGCATCTCCAGCCCCTTTATGAATAGTGTTGGCAAATGCGGTTATTACTATATAATTCGCCCTAGATGCAAAGCTTAGAAATGGAGACCTTATTTTGAGGCGATTTATCACAAGTCTGCTGCTTATGCTGCTGGCCCTGCCGGTATGGGCAAAACCACTGGAAATCCTGACCCTTGAATTTGCACCCTACGCCTATGCCGAGAACGGCCAGGCCAAAGGTTTTGTCACCGAAATCGTCCGCGAAGCCTTCAGGCGCATGGACCAGCCCATTGAGATCAAGGTGCTGCCCTGGGCCCGCTGCCTGCTCTATATGGAGTTCGGCAAGGCCGACGCCACCTTCCCCATGTTCCGCACCGCTGAGCGCGAAACCTACACCGACTACACAAGCGAGCCCCTGATCTATGAGTACAAGTCACTCTTCGTGCACCACACCTCCGATATCAGCTACAGCGGCAACTTTGATGACCTGAAACACTACACCTTCGGCAAGGTCAGCGAGTTCGGCTCGGGCCCCATCTTTGACCAGGCCGAAAAGGAGGGCCTCAAGGTTGACCTGACCAGTTCGGCCGAGCAGAACGTACTCAAACTGATCAACCAGCGCTTCGACATTCTGGTGGATGACAAGTATGTGATTATGGCCATCCTGCAACGCATGGGCCAGCAGGAGCAGCTGAGATATATCGGCGACCTGGAAGCGGTCCCCAGCTACCTGGGCTTTTCCAAACTCCGCAACCACCAAGAGCTGCTCAAAAAATTTGAGCAGACCCTAACCGAGATGAAGGCCGACGGAACCTACCAGCGCATCATCAAGAAAAATTTTCTGGGCCTGGAGCCCGGAAAATAGTCAGTTATTGCCGGCGTACTTACCCTCAGCCCTGAGGCGCGCGATCTCCTCTTCCTCCAGCACCTTGTAGGCCACCTTGCCCACCAGAGTCTGGGGCAGCTCATCCCTGAAGGCCACCTCGCGCGGACAGCTCCACTTGATCAGGCTCTTCTGGCAGTGTTGGATCAGCTCCTGCTCCATTCCGGACGAGGCCTTTCCGCCATCCTTGAGCACCACAAAGGCCTTGACGCGCTCCACCTGCTTCTCATCCGGCACGCCAATCACACAGGCATCCTTAACCTGCGGATGCTTATAGAGCTCCTCCTCAACCTGGGCCGGGTAGACATTCATGCCCGAAGACTTGATCATGCGCTTCTGGCGCAGCTTAAAGTAGAAGAAACCATTCTCATCCATGCTGCCGATGTCACCGGTATGCAGCCAGGTGCGGCCGTCGGCATGCTGCTGCAACACCTTGGCGGTCTCCTCGGGGTTGTCCAGATAGCCCATCATGACGGCCGGTCCGGCCACGCAGATCTCACCCTCCTGCCCCGGCGGAACCTCATCCTGGCTACCGGGCTGCACAATCTTGGCCAGCATATCCGGGAAGGGAATGCCGATGCTGCCCTCGCGGTAAACTTCGAAGGGGGTGGCCATGATGGCGGTGACCGCCTCGGTCAGGCCGTAGCCCTCCAGCAGCTTCACCTGACCGCCGCACTCCTGCACCACCTTCTCAAACTGCTCCTTGACCGCCTTGGGCAGGGTGTCGGCGCCCGAGAAGGTGGCCCGCAGACAGCTCAGGTCGGTCTTCTTGAAACTTTCGGAACGCGCCAATGCGCTGTAGAGGGTCGGCGGGCCAATCAGATAGTTGGGCCTCTTCTTGCGTACGATGCCGCCGATCTCGTCGGGATTGAACATGGGCACCATGATGCATTTGCCGCCGGCCACCAGGATGGTGTTGACGCAGACCCCCAGACCGAAGCCGTGGAAGATGGGCAAGACCGCCAGCATGTTGGGGTAGCGGTCGTCCAGGCCGGCCCAGTTGCCGACCATGAGCCCCTCGCTGATGAAGTTGTAGTTGGAAAGCATGATGCCCTTGGGTTTGCCGGTGGTGCCGCCCGAGTAGAGAATCACGGCCAGATCGTGGGTGTCGACCTCGATCGCCGGCGCCTCTGGATATTTAGCCTGCATCAGGGACTTCATCATGATCACGCTCTCACTGAGCGGCACCTTGGGCACCAGGCGCCCCTTCTTGAGCCAGTAGAGCACCGCAAGGTGCGGCGGCAGCCAGTCCTGAATCCTGGCGATGATCAGCTTCTCCAGCCCGGTCCTCTGCTTGACCGCATTCAGCTTGTCAAAGAAGAGATCCAGGGTCAGGGCAAACTTGCTCTTGGAGATCTTGATGTAGAACTCAATCTCGCTCTCGGTTGAGAGGGGGTGGATCATGGACGCCACACCCCCCAGCTTGTTGACCGCATAGAAGGCGATCACGCCCGGCGGCGAGGTGGGCATGGAGATTGTGACCCGGTCCCCCTTGCGCAGCCCCAGAGCGTAGAGCGCATCGGCAAACTGGTCGATCTGGGCGGCAAACTCGGCATAGGTCGCCTCGCGCCCCATGAAATCGTAGGCCGGATAGTCGGGCTTCTCGCGCACCGTCCGCATAACCGACGCATACATGCTGACCTTGGGATAGTCGATCGAGTGGGGCACATCACCATAGAACTGCAGCCAGGGTTTCTTCTCAAACATATGGACCTCCTAAATTTAAATAAAAAACGCTGATGCGTTAAAATTATGCGCTCAAGATCTCAACTTCAGTGCTGCGCTTGACGGCTCGATCCATCATTATCTCCAGCAGCCCGGGGCTGAAGCGCGAAGTCCAGTAGACCAGCTTGCCGCTGAAACCCGGAATAATTATGAAGCGGTTGCGCAACATGCCCTTAAGGAGCACCCGGGCCACCCTGTCAGATGAGAGCAGACCGGCCGAGCCTGAGAGCGCTCGAGTTTCGGGCGGCATGAGCTCCTGACTGCGGGCCAGCAGAGGCGTATCCGTATCAGGCGGACAAATCACCGACACATTGATCTTATAGCGTTTCATCTCGGCGCGCAGGGCCTGGGAAAAGCCGATCACGGCAAACTTGGAGGCACAGTAGGAGGTGTTGCCGAAGACGCCCAGCAGGCCGGCCAGGGAGGAGACATTGACGATATGGCCGCCCCAGGACTTCATCAGGGGCACAAAGGCCCGACAGACATTGATCACACCGCCGCAGTTCACCGACATGGTATCCTCGAAGGCCGAACTTGAAAGCGTTTCAAAATATCCGGGAGACCCGATACCGGCGGCGTTGATGATGATGTCCGGAGCCGTGAAATGATCTTCATAGGCCGCCGCCCACTGCTGAACCATCTCAAAATCTGAAACATCGATGGCGACTGCCTCGATCTGCTGACCGGGATTGCGCTTGAACCCGCAAAGCTCCTTGCGGGCCTCAACCAGCTGATCCGCGCTCCGGGCGGCAATTACAACATTGGCCCCGGCCGCGGCCAGGATCCGGGCGGACGCAAGGCCGATACCACTGGACCCGCCAGTGACGATCACGTTTTTGCCGAGAAATCTGGAACCCCAATCCATCCCAACCTCACACAAAACTGTAATTCAGCTCTTCAGATAATGACCCATGCCATTAAGTTAGTCAAGGCACTCCCATAATTGCCCTAAATTTAGTTTGACATTCAAGATATTCTAAGATAGTTCGATAATCAAAGTAAAGGAGAGCACATGGAAATCATACTTGGAATACTCAAAGAGTCCTGGATCGTACTGGAGGAGTCGGCCCTCTACATCCTCTTCGGCATGTTCATCGCCGGCCTGATCAAGGTCTTCCTCTCGCCGGGCAGCGTAGTCAAGCACCTGGGCAAGGGTAAAATATCATCGGTTGTCAAAGCCGCCCTCTTCGGCATCCCGCTGCCGATCTGCTCCTGCGGCGTGCTGCCAACCGCAGCCTCACTCAGAAAACAGGGCGCCAACAAGGGCGCGGTAACCTCATTCCTGATCTCAACCCCCGAATCGGGCGTCGACTCCATCGCCCTGACCTACGCCCTGATGGACCCGCTGATGACTCTGGCCAGACCCATCAGCGGCTTTGCCGCCGCCTTCACGGCCGGCACCATCCAGAACTTCGTGGGCTCCGACGAGGGCGGCATCCAGAGTGAGCCCGACCTGAGCTGCCCCATCGACAACTGCTGCGACGGCACCGACTGTCCGCCCGCTGAACACAAGAATCACCACAGTTTCACGGAAAAGGCGCTCAGCGGCATGCGATACGCCTTCGGCGATCTCTGGGCCGAGCTGGCCACCTGGTTCGCGGTCGGCATCCTGCTGGCCGGCGTGATCACCTACCTCATCCCGGCCGACTTCATGGGCACCTACCTGGGCGGCGGACTGATCTCGATGCTGCTGATGCTGAGTGTGGGCATACCGCTCTACATCTGCGCCACCGGTTCAACCCCCATCGCGGCGGCCATGATCATGAAGGGCGTCAGCCCCGGCACGGCCCTGGTCTTTCTGATCGCCGGACCGGCCACCAACGCCGCCGGCATCACCATGCTCTTCAAAATCATCGGCAAGCAGGCCACGGCCATCTATCTGGGCACCCTGGCGGTGATGGCTGTTCTATGCGGCCTGGTGCTGGACTGGGTCTACCTGAGCCTGGCCATCGATGCCACGGCCGTCATGGGTCAGGCCTCTGAAACCTTCCCGGCCTGGCTCAAAGCCGGCTCTGCCATCCTGCTGATCGCCATGAGCATCAAACCGATCTACGGTTCAATCCTGGCCAAGCTGGGCCTCAATGAGTCCGGCTGCTCCGACGGCTGCTGCGCAACTGAAACTGAGACCAGCTGCTCGACGGAATCCAGCAGTTGCGGCTGCGGACACAAGCACTAAGGGGGGGGGGCAGAGTTTACTCTGCCCTAACCTTCTAAAATCAATGGGTTTGCAATTTAACAATTGTATGTTAGGTTTCGCTCATGTCTAAACAACTGATCAAAGAGTGCGCCCTGGAGCTTTTCAACAGCCGGGGCTATGAAGGCGCATCCATTCGTGACATAACTAAAGGGGCCAACCTTTCGGCCTCCACTTTCTACTCCCACTACCCGTCCAAGGAAGAGCTCTACTTCGACCTGATCGACGAGTGTTTTGAGATGCTCAAGGCCGTCGGCGAAGAGTACCTCAAAAGTGAAAACCAGGACTCCCCCGAAGAGCGACTCTTCAATCTGGTCAGAGTCAGAATGGAGTTCTTCTTCAACCATCGCAGCCAGTACTCATTTCTGGTACGCAACGCCTTCTTTCCGCCAGAGTCCATCCAGGAGCGCACCCAGCAGCGGGTCTATGACTGGGAAGAGTACTTCTACAATATGGTCAGCCAGGTCATTGAAGACGGCAAGGCGGCCGGCCGGATCAATGCGACGCCGACTGATGCCATCGCGCGTTCAATCCTGCGCTTTATCGCCGGCCTCGGCATGCAGATCATTACCCACCGTGAAACTCCTGAAGTCAGCGACGCCAGACTGAAAGAGGCCTGGGAAATCTACATGGCAGGCATCCTGACAAGCTAACCACTTGAATTAACAAAACAAGATACAATGTAAAATTTTTCTTGTCATTTTTTTTGTGATCACATATAAAGGCGAACGATCGATCGTTCGTCATTTAAATTCACTGCGAACGATTACCAATAATTACAGCATTCCGATAAGGCGTAAAAAACCGCGATTGCGGGCCTATGGAGAGAAACTATGGAAATTCCAGCTTGGCAGTACATTTTATCAATGTCGGCATACACCATATTCCTCATGTTTATGGTGCACTACATGCGCAAACACTACAAGTTTGCCAACATCTGGTGGCTGCTGGCCCTTCTGACATTTCCGCTCTGGCTGATGAACGTCGAAGGCTGGTTCCGCTGGGCCAAAACCCTGAGCGTATTGATCCCGACGGCCTTTGTGGGCCTGGTCAGACTGGCCAATTATGACAAGAAAGAGGGCATGTGGCAGGTCCTGCGCAAGGACTGGGTCTACTGGGTCCTCTACGGAGTACTCTTTCTCAACATCTTCGAGGCCACCCTCAAGGATGCCACCCTGGGCAACTGGTTCAACGCCGTCAGCGGTTTCATCCTCTGTATAACGATTCCCTTCCCGCCCAAGTACTGGGCCATCTCCAAGCGCAAACACGGCGATCTGGTAGCATTCACAACCCCGGCCTGGAACTTTCTCTACACATCCTGGAATGCCTGCTTTGTCTATGCCGAGAATCCCGGCTACTTTGCCAGCTCTGTCTGCATCCTGCTGGCCGCCGAGCTCTACCCGATTATCATGAAACGTCCCGAGCTCTACATCATGGCCCGAGTATACACCCTGGCCTGGCATATCCTGACCCGCGCCTGCTATGACATCTTCACGCCGGTCATGGATTCCAGCTCATGGGCCAATGAGAACGTGCTCTACTTCTGGGGCCTCTTGAATGTGATCCTGCACATCCCGTTCGCCATCTGGTGGTTCGTCAAGATCTACAGGGGACGCGGAGAGGAAGGTCCGGTCGAGCGCGAAAACCGCGAACTAGCCGGTGCATAAAACAACAACCAGGAAGTAAATTCCTCCTTTTTTGGGGCCCGGCTTCCGGGCCTCTTTTTTTTACGCCGGCCAGCTGAGCAGCGCCGATTCCGTATCAATCACGATGGCCGGCACAACAATTGACCCCAGGCCGTCGCCGCCCCCCAGCTCCAAGCCGCGCTCATCCATGAACTCATGCACGGTCACGGCGCAGGCGCAGGCATCGATCATGTCCTTGGGCCCGGGCGCAAAGTGGGCAAAGTTGAGCTTGACCGAAACATCGGCCCGCCCGCGCAGGATGCTGTAGGTGGCCGAGGGATAGACCTCATAGACATTGGCATGCCCCGCCAGGGCCTCAAAGAGGGCAAAGCCCAGCTCCATCCAGGCCGGGCACTCGCCGGCCAACGGAGTCCAGATCGGATTGGCCAGACCGAGCCCCTTGACGACCACCTCGCAGTGGCGGCCGTAACCCTTTTCGGAGGAGTCCCTGGGACGCCACAAACACCTGCGCTTATCCCAGTAGTGCTCCCGGGGCTGCGACAGGGGCTGGCGCGGAGCATCAATCCCGACCGCACCGGGCCAGCTGCGGCTCAAACTTTTAAGGCTCGAACCAATCTCGGCGGCCGTCCCGCCCAGCCAGCCGCTGGTCACACAGCTCAATTCGCTGTCCAGCACCATGAATGAGCAGCCGCGGCTAACCTGCACATCAACACCAATCGAATAGAATTTTTCCATCTCAGCTCCATCCCTAATCACCGGGAACAACACCCTTCTCCTCTTTAATAACGGCCCGAGGCCCAATTGCCAGCTAAAGCAGGGGCCCCCTTCGGGATACAGACCATGCTTATATATGCAGAATAATGTTTATTTGTGCTATTAGTGCACTATGCGTCGAATGATCCTCTTCATCATCATTATGCTACTCGCACCGGCGGTCCAAGCCCACACGATCCATGCCGAGATCAGCGATCAGGGTGTTCACAAACCGCGCTGGGCCGCGCTTCCCTACGCCTTTCACAGCGAGAGCCTGGCCTGGGCCTGGGGCATCGGCGGCGGCGCCAGCGGCTACCTGCAGAGGCAGATGGGCATCTTCGGCGCCATCATGAACACCTCCAACTCATCGCGCGGGCTCTACATCGCCGGCAGCGACATCCGCATTCCCATCGGCGAGCGGCTCTACCTCGACTCTCTGCTCTCATCCGGCGACTACAGCCGCCTCAGAAGCTACACCCCGGGCAACCCGCTTTTCAATTTCGAGATGGCCGGATCAAACGATTCCCATGACAAGAACTTCATCCAGGGCTCGGGCACGGACAATCTCATGGATCTCAAGTTCAAGTATCTGCTGCCCCTCGGCGCCGGCAGGCATGACGCGCTCAATACCTACACCCTGAGTCGCGGCATTCTGGTGGAGGGCGCCACCGGCGGCGAGATCTGGAACCCGCTCAGCAGCGGCCGCAGCTTTGTCGAGGTGATGCCCTTCTATCGCAACCGCGACTGGCAGACCGTGCTGGGCAGAAGGGGCAAGTTCCGCACCAGCGGCATCAGGCTGAGCCTCGAATATGACAACCGCGACCTGCCCGCCAACCCGTCCAAGGGCAGCCGCCAACTGATCTCCGTCACCCGCGACGCCGGCAGCTTCGATTCCACCGACACCTGGACCAACCTGGAAGCCTCGGTCAGCAAATACATCCCGCTGGGCCTGCCTGAGGGCGTGCGCCAGCAGGTGCTGGCGCTCAATTTATGGACCGCCTGTTCGCCCACCTGGAACAACAAGCTGAGCTTGAGCGGCCTGCAGATCAACAACCGCCCTCCCCCCTATCTTGGTTCACGCCTGGGCGGCTACCAGCGGCTGCGAGCCTTCCCCATGCACCGGTTCAGCGACAAGGCCGCCATCTACTATGCAGCTGAATACCGCATCATTCCCACCTGGAATCCGCTGGGCGAAGCCGACTGGCTCAGATGGCTGGCGCTCGACTGGTGGCAGCCGGTGGCCTTCGTCGAGCTGGGCCGGGTGGCCGATAGCTGGAACCTCAAGGAGCTGCATAGCCATATGCAGTACTCCACCGGCCTGGGTCTGCGCATCATGGTGCAGCGGGCCGTGCTCAGGAGCGATGTGGGATTCTCGAACGGCAACTGGGCCTGGTGGGCCATGGTCGGTCACACCTTTTAAGCGCTGGGTAAAAAAGGGACACTTTTCACCAGATGTGTCAGCAATAAGGTGTCCCTAAATCAGCCAGACTGGCCGATTTCCACACAATACAGGTGACTTACACTGTTCTAAACATGCAGCAAAACCTGCCTTGCCCGCGCCAGTTTCAGCTCCCATATGCAAGCATAACGGCCACCTTCAGCACGCAGGGGGCCGATCAAGTGCATCCGATCCATTTCAAAGAGCCGATCCGCAGATTGCCCAGATTCCGGACCGGCAACAGATTCAGATCTGGGCGAGTTGAAAAATCTTACCCACTTTCGGGCATATTGACCGGGGCGCTGCTTAAGAAGACGCCGGCGGAGTATTGAGGGGGCGATGATCACATGCAGTGAAGGTCAGAGCACGGAAGCTAATTGGGGCCTGACCCCGATTAATTACGAATGCTCACTTTCACGTGATGATGACAAGTGCCAACCATGGGACAAGGTTGAACACAAATACAAAAATCTTATAGACACCTATCAGCAAATAAAGAACTGCGTTGAATGTCTCCCTCGGCATCGGAAACCACTTGCTGTGCATTCGGTAAACAAAGTCACTGCCGAATCCAAATGCAACCGACAGAAAAGACAGCACCAACAGCCCCATGTTCAGGATCGTGCACCACATAAAGAACCTGGTCAGAATTGCAATATCCATTGCGTTCTCCTTTCTCTATGAATCCAGCAACTTGTCGGCTTTCATTCTTCTAGCCGACCTACAGACTAACGCTATTTAGCCTGACCTTTAACCACACTCTAAAATACTCCAGCTGTTCTTGGGTATGGAAATAATGCTCCCCATTCTCCAATACTTCCATGTTGCACTTAAACTCCTCTGCAAAAGAAGAAACAATATCAAACTTACAGATGTCATCTTTTGATCCATACAAGATTGATGTTGGGGTACCCCACTCAACAACCGGATGGTCTTTTACATAGCAGTAGTAGTCCCAATAGAGAATTGGCCCACCAGGCGTAGGAATCTCCTTTTCGACCCTAAGTCTCTCTTCTGTTACCCCTGTCCACGCCATCATTCCCTCAATGATAGCTTGCATGTTAACTACAGGAGAGAGGAACAGGCTCTGAGCCAAGGACTCATGTTTATAAGCCAGCAAGCTAAAGTATGCGCCCATGCTACAAGCAAATAGACTAATGTTAGCTGATATTGACTGCGCATAGCGCATAATGGCCTTAAGATCTGCGACACAGTTCTGCACGTTACAGGGATACCCCTCATCTGTTCGATCGCCATGTTCCGGCAAATCAAAACTAAGAACTTGATAACCCAACGGTACTACTTCTTCTGCTAATGCTACGATTACATCATCCGCCTTATTGGACATGTTGCCATGAACGGCTATGAATAATTTATCTGATGATTCGCCCCATAAAATGGCTGGGATATTTTCTATCCCAAGATGTTGTTTCTGCATGTTCATTCACCCTCATATTGTTAATCATCAAAACTATACACATATCTAACAATAAATGCTGTTTTACTCCAGCGGTTCGCCGGCAATTGCTAATTGGGGTCTGACCCCGATTAATTACAAAACAAAAGGGATAGCCAGAATACCCGACTACCCCTTCGAATAATGCAAGGCCTGAATGCTTACTGAATGGTGCCGCTGAACGTACCGTTGGCGTTTTGCGCTCCAGTCCATGACCATGTACCAGCAATGGTGCTTCCGTCGTCTGAGATCGTTCCAGTGACCGTCGCAGTGATGCCGGCCATCGTTATGTCAACATAATCCGGGGCATTGTAAACATAAAATACTGTCGAAGCAAAAGTGTTGCCAGTCACCGTCCCGCTCAGCTTGCCTGAATACATCGCCGAAGAATAGGTCCCCTCCAACTTGTCGCCAGAAATGGCAAAATTCCACTGTCCATTGATGGTGCCGTCAAACGTCCCAAGATAGTTCTCAACTGCGGCTGAGCTGTTATCAAGACCGGTCATTGCGCCCACGGCACTGTCCGATGCCCGCGTTATGGTCCCGATGAAGCCCGCGCCCGCGACATAGGTACCGGCAATCGTGAAATCACTGCTGCCAGCCGTGGCGGCGATCACGCCAGTGGCAGCATTATATGTGCCCACGATGGCATACTCGCTGCCGTCATAAGTGAACGTACCACTGACGACCGAATCGCTGGACTCATCAAAAATCAGCTCATAGACACCCGACTTGTCAGGAAAAGCCGCCGTTCCACTCACACTGAACGCATCACCCTGGGTGGCAATTATATAGGCCGCCATCAGGTCATCCCTCTCATCGTCAGATGAATTACCAAAGTAGTCATCACAGCCTCCAACGAGGGCCAAACAAAGCACCAGCAGCGCCACATAAACCTTCCTCATACAGCACACCTCCATTTAATTGTATTCACCAAGACATAATACGATATCAGGAAGTTCGCAACAACTTAAAGCAAAT
Organism: uncultured Thermodesulfobacteriota bacterium; assembly: GCA_942491525.1. Classification (GTDB taxonomy): domain Bacteria; phylum Desulfobacterota; class Desulfomonilia; order UBA1062; family UBA1062; genus CAYWBU01. The sequence goes on from CALOBW010000030.1 coordinate 57,395, forward strand.
AAACATCTATACTCGGACAGTTGGACACTCAGGAGAAAACTGGGGTCAGAGTAGCAATCCAAATAGAAACAATTCCACAAAATCAACCGACCACGTTATCTCAACGCAACAACACCGCCAAACTGTCATTGCGAGAAGCTTGCGACGAAGCAATCTAGATTGCCGCACTGCGCTCGCAATGACAAATATCCAACCACATCACCCATTCGCGGCTAAAAAGCCGCTCCTACAACCTAATTCTTAACCTTATCATTAAGCGCCAGCATCCGCCCCTCAAAGAGCGCGGCCGCGGCGTGCCCGCCTCGGGTCACATGCAGATGCAGCTTGGGCTTGATGCTGCTGCCGGAAAAACCGATGCGCGCCAGCGGCTCGCCGGCTTTGACACGCTGCCCGACCTCAACCATGATGCTCTCCTGCATCAGGCCGGCCAGGGTCACCAGATCTGGCCCCTGCGCAATAACCAGATAGTTGCCCAGGGAATCGCCCCGGCTGTCGGGCAGATTTTCAAGCACGGCCACCACCTGACCGTCAAGCGGACTGTAAACCGGTTCGCCAAAGCTCTCATCCTGTTCCGGCGTCACCTTATAGTGCAGCCTGCAGTTGGTACTGCGGATCAGATCCAGAGCGTAGCGCTGCTCGGACTGACGGCGATGGAAGTAGTTGGTCAGAGGGCTGCTGCCGCCCTGCAGCACGCGAAAGGTGCCGCCCTTGAGCGGGAAAGCAAGTTCGAGTGTATGCTCCGGTTTAATGTGCCGGACGCCTGTCATCAGAGAGAGCACCAGCAAAACCGTGATCACAAGGGCACAAAGCGTATTGACAATCAGGACCCTGCGCGAGAAATCCACCAGCCAGAGACGCCTGTATCCGACTGCGGCAGCTATAATCAGCGCCACCACCAGCACCCGGCGGGTAATACAGCCCAGAAAGGCCACCGGCATCAGCTGGTAGATCAGCATAAAAAGAGCCACCAGCATCAGGGTGCGCAGCAGCCAGGCCAGCCGGCCGGACGATTTGGAGTAGGCCAGCCAGAAAATACTAACTACACAGAACAGGATTACCGGTAGGGTAACCAGAAACAGCATTGAACTTCCTCACATTTCAAATTTAAAACAGCTCAGGCTTCAACCTGCCGCTTACGCTTGCTGAGCAGAATAATGTCGCGCAGGGCCTCTTCGCTCTTGGCGGCCATCCAGCGCTTCTCAAAATCGGCATCCTGGACGATCTGGGCGATGGCGGCCAGCGAGGTCAGATGCATCTGACGCATATCCTGGGTGCCGATCAGCACAAAGACGGCGTGCACATGGGCGGTGTCATGGGAGAACATGACCCCCTCCTTGCACCTGAAGAGCAGCATATCAAAGGACTTCTCGCCATCGATAATAATGTGCGGGATTGCCAGGTAGGGGTTGAGCGCCGTTGAGCTCTCATTCTCGCGGTCGATCAGGCGCTGCATGATCTCCTCGCGGCTGTGGTGCAGATGGGGCGCCATCTCCTGGGAGACCATGTAGAAGAGCTCCTCCTTGGTGATGGAGCGCTCAATATCGATCACACTGCACTCATCGACCAGATGATCGAAGCTGTCCTTGAGGATCTGGTCGCGCTCATGCAGGATCTCCCTCAGCTCGGTCTCCAGCATATGGCCGGTCAGATCGCGCGAGGTGATGCGCTCAATCAGGTGCAGCAGGGCAAACTCGCGGTCGGTCTCGGTGCCATGGTAGTACCAGTAGAGCACAAAGGCCAGCAGACCCAGCACCAGACCGAGCAGCAGGACCTCGCTGCCCATGTAGAGCAGGATGGCGCTGAAACCGATGATGCCGACAATCTGCACCCAGGGATAGAGCGGCGACTTGAACTCGGGCTGATAGTTCATCAGGCGCGACTCGCGCATGATGATGGCCGAGATGCACGAGAACATGTAGGTCAGGATCAGCACCGAAGAAGCCATCTTAACGATCACCTCAAGGCGCATGAAGATCGAGGCCACAATCAGAACGCCGGTCACAAAGAGCGAAACGTGCGGCGTATTGAAACGCTGATTGATGCGGCCGAAACATCCCGGGAAGAGTCCGTCGCGGCTGAGGGCCAGCGGATAGCGCGAAGCCGCCATGATGCCGGCATTGGCGGCCGAAAGAATCGCCAGAATCGCCACCATTGAGAAAGCGATGGCACCGGGGTTGCCCATGAAGATGCCGGCCGCATCCGAGATGGGCGTCTTGCTGCCGGCAATCACGGCCGGATCGAGCACGCCGATCACCATGAAGATAACGGTCAGGTAGGTTACCAGCACAATCATCAGGGAGAAGATCATGGCCCGCGGTATAACTCTGCCGGGCTGGGCGACCTCTTCGGCAATGCTGGCCACCTTAAGCAGGCCGCCGAAGGCCATGAACATGAAACCGGCCGCCGCCAGAATTCCGGAACGGCCGTGCTGCACGAAGGGGGTCAGATTCTCAACATCGATCGAGCTGTAGCCCATAAAACATAAGAGCAGCAAGGCACTCAAGATAACTGCAATAAATGCCACCTGAACCTTGCCGGCCTCCTTGACACCCACCAGATTAATGCCGATGAAAAGGGCACACAGCACAAAGGCCAGCAGCTGCGGATTGACCGGAAAGAGGAAGGCCGCAAAGGCGGCGCAGGCCAGCAGCTCAACCGCGCTCTTGAGACAGAGCGATAGCCAGGTGATCAGACCGTAGATGGTGCCGACGGTCGGCCCCATGCTGCGTGAGACAAAAAAATAGGCCCCGCCGGCCTTGGGCATGGCCGAGACAAGTTCGGCCTGCGAGAGCATGCCGGTGATGGCCAGCAATGCAGCCACCAGAAATGCGCTCAAAATGCTCGGCCCGGTCTTGAGATAGGCCATTCCGGGCAGAATGAACAGCCCGGAGAGCATTGCTCCACAGGAGATGCTGACGACATCCCGCATGCGCAGATCGCGCTTCAATTCCATAACCATTGCCCCCATACTAATTTCCTAGCTTTATGACTGATATTTCCGAAAAATGCATCAGTTTTATTAACGATATAAATTCCATGGGCCGCAGACACGCGCAACCAATAACTTAAGGTTTTAATTGCGTCCCAAACCTATCCGACCTATAAAGGAAAGAAAAAACAGGTAGATGTTATGAACAAAGTACTGCACGGTTTTGAGAAAATTATAATAACAGCCCTCCTGGTTATGATGATAATCGTGGTCTTTCTGGGCACGATTGAACTGGGCATAATCCTGGTGACCCAGATGATGAATTCCGAGCCCTGGCCGCTCATGCTGGGCATCGATGAAATGCTGACCGGATTCGGTTTCTTCATGATGATCCTGATCGGTCTGGAGCTGGTGGAGACCATCAAGGTCTACCTGATAAGTGACGAGATCTTCGTTGAGGTTATCTTCCTGGTGGCCATCATTGCCATCTCGCGCAAGGTGATCATCCTGGATTTCAAAAAGACTGACCCCATGACCCTGCTGGGAATGGCGGCCATCATCATTGCCCTCTCGGCCGGTTTTTTCCTGGTCAAAAAGGCCATGCACACCGGTCCGCCCATCAACACGCACAGGGACGGCCAGCGTTAGGCAACATTGTTTAAATACTTTTGCACCCGGGTCCAGGTTCTGATATAGATCAGCTATCGGAGGGACCCATGCATAGATTCTGGCGCGCTGTTTACACTCTACTGACAATCAACCTGTTGGGCTTTCTGGCCGTCATCGGCCTGGTGCGACCCAACTGGTTTGACATCAACCGTTTCCTGAGCGAGGCGATCGGCACCCAGGCGGCCTGGGTCAACATCATTCTGGCGCTCTCGCTTCTGCTCTGCATCACGGTCTGGCGCATGCGTAGCAAGCCGGCCGGAATTTTCAGGCGGCTGCTGCCCTGGCCCATATTCGCAATTTACAACGCCATGCTCTACCTGCTGTTAAGCGAGATGGGCAGCGAGCTCGGCATCATCGAGCTGCAGTTCTTCGAACTGCTGCCCCTGACCATAACCCTGCTCCTGCTGGCGCTGCTGATTGTGGTGCTGCCGGGCTGGCAGCTCTGGCAGCACAGAAAACTCAGAATCGGCGTTCTGCTGGGCATCCTCCTGGGCGGCATTCTATTCATGCGCGGCGGCCCCTCAATCGTGGCCGGCCCCTATCTGCAGAACCCGCACAGCCTGAACGTCATGTGGGTCACCGACAAGGAGTGCCTGGGCTGGGTCGAGATTGACGGCCGCAGGATCTATTCCAGCCGCGACGGTCTGCGCAATGTGGGCCGCATCCACCGGGTTGAGCTGGGGGATGTTGCAGGCGGCACCAGCTACCGGGTCTTCGCGCGCGAGGTGCGCAACATCTTCCCGATCAATGCAACTTTCGGCCCGACCGTCAGCAGCGGCCCCAAAACGATCCGCAAGGCCGCCGGCGACCGCTTCAGCTTCCTGGTGCTCAATGACCTGCATGAAAATGTCAGCCTCTTCCACCAGATCATCAGCAGCGACTACGCAACCGCCTGCGACTTCATCGTGCTCAACGGCGACTTCTTCAACCATGTGGACAGCCACTACCAGATCGTCAGCCGCCTGCTCAGGCCGGCGGACGCACTGGACGGCGCAATTCCCTTCATCCTGACCCGCGGCAACCATGAGACCCGCGGCGCCCTGGCCCGCAAGCTGCCGGAATATCTGGGCACGCCCTACTACCAGGCCTTTGATTACGGCCAGGCCCGCATTATCATTCTGGACGGCGGCGAAGACAAGCGTGACGACCATGAGGAGTACAGCGGACTGGTGGACTTCGGCGCCTACCGCCGGGATCAGCTGGCCTGGCTGCAGCAGGAGCTCACGGGCTGGCAGCCGCAGGGGCTGCAGATCGCCCTCAACCACATCCCCTTCAATGAGTTCCAGCTTCAGGAGGAGCCCTTCAACGCCTACCAGCGCGACTTCTGCCGGCTGCTGGGCGACGCCGGCCTCGAACTGATGCTGAGCGGCCACTGGCATGAGACGCGCTACTTTGAACCCACAGCGTCGAGCAGCTTCAACATCCTCTGGGGCGGCGGCGACGCCTATGAGGATGGCGCCTACCGGCCGGTGCTGGTGGAAGTCGACGGCTCCAGCGCCACCGTCAGGGTCATCGACGTCAACGGAGAGACACTTCAGGTCCATCAGGTGCCGGGCTCTTGACCCAGGTCAAAGCCCTCCTACTAAAGACACTGTATAAACAGCCCCAAAGGAGGGCACCATGGCCTACATAAAAAATATAAACGCTTCGGAAGTTAACGACCTGACCACACTGGTGGACTATGCCGAGGGCCAGGTCGTCTCGCGCACCCTGGCCCAGAATCCGGCCCTCAGCCTGACCCTCTTCGCCTTTGCCGCCGGAGAGGGCGTCAGCACCCATACGGCGCCGGGCGACGCCCTGCTGCAGGTCATCGACGGGCAGGCGCGGGTCACCATCGACCGTGACATCTTCAAGGTTAAGGCGGGTGAATCGATTGTCATGCCGGCCAACATTCCGCATGCGGTGGATGCCGACGAACCCTTCAAGATGCTGCTGACAATCGTCAAGCCGGCGGGTTTTGCGAAGTAGGACTGAGGGAGCCCCAGAGCAGGATGGCCGCGCAGGCCATCAGGCTCAGCGCCCCCAGGCCGACCACCGGCACAAAGAGCATTGATCCGCCGCTCAGGCCCCGCAGAATCAGCCCCAGCGGCATGATCAGCGCGCCAATCGCCAACCACGAGCAGTAGCGGCGCCAGCGGCTGCGCAGATTCAGATGATCAACCAGGCCGCCCACGATCAGGTTGAGCAGCGCAATCGGCATGCCATGGGTATGACCGGCCCGCAGCAGCACCCTCTCGAGGGTCATGGCGTAGAAGCCCTGTTCCAGAAAGGGATCCAGACTGAAACCCAGCCAAAAGCCGAACACCGCGCCCAGAATCAGGGTGGCACCGCCCACCGCCACATTAATCGCACCGATCTTCATCGCAACCTCCTGCTGGGCATAATTATAAGGGCGTTCAGCCGACTTGCCATCCAATGCCCGCAATCTATTATAAATGCATGAACTGCTGGGAATTCCAAAAATGCGGCCGCGAGCCGGGCGGCGAGAAAGTGACCAGCCTGGGGCTCTGTCCGGCGGCCTACAATGAAAAGTACAACGGCTACAACAACGGCCTCAACGCGGGCCGCTACTGCTGGCGGGCGGCCGGCACCCTGAGCCGCAGCAACATCTGTCCCATGTCCGAAAATCTGCTGAGCTGCGCCCAGTGTGACTTCTACCATCTGGTGCGCTCCGAAGAGGGCGACCGCTTCGTGGTCTGATTTTTAAGTGTACTATGGCCGGCAAGAGGGCTATAATCCTCTGACATGAGTTCAGCCATGACCAAGCTCAGCCAGACCATCTGCCAGGCCATTCCCGACGGACTCTTCTCGGTTGACAAAGATTTCCGCATCACCTTCTTCAGTCCATCGGCCGAGGAGATCACCGGCATCAGAGCCGGGGACGCCCTGGGACGCACCTGCTGGGAAGTGCTGCACTCCAACCTCTGCGAGAAGGAGTGTCCGCTCAACGAAGCCCTTCATTCCGGCCAGCCGGTCACCAACCGCATCGCCTCCATCGTCAATGCCGACGGCCAGCGCATCTCCATCAGCCTCTCGGCCGGCATCCTCGAGGAGAACCAGGAGGTCATCGGCGGGCTTGAAACCTTTCGCGACATCACCTCCCTGACCCACCTGAAACGCGCCGCCGCCAAAGACTACAGCTGCCAGGACATCCTGAGCATCAACGCCCGCATGCGCCAGATATTTGAAATCCTGCCCACCATCGCGGCCAGCGCCTCGACGGTGCTGATCACCGGCGAAACCGGCACCGGCAAGGAGATGCTGGCCCGCGCCGTGCACAACTTAAGCGGGCGCGACCCCTTCGTGGCGGTCAACTGCGCCGCCCTGCCCGACAATCTGCTGGAGAGCGAACTCTTCGGCTACCGCAAGGGGGCCTTCACCGGCGCCACCCAGAACCGCGCCGGCCGCTTCCAGCTGGCCGACGGCGGCACCATCTTTCTGGACGAGATCGGCGACATCTCGCCGGCCCTGCAGGTACGCCTGCTGCGCGTGCTGCAGGAAAAGGAGTTTGAACCGCTCGGATCAAGCATCCGCATCAGAACCGATGTCAGGATCGTGGCGGCCACCAACTGCAACCTTGAAGAGCTGGTGCAGAGCGGCCAGTTCAGACGCGACCTCTACTACCGTCTGAATGTCATCAAGCTGGAGCTGCCGCCGCTACGTGAGCGCCGTGAAGATATCAGCCTGCTGGCCGAACACTTCCTCGATAAATTCAACCAGCAACAGCACAAAGATCTGAGTTTGAGCCGTGAGAGCCTGCAGCGGCTCATAACCCATGACTACCCCGGCAACATCCGCGAGCTGGAAAATATGATCGAGCGGGCCTTCGTGCTCTGCCCCGAGGGCCAGATCACACCCGAACTCTTCGCCGTTGAGCAGCCGCTGCCCGACACCGCCCGCCTCAGAGACATCGAAGATGCCGTGATTCTGGACACATTGAACCGCAACGGCGGCAACCGCAGCCGCACCGCTAACGAGCTGGGCATCCACAAGACCACCCTCTACCGCCGCCTCAAAAAGATCCTGTAGTTGCAAAACGCAACCCCACGCCGCCAGCGGCTATTGCATTTTGCAACCACCTAACCCCTATCTCCCGCAACACCCCAATAAATACAGACAGTTGAGCTTTGGCACCAAGCTTGCCTTATAGGCAGTATGAAAATCGCACTGTCACAATATGGCGACAAGATCGCAACCGCCTGCGACTTTGCCGACACCCTCAGCGTTGTCGAGCTTGCATCCGGTGCCCGGCACACGCTGGACCTGTGCGGCCTGGTGTTGCCGGCCCGCGCGGCCGCCATGGCCGATGCGGGTATTGAGCTGCTGATCTGCGGCGCCATCTCGCGCAACCTGGAGGCCATGCTCTACTACTCCGGCATCGAGGTGATCAGCGGAGTAACCGGCGGCTGCAACGAGATCCTGAGTGCCTACCGCAACGGCAACCTTGAAAACGCCCGCTACCGCCTGCCGGGCTGCCGACAGTGCCGAAGGAGGAGAAGATGCCATTTTTAGACGGAACAGGCCCCATGGCCATGCGCGCGGGACGCAGACTCCTATTCTGCCCGCGCAGGATGCGTCGCAGTCTGATACTGGGCGCCGGGCTGGCGCTGGCTGGCGGCATAAAACGCCGTCGCGACCAGCTGCCCTACAACAAACAACCCAAACTTATCACAAAAGGAGAATAGTTATGCCTAACAGAGATATGACTGGACCAGACGGACGCGGAGCAATGACAGGACGCGGCATGGGGCGCAAGATGAGGCGTGGACTTGGCCGCGGCTTTGTCAGCCAAACCAACAACTACGACCTCGGACTGCTTGAAAACCAGGCCCGCATGCTCAAGAGCTCTCTGAGCTCAATTGAAGACAGAATCAAACAACTGAAAGGAAACGCATAATGAAAATTGCCATACCAACCACCCAGGGCTGCATCAGCCAGCACTTCGGCCACTGTGAAACTTTCAACTTCTATGATGTTGAAGAGGGTAAAATCATCAAATCCACCAGCCTGACCCCGCCGCCCCATGAGCCGGGCGTGCTGCCGGTCTGGCTGGGCCAGCAGGGCGCAGACGTCATCATTGCCGGCGGCATGGGCGCCCGCGCCCAGCAGCTGCTCGAGGGTCAGGGGATAGAAGTTGTCATCGGCATAACCGATGGCCAGCCCGAAATGCTGATCGAAGCCTACCTGGGCGGCAACCTGTGCGGCGGCGCAAACCTCTGCGACCACTAAGGAGAAGTTATGAAAATTGCAATTTCAGCTACAACCAAGAACCCCTCCGACCGGCTCGATGAGCGTTTCGGCCGCTGCACCTGCTTCCACATCATTGATCAGGAGAATGATGAATATGATGTGATCGTCAACGAATTCAAGGATGCCGGCAGCGGCGCCGGCATCAAGGCCGCCCAGCTGGTGGTCGACAGCGGCGCCCAGACCGTCATCACCGGCAACTGCGGCCCCAAGGCACTCAGCGTGCTGGAGGCCGCCGGCATCAAGGTCATCACCGATGCCAAGGGTTCCGTCAAGGAAGCCCTCAGCCAGTTCGCATGAAGATAGCAGTCGCCAGCGGCAAGGGCGGCACCGGCAAAACAACCGTTTCAACCAGCCTGGCCCTGCTGGCAGCTGAGACGCAGCCGACCAGCTACGTGGACTGCGACGTGGAGGAGCCCAACGGTTTCCTCTTCCTGCAGCCCGAGATCAGCCACAGCCAGCCGGTCAGCCTGCCGGTGCCGGTAATCGATGAGCAGCGCTGCACCCTGTGCGGCCGCTGCGTCTCGATCTGCCAGTACGGCGCCTTAGCCCGCCTGCCGCGCGGCATCATGGTCATGAGCGACATGTGCCACGCCTGCGGCGGCTGCAGCCTGCTCTGCCCGGCCAAGGCCATCAGCGAAAAGCAGCGCACCATCGGCCAGATGGATATCGGACAAAGAGACAGCCTGCGCTGTTTGCAGGGGCGTCTCAATGTCGGCGAAGCGATCGCCACGCCGATCATCAAGGCCCTCAAAGACCGGATCACTCCCGGTCTGACTATCCTGGATGCGCCACCGGGCACCAGCTGCCCGGTGGTCAGCACCGTCATGGACGCCGACTTTGTACTGCTGGTGACCGAACCGACCCCCTTCGGCCTGCACGACCTTAAACTGGCAGTTGAGATGGTCAGAAAGCTCAAACTCAATTACGGCGTGGTCGTCAACCGTTCAACCGGCACCAACCTCAGCGGCCTGCCGATCCTGGGGGAGATCCCCATGGACCGCAGAGTTGCCGAAGCCTACTCCGAGGGCATCCCCCTGATCGCGGCCCTGCCCGAATACCGGGAAGCTTTCAGCCAGATTTTAAAAGGAATAGAAAAATGCACGAGATCGTCATCATCAGCGGTAAAGGCGGCACCGGTAAAACGAGCCTGACCGGCGCCTTTGCATCCCTGGCCGGCTCCATGGTACTGGCCGACTGCGATGTGGATGCCGCCGACCTGCACCTGATCCTGGAACCTCAGATCAGGCAGCGCCACAACTTCAGCGGCGGCAGCCAGGCCCGCATCGACCGGCAAGCCTGCCTTGAATGCGGCTGCTGTTTGACGGCCTGTCGTTTTGATGCCATCCATAATTTCCGGATCGACCCGATCCTCTGCGAAGGCTGCGGGGTCTGCGCCCAGATCTGCCCCATGGACGCCATCCGGTTCGAACCGACAATTAACGGCGAATGGTACATCTCGGATACCCGCCTGGGCCCCATGGTGCATGCCCGCCTGGGCATTGCCGAGGAGAACTCGGGCAAGCTGGTTACCGAGGTGCGCAAAGCGGCCAAGCAGATCGCCCACCAACAGCAGGCCGACTATCTGCTGGTGGACGGTTCGCCCGGCATCGGCTGCCCGGTGATCGCATCACTCAGCGGCGCGCACCTGGCGGTCATCGTGACCGAACCGACCATCTCCGGCCTGCACGATCTGGAGCGGGTGCTGGATCTGACCGCCCACTTCGGCGTTGCGGCGGCCGTCATCATCAACAAGGCCGACATCAACCCCGGCAAGTGTAACGAGATTGAGAATCACTGCGAGCGGCGGGACATCCCTGTGGTCGGCATCATCCCCTATGATGAATCTTTTACCAAGGCGCAGACGGAGAAGATGACTCTGATCGAGTATCACAACCCGAGACTCAGCGCAGTTATTGAACAGACCTGGTCAAACATCAGGGCCCGGCTCCAGCGCCAACTCAGCTAGAGCGGGCCTTTCTGAGGTTCATGCGGAAAATCGGCAGATCCTCGCACTCGATGGCCTTCAAAAAGTACTCCTCGGCCTGCCCCGCATCATGGTCATGGTTGAGGGCGATCACACCCAGGTTGTTGTAGATCAGGGCATTTCCCTGGTCATACTGTAGTGACTGGTTGTAGAGCTCACGGGCTTCAACGAAGTGGCCGGCATCCATCTGGCTGACACCCAGCTCAAAGAGCTCGCGGCCGCGCATGCTCTTTTCATAGAGGGTTTTGTCGCCGGTGGCTCTATAGAGCTGTTTCAGTTTGAGCGCATCCTCACTCTCGCCGGCCAGCTCAATGGCCTGTTTCAGGTAACGCCTGGCATCCTCGCGGCGGCCGCTGCTGAAACTGATCTCGCCCAGGGCCCGCAGCACATTGTAGACGGGGCCCGAAACCTCCAGCTCCTGTCTGAGATAGTAGATGGCCTCGGTGCAGCTGCCGGCTCCGGCCAGGCTCACGGCCAGATTGTAGTTGACGCCCTGCTCATCCGGATAGGCTGCGGCAACCCTCCTGAAATAGCTCGCCGCTTTTGTGTAATTTTGTGAACCCAGGGCGTTGTAGCCCTGATAATCGTAGAATCTACGCAACAATTTCAACATAGCAAGCTCCAAAGGCGGGGCCTGAACCCCGCCATACAATCTCTACATAAAGAGCGACATGATAAAGACAACCGCCATGGCCGTGACACCCTCCACCAGGGTCGCGGTGGTATAGGCCCGGTAGGCCACCGGCACATCCATATCCGAAAACTGGGATACGACCCAGAAGTAGGAGTCGTTGGCGTGCGAGACCGTCATGGCGCCGGCGCCGATGGCCAGCACGGTGATGGCCGGATCGAGACCCAGGCTGGCCATCAGGGGGGCCATGATGGATGAGGTGGTGATGATGGCCACCGTGGATGAGCCCTGGGCCGTCTTGAGGGCCGCCGAGATGATGAAGGGCAGGAAGATCCCCAGATTGTAGGTTGAGAGGGTGTCGCCCAGGAAGGCGCCCATGGGCGAGGCCTTGAGGATGCCGCCGAAGGCGCCGCCGGCACCGGTGATGGCCAGGATCAGGGCCGCATTGCGTACACCGTGATCCATCCACTCGCTGACCGCCTCCTTGCGCGACTCCTGCTTGACCAGCAGCAGGGCCAGCAGCACGCCCAGCAGCAGCGCGGTGACCGGGTCGCCGATAAAGGTGCAGAAGGTGGCAAAGCCGCCCTCGCCGAAGGGTTTGGTGGGGAAGGCCGCGATGGACTTGAGCAGGATCAGCACAATCGGCACCATGATCGGCGCAAAACTGAGCCAGGTGCTCGGCAGGGTGCCGTACTTGTTCATCAGGCTCTCATAACTCTCCTCCAGCACCGGGGTGATCTCATAGCGTTTGGCAAAATGCACGGCCCAGAGATAACCCGACAGCATGGCCGGGATCGAGGCCACCACGCCCAGTCCGATGACCATGCCCAGATCGGCATTCAGGATGCCGGCCGCGGCGATCGGACCTGGGGTTGGCGGCACCAGGCAGTGGGTCGAGTAGAGACCGGTGGCCAGGGCCACGGCCATGACCGCCATGGACTTGTTGGTCTCTTCGGCCAGGGCCTTGTTGAGCGGGGTCAGGATGACGTAACCCGAATCGCAGAAGACCGGGATCGAGACCACGTAGCCGGCCACGCTCATGGCCAGCGGCGATCGCTCCTTGCCCACCACCTTCAAGATGGCGTTGGTCATGGCCAAGGCCGCGCCGGTCTTCTCCAGGATTGTGCCGATGATGGTGCCGGCCACAATGACAATGCCGATATAACCGAGGGTGCCGCCAAAACCGTTACGGATAGTCTTGACGATATCCTCCAGCGGCATACCCACCAGGATGCCGTACAGAAAAGCCACCAGCAGCAGCACCACAAACGCATTCATGTGATATCTGGCTGTCAGAAAGATGATCAGGGCAATTGCCAGGATCAAGAGTATGACAGCAACTCCTCCGGAAACCATAGTGCCTCCCTTCCGGTCCTCATTGAACCGTCTGATTTTGATCTCTAAAAAATAAGACGCTGTTATTAATAAGCAATGGGTTAAAAAATTCCCCGCAGCCTGCAATGGAGCGCATTAGCGACTACTGTTTGAAGGGTTGCGCCAGACCATCATAAACGCTAAGATAGTCTAATAATTTAAATGAATTGTTTATTTAGGAGGTAACGTATGAAGAAGATCATCTCGTTCCTGATCCTGGGAAGCCTGCTCAGCTGCCCGCTGCTGGCAGACACGCCGCAACAGATCCAGCAGAGCGCCAGACCCCAAATCAACAAAAAAATCGTAAAAATGTCACCCAGCCAGCTCAAGGTTGAACACTACCTCAAACTTGACAAAAACGGCGACAACGTTGTCCAGGATAACATCAGCAAGCTGATGTGGGAGGTCAAGAGCAACATGGACAACCACATTGACTACGACAATCCCAACGATGCCGACAACGTCTACACCTGGTACAACCCCGACCAGAACGTCAACGGCGGCCACCAGGGCCTTGAGCGCAACGGCACCGACAGTCTGGACTTCATCAATGCCCTCAACAGCCGGCAGTATGCCGGCTACAGCGACTGGCGCATGCCCACCATTGATGAGCTCAAAACCCTGGTCATCGAGGCCGAGAAGTACCCCTACATCAACCAAGATCTCTTTCCCAACACCGTCTACCTGGTCAACCACAAGCCCCACTACTACTGGTCAGCCACAACCTACAACTACAGCGACCCGCCCGGCACATGCGCCTGGAATATTGCCTTCAACACCGGCCACGCCGCCGGCAACCATGTCAAGTGGAACAAGTACCATATCCGCGCCGTGCGCGACATTCCCTAAGAGTTCTTGAACTGTTACCCCCGATCCTGCTAAGGTCCGCATAATTGCAATGGGGGAACTTTATGCACGAGACACGTGAACTGACATTTCTGGAAGCCGCAGCCATCGTGACCGGTTACGGCGTGGGCGGCGGCATCATGGCCGTGCCCTATCTGGCATCCTTAAGCGGTATCATACCCATGTTTATCATGCTGATCCTGGCCCTGAGCGTCAGCCTGCTGATCCATCTGATGATCGCCGAGATCATGCTGCGCGACCATGAGTCCAACCAGCTGGTGGAGGTCTTTGCGCGCCACCTCTTCAAGGGCCGCGCCGGCCAGCAGCTCTCCTGGCTGCTCTTCATTCTGGTGGCGCTGGCCTTCCTGGCCTCACTGGCGGCCTACATCGCCGGCGGCGGTGAAATCATCATGGAACTGAGCGGCATCCCCAAGATCGGCGGTCAGCTGCTGACCTATCTGATTGCCGCCGGGGTGGTGCTGCTGGGGCTCAAGGCCCTGGGCATGAGCGAGAAGTTTGCGGTCGGCGGCATCATCATTTTGCTGATCGCCTTTGGCTTACGCGCCTCCCAGCAGCCCTTCGACATTCCGGCTCAAGCTCAGAGCTTCCAGCCCAACGTGCTGCTGGCCCTCTTCGGCATGCTGATGTTCAGCTTCTTCGCCATCTTCAGCGTGCCGCAGGTTGTCAACGGCATGCAGCACAATCTGGACAAGGTGCCCGGCGCCATCTTCATCGGCATCGGCACCAACGCCATCATCATCACCAGCCTGGTGATGCTCTGCCTGGGCACCCCGGGCGCGGTCACCAAGACCGCCATCGTGGGTCTGAGCGACGCCCTGGGCGGCTGGACCGCCACGGCCGGCTCGATCTTCATCCTGCTGGCCATGCTGACCAGCTTCTGGTCGGTCTCCTTCGCCATGGCCGTCATCGTCAAGGAGCGTCTGGGCTGGGGCGAGCGCCCCTCCTGGCTGATCGCCACCCTGCCGGCCCTGCTGGTGGTGCTGGTCAACCCGGCCACCTTCCTGGACTACATGCGTCTGGCCGGCGGGGCCATCGCCGTGCTGATCGCCCTGCTGATCGTGCCGCTCTACATCATTGTTAGCAAAAAGACCGAGGCCCCCAAGGAGTGGAGCCTGCCCCTGCTGCAGTCGCGCCTGGTGCAGGCCGCGGTTGTGATCGGCTACATCCTGATGGCCGTGGGCTCGATGGTCAGCATCCCCTAGCCAAGCTTAAAGACGGTCTCGCCGGCGATGATGGTCTCCTCGACGGCGATCTCCCCAATCTTATCAGACGTGCGCGGATCAGCCGCCAGAATCACCATGTCGGCCAGCTTGCCGGCACTCAGGGAGCCGCGCACATCCTCGCAGAAGAGGGTTTGCGCGGCGTCGATGGTATACATTCTGATGGCGTCTTCGAGGCTGAGGGCCTGCTCGGGCACCAGGCCCTCGACACAGCACTGGATGGCATGCATGACGTGCTGGGACTCCACCGGCGCATCCGAAGAGCCGGCCAGGGGCACCCCGGCCTCGCGCAGGGACCTGAAGGGATAGGTCATCTTGAGCCGCTCGGCGCCGATGCGGTTCACCAGCCAGGGCCGCTCGGTGTGGATGAACATGGGCTGGACGGCCATTGTCAGACCGAGACGCTTGGCATCATCAATCATCTGCTGATCCAGCACCGAGGCGTGCTCGATGCGGTGGCGGTGGTCATCGCGCGGCTGCTCGCTCAAAAGCTTATCGTAGAGGTCGATCACGCTGCGGTTGGCCTTGTCCCCGATGGCATGGATCGAGAGCTGCAGGCCGGCCCGGTGGGCCCTGCTCATCAGCGCATACATCTCGTCTGAATCGTGCAGCATGAAGCCACTCTTGTCGCTCTGGTCGCTGAAGGGTTCGCGCATGGCCGCCGTGCAGGAGCCGAAGGTGCCGTCAGCGATAATTTTAAGGCCGCCGATCTTGAGGTCGGGCGAGCCCGAGTCCGCCATCAGGGCTGTAACGGTCTCCACATCATCACTGAGCATGTAGCCGAAAAATGAGTGCGGCGTGGCCGAGGCCAGAAACTGCATCATGGGCAGGTCGAAGGCGCCGACAGCGCCGGCCGGGCCGTCCTCGCCGGTCTGCAGAATCACGCCCAGGGAGGTGATGCCGAAGGAGAGCATGCGCTTGAAGGTCGCATCGGCGGCAACTGCAAACTGCTCCTCGGACGGGAACGGCAGGTTGCCCAGGGCCAAAGCCGAGGCCTGCTCGCGCAGCACGCCGGTCGGCATACCGAACTCATCGCGGTCGATGCAGCCGCCTTCCACATCGGGCGTCTCGGCATTGATGCCGCAGACCTCCAGGATCTTGGAGTTCACGATCACGGTGTGGCCGTCATGCTTGACGAAGATCACCGGCTTGTCGCTTGATATCTGATCAAGCTCGACGCGACTGGGCAGCGTTTTACTTGTAAGGTCTTGCTCGTCAAAGTTGAGCCCCACCAGCCATTCGCCGTCGGCATCCGCGAAACGCTGCTTCAGCTCGTCAAGATCGCGCGCGCCGTGCAGGTTGACGTTCATCTCAAAGACGATCGCCATCAGGGGGTGGATATGCACATCAAAGAAGCCCGGCAGCAGGGCGCGGCCCTGCAAGTCAACCTCATCATAGCCGCTGCCGAGGGCATCCCGGCACTCATCCAGCGAACCCAGCGCCACAATCCGGCCCTCAGCCACGGCCAGGGCCTGGACATCGGGATTAGATTGATCCATAGTAATAATTGAACCACCGAAATAGAGCTTCTTAGACATGCGCAACTCCTGTTGTTTGATATGTGCCATATAACACTTATTATTCAGCAGGTAAAACCACTTGATATGGATCAATGCAGCACAGCCGCAGGCAGTTTAAATAAAGATCATCTTAACAGTAAGGGAGGTTGATCATGAAACTTCTAATCGTAGGCGGAGTAGCCGGTGGAGCAACAGCCGCAGCCCGGGCCAGGCGTCTGGACGAGCAGGCTGAGATCATACTATTTGAGCGCGGCGAGCACATCTCGTTTGCCAACTGCGGCCTGCCCTACCACATCGGCGGAACCATTCCAAGACGCGAAGATCTGCTGGTGACCACGCCCCAGGCCCTGAGCTCACGTTACAACGTGGATATCAGAACCTTCAGCGAGGTCACCGCCATCGACCGCGAAAACAAACAGGTCACGGTGCACAACCTGACTGATGAGACGACCTACACCGAAGCTTACGACAAGCTGATCATCTCGCCGGGGGCCGAACCCCTAAGACCGCCCATCGAGGGCATCGACCTGCCCGGCATCTACAACCTGCGCAACATCCCGGACACCGACCGCATCAAGAAGCATGTGGACCAACGTCAGCCCCGCGAGGCCGTGGTGGTGGGCGGCGGTTTCATCGGTCTGGAGATGGCCGAGAACCTGGTGGAGCGCGGCGTACGCGTCACGATCGTCGAGATGCTGGACCAGGTCATGGCGCCGCTGGACTTTGAGATGGCCTCCATGGTGCACGCCGAACTGCTGGCCCACGGAGTCACCCTTGTTTTAAGCGACGGCGTCAAATCATTTGCCCAGAACAGCGAGAAACTCTTGGTGACCACCGGCCAGGGCCGCAAAGTTGAAGCCGACATGGTGATCCTCTCCATCGGCATCCGGCCCGAGAACAGGCTGGCCAAGGAGGCCGGTCTGGAGCTCTGCGAGCGCGGCCACATAAGGGTCAGCTCGGCCATGCAGACCTCGGACCCCGACATCTTTGCCGTGGGCGACGCGGTCTGCGTGCCCAACATGGTCACCGGCCACCCGGTCAACACCGCATTAGCCGGACCGGCCAACCGCCAGGCCAGAATTGCGGCCGACAACGCCCTGGGCCGGCGCAGCTCATTCAAGGGCACCCTGGGCAGCTCGGTAGTCAAGGTCTTCAACCAGACCGCGGCCGGCACCGGCGCCAATGAGCGCACCCTGAGAGAGCTCGGCATCCCCTATATGGTGAGCTACACCCACTCCGGCTCGCACGCCTCCTACTACCCGGGCGCCGACATGATGGCCATCAAGCTGATCTACGCGCCCGGCACCGGCCGCATCCTGGGGGCCCAGATCGTGGGCGGCGACGGGGTGGACAAGCGCATCGACGTGCTGGCCACGGCCATCAAGGGCTCCCTGACGGTCTACGATCTCGAGGAGCTGGAGCTGGCCTACGCCCCGCCCTACTCCTCGGCCAAGGATCCGGTCAACATGGCCGGTTTCGTGGGCGCCAATACCCTCAAGGGCGACACGCACCCCTTCAACTGGCAGAACCTTGATAAACTTGATCCCCAGCAGCACCAGCTGATCGATGTAAGACTGCCCATGGAGACGAGCATGTCGGGCATGGTGCCGGGCGCCATCAACATTCCGCTCGATAGTCTGCGCAGCAGGCTGGACGAGCTCGATCCAGCGAAAACCTATATCACCTACTGCGCAGTGGGCATGCGCGCCTACCTGGCCGAACGCATCCTCAAGCAGAACGGTTTCAAGGCCATGAACCTCTCGGGCGGCTACCGCACCTTCCTGGGGGCCAAGGAGAAGCTGATGCCGGTCAAGGAGGAAAATGGGGTCTGGAAGAGTGAATAGTGTCTTAAATTAATTACATTCGGGTTATACTAATGAAATGAAAATCACGCGCGACGATTCTGAAGTTCTCAAAATAGAGGACCGCCATAACGGCATCGTACTGCTGGCTGCAATTTTTGTTGTGGCCAGCATTGCGCAGCTGATCAATTTGGCTTCTGCCGGCGAGCAAGAACTGCAGCCCTACCTCATACAGCTGGTTGCCCTCGGCATCGCCATCGGCGCCGGCAACGCATTTTCAGAGAAGAGCGTCTTCCAATTTGCGGCTTATGAGAGAGCCGTCAAATGGCAGAGAAAGAAGCTGCTGGGACACGCTGAATCCGGCCTGATCTCCTTTGACGACATTGAGGGCGTACACATCGGCACGACCGGTTTCAAACAGGCGAGAAAGTATCGGCTGGAGCTGGTTGTTAAGGGTGGGGCGGCGGTGCCGCTTACCAAGGTCTATTCTCAGGGGGAGAGGGAGAAGTGTGAAATGGTTGGGGAGAGGATAAAGGTTTATATTGGTCAAAAATGATAGTAGTAAATTTATAATGAGAATTAGACTTCAACTATTATCTGTTGCGATTATATTATTGGTTTTCACACCCGATGTTATTGCCAGTGAAGAGAACTCATCAGGACAAGAACAGCATCTAATCAAAATAATCTCTAATGAAAAAGTCGGTTATATTGATAGATCCGGCAAAGTAATAATCGAACCTCAATTTGAAAGCGCCTATTCGTTCAGCAATGGATTGGCTCCTGTAAAAATCAACGACAAATGGGGTTACATAAATACTCAAGGAGAAATCCATATCCCAACCCAGTATGAACGTGTATCAATGTTTTCCGATAATCTTGCCCCAGTAAGGATAAACCGAAAATACGGAGTTATAGATAATTCAGGAGAAGTCATTATCCCTTTCCACTATGCAAGAGTCCAGCGTTTCAGGGAACAACTTGCAGCAGCCAGAACATATCGCAAGTGGGGCTATATCGATAAGACCGGAACATTTCAGATTCCAGAAATATTTGACCGTGCCCGAGAATTTTCACACGGTCTTGCAGCCGTAAAGATAGGCGAGTTATGGGGATTCATCAATCAGTCTGGAGAGATGGTCATACAACCCCGTTTCTCGAGGGCCGGCGCATTTGATGGAAACATCTGCAGGGTAGAGTTCAACGGAAAGTATGGCTTCATAAATCGCAAAGGTGACTTCATCATAAAACCCATCTATCAAAAAGCTCATCCTTTCTCCGAAGGCCTAGCCAGCGTTATGATTAACAACAAATGGGGATATATCGACAAACAAAGTAACTTTAAAATCAAAGCCCAATATGCCGAAGCAGGCAACTTTTCTGAAAACCTGGCTACTGTCAAAATCAATGGCAAATGGGGATACATAAACACTAAGGGCGAACTCGTAATCAAACCGCAATTTGACCATGCAAGACAATTTAAACACCAGAGGGCCTTTATTGGGTTGGAACCTCATGATCCTGGCTTCATAATGACCAAATATAATAAATATGGAATCATTGATCAGAGCGGCAATTACGTTTGGAAATCATTCTAATAAATGCCTCTAATCGTTTGACCTTCATTGATTAAACTTTGTTTTATAACCTAAATTGAAATATCCTATTCACAAAACCTTTGCAGACGTCTATACTCCCTCCAAATAACAGTGAGGAGTGCAGCCTTGAAAAAAGATTTTGTAATTCCAATACGTGAAAAGCTGGCCTACGGCGTCGGCGACACCGCCATTAACATTGCCTATGGAGCCATCGGTTTCTACATGCTCTGGTTCATCATCAACGTGGGCGGCATCTCGCCGGCCAAGGGCGGCCTGATCTTCATGCTGGCCCGCGCCTGGGACGCCATCACTGACTATCTGATGGGCCGCATCTCGGACCAGACCAAGTCCAAGTGGGGCCGCCGCAGACCCTACATCTTCTTCGGCGCCATCCCCATGGGCATCTGTTTTGCCATGCTCTGGTATGTGCCCCAGGCGACCGAAGCCATGCGTTTCGCCTACTACCTGACCGTATTCATCCTCTTCAACACCGCCTTCACCGTGGTGGCCGTGCCCTACGGCTCACTGATGGCTGAGATGACCCAGAACTATGATGAGCGCACCAGCCTCTCGGGCTTCCGCATGGGTTCATCCTTCGTGGGCACCCTGCTGGGCGCCGCCGGCGTCTCGCTGATCGTCGACGTGCTCTTCGGCGATCTGCCCAAGACTCAGAGCTTCCCCTACATGGGTATGATCTTCGGCGTGCTGATTATCGGCATCCTCTTCATCACGGCCAGCGGCACCAGAGAGCGCGCCCGCCACAGCGAGCAGGCCTATGAAGGCTTCATGGAGACCATCGGCTCATTCTTCAAGCTCAAGGAGTTCAGAATCGTGCTGGGCATGTTCCTCTTCAACATGATCGGCTTCGACATCATCATGGCCTCCTTCTACTTCTTCATCGCCGACGTCGTGAAGATCGAAGGCGACCCGACCGTTTTCATGGCCATCCCGCTGGTAATCGCGGCCGCCGCCTCGCCGCTCTGGATCTTCCTGGGTGAGCGCTGGGGCAAGCAGAAGGCCTACATCATCGCCGCCTTCTACTTCACAGCCGTCATGCTGCTCTGCCTGATCGCACCCGAGAAGAACGTCGGCATGACCGTTCTGATCTGCGCCCTGGCCGGCATCGGCATCTCGGCCTCCCAGATCATCCCCTGGTCGATCCTGCCGGACGTCATCGAGATCGACGAGTATAAGAACGGTGTGCGCCGTGAAGGCGCCTTCTTCGGCATCTCAACCTTCCTCTACAAGGTTGCTTCAGCGATCGCCATTGCCGGCACCGGCGCCGCCCTGGGCTACTTCGGCTACATTGAGGCCAGCCCCGATGAGGCCATCGCCGCCACCCAGGTCATCGTCCAGCCCGACAGCGCCCTGATGGCCGTCAGAGGTCTGATCGGCGTGGCCCCCGGCATCTGCTTCCTGATCTCGGCCTTCTTCGTCTACATCCTGCCGATCAACAAGGAGCGTTTCCAGGAGATCCTGGCCGAACTTGAGGCCCGCAAAGCCGCCGCCAACAACCAATAATCCACACGAGGGAGAGGCATTGACCTCTCCCTCTTTTTTTACCTGCGCAGTTTTCAAACTTTCTGTTCTTTCTCTTGCACCCATCCGCCAACAAATGCTACTCTAGTCCAAGTTCACACATGAGGGATAAGCATGCAGATCAACAGACAACCGCGATGGCACGAGGAGAAATTTCCCAACGAGGCAACCTTCATCCACCGCCTCTTCAGGCAGGGTGAGCGCGGCCGCGTCGGCAGCCACTATCAGCCGGCGTCAGACTATCCCCAGGCACTGCCCATCTATGACAATGTCAAGGACGACCTGCCAAAGGTAGTCATCGAGGATCACCCCGAGTGGGAAGAGCTCTTCAACTGGACCTGGCAGAGCCTCTACGACCGCCACACCAATACCCCCCGACCCGGCAGCGGCTTCACCGCCAACTACATCGATGCCGCCCTAGATAAAAACTACTACCAGTGGGACGCCTGCTTCATCAATCTCTATGCGCGCTACGGCCACCATATCTTTCCGGCCATCAACGCCCTGGACAACTTCTACGCCAAGCAGCGCGAAGACGGCCTGATCTGGCGCATCTTCAGCGAGACCGACGGTTCAGAGATGTGGTGGGGCAACTACCCCAGCATGGTCAACCCGCCGCTCTTCGCCTGGAGCGAGCTGGAAAACCTCAAAATCAGCGCCGACCTTGAACGCATCCGGCGCATCATGCCGGCGCTGTCCGCCTACACAGACTGGCTGCAGCAGGGCATGCGGGCCCACAATTCGCGCCACCAGCTCTACTGGAACTCGCCGGACGGCTCCGGCATGGACAACACCCCGCGCCACGGCAGCGGCTGGGTCGACATGTCGTCCCAGCTGGTGCTCAACCACCGCTGCATGGCCGAGCTCTACCAGAACCTGGGCGACTTCAGCCGAGCCGAAGACCACAGCCGGCAGGCCCAGGAGCTATCAGCCAGAATCAACCACTGGATGTGGGATGAGAAAGACGGATTCTACTACGACCTGGACAATCTGGGCCGCCGCATCAAAATCAAGACCATCGCCTCCTACTGGCCGCTGATCGCCGGCATCGCCAGCGACCAGCAGGCCCGGTCCCTGGTCGACCATCTCAGGACCAGCTTCGCCAGCCAGGTGCCCTTCCCCTCCCTCTCGCTCGACCACCGGCTCTTCAATGAGAGCGGGCGCTACTGGCAGGGCGGCGTCTGGGCTCCGACCAGCTATATGGCAATCAAGGGATTGATGCGCTACGGCTACGATCAGCTGGCCCATGATCTGGGGATGCGCCTGCTGGACGTGGTCAGCCAGGTCTTTGACCAGACCGGCACCATCTGGGAGCTCTACGCCCCCCAGCGCAACAGCCAGGGACTCTTCCAACCCGGCACCAACAAGGACGGCAGGACACTCTGCGGGCCCGAATTCACCGGCTGGACCGGACTGATACCAATCGCCATGCTGATCGAGGACATCATCGGCATCCGGGTCGACGCCGTTCACCAGAGCCTTGACTGGCATATCCGGCACCAAAACCGCCACGGCATCAAGAACCTGCGCGTGGGCGCGACCACCGTCAGCCTGATTCATGAATCCAACGGCTGCCTTGCCATCGAGAGCGACGGCGAGCTGCACCTCAACATCCACCGCTATACCCACAGCGAATCCACCCGGATTGAAGCCGGCCGACAAAAAATCAAACTTGCATGAAAAAATTCATCCAGCGATCACTCTTCATTGCCGGCGCCCTCTGCAGCATCTGTCTCATCCAGCGCAGGGAAGAGCCCGTCATCTCGCCGCCACCGCCCGCGACGCCCCGCATCAACGGCGCCAGAGTTTTCGGCGTACGGCCGGGCAGCCCGCTGCTCTACACCATCGCGGCCTCGGGTTTGCGGCCCATGCAATTTATGGCAGAGAACCTGCCAGCCGGCTTGCAGCTCAATCCTGAGAGCGGTCAAATTACAGGCGGACTTGAGATAAAGGGCGACTACCGGGTGACCCTGATCGCCCAGAACGATCTCGGGTGCGCGCAACGCGACCTTTTGATCCGCTGCGGCGAGGAGATCTGCCTGACGCCGCCCATGGGCTGGAACAGCTGGTACTGCCTGAGCGAGGCGGTCAGCGACAAAGCCATCCGCCAGACCGCCAAAGCCTTTGTGGACAAGGGCCTGGTCAACCACGGCTGGAGCTACGTCAACATCGATGACTGCTGGCAGGGCGTGCGCGAAGATGGCGCAATCCAGGGCAATGAGCGTTTTCCCGACATGGGCGGACTCTGCGACTATGTGCACGCGCTGGGACTCAAGATCGGCATCTACTCGACCCCCTGGCAGGCAACCTATGCCGGCTTCATCGGCGGCAGCGTACCGGAGGAGGGCTATGAGGCCCATGCCCTGCCTGAGAAGAAGCGCCGCCAGAAGCACCAGTTCTTCGGCCGCTACCCCAAATCGCTCAAGCTGGGGCTCAACAAAGTTGCCATGGATTGGCGCGGCGAGTACGATGCCAGGCAGTGGGCCGAGTGGGGTTTCGACTACGTCAAGCAGGACTGGAATCCCAACGACGTACCCACCACCGGAAGGCTGCTCGAAGACCTCAAAAAGAGCGGCCGCGACATCGTCCTGAGCCTCTCCAACACAGCACCCTATGAGAACGCTGCCGGTTTGAGCGAACTGGCCAACTGCTGGCGCACCAGCGGCGACATCATCGACCGCTGGTTCAGCGTATCCCGCATCGGCTTCTCGCAGGCGCGCTGGCAGCGTTTCACCAAGCCGGGCCACTTCAACGATCCGGACATGCTCCAGCTGGGGCGCATCGGCACCCCCAACCGCCAAAACAAAAAGAGCCGCCCCAGCCACCTAAGCAAGATCGAACAGCAGAGCCAGTTCAGCCTCTGGTGCATCCTGAGCGCGCCCCTGATCCTGAGTTGCGCCATCGAGGAGCTGGACGAGTTCACCCTGAGCCTGCTGACCAACGATGAGGTGATCGCCGTCAACCAGGACCCGCTGGCCGCCCCGGCCGAGCGCATCAAACTTGGATTCGGGATCGAGGCCTGGACCAAACCCCTGGCCGACGGCGGATACGCCATCGGCATCTTCAACCGCCTGCCCTTCAGGCGCACAGCCAGGCTCGATAAACTCAGAGTGAACGGCACGCTGCGCGACCTCTGGCGCCAGGCCGATGCCAGCGGAAACTGTTTCAGCCTGGCGGGCCACGGCTGCGTCATGCTCAGAACGAAGATTTAATATCGTCGATATCATTGACAAAAGCACAATAAATATCTACTCTTGAGCTGTTCTGGCAGACAGCGTCTGCGATTCCACTGCACTTGATGAACCGGAGGTTGATAATGAAAAAGTTGATGATCTCGATCATTTTTGTACTGATATTCAGCACCACCTTGCTGGGAGCAACAACCTATAACCATATTGTTGCTTTTGGGGATAGTCTGACGGACAACAAACCCAATCCCAGCAATCCACAATATGCAGCCTACTCCAATGGTCCAGTTTGGATTGATTATGTCGCCAACGACATGGGATGCAACCTTGATAACTATGCCGATAGCGGTGATCGATCTGAACATCTTTCAAGTCAGCTGGACGAGTTCCAAACTACGTTGGGAGAAACAGGCATTAGCAAGGAAACCCTCATCACCATCTGGATTGGCGGCAATGATATAAAGGACTTTTTCTGGGATGGGGACATAACCAATCAAGAGGAAGTTGACACCTATCTTTTACAGGCAATGAACTCGATCTCTGCCACCGTTAATGAACTGATTGATCTTGGGGCAAGCAACTTCCTGCTGCTCAACGTACCCAATCTCGGACAAACCCCAGGGGCACGCCTTATGAATCGAGTAAATGAAACTGAGTATCTCACAGACGAATTTAACCGCCAGCTAACCTCAACATTTTCCGATCTACTTAATGATAACCAGGACAGTATTTTCTTTCAGACATATGACGCTTACGCCCTACTGGAATCGGCGGTGGCCAATCCAGAAGCCTACGGTATCACCAATGTCAGCGACCCGCTCAAGTTTGCAGGCGCAGACGCTGATCCAGATGGATACCTCTTCTGGGATCTCATTCACCCCACCACCCGCACCCATGAGATGATCGCCAACGAAATCAGCCAACTCATCAACCCCGTCCCCCTCCCCGGCTCAATCATCCTACTCTTATCCGGCCTACTGGGCGTAGCGGGCATCAAAAGAAGACGCTGAACAAACGGTTCCGGTGAAGCACTTTCACCGGAACAATCAATCAATTTACGAATCGATTAAGATTCACCAGATGCAGTTTTCTCAAGCAAATCAAGTGCAGGATTCGGAGGCAATTCAAAAAGCCGAAAAAATAATTAAATTCGAATTTTATTCCGAATGAAGTTCGAACCCTGATCACTCAGGCAGCACCGTCACGAGCGCCATTCAGAAGCTATGCTGCTATATATTTTTTTACATTTTCAAGGGTTTACAGATGTCAACCTAGTATGTCTTAAATGCAATATATTTATTCTGCACTGTCATTTTATGCAGAAACACCACGAGGAGGATTTGTTATGTCTAAGAGGTTTGTCAAAATCGTTACACTTCTAATTTACTTCGCCATGGCAACATTAGGGCTGACCGGCTGCAAGGAGAACGGCGTCCTGATTCTGGCGCCCTACGGCGAGCCCCAGCAGAATGAACAGATGGCCGCCTGGGCCAGCAAGGTTCAGAAGAGCCTGGGCGATGACTACTCGGTCAAGGTCGGTTTCACCAACATGGAGGAGCCTGATGCGAGCTACATGAATGCAACCCAGGCCGCCGAGGCCATCAAGTCCGAGACCAACGGCACCATGAGCAAGCTCAAGAAGGCGGTCGTCTTCAGGGCCATTGCCCAGGCCTACGGCGACCAGTATGAAGCCATGAACTCCGAGGTCTTTGCCGCCAAGAACGCCCTGGGACTCAGCAATGACAAGATCAACGAGGCCCCCGGCTTCGGCTATCACTACGTGATGGCCAACACCATCAAGGCCAGACTCGACAAGAGCTGCAACTTTGTCGGCTCCGCCGGCGAGATCACAGGCGACAACGACCTGGTTGCCAGCCAGTCAATCCTCAACATCACCATGAAAGAGGACCGCTCAAACGTCACCCAGGAGACCATCGACTACCTGCAGCAGACCTACGGTTTCAAGAAGATCCGCCTGATCGATGACAACAGCATGTGGAGCCTGCTGGCCGTCAACCTGGTGGCCGGCGGCCGCAATGTGGTTGTGCCCTACTACACCACCATGCCCGAATCAACATCCCTGAGCCACGGCGCCATGACCTGGGACGGCGACGTTGCCATCTACTATCTGCCGGACGGCGACAAGGCGCGCCGCGGCGAGAACACCATCCTTGAAGATGGAACCGCCCTGGGCGTCGTGCGCCACTATGTCGACGGCGGCAGCTACGAAGGCGGCACCCAGATCGTGCCCGATCCCATGGCCCGCGGCATCCTGATTCTGGCCCCCTATCTGAGCGAGCGCGAGAATGACCAGGTTCAGGCCTGGGCAGCCATGGTGGCCGATGAGTTCGCCGACGCCGACGTCAAGGTTGGCTTCACCGACACCCCGGCCGAGAACATCTATCCCTACCAGAAGGCCAGCGAGGCCGCCCTTGACCTGGTTGCCGACAACTCGCTCGACATGGCCCTGATCTTCAAGGTGGTCGCCAAGACCAACGGCGACGTGGCCGCCAGCATGGATGATGAAGTCTCACTCTGCTCCACCATCCTGAACTCCGCCGCCCAGGAGCTCTACGTCGCTCCCGGCTTCGGTTACCAGCAGCACTTCTATGACACCATCAAGGCCCGCCTGCTCAGCACCTGCGACTTTGTAGGCTCAGCCGGCGAAATTGAAGACGGCAACGACCTGGTCGGCCGCAAGTCAATCCTCAACATCACCCTTAAGGAGAGCCAGGCCTCCGTGGCCCCCTTCCTGATCAACCAGTTCAAGAGCGAGTTCGGCTTCCAGCAGGTGCGCGTCATCGACGAAGCCCACGGCGGAGCCTGGACCCTGCTGGCCGTTGATCTGCCCGCCGGCGGCCGCAACGTGGTTGTGCCCTACTACACCACCCAGAGCGACGATGTATCGCTGCACCACGGCACCATGACCTGGGACGGCGATGTGGGCATCTACTACCTGCCCGACGGCGCCAAGGCCAACCGCGACAAGAACACCATCCTGCACGACGCCTCATCGCTGGAAGTGGTACGCTACTTCTTTGAGGGCAACACCGTTGAGCCGCCCATGGACCCGGCCGACGCCATTCTGCTTGTGGCCCCCTACGGCGAGGAGCGCCAGAACAGCGAAGTGCTGGCCTGGAGCGAGAAGGTCAAGGCCAGATATCCCAACCGTGCGGTTGAGCTCGGTTTCACCGGCGCCGGCACCCCCAGCTACCCCTACTTGAGCGCCCTGGATGCGGCCCACAAACTGAATCAGGCCGCCATCCTGCAGAGCGTGGACATCTTCCGGGTGATCGTCAAATCTGACGGCGTCACCGCAACCGCCATGGATGCCGAAGTTCAGGAGGCCCGTGAGTCACTCCTGATCGACGACAGCCTGATCAGCGACATCCGCGGCTTCGGCTACGGCCAGGTCATGATCGACACCATCAAGGCCCGCATCGCGAGCCAGCTCGACTTCTTCACCTCGCGCTGGGATGTCAAGGACGGCAATGATCTGGTAGCCGCCAAGTCAACGCTGAACATCATCGTTCACGAAGAGAAGGAGAGCGTGCCCCAGTGGGCAATCGACGAGATCCAGGCCGCCTTCGGCTTCACCAGAATGCGCCTGATCGACTGCGATCCCTGGGGAGCCCCCAGCCTCTGGCCCCTGGACAACGCCGCCGGCGGCCGCAACGTGGCCATCCCCTACATGACCACCATGACCGATGAGCAGGGCCACGGCATCGGCACCATGACCTGGGACGGCACCTCGCCCACCATCTGCATCTACTATCTGCCGGATGGGACCACGGCCTCACGCAACCAGAACACCATCCTGAATTTTGACTCATCCCTGGATGCCCTGGACAGCCTAATCAACCAGTAACCCAAAGGGGCGGATACCTTTCCGCCCCTTTTTCTACCCCCTTCATCTCAAATTAAATCCCGCTTGATATTACGAACCGCCTCCCCTGAGCCAAGTCTGTTCAGCCGGTTGAAAAAATAATTTTATTCGAACTTAATTCTGATCGCGATTCGAATCAAGGTCAGCCAGACAGCGTCTGCAAAAGCAAAATTTAACCCTATGCTGCTATATACTTTTTTACATTTGGAGCTCTTTACACCCCCAATCAAATGCGCCTAGAATGCAAAATATTGATTCTGCCAGCATCATTTTCAGCAGAAATACATCTACGAGGAGAGTTTTTATGAGGATTGTCAAACTAGCTACACTTCTGTTCTATTTCCTGGTGGCCACCCTGGGACTGACCGGTTGCAAGGAGAACGGTGTCCTGATTCTGGCCCCCTATGAGGAGAACCAGCAGAATGAACAGATGCAGCTCTGGGCCAAGCGCGTCCAGGAGGATCTGGGCAGCGACTATGTGGTCAAGATCGGCTTCACCGACGTGGAACCCGGCTACGGCTTCATGAGCCCCAACGAGGCCGTCGAGGCCATCAAGAAAGATAACAAGATCAAGAAGGTGACCGTCTTCCGCGCCATCGCCCAGC
The DNA here is from genome assembly GCA_942491525.1 of uncultured Thermodesulfobacteriota bacterium. GTDB lineage: Bacteria > Desulfobacterota > Desulfomonilia > UBA1062 > UBA1062 > CAYWBU01. The sequence goes on from CALOBW010000030.1 coordinate 86,457, forward strand.
CCTACGGCGCCCAGTACCAGCAGATGGATGCGCAAGTGAAGAATGCCATCAACGCCTTCGGCCTCGCCAAGTCTGCCGTCAACGAGGCCCCCGGCTTCGGCTACAACCACTTCATGGCCGACACCCTCAAGGCCCGCATCGACGCCACCTGCAACTTCGTGGAGTCGGCCGGTGATATTGAAAACTCAAACGACCTGGTGGCCAGCCAGTCGATCCTCAACATCACCATGAAAGAGGACCGCAACAACGTCACTCAAGAAGTAATCGATGACCTAAAAAAGACCTACGGTTTTAAGAAGATCCGCCTGATCGACGAGCACGGCATGTGGAGCCTGCTGGCCGTCAACCTGATCACCGGCGGCCGCAACGTGGTCGTACCCTACTTCACCACCCAGCCCGAGAACATCTCGCTGAGCCACGGCGCCATGACCTGGGACGGCATCGTGGGCATCTACCACCTGCCGGACGGCACAGTCGACAGCCGCTTCCGCAACACCATTCTGGAGGACGACTCCTCCCTGGCTGTCCTGCGCCACTATGTGAACGGCGGCAAGTATGAGGAGGGCACCCTGATCAACCCCGACCCCATGAACCGCGGCGTGCTGATCCTGGCCCCCTACGCCAGCGCACGCGAGAATGACCAGGTTCTGGCCTGGGCCGCCATGGTGGCCGACGAGTTCGGCGACGCCGATGTCAAGGTGGGCTTCACCGACACCCCGGCCGAAAACATCTACCCCTACCTGAAGGCCTCCGAGGCCGCCCTGGAACTGGTGGCCGACAACTCGCTCGAGAAGGCCATGATCTTCAAGTGCGTGGCCAAGACCAACGGATCAGTGGCCGCCTCCATGAGTGACGAGGTCAACCTCTGCAAGACCGTTCTGGGCACTGCCGCCGGCGAGGTGCTGGTATCCGACGGCTTCGGCTACCAGCAGCACTTCTATGACACCATCAAGGCCCGCCTGCTGAGCACCTGCGACTTTGTAAACTCGGCCGGCGAAATCGAGGACGGCAACGACCTGATCGGCCGCAAGTCGATCCTCAACATCACCCTGCTGGAGGGCCAGAACGAGGTACCGCCCTTCCTGATCAACAAGTTCAAGGAGGAGTTCGGCTTCATGAGGGTGCGCGTCATCGACAATGACCACGGCGCCGCCTGGACCCTGGCAGCCGTTGACCTGCCCGGCGGCGGCCGCAACGTGGTTGTGCCCTACTTCACCAGCATGAGCGACGGCGTCTCGCTGCACCACGGCACCATGACCTGGGACGGCGACGTGGCCATCTACTATCTGCCGGACGGCGACAAGGCCAACCGCGACAAGAACACCATCCTCTACCACCCCTCATCACTGGAAGTGGTGCGCTACTTCTTCGAGGGCGGCACGGTTGAACCGCCGCTGGAGCCGGCCGAGGCCATCCTGCTGGTGGCCCCCTACGCCTCCGAGCGCGAAAACAGCGAAGTGCTGGCCTGGAGCGAGAAGGTCAAGGCCAGATATGCCGACAGGGAGGTCCAGCTGGGCTTCACCGGTAATGCCGAACCCAGCTACCCCTACCTAAGTGCCGAGGCCGCCGCCGAGCAGCTCAACAGCCAAGCCATCCTGACCAAGGTTGATGTCTTCCGCGTGATCGTCAAGACCGACGGCCCGATCGCCGCCGCCATGGACGCCGAGGTTGAAGATGCCAAAGGCGCCCTGCTGGTCGAGGACGGCCAGATCAACGAGGTCCGCGGCTTCGGCTACGGCCAGATCATGATCGACTCCATCGTGGCCCGCCTGACAAGCCAGCTCGACTTCAAGGATTCGCGCTGGGACGTGGACGACCACAACGACCTGCGCGCCTCCAAGTCGACCCTCAACATCTTCATCCAGGAGGAGAAGGAGAGCGTGCCCGCCTGGGTCACCGACGGCATCAAGAACCACTTCGGCTTCGACCGCGTGCGCCTGATAGACTGCGATCCGCTGGGCGCCCCGAGCCTCTGGCCCCTGGATGTGGCCGCCGGCGGCCGCAACGTGGGCCTGCCCTACATGACCACCATTGATGACGCCACCGGCACCGGCATCGGCGCCATCACCTGGGACGGCACCTCATCCGGCATCTGCATCTACCACCTGCCGGACGGCACCACCGCCTCGCGCGACCAGAACACCATCCTAAACTATGATTCATCCCTGGATGCGCTTGATAGCCTGCTGAACTAAGCAACCCAGAGGGTCGGATGAGAATTCATCCGGCCCTTTTTTTATCATCGCTCCAGATTATTTAGAAATTATAGTCATTCTGGAGAGATGATGGAGATAGAGAGCAGCCAAATTTTTAAAGCCATGCTGGCAGCCATGGAGGACCTGATCTTCCTCTTTGACAGCGAGGGGCGCTACATCTTCTGCCACGCCCCCAACCGCCAGGACCTCTACAGGCCGCCCGAGCAGCTGCTGGGACGCCACTTCCGCGAGGTCCTGCCGCCCGCGATCGCCGACCAGACCGAGCGCGCCTTTGAACTGAACCGCCAACAGCAGACCGCCCACATCGTCTACAGTCTGCAACTGAAGGGCGAGACGCGTTGGTTCGACGCCAGCATGAGCCCAATCATGCAGGATGAGGCCTATGACGGCTCAATCTCGGTCATCAGGGATGTCACCGAGCACTACCAGGTTCACGAAAAACTGCAGCTGGCCGGCATGATCTTTGAGTCAACCATCGAGGGTATCTGCATTACCGATCCAGACGGCAACATCCTGATGACCAACCCGGCCTTCAGCCGCATCACCGGCTACAGCGCCGACGAGATCCTGGGGCGGAATGTACGCATCTTAAAATCCGACCGCCACAACAGCGAGTTCTACCACCAGGCGTGGCTGGAGCTGCAGCAGAGTGACAGCTGGCAGGGCGAGGTATGGAACCGGCGCAAGAACAGTGAGGTCTACCCCGAGTTCCTGGCCATCAATGCCATCCGTGACGGCGAGGGCAGGGTCTCCCACTACATTGCCGTCTTCACCGATACCACCGACATCAAGATCAGAGACCAGCAGATCTACCACCAGACCTACCACGACCCCCTGACCAACCTGCCCAACCGTGACCTGCTCTACGACCGGCTGCGCATGGCCATCAACCAGGCCGAGAGAGGCCACGATCTCTTCGCCCTGATCTTCCTCAACATCAACAACTTCAAGCACGTCAACAGCACCCTGGGAGTACTGACCGGCGACAACCTGCTCAAGAAGATTGCCGCCAACCTCAGCACCTGCGTGCGGGTTGGCGACACCGTGGCCCACATGGGCGCCGACCACTTTGCCCTGCTGCTGCAGCCCGGCAGCATCAGCGGCATCCATGACATCATGAACATCATCAAGCGCATCCGCCAGCTCTTCAGCGAACCAGTCCGCTGTAAAGATCAGGAGCTGTTCCTGAGCGCCAGCATGGGCATCACCCTCTTTCCCAATGACGGCAGCGACGACATCAGCCTGCTCAGGAATGCCGACCTGGCCATCCAGCATGCCCGCAAGATGGGCAAGAATGCCTACAGCTTCTACACCGAGGAGATGAACAGCCAGGTGCAGCACCGCATGCTGCTGGAGAGCGAACTGCACCACGCCATCGAGGAGAACCAGTTCAGCCTGCTCTACCAGCCCATCGTGGACGCCAACAGCGGACACGTTCAGGGGGCCGAGAGCCTGATCCGCTGGTCGCATCCGCAGCAGGGCCTGATCTCGCCGGCCGACTTCATCCCGCTGGCCGAAGAGACCGGCCTGATCGTGCCGCTGACAGCCTGGATTCTGGAAGAGGTAATCAAGGCCCACCGAAGGCTGCCGGAGAACTTTGAGCTGGCGGTCAACATCTCAGCCTATGACCTGACCAGCGTGCGCATTCACACCATGCTGGAGCAGATGGAGTGCGATCTGGGCTTTCTGACCCTGGAACTGACCGAAAACACCCTGATCGACAAGCGCGACGAGAGCATCAAGACCATGCATCACCTCAAGGAGCTGGGCATCAGCTTCTCAATCGACGACTTCGGCACCGGCTACTCATCCCTGAGCTACCTCAAGAAGTTCCCCATCGACAAGCTCAAGATCGACCGCTCCTTCGTGATCGACCTGCCCCACGACTCGGAGAGCACCGGCATTGCACGGGCTATCATCAGCCTGGCCAAGTCGCTCAACATGCGCCTGGTGGCCGAGGGCGTCGAGACGCGCGAACAGCTGCGCTTCATGCAGATCGAGAAGTGCGACTTCATCCAGGGCTACTACTTCAGCAGACCCCTGCCCCTGGATGAACTGCTGGAACTGGTCGGGGAACCGGATCGTTTCCGTGATCTGATCTAGTCCCCATACAGGGATCTATAATTATTTACCTTTTTATATTGACAAGTGTTAATGAAATAGAGAAATAGATATCCATGCAACAGGAAAAGATTATCAAAATACCGGAACAGTACATCGAGACCAGACAGAGACTCAAGGACGCCGCATTGCAGCAGATCTCAGAGGTGGGCTACCACCAGACAACGGTCAACAGCATTGCCGAGGCAGCCGGCGTCAGCATCAGTACCCTCTACGCCTACTACCGGGACAAGAAGATGCTGGTCCTGGAGCTGCTTGAAGAGTGCCAGCAGATATTCTATGCCCGGGCCTTTGACAACAAGGGAAGTTTTGCAGACCCGCTGGAGTCCATCAAATCTGATATCCGCAACACCCTGGACGCATCAAAGGGCTATGAGACTCTCTTCAGGGAGTCCTATATCCTGCAGTGCACGGATAGGGATGTTGAGAGCGTCCTGCGTAAATATGAAAACCATGAGATCCAGGGCATTCAGCAAAAACTGGAGCAGGAGTGGCCCGCCATCAAAAATCCGCAGCAGACGGCCGTGATGGTGCACAGCGTCATTGCCGCCATGGTCAACCGCTACACCCTGCTGGGCCTGCCCATTAGCGCGGATGAGCTTGTCGATGAGCTGGCAGGGATGATCTACAGCTACCTCAAGGATCAGGCCTGAGCTCTTAAATGCTAGTTACATTAACTGAAATCCTGGCCGATGATTATGCCGTGATCGCGCCGGACTTCCTGACCGCTGACATGCTCAGGCACTACATCGCGGTGGCCGAGCAGTACAACACGCCCATCATCGCCAGCTACCCGCCCCTAGCCATCGACCGTCTGCGCCCCAACTGGCTCAAGAGGATCCGTCCGCTCTGCGAGGCATCCAGCGTACCGGTCTGCCTGCATCTGGACCACGGCAAGAGCATTGGCGTCTGCAAGCGGGCCATTAAGGCCGGCTTCACCTCCGTCATGATCGATGCCAGCGCCCACGATTTTCAGACCAACCTCGCTATGACAAGAGAGATCGTGGCAGCCGCCAAGGAGTCTGGCGTCAGCGTCGAGGCCGAGATCGGCCATGTGGGCGGCAGCGAGGGTTCCAATGAAACCTGCCTGACCGAGCCGGATGAAGCCGCATGGTTTGCCGCAGAGAGCGGCGCCGACGCCCTGGCGATATCCATCGGCACCCAGCACGGACACTACAGGGGCGAGCCCCACATCGACTTCAAGCGCCTGGAGGAGATCCGCCGCCGGGTCGATATTCCCCTGGTACTGCACGGCGGTTCCGGCACCGGCGCCGAGAACATCCGCCGGGCCGTGCACGGCGGCATCCGCAAGATCAACGTTTTCACCGACATTATCAAACCCTACCTCAAGGCCAGCCGGCCGCTGCCGGGCAGAAGAGCCGCCCAGCGCCAGGTGGTTGATGATGTTTTAAAGAAGTATTTTGAGATATCCGGCAGCCTCGGCAAGGCTTGACATGTAACCCGCGCTGACATAGCTTCACAGCATACCAATTATCTAGGAGAACTCATGCCCAAGGCGCCGGCCACCCCTGAATCCATCGAGGCTACCCGCAAACGCATCCTCAATGAGGCCCTGGAGATTATCAACAAGGATGGATATGCCAGCCTGAGCATGCGTAAGCTTGGCAGTCGCCTTGGGGTTGCAGCCAAGACCATCTACAACTACTACTCCAACAAGGATGAACTCTACCTGATGGTACTCATCCAGGGGTTTCAGGAACTGACCGAGACCATTGAAGAGGCCGTCGGGCAAAATGATGATCCGCTCGCCAAACTCAGGGCCATGGCCCGCACCTATGTCTACTGGGGAATCAATCACCAACACTACTACAACATTATGTTCAACATGGATACGCCCAAGTATGTTGACTATGTGGGCACACCGATGGAGGAGATTGCCGACCACCAGAACAGAACCGCCCTGCAGCTGATCAAAATCGGCAGTCACATACTGAACGAACTGCCCCACCAAAAGATTGATGAGGGTCAAATTCCGTTCAGACTGCTCAAGATCTGGACCAGCCTGCACGGCATCGTCTCCCTTCATATCAGCCGCGTGACCCTCTCGGTGCAGGACATCAGCCAACTTATCGATCCTATGATCGATGAGATCCTCAAAGACCTCTAATTCATCTACTTTCATAAATAGATATTATTTGATTTTTTAAGGTAACGCTGTTACCGTAACATCAATACTTTATAAATGGAGGTCGTATGAAGAGTATCTATTTTGAAACCAACATTCCCAAAATCGTAGCCCTGAAGGCCCTTGGCAGACGCTTTCCGTCACTCTACTACACGAAATTATCACCGGTTGTGCTGGACGAACTGCCCGATCTGCCACTGCCGGGCCCCAACTGGGTCAGGGTCAGCAACAAACTGGCCGGCATCTGCGGCACCGACATCAGCTTCTTTCAGGTCAAACCCAACCCCAAAATCTCCGTAGCGGCCCTGCCCGGCTCCGACCGCACCTTCCTGGGACATGAGACCGTCGGCCACATCAGCGAGGTCGGCCCCGGAGTCAAGCACTTGAAGCTTGGCGACCGCGTCACCATGCAACCCTATCTGCCGTGCTGCAGCATGGATGAGCAGATAGCAATGTGCGGGCCCTGCCGGGACGGCAACTACTGCCTCTGTGAAAACTATGCCGAGATCAAACTGCCGGAGAATCGCGGCGGCGGATTCGGCGACCATTTCATCGCCCCCGCAAGCCAGCTCATAAAGATCCCCGACTCCATCAGCGATGAACAGGCTGTTATGATCGAGCCGGCGGCGGTCAGCATGCATGCGGTTTTACGCCGCCCGCCCCAGGACGGCGAGAAAGTTTTAGTGCTGGGTGCCGGCACCATCGGCCTGAATGTGATCCAGTTCCTGAAATTCATCAACCCCAACTGCACTGTCTATCTGATGGAACTTGAAAAATCTAAACAGGAGTTCGGCCTCAGGATGGGGGCGGACGCCGTCATCCAGGGCGACCCCTACAGCGAGATCGGCCGCATCACCCAGGCCAAGGTTTACCGCGGCCAGTTCAAAAACACCAACATGCTCGGCGGACTGGATGCCATCTACGACTGCGTCGGCAGCCAGAAAACCCTGCATGATTGCCTGCGCTGGCTGAAATCACGCGGAACCTATGTCAAGATCGGCCACCACCTCTGCCCGGTAGCCTACGACGAAACCCCCATCTGGCAGCAGGAACTCAACATTGTGGGCGTAAACTCCCACGGCCGCGAATATTTTGAGGGGCGCCACATCTCAACCTTTGAACTGATCATTGAACTGCTGCGGGACGGACGCATCACCCTGGACGATTTCATCACCCACCGCTTCAAGCTGGATGACTACCGCAGCGCCTTCAAGACCATTCAGCAAAGACCAGCCGAGGTGCTCAAGGTGGTGCTGGAGGTCTGATCAGGACTTCAGAAACTTGAGCAGGGCCGGCACCACCACGTCGGCCCGTTCATACTGCACGGCGTGGCGGGCCCGGGGCACACTCAGGAAACCGGTCTCACCGAAGAGAGTGACGGCCTCGGCATGGTTGCCATAGGGCGTCACAGGATCATCCTCACCCCAGATAAGCATGGTGGGACGGCCCTGCTGGGCAAAGCGCTCAAAGTAGAAACGCTCATCAAAGTTGAAGTGCTGCAGGGTCGCCTGCAGCGCTTCCATAAAGCCGGCGTAAACCATCTGCTCGCCAAAACGCTTGCGCAGCTGCGGCAGCAGGCTCTGATCATAGACATAACCCTTGAGGTTTTTATAAAGGGTGCGCCGGCCCAGCAGACGCACCACCAGCGCGCCGCCCAGAGGACTCTTGGCCAGACGCGCCGCAATCGACATGTTGACATCAAAGCCCACCGGAGCGATGAAGCAGACCCGGCCGATCTTGCCGGGATTGCGCGCCGCGTGCGCGGCAGCCACGGCCGCGCCCATGGACCAGCCCACCAGGTTGATGCGTCCGGCAATCTTAAGGGCGGTCAGCAGCTCTTCCAGCTGAGCGGTAAAGGTATCGAGGTCATAGTTCAGCGGCGGCCGGTCGGAATAGCCGCGCCCGAACATGTCGTAGCGCAGCACCCGCAGCCCCTGACGGCTGAGCCGCTCAAAGATGCCGTCCCAGACAAACATGGGCACGGTCAGGCCCGTAATCAGCACCACCGGGCGCCCATCGGCCGGCCCGGCCACTTCATAGTGCGTAAAACCGCCTGACAGCTCAATAAAGCCGCCTGACAGCTTCGACCTTGTTTCATCATTCAGCTGGGGCATCAACGACCTCCAACTTCTCTCTACACTATTTTTTCAGAACCTGTCACGGCCGAGTTTCAGGTTCATGAATCAGGGTTCAACCATCCAGACTCCGCGGCCGTCCTGCTTTAAGGTTGCGGCTTTCTGCCCGAATTCGGTGATGTAAATCTTCGTGCCGCTCATGGCGCAGGATGAGGGCGCCCCCATGTCGCCGGGGCGCCAGGCATCAAGGAACTCCCCCTCCGGCGAAAGGTGCAGAATGGCGCCCGCGGAGTTGGAACAGACATAGAGCGACCCGTCAGGCGCGACGCAGAGGTCGTCGCTGACCTGCATGAAGCCCGGATCGTAGATCCGGCGCACCTCCCGGCCATCATAGGCCCAGACACCCTTGAACATCTCGGTATAGTAGAGGGTCTGGCCGTCATGGCTGAAGGCCAGACCGTTGACCCAGCCGATATCGCCCAAGAATAACTCCGGATTTTCAAAATCAGGATCATTCAGATTAACCCGATAGACCGCGCCTTTGGGCTTAAGCAGACCTTGCGAGCTGGCGTAGTAGAGCCAGCCGTCCTGCAGCGCAAATCCGTTCAGGCCGCTGATCGGGCCCGAGACCGGCGCGGCACCCGTGAGCCCGTCATCCAGGCGGTAGATGCGCCCGACCATGAACTCATCATCAGCCTGCTGCACGCCCAGATAGATTTCAGAAGCATGCCAGACGATCCCCAGACAGAGCGAACCCACCTGCCGGCTGGCCGTCACCCGGCCCTGCTCAAGCTTGAGCACCTGACCGCTCAAGCCCGATACATAGATGTTGCCGGCCTCGTCGAAACAGAGGTTCTCATAACCGCCAGGAGCATCGACTAGAAGTTCTCCGTCAACCGGTGCAACCGGCACAGAAGCACAGCCACACAGAAACAGAACCATCCCAAACCACAGTTTACGCATAGCTACTCCTCAAAAAATACCCCGCAGACGCGCGGAGAGCCAGGGGGCGACAAGGGTAACAAGCAGCACCAGACTGAAGAGATCGCCCTTCTTGAGATTGAAGACCTGCAGCACCTCCCGCCAGCTGCCGCCAACCACAAAGCGGCCCAGCAGCAACTCAAAGGCCAGGGTCAGCACAAGCCAGCAGCAGCCGACCAGCAGCGCATCTCCCGTCTGAGTGACGCCGAGATAGGGAACAACCAGCAGGGTCAGGCAGATTATCATAATGGAGAGCGTGATGCCGCTCAGGGGCAGCGCCATGGTTTCGCCCAGACCGGGCGCCAGAACCTTCTCGCGCAGAGCGGCATTCAGAATGGCAAACACAACCAGCAACATCCAGGCGCCCAAAGCCTTCAACAGAACGCCAAGCATTTCAGACCAGGTGCGCCATAAACTGCACGGCTGAAGCGCGCCGGCCGCTCAGGGTTGTGACCCCAACTTTGCGCAGGTGGCCGATCTTGAAGCCGGCAAAGAGCTCATGGAACCAGGAGAACTCATGATGCCTGAAGACCGCACCGTCCTCATTCACAAAGGTGCCATAGTTGTCAAAACGCGCCACATACTGCTCATAGATATCATGTTTGGCAGGCTGCAGCAGATAATCACTGACATAGATTGCACCGCCGGGTTTCAGGACCCGCGCAATTTCCGCAATCACCTGCTGCTGGTCCTGATTGGCCGGAATACAGGTCAGGACGGCTATCAGGGTTACATAATCAAAGGAGTCATCCGCAAAGGGCAGGACGGCATGTTCAATGCAGCGCAGGTCTAGCCCGGAATCGCCGATGGCCACCAATTCGGAGGAGGTGTCGACGCCAACCACATCGTCATAGCCGGCTTTTTTGAGCTCGGCCACAATCCGGCCGTAGCCACAGCCATAATCCAGAATTTTAGCGCCTCTGTCCGCCTTAAGAATCTCCAGACTCAGCGGATGAGTAAAGGTCTTGGATCTGGCAACCCTGTTCCAATATTCAACTTGGCCGGCCTCTATCATGTCACACCTCCTAAAAATTCAAAATTCATTAACAACAATTTAATATTTAAATGATTTAAGTCTAAAATCAAACAGGCAAATTAATCAATCATAGACCAGCTTAAGCCGGATATCCTGATTGTAGTTGCCGAAACGACTGCCGAAAAGATTGAAGCCGCGACGGTTTTCGGCGTCATCAGCCGTACCGACGCGCAGCCGGATAAAGGGCTGTTCATTAAGCCCCAGTTCATCAACCCTTTGAGTTGCGGCCGTACTGCCATTGATGCTGGTGCCCTCCAGGGCGATCCGCCAACAGACCAGCTGACCGAACTGGGTCTTGTGAACCCCCCACCACTTTGGGGTGAATTTGCCGCGTTTGCCGCCAAAATCGCCCGGCGCGGTCCAGCAGCCGCAGGCATGCCCGTTAAGCCAGAGCGTGATGTCCGAGGGCCACTTGTTCTTAAAGAAAGGCGCCTCGCTGCAGATCTCCATGCTCACCTCAATGGCCAGCAGTCTGCGCTCCGGATCAATGCGGTTGGGAAAGTTGTACTCCAGGTAGCCGTTGCCGACCCAGATCAGCTGGGCTTCAATGCGCTCGGGCAGATAGAAGCTGCCGACATCGTCATACTCACCGATCTTAGCGCTCTCGCTGACCAGGCCGCAGGTCGGCTCGACCGCGCACTTGACGAACTGACCGATGGGCATGCTGACCTCATCAATGTTGTTGCGCGGCTCCAGCTTGAGCGACTTGAGATTGAGACTGCAGATCTTCTGCGAACCGCGCTTGCCGGGCTGCATCTCGGAGCGCAGCAGACCGACCTCTTCAAGCTTCTTGATGTTGACCGTGGCCGTCGAGACCGGAATGCCAACCTGCGCGGCAATCTCATTGACATTGAAGCTGCCCTGCTGCAGCAGCTCCATAATCTGAACCCTGACATCAATTGAGAGGGCCTGGGCAATCGGCTGAAAATCTCGGAAACTCTGGATAGTTATAGACTTCATCCCTCCTGTTTACTGTCAAGTCCTGGCCGGGTCAATAGGTTTAATCCAAATTAAACCTTTAATCTACAGCATACTCCCCGGAGGCAAATTAATGATTGTATGCCTCAATGCAAGTTGATATAGTTTAATCTAAATTGAATCAAAGTGAGGTAGCCATGACCAACCACCTTATGACCCGATGGGGCAATCAGCTTGATCAACAGAATCCCCTGCCCGAATACCCGCGGCCGCAAATGCGACGCCCAGAGTGGCAGTGCCTGAACGGCCGCTGGGACTACGCCGTCACCGCCAAGGACGCCCCGACGCCCGGCAGCTGGAGCGGCAAAATCGTGGTGCCCTTCTGCATCGAGTCACGCCTCTCCGGGGTCGAGAAAGCGCTGCGGCCAGACGAGAGGCTCTGGTATCACCGTCAGATAAATATCCCGCCCGAGTGGCAGGGCAAGAGGGTTCTGCTGCACTTCGGCGCCGTCGACTGGCAGACAACGCTCTACCTGAACGGCCAGGTGGTCGGCAGCCACAGCGGCGGCTACACCCCCTTCAGCTTTGAGATTACCGCTCAGCTCACAGACGGCATCAACGAGCTGAGCGTGTCCGTCTGGGATCCGACCAGCAAGCACTGGCAGGAGAAGGGCAAGCAGACCCTCAAGCCCGGCGGCATCATGTACACCGCCTGCTCGGGCATCTGGCAGACGGTCTGGCTGGAAGCCGTACCCCAGAGTTATATCACCGATATCAGGATGACGCCCGACATGCGGGGCATCGATCTGAGCGTCAACGTTAACGGATCAGAGAGTCAGATTCAGGCAACAGTTCTGGACGCAGACAAGCAGGTGGCCGAGGCCACCTTCAAGGCCGGCGAAACTGTCAGGATCGAGATTCCCGAACCTAAACTATGGTCACCTGAGACCCCCTTCCTCTACGACCTCAAGATCAAACTGGGTGATGAGGATGCTATTGAGAGCTACTGCGGCCTGCGCAGCTTCGGCATGACCAAGGATGACCAGGGCCATCCGCGCCTGACCCTCAACAATGAACCGATCTTCCACTGCGGCATGCTCGACCAGGGCTACTGGCCCGACGGCATCTACACCCCGGCCAGCGACGAGGCTCTTGAGTATGACGTCATCAAGACCAAGGAGATGGGCTTCAACATGCTGCGCAAGCACATCAAAGTTGAGCCGGCCCGCTGGTACTACCACTGCGACCGCCTGGGCGTCATCGTCTGGCAGGACATGGTCTGCGCCGGCTACCAGGAAAACCCATACCTGGCCGCCATCCCCTGGATCGCAAGCGTTACCTTTAACTTTACCATCGATGACACCCGCATGCTCTGGCGCTTCGGCAGCCACAAGCCGGAGTCCCGGGAGAACTTCCGCAAACAGCTTAAAGCCATGATCGACGCCCTCTACAATGTGCCCTCAATCGCCATGTGGGTGCCCTTCAACGAAGCCTGGGGCCAGTTCCACTCAGAGGAGATCGCCGAGTGGGTCAGGGAGTATGACCCCAGCCGCCTCATTGACCACGCCAGCGGCTGGCACGACCAGGGCGCCGGCGACCTGATCAGCATCCACACCTACAGCGCAAAGTTCAAAACTGCGGCGCCGGACGGCAGACGCGCCTACGCCATCACCGAGTTCGGCGGCCTGCACGTGGACTGTCCGGGCCACTACTGGCAGGAGGGCAAGACCTTCGGCTACCGCAAATTCAAGAACCTGGAGAAATTCAAGGCCGCCTACACCCGACTCTTCAGAGAGCAGATCCAGCCCAAGATCAAAGAGGGCTTAAGTGCCATCGTCTATACCCAGGTATCGGACGTGGAGGGCGAAACCAACGGCCTCATGACCTATGACCGCAAAAAGACCAAGCTGGATGAGACGTTCTTCAAGGATCTGAACGACGGGCTCTACAAAGAGTTTAAGAAATAATGACTGATGGGGACAGAATTAATTCTGTCCCCATACTTAGATTTTTTAGAATGCCACGCCGAAACCGACGGCCAGGCCCTGGACGGTCATGTCGCTTACGAAGCCGTCACTGTAGTCCATACCCAGCATGCGGTACATACCCTTGACTGACCACATATCGTTGATCTGATAGTTGACGGCGGCACTGGCCAGCCAGGTCAGATCACAGCCCACGCCGAAACCGCCCACTTCAGCGCGGCCGGTCAGGGTCCACTGATCGTCAATGAACCACTTGGCTCTGGCGCCGATGATGGGATCATACCACTTGTCGCCGATGTTGAAGGAGAGCGGGATGCCCATGGGTCCGAAACCGAGGGCGGTTGTCTTGGTGTCGATATCGGCATAGCGGATACCGCCGTGCACGCACCAGTCAACATTGTCGGTCTGGGCAACCCTGTAGGAGACCATGGCGTCCATCAGGAGCTGCTCCATCTTGGTCTTGGCGGTCATACGGTAGGTGGTGGTTTTCTCGGTCAGCTTCAGATAATTGGTATCGATCCAAAGGTCCCAGGGGCCCTTACTGCCGGAAAATGCCACCAGAAAGGCTGAATCCATATTATTGATGATGTCCTTGAGGTCCATATCAATTTCGGTGGTGACTTCACCCAGCAGCGGAACATTCCCGATACCGCTCTTGCCATCAATTGAGATGCCCCAGACATAGGGGGTCAGCTCAAGGCGCCAGCCCTCGATCAACTCCTCGGCGGCCACCCAGGAGGGCAGCGCTACCAGCATCAAAAAAACGATTGCGCTAAAAATTTTCTTCACATCAAACTCCTCTCGATAATAATTTGAGCAAACCATACTCCTGTTTTAAATGGATAACAATAACCCGTATTTGACAGAGAGACGGCCGCCAACTAGAATATCCGGGCCTATTCTTATACCTCACCGTCAACTGTCCGCTCAATCAGGAGCGGGATCTCAGAGACAGACTGCAGGAGCTGACCAACAACCGGGCCATGATAAGAGAGACAGATTAATCCGGCCTAACATGATGATTATACAGGCTTGATAAAATAAAGCCTTGAGATGACTTGCCACGCTGCCCGAACGGCTTAATTTTCCTGATTATATCTCATTCAGGTGCGTCGATGTCTAACAGAGCAGGATCTTTGCCGCCGATCATGATCATATACCTGCTAGCTCTGGGTATATTCAGCGGCAGTCCACTGAGGGCCGCCGATGAAATTTCTGCGACGGTTGCCGTGCCCCAATCCATCCCGCCCTACTACCAGATGGATGACAAGGGCAACTTGAGCGGCTTTGCCATCGATGTGATGGAACATCTGGCCGCACAATCCAATATCAGCATCAGCTACACGGTCCTGCCAACCTGGCAGCGCACCATGAATGCCCTGCTGGACGGCCAGGCCGACCTGATTCCCAATGTCAGCATCACACCGGAACGCCAGGTCTGGATAAATTTCACCAGCCCCGTTGAAACCTTCGCCGTCTCGATCTTCGTGCGCAGCGACAACTACAGCATCAGCAGCACTCAGGATCTCTGGAACAGCCGGGTCGCAACCGTCCGCTCAAATGTCGGCGCCCAGATGACCAGCCAGATTGAGGGCGTCCAGATGGTCACCTTCAACGATCCAGAAGAGGCCCTATTCTGCCTGCTCTCGGGCAACTGTGACGCTCTGATCTACCATCAACCCGTGATTGTGAAACTGGCCCGCGACATACGCCTCGACCAGCACATCAAAACCGTTGGCGAACCTTTGGCGGAAGTCAAGCGGGCCATCGCCATACGCATCGGCCGCGAAGATCTGCTTGAACGGCTGCAGCCGGCGGTTGAAGAGTTCATCGGCTCCAGCGAATACCAGCGCATCTACACCAAATGGTTCGGCACGCCGACCCCATTCTGGACCATCAAGCGCACAATCCTGACCATGGGCACAATCTCGCTGCTGATCATCCTGGCCATCCTGAGCTGGCGCAACCGCACCTTCCGGACGGTCAACGAAAAGCTGCTGGACAGCATCCGCAAACAGGAGGAGGCTCAGAAGGAGCGCGAAAAACTGATCGCCGCCATCGAGCAGGCCAGTGAAAACATCCTGATCACCGACACCAACGGCACCATCGAGTATGTCAATCCGGCCTTCAGCCACTGCAGCGGCTACTCCCCGGACGAGGCCATCGGACAGACCCCCAGCATTCTGAACAGCGGCCAGCACGACAGGCAGTTCTACCAGCAGATATGGCAGACCATCTCCCAAGGCCAGCCCTGGCAGGGGCAGATCACCAACAGAAGGCACGACGGACGCCTCTTCGAAGAGTCCAAATCCATCACGCCGGTACGCGATCAGAGCGGCCGTATCACAAACTATGTGGCTGTCAGCCACGACATCACCGACCAGCTGCAGCTCGAAAAACAGCTGCGCCAATCCCAGAAGATGGAGGCCCTGGGGCGCCTGGCCAGCGGCATCGCCCACGACTTCAACAACATCCTGGCCATCATCATGGGCTACGCCGAAATGGGCCGGGACGAACCGGGCAGCGCCCGCTATCATGAGGAGATCATCCTGGCCGGCGAGAGGGCCAAGGAGCTGGTCAACCAGATCCTGGCCTTCAGCCGCCAGACTGATCAGGAGCTCAAGCCCATGCCGATCGTGCCCATGCTCAGGGACTCGCTCAAGATGCTGCGCTCAAGCATTCCCCGCTCGATCAGCTTTGAGACCGACCTGCCCGACGATCAGCTCTGCGTGCTGGGGGACCCGACCCTGATCCACCAGATCATGATGAATCTCTGCACCAACGCCTACCACGCCATGCGCGAGAGCGGCGGCACACTCAAGGTCAGCCTGCAGACCACCCAGTCCGGCAACAACTTTCACGCCGGCAGCCTGCCGCCCGGCCCCTGTATCCAGCTGACGGTCAGCGACAACGGCCACGGCATCGCCCCTGAACATATTGAGCACATCTTTGACCCCTACTTCACCACCAAGGACCAGGGCGAAGGCACCGGCCTGGGGCTCTCCATCGTGCTCAAAGCCATTGAACGTCTGGGAGGCCGCATCAACTGCCACAGCGAGCTGGACAAAGGCACAACCTTCATCATCCACCTGCCGATCGTCGCTTCAATGGATACCCAAACGGCACCGGCCACCGATCAGCCGATTCCAACCGGCCGCGAGCATATCGTGGTGGTGGATGACGAGCGGGATGTGCGCGAGGTTCTCAAACGGGTGCTCAAGAACCTGGGCTACGAGGTCACGGTGCTCGCAAATGCCAGCGATGCCCTGCAGGCCATCAGCGCAAACCCGGAAAAATATGACATGCTGATCACCGACATGAACATGCCCCAGATGAGCGGGCTGGAACTCTCCCAGACCCTGCTGCGCAGCCGCAATGATTTTCCGATCATCCTCTGCACCGGCTTCAGCGACCAGATTGATGCCCAGCGCGCCCACTCCCTGGGCATCAAGGGCTTCATCACCAAGCCCTTCAACAAAAACGACCTGGCCCGCAACATCCGCGGCATCCTCGACAACTGACCGATCACATAAAGTTCGGCATCTGATCTTCCGAAGAGCCTGATATGACAAACGATCAGATAAAAGCACGCATCTACGCCAAGATAGATGAGATCCCGACCCTGCCGGTCGTGATCCCCAAGATTCTCAACCTGACCGAATCACCCAAGAGCCAGATGCACGACCTGATCGCCGTCATCTCCAACGACCCGGCCCTGACCTCCAACATTCTCAAGATCGCCAACTCAGCCTACTACGGCTTTCCGCAGCACATTGACGACCTGGAACGCGGCATCAAACTGATCGGCTTCCAGATGGTCAGATCCCTGGCCCTCTCGCTGGGGGTCATGCAAAGCCTGCCCAGCCGGGCCCAGAACAGGTACTACTCCCACGAAGGCATCTGGATTCACAGCCTGGCCGTAGCCAACGCCCTGCAGTCCCTGGACCCGCGCCGTCCGCACCTCTTCATCCTCGGCCTGCTGCACGACATCGGCAAGATCGTGCTGGACCAGTTCTTCCCGGAACAGTTTGGAGAGGCGCTGGAAATGGTTCAGCAAGAGGAGGATCTGCCAATATACAGAGCTGAAGAGCGCGCCATCGGCTGCGATCACGGCACCGTGGCCGGCATCCTGCTGAAACGCTGGAAATTTCCCGAAGAGATCCGGCTGCCGATCAAGTACCATCACGCCGGCGAACCCGATCAGGGGGTGGATCTACGCGACATCGCCCTGCTGCACATCGCCGATGCGCTGGCCCAGCAGGTGGGCCTGGGCGAATCGGGCAACGCCAAAGCGCCCATGATCAGCGATGCCGACCTTGAGCTGGCCGGCATCAAGCGCGACCAGCTGGATCAGCTGGGCCGCAGCGTCGAGGCTGCCCAGAGCGCCATCTACGGATTCTTCAACGCCATCAGCTAATCCTGGCACTCAGCATAGGGCAGCAGCCACATCACATCATAGGGCATCATGTTGATGTGCATGACGCCCTCATCGGCAAACCACTCGTTCTCACTGACAATGTCGAACCAGTGCTCCGAGTCGCTGATAAAGTCGTCGGTCGGGATGTCCACCCGGCAGAAGCGCGGGGTCACATTGACCAGACAGAGCACCTGCTGATCGTTCTCGGGCGAGGAGCGCAGAATGGCAAAGATATCCTTGGAGACCATCAGGATGTGCTGGCCGCCGCCCGGATGAAAGGCCCGGATCTGGGTGCGCATCACCAGCAGCCGCCCCAGCTCGCGGTTGATGCGCGAGAGCTTGGAGAAGTCATCATCCAGCATCTGCTCCAGCGCGGCGCTGTCGAGCACGGTGCGGTTGATGGCGCGATTGGAGTTGGTCGACTTGACCGCTGCCAGATCATTGGTGGTGCCCACCAGACCGTGCAGATAGATGCCCGGCACCCCGCGCAGCACCAGGGCGATCACGCGCGAGGCGATGAAACGCTTGACCTTGAAGGCCAGGTCCTCATGGTCATCCTCCATATTGAGGGCGCTGAACCAGGTGATGTTCATCTCATAGGGCACATCCTGACCGTCGGGACCGCTCTTGTACGAGATATAGCCGCCGTGCTCGATGACCCGCGCGACCATATTGTTGATCTCATCCTCGCTCAGGATGCCGTGGGCCGCCATCAGCCCCACCCCGTCATGGGAGTCGAGGAAGTTGAAGAAGCTGGTGGTGTCGGTCAGCTTGTGCAGCGAGGCCGCCCAGAGCGAGAGCGCCGCCGAATCCTCGGCATAGAAGGTGTGCAGCACCAGGGGCGGCAGGGCAAAGTTGTAGACCATATGGGCCTCGTCGCGGCCGTTGCCGAAGTAGGAGATGTTCTCGCGGTGGGGCACGTTGGTCTCGGTTATCAGCGCCACCATGGGCGCCACCAGATCGAGGATCTCACGGAAGAGCTTGATGATCTCATGGGTCTGCCCCAGATGGACGCAGGAGGTGCCCGGTTCGGACCAGAGGTAGGTCACGGCGTCCATGCGGATGATGTCGGCCCCGTGGCGCACATAGAGCAGCAGGATCTCAATGACGCGCATCAAGACTTCCGGATTCTTGTAGTTCAGATCGATCTGGTCGGCCGAGAAGGTTGTCCAGACATACCTGGGACCGTCGATGGTCTCAAACTCACTCAGCACATCCGAGGTGCGCGGCCTGAAGATCTGCTGGCGGTCCGCCACGCTCAGCGCATCGGGCGAATCATAGGCGATGAAGAAGTCACGGTAATAGCGGTTACCGTTGATGAACTCCTGGAACCAGCGGCTCTTGGCCGAAACATGGTTGATGACGCCGTCAAACATCAGCTGGAAGCGCCCCTCCAGCTCCTCAATGTTGTCCCAGGTCCCGAGATGGGGATCAACGGTCTCGAAATCGATGATCGAGAAGCCGCGATCCGACGAGTAGGGAAAGAAGGGCAGAATATGGACCGTGTTGATGGTGCCCTCCAGATACTTGTCGCAGAAGCGGGTCAGAATCTCCAGCGGCGGGCGGTCCCGATACTCCAGCAGGTCACCATAGGTGATCAGGATCATGTCCTGCTCGGTAAAGCGCTCCTGAGGGACAAAGGCCGCCTCGCGCTCGATAAGTGCGGGCACCTTATGGGCATAGTAGACCTGCAGGATGCGCAGCAGCTCAGGCATGTACTCTTCGGCCACCTCGTCACCATAGATGTAGCTCAGCCGCGTGCGCAGCCGCTGATGGTCGTGAGGGCTCAGCTCAAGGCGCGAAGCCTTGAAGTTGGGTTCTTTCAGATGGACACTGGATTTTGACTGCACAAATTCTCCAATCCTTTTGATGAACTACTGTTCGACAGAATAAAGCCCAATCTTGACTTGTCCAGCCGATCAATACCGTCACTTAAACAAGATTGACATTGCCAAGCAGTTGCTTCTTTTATAGAGGGAAGAAAATTTACGAGGGAGTTCTAAATGAAAAAAATTCTTACATTGGCTACCGCATTCATGATCTTCACCTGCCAGCTGGCCCTGGCCGAAGAAGTGGTCCTCTACTCATCCAACCCTTCTGAAGTCATCGACATGATCAGCAAGGATTTTGAAGACGCCACCGGCATCAAGGTCATGCCGGTCAAGATGGGCACCGGCTCCGCCATGAAGCGCATCGCCGCCGAGAGCAAGAAGCCCCTGGCCGACGTTTTCTGGAGCGGCGACGTGGCCGCCCTGGACGGGTCCAAGCAGTACTTTGAATCCTACGTCTCCCCCCAGGCCGCCGTCCTGCCCGAGGGCTACACCGAATCCCAGAACCGCTGGAGCGCCACCAACTCGCACGTCATGATTATCATGTACAACCGCAAGCTGGTCAGCGACGAGGAGGCCCCCAAGACCTGGGCCGAACTCTTCGACCCCAAGTGGCAGGGCAAAATCGCCATGGCCAACCCGCAGAAATCAGGCTCAGCCTACGCCCAGGTCTACGGCCTCTACAAGCTGGCCGGCTGGGACGGCCTCAACAAGCTGATCGACAACGCCAAGATCCTGGACAGCTCCAGCCTGATCTACAAGGGCGTGGCCGCCGGTGAGTATCCCGTGGGCATCACCATGGAATACGCCGCCTTCCGCTACATCGCCGGCGGCGACAAGAATGTCGGCATCATCTACCCCAACGACGGCGCCTTCGTGGCCCCCGAGGGCGCAGCCATCATCAAGGGCGCCCCGCACATGGACGCCGCCAAGAAGTTCATGGACTACGTCATGAGCAAAGATGTGCAGGACAAGATCTTCTTAAACTACTACCGCCGCCCGGCCCGTCCGGACGCCGCCGAAATCAAGGGCATGCCCGGCCTGGGCAGCATTCCCATCTCCAAGAGTTTCGACCCCATCGAGGCCAACACCCTCAAGCAGGATCTGCTCAAAGAGTGGAAGATGATCATTCTCTCCAGATAGTCACCCTTCGCCGGGAGGCAACTCCCGGCGAATCAACACAACCTACGATCTAAATAAGGACGTTATGCAAGTAACCATAGAAAACATCACAAAAGAGTTTGGCAGCCTCAAGGCTATTGACGACATCAACCTGAACATTGCCGATGGCGACTTCTTCACCCTGCTGGGCCCCAGCGGCTGCGGCAAGACCACCCTCCTGCGCACCATCGCCGGCTTCTATCAGCCCGACGGCGGCCGCATCCTCTTCGGCGACCAGGTCATCAACAACATCCCGGCCCACAAGCGCGAAACCGGCATGGTTTTCCAGAACTACGCCCTCTTCCCGCACATGAACGTTTTTGACAATGTGGCCTACGGCCTGCGCGCCCGCAAGACGGCCGCATCCGAGATCAAGCGCCTGGTGCCCGAGATCCTGGAGAGCGTCGAGCTGGGCGGCTTCGGCGAGCGCCTGCCATCCCAGCTCTCCGGCGGCCAGCAGCAGCGCGTGGCATTGGCCCGCGCCCTGGTGATCAGGCCCCAGGTCCTCCTGATGGACGAGCCCCTCTCGAACCTGGACGCCAAACTGCGCGTCAGCATGCGTGAGGAGATCCGCCGCATCCAGAAGGAGCTCGGCATCACCACCATCTACGTCACCCATGACCAGGAGGAGGCCATGGCCGTCTCCGACAAGATCGCAGTCTTCTCCAAGGGCAGAATTGAACAGACCGGCACTCCGGCCGAGATCTACTTCAAACCCACCAGCCGCTTCGTGGCCGACTTCATGGGCAACTCTAACATCATCGAGGCCAAGGCTCTCGGCTATGCTGGCGGCGTGCTGGAGGCCAACGTCGGCAACGACAAGATTAAGATCATGGCCGACCATGCCGTGGAGGGCGACATCGCGCTCTCTTTGCGGCCGGAGTGGATCAGGGTAGACGGCGACGGCTCCAACAGTTTCGAGGCTGAAGTTATCAGCTCCACCTTCCTGGGCTCCATGCTGCGCTACCGCGTGAGCGCCTTTGGCGGCCAGGAGCTGGTCATCGAGATGCACGACCCCCAGAGGGCGGTGCTCAAAGAGGCCGGCGAGAAACTGAACTTCAGCTTCATGCCCGACCGCCCGGTCATCCTGGAGAGATAACCGTGCGCAAATATCTCAACACCTGGAACATAATCCTGGTCGGCGTATTCCTGATACTCTTCTTCTCGATCGCCTATCCGCTCTTCTTCATCTTCAAGGCCAGCTTCCTGGATCCGGAGACGAGCCAGTTGTCGCTGGAGAGCTACCGCACCTTCTTCAAGTATCCGTTCTATCTGCGCTGTTTGAAGAACAGCCTCTTTGTCAGCGGCCTGGCGACCCTATTATCGGTGATCATCGGCATCCCGTTCGCCTTCTTCCTCTCCAGATACGAGCTGCCGGGCAAGACCGTGCTCAAAACTTTGGGCACGCTGCCCCTGATCCTGCCGACCTTCATCGGCGCCGAAGCCTGGCTCATGATCCTGGGCCGCAACGGCCTCTTATCCAACATGTTTGACCGTATCGGCATCGACCTGCCGGGCATTCACGGCTGGCCGGGCATCGTGCTGGTCTTCACTTTACAGTTCTTCCCCTACGTCTTCCTGATGGTCAGCGCGGCCATCAACTCGATCGACGCCTCCCTGGAGGAGGCCGCCATCAATTTGGGCGCCGGCAAGTTCAAGACCTTCTGCACCGTGACCCTGCCGGTGGTGACCCCGGCCGTGCTGGCCGGCGCCATGGTGGTATTCTACCTCTCGATTGAAAACTTCGGCGTGCCGGTCCTGATCGGCGAGGATTTTCGCGTCCTCTCGGTGCAGGCCTACAACGAGTTCATCAGCGAGATGGGCGGCAACCCCTCCATGGCCGGGGCGCTCAGCATGATCCTGCTCTTCATCACCCTAGGCCTGACCGTCATCCAGAAGTACTGGGTCGAGCGCAAGTCCTACGCCATGAGCAGCCTGCGCCCGCCCCTGATCAAAAAGCTGCCCAAGCTGCCGAGCTTCCTGATGTGGTTCTACTGCGTATCGCTGGTCTTCATCGCTCTGGCCCCCTTCCTGGTGGTCGTGGTGGCGTCCTTTACCAAGAACATCGGGCCGGTCATGTACTGGGGACAGTTCAGCCTGGACAACTTTATCAAGGCCTTCACCTTTGCCCCGCGCCCGATCCTAAACTCCTTCTTCCTGGCCACCACCGCCACCATCATCGGCATCATCTTCGGCCTGATCGTGAGCTATCTGCTGGTGCGTAAGAAGGGGGTGGTCAGCTACATGCTGGACATCCTGATCATGCTGCCTTTAGCCGTGGCCGGAACCGTTCTGGGTATCGCGCTGGCCGTGACCTACAACCAGGGTATGGTGGTTCTGACCGGCACCTGGATGATCCTGGTGCTGGCCTACTTCATCCGCAAGGTGCCCTTCTCCATCAAGACCACCTCCTCGATTCTGCAGCAGATCGACATGTCGATCGAGGAGGCCTCCATCAACCTGGGAGTGCCGCCGGTAAAATCATTCATCAAGGTAGTCATGCCGGTCATGCTGCCCGGCATTTTAGCCGGCGCCATCATCATGTGGGTCACGACTCTGGCCGAGCTGAGCTCCACCATAGTGCTCTACTACGGTCCCTGGGCCACCATGACGGTCGAGATCTTCCAGCGCATCCAGTCCGGCGACTTCGGTCCGGCCTCGGCCTACGCCACCATTTTGATTGTCTCGGTCCTGGTACCGCTCTTTATTCTGAATAAGGTGCTGGGTAAGGATCTGGCGTCTAGTCTTTAAACGAATGAGGGGGAACCCAAAGGTTCCCCCTCATGTTTTCATCAAAGTTTCGCAGTAACCCTTGATATGTGCATTTTTACTGACTGTGTTTAATGGCTAGTTATGTGGAGTTTTAATATCCTGCTCTCGCAGAGGTCCATTCTGCGATCAAAGACTCTGCTTTAGAGATTTCATCAGAACTCATTTGTGCTAATAAAATAGCATCTAACTCAGCAGTGGACTGGTCTCCATCGCAACTGGCAATGTGCGACCACATATAAGCAAAAACATTGTTTCTCGGCACCCCTTTCCCTAAATAATACATATAAGCTAGTTGATTCTGAGCTTTCCGATTTCCTCTTTGTGCACTTTGTTCTGTCCAGAAAGCGGCCTTGATATCATCTTGCGGAACCCCCTGACCGTGAGCGTAAAAGGCGGCAAGTCTGATTTGCGCAATTGCATTTTCTTGCTGAGCTGCTTTGGTTATCCAGTATACGGCTTGATTAAAATCTTGTGATACCCCTGTTCCATTATAATACATTAATCCTAAATCAGCTTGCGCAGCCACAATGCCTTGCAATGCCGCCTTTTCAATCCAATAAAATGCCTTTTCAAGGTTATGTTCAACGCCTCGTCCTTTCCAGTATTGCACTCCAAGTTTAGCCTGAGCTCCTCCATGATTCTGCTCTGCAGCTTTAGTATACCAGAAGAATGCCTGACTTGGTTTTTGTGCAACCCCAAGTCCCTCTTGATAAAAGAACGCTATTTTAAACTGAGACTCCGCTAAACCTTGCTCAGCTGCTAGTTTGTACCAATAAGCAGATTGCTTATAGTCCTTTGGTGTACCGAGACCTTGTTCATAGATGGCACCCAGATTTTGTTGAGATATCGCAAGACCTTTGTCTGCGGCTTTTCTATGCCAACAAATTGCCTGCTCGTAATCCTTAGGAACTCCCTGGCCAGAGGCATAGGCCCCACCTAAGGCCGCTTGAGCTGTCAAATGGTTTTGCTCAGCTGCCTTTTTAAACCACTTTACGGCTTCTGAATAATCAGCGGTGACGTTCTCGCCCACAGAATAAATCAGCCCTAATTCAAATTGGGCGTCTCTATTGCCAGAGATAGCGAGCTCTTTTAGCTCAGATATCGTTTTATGAGTGGGTTGCTCAATAGCGACGAGAGGAGGTGCTAGGAAGATAGTAATCATCACTAGAAATATAATAATTCGTTTCAATTAGATCTCCTTCACCGAATATCCATCAAACCTGAGAATTATTTAATCTTTTGTTTTTTTGCCTGCTCAATTTGCTCGGGGCTCATCAATATTTCTAAATAATTACGGGCTTCTGCACATTGGCGAGACCCTTTCATTGCACCCTCATTAAACCAAGCATATGCTAAGAGATCATTTTGTTCTACCCCATAGCCTTTTGAATACATATTGCCAATATTACACATCGCATCTACATGGCCCTTGTTGTAAGCCTTTTTATAATAGTCCATAGCTTGGGAATAATCTCTTTGGCATCCAATTCCGTTTTTATAAATTGAACCTATGGCAACATAGCCTTCAAGGTCTCCACTCTCTGCAGCAGCAGCATACCATTTAATGGCCTCTTTTATATTGAAAGGCACAATCTTTCCATATTCATATAGATTGCCGAGTTTCATCTGGGCTTTTGTGTATCCATCATCTGCTGCCAATGTATACCACTTAAGAGCCTCTTCAGTATGCCCTTGACGAGCAGAAATAAACGCAAGTTTATATCTAGCATCATTATTGCCATTCTCTGCATTCTGTCTTACTTTTTGCCAATACTCAGAGATATCTCCTGCCGAAGCAATGTTTGATAATATGAGGAGGAATATTATACTGAATGTTATTCTCGTTTTCATGCCATCTCCATAAAACTTTTTTGTTTATACGCTATATCCTTTATAGATAAATCTATCCAGAATTTCTAAGCAAAGGTTTATCTAGTCGATTAGAAAGACTACACATAACTGCTATCCTACAGGACGATTGCCAGGTTAGCAATCTGGGGATTGTGGCTAGTTAGGTGCAAATCAAACTGATACTAAGTGCCATTTGATTTTTGTAACTTCCTTTAATATGGCTTTCATTTTGCGTGTACCACATGTGACATTTAATGAATGTTTTGGTCCTGCAGGAATTATTAGCCATACTGATTCTAAGGGAAGAATGGTGATTATTTTTTGTTTGATACACTCATCTGAATATTGACCATCACATAGCTTGATGTCACCTAAATCTGATAAATACACAATTTCTTTTGGGTTGATATTCTTAAATTCTATAATTCTTCTATGTTTAACATCATAAGATAACCTAGACTCTCGATTAAATTGAGGAAAGATTGGAACTATTAGGCCTATAGACAATGTTTTGCTCCGATAAGAACCAGAGCATATAGAAATTGAAGAATCCAAAGAGTTATAACAGTAGATGTCATTAAAGCCATCATACTCAATTGATTCAGCATTATTGAGTTTTATGTATTCATTCTTTGCAGAAACTGCACAGCCCTCACACAGCATAACTATCATACATAATAATATTAATTTAATTGTCTTTTCCATATCACGTCACTTTGTATGCTTAGGATTATAATCCCAATCCAGCAGTAAATACACTGACATTGAATCAAGTCACCTAATCTTGAAATATAAGATCTTATTGTTGCCCCAGAGAGTATAAAATCTAGTAGATATAGCTTGTACTATACACTCTTCACTGGAGCGTTCGCGGTTTTCATAACAACACTCTTGCCCTTGATAGAGAATATCTATAGCTAATCCACCCAACAAAAAATCTGATCGCCAAAAATCTAGGTTTGATGCTTTTGCCCATTCTGCTACAGGCAAGCCTATAATCTGGTGCACTTCAGCTCGGGATTGACCGATATTTATTGTGTCCGACTTTGCTATAAGATTTCTAATATTTATGCCCTGATATATTGAAATTACTAAAATCGACGCTAGGGCAAGCTCAAAAACTATTCTAAGGGATCTCACATAATTCCATCTAGGTATTGATAACATTTCAATAATGTACCACTTTTTATGACAGATCAAAACCGCATATAACTGCTATCATCCTACCCGATCTCAGCGTTCCATAATATAGTAATCAAGTTACTATAAATCATCTTTGGCTGGATTATACTCACAAAATGGACATTCAATAAAATACTTAAGCCATTCGATTGATTTGGGATCTGATCGTTTATTAAAGGAATACCAAGCCAAAAACTTACCACAACTGGGGCACCTAACTGACAAACACATCGCCACAAATGCAGCAAAGCCAATAACCACTCCGACAAACATAGTCTCTAATGATTGGTAACGGAAGCCTATCACACAAATAATTGCCCCAATCCACGCTGGAACAATTGGGACTAAAAATTTCAACTGCTGATTCGTAGCGACAATAAATATTTTGTCTTCATTCATAAGATCTCCTATCAACAAAAACATACATTTCGCTCTATGCAGCAAATCATTTAGTCGACATTAGGCAACGACTATACATGATCAACCTAGCATTTTCTGAACCTCAGCTAAACTGCACATAACTGCTATCTACCATGCTGATCCTGGGACTTCAAATGATGCTTTATTGGTTAGTTAAGTGCTCTATTCAACTTTCGCACAAGTTTATTATAATACCACGCCAATATAATTAGCATCGAAATGAATATGCCAAGACTGGATAAATCTTGGCCATGAATTACACCGATTCCTGAATGTAAAACACCATACATTATTCCCAATAATAAGACTGAACATACTTTGATCGTACAAGCAGGGTGAGTCTCATCAGCTCTAAGTTGACATATAAATAATACCGCAGATTTTTTGCCCCACGTATCTGCTAATCTCAAATATGCATATTGGGGATTTGAAAGGTTATAAACATATAGTCCTAATCGTTTACAATCCTTATGACTTATGTTGCCGACATCCCTTTTGCCTTTAATCTGTTTTATGGGTAAGCCGAATCTATATGGATAAGTAACACTTAACCTACATAGGAATTGTTCAATTATTATTAGTATAAAAATAACTATTCCAGGAATGATTGATAAATCCATATATATCCCAAATCATTTCTACTTAGCACTGCTCTCAGAGTGCACATAACTGCTATCTACCATGCCGAACCTGCGACTTCAAATAATGCGTTATTGTCCTGCTATATGCAGTCAATTAAAGCTGTGGACTCACAGGCTGGGTTTTAATCATTATTAATTTTTATGACTATTTTGCCTTTAAAAGTTCCACTGCCAAAATATCGAAAAGCTTCAGCGGTTTCTTCAAGGGGAAAGCATTTATCGATAACAGGCTTCAGCTTTCCAGCCTCAAACAGCTCGATCAGATAACTCAAATCCTTATTGGCGCTATAGCTCAACATACGCAAGTTATACTCTCTGGTTAGCATTCCAGCCCCAACAAGTTGCAGGAGTCTTGAAGTTTTGCCTCCGACAGTCACATAGGTGCCATGGGGAGATAGCACGCGTTTATAATCAGAGACAGAACGGGTAGTCTTAACGTCAAAGATCAAATCATATTTCTGGTTATTTGTTGTAAAATCTTCTTTTGTATAGTCAATCAGATGGTCTGCGCCGAGTGTGCGCATCATGTCCAGTTTATCTGTGTGGTCCACCGCTGTGATTTCGACATCAAATAGTTTGGCTATCTGAATAGCCAGTGCACCAGTACTGCCACCTCCGCCATTAATCAAAACCTTTTGTCCGGACTTTATCTGGCCAACATCGATAAGACCCTGAACCGCAAGGTTGCCTCCATGAGGCAGGCACGCCGCTTCCTCAAATGTCATGCGGGATGGTTTAAGAAACAGACTGTTTTCAGAAGCACAAGCGTACTCGGCAAACGCGCCCCAACCGTTTTCAGCCAAGTCACCAAACACTTCATCTCCAACCTGAAATTGTTTCACATTTGCCCCGAGCGCTTCAATCTTTCCGGTTATGTCACATCCATGTATTAGAGGATTCCTGGGCTTTAAAAGACCACTTAACAAACGATACTCAGGAGGCTGCCCTGTTAACATATCCCAATCCCATGAATTAATGGATACCGCATGAACCTTTAGCAAAACCTCATTATCTTGGGGGAGAGGTTTTGCAACCTCTTTTAATTCCAGAACATCAGGGGACCCATATTTTTGATATGTAATGGCTTTCATAAGTATCTCTACAATAACTGATATAACTGTTAAATGAAATTTCCATATATGATCTACATAACTGCTATCTACCATGCAAATCCGGGCACTTCAAACGATGCTTTATTGGCTAGTTATGTGGAGTATCGATTAAAATAGTCTACAATGACCCGATCTACCTTAATATCCTGCTGGCGGACCGGCCTGCTTAGGGTTAAACCATCAAGACTTGTACAGCGACTCAAGGCAACATAGGTCTGTCCATGAGAAAAACTGCCGGCACCCAGATCCAGCACAACTCGGTCAAATGTCTTGCCCTGACTTTTATGCACCGTAACCGCCCAGGCGAGTTTCAGCGGTATCTGGGTAAAGGTTCCGATTGTATGACGTTCAAAGCGCCCACTCCTGAAGATATATTCCGAAATCTCCCAGGTAAAAGGCGCGGTTGTCACCAGAGATCCGTCGGCCAGCTGAACCTCCAGCAGATCAACCTCCTCATTCAGCTCCTCATCAAACTGGCTGACAAATCTTGTAACCCTGCCCAGCGAACCATTGACCCAGCGCTTCTGCGAATCGTTGTTGATGAACATAACCTGGGCGCCAATCTTGAGCTGAATCAGCTGATCATTGGGCCGGATATTTTCAATTCTGCCGCTGCTGGTCGCCCGATACTCAATCACCTGGCTATCGATGGTGTCGAGCATCCTGGAGTTAAAGGTATTCACCTTCATGTTGGTTGTCATTATACGGATTGATTGATCATCCCTGTCCCGCTGCGCGCCAACCCTGGAGTTCAGAAATTCAAGGTCTGAGGCGCGCACCCGGTTTTCTCTGACCCGATTCAGCACCTGAATAAAATCATAATCCTTCTGGCGGTAGACCTCTTTCAGCTCAATAAGCTTCAACTGCAGGCCGGGCGTGAAGAGATCCTGCTGCTCAAAGAGGCGGGCCGCAAAGAAGTATGGCGACTCATAGCGGAAGTGATCCTGTTTGCTGACCACCGGCGGCAGTTGAAAAAGATCACCCACAAAGATGACCCGCACGCCGCCAAATGGAGCATCGATACCCCTGCTTCTGCGCAGCAGAATATCAATGGCATCCAGCAGGTCTGCCCTGACCATCGAGATCTCATCAATGATCAGATTGGTTAAGGCCTTAAACTTTTCCCGGTTATGCTTTGAGATCTTTATATTGGCGGCCTCATCATACTCATAACCGGGCTTCAGCTTAAAGAAGGAGTGAATAGTCTGGCCATCCACATTGATAGCGGCGATACCGGTGGGCGCAACCACCACCGCATCAATCAAGCGCCTGATATGGGCCAGCAGGGTTGACTTGCCTGTACCGGCCTTACCGGTGATAAACAGATTTTCACTGCTGTTGGTTGCTAGTTTGATGGCCACATTGGCTTCTTGGGAAAATACATATTCCATTTCTTTACTCTCTACCTGCGCTCCCAGAATTGAATAGATCGACTTTGGACTTGCGAAAAACAATTTCTTTATACCCCATGTCTATGAGGATAGGGATAATTATCAAAGCAGCCTGATAACCACTCCCCGGCAACCACTTGGAAAACAGATCATCCCACGCCTTAGCAAATCCATCAGTATTGATGCTACATCTATACACCGCATAAGTGCCGCCCGACAGGGTCTGGAGTCCTATCTCACCATCAACATTTGTACCGACTGGAACACTGCTATGCCCTTACTTAAGATCTGAAAAGACGCCAACATCCTGAGCTTCCGATAATAGGTTTTGATAGAATTTCTCAAGCACCCCGCCAGAGAAATATCTGTTCATGTATTCCAAGACTTCACTGTATTCAACATTCAACTTTCTGTATGAGGAGTGACGCTCATTGGTACATAGATTCTGAATGAGAGGCATTAGTTTATCAGCTGACTTAACAATCTGAGACTCAAGTGATTCTTGGCTTATATACTCATCAAATAAAGCCGAGAGATTTTGGGCTGCTGACTCAGGTAACATGGAGAACAATTTCTCAGCAGCTCTCTTTTCTTTCTCCTCCTTATTGGTCGTGTCACCCCGATATGGGTTGGTGTCGCCTGCATATATTTCCGGCAGATCGTGAATTAATGCCATCTTTAAAAGTTTGGCTGAATCGATATTATCAAATTCGTCTTCAAGTAGAATGAGAAAGACAGCTAAATGCCAAGAATGCTCAGCATCACTTTCAGCCCTGCCAGCACTCGTTGTCTGACATACTCGTTCGCAGGTTTTAAATTTCTCTATCTCTTTTAAAAACTTAATTATGGATTCTATTGCCATTACATCCCTCTATCCATTTACCTAATATCATTGTGAATCTTCAAATTTTGACATCTAGTTCCTCGGTGACTTTGCTTAGCATCCCATTTATTCGGATGCAGACCTACTAGGCGCCCCAACCCATCACAACTTCCCAACGCCCGGTATGCTCATCAATCTGCTCGCTGATCGCCTTGAAACCCTGCGCGAGGTAGAAATCAAGGCTGGCCCGGTTTTCCCTGTAGACTGTCAGTTCAAGCTGGCTGCGCTTCGTCTTGGCATGTTCAATAAGCTGCCGGCCAATCCCCCTGCCCTGCTGCTCAGGCTGCACAAAGATTGCCGCCAGGGAATTCCCGTACAGGGCATAGAACCCGAGCACGCTGGATTCCTGCTCAAAAACATATGTTTCAGAGGCGGGGATGTAGATGTTGCGCATGTCATCAACTTTAGACTCCCAGAACTCAGCAGCCACAAAGGCATGGGCCCTGACTGAAGCTTCCAGCCAGATATTCAGGATGGTGTCCAGATCCTGCGGATCGTATTCTCGAATCATGATTCCCCCGGAAAAACTTTTAAAATCTATGCCTGCGGACGTCAATTATATAAATCGTAACCCCCGGCCGGCTGAAACGTTTAGCTCTCAGATATTCATTAAAAAAGGAGGTAAATATTATGCGGAAACTGACAGCACTGTTTATCATAGCATTATTAGGAGCATTGTTTACAGTTGGTTGCAAAAAGTCGGATGATGCCGCCGGAGTCCTATCAGCGGCAGCAGCCAACGCACTCGATTATACGATCTGCGACGCAAACCACGACTGCCCTGAGGCCAATGATTATTTCTTCTTCCTGCCGCCCATGGTCGCCATTGATGACCTGCCTGTATTTGAACCGGACACCTTCTCTGACGGCCTGACTCCTCTGGTCAGGGTCTATCAGGACTCTATCCTGGTAGAGGAAATCGAAGCTCATCTGCCCATTAACTGCATCATTGAGGAGTGCGAACTGGAGTGTGAATTCTACATTGCCAATTGGAGCATTGCCAACAAATCCGGGCCCTACCGCCTCGAGGTCGAAGTTGAGGGCGAGGTTCTCGGCTATGTGGAGGCAACACTGCCGAGGATAAACGGCCAAGGGCGCAGCCTGCCCATCAAGTTCAGAATTGAGTATGATGCACTGCCGGTAACAATCGACCCTGACTCCGGCGCGATCGGCAGCGCCTTCACCATCCATGATCCCCATGCCCGTATGATCGGAGGCGACATCGCCCTTTTCACCGTGAATGGCACCAGTGTCGAAGCTGACAATATCAACGTCGAGGACAGCAAGACCATGACCGGTGAGGTACCCAGTCTGCCATCCGGCCCCTGCAGCGTCAGTGTCATGGATGCAAGCGCAACGGTTGAATGCTTCGAACCGTTGGATTTCACAATCGCACCTTAAGAAGATCAGCCGGCTGCAGCCAGCCTCGCTGACTGCAGCCGCGGCTCCACCCGCCGCCACTGCTCGGTGCGCCCCAGCATGGGCAGGCCGACATAACCGCGGATGTTGAGGATGTCCTTGTTGGCCAGCCAAAGCCTGCAGCTGTATCTCCGACCCTCCTCGGGGTCAATGATCTGCCC
The DNA here is from genome assembly GCA_942491525.1 of uncultured Thermodesulfobacteriota bacterium. Taxonomy (GTDB): domain Bacteria; phylum Desulfobacterota; class Desulfomonilia; order UBA1062; family UBA1062; genus CAYWBU01. The sequence continues at coordinate 119,174 of CALOBW010000030.1, forward strand.
GCCGGAATAGATGCCGCGTTTATAAAGAAAACCATCCATTAACCTGAAATCCTGGAAGCGCGGGTCGCCGTCCACGGTCCAGGTGATGGTGCCGTTGTAATGACCGTCATCACGACGGATAGTGATGACGGCGGCACTCTTGGCGTCGATCCACTCCCCCAGGATGCAGTCCGGATCGCTCAGCGCGCTGGGGCTGCGCCAGAACTGCTCTTCAGCCACATAGCTGTCAATCCAGCCCTCCTGCACGGCCAAGGCCCTGACCTTAACGCTCTCCTCAATCCTGAAGGGGCCGCTGTAGAGCGCCGAATTGCGGTCCGGACGCGAGCCGTCAGTGGTGTAGAAGATATCGCCCTGGCCCTCGATGGTGATGTTCGTTGACTCAACAAATAAGTTGTGGGTCGCATTCTGATCACGCGCCTGATCCATGCTGATTACAGGCAGGGGGGTAAGCCTGGCCGGCTCGGCCTGCATCTCAAGGCAGATGGGCAGGTCACTCGCGGGCAACTCTCCTGACCAGGTCTCATCCCGGCCCAGCAGGCGAACCTCTCCACTAGGTTCGAGGTCCTTAAACTCCACCTGACTGTGCTTGAGCACCACAAACCAGCGCCCCGCCGGTGCGCGCAGAATCCGGACATCCGGCGAGCCGCTCCTGAGCTGACTGACCGAGCTCTCAAAGATCACAGGCGCGTTGTGCTCCATCCAGCCGCTGATTTTTCGAAGAATATCGATGCTGCCCGCAGGAATGCTGCCGTCGGCCCGCGGACCGACATTGAGCAGGAAGTTGCCGCCCTTGCTGATGATATCCACCAGGCGCCAGATCACCTCATGGGCACTCTTCCAGTTAGCGTCCGTGGCCACAAAGCCCCAGTGGTCATTCATGGTCATGTTGGTTTCCCAGTCCAGGGCCGGATCGACATTGTCGGGAATCTGCTGTTCAGGAGTCAGATAGTCGCCGACCCAGTTGCCCGGCCGGTTGAAGCCGCGAAAGCCGTCGCGCCCCTTGTCGATACGGTTGTTGATTATCAGGTCGGGTTTGAGCGCACGCAATCGCTGATAGAGCTTCCGGGCATGAGAGCTCTTCCACTGGCCGACCCACTCGCCGTCAAACCAGAGCAGGCCCGGGTCGAGCTCCAGCAACTCCTCAAGCTGGGGCAGCAGATGCCGGCGCAGGTAGCGGCCATATCGGCCGCGGACCGCATCCTTTTGATGCCAGTCCCAGATGGAGTGATAGACGCAGAAACGCAGCCCCCCCTCATCGCAGGCCGCCTTGATCTGGGCCGTGACATCCAGGCCATAGGGCGTGGCCTTGACCACATTGTAGTCACTGACCTTCGAATCCCAGAGGGCAAAACCGTCGTGATGCTTGGTGGTGAAGACCAGGTAGCGCATGCCGGCCGCCCGGGCCAGCCCCACCCACTCGTGCGGATCAAAGCTGTCCGGATTAAACCGTGAGGCCAGCTTTTCATACTCATCAACGGCTATGCCGGCTTCACGCATGATCCACTCGCCGTAGCCCTCCTGGCCCTGCCAGCGGCCGGCCGGAATGGCATAGAGCCCCCAGTGCACAAACATGCCGAAGCGCGCCGCGCGCCACCACTGCATACGGTCATGGGTATCGGACATGAGACCTCCAACGTTCTAGAACAACACTATAGACAATTATCATTTATGGTTCAATTACTTCGACAAATGAGGCATGGCGTGGAATTCCCGACTGATTGAGCTCCTTATAGCTGAATCTTATGCGACTGCCCACAGGCGGCGGCTGATCGCGCTCAGCATCCGAAAAGCCGGTCCCGATATAGAAGCGCACGCCGTTTTCAAGCTCCACCTGCAATGAGCCCATGCGGCCCGCGTGCCGCCCCTCGCCCGACTTATGACCGATGACAACTCCCGCCTGCTCATAGAAGCGCTTGACCCGCAGCAACTCGCCACTGCCAGGTCCATACGGCTGACCGGGCCGGCGCAGCATGAGGCCCTCACCGCCCAGGGCCTCGATCCGTTCAAGCTCGGCCTGCAGATGTTCACGGCCCCGGCAGGGCTGCTGTTCAATAACACGGATATTGGCCGCCGGATGCACCTCCAGCCAATCCCGGGCATAGCGAATGCGCTCAATAAAGGTTCCGGGCGCACCGGGAACCTCGAAGATATTGTAGCTGACCGCGCGCCACTCTTCGCCCGGAACTTTACGCCTGACAATGCCCGAGAGCCGGCTGAAATCGCCGCGCTCAGTCCAGAGCTCGCCGTCCAGGGCAAAATCCGGCAGCTGATCCCTGAACCAGGCCGGCAGGATGATCTCATGGCCGCCGCGGCTCAACATGCGTTTTCCCGTCCAGTAGCCGCGCACCCCGTCAAGCTTCTCGCTCAGCCACCAGCCTTCAATCTTGTGCCCGGCCTCAAGGTCTGAGGGCACCACGATGAAGTCGGGCATGTCATCGGCCAGCAACGCTATAGGCAGACATAATATGAGCAGCACAATCAATCGCATGATTTATGAATAAACATGCAGGGCACAAAAAAAAGGGGCGGTATTAACCGCCCCTGCCCAAAAATCATCAGAATCAATTATTCTGAAATAGTAAACGGCTGTGAAGTTCCCTCATAGGGGGTGATTTCACCCAGCAGGCTCTTGGAGCTGCCGTAGATCTTGATCTTGTATGTGCCTTTCTCGGCAACCGGGAAAGCTTTATGGTGCTCAGGCAGGCCATCCGCATTCTTATCTTTGAGGTGCCAAACCACGGTCACCTTCGAATAGGCGGTTCCATCACGCTCCCACTTGAATTCGGTGTCGTAATCCCAGTCGCGGCGGACTACTTCATTGGTTTCAACATTGATAATCTCAAAGTAGGAGTCCATGGTACGGCGGTTATTTCTGGGATGAGATCCCCAGAAGCTGACCTCAACTGCAGCATCCTTACCGATCTCATACTTGTCTTCAATCTCACCGATCTGCTGACCGTAGCTCTTGCCACTGGGGACATCGTCCATAACCACCTGATCAAAAGCAAAATTGTGCTGATAGTCGCGCAGGTCAAGGGGCGCAGGACCGGCAGCCACAGGCTCATCCTTGACAATGGCCTGAGCCAGCTTGTCATACTCCTGCATAAAGGCGGAGAGCTGGAGCGGACCAAACCAGGTGCCGCCGCCGGCGTAGGTCTGCATTTCATACTCCTCACGAGTGGACATGTAGGAAGCGTAAGTATTGGTCAGACCGGCGATCACGCCGTAATCAACCAACTTTTCACCATTTTCTTTAGTAAAGCTTTTTATCAGCTGATCTTTGATGCGGCGGCCGCTCATGGTGGTCAGCTCGGTGGGCTGGGAGGCGATGGCCACATTACCGATCTTGAGCACCTGGACCGGCAGAATCTGCGGCACCAGCGGAATGGGGGTGCTGTCATTGATATTGAGGCTAAGCTCGCCCAGATCCAAAAGAACCGGTTTCTCGGCGTGCAGATCCTTATACTCATCACTGAAGGCGCCGGGGAAGATCAGAAACTGAACGCCGGGCAGCAGGGTACAGAGCAGACTCTCCTGAACGTTCTCCCAGCTTTCAATATCCTCACGGGTGACATTCACGCCGAAGAGCGGGAATGGGGTCGGGTTGTCAGAGGGCGAACCGAAGGAGTAGGATGCGCCCATACCGGCCGGGGCGGTCCGCCTGCGATGCTCACCCTCAGGAATCCACTTCTCAGCAACATCAACATTGGAGAAATCTACAAACTCATGTCTGAAATCGACGGAGCCTGTGACCGGAGTTGTTGCTTCAGCAAACAGATCTTTGGCCATCTGCAGATGCTTCATTACCTGAACTTCGAGCACGATATTTTCAAAGATATAGGGCTCGGACTTGGCCTCATCCAAAGGCAACTGAGTTCTAATAATCGCACCTGCTTCGGTTTCGCTATAGCCAATATCGGTCAGAGCGGCTGTAGCCTCTTCTATACACTCCTGTTTCTTCTTGCCATCCTCCAGGACGTTCCACTTGTAATTGGTGAAGGGCACGTTGGGCGTATTGTCACCGGAGTTGGCCTGGGCAAAGGCGGCAACAAAAGGCTTCTCAGAATTATAGTCGGACCCCATCTGCTGCTCCCAGAGATAGGCAGCGATACCCTTGGAATCACCGCTAACCAGGTGGTTATCCTTACCGATGGTGTCGGGATGCACAGCGAACCAGCTTAAGGCGCCCATGGGGCGGCCGTCCTCGGCGACGAATTTGAGGAGGGTCATCTCGGTGTCGACGTTATTCTCAACTGTCTTACCATCAAATTCGCGTTTATACTTTGCACGCTCTTCAGCAGGGTTATTGGCATAGCCTTCGGTCCCGCGGTTCCAGCTGGCATTGAATAGGTCGCCACGATTAACATAGATATGGCCGGGCTCGATGTTCCTGTGGGCCCTGCGAATCGACTCGACGATGCCGTCAGCCACGGCGCGGAAGCTATCATCGATGTAGCCCATGTTGGGCACGTTGTAGAGGAAGTAGTGCGAGAAGCCGGCGATACCCGAATGGGTATGGGTAGCCGAGATGGCGATGTTGTCGTTGCTGTAATCATATTTCAATTCTTCATCTTCACTGATGATACGAGCAACCTCCTGCTTGACACCCTGAGACATGGACCAGGCATCGGCATTGACGAAGACAACCGATTTGGCACCATCATTAACAATGAAAGTTCTGGCCCAGAGGCGGGTCGAGATGCCGGCGGTCTTCTGATCAGAGAAGGCGAATCCACCCATGGTGACCTCGGCGGCGGGACCGGTGATATCATAGATACCGACACCGATATCATAGAGGCCGTCATTTTCGGAGGACTGACCCTCTACCTTATTAGTCTGCTCCGTATCTGTACTCTTTGAAGCAGCTGCACCGGCTGGGCCATCGCTGCTGCTGTTACAACCACCCAACAAGATCAAACAACAAAATAGCAACAAACTTTTTTTCATCTGAGATCCTCCATCTACCTCAACAAGTATGTAAAAAATGAATGTCATTCTCTTATGCAAATACATTGCCGAATTTGATAAAATCCATAAGTTATTCAAATGATAAAAGTTATGTAAAAGTAGCCTCTGCGAGTGAATATTCACTCATTAACTAAGTGAACCTATTTTTCCCACTTTAGGTTAACTTAGTGAATTAATTTTCTCCATCAAAGTAAGCTCAGGAGCAGAAAACTCATGATTTCGAGAGTTTATCCCCAGAGAGAGCCGGGGCGGAATTATACGAATAAATGCAAATGGCAGTCCAAAAACCGCCATTCAAGCGCCCCGGGCCGCAGCCGGGCGGTCCGGGAAAAACTTTACCCAGAAGCCCTAATCAGCTTGATCTAGCCGCCGGCTGCTCCGTTCAAGCGCCTGGGAAAGATCGGCGATGGTGCCGGAGATCTGATCAACCGAGCCGGTCACCCGCTCAACCATGCCCACAACATAGACCTTGGCAAACCAGAAGATGGCAATGATCAGGCAGGCAATCAGGAGCAGGACCAACCCAAGGGCGATCTGCAGCTTACGGAGCATGGGATCAACCAGCTGAGCCTTGGCATCTGCGGCCTGGGCCGCCACAATATCCGTGACATCCTTTACAATCGCCCGGAGCGGCTCCCGGGAATCGTCCAGAATCGTAGCAACACTGCTCTCCTCAATCGAAGCGATCAGATCGAGGATCTGCTGACGCTCGGCCTGGGTCAGGTTTTCAGCCTGCAGAGCATCTTGCAGCACGACCGACAGACGGTCCAGGGCGCCGGCCAGCTCCTTAGCCGCGGCCTCAGCCCCCACCACCGTAACCTCCATGACATAGGGGCCCCTGACTATTGTCTGCTGGGCCGCGAGAACCGAGCCCAGCAGCATAAAGATTGCAAGCAGAACAAAGCGCTTCATCACTATTCCGAAACCTTAAAACGGCTGACGCTGCGGCTCAGATCGGCGGTCTCCTGCTTCAGGTTGGTGGCCGTTGAAGCCAGCTCCTCAACCGTGGAGGCATTAACCTGAGTCGATGAGTCAATATTGGTGATGGCGCGGTTGATCTCATCCACGCCACTGGACTGCTCGGTGGAAGCCGTGGCAATCTCCTTCATAATATTGGTGAAATCGCCGAGCTGGGCACTGATCGCCTGCATGGCCTCGCCCACCTGGGTCGACTTCTGGTTACCCACCTCAACCTTGCTGACAATGTCGCTGATCAGCTCCTGGATCTCGGCTGAAGAGTCGGCCGAGCGCTGGGCCAGTGATCTGACCTCCGCGGCCACCACCGCAAAACCCTTACCGTGCTCGCCAGCCCTGGCCGCCTCCACGGCCGCGTTCAGCGCCAGCAGATTGGTCTGGAAAGCCACATCATTAACGGTGGTGATGATATTCTTGATCTTCTGGGAAGCCTCATGGATCTCGGCCATCGAGCCGGTCATCTCGCCGGTCAGAGCGGTGCCGCTCGACACCGTGCGCTCCACCTCGGCCGATTTCTGATTACCACTGGCCGCGCTGCTCTCAACATGCTTGATGGTGGCGGCCAGCTGTTCGATCGTCGCCGAAATCTCCTCGACCGAAGCGGCCTGATCCTGGGCGCTGCCGGAAATCTGCTGAGCGCCGGAGGCAACCTCGACCGTGGCGTCGCGTACAATATCGGCACTGCGGGTTATGCCGCTCATTAACGACTCCAGTTTATGGATAAAAGCATTCATGCCCTCAGATGTCTGGCCGACCTCATCACCGGTCTGCACCGGCAGGCGCACAGTCAGATCCCCATCGCCCGACGCGAGGTCACGCAGCCGGAGCGCCATATTGCGCAGCGGCCTGACCAGCGAGGCGTAGAGCGCCCAGACCACCACGGCCATGATGCCCAGCGATGCCAGCAGCACCTGGATGGTGATCATCCAGAATTGGCCGAAAGTTTTAAGGCGTTTAATCAAACTGTCGGTGGAGCCCAGAACCAGCTCTCTACCGGCCGGCGTCCAGGCCAACATCTGCTCATGATAATTCTCATAGAGGCTGTCGGCTTTATTTGCAGCAAAGCCGTCCCGCACAGCCTGATTAATATCTTCCCAACGGGCATTGAAGATTTCGGCGCCCTGGGGGTTATAGAGCATCCTGCCGTCCCTGTCGGCCACAAAGAAGCTGGCCATACCGCTGGCATTGAGCCTATCAACCACTGGTTTGAGATCATCGAGGCTGCCACCGTTCAAATCACTGATGGCGTAGTCCTGCATGGCCAGCATGTAATTTTCCGACTCGGCCTTGATATGGTGCAGACTTTCGAAGTAACCGTTGGCGGTCAGCCAGGAGACGGCCGTGATGGCCACCGATACCAGCATGAAACTCAGCATGCGGCCCAGCGACTTGCCGACCCCCTCAAAAACGATGCCGCGGCGCATAAACTCCTGATAGAAGACCTCGACCCTGGCATTGGCCAGGGAGCCGATCATGACAAAGACGATCAGCGGCAGGATACCGATGGCGGTCAGATAGGTGATGGGCAGGCTGGAGGTGGCGATGGCGCCCACATCATTGGACATGAAAAGACCGATACCTATAATCTCATAGACGGTAGCCAGCACGCCAATCAGAATGGCTGCCAGCTGCGGCAGTTTCAGATTACGGCGGGCCGCAAACTTAAGTTCCGCATCACCGAGCGCCCCAAGGTTCTCCAGGGCCCCGTGCACCGGCTTGGCCCAGAAATAGACAGTGGCAAGACCGACAACCCAGCAGACAAACCAGCCGGCGAAGGTGCCCAGAGCCAAAAACTTGAGCTGCTCCGGAAAACAGCCGGTCTGGGGCGGAATTGAACCGAGCCAGCCCCCGAAAAGAACGATGTATGTTACGGCGTAGATTGCCAGCGCCTTGGGCAGATAACCTTTCATATAGAGTCTCCTGTTACAATAAAGATAATACAACCAGACGGTCTTTCAAATTGGTCGGACCGACACCTGGAGATCTTTAGATGAAAAATTTCTTAAAAATTCACTTACAGTCGCTAAATGTAAATATATCATCACAAATACATAGCGTTGTGTATATTAAATATCTTGCAATATTTTAAACGTAAAATACTGCCATCCCCACACTCCCTCTGATAAATTTTTAACAGCAACCTCCCCATGCAGCCATCAAAACACATCTCAATACCAGATACATTCCAACAACCCGCCTGCAGACACCACGCCCATAATGAACGCATTCAAAAAATATGTAATTATCTTTTATTATTAGAAACTTAACCCTTCCATAAATCAAGACCGCGATTATATATAAAAAAACATTTGTGTTTTGCGGATAAATTCCGATATAGAACACGAACGATCGTTCGGCTGGTCCGGCGATGCAAAACGAGGGACGCACGTGAGTAGAAAATTTAACAGAGACAATTTTCAGTCACCAATAGAGCGAAACATGATGGATGCTCATCCATTGCGCAATTCAGATTTGAACATCCGTCCAAAAAATATCTCCGGAGGTAAGTAATGGGAATTTTGTATGAAGTAATGAGTCTGCAGAGCTGGGCCATCTGGCTTTTCGTCCTCTTCTCGCTGATGGCATTCAACGAGCTGGGACGCACATCCAAGTGGGGCGGTCTGACCCTCTTCCTGGTCATCCCCATAATTCTGACCATCTTTGTCTGGCCCACAACCGCGGCACCGGGCAACGAGTACGGTACCGGCACCTGGTTCGTCTGGGTCAAGTGTTATTCGGTCCTGGCCGGCTGTCTCTGCTTCATGGCCCTGCGCTACATTCCCGGCCTGGTCGAGAAGAAGTGGCTGCTGATCCTGCCGCCCGCCATCCTGGCCATCAACATCTTTGAAGCCTGTATCCGCGACTTCCAGATCTACTCATTTGCTCTCTGGGACGGCGGCTACATGGACAACCTCTGGATGATGTCGGGTCCCTGGAACATCATGAACGGCATCGCCGGCCTGCTCAACATCATCGCCATCTGCGGCTGGATGGGCATCTTCATCACCAAAGACAATATTAAGGATATGATCTACCCCGATATGATCTGGGCCTGGATCATCGCCTATGACCTCTGGAACTTCGCCTACACCTACAACTGCCTGGCCGACCACTCCATCTACGCCGGCGCCGCCCTGCTGCTCTCCTGCACCATCCCGGCCTTCTTCACCAAGCGAGGCGCCTGGCTGCAGCACCGCGCCCACACCCTGGCCATCTGGGTAATGTTCGTCATGACCGTGCCCCAGTTCGCCGATCGTCTGGCGCCGGTGGCAACCACCCACAACCCCAAGGCCTTCTTCGTGGTCAGTCTGCTGGCCCTGCTCTCCAACATCGCCCTGGTGATCTGGCACTTCTACCGCATCCGCAAGTACAAACTCAACCCGTTCAAGGATGAGATCTACACCGACACCAGAGCCTATCAGAGCGTTATCGAAGAGAACGCATAAAAACAAAGCGGCGGCCTGCGGGCCGCCGGACTCCAGCCTTTGCTGAATGTGCCGATATGAATGTTGCACCATGAAGGACAAAGGAAAAGATGAAAACAACCGGCAATCTCTAATCAAACCATAAAGCTGAGTCTGAATTTGCACTCAAAAAAATACACAAACAGTGAAAGCAACATGATATAGTTATCATATTTTAGCAACTTGACTAAAAAGACTATACTATGAAAGAAGGGAAAAATGGAAAAATTCAGAGTTCTTGAAATCAAAGAGAGCGTATTCGAAGACAATGACAGGCAGGCCAACCTGCTCAGGGAGGAGCTGAAAAAAGACAAAACCTTCCTGCTCAACCTGATGTCGTCCCCCGGTTCCGGCAAGACAACCACCGTTGTCAGAACAATTGAAGCTCTCAAGGATGAGATGAAGATCGCCATCATGGAGGCTGACATCGACTCCGACGTGGACGCCAAGACCGTCTCCGACGCCGGCGCCAAGGCCATTCAGCTGCATACCGGCGGCATGTGCCACTTGGACGCCGATATGACCAGGCAGGGACTGCAGGGACTGGGCACCGAAGACGTGGATTTCGTAATTCTGGAAAATGTAGGCAATTTGGTTTGTCCGGCCGAGTTTGACACCGGCGCCGTTAAGAACGCCATGATTCTGAGTGTTCCCGAAGGCGACGACAAACCGTTGAAATACCCGCTGATGTTCTCGATTGTGGATGTCCTGTTGATCAACAAGATGGATGCGATCGAATTCTTCGATTTTGACCTGGAGGCCGTCAAGGAGCGCGTGACCAAGCTGAACCCCAACATCAAAGTTATCCCCATCTCTGCCAAGAAGGGTGAGGGTCTTGATGAGTGGACTGACTGGCTCCGCTGCGAAGTCAAAAACTGGACCGAAAAATAAACAACGAGGGAAACTTAAATGGTAAACGAAAAACTACTTGATCTGGCGAACAAGATTAGCATGACCAAGCGCGGCTCTAAAACAGAGGTCAAACCCGAGGATCCGCGTTATAAAATTCTGGTGCCCGTCGTAACCGACGAACTGGCCGACGTGGCCCTCTGCATGGAGCTGCGCAAACCGCTCAGCGCCGAGGAGATCGCAGCCAAATGCGGCAAGCCCGTCGAAAAGACAGCCGAACTGCTCTGGCAGCTGGCCGTTGACGGCCTGGCCTTCGTCAACAAGATCGACGGCGTCGACAAGTACTGGCACGACACCTGGGTGCCCGGCCACATGGAGATGATGGTCAACAACAAGGAGAACGTCAAGAAGCACCCGATCATCGCCGAATGTTTTGAAGAGCTCGGCCGTGTGCGCGGACCCATGCTGGCCGGCAACATTCCGGTGGGCCTCGGACCCATGCGCGTTATCCCCATCGATACCGCCATTGAGGGCGAGACCAGAAGAGCCTCCTATGAGGAGATCGCCGGCTACCTCAACAACAACACCATCTTCTCAGTCTCCGACTGCTCCTGCCGGACCTCGCGCGAGGCCATGGGCGAAGGCTGCGGCCACCTGAAAGAGGATATGTGCATCCAGATGGGGCACGCCGCCGAGTACTACATCCGTACCGGGCGGGGGCGCGAAATCAGCCGCGAAGAGGCCTTCGAGATCATCAGAAAGGCCGAAGACAACGGCCTGATGCACCAGATCCCCAACTTTGACGGCCCCGGCGAAACCCACGCCATCTGTAACTGCTGCGGCTGCTCCTGCTTCGCTTTACGCTTTGCCAACATGTACACCAGCCCCGACGTCGTGCGCTCCAACTACGTCTCCGAGATCGACAAGGAGAAGTGTGTGGCCTGCGGCGAGTGCGTCGAGAACTGTCCGACCAACGCCCTGCAGCTGGGCCAGAAGCTCTGTGACGAACCCATTGTCCAGATCGAGCGCGACTATCCGGATGACACCGAGTGGGGCCCCGAGAAGTGGAACCCCGACTACCGCATCAACAGACGGGTTGTGCTCGACAGCGGCTCATCCCCCTGTAAGGCCGAGTGCCCGGCCCACATCGGCATCCAGGGCTACATCAAGCTGGCCGCCCAGGGCAAATATGACGAGGCCCTCGACCTGATCAAACGCGAGAACCCCTTCCCGGCCGTCTGCGGACGCATCTGTCCCAGAAAGTGCGAGTCAGCCTGTACCCGCGGCGACATCGATGATCCGGTCGCCATCGACGACATCAAGAAGTTCATCGCCGAGAAGGACCTCAACGCAGATACCCGCTTTGTGCCACGCAAGAAGAACGACTACGACAGACGCATCGCGGTCGTGGGTGCCGGTCCGGCCGGTCTCTCCTGCGCCTTCTACCTGGCCATCGAGGGTTATAAGGTAACCGTCTTCGAGAAGCAGCAGGCCTTAGGCGGTATGCTGACCTTCGGCATCCCCTCCTACCGTCTGGAGAAGGATGTCATCAATGCCGAGATCGAAGTCCTCAAGGAGCTGGGCGTCGAGTTCAGATGCGGCGTTGATGTGGGCAAGGACGTCTCCATCAATGATCTCAGAAATCAGGGTTATGAGGCCTTCTACCTGGCCATCGGCGCCCAGGCCGGCCGTCTGATCGGCGTTGAGGGTGAGGATGCCGACGGCGTCATCACCGGCGTCGACTTCCTGCGCAACGTCAACCTCGACGAGAGCGTCAAGCTGGAAGGCAAGACCGTGGTCATCGGCGGAGGTAACGTGGCCATCGACGTGGCCCGCACCGCGGTGCGCACCGGATCCTCCAAGGTGGATATGTTCTGCCTGGAGAGCCGCGACGAGATGCCGGCCCTGGACGAAGAGGTCGAAGAGGCCCAGTCCGAGGATATCAGCATCAACAACTCCTGGGGCCCCAAACGCATCCTGACCGAAAACGGCAAGGTTGTGGGCATCGAGTTCAAGAAGTGCCTCTCGGTCTTCGACGAGAGCAGCCGCTTCAGCCCCAAGTTTGACGAAAACGACATCAAGACCCTCGAGTGCGACAACGTCCTGCTCTCCGTCGGCCAGGGCATCGACTGGGGCGAAATGCTCACCGGCACCAAGGTTGAGCTCAACCCCAACCGTTCGGTCAAGGCCGACCCGACCACCTTCCAGACCGCCGAAGAGGATATCTTCGTGGGCGGCGACGCCTACACCGGCCCCAAATTTGCCATCGACGCCATCGCGCTGGGCAAAGAGGGCGCCATCTCGATCCACCGTTTCGTCTCCCCCGGCCAGAGTCTGACCCTGGGCCGCCTCAAGAGAGACTACAAGGCCCTGGACAAGGATAGAATCGACTTTGACAGCTACGACCGCATGCCCAGACAGACTGTTGAGCATGTTGACGGCAGCAAGACCAAGGAGACCTTCAGGGATCTGCGCGGCACCTTCACCGAAGAGCAGATCAAACAGGAGACCGAGCGCTGTCTCGGTTGCGGCGCCACGGTTGTTGACCAGTACATGTGCGTCGGCTGCGGCCAGTGTACCACCAGATGTAAGTTTGACGCCATCAAGCTGGTCAGAAAGTATGACGCAGTCAACAAGGACCTCACCGAGCTGAAGCCGGCCATCGTCAAGAACGTGCTGAAGCGCAAGGTCAAGATCAAAACCAAGAAGGTTAAAAACTTCTTCAAATAAACTAAACGGGGAGTGCGCAAGCGCTCCCCATCCTATGAGGTATAAGCCATGCACGAGCTAGGCGTAGTCATCCAAGTTGTCAAAACCGTAGAACGCATCGCCAAGGAGAACAATCTGACCCAGATCGACACCCTGGTGCTGCAGATCGGCGAACTATCATCCATGATCCCGAAATATATTGAAGAGTGCTACCCGGCGGCCGTCGACGGCACCATCATGGAGGACACCACGCTGGAGATCGAGATCCTGCCCGGCAACGGTCTCTGCCGCAGCTGCAAACATGTCTTCAACCTGATTGAACATAAGAACACCTGTCCGGAGTGTCAGGGCGAAGAGTGGGACATGCTGAGCGGCAAAGAGTTCAACATCAAGGAGATCGTGGCCTGCTAGCGCAGGCTCAAGATCAGTGAGGCCGCGATGCCCCACATGGTCAGACCGATCAGAAGATCCAGCACCCGCCAGGCCCGCTCACTCCTGAAGACCGGGGCCAGCAGGCGCCCGCTCAATCCCAGCAGCACAAACCAGAGGCAGGAGGCCGTGACGGCGCCGCCGCCAAAGATCCAGGGCTCCTCAAAGCGGCTCGAGATCCCGCCCATCAGCATCAGCGTATCCAGATAGACGTGCGGATTAAGCAGAGTTACCGCCAAAGTCTGCATAATCACGGCCCCCAGACCCTCATCAGCCAACTCCACCGCCTCCAGATGACCGCCGGCAAAGGCGGCTCTGAATGAGCGCAGACCGTACCAGAATAGAAAGAGCGCCCCGCCGATAGTCATCAAGGTTCCCAGCAGCGGATGCAGACCTATCAGCGCCCCCATGCCGGCCACCCCGGCCACGATCAGCAGCGCGTCGCAGACGATACAGACCAGCACCACCGGCAGCGCATATCTGCCGCGGATACCCTGGGAGAGCACAAAGGCGTTCTGGGCCCCGATGGCCACGATCAGCCCCAGGCCGGTCCCCAGGCCCTGCATGAAGGTCACAATGTTCTGCATGCAGCTGGTCTAGAACGAATCCAGACCGGCTGCAAGCAGTAAAGCGCCACAAACAGCGGCTATTTCACCCATGGTATACTTTCGGATACTTACCCGGCCCGCGCGCGTATGCTATCTTTATGATCCAGACTGATATCAGGGAGGACCCATGCAGATCGACATGCACTACTACGGCACCTACGCCTTGGCGCGCCTGGCCGGCCTCAAACCGCGGGCCTGCACCACAATCGCCACCGCCGCCCAATTTGTGGATGACAGCGCCAAACGCACGGAGATCAACTTTATGGACGGCGGCCATATCAGCGCTAAAGCCACGGCCCACCATGTGGCCGACATCAAAAACCTGGAGCGCGAAGACCAGCGCCTGATCTGGGTACCCTTTCACTTCCTGCCCGGCGGTCAGGGCCAAACCTTCAGCGAACGTCTGGTCTGCCAGAAAGACAGCGCCATCGCCCGCCAGATGCTCAAACACCACCTGAGTTACGCCAGCCACAGCTGCGGCCTGCACCTGAGCGGCATCGCCGCCCACGTCTACGCCGACACCTTCGCGCACCACGGTTTCTCCGGCACCTCCTCACGCCTCAACAAGGTGGTCAATAACAGCTTCATCTTCAACGGCATGGCCCAGAAGCAGAAGGACAACCTCAATAACTTGCGGGATGACTTCTTCAGGAGATACGGCAACGGCAGCTTCGAACACTTCAAATCCTGGGTGGCCGAGACCGCTTCCGGCGCCCTGGGCCACGGCGCCGTCGCCACCTACCCTGACGAGCCCTACCTCAAGTGGCAGTTTGAGTACCAGCACAGCGGCAAACTGGCCATCCGCAACAACCCGGCCGACTTCCTGGCCGGCTGCCAGGCCCTGCACCTCTTCTTCATCCGCCTGGGGCAGGAAAACCCGAGCCTCATCAGCCATGCGCCGATCGAATTTGCTGCGGCCCGGCCGGCCATCAGCCGCATCATCAACACCGAAGCCGACAAGCAGAAACGCAGCCGGCTCTGGCGCCAGGCTGCCAAAAGCGGCCAGCTGAGCGGCTACCGGTTCAACATCCCCAGCTATGATTCCCGCTCATGGCAGGGCATAGAAAACAGCGGCGACAGCAGCGCGGCCCTCTCCAGCCACTTCTACCGCTACCACCAGGCCGCCGCCATCCACCGCAGCTTTGTGCTGCGCGAACTGCTGCCCTCGAAAGGGTTGATTGTAGTTTAGCTACCCAGCCCTACCATGACCCTGCCAACATATTCACAAAAGTATCTCATATGGCACCTTTACGCATATATGATATTCATGATAACGATCATCTGCGGTAGGAATAGATGGATTGGCACAAATCAAAGGAGTTGAAGCGTGTCGCGATCACCTTCGTATTCCAGTGCCTGATTAATTTAAAGGAGAACAATATGAAGAAGAAACTAAACACAGCTCTAAAAATCACATGCATCCTGTTTTCAATGTCTTTCTATGGATGTGCCACCGTTGACAAGCCCAACATTTCAACGGTTGATGAAGCCACACCCCAGGTTAGCCCTGCCATCGAACAGGCTGAGGCTGCAACCAAAAGCGGACTGAAACGTAAAGTCGCCATTGGCCGGTTCAGCAATGAAACCAAGTATGGACAAAGTTTCTTTATTGATGAAAACAACGACAAAATCGGCAAACAAGCCGTCGATATTCTTTCAGCCAAACTACTGGCAACTGAAAAGTTTATCCTGCTTGAAAGGGCTGACCTAGATAAGATCAACCAGGAACTTGCAATGGAGGACTACTCTCCACTGAAAAATATGGCCGATTACCTCATCATTGGATCAATAACCGAATTCGGCCGCAAAGATGTCGGCGAAGTGGGTGTATTCACTCGAACCAAAACCCAGGTAGCTTTTGCCAAGGTGACTGTGCGTCTGGTTGACGTCCAGACCGGGCAGATCATCTATTCTGAGGAAGGCGAAGGTGAAGCCTTCTCCGAAGCCGGCACCGTAATGGGACTCGGGGCCCAGGCCGGTTACGACTCAACCCTGAATGACAAGGCTCTGGAAGCGGCCATTACAAACCTTGCCTCAAACATTATTGAGAACCTGCTAAGCAAACCCTGGAACAGCTATATCCTGGGCTACGAGGAAGGCAACTTTATCATCTCCGGCGGTGAATCACAGAACATCCGACCGGGTGAGCTGTTTGATGTGGTCGCCAACGGCAAGCAGATTAAAAACCCGCAAACAAACATGATGATTACCCTTCCCGGCAAAAAGATTGCCACCATCAAAGCAGTTTTCTCCACCGGCGACACTCCGTCAAATGAAGTGACCTTCTGCCAACTAGTTGATGGTGATCTGACTGAGTTTATTGAGAAGAACGATTACAGCAATCTGCACATAGCCGAGAATGAATCTTAAAGGAGAGCCCAATGCGTAAACTTTCGATCATAATTACCATCAGCTGCCTGCTGTTCGGAATGGCCGCCTGCGGCGGTTACAACCAAGGCATCACTCAGGCAGACAATCACTGTTACATTAAATTCACTGGCAATCTAAAAAATTTATCGGTCACCATTGATGATGGCGTCCCCTTCACCATCGATACCAAAGGCAAGACCATCTATGAGATTACCCCCGGCAAGCATCTAATTGTTGTCAAAAGAGGAGACGAGACCATCGTGAAACGCGAAATCTTAATTGGAAACGGAATGACAAAGGAGATCAATCTAAAATGAAAAAATCAATCAGACTACTACTACTCATCACAGTATCGTTAACCTGGGGTTGTGCCAGCACCAATCAGATGTACTATTGGGAGGATTACTCAACAACTCTCTATAATTACAAAAAGAACACTAGCGATGAAACTCTGCAGCAACATATGCTCGAACTTCAGAAAATCATTGAGGTTTCCGCTGAACACAACACCCCTGTGCCCCCCGGCATTTATGGCGAACTGGGCTACTACTACCTCAAGGCCGGAAAAACCGAAGAGGCAATCAAATTTTTCGAGCTGGAGAAAGAGATCTACCCTGAATCTACAATCTTTATGGATCGCCTACTCATGAAGGCTGGCGCAACGACCCCCACAGCGGATGAGAATGAGACCATCAGCGCTGCGACGACTAATTAATCGGAGGACTATTAAATGCAAAAACACTTCAACTATCTAATTCTGCTGATAACTGGATGCACAATGATGCTGCTCTCGGCCTGCTCCATGCCCATTGTCACAAAAGGCGAGGAGTTTCCCCGAATGTATGAGGAGAAACCCATCTCCATTCTGGTTCTGCCGCCCATGAATCAATCAACTGCGGCCAACGCCAAAGAGTACTACTCAACCACCATCCAGGAGCCCCTCTCCTTCTCTGGTTACTATGTTCTGCCTTATGAGGTAACCGCAGAGATGCTGAAAATGGAGGGCATTTACGACAGTGAACTCCTCAAGGATATGCCCCTAAGCAAGTTCAAAGAGTTCTTTGGCGCCGACGCCGTGCTTTTCACCACCATCAAAGAGTGGGACAAAAGCTACATGGTATTCGCCTCATCCTTGACCGTCTCCATCGATTGTCAGATGAAGTCCACCGAGACAAATGAGATCCTTTGGGAGTACAACGGCACCGTCGTTGTTGACCTCTCAGGCGGAGGCAGTGACGGAAGTCCTGTAGGACTGATCGTCTCAGCCGTTGCCACCGCTGTTAACACAGCCATTGTTGATTACGTGCCCTATGCCAGAATGGCCAACTATCAGGCACTGCAATCAATTCCCTATGGCAAATACCATGCTCAGTTCAACCTGGACCAGGACCAGCAGATCATGGATCAGACCCCGGAAGGCGGATTCCCCTTCCCCATGCCCTACTAAATTCAAAAGGGCAGCCATTGGCTGCCCTTTTCCAATTTTACACAGATAAATCTTACTCAGCAGTCACAGCCTCGGCAGCGATCTTATCGCCCTCAACCTCATAGCCGCGAGTATCAAGAAGCCAGCCCAAGCTGAAAAGACTGGTACCGATCTTGATGCCGATGTCCGGACCGGCCATCTCAGAGGTGATCTCCAGGTTGGCAACGTTGTCATTCTTGCCGATTGCATCACCCAGCTCCTCCTGATGGATCGGAATCAAACCAAGAACCAAGAAGAAGCCGCGGGTATCGAACTCATCGTTCTCAAAGCTCTGTCCCTCAACGCCATTGACGTTGGACATCTCAAGGGAGAGAGCGCTGGAGGCGTCGCCATTAAACTGCATGGTGGTGCAGGCACTCAGGCAGAGCACCATCAGGGCCAGCATTACGATAGATAGTGATCTTTTCATTATTCAGCTCCTCCCTGGATAACTTTACCCTCAACGGTAACAGTTCTGGGGGCATAGATGCCCAAAGTGATGGCATTGAGCAGGCCGTCCACAAAGGTGACCTTCTCTTCAATGCGCACTTCGCTGAGACCATTGGGTGCGCCGTTTTCCAGGGCGATCTTGGTCACATCAACCTCTACCTCACCGGGAGTCAAGCCCCAGAGGAAGAAATTGTAGCGATCTTCATACTGAAAATCCTCCTGAGCACCCTCAACGGGCTTCAGGTTGATCATGGGCTGATCCTGAGCAGTGTAGTGCAGGGTTGAACAGCCACTGAGCACAAAGGCAACAGATGCAATAACTAATAGACTTCTGATTTTCACAAAAAAACCTCCTATAGTTTTGTGCTTGTGAATATATGAACACTAATGACTAAACGCAATCAAAAATCACTCTCAGATGAAGTTATGCTAACTTACAATCACCCCACCAAGATTTCCGTGAGTCCAGGTCACTGTCAAAAAAATTAATCAAAACCCAACCTCTTCAATAATTTATTTTAAATGATATTTGTCCAATATCTTTCAATGCAGATGAATGCTACACCGCCCAATTCCCGGATCTGCGTTCTACATCGCCTTGCCACACCGCGTTTTGTAATGTAATTTACTAACCACAACTTGCTATTCCGAGGAGGACAACATGAAGAGATATCTACCCGCCATCTTAACCCTTGGCCTGCTGGCCGCCTGTCTGCCGATCTCCCTTTTTATGCTCAATCCCGAGGACGTCAATCCGGCGCACCGCGAGGCCTTCCTGCCCGCAGCGCCCGAGGGACTGGACTGGGAACTGGTCTTCAATGACGACTTTGACGGAGACACCCTCGACGACACCAAGTGGGAGGCCGCCGGTGACTGGCCGCGCAAGGGCGGCTACTGGGTCAAGGATGCCGTCACCCTGGACGGCGAAGGCAACCTGGAGATCCTGACCTACGAGAAAGACGGCAAGTACTATGACGGCTGCGTAAGAACCCGCGACCGCTTCGAAAAGACCTACGGATTCTTCACCACCCGCGTTCAGCTGCAGCGTGAAGAGGGTCACTGGCCGGCCTTCTGGCTCTTCACCGATGCCGAGGGCTCACTCGAGGAGAAGGGCCTCTGGGGCGGCGTGGACGGCACCGAGATCGACATCTTTGAAAAGTTCACCCTCAATGCCCAGGTCCAGCAGACCCTGCACTGGGACGGCTACGACAAGGACCACCGTTTCAGCGAGCGTCAGATCTTCTACCCCGGCATCATGGAGGGCTGGCACACCTACAGTCTGCTCTGGACCCCGGATGAGTACGTTTTCTACATCGACGGTGTCGAAACCTGGCGCAACAACTATGGCGGCGTCTGCCAGGTGCCGGTCTACATGAAGCTCAGCGACGAGATCGGCGAGCTGGGCGGCGACATCACTAAGGCCAACCTGCCCGACAGCTTCAAGGTCGACTATGTACGCGTCTACGACCTGGTCGATCCCGAAACCGGCGCAGTCGCCTGGTAACTTTAAACACGCTCAGCGATGAGCGTGTTTTTTATAAGCTTCTAGTAACACATATGATACGGAGGATGGATTATGCAAAAGAAATGGACCGTACTTCTCGCATTGGCACTGCTGCTGAGCGCCTGCACCCCGGACGACTATAGAGTTGAGCCGACCCCGGGAGCCCTCAAAAGTCCGGACTTTATAATCGCCGGTTACCTGCCGCTCTGGTCAGTTGAAACTTTTGATGCTGAGCAGGCCAGCATGCTGACAGATGTTATTCTTTTCTCACTCATGCCCACAGCTGACGGCCATCTGGACACAAGCGAGTTTGCCAACATCGATATTGATAAAATCAGACAGATCTGCAACGAGAACAACACGCGCCTGCTCTTCTGCCTGGGCGGCTGGGGCCGCTCGGACAACTTCGGCAAGTTTGCCGCCGACCCGGAGAAGCGCCGCCAGTTCATCGATGAGCTCTACGAGTACTGCGTGAAAAACGGTTTTGCCGGGGTCGACTATGACTGGGAGTTTCCTGAGACACCAAAGACCCGCAAGGCCTACCGCTACCTGCTCCAGGAGACCAAGGACCGCTTCGGTACCGACCTGCTGGTAACCTTTGCCATGGGCTCGGCCAAGGAGTTCGGCAGCGTCGAGAACAACCTGGCCGTCTTCAATTCAATCGACCGCGTTCACCTGATGTCCTACGACCACCCCGGCCGGCACGCCACCCTTGAGAAGGCCCAGGCCGACATCGGCTGGACCCGTTTCCTGGGCTGCCCTAAGGAGAAGATCGTACTGGGCGTGCCCTTCTATGCCCGCCCCTCTGTAAGAGTTGATAATGGCGCCGCCAAGACCGCCCTGACCCTCTCCCAGGATTACGACCTGGCAGCCTATCCCCAGGTTGACGAGTGGGACGGCTACTACTTCAACAACGTGCGCACCCTCGAGACCAAGACAAAGATGGCCGTCGAAGACGGCCTGGGCGGCATGATGTACTGGGCCATGAGCCAGGACACAGAGGACAATCTGCTCCTGAGCGCCATGCACAACTTTGCGGCCCGCTACGAAAGTGGCTCACTCAACCAGCCCGGCAATCCGGCCAAGCCCGAGCTTATTATGAACCACAGCAGCGAGCGTTTCACCGAGATCGGCCTGCAGCTGCAGTCCTGGATCACGTCTGGCAGACACGAGGTTACAACCGACTACCTGCGCGACTTCAATTTGACCACCGTATCCTTCTTTGAAGGCCAGCATGCGGCCCCCTTCAACCCGGCCTATGGCGATTGGATTATGGCTGACGGGCTACAGGATCTGCAGTGGAGCATCACCGAGGCCCCGGTGGGCGAAGGCATCCGCGACAACCTTGCCGAGCTGGGAATCTATGTGCGCATGGGCGAAATCATCCCGCCTACCCAGGATATGATTGATAACGGCTACCTGAGCGCCGGGCAGCTCAAATATCTCGACCGCCTGACCACGGTCTGCTTCGGCGATGAGGAGTTCTACTCACGCAAGTTTGCCGAAGTCACCAAGGAGTATTTCGACCTCTCGCGCAACCACTATCCCGATGCCCTGGTGCACCTCAACCAGTACTGGGTATGGGACACCGGCCGCCAGTGGCAGCCCTGGCAGTACCGTGAATTTGTCGAGATCGCCCAGCCCGACCTGCTGACCTTTGACCACTACTACTTCAGCCAGAAGGGCCAGACCGACCTGATCAGAAAGCGCATGGGCGGCAGCCTGCTGGACATCTACCGCTCCACCGCCTACATCCGCCAGTTTGCCATTGAGGGCCTGACCGGTGACGGCACCTCGCCCATTCCATTCGGTCAGTATGTGCTGGGCTTCACCACCGGCGATTTTCCCAACGCCACCGGCAGCTACCACATCACCGAATCCGAGATCCGCGGCTACTCATTCGCCACCCTGACCATGGGCGGCAAGTGGCTCAACTACTTCCGCTGGCTGGAAGATGCGCCGCAGATCAGCCCGATCTTTGAATGGGGTCCCGATGGCAAAGCTGTACCCTCAGCCGGATTCTATCACTACGCCGACGCCTGGAAGGAGGCGCGCAACCTGGGCAAGCATCTGGTCCGTTTAAGCAGCACCAATATCAGCCTCATTCCCGGTAAGCACTGGGCTGCCGGCCTGATAGTCGATAACACCAAGCCCTACAACGTCAGGCGCTGGAGCGCGCCCGACAACCGCTTCATCGCCGACATCAGTGCGCGCAACCTGGGCCCCACCAATGACGGCCTGCCAGGCGACGTGCTGATCGGCTACTTTGCGCCGCTGCCAGGCACTGCCGGCAGCGTGATCGCATCTGAGGATGACTACTACTTCATGCTCATGAACGGCCTGACCCACGGCGACGGCCTGCCCGTTGAAGAGCAGATGGGCTCTGCCGATGAGACCGCTCAGCAGATCAGCGTGACCCTTGATTTCGGCGATCATGCGCCCCTACTGCAGCGCGTCAGCCGCCTGAACGGCAAGGTTGAAGATGTGGCTCTGGAACACCTCTCCGGCAGTCAGTACCGCTTCAGCACCACCCTCGGAGGCGGCACCGCCGACCTCTTCATTGTTCCGGCTGGTTGGAAATAATAGAAGAGCCCGGCCAATTGGCCGGGCTCTTCTTTGTCTGACTAAATTTTCTATTTACTGCTGATACTCATAGGCACCCATATCAACCGCGCCCACCACTCGAGAGTTCCCGTTAAAATCCAACGGCAGAGGCTCTTCGACATCACCGTCTTTGTCCAGGTCCCAAATGTCGGCCGGCAGCAGGCTAGTATCGCCGGTGTCAATGCAGGGGGAGTCAGACCGCAGCCTAAAATCACTACGACTCTCTGAGATAAATGAGGGATCAACATCAATATTGCCGCCGCCATCTATGCCAATACTTTTATCCCATGCACCGCTGCCGCCACTGCCTTGGATATTACAATTAACAAAAGCACTGCGATGTGATTCACCGTCTTCAGAATGTCCACCAAACATCTCGCCTGCTCCCATGATTATACAATTCTTAAACTTAGAACTGCCATCAATGTTCTGATTCAGAAGTGTACCACTAGATAGGCTATTTCCATAAAAAGTGCTGTTGATAAATATTGGATTTGTGTCGTAATTAACCACAGTACCATTTGTAGCAGAGTGATTATTTGCTATCACGCTATTCACAATCAAATGTTTACTTTCTACAAAATCACAACTATCAGAGAACTGCAATGCTTGCCCAGACGTATTTCCTGAAATAGAACAGTTAAATAAAGCAACATCGGAATCATGCACCTCCAGTCCGCCACCGCGGTTTCCATCAATTTTACAGTTGTACATATTTACAACAGCCCTATTTCTATAGGAACCCCAAGCGGATACTCCTCCCCCATAATCATTATTCACAATATTACAATTTTTTAACTCCGCATTGAGTTGACCGGATGATTTCACCCTAAATTTAATAGCGCCAGAATTATTGCGTACTACACAGTTGTTAAGTTCAAAACTACTAACACCATGCTCTACCCTCAGCCAAATCCCGACACCGCCATTCTTCTCAATAATACAGTTCTCCATTTGAACATTGGTAGCTATCTCCCTGGCGTCAAAATAGATCCCACCATGTGAACCACTAGACATAATGGTGAAACCATCAATCAAAGTTTGCTCTGAAACACCCTTTAAATGAACTACACGCCGAACATTCTCTAAAAGATCACCATCCTGCCAAACACCCTCACCATGACTATAACCACCAGAACCATCGGCATCATAATAGAAAAGACTTTCAGAAAACCGCCCCTGATCACCTTCTCTTACATAACGTTTATTATCTGTACCTAAAGTTATAATTGTATCTATTTCACTCTCAAAGGTACCGTTCCCATTCTCATCATACCAAATATTATCATCTTTCTTGTACTCACCATGATAATAGTAGAAACTATTATAAAAGAGCCCAGACTGAGACCCTTGCGCTCCATCAACCAAAGAATCCTCTCCAACAAAAACTACAGGGTCAGACGACGATTGATAACTCCCAACACCGTCGTCATTCTGAAGCATATCGCCGCTGAGAATTGACTTGTTCTGTTGATAATCCCGCTGAATCAACCCAGTCTCAGCACCACTAAAGCCACCATAGAGTTTTACGCCATCCGGAATATTAAACGTCACATCCATTAGCCCAGCTTCGTCATTACCCAAAGGCACCATCAATGACGGCAAATAGACGCCTCCCGCGACCCAAATTTGATCGCCGGGCTGAGCAACACTCAAGGCAGCCTGCAAATCTTTAAATGCATTGGGCCAATCTGCACCACTGTTTTCACCAGTCGCACTCCCATCAACGCATAATGGATCAACACCAATACCAGCCAGATTGATTACATAAGGAGCAACCTCAGAATCACTATGATTAATGATTAATTGAGAACTATACGCCCCCAGCTCTGATGGATCAAATTGGACATTAACACTGGCTTTTTTATAAGCTCCTATCTCAAGATGATTGGTCGTATTCGACAATTTAAATGCCTGATCTCCAGATAGACCAAGATCGACATACAAAGATCCATTACCAGTGTTTTGGATTGTAAAAGTATGAGTCATGCTCCCAGCCAGCATAACATGACCAAAATCAATATCCCCAGAATTGACAGCAATTGCCCCACGTGTGCCCGCACCCCTGAGATGGACATATCTAGGATTCTGGACTGTCGGATCATTGTGATAGATTCTTAGCCCAGCACGCTCTGTTCCCTGCTCTCGAGCATCAAACTGAACATAAATAACCTGCTCATCACCGGGCATAAGATCAATATCTTCATAGACATCAGAGCCTGGAAAACTGAAACAATCTGAGCCATAAATATTGGCCGAGATTGTCAGAACGCCACTA
The DNA here is from genome assembly GCA_942491525.1 of uncultured Thermodesulfobacteriota bacterium. Classification (GTDB taxonomy): domain Bacteria; phylum Desulfobacterota; class Desulfomonilia; order UBA1062; family UBA1062; genus CAYWBU01. The sequence continues at coordinate 143,847 of CALOBW010000030.1, forward strand.
CCATCATTACGAATCAAAAACCCATGTACAGAGGGAGAGTTCCCCAAAGGGATACCACCAAAGTCAAATGGCTTTGTATCAACCCAGATCTTTCCCTGAATGCCTTCACCTAAAAGTCTCAGTTTAACCGGACTGCCCATATTGAGTGCATTATGATCAATCCTAATTGATCGTTCATGTACCCCAACTGATTGGGGAGCATACCGAACAGTCAGTGGCAAACCTGTACCAGGCTTGACATACACATTCTCACGATTGGGCGGTGAAACAACAGAAAAACCCAAATGTTCGATCAAACTAGCATTAATCCTAAGATCAGCATTTCCACTATTCTCAATCATCACATCAAAGGTAGAAGGTTCACTGCCCAACTCAATTTTCCCAAAATCGACTTCAGAGGTACTGATCGACATGAGACTTCCAGTACCCACACCACTCAGATCGATCATTATTGGATTGTCTGCTGAAGAATCGTTATGAGTTATTTTCAGCTGCGCCTGTTTACTTCCAATTTCAACTGGGTCATACGCAACCTTTACCCCTAAAGTGCTATGGGCATTAATCTTAACTTCTGAACCAGCTACGGGAGATTGTACGTTGAAACTTGGGTCTCCTACTATCTCAACTGATATAGTTAATGAACTACCTCCCTTATTCTCAATAACAAACTCATGGACCGACGGTTGACCTTTAACCGCCACATTTCCATAATCAAAGGGCTCTGTATCCACTGCAATCTTACAACCACTCAAAAAGAACGCCAGGCAGGATACCAACAACAATCTTTTAGAAATTCTCACACGATGTCTCCTCTTGATGTCAGATACAAGGCCCATATCACAGCATAAACCCACATTCACTTTACAAAATGGTAAGTTACAAGATTTTACACTCAACCACACATAATCAGAATTTCATTCACTCCAGCTCCAATCACAATCCGCAAAAAAGAAGAGGAGCCTTACGGCTCCTTGAGAGGGGTAATTCTGAATCATGGGTAGGTTTCAGAATCACCAATAACAACTGATTGGAGATGGGTGACCGCAGGCGGTCACCCTGGGTAGTCAGTTAAGGGCGGACAGGCATATGAAATAATTGAGCCTCCACTGTCCGCTAACCATCAACCCGGGTTGAGTCTCTTTTTGACGCCTAAATTTCATAGCTGAAACGTGTCTCTGACCGTCAAACCCCAAGCTGCAAAAACAGATTAAACTATAAAATTTCTACTGTCAAGTGTATGATTTAATTGATAAAATATCACAACAAACCATTCACACCAAGGTCTCTGTCAAAAAATTAGAACCCGTTCAGCCTGTAAAATCCTACAACAAACCAGGTTCAACTTTTACAAGTTACGCCATCGAACAGGATTCAATCCGGCCGAATGTTGAGATTAGAATAAAAAAATTAGATATTGCAACACACTAGAGTTTACGATATAATTTAAGTTTCATAGCTGACGTGACTCAAAGTTTAGATTTCTGCTGCACTTGTAATTAATCAAACAACAATGAGGAGGAAATCATGATCACAGTCACCGGAGCAACAGGTCACCTGGGAAACAACATTGTCCGCACCCTGCTGAACAACAACCATAAGGTCAGAGCACTGATCTACCCCGGCGAGGATGAATCGGCCCTTGCCGGACTCGCGGTCGAGCGCGCCTACGGCAACATCCTCAAGATTGAGGATCTACGCCGGGCCTTCAAGGACACTTCAGCCGTGATCCACTGCGCCGGCCAGATATCGATCCTGACCAGGTGCTACCACCAGCTCTACCCCATCAATGTGGCCGGCGTGCGCAACGTGGTCGAGGCCGGCCGCTTCTGCGGCATCAAGAAACTGATCCACATCGCATCCTTTGACGCCATCAGCCTTGACCCGACCGGCAAATGCGTTGATGAAGGGCTCGGATTCAACCCGGCCCACGCCATGACCGAATATGGCCAGACCAAGGCCGAAGGCGCCCAGATCGTGCTGGATGCGGTCAAGACCTACGGCATGGATGCCACCATCCTGACCCCGGTCACCATTGTCGGCCCCAATGACTTCAGGCCCTCAGCCATGGGCGGCGTGCTGGTCGACTTCGCCAATGGACGCCTGCCGGCCATCACCACCGGCCATCTGGCCTTTGTGGACGCCCGGGATATCGCCCAGGCCGCGCTCAACGCCCTGGACTCCGGCACCCGCGGCGCAAACTACATCTGCTCATCCGAAGAGATGACGGTGACCGGATACATGAATCTGCTGGCCCATATCACCAGGATGCCCACACCGCTCATCAACATCCCCATCGAGGCCATGTACCACCTCGCCTGGTTTGCCGAGAAGATGTATATGGTTCTAAAAATGGAGCCCCATTTTACCCAGGGCTCCATGGCCCTGCTCAAGAACGGCATGTGCACAAGCAATCAGAAGACCTGCCGCGAACTTGAGGTGGCATTCCGGCCCGTCGAGGAGACCCTGCGCGACCAGATTGAGTGGTTCAGCAGGCGCGGCCTGATCAAGACCGAGAGCCGCATCTACAAGCTGCGCAGCGCCCAGTACCGGCCGCTAATACCAGGCTACCCGGCTGCCAGCCCCGCAGAATAATGAAAGAATCCGGGGGAGCCTCTTGCTCCCCCGGAGATTGGCTGATTTTCCAAGCATAGCTGAAATAGATGGACCGGGTTACATCTATGATCTTGATGCTACAATTACGGCCAGGGCGGGCGGGAAGAGCAGCCAGAAGCCGGAAGCCGGGAGCAGGACAACTGCAACGACGCCATTCAGCAGCAGACCCCACCCCAGAGATCCGGGCAGGGGCGCGACCCCTCTCTTCTCCAAGGCATCGACCATAAAGCCAAGAACATAGTACAACAGGCCCCACAGCAAAAAGAAAACCGGCGAGCTCACTCTGGAATCGGTTTTCACCGCATTCAGAACACCACTCTTGATAATTTCCAACCAGACATCAGAGTATACAACCAGGGCAAAAATGGTGTGCAAAGTTGCGGTTCCGATAATCCAACGACCTATCCAGCGTTTCATAGAAGACTCCTAACAATTCAATTACCAATACATAAATCATATTCGGAATACCCCAAATATTGAGTTCTGTCTCCAGCAAATCCAGGCTAACGCTTAAGCTTAAAATCAGTGACCACGCCAAAATGATCGGACGGCATCACGGCGCCCGTGTTGGAGCAGACCTCAGAGCTGATCACATCCGGCAGGCTGGCGTTGGCCAGAATAAAGTCGATGCGCCAGCGCACAAAATCAGAGTAGGCGGTAACATGATCATGAAGGCTGCCGTACTTCCTGTCCAGATCAGCCCTGTAGAGGTTGATGACATTCACATTCAGCTGATCATCCCAGGTGTAGCCGGGCTCGCTGTTGACCAGCGCATAGGTGTCATAGAAGCCGGCAGCGTAGATAATCCCCATCTCCTCCCAATGGGGCTCGGCATTGAAGTCACCCATCAGAATCAGGGGGGCCCCGGCCGGCACGACCTCCTTCAAATAGGCGACCATCTGCGAGAACTCGCTGCGGCGCAACTCACTGTCGGCCTTTAACTTGCCTAGGGCCGCCGCATAATCCTCATCCGTATAGCCCCACCTGTCTTTCAGCTGCGCCATCAGCTTCAGCGACCACCCATTATGGGGGGCCGAAAAGTGGGGATGGGTGGTGGCCACATAGATATCCCGGCCGGCCACGCTGACCTTGCCCACCAGCACCTGGGTGCCGTCGCCGAAGTTCCAGGACCAGTGTTTGTGCTGGGGCCCGCCGCTGAGCTGCTTGCGGCCGACCGGCTCCAGCTTGAGCCCCTTGCGGGCCAGCAGCACGTCACCGGCGCGAAAGTTGACCGGCAGTCCCAGGCCGCCGAGCCTGAGGCCCGAATCCGACATGTGCTGGATATAGTCATAGTCCAGATCCTCGGCCAGCCGTCTGGCGTAGGCCGGCAGCGGGTTGGCCTCATTGATGCCGATCACGTCCGGGTTGAGCCGCCTGATCTCACGGACCAGGGCCTGGTAACGCTCTTCGCGGGCCTCGTCACTCTCCATGTAGCCCATTTTGATGTTGCCCACATAGTTCAGGCCGGGCCAAATATTCTGGCTCATGACCCGCAGGTTTACATCTTCAGCCGCCAGCAGGGCCGGCGCCCAGAGAGTCATAACCAGCCAGATTAATAGTTTTTTCATAAGTGCCTCCATTTAAATCAGACTACAGTCCAATTTAAATGGAGGCAAGTTGAATCTAGAGGAATACGCCCTGCAGCTGATTCTTGACGATCTGGCCTTCGGCCAGTACCGGCGCGCCGTTGATGAAGACATATTGCATGCCGTCGGGCGCCGCATCGGTCACATGAGAGGTGTTGTTATCATTGATATTTTTCCAGTCAAAAACCGCGATATCAGCGGCGTAGCCATCCTTGAGCAGGCCGCGACCCTCAAGCCCGAACTTGGCAGCCGAGGCGCCGGTCATCTTGTGCACAGCCTCCTCGATTGAGAGGTGGCCATAGTCGCGGGCATACTGCAAAAAGAGCGGGAAGTTGCCGAAGGCGCCCGGATTCTGCACGCCGTCCGCGACCACGGTGGCATCGGTCATGAAGAGACTCTGGGGGTGACGCATCATCTCAAGCACATTCTCGGTGCTGGAGTAGCCATTATTGAGCACATTGGCCTGGCCGTTCGTGCGCATGGCAATATCAATCACATTCTCAAACTGGCTCATACCCCGCTCTTTGGCGATCTCATCCAGATACATGCCGTTATATTTGTCCAGCTCCGGATGCATGGCGTTGGTGATCATGATATTTTCAAAGCCGAAGCCCAGCAGCTTGGTCATAAGGGTCAGCTCGGTGCGCAGACGCCGCAGCTTGCGCTTGTCCTGATAGGCCGCCGGTACGCTCTCCAGGAACCAGGCCGGCAAAATAACATTCAGCTTGGAGATGCCGCAACTGTAGGCGTAGGTATCAAAGTTCACATTCAGATCCCTAGCCTGTTCGATGCGATAGAGGGCATCCTCACAGGTGTCCCAGGAACTTCGGCCCACGAAGATCAGGTGCGAGAGTTCCAGGTTGACGCCGGTTTCCCTGCCGATATCGATCATCTCGTCGATGGCCAGCAGGTTGTGGGGCGTACCGAAGGGTTTGAGCGGATAGGCCGCCGAGATGCTCGAGTAGGCCTTCATGTGCACGGTCAGGGTGCGATCATAGCGCTTGACCAGCCTGGCCAGGGCCACCATCTCGTCACGGGTGGCAAAGATGCCCGGCTCATACTGCAGGCCCAGGGATGCACCGTAGGCGCCCTGCTCCAGGGCCTCCTCCATGAGATAGAGGTACTCCTTCAGCTCATCCCGGTTCATGGGCTTGGGCTCATAGCCGCGCAGGGAGATGCGGGTGGTGCCATCGCCGGCCAGGGTCAGCATGTTGTGCGTCATACCGTTACGGGCGATGTGCTCCCGATACTGACTGACCGAATCCCAGCCGAACTTGAAGCGCTTGCCCGAAAAGAGCACCGAGTACTCCTCGACCTGCTCCTTGTAGGGGCTCTCCTGCTTGAAGCCCGAGGCCGCAAAGCCGCAGTTGCCGGTCACAAAGGTGGTCACGCCCTGGCGCACAAAGGGCTCGAAGAGTTCGGGGCTATCCTTGGCGTGCAGCACAAAATCCATATGGGAGTGCATGTCGATCACGCCGGGGGCCACGACCAGGCCGCTGCAGTCGATGGTCGGGCCATCAAATAGAATCTCCTTGTCGCTGACCATTTCGATTCGACCCTCTTTGATCAGGAGGTCGCCCTTGAACATGGGCTGGCCGCTGCCGTCGACGATGATGCCGCCCCTGAGCAGCAGATCGCCCTGCCCGCTGACCTGACCGCTGCGGCTAAGCGCATCAAATGCGCCATAGTCCGGCGTCCGGCGATTGAACTTGCTCTGAGCACAGCCGCCCAAGAACATGGCTGCGGCCGTACCCTTGATAAAAGTGCGCCGAGATTGTTTCCCATCCAGCAGTTTCTGCGTAATTTTCATTAACTCACCCCTTGCTTTTATTAACACGAGCTATTACTCATATTAATAAAACTAATACGAGCAATAACTCACATTGTCAAGGAGGGAGACAATTGACACGCCCCGGAAGCTCTGCTAGAGCAGGAACCCCTATGCAGAACATAAGAACACCGCGCCAGCAGCGCAGCATCGAGAAAAAAAAGCGCATCATGGAGGCCGGCCGCAAACTCTTCGCCGAGAAGGGGCTTGCCAGCACCTCCTCCAACGAGATCGCAGCCGCCGCCGACGTCTCCATCGGCACCTTCTACAGCTACTTCAAGAACAAGCGCACCCTCTATCTGGAGGTGCTGGACAGCTTCATCGACACCCTGCTGGAGATCATGTTCCCCGCCGCGGAATCAACCCTGCCGGACGACCCGCAGCAGGCCATCCAGGCCGCCATCACCCGGGCCTTCAGGGCCTTCGACTACGACCAGGCCTTCCATCGCCAAACAATCGGCCTGCGCTTCAGCGATCCGGAGATTGCCAACATCTATACGCGTTCCGAAAGTGTTGAGCTCAAATACATCAGAGAGCTGCTGGGCAACATCAGCCGCGAACTGGCCGTAAATGACCTTGATCTGGCCGCCAAAATCATCCACGGCTCCATCGCCTACCAGCTGCACTCGCTGCGCTTCCTGGACTACCCGCTGGATGAAGATGTTGTGATCAAGGAGTTGACAGAGAGCATCTGCCGCTACATCTTTATTTGAGACGGCCGCTCTTTCTGATAAGGTGGCCCTCCGGGAGGTTACAATGAGAAAACTTGCCTTTGCCCTGTCAGTAATCCTGCTGCTGGCCGGCTGCGCCTGCACCGAGGAGGACGACATCCTCAAAAGCATCACCCAGGAACAGAACGCCGCTACAGCTCCCTGAGCGACTCACTGATCCCCTTGTGGATCTCATACCAGAAGTTCAGCGCCGCCTCGGCCGGGCTCGCCTCAAACTGAGCCAGCCACAACTCAAGTTCAGGCCGCGTCTCGCCCTCCACATCCCGGCCGCGGCGCAAGAAGGTGTGCAGCAGATCCACGCTGCGCCGTGACTCCCAGAAGACCGACGCATTGCGGCTGTTGATGCGGCTGGCGGTGCTGCTGATTGTCTGCAGAAAACGCTCCCGGCTGCCCAGCAGCTTCTCCACAATCTCAGGCAGCATCTCCTCGGCCCAGCCGCGATGGAAGCGGCAGATGCCCATATTGTCCATGATCAGCTCCTGGCGGAAGCGCTCGGCGCTGATATGCCCCAGGGCCCGCGGCGGCAGGAAGTCATTGCCGTAGTACATGTAGTACTTGCCCATGATCGCCATGGGCGCCAGCGCCCCGGGCGTCCAGTACTGATTGGGCACCATCCAGCCCTTGCGGGCGAACGCGGTGTAGACAAAGGGATCCAGCACGGCGCGGCCCCGGTCGCGGGCCAGGTGCCGGCCAAATTTGCGCGCCCCCTCGCTCAGATCCAGAATACCGGCCCGGTTGATGATGCCGTCCAGAATACCCATGCCCAGGCGCGCATTGTGGGCCGAGTCGCTCTCGGCGCTGAAACCGGCCGGCTCAAAGTTGGGCACATCCGAAAGCCCCAGATCCTCGGGCTTAAGCAGCCCCTCATAGAGGCACTCCAGCAGCCAGGCGAGCACGCCGCCCGAATTGATGGCATCGAAGCCGTACATGTCCGAGCGCCGATTGAGCATCTCGGCGGCGCGCTGGTCAAAGATGCCGCACAGCGGCCCCATGGTCTGATAGGGTTCATAGTCCTTCTTGTACTTGCCGTGCATCTTCTTGCAGACCGCGGCGCAGGGCTCACCGCAGGTCTTCTGCTGCTTGGCGGCGATGGTCTCCTCGTTGAACTGTTTCAGGTAGTGATCCAGCACCAGATTCTGATGAAGATCGAGACGGTCCTGCTCGCGCATGTAGATGCTGCGGTAGTTGAACGAGAGCATGCGCCCCTTCAAGGTGGCGTAGTTGACGCCGAAGGTGCCGCCGGTGCCGAACTTCTCATCAAAACGGTACTTGGTGGTCGACTCCAGATCCTTGGCCGCCAGCTTGCGGTCGTACTTCTCCTTGAACCAGAGGTCGGCCACCTTGCGGTCGCGGAAATCTTCATCGATGTGGGTGCCGCCGTAGATGACGGCCGCCAGGCCGTGCTCCTGATAGAGCTTGGAGCCCAGCCCGCCGCGCCCGGCCCAGGTGTCAACATGGGTCAGGCCGCTTTTGTCGATGGGCACCGAACAGATGGCACCGCAGTCGGTCATGGCGGCCGCCGGCCCGGTGGCCAGGATGCGCGGCGCGCTCTGATAGTCGCCGCCATAGCGCTCATAGGCATGCTGCATGAGGTTGTAGATGCCGCCGTCATCCCAGATGCGCCAGATATCCAGCGGCCTGATCTCCAGCTGGATCTCCTCGCCGTGCACGCGGTTGAGGCAGAGAATCGACGGCGTCGATGCGCGCCCGGTGATGGCCAGCAGGTTGATGCCCAGATCATCAAAGACCAGCCCGGCCCCGCCCATGCTCGAGATGTAGAAGCCGCCCCAGTTGGGCGAGAAGCCGGTAAATACCAGGCGGTTGGAGCCCGGGAAGATCGATCCGGCCAGCAGGCCGACCCCGATGTTGAGACTGTTGTAGCGCCCGGCCAGGTGCAGCCCCAGATCAACCGGCCCGAAGAAGTCACCCACCTGATAACGTTTGATGCGGTAGTAACCGCTGGATGCATCAACCATCAAAACCCGCAGATATCGATCCATAATCACCTCTCGCCAAACTCTCTTAAGGAGAATCTAAGCCCGCAGAGATCTCAGTCAATAGCCCGGTGGACAACAATGGATCAGCAGTATATCAAGGGGAGAAAAATGGAGATCACATGCTGGCAAAAGTTCTACTGGTTCTGGAAATCACAATCCCCATCTTCGCCATGCTCGGCCTGGGCAAGCTGCTGCAGCTGCGCGGCATCCTGACGCCTGACGTGCGCCGCGCCACCAACGCCATCATCTCCAACTTCAGCCTGCCGGCCATCATCTTCCTGGCCATCGCCCAGGCCTCCTTTTATGAGCTGCTCAATCCGGTCGTGATCTTCGGCAGCATCGCGCCCATACTGGTTATGCTGGTGATCTACCTGCCCCTGGCCTCCATCATGCGCGTTGAGAGCAGCCAGCGGCCGGCCTTCATCTACGGCCCCTTCTGGTCCAACATGGCCTACATGGGTATCCCGCTGGCCTACAGCGCCTTCGGCGAAGCCGGCAAACTGAATGCCGCCATCATCAACGCCTTCTACATGCCGGTCTGCGTCATCGGCGGCACAGTGCTGATCTATCTGCAGAAACCCGAGGCCGGCTCAATGAAACGCCGGCTCATCGACGCCACCTTCAATCCGATCCCGCTCTCGGCCTTTGCCGGCATCCTCTGCGCCCTGGTTGCGGACAGCTTCGGCCTGCGCGGCATCGACAACCAGCTGCTCACCAGCACCGGCAACGTTCTGATCGCCTTCCTGAAATTGCTGGGCAACATGGGCCTGCCGCTGGCCCTGCTGGCCATCGGCGCCGAGCTTAAGGTCATCGGCCACCAGCGCCTGACCTTGAGCCTGGCCTGCGCCGGCAAACTGATTCTGCTGCCCTTGAGCAGCCTGCTGCTGATACGCTTGGTCTTTCCGGAGGCCAGCCCGGTTGATGCCGGATCCTGCGTGCTGGTCTTGGCTACGCCGACGGCCGTGGCCTCCCATATCATCAGCACCAAGGCCGGCGTGGCCCCCGAATTCGCCGCCAGCATGGTCATCCGCACCACGGGCCTGAGCATTCTCACGATCCCGGTCTGGACCTACTTCCTGATTTAGATCTTGCCGCTTAAAACTTGAGGTGTATAACTAGTTTAATTGATTATCAGGAGGAGAAAAGATGCATAACTTTACCTACTCTAACCCGACCAAAATCATCTTCGGAGAAGGCTCCATCGCCAAGATCAGCGCCGAGATCCCGGAGCACAGCCGCATCATGCTGACCTACGGCGGCGGCAGCATCAGGAAGAACGGCGTCCTCAAACAGGTCAAGGAGGCCCTCAAGGGCTTCGAGATCTTCGAGTTCGGCGGCATCGAACCCAACCCCGAGTATGAGACCCTGCTCAAATGTGTCGACCAGATCCAGGCCAAGCGCTGCACCTTCATCCTGGCCGTGGGCGGCGGCTCGGTCATCGACGGCACCAAATTTATCGCGGCGGCCTCGCTCTTTGAGGGCGACCCCTGGGAGATCGTCAGCAGCTTCGGCTTTGTGGTCAAGGAGGCCCTGCCCTTCGGCACGGTGCTGACCCTGCCGGCCACCGGCTCCGAGATGAACAACGGCTCGGTCATCTCAAGGCGCGAGATCAAAACCAAGCTGCCCTTCTCGGCCGAATCAACCTTTCCGCGCTTCTCGGCCCTTGACCCCACCACCACCTACAGCCTGCCCCAGCGACAGATCAGCAACGGCATAGTCGACACCTTCGTGCACGTCATGGAGCAGTACATGACCTATCCGGTTGAGGCCCATGTGCAGGACCGCTTCGCCGAAGGCCTGCTCAAGAGTCTGATCGAAGACGGCCCCAGGGCCCTGCAGGAGCCGCAAAACTACGACCTGCGCGCCAACCTGATGTGGTGCGCCACCCTGGGCCTCAACGGCCTGATCGGCGCGGGCGTGCCCCAGGACTGGTCCACCCATATGGTGGGCCACGAGCTTACGGCCCTGCACGGCCTGGACCACGCCCAGACCCTGGCCATCATCCTGCCCTCCATGCTTGAGGTGCGCAAAATCCAGAAGCGCGACAAGCTGCTGCAGTACGGGCAACGCGTCTGGGACATCGCGGGCGGCAGCGAGGAGCAGCGCATCGACAAAGCCATCGCAAAGACCCGCGCCTTCTTTGAGGAGCTGCAGGTCAAAACCAGGCTCTCTGACTACGGGATCAACGCCTCCAGCATTCCCGTCCTGATCGAACAGATCAAGGCCCACGGCATGACCCAGCTGGGCGAAAAGCATGAGGTCACGCCCAAGGTGGTCGAGCAGGTACTTGAGGCCAGCCTCTAGACATGAAGAATCTCCTGCTGCTGCTCCTGCTCCTGCTCTCCTGCGCCTGCAGCCAGAACCAGGCCCCGGCCAACGAGTTCGACATCATGCCCGCCGAGGTGGAGGTTAAAGATAACCAGATCTACATCAAGCTGGCCGACATCAAGAGCACCTACCTCAAGGCCGAGTGGCAGGATGATAAACAGTATCAGATGGTGGGGCTGGAACCCACCAACATCAGCCCCTTCGGCGAAAACCGGCAGATCCTGATCTACGGCCCCAAAGTTTTTGAAAGGCTGATGATCAAGCTGGGCGAAGGCATCGTGCCCCAGGAGCCGGACCAGGGCGTGCTGCTGCTCTTCCGCAACCAGGAGTACTACCTCTACCGCGACGAGCAGGGCCACATCCAGGCCAGCCCCATCCACTACAAGGCCGAAGGCCTGCGCATCAGCGCCACCTACCGCGACGCCGACATCGGCAGAAAGCTGACCGCCCTGACCAGGGAGTACGCGCATGCCCTGGGCAGCCACCAGCTCTTCTTCATCACCGGCAACATAACCCCCGGCGGCACCGACTTCATCTACATCGACAGCGACCAGAACCGCACCATCTTCATGAGCCACCCCTACCACCTGCGCTACGAACAGCAGCCCCAGCTGCTGACCACAACCCTGCAGGGACTCAACAGCGTGGTGATCAAGGGCCACCTGATCACCTTCATCAAGAATCCATTCACCACCATCGGGCGCCTCTGCTCAATCACCTACTACAGCACCCTGGAGATCTTCAAAGGCCGCAAGACGCCGCCCGCCGGGGAGATTGAGCCGCTCAACCCCCAGCCCATGAATCTTGACGAGTGGGAGGAGCAGCTTGACCATATCGTCTCCAGCGAACGCTGCAAGGGCTCCCTCAACTACCTGATCGACGGCGAGACCTTCTTCCCGCGCCTGCTCAAGAGCCTCAACAATGCAGAGGAGAGCATCCATTTCCAGACCTACATCTTCGACAACGACGACTACGCCAAGAACGTGGCCGACCTGCTCAAGCAGAAGTCAGAGACCATCCAGGTCAAAGTTCTGACCGACGAGCTGGGCACCCTCATGGCCCACAAGGCCGCCCCGACCAGCCCCATGCCGGCCGACTATGTGGCGCCCCTCTCGATGCCGCGCTACCTGAAGAACGGCTCCAACATCAAGGTGCGCACCGCCAAGAACCCCTGGTTCACCGGCGACCATACCAAAACCATCATCATCGACGAGCAGGTCTCCTTCGTGGGCGGCATGAACATCGGCCGCGAATACCGCTACGAGTGGCACGATCTGATGATCGAGGTGGACGGCGCGATCGTCAGCCGCCTGATGAAGGACTTCCATAAGGCCTGGGCCCATGCCGGCCTGGGCGGCGACATCGCCTACGCCATGACCGGCCTGATCAAGCGCCAGCAGCCCTGCGTCGACCAGCCCGGCCAGATCGACATCCGGCCGCTCTACACCCGCACCGGCAACCATCAGATATACAGGGCGCAACTGGAGGCCATCAAACGCGCGCAGCAGTACATCTACATCGAGAACGCCTACTTCTCGGACACCACCATCCGCAACGAACTGATCCGGGCCCGCCAGCGCGGCGTGGATGTGCGCATCATCCTGCCCTCAAACGGCAACCACTGGGTCATGAACGGCAACAACCTGGTGGCCGCCAACATCCTGATCGAGAACCAGATCCGGGTCTACAAGTACCCCGGCATGTCCCACGTCAAGGCCGCGGTCTATGACGGCTGGGCCTGCCTGGGCTCGGCCAACTTCGACAAGCTGAGCCTCAAGGTCAACATGGAGACCAACCTGGCCTTCTCCGACCCCGCAACCGTCAACCGCCTCAAGCGCGACCTCTTCGAGCATGACATGCAGCTAAGCGAAGAGATCACCGAACCCTTCCAGATCGGCTGGGGCGACTACTTCGCCTCCATGCTGGCCAACCAGCTCTAACTTATATATTGATCAATCCCATAAAAAACATTAAGATTTGGCTATATATTAAATTGCATGGAGGAAACCGATGAAGAGAACCGTGATCTGCCTGCTGCTGGGCCTGGCCCTGATGAGCGGCTGCAAGGATGAACCCGATCTTGAGGCCCTCTACGACGGCATGAGCTTCTACTACGGCAACTTCCACAGCCACTCCAAAATCTCCGACGGCAAGGGCAGCCCCGCAGAGGCCTTCAGCTGGGCCCGCGACGAGGCCGGCTACGACTTCTACGCCATGACCGACCACGCCATCCAGATCTTCGGCAGCGAGTGGGAGGCCATGGGTGAGAATGCCGAAATCTTCAACCAGGATGACGAGTTCATCGCCATCCGCGGCTTCGAATGGAGCAGCCCCATCCACGGCCACATCTGCATCTACGGTACCGATGACTACCGCAACAACGCCCTGCTGCCGACCCTGACCGGCATCTATGACTGGATCGATGCGCGCGGCGCCCTGGCCCAGTTCAACCATCCGGGCCGCGAAGCCAGGGTCTTCCGCCCCCTCCTGAGCACTCAGGAGTTTGACTACCGCGCGCACGTAGCTGACAACTTCTTCGCCATGGAGACCGGCAACAAGGGTGTCGGCAACAATGACAGCGAGTACCTGGACTACTACCATGTGGCCCTGGACCAGGGCTGGAGAATCGCCCCCACCAGCAACCAGGACAACCACAGCCTATCCACCAACAGCCACCGCTCAATCGTGATCGCCGAGGAGCTGACCAGAGAGGCCATCTTTGAGGGCATGACGGCCCGCCGGGTGCTCTCGGGCGACGACCCCAACCTGGAGGTAATTTTCAAGCAGGGCCAAAACTGGATGGGATCTGAGATTGAGCTCAACCAGAAGAGCGTCACCTTTGAAATCTACGTCCGCGACGACGAGCCCCTTACCAAGCTGCAGCTCATCTCCAACGGCGGTGAAATTGTGGCCGAAAAGATCCTGGACGACAGGCCCGAAACATTCTACTGGAAGCCCTGCGTGAAACTGCCCAGGGGCGAGAGCTACTACTTTGTGCAGGTCTTCGAGGAGAACATCCTGGATGAGGATGACGACGTCCAGATCACGGTCACGGCGCCCATCTGGATCAGCCGGAACTGATGCCCCCTAGTGCCACATGCGCTGCAGAGCTTCGCGCATCATGACCAGGGCCGGCTCATTGAGGCGGTCCCGGCGGCAGACGAATGAGAAGGCCAGCGGCAGGGTAGTCCCGTCCCAGACCAGCATGCCCTCCACGACCTCGAAGCGCGGCAGCAGACTCAGCCCCTTGCCCGCCAGCACCATGCGCTTGAGGGTGGCCTCTTGGTCGGCCGTGACCCGGATATCGGGGGCGAGCTCGCCAAAGGCATCCTTGAGGGTTCTGGTGAAGGGGCAGTCGGGCGGGGTCATGACCCAGGGCAGCCTGGCGATCTCTTCGATCGGTCGGCCCATGACCCTCTCCGCCCAGGCCTCAGGCGCCACGATCACCAGCTCAAAGCACGCCAGCTCGAGGGCCTCAATCTCAGCATAGTCATTCTTGCCGAAGATGAAGCCGCCGTCATACTCGCCGGCCAGCAGATCCTTGAGGATGCGCGGCGTGGAGCTGGTGGTGATGCTCAGATTGAGGCAGGGCACCGCCTCGATCATCTCGTCCAGCCGGAAGACCTCCGGATGGGTGTTGACGGCCAGCTTCAGGCCGACCGAACTCCGGCCGCTGATGGCCGCCGCCGCGCACTCAAAGCCGGCCAGGGCGGCCATGATCTCGCGGGCCTTGTTAAGCAGCTGCGCCCCGGCCTCACTCAGCTGCATGCCGCGCGGGGTGCGCCTGAAGAGCTGCAAGCCATACTCCTCCTCAAGCATCTTGATGTGGGCGCTGACCGCCGGCTGGCTCAGATTGAGCTGCTCGGCGGCCCGGGTCAGGTTGCCGCTCTCGGCTACCCGGATAAATGTGCGCAACTGATAAATTTCCATAGACCTCTCCGCTATCAGAAATCCTGATACCTGTAATCAGATAGTAAAATTAGACATCTGCGGCAAGGGGAAATATGCTGCCGGCATGAAGATCAGAGACGCCGCCCGCTACATCCTGAGCCCCGAGGACTCCCAGGAGCAGCTAAACCATCTGACAAGCGCTTTCGAGCCCGCCGGCTGCCTGAAGTGCATCTTCTGGATCATCACGACCACGGCCGTGGCCGTGCTGCTATTTTAGTTCAAGTTCAACTTGATGCAGGGCCCGGTTCAGATCGCGCTGGATCTTTTGCATACGCGGGCCCTGCTGGCCAAACTTTTCCATGACAGGATCCCACTCGCGGCTTTTGAACTTGCTCTGACTGAGCTGTGTGATACGGGTCTGCAGCCAGACATACTCCTGGGACTGGTAGCGCAACTCCTCCTCATCCGCATCCCACCACTGGAAGTTTAACCAGGCGCTTAAGGATGGCCCGCGCGGTATGCGGCCGTTCTGAGCCAGATACTCATAGCGCCGGTCGGCCCGCTCGATGAGCGCCACCTGCAGATCGCGCTGCTCCTTGAGCAAGGGCTCGGAGTCGGGCAGTTCAGATACCAGCAATTCATAGATCTGATCCTGATAGCTGATCTTGGCCAGACTGGCCCTCTGGCGCAGGGGGTCGCTGACACGCTGCTGGATCTTGTCCGGGATGACAAGCTCGGGTTCGGCCGGCTCGGAGCAGGCCAGTAACAGGAGGGGCAGGAGTAGGATTAGTTTGCGCATGGTGGGTATTTTACAGGATTTATCTGTTTGGGGATAGATGTCATTCCCGCGCAGGCGGGAATCCAGCGGCTTAAAGACACTGGATTCCGAGTTGGGGCTGAACTGACGGGGTGTTTAACGCTATTTAACGTAAATAATACTAACATTAACCATACAACCGCTTAAACTCATCTATTGCAAATGAATCGGTCATACCTGCGAGGTGGTCACAAATTCCTCTTAATAATGCAATTTGAAAATTCTTATCTTGCCTATAAGACACTGAATCTATGGAATTTCTCATATCACCTAACTGTTTTGATTCAACATTAAGATTACTTACCATTTCAGGATCATACATTTTGAATACATATGTAATTGTTGAATCATGCAACTGCCTAGGATTCGTTAAATACGCTTTGAACAATCTACGAATTACAAATTTTCCTTTCCCGTCCATTCGCTGCGCGTCAAAAGAATTCAGAATACGATTACGCAAGAATTCTTGAAAATTCTTCTCATTCTTTTCAAATTCAGTTTCATAGCTAATCAGGCTATTAATGTCACAATAATTAATGCCTATATATTTCTGAGCAAAATCTTCTTTAGAAGAAATCGAATTGTCCTTTATAAATTTATTCAGATTAGATGACGAATTCAAAATCAAGTTCTTATTCAAGAAGTGGACTATAAACTTAGACATTTGGGGGAGGAAGAATACCAACTCTCTCTTTGACATTAATTCTGTAAATAGTTTCTCATCTTCATAATCAAAATGATTACTAAATCGTTCGTCAATCTCGTTTAATAATTCGTCCCGGTCAATTATTTTCATATACAAAGCATCTTCAATATCATGATGCCGCTGAGCAATCTCATCTGCAATCTTAACTACATCAGCCTCAAATGACCACGCTGGACTAACGCTGTCTGCCAACAGAGAACCTTTGTATTTATCATAAAATCCAAGATCACGAAGTCCGACGCAATCCTGGGGATTCAATTTACTGTAGCATTGACCATCACCCTCGCCCTTGTTCTTACAATCGCCCCATGAATCTCTGGTATGATTAACAACACCCCACAGCGTATAATTGGTTAAATTCAGCCCAAACGAATTATACCGTTGTTCTAATTCTGACAAAACTCGAATGCCCTGCCAATTATGCTTAAAACCCTTATCTTTATTCTTCATCTCTAGCTGGAATTCAGCCAACTTATCGCAGCCACACATTATTGAATTCAACGTTTGCTCGCCAACATGACCAAAAGGCGTATGTCCAACATCATGCGCCAATGCAATGGCTTCAGTTAAAATTTCATCTAGAGAAAGATTTCTTGCTGTAGTTCGTGCAATCTGACTTACCTCTAGAGTATGAGTTAATCGTGTTCTAACATTGTCTGAAGATGAAACAAAAACCTGAGTTTTTCCGCTTAGCCGTCTAAATTCTTTTGAATACAAAACTCTATCACGATCTCTTTCAAACTCAGTGCGATATGGTTTCGCTGCAACCATCTCTCTGGCATCACGTTTAGCAAATTTATCTGGAGCTCCTAAGTGATATTGAACATGCATTTCAAATCCCTCCTTATTCAGAAATATTTACAACAACATTTGAAACTCCAACAAAGTTAATGTTTCCATCCGGCGGACAACAAACCCGACACCCCCGATACCCAGCCGCCCGCGCCTCGGCCGGACTAGCAAAAACAAGCCGATTCTCAGGATAGATCTTCTGCGCCCAGCGGCAGGATGGATAGTGATAGACATCAGATTTGCGGGAGCCCCAGAACTCAGCCGCCAGGGCGCCGCTTACCAGCAGCAGGATCAACAGGAACGTCAGACAGGCCTTGCGCATACAACTCCCCCTTAAGGACGAGTCTCAATATGCACAACCTAGCATAGATTTCACCGGCGTGTAAGTATCCGAAAGGATACCTGCACCCCGGCCGCGGACCGGCAAAAGCACAGCACGATTGACCAAACCTCACGCTTGAAGTATTTCTGCTAATCAGGAGTCAAGCAAATGCATGAGAGCGAACCACAGAAGATTGCCCGCGAACTTGAGCTGGCGATCTTCAAGGGCGAATTAAAACCCCACAGCCGTTTCCCCTCCGAGCGCACTCTGGCTGAGCGTTACCGCGTCAGCCGGCCGGTGGTGCGTGAGGCCATCACGCACCTGACCCAGCTGGGGCTGGTCAAATCGGTCCCCAAGAGCGGCACATTTGTAACCGATTACCAGTCGGCCGCCTCACTGGAACTGCTGGTCCACATCATGCAGACCACCGAAGAGATTGATTCCACCATTATCCTGTCACTCTTGCGCACACGCCGCATGATCGCGCCCTTTGTGGCTTTTGAGGTTGCCAAGGTCATCAGCGCCGAGGATCTGCGCGCCATGCAGCAGGCCGGCCAGAAGCTGATTGCCAGCCTCAATAATCCGGAGGCCGTCTCCGAGGCTGACTTCAATTTTCACTTTAGCCTTTTTGAGATAATGAACGATCTGATCACCAAGTTGATCTACAATGCGGTCAAACCAATTTACCGCCACTACACCGATTATTACTATCAGCTGGACGGCACCAAGGCCGCCACCACCACCTTCGTCAACGAGCTATTGGACGCCCTGGCCAAACATGATGCACCAACGGCCCGGCAGGTTATGGATGATGCCGTCCTCTACGCCGAAAACCGTTTAATCACCAGCCTCAAGCTTACCGAGCAAGAGCGTTCCATCAACCTCAGGACCGGCTGACCTCCGCCTGTCTCCAAAGTACAACTCATTCCTTAAAACAGCCGCCGCAGATTCCTCTGGTCCGGAATCTGGCCTTACCAGATTGCACTTGACAACCCCGTGCGAGCCGGCGTACTGGTAAGACCAGATACATTGATTATTCTATATTTGACTTATTGGAGGAAGATATGAACCCAACCGAACGAATTCTCAGAACCATGGAGGGTAAACCGGTTGACCGGATACCCACATTCTGCGCCGGCCTTGAGGAGCGCACCGTTTTCGAGGTTCTGGGGCAGCCCCTGATCCAGACCAAGACCACCCTCGCCAACCCCGTCACCCAGGCGCTCCTGAACAAATGGGGGCCCCAGATGACGAAACCCTTCGTGCAGCCGGCCATCACCAGCGGCATGGACAAGCGCATCAAGGCCGCCGCCCAGCTGGGATTTGACGCGACCTGGGCCCTCTACGATGAAACCTTTATCGTCCTGGACGCCAAGAACATGGCCCGCTACACCGGCGCCCTCTTTGAGATGCAGGATGACGGCTACGGCAACATGACCTACATGTACAAGGGCCCGGGCATCACCAGCCGCGCAGAGTTTGAAGCCTGGCCCTACTGGCCCGACGCCGACGCGGTCGCCCAGCGCGCCTACAAATTTTTCAAGAAAATGCTGGCGCGTTATGGCGATCAAATCTGCTTTTGCGGCCAGGCCTCAGCCTACGGCATCCAGGAGTCGCTGCTCTGGACCATCGGCTTCGAAAAGGTGCCCTTCTGGATCCGCAAGGAGAAAGATCTGGTGGAACGCTTCATCGCCATGGCCGAGGAGCTCTGCCTGAAAACATCGCTGGCCATGCTGGATGCGGGCGTCGAGATCATCCTGCAGTCGGATGATTTCGCATTCAAGACCGGCCCCATGATGAACCCCAAAATGATCGATCAGCTCTTCGGACCCTCCTACCGGCGCATCATCAAGGCCGTCCATGATCGCGGCGGCAAATATATCCTGCACTCCTGCGGTGACAACACGGTGCTCTTCGACACCCTGATCGACTGGGGCGTCGACGGCCTGCATGCCTATGAGAACACCTCCACGGTCGACATCTTCAAGCAAAAGGAGGTGCACGGCGATCGCGTCACCATGATCGGCGGCGTCGGCATCGACTACCTGCTGACGGAGCGCTCCCGCGATGAAGAGGTTGTGGAGATGGTGCAGCAGCTGATCAAAAAGATGGGCCCGGGCGGCCGTTACCTGCTGGGACCAATCCACGGCATGAGCAACATGCCGGCCGCCAAGCTGAAAGTGATGATCGAGGCCTGCCACAAATATGGCAGCTACCCTATCAATTTAAACTAACGGAGGATAGCATGATCAATTCAATTGACGCCGTCATCAAGGCTATTGATGAACTGGACTTTGACAATATCGAGCAGGTTGTGCAGCTATGCCTGGATGAGGGCCTCTCGCCCCTGAGCATTATTCAGGACGGAGTCTGCAAAGGTCTGGATGTGGTCGGCGAAAAATTTAACAGCGGCGAATATTTCCTGGCCGACCTGGTCATGGCGGGTGAGATCGTGAATGAGATCATGCCCACCCTCAAAGCCCGCATCAACCCGGCCGAAGTTGTCAATAAGGGCAAGGTGGTCATGGCCACGGTCCAGGGCGACATCCATGAGATCGGCAAAAACATTGTCTGCATGCTGTTGGATGCCAACGGCTTCGACGTGATCGACCTGGGCGTCGACGTGCCCACCGCGCGCATTGTCAGCGCCGTCAAAGAGAGCGGCGCACGCCTGGTGGGACTATCCTGCCTGCTGAGCACCATGGTGGACAGCATTGGCGATGTGGTCAGAACCCTGCAGAGCGAAGGCCTCAGGGAGCGCGTCAGCGTCTTCATCGGCGGCGCCTGCACCTCGGAGCAGCTTAAAGATGAGATGGGTGCCGATGTCTATACCGCCACGGCGGTGGATGCCGTCAAGATGTTCGCCCAGCTGAGCGAGAGCATGGCATGAACCTGATTGCGCCGTTAGGAACGGCCATGGGCATCAACCTGATCGGGGCTGCGCCGCAGGACGCCATCTTCAAGCCGACAGTGCAGGCCGAAGCCGTCGCCGCCTTCAGCCAGCGCTTCCCGGCCATCGAGCTGGTCTATAGCCTGATGGACACCTCCATCGAGGCGCGCGCCCTGGGCTGCGCCTATGAATTCAAGGGCCGGGTGCCGGCCATCAGCAATCATCCGGGCGCGTTCGGCCCTCTGCCGGACCCCTGGCAGAGCGAGCCCATGCGCGTCAACCTTGAGGCCGTGACGCTGATCCGCGCCCAGACAGACAAACCGCTGGTCTCCTACGTGGTGGGGCCGGTGACGCTGGCGGCCCACATCTATGGCATCACCCCCCTGATCATGCTCTCGCGGCGCAACAAGGCCGAGTTTGAAAATGTGCTGCAGCAGGCCTGCGCCGTCATCAAGCCCTATGCCCGGGCCCTCTGCGCGGCGGGTGCCGACTATATCGTCATTCTGGAGCCCCAGGCCCTGATCTTTGCGCCGCAGGCCTACAGCAGCCAGATCGCCGGGACCATCGCCGAGCTGACAGCCCAGATCCCCCAGGCGGTGCTGCATGTCTGCGGCGACACAACCCCCCACGCCCAGGCGCTGGCGGCGACGGCCAACATTAAAGCGCTCAGCCTGGACTGGCAGGTTGATTTCAGCAGCATAACGCCCCCGGCAGGGGTGTCCCTGATGGGCAACATCGATCCGGTGGCGCTGCTGCAGAACGGCTCACCCCAGGAGATCCACAACGCCGTGACCAGCCTCCTGGAGAGCATGCAGGGCCGCGACTTCATCCTGGCCACCGGCTGCGACATGGTGCCGGACACCCCACCCGAGAACCTGGACAGCTTTATCGACGCCGCCCTGGAGTGGCGCACCCGGCGCGGATGAAAACTTGCCGGCTCAGCCTCTCTGACGGCAGCAGCGCCAATTTTGCCGCCGGCACACGGCTGGCCGATGCCTTGCTGGAGATGGGCATCGGGCTCGAGACGGCCTGCGGTGGCCGCGGCAGCTGCGGCAAATGCCGCGTTGAGGTCAGGGCTGAGACCACCACAAGCGTACCCAGACTGGCCTGCCAGACATATCTGGATGGTGACCTGACGGTAGCGCTGCACGCCCGGCGCCAGCAGGCGCAAGATCCCCCCCCTGCCGCCAGCCGCGCGGCCATCGATATCGGCACCACCACCATCAAACTGAGCTTTGACGACGGGACCGAAAAAACATATCTCAATCCCCAGCGCCGCTACGGACATGATGTCATCTCGCGCATCCGGGCGGCCCGCGCGCCCGAAGCAGCCCGCCACATGCAGAGCCTGATCAACCAGACCCTCGCCAGCGCCATGCGCGGCGCTGAGATTGAGCAGATCGCCATCAGCGCCAACACCACCATGCTCTACCTGCTGCTGGGGCTCGACACCGCCCCCCTGGGCCGGGCACCGTTTAAGCCTCCGCTGACAGATTTCGGCAGCCTGAATATCGACAGGACGACAATCTTGCCAGTCGTCGACGCATTTATCGGCGCCGATCTGGTGGGCGGGCTAGCCCTGCTGCACGAGAGCGGCCCCGGCACGCTGTTTGTCGATCTGGGCACCAATGGCGAAATGTTTGTGATCGATAAGGCGGGCCGCATCTTGGCCACCTCCTGCGCCATGGGCCCCGCCCTGGAGGGCATGAACATCAGCTGCGGCATGACAGCCACCCCGGGGGCCATCAGCCATATCAGCCATGATTGGCAATATGAAACCATCGGCGGCGGCGCGCCGGCCGGCCTCAGCGGCACCGGCCTGATTGATCTGCTGGCCAATCTGCTGCGGCACGATATCATTGATACGACCGGGCGCATCCGCCCAGACGGCCAGCTGCCTGACCAGGTCAGACGGATGGACCATGGCCTGCGCCTCTTTGACCAGATCAGTCTGAGCCAGGCCGATATCCGCAATTTCCAGTTGGCCAAGGCGGCCAGCCTGTGCGCCGCCGAACTGCTCGGACTGGATCAGATCGATAATGTCTACATTGCGGGAGCCTTCGGACAAAATCTCAACCTTGAAAATTTCAGACGGCTCAGATTCTTACCAGCCCTGAGCGGCGCTAACTGGCACTATGCCGGCAACACCAGTCTTGCTGCCGCCCGATCCACCCTGAGCGAGCCTGGTTTCTATGGCCATGCCTGCGAACTGCGCGACCGCATCGATACCGTCAACCTCTCGGCCTGCCCGTCGTTCCAGCAACACTTCATGCAGGCCTTGGCTTTTTAAGGGGGAGTCATGCCGATCTTTACCAACATTCCATTTAACCCGCAGACTGAGCAGCTCCAGACCCAATTGCGCATTCAACCGGGATCACGCCAGGAGGTTGATTTTAGGATGCTGCTGAGCGAAGCGCTGGCCGCAGCCAGACCCAAAGCGGTCTATCAGGCAGAGACCGTTGTCCGCGCAGACGGGCCCACCCTCGCTATCGGCGGCATCAAATTCAGCAGCGCCCTGCTGCATGAACAGCTGAGCCCGACGGTCTATCCGTTTGCCGCCACCTGCGGCCGTGAACTGGCCGAATTTTCCAAAACCCTGACCAGGCCGCTGCATAAGTTCTGGCTCGAATATATTCAGATCAGCGCCCTGAACAGCGCGACCCAATATCTGCAGGCGCAGCTTGCCGTGCCGGATCTGGCCTGCCTTACGCCGGGATCACTGCCCCAGTGGAATCTTGAGCAGCTGCCGCTGATTTTTGAGCTGCTGGGCGACGCTCCGGCCGCGATTGGCATCCAGCTGATGCCCAACTGTCTGATGAAACCGCTCAAATCTGTCAGCGGGATCTATTTCCGCTCAGCAGACAATTTCAGCAACTGCCGCAACTGTTCGCGTCTGGACTGCCCCACACGTCAGGCACCCTACCAGGCGGCTGGATTTCCAGAAATTTGAGAGGCTCCCGGCTACAGCGGAATCAGGCTACCCCCAGCGGCGCTGCCGCCTTTTGCTCTCCAGCCAGCTATCAGCCTCGTCACGGCTGCGGAAGATCATATGTTCCCAGAGCATCTCGCCCAGGTGGGCCTGCCACATGCGGCCGAGGCCGTACTGCAGGTCGCTGGGCGCAATCACGGCCACCATCACGCCGGCCGCATGCTTGGACATCTGCTGATACTGTTCGGCCAAGAGCTGAATATTAAGGTCCGGAACCCGCATCTCAGCCACATCCGTATAGTCGGCCACGATGGTCGAAAAATTCATCAGCTGCTCCGGATGATTGAGTCGGCACTGGAATGAGTCATAGATCTCGGCGCTGGTCAGCACCCCGTAGTAGCGGATGGAAAGTCCGCCATCCGCATACACCACCTCGCACGGCATAGGTATACCTCCTGATTATCAACTGCAGATCAATTCAGCGTGAGCAAAAATCAAAGGAGCGGCTTTCAGCATATCAGATCATAGACATCATCAGAAGTGCCAAAACAAAAATTTTCAAAATTTTGTCAAACCGCCGGCTCTTTCAGCTGATAGCGGTTGGGATCATTGAAGAAGGAGACATCGGCATAGCCGGCGTAGATCTTGCCGGAATGTCTGACGCCCAGCGGAATGTGGTACTGGTCACCCTTGCGGTAGGTCTGCGACCGGCCGTCAATCACCAGATCGATACGCCCCTGCAACACAATACCGATCTGGGCGCAATGGGCATGGGCCGGCAGAGTTATATCCTTGGCAAACTGCATGAAGATGATCTGATGGTTCTCCGACTGGGAAACATAGGCCGTGATCCCGTCCAGCGGGATGTCGGCCTGGGGCAACTTGGTGATGGATTCAGGGAAGCAGCTGTTCATAGTTCCCCATTAAAATCATGAATCCGGCGCGATGTCACGCCCACGATGTAGATCATCCAGAATATCAACGTGATGTGCAGCACATCATTGGCCGAGAACCAGATGCCGCGCGCCCAGAGCTTCTCGGTGCAGCCGGCCAGAAAATAGCCGTAGTAGCAGACAATCACCAGCCCCAGCCCCACCCAGGTGCCGATCTGGGCCGCATCCATGGAGAGCTTGTGGCGCGCATAACGCACCGCGTTCAGAACCACGAAGGCAATCACGCTGGGAGCCAGAAAGAGCAGCATCAGCTCAAAAGATATCATCAAGCGCTGGGGCAGATAGCAGCCCAGCAGCAGAACAAAAGTGTAGGTCAGCATGTTGGCCGCCGCATAGCCCAGCAGGCCGCGGCGCAGGCGGCCGCCGCTGCAGCAGTAGGCCTGACCGGCCATCATGGCGTTCAGGCTGCCGACCGACAGCAGCAGATAGGCAATTTCCCAGTAGCTGGTCCAGACACAGTACTCACGGCCGGCGCACTTGAGCTCATAGCTGAAGATCTGATAGCTGGTGCCGGCCGAGAGCGCTCCCAGACCCCAGAGAATCAACGAGATGCCCCACCAGCGACGCGATTTCTGGCCCGCGGCAATCCGCAGAAAATGAATGCCGCAAATGATGGTTATGATGCCGAGAAAGTAGACGAAGAAGGTTGAGCTGGGCTCCATCAGCAGCCAGCTGCGGCCGAAGGCCTCGACCTCGACCCAGGGCATGCTGGTCAGCCACTCGTCAGGGGTGATCAACGGACGGTAGAGCAGAACTTCAAGATCAAACATTTCAGTCAATTGCATAACTCCTCCTGTTGACGCAATTTTCACACGATTATCCGAAGGCGTCAACAGAGGTGATTCAATCGGCGACGCGGTTGCGGCCGGCGCTCTTGGCTCGGTAGAGGGCGGCGTCGGCCGCTTCAATCAGAGCCTGGGGGTCGGCCCCTGCATCGGCCTGCAGGCTGGCCGCCCCGATACTGACCGTCACATGCCCCCAGGCCGACAACTGATGCCTGATCTGCAGGCGGCGCACGGCGCTGCAAAGATTCTCGGCCATGGTCAGCGCACCCCTCAGCTCAGTTTCAGGCAGGATCACGCAGAACTCCTCGCCACCGTAGCGCGCCAGCAGATCCGCCGGCCGTCTGATCTCCTGCTGCAGGGCCCCGGCCACCTTTCTGAGGCAGTCGTCACCGGCCAGGTGGCCATAGGCATCGTTATACTTCTTAAAGAGGTCCACATCGATCATCAGCAGGCTCAGCACAACGCCGGAACGCCTGGCGCGCTGCCACTCCTGGCCGAGGTGTTCGTCAAAGCTGCGGCGGTTGGCCAGTGATGTCAGACCATCCAGGGCCGAGAGCCTGGCCAGTTCCCGGTTGGCCCTCTCCAGGTCCCGGTTCTGGGTCTCAATGACCTGTTCGCGCATGAAGCGGTTCAGGCGCTGGACCCGCATGACATGCGAGATCAGCAGCGCCACAATACTCAGGATGCAGATATCGGCCACCGCCAGGATCGCATCGCCCCCCCACCCGCCACTCAGCAGAACCACGCTGACCATCAGGAGTGTCGCCAGCAGCATGAGTATGACCAGCTCTACCTTGCTGAGGCTGATCAGAACCGAGAGCAGCAGAATTGTAAAATAGATGTATATCAGATCATCCGCCACCAGGGAGAGGACCACCCCGTAGGCGATGGTAATCATCAGTATCAGCCACTGCACATGACGACTGCCGGGATGACCCTGGGCCAGGAGCACGATCAGGGCGGGCGTGCCGAAGAGCACCGCCAGCACCATTTTAAGGCTGCCGACAACCGCGACCAGGGTCTGATTGACCTCGGCCGCCCCGTAGACCATGTAGGCGATCAGCAGATAGAGCAGCGACTGCAGCATCAGCAGCAGCGAGATCAGCCGGGCACGGTTGAGATTGTTGCAAACCGACTGTTTGACGAACAGCACCTGATCAGCCGGGTCCAGTCGGGGCGTCCTCAGGCTCAGATCATCCATAACCAGCGACTATATCAAACCCTTGCGTTTCAGGGCGTGCACGATCAGAAAGGTGTTCCACTCCGGGTGCGTGCGGCCCCAGCTGCCGTCGCGATTCTGATGCTCCGTCAGATAGACGGCGGCCTGCTGCAGCTGTTTTTCGGCCGAGGAACCGCTGATATGCCCCAGAACATTAAAGGTCTGATAAAAATTGAGCTCAGGCCAGCGGCCGTCATCCTGCTGAATCGCGGCCAGGCCGTGCACCGCCTCCTTAACCTCGGGCCCGCTGACGAAATCGGGATGGACCACAAAGCAGCGCAGAATGTTGCTGAAATTGGCCGGCGGAATCCAGGCCGCCACGCCCTCGGCAGCCAGCCCATTATAGGCCGCCATGACCCTTGTATCTCCGCCCAGGCCGAAGATGGTGGCCAGAAATAGACTCGCCGTCAGATAGAGAGTCCGATTGTCGGACTTGACAAAGGGCAGGCCCGCCAGTTCATCGGCCCCGACCTTGCCGGCCCTATGCTCGCTCTCCAGATGGTGGCTGATCAGCCAGTTTAGCCCGCGCTCGCTCTGCTCATCCAGTTCACGCACACAGAGGTGCAGGCCGAAAAGACGGCTGATGGTCCAGATCGAGGAGTTCTCCCAGGAGCCGTCGGCCCACTGGTTTGAATAGAGATGGCGGGCGGCAATGTCATGATCGCGCTGCCAGTGCTGATCATGCTCATGCAGCCAGTAGTGTCGGGCATAGATGCCGACCGGCGTCTGGGAATCTTTGAATATCTGCAGCGGGTCGTGTTTTAACTCCAACATGCGCTACCTCCTACAGATTTTAATAGAGCCCGGCCCGCTGAAGGCAAGCCCGATCTGTTGAAGGCAGAGAAGTCGGGGGCAGATGCCCCCGGCTTTGTCTAGCCCAGATTTAGCAAATTCTCGGGATGCTCGTCATCAAGGATGGTCTTGAGATACTTCTCACCGGATTCGGTTACCGCCACAACCACGTCGGTCTTGTTGCCATTGGCGTCAACATAGAATCCCCACTCTCCAAGCTCAATACCGGCGATTGCCTGGCACGGAGAGATCTCCCACTCGGAACCGTCGGAATTCTTGCCACCGAGCAGTCTGATACATTCATGTGCACTTTCACGATCACTCTTCTGAATATAAAGAACCTGATGTTTTGATGCCATAATCCCTTCTCCCTCAAATTTTTTCTAAGATGGTAAGTACTCGTAAATACAACAACAACCATTCTTAAATGCTAATCTAGCACAACTTGATCAGGCTCCGTAAGTATCCCAAAGGATACCTTTTTGATGATCACGAGGTATACCTTTGGGATACCTCGTGATCTTTTTGTCAATATTTACAATATATTATGCGAATCAAAACATAAGAAATAAGAATAAAAAAAATCGGTTTTTTGGAAACTTAACGCATGATAGGGTGGAAAACCCGTGAAAAACAAATAGTGAGGTAGATGATGTCCAAGATTATGGCCAGAATTAAATATACAATCGGGGCCGGCTTTTTTAAAATTACAGGCTGGCGCTGCGACCGACTGCCCAAGGAGCTGGGCAACCGTTTCGTGCTGATCGGCTTTCCGCACACATCCAATATTGATGCGCCCATCGGCGTGGCATTCTCATTCATCAACCAGATGCAGGCCAGCCCCATGCTCAAGAAGGAGTGGATGTTCTGGCCCATGAGCGTCATCTTCAAGGCCATGCACGTGATCCCCATCGACCGCGGAGCCAAGACCGATGTGGTGGGTCAACTGGTTGGCGAGTTCAAAGCGCGCGACAACTTCATCCCCTTCATCTTTCCGGAGGGCACGCGCAAAAACGTCAACCAGATCAAGACCGGCTTCTGGCACATCGCCGATCAGGCCGGCGTGCCCATCGCCATGCTCTTCAAAGATTTTGAAGAGCGCCGCATCCGCTACATGGGCCACATCCATACCAGCGGCGACAAACGGGCCGACCTGCTGAAGATCAGAGAGATCTTCCAAACCGTCGACCATGAGGTGCCGGTAAGCTAGAAGGCTTCGCCGATGGCAAAGTATAGGGCGTAGTCATCCTTGCCCCAGGCCAAGTCAATGCTCATATTGACCCGATTTTCGGTCTCCGCCATGTAGCGCAGGCCGAAACCGAGGCTGGGCAACAGCTTATCAAATTTGAAATCACTGACCTTATGGGCCACGCGCCCCACGCCAAGGAAGCTGACCAGGCCGACGCGCTCATGAAACTGCCAGCGGTACTCCAGCTGGGTGGCCAGCATCATCTTGTCGCGGTACTGCCCGCCGACGTAGCCGCGCAGGTCATTCATACTGCCGAACATGCTCAGGTCATAGAAGGGCACATCCCCGTAACCGAGGCGGCCATAGAGCCGGTAGGCCAGCACATGAGTCGGCGCCACCTCCTCATAGAGGTTAAAGGCGCCCTCATATATCTGATAGGTATTGTCCGAACCGAGCGACTTGGCGGCCCAGTTGGTTGAGAGATCGATAAAGATGCCGTCGCTGGCATTCATCTTGTTGTCACGCGTGTCATAGCTCACCAGCAGCCCCAGGCCCGAGGTGACCGAATTGAGCTCGATACGCGGGAGGTAGTGCAGATAGGGATACTGGGGGGCCAGCACATAGCCCAGGTTTTTAAGATCGAAATCGGTGTTGACCTGCAGGTAGCGCAGGCGCGCCCCCAGATAGATGTCGTGGCCCACATGGGCCTGGAAACCGGGAATGAAGGCCGCAAACTTCTGATTGATGGGCAGATAGATCCCCAAGCTACCGGCCTTATAGCCGATGCCGTAGAACTTCAGATTCATGTCGCCATAGCCCAGGGCAGCATTGACCCGGTACTCATCATCCTTCAGATAGGTATCCTGGGCCAGGCCCACCAACCAGCTGTCGCTGTTGGTATAGAGACCGCCCAGGATGGTGCTGGAGTCGGGCGAGCCCTCATCGACGTTGTAGATAGTCATGACCGCCAGCCCCAGCCCGGTGCCGATGGTGGGATTGGACAAGGGGATGGGCATGGCCACAGCCTTGACCGGCTTCTCAAGCTCATAGCCGGCCTCGCTGTTCGGGGTGGCGCGTTCCAGCGTGCGCTCATAGTCGCCGGCCAGCAGCGGCGATGAAAGGAACAGAATTAAGACTACAGGTGCGAATCTGCGCATAACAGCCTCCTCAAATAAATGAGCGGGCCGGAGCCCGCTGTGATAATAAAAGTTATGGTGCCTGGGTGGTGGTTACAACCGAGGTATTGACCGGTGTCAGACTCAAGGCCGCCGGTACCGCTCCCGTGGCAGTTGGTGTTGCATTGGTGGTTGCAGCCAACAACGTCTGATCATAAACCGACGCAACTACATTGATGGGAACCTCAAAACCATTACATGCACCACTGGCGGCCACCCGCAGAGTCCAAAGGTCCTGAGTACCGGTCACTCCGGGGGCAAAATTACTGGTAGAGCTACCAACCATGACAATATCACTGTAGGTTGTGGCAATCAGACCCCTTACATCGTCAGCACCATCACCAGCCATGGTGAGCTGTTGACTTATAACTGCATTATTTGCCACATTGCTCAATTTAAAGAACCAGATGGCCCGCGAACCAGCTCCAACAGGAGTATCAGTGGCCACCATAAAACTGCCATCAGAATTCTGCCGCAATCCACCGCCGATGACCATCTCGGCTCTGGCGGTATCTCCAAGAATGGCGGCCTGACCCTGGTTCCAAGTCAAATCAACAGAACCGTCTGACTTCAAGACGAACACAACTGCATCTTTGGTTCTCTGATCAGAATTACCCAAGACAACATAGCCGCCATTAGCCATCGGCTGGG
Organism: uncultured Thermodesulfobacteriota bacterium; assembly: GCA_942491525.1. GTDB lineage: Bacteria > Desulfobacterota > Desulfomonilia > UBA1062 > UBA1062 > CAYWBU01. The sequence goes on from CALOBW010000030.1 coordinate 174,041, forward strand.
CATCAAAACCAACCTCAGCGCTAGCGGCCCAGTCAAAGGCCTGCTGCCAGACCACACCACCGGCAGAGCTCAGCCTGACGACCCAGATGTCATTATTTCTGGTAGAGATAGTACCACAGGCAATATAGCCCAGATCAGAGGTCTGACGGATGGAGTTAAACTCGGAATCAGAACCATAACTGTACTGCCAGCCGACCGCACCGCTGCTGGTAAGCTTCAGCAACCAGGCATCATTGCCGCTGTTCTTGCCGGCCGCAACCATATACTCACCGGTAGTATCGCTGAAGTAGCGGATAGAGCTAAAATAGCCGGCCGTATCATAGGTTTTGAACCAGCTGACTGCACCGGCTGAACTCAGCCTGAAGATGGCCGGTTTGGAATCATATACACCGGCAACCACGCAGCCGCCGTCGGGAGTCGCCGCTACAGCCCGGGCCTCGCCGACAGCAGCACTAAACTTCTTATCCCAGAGCGCGGTGCCGTCAGATCCCAGCTTGGCAACCCAGAGCCGACTAAAACCATCATTATTCTCACCGGCCACAAAATAAGTTCCGTCCAGAGATTCACTCACGGCACGTCCGACGATTGACTGCAAAGCCACGCCATAGGCCTTAGCCCAGTAGCGCTCACTCCCGGTATTGTCCAGATTGAAGGCTGACGAAGTAACAGCCGCGCCGTTAACCAGTCCGGACGGGCTCAGACGCAGGGAGTAGCTGGCACTGGCGGCGCCGGCCTGATAGGTCGACGAGTTCCAGACAATGCTCTTGCCGGTGCCGGTGGTCAAAGCAGTGCTCTCGCCCTTGGCGGCCACGCTGGTCCAGGTCTCACCCACGCTGCCACCCTTATACTCCAGCAGCACATCCGAAGGGCTGATGCCATCCACGGTGATATCAAAGGTCACCTTGACATCGCCGGTCACGGGGTCGGCGCCGGCGCTGCTCAGATCATCAACAACCACATTGCTGATGGTAACGTTGCTGACCGCGGCCCACCAGGGCACATCATCATCGCTGCTGCCGCAGCCGCCCAATATCAGAAGCGATATAATAAGAAACGGAACAATCTTTTTCATGGGAAAACCTCCAAAAAGTTACGGGAAGATTGGTTAAGTATAGTTCTTAAACTTCAAAAAGTCCAAGACTTATGAGGACGGGGGTATCGTCAGCCAGCAGAGCTGACGACACCCCCTGGGGAGGACGTTATACGGCCGCCGGAGTAGTTCAGACTGAAGGGCTGGCGCCGGGCGCGGCCCATGGTCTGAATGAAGTCGGCCACCATCTGACCCGGATCGGACTCATCGATCATGAAGGCACTGTTTTCCCGGGCCGCCTTAAGAAAACGGCTGTCACTGCTCAGGCGGCGCATGCGCTCCACAACGTCGGCGCTCTCATTCAAGACAACCTGCAGCTGTTCGCGCTTGGGATGGTTGCCGCCCACCAGCACCTCGCCCTGGGAACCGATGCCCAGCGAGACATTTATGCCGCCGGCGAGCATGCGCAGCTTCTTCTCCAGCGCGTTTAAATCCTGGCTGATAATCTTTTCCAGCTCGGGCAGCGAAACCTCGATGGAGTCCGGGTCCAGGCCCATCATGGTCCGCTGGGAGCTGATCACGGCCCGGGATGAAAAACTGATCCGATCCTCGCCGGGTTTGCCGCCCCGGCTTTCGGCAATGGTCCGGGTGCCAAAGATTGCGTCAGCCCCCATGCTCTGGTAGCGACCAATACCGCGAATATCCATATCTGCTGCCTCCGTGCTGCTTAAGTATCAGCACCTCACAGAGCAACATTCATGCCCCGCCGCCAAAATGGCTGTGCTGCATGATCGGACTGATCCCGCCGGGTGGAGGCGGCAGATTTTTCCGGCAAAATCTTCACGGTTCAAATCAGAGACCGGCTCTGCTATAGTCTTCCAACTGTTTTGAATTAGGAGGATTTATGGCTGATGCTATGGCGATTCTGGCCCTGCTGATCGGACTCGAACTGGTCCTGGGGGTCGACAACATTCTGGTTATCTCAATCTTTGTGGGGCGCCTGCCCGAAGCCCAGCGCAACAAGGCGCGCATCTTCGGCCTGGCCCTGGCCCTGGTGGCCCGCATTCTGATGCTGCTGGCAATCCTGGCCCTGGCCAGCCTGACCAAGCCGGTGCTCTCGCACTTCTCGGTGCGCGACCTGATTCTGATCGCCGGCGGCATGTTCCTGCTCTACAAGGCGGTCCACGAGATCCACAACACCATCAGCCTGGAGGATGAACAGCCGCAGGCCGAGGACGGGTCCAAGAGTTTCGCCGCGGTCATCGGCCAGATCGTGCTGCTGGACATCGTCTTTTCAGTGGACTCGGTCATCACGGCCGTGGGCCTGACCAATCAGGTCTGGATCATCATCTCGGCGGTCATGGTCTCATTTGCGGCGATCCTGATCTTTGCCAGACCCATCGGCGACTTCATCCTGGCCCATCCGGCCCTCAAGATCCTGGCGCTCTCATTTCTGATAACCATCGGCATCACGATCTTCATGGAGGGCATGCACAAGCATGTGCCCAAGGCCTACATCTACCTGCCCATGGGCTTTGCGCTCTTTGTGGAGATGCTGCAGATGCGCTACGAGAAGAACAAGCGCCTACAGACCGGCGCCTAGCATCAGAATGAGATCCCCAGCAGGCTGCGGCGCTTCTTCTCGACCGGCACAACCCGGTTGACCACCGTCTCGTCAAAGCCATGCCGCTCCAGCAGCTGCCTGACCTGGGCGGCCGGCAGGCTCTGATTCTCGGCATAGAGGCTGTGAGCCGCCTGCAGCTGGCTGGTGAAATACTCCTGCATCATATCGCTGTAGAGATCACGGGTATCATCCAGCAGTTTGCGCATGCGGCGCGCGTTGGCCTGCATCTGGTTGAGCTCTTTCTCCCTGGGATGGCCGCTGACACTGCCCACCTCGCGCGCCAGATCCTTGATCTGCATGTCGTAGCGCAGCTTGCGGTCCTGGCAGTTGGCCAGCACATTGTTGGCCTCCTCCAGCTCGCCCAGCGTCAGATGCAGGCGCACCATGAGGGTCAGCAGGTTGATCTCGGCGCAAGCCTCCTGCACAACCTTGGAGACGTTGTGGGCGATGCCGTAGTGTTTGAGAGCCAGGCGGATGGCGGACGGTTCGTCTGCCGGCACATCGGCCCAGTAGGGTCTGAGGGTCTCAAAGAGCTCGGCAAATTTATGATTGTAGGTTTTCTGCAGCGCCTCGTCGCGCGCAATGTCGCGAAAGAGCCAGGCCACCCGCAGGTAGTAGCGCCCCAGATTGACCGATTCACGCTGAGCCTCCTTTTCGAAGCGCTGCAGCTGAAAGATGGCCAGCAGGTGCAGTTTGAGCGCATCCAAGTAGCCGGGCCGCTGCTCATCGCAGGCCAGCAGTTCAATCAGCTTATTGACATCCTCCTCGCCCTTGTAGCGTTTCTTGACAAACTTGGGCCGGAAGAGCTCCAGCGAGACCCCCGAATCTTTGAAGGGTTCGGTAAAGAAGCTGTGATCAGCCGTAAAGTGGCAGACCCGACAGTGCTGCATGTAGAAGAGCCGCGGATTCTCCTCGGTATCAACCTGGGCCAGCCAGTGCACCTTACGCGGATAGTAGTCGATATCCAGGTTCTGCTCAACGTAGAGCCTGGACTTGATGAATGTATATCTGGTCTCTGTGCCGCAGATCGGACAGGGATTGCTCGTTTCAGCCAAAACTTTCAAAAATAACCTCGCATCAAATAAACCTCTCCCTTAAGAATCGGCGGATTGCGCATTAGCTTGAGAGGTATTTAACAGCCCCAACCACAAAGTTTTCTAATCAAAGATCTTTAAGTTAACTATTTCTCAGAAGTGAAATAAGGGCCTCCTCCAGACGACCATGCTCAAACTTGAAGCCGGCCGCCTGCAACCGAACCGGCAGGGCCCGTTTGGTATCCAGAAGCAGATCGGCCATCTCTCCCAGAGCCAGCCGCAGCAGGCAGGCCGGCGCCGGCATAAGGGCGGGCCGGTGCATAACGCGCCCCAGCATCCGCATGAAGTCGCGGTTCATGCACGGTTCGGGGGCGCAGAGGTTGAATGCACCGCTATAATCGCCCTCCAGCAGATAGCGGATGGCGCGCACCTCATCATTGATATGGATCCAGGGCATCCACTGACGCCCGCTGCCCAGAGGGCCGCCCACAAAGAGCCGCATGGGCAGCAGCATCTTCTGCATGGCGGGCGCCTCCAGACTCAGCACCATAGCGCTGCGGATGATGACGCGCCTGACCCCGTAGCTCTCCACCTCCGCCGTCGACTCCTCCCAGGCCCGGGCCGTGCGCGCCAGAAAACGGTTGCCGACCGGCGCATCCTCAGCCACAATCTGATCAGCGGCAAAACCGTAATAATCGATGCCCGAGGCCTGCACAACCACCTGCGGCCGTCTGGCGGCCAGTTTGACGGCCTCGACCACGGCCCGGCCGGCCTTGAGGCGGCTGCTCAGAATCAGCTCCTTCTGCTGCACGCTCCAGCGGCGCTCCCCGATCCCGGCGCCGGCCAGGTTGACGATGGCATCGCTCTCCTCCAGCACCTCCAGCCAGCCCTCGCTGCTGTGACCGTCCCAGCGCACCACCCTGATATCGCCGGCCGGCCGAAGAGTGCGGCTCAGCCAGACCACCTTATGGCCATTGTCAATCAGTTCACGACTCAAGGCCCGCCCGATCAGACCGCTGCCGCCGGTTATGATTATCTGCATAGATCCTCCTGAGCATAGAATAGAGCGCAAAACTATTCTTTCAACCGGAGCGGATTATTAATGTAAGCGGAGGCCAACATGGAGAGGATCTACATTCACTACTATTTCAGGCTGCCGGCCGGCGCGCCCAAAGATTTCAAGCTGGTGCTGGACAGCCGCAATCTGGAGCTGATCCCCGAGATCAACGACCACTACCCGCAGTGGGCCCGGCTGGAGTATCACCAGTGTCCCAACTGCCAGCTCACGGGCCTGGAGTTCTGCCCGCTGATGGCCAATGTCAGCAGCATTGTCGGCAAGTTTGACGACCTGGCCTCCTATGACGAGGTCGAACTTGAGGTGCACACGCCTGAGCGCTGCATCTCGCAGCACACGGCCGCCCAGCGCGGCATCAGCTCGCTGCTGGGACTGGTAATGGCCACCAGCCCCTGCCCGCACACCCTCTTCCTGCGGCCCATGGCCCGTTTCCACCTGCCGCTGGCCACCGAGGAGGAGACCATCTACCGGGCCGTTTCAACCTACCTGATGGCGCAGTATTTTCTGGGCACGCAAAACCAGCCCCACGAGCATTCACTCAGGGGCCTCAACGAGATCTACAGCAATCTGCACACCATCAATGTCGCCATCGCCGAGCGGCTGCGGGAGGCCTCCCGGACCGACTCCTCGGTCAACGCCCTGATCATGCTGGATCTCTACACCAAGGCCATGCCCTACGTCATCGATGAATCACTCGAAGAGCTGCGCTATCTGTTCGAGCCCTACCTGGACTCTAGCTCTGCCACTTGAACTGAAACTCAACTTCCTCGTAGCCGTCCTCGCGCTCATGTTCGATGTTGAAAGTTGCCCGCACCGGCACATAGATGCGCTCGCCGGCAATCATAATCTCAAAGGGCTTGCCGCTCTCAAGGCAGTCGGCCAGGCGTCTGAGCTTGGCCACAGTCTCGCCTACCGAATACTCTTTCTCAATATCCCGATCATGCTTGTCACTCATCACAACCTCCTTAAAACTGACCGGTCCTGAGCAGGACCAGGGTACAGGCAAACTCATGGGGAATACCGGCAGCTTTAAGCTTTTCGGCCAGAACATCCGACTCGGTGCCGGGGTTCATGATCACGCGCCCCGGTTTAAGGCGGATTATCTCATCGGCCATGGCTGCGCTCAATTCAGGCCGCAGGTAGACCGAAATAGTGTCCACCGGCTGATCGACGGCCGCCAGCTCCGGCACCACCGTCAGGCCCTCCACCGCGCGCAACCTGGGATGTACCGGAATCACCTGATGGCCGTTCTCCAGCAACATGCGCACAGCTCTGTTGGAGTAGCGTTCCGGATCATCGCTGGCACCTAAGACAACAACTCTCTGCATATCAGCCTCCCTGTCAATCAAGTTTAAAGGCCCCGATGCTCTGTCCCAAAGCCTTGGCCTCCAGATTGAGATTGCCGGCCGTGCTCGAGAGCTCCTCGGTGGCCGCCGCATTCTGCTGGGCCGCGGTGTCGATGACGGCAATGGCGCTGTTGAGCTCCTGGATGCCGGTGGCCTGCTCGTTCGAACCGGCACTGATCTCCTCAATGACCTCATTCATCTCATGAACCTGCTCGATGATTTCGGCCAGGGAGGCCTCGGCCCGCTGCATCAGGCTGTTGCCCCGCTCAACCTTGCTGACCGTGTCGCTGATCAGCGCGGTTATCCTGCCGGCCGCATCGGCGCTACGCCCGGCCAGCGAGCGCACCTCCTCGGCCACGACCGCAAAGCCCTTGCCGTGCTCGCCGGCCCTGGCGGCCTCAACCGAGGCGTTCAGAGCCAGCAGATTGGTCTGAAAGGCCACCGAATTGACCGTCTCGGTGATATCTTCAATCATACGGGAGGCCTCCGATATCTCAACCATGGCCCCCACGATCTCTTTGATCAACGCCGCATTCTCGTTGACGGCCGCGCTCACACTGCGGCTCTTCTGACTGCCGCTCTCGGCCTGGCCGGCATTGTTCCTGACCGAAGCCGTCATCTGCTCAATGGTGGCCGCCAGCTCCTCAACCGTGGAGGCCGTCTGCTGGGCCGTCTGGGTGACGCTCTGGGAGGCCGAATCGATCTCACCGCTGCCGGTGGCAACATTGGCGGCGGCCTCGCCCACCTTGCGCATGGTCTGACGCAGATCAGCCGCCATCTGGCTCAGAGAGTCGGTCAGCTGCCCCAGCTCGTCGCCGCGCTTCTCATCAAGGCTGATGCTCAGATTGCCGCCGGCCACCTCACGGGCAAACACGACGCTGCGCAGAATCGGCCGCAAAAGGCCTCTGATCAGCAGCAGGGCGATCGCAATACCGGCAACAATCGCCACAACACCGCCCAGCAAAATTTTAAAGCGCAGGCCGGCGGCCCGCTCCAGCAGACCATCATTGGTCAGCACATTGGCATTTACCGTTGTCACAACCTCGCCCAGCAGCTGCTGAACATCGCTGAGAGCCGGGGCGGTCTCACGGGTATAGATCTGGCGGCCACTCTGCTTATCGGTGGCGGCAATGGCCGCCGCTGACGCATGCAGGCGCTTGTGCGGCGCCTCCAGCTGAGGCAACAGATCTTCAAGTTCCGGCACCATCTGGCGGGCACGCTCACGCCCCTCGCCGTAGTACCACTTGCCGAAACCGCACTGATGGGGATCCAGCTGCACTTCCAGCCGGTGCACATTCTCATCAATCAGATAGTGCGCCACGGTCTCGGACCAGTTCAGATGATCCACCACCCGCTGCTGCATTTCAGACTTCAAGGCGTTGCCGCCGATGACCTCGGCGGCATCCCCGACCAGCCGGCCGACACCGCTGCCGCTGACAATTGCAATCAAAGCTGCCAGAACGATCATAATCCCAAAACCGCCGGCCAGCTTAAACTTCAAACTCAGATCCTTCATTACATGTTCTCCTAAATTTACAACCAATTGATTTACCAAGATCAATTCGACAAATCAGCAGCAGACCTTTAAATTATCAGTTTTTACGGGCCGTGGACGTCGAAAGCGCCGCCGCCCCGGTTCTGAGACTCAGCCTCTAACGGCCACCGATACTGGCGACCAGCTTGTCGAAGGCCGCTTCAAAGGCCGCCAGACCTTCAGCCAGCAGCTGCTCCGTGATGGCCTGCAAGTCGACACCCAGGGCAGGCAGCTTGCCCACCCGCGCGGCCGACTCAGCCACGCCGCCCAGCGCAAAATCTTCGCTTCCGTGATCAAGCCAGGCCTTCAGCGTGGCCGGCGGCACAGTGTTGACCGTATGCGGGCCCACCAGCGAATCGATGTAGAGGGTGTCGGCATAGGCCGCACTCTTGGTGCCGGTGCTGGCCCAGAGCAGACGCTGCAGCTGGGCGCCGTCCGCTTCCAGCTCCTGCCAGCGTGCACCGCTGAAGATCTCTTCAAAACGGGCATAGGCCAGTTTGCAGTTGTCGATGGCAATTTTAGCCTGCAACTCATGACCGTCCGGCAAGACCCTGTCCAGGGCCGCATCAACCCGGCTGACAAAGAAGGAGGCCACCGAGGCCACCCGTTCAATGCTCTGACCGGCCGCCTTGCGTTTCTCGAGACCGCTGATAAAGGCCTCGGCCACCCCTGCATACTGCTCAACACTGAAGAGCAGCGTCACATTGATGTTGATGCCCTCGCTGATCAGGGTCTCGATGGCCGGCAGGCCGGCAGCGGTGGCCGGCACCTTGATCATAATGTTGGGCCGATTCAGGACTTTGAAGAGCCGGCGGGCCTCGTCAATGGTCCCGGCAGTGTCATGAGCCAGATGCGGATTAACCTCCATACTGACGTAACCGTCAAGGGCGCCGCTCTGCTCATAGACCGGCAGCATCAAATCAGCCGCCAGCCCGATATCCCTGAGGGCCAGAGCCTCATAAATTTCGAGCGGTTCACGGCCGCGAAGCACGGCCAGCTCCTCGTCATAGTCATGACCGACCAAGATGGCCTTTTCAAAGATTGAAGGATTAGAGGTGATGCCGCACAGGCCCTGATCAATCAGGCCCTGCAGCTCACCCGAAGTGATCAGGCTCCGCTGAATATAGTCAAACCAGATTGACTGCCCCTTCTGACTTAAACTCTGCATGTCCGCCATTTGCTACCTCCCATTATAGAGTAAGAGCTCAATCGACCGCCCCACCTGATATCTTGATGCAAAGTTGACCGCATCTTCCCTTGACGGCGCGGCCGACTATTTTAGACCTCATGAAGATCGGAATTATCGGAAGCGGATTTGTGGGCGCCACCACGGCCTACGCCATTGTCATGAAGGGCGTGGCCGGCGAGGTGGTGCTGGTGGACATCAACCATGAACGGTCCCAGGCCGAAGCCGCCGACATCATGCATGCCGTACCCTACGCCCACCCGGCGGTTGTGCGCGCCGGCACCTACGACGATCTGGCTGACGCAACCGTCATCATCATCACGGCCGGGGTGGGCCAGAAGGAGAACGAGACCCGCCTGGAGCTGCTCGAGCGCAACGCCGGCATCCTCTGGGAGATGGTTGACGCCTCGCTCAGGGCCGCCCCCGAAGCCGTGCTGGTAATCGCCACCAATCCGGTCGACATCCTGACCCATCTGGCCACCCGCTACGCCGCCAAGTACAACGCCCTGCCCGGCCAGGTCTTCGGCTCCGGCACCACCCTGGATACCGCCCGCTTCAGGTCACTGCTGGGCAACCAGCTCAAGATCGACTCCCAGCACGTGCACGGCTACGTCATCGGCGAGCATGGCGACAGCGAGGTATTGGCCTGGTCCACGGTCGAGGTGGGAGGCTTAAGCCTGAACGAGTTCACCCGCCTGCGTAAGATGCCGCTCAGGAGCGCCGAACGCAAAGAGATCGAAAACAGTGTGCGGTACGCCGCCTACCAGATCATCGCCGCCAAGAAGGCCACCTACTACGGCATCGGCGCGGCGCTGGCCAACATCGTCAGCGTGATCGTCTCCAGCCGCCGCTCCATCATGACCGTCTGCTGCCCCACCAAGCAGATCTGCGGCGTACACGACATCAGCCTCTCGCTGCCGCGCCTGGTGGGCCGCCGCGGCATCATCGAAACCCTGCCCCTCAAACTGAGCGACAAGGAGAGCGCCCAGCTCAAGGAGAGCGCCAAGCTGATCCGCCAGACCCTGGATGAACTGCATTGAGCAATGTCGCTGTTGACACATTAAAATCAACAACATACCCTTGAACCATGATTCACTCTTAAAGGAGAGATGTAATGCGAGGTTCTAGCTTTATTGCCATTTTCATGGTCATGTTTTGCGCTGTTCCGGCCATGGCCCAGGAGAAACTGATCTGCCAGCCGGCCATGAAGCAGGTCACCCTGACCGGCTACACCCGCGCCCAGAGCACGGTCACCATCACGCCGGAAGTTGCGGGCAAGCTGCAGCAGGTCAACTATGAGGTCGGCCAGGCCATCGGCAAGAAGCCCCTCTTCAAAATTGAGACCACCTTCATCGATCTGCAGCTGCAGACGCTGGAGCAGTCCATCAAGCAGCTGGAGATCGGCCAAAAGCGGCTGGAGTCCAAAATCGTCCTGCTGCAGAAGGATTACATGCGCATGGACAAGCTCTTCAAGGGCGGCAGCATCACCGACGTGCAGTATGACGCCTCGGCCGAGGAGCTCAAGCAGAGCCGGCTCGAGCTGGAGAGCGTCATCAGTCAGCGGCGCGCCGCCGGGATTCAGCTGCTGGAAGTTAAAGAGTTGTTGAGCCGCCACACCATCAGCGCGCCAGAGGGCTGGGTCATGACCCAGCAGTTCGCCGAAAAGGGCGAGCTGGTCGGGCCCCAGATGCCCATCGGTAAAATTGCCGACTTCCGCTCCCTGATCGTGCCCTTTGCAATTTCACCCGAAGAGCTCAGTGCCATCCAAAATTTGGGCGAAAACTTAAGCGGCAGCCTGGAGGGCCAGCCGGTTAAACTGACGATCAACTGGACCAACCCCGAGTTCAACGAGCAGACCCGCAAACTGGGCTGCGAAATCGGCATCGTCGACTACAGCGGCGATAAGCGCGGCGGGCTCAGGCTGGAGCTGGAGATCATGATCCCGAGCCGCGGCCTGCAGGTGCCCAAGGCGGCCGTCACCGCCCGCTACGCCAACCCGCGCGTGACCCTGGCCGCTGACGGCAGTGCGGTGCCGATCATGGTGCTGGGCGAAAGCGGCGCCAACCTCCTGATCGCCGACAACCCCAGACTCAAAGTCGGCACCGAGCTCAAACCGGCAGGATAGGCATATGAAATCAGTTGTCAGATTCAGCCTGAAACAGACAGTCTTTTTGAACGTGGTCTTCATCATCCTGGTGGTCAGCGGCGCCTTCTCGATCCTGGCCATCCCCAAGGAGAACACCCACACCGTTGATGTGGGCATGGTCTTTGTCTACACCACCTACTACGGCGCCTCGGCCGATGACGTGGAGCAGCTGGTGACCACCAAGATCGAGAGCGCCCTGGACGACCTGGAGGATGTCGAGTACATCCAGTCCCACTCGCTGCGCAACTTCTCCTTTGTGACGGTCAAATTCATCGATGACTCCGACTATAAGGACACCTATGACGAGCTGCGCTTCCGCTCGCTCAACATCAAGGATGAGCTGCCGCAGGGCGCCAGCGAACCTTTCTTCTTCTACATCGACACCCACCTCTGGATGCCGGTGATCAACGTCAACGTCACCGGCGACATCCCCTATGAGAGCCTCAAGCTGCTGACCGAGGAGCTCAAGGCCGAGCTGGTCAATGTGCCAGGGGTGCGCAACGTGGCCCTGGAGGGCGAATTTGAGCGCCAGTTCCACGTCTCCCTGGCCCCGGACAAACTGCGCCGCTACGGCGTCACCTTCGCCGAGGTCATCGCCGCCATCGAGTCAGCCAGCACCAAGGTGCCCACCGGCAACTTTGTCAGCCAGGGCCAGGAGTACATGCTGGATACCGGCCGTCAGCTGGCCTCCCAGCAGGAGGTGCTGGGCGTAATTGTCAAGCGCAGCGGCGACGGCTCCTTCGTGCGCATCCACGACCTGGTGACCAATGCGCGCATGAGCCACCGCGACCCGCTCGAGATCCCCTCGGTCAACGGCCTGGACACCCTCAGGCTGCGCGTGGTCAAAGAGGAGAAGGCCGACGCCATCTCGATTGCCGACGGAATCAAGGCCGCAGCGGCCGCCTTTGAGGAGCGCCACACCGCCGACGGGGTCCGCGTGATCTTCACCAACGACTCAACCATCGAGATCAACGACTCCATCCGCATCCTGATGAGCAACCTGCTGATCGGCCTGGTGATGGTCATGCTGATCCTCTGGTGGACACTGGGCTGGCGCAACGCCATGATCACGGCCATCGGCATCCCCTTCTCCTTCCTCTGCGCCATCACCATCATGTACGTCACCGGCATCTCGCTCAACACCATCAGTCTAGCCTCCTTCGTGCTGGTGACCGGCATCATGGTTGATGATGCGGTCATCATCATGGAGAACATCTTCCGCCACATCCAGATGGGCAAGGAAAAGAAGGAGGCCATCATCGACGGCACCTCCGAAGTCATGTTGCCAGTTATCAACGCGGCCCTGACCACGGCGCTGGCCTTCCTGCCCATGCTGCTGATGACCGGCAGCACCGGCGACTTCTTCGGCATGATCCCCAAGACCGTCACCTTTGCGCTCTGCGCCTCCCTGCTGGAAGCGCTTCTGATCGTGCCACTGCATTTTCATGACTGGGGCCCCGAGCCCAAAGTGTCAGCGAAGGTCAGCGACGACCCCTTCCAGCATCTGGAGAGCGGCATCTTCGCCCCCATCTGGCGCGTCTACCGCAAGGTCCTGACCACCCTGCTCAATCACAAGGTCAAGACATTGAGCGGCGTCTTCGGACTGTTCCTGGTGGCCCTGATGATCTTCATCCTCTCGGCCAGCGGCGCACTGAGCCTGATCAAGGTTGAGTTCTTCCAGGGCAACTTCTACCGTTACCACGTCACGATCGGCATGCCGCAGGGCACCAGCATCGACCAGACCGATGAGGTGGTGCGCGACCTCTCCCGGATGATCGTTGATTTCGGTCCCCAGGAGGCCCAGTCGGTCTCGGGCTTCACCGGTTTCTATGAGGAGAAGGACTACACCCGCTTCTCGGGCAGCAACTACGGCCAGCTGGTCATCACCCTGCCCGAGCGCAAAAGCTTAAACTTCCCGGACAACCCGGACAACGACCCCTTCCAGTACCTGGAGCTGGTCAAAGAGCGCCTCAACGAACATATCGCGGCCAGCTATCCTGAAAACCGGCGCCCCTTCATCAGCGTCTTTGTGGAGAGCGACGGCCCGCCCACCGGCAAGAAGGTCAATATCCGGGTCACCGGCCTGACCCTGGATGACGCCCTGCGCGGATCGACAGCGCTGCGCAACTATCTGGAGAGTGACGAGCAGTTCGCCGACCTGCGCGAGCTGGATGATGACAGCCCCACCATGCACCGCACGGTGCGCTTCATCCCGCGCCAGGAGACCATCTACGAATACGGCCTGCAGCCCGGCATGGTCAGCGCCATGGTGGCCGGGGCCCTCAACGGCTATGAGGCCGGCCGCTTCCGCGCCTTTGACGAGGAGGTCGACCTGGTGGTGCGGCTGGCGCGCAGTGACGACCAGGGCAACCTGGAGGGCGCCGGGCTGAATGAACCCCTGGACGTGCTCGACATCCCGCTGATCGAACACAGCGCCTCGCCCCTGCTGCTGCGCGACCTGGTGGAGGTGGAGTATGCAATGGAGCCCAACGTGCGCACGCGCTACAAGGGCCAGCCATCCATCACCATCCGCTCGGACATCGCGGCCGGCTCCAAGCTGGCGCCCACCAACATCCAGTACAAGGTGCGCGAGTTCGCCAGGAACAACCCCGAGATCTTCACCAACACGACCCTCTCCTTCGGCGGCGAGTTCGAGTCCACCAGCAAGTCCTACAAATCGCTGGGCTTCGCCTTCCTGATCGCCATCATGCTGATCTACATGGTGCTGGCCAGCCAGTTCAACCACTACCTGCAGCCGGTCATGATCCTCTCGGCCGTGCCCTTTGCCCTGATGGGCGTCATCTTCGGCCTCTTCTTCACCCGCACCACCTTCACCATCGGCAGCTTCATGGCCGTGGTGGGCCTGGCCGGCGTGGCCGTCAACAACTCTCTGCTTTTAATCGAGTTCATGAACAACCGGCGCGAAGCTGGTCTGAGCCCCAGAGATGCAGTTATTGAAGCCTGCGCCGCGCGCATGCGGCCGGTGGTCATCACCACCGTCACCACCATGCTGGGCCTGCTGCCCATGGCGATCGGCATTCCGCAGAAGTCCATCTCATGGTCGCCGCTGGCCATGGCCTTTGTCTCGGGCATCGTCAGTTCAACCATCCTGACCTTATTGATCGTGCCGGTGCAGTATGAGCTGGTGGAAAAGGTGCAGGAGAGGTTCCGCAGAAAGACCTAGGGCCGCGGCACCAGCCAAAGCACATCATAGGGGGCGAGCTCCAGTTTGAGTTCGCCCTCCACAATTTCATATTCCTGGCCGCTGATCATATCCAGCCAGCGGGCTTCAGTGCTGCCCAACTGCGCCTGGCCGACCGCCAGCTGCACCGCGGCGTTGCTGACATTGGTCAGGGTGACGATCATCTGATCCAGCTCCGGCGAGCGGCGCAGCAGGCTGAAGACCTGCGGCGCCAGCCGCAACACCTGCTGAGAGCCGCGCGGATGGAAGGCCCGCATGCTCTTGCGGACATCGGTCAGCTTGGGCAGTTCGCGGGCCAGACGCGAGATGCGAGAGTCCGGGTTGCGCAGTCGCTCCAGCAACTCATCCACCCCCACGTCGGCGCGGTTGATGTCACGGTTATGCTTGGTTGCCTTAACGCCCTCGGTATGGTTGCGGCTGGCCAGCAGGCCGTGCAGATAGATGCCGGGCACGCCGCGCAGGGCCAGGGCGATGCTGCGCGAGGCGATGTAGCGCTTGATCTGCAGCTCTCGCTCCTCCTGGCTGGTGCTAAGCGAACTGAACCAGGTGGTGTTGATCTCATAGGGTTCATGCTGGCCATTGGGGCCGCTCTTGTATGAGATCAGCGCCCCGCGCCTGAGGGCCTCCTCGACGATGAAGCTGATCTCTGCGTCCGGCAGGATGCCGCGCACCCCCATCAGGCCGATGCCGTCATGGGTGTCGAGCACATTGAAGAAGGTTGCCCCCTGCTCCGGATACTCCAGCTCGGCGGCCCACTCGGCCAGGGCGCTGGCGTCACCGCGGTAGAAGGCGTGCAGCACCAGCGGCGGCAGGGCAAAATTGTAGACCATCTGCGCCTCGTCATGGCCGTTGCCGAAGTAGCTGATGTTGTCGCGATGGGGCACATTGGTCTCGGTCACCAGCGCCACCCCCGGGGCCACCGCATCCAGGATACGGCGCAAAAGCTTGACGATGGCATGACCCTGGGCCAGATTGGCCGAGCTGGTGCCCGGCTCATTCCAGATGTAGGTCACGGCGTCCAGTCTGATCATATTGGCCCCGTAACGCACATAGAGCAGCAGGGTTTCAATGATCCAGAGCAGCACCCTGGGGCTGCGGAAATTAAGATCCACCTGATCGGGCGAAAAAGTTGTCCAGACCCAGCGGGGACCGTTGAGGGTCTCGAAACGGGTCAGCACGTCGCTGGTGCGCGGCCGCATCAGCATGGCGCGCTGCTCGGCACTCAGCCCCTGCGCCGAATCATAGGCCACGAAGACATCCTGATAGGCCGGATCACCATCCAGGAAGCGCTCGAAGGCCGGCGACTGGCTGGAGGCGTGGTTGATCACGGCGTCAAACATCAGCTGGTAGCTGCTGCCGATCTGCTCGATATCATCCCAGCTGCCCAGCTGCGGGTCCACCAGCCGGAAATTGGTCACGGCAAAGCCCCTGTCCGATGAGTAGGGAAAGAAGGGCAGAATGTGCAGGGTGTTGAAGATGCGCCGCAGAATGCCGTCATGCTCCAGCACCTGGCGCAGGGTGTGCAGGGGGCGCGAGGCACCGCTGCCCTTGAAGAGGTCACCATAGGTTATGAGCACGATGTCCTGCTGGGTGAAGCGCTCGCGGCGTTCATAGTTGGCCTCCAGCTCCAGCATGCGCTCGCTCTTATGCGCATAGTAGACCTGCAGGATGCGCATCAGCTCGCCCATGGACGCCGCGGCCCGTTCCTCGCCGTAGAGGAAGCTGAGACCGGCCAGAATATCTTCGCGATCCGCCGCGGCCAGTTCAAAACGGGCGTTACCGTATTCCGGCCGCCGTTTGTGAAGGGTAAAATTGAGCTGCCCTGCATCGGCAGCATTTAGCTTCAAAGCTGTCTCATTCATGCATTGACCCTGCCTGTACTTTTTATAGCATTCCCGCTCATGCGCCTTGTCGGCACTAAAGTCAAGAACAAAACAGCCAAGTTCAATCGACCCACAACAGCTTAAATTCACGCTTGATTTAAGAGCGCATAAGACCTAGACTCATCCCAATGTGCAGCTTGCACACCTTGCGATAACGGAGCAGAGATGGAGAGCGTCAGAAAACACGGAGCCCCGCCCTATGCCGTGGCCCTGGTCCACGGCGGCCCCGGTGCGGCCGGCGAACTGGAGCTGCTGGCCGCACAGCTTGAAATCAGCTCGCTGGAGCCCATGCAGAGCGCCTGCTCCATCGAGGGTCAAATTCAGGAGCTGCACAGCCAGCTTAAGGGGCATACGCCGATTATTTTGCTGGGCTACTCCTGGGGCGCCTGGCTGAGCATGCTCTTTGCCGCCCGTTACCCGGACCTGGTTAGAAAGCTGATTTTAATCAGCTGCGCGCCGCTTGAGGACCGCTACGCCCACAAGATTCACCAGACCCGCATGCAGCGCCTCGACTCCGAGGAGCAGCACGAGGTCAAGGAGCTGCTGCACGACTTCAGGGCCCACAACAACCAGGCCGACTTCACCCGCCTGGGCACCCTGCTGCGCAGAGCCGACGCCTTCTGTCCCCTGCCCCACCACGACCAGATCGAATG
This sequence comes from uncultured Thermodesulfobacteriota bacterium, assembly GCA_942491525.1. Taxonomy (GTDB): domain Bacteria; phylum Desulfobacterota; class Desulfomonilia; order UBA1062; family UBA1062; genus CAYWBU01. Next base: position 190,754 of record CALOBW010000030.1, read on the forward strand.
CCGGATCGACATCTACCGCAAGATCTGGCCCGAAGCCGCCGACCTGCGCTGGAACGGCCAGCTGATCGAAACCCTCAAAAAAATCACCTGCCCCGTCGCCGCCATCCACGGGGCCTACGATCCCCACCCCTACATGGGCGTCAAGGAGCCGCTGGCCAGGATCAAACCGCAGGCCAAGTTCCACCTGCTCAACCAGTGCGGCCATAAGCCCTGGATTGAGAAACATGCCCCAACTTCTTTTAAGACAGCATCGCCCGCCTCATGCCCAAATCTATCATTGATAGATTTAAAATGATCGAGATCGATATAGAGTATAGCAACTTTGCGGCCTTCGCGATTGACCATGGCCAATGCTTGAGTCAGACGGTCCTGAAAAAGGTTGCGATTAACTAACCCGGTCAGACTATCAAAATGCGCCAGTTGCAGAATCTGTTTTTCTGCTTGAATACGAGCAGCTTCACTACGCGCCAATTTCACATAACCAAACCCTAGTCCCAGCAATGCAACAAACCAGATTACTGAATGAGCAATGAAAATTGCACCATGCACTTCATTGTAATCTCTGTGGAAAAGTCTCACAGGCAAAGTTACACTAATTCCACCACGCAGATCACCCTCGCTATATCCTTGAGATGCGTGACATTTCAGACAAGATTTATCCACCTTTAATGGCATCATCATCCTGAAATAATATTTACCGTCCTGTTTAATACGTTCACTATAGTCAAAGGCGCCCTGCTCAAGTATTAGCAATGCTTTTTTTTCCCAGTTATCCGCAATGTTTTCGGGATTAATCGGATTTAAGCTAGTTATATGCCCGCTGACTACATTGCGTTGCTGAGCAAGGTCATAAACCTGTCGCGTCATATATGCCGGATTAATCATTGTCAGTTCCAACTCCGGTGAAACCTGAATATCACGCAGAGAGACCATTTCTGGAGTCAAATAACTATTAGGTTGATTTTGAACAGTCACCGGAACATATACTCCGCCATGCAGGCTATTCCAGAGACGGTAAAGTTTATCCCGTTCAATTGAAGTTCTGCCGATCTCCTCAATTATGTTGTTAATCTCACTTTCATGCTGAATATTGCTCAACGCCATTGAGATTAACAGAAACACTGACCAACAGATTGCCATAACAAGTGTTATTTGTTTTATTTTCAGTCCTGCAACATTATGAGCCATACTGTTAATATAAACTGCTCTATTATAAATAGAAGAGGCATCATTTGCTTGGCATTTCAAGAATCCATCCTTATAATGTAAACTTATAGAACTTAAAACTTAAGGAGATATCGGATGCCTTTAATAAACTGGAGCGATGAGCTTAGTGTAGGTATTTCAGAAATTGATCAGCAGCATCAGAAACTAATCAAGATGATAAACGACCTGGCTGATGCCATGCGCCAAAGACAAGGGAAAGAGGCCGTCGATCCGATCCTGAAGGGCTTGCTGGACTACACTGTGACCCATTTCAAGAATGAAGAAAACTATTTCGCGAAATTTAACTATTCTGAGACTGATAGCCATAAAAAAGAACATGCTGTGTTTATAAGTAAAATTGCAGAATTTAAAAAAGATTTTGAGAATAACAAAATCGGACTGACAACCAACATCCTGAATTACCTAAGCGATTGGCTTAAGAATCATATTATGGGTACAGATAAAAAATATACCCAACTCTTTCATGATAACGGCTTATAATAAATTTCAGCCCCGCCAACATTAAGCTGTCGGGGTAATTTGTCATCTCTCCGGCCGTCAGGCCGTATAGCTATATCCCTCTTTAAAGCCAAAGCTAAATTCACCATATCTAGCCATTATCTACACTATCCAATCCTTCATATATCTAAGCCACTGGATACCCGCCTACGCGCACTACTGTCCGGAATAATCAAAATGGTAGCCTCGGTTGTAATTTTTCCAGTTGTCGCCTTGTTCGTCGGCGTTTATCGGCCAGGTAGGCTTCGGTGCGCATGCGCTGGAACAAGGTGCTCCTCAGGATTTCCAATCCTGTTCAGGCCGGTTGATGCCCATGTGCATAGAGCATGACAAGCAAGTAGGCGATGATGGCGGTGTATATCTGGATGCGCACGGCGTTTTCGCTGCGACCGATGACTTTTCAGTTTGAGATTCTGTTTTATCCACTTGAAGAATTTCGATCTGCCCCGTGTTTGTAGAGCTCGGCGATCTCTGCGGCGTGCGGAAATCTGTCGCCGATCGGTTTCTCACCGAATCCGACGCAACGGCTTTTCATAACGATTGATACAACCAGCCGCGACTGGATGGCGATTCGAAACAGGACAACCTCTCGGCAAGAATTTTGCCTGCCCCTCTTCCGGAACGGTCAGATCTTCAACTCTGAAATGATCAACCCGATGGATCATGGTTTCAGCTATGCGGAGGAGTTCAAGAAACTTGACCTGCAGGCCATCAAGCAGGATCTCTATGCGCTGATGACCGACTCGCAGGAGTGGTGGCCGGCCGATTACGGCCACTACGGCGGCCTATTCGTCCGCATGGCCTGGCACAGCGCCGGCACCTACCGCACGGGCGACGGCCGCGGCGGCGCGGGTTCAGGCAGCCAGCGCTTTGCGCCCCTCAACAGCTGGCCGGACAATACCAACCTGGACAAGGCGCGCCGGCTGCTCTGGCCCATCAAGCAGAAATACGGCCGCAAGATATCCTGGGCCGACCTCATGATCCTGGCCGGCAACTGCGCCCTGGAGTCGATGGGTTTCAAAACCTTCGGCTTCGGCGGCGGCCGCGAAGACATCTGGGAACCCGAGGAGGACATCTACTGGGGCAGCGAAAGCGAGTGGCTGGGCGACAAACGCTACTCCGGCGGGCATGAACTTGAGAACCCGCTGGCCGCCGTGCAGATGGGGCTGATCTACGTCAACCCGGAGGGGCCGGGCGGCAACCCGGATCCGGTCGCCTCGGGACGTGACGTCCGCGAAACCTTTGCACGCATGGCCATGAACGACGAGGAGACCGTGGCCCTGGTGGCCGGCGGTCACACCTTCGGCAAGTGTCACGGCGCCGGCGATGCGGCCAATGTGGGGCCCGAACCCGAGGCCGCCGCGATCGAGGAGCAGGGACTCGGCTGGAAGAGCAGCTTCGGTACGGGCAGGGGCGGCGACACCATCACCAGCGGCATCGAAGGCGCATGGAAGCCCAATCCGATCAAGTGGGACATGGGCTATCTGAACATGCTCTTCAAATATGAGTGGGAGCTGGTCAAGAGTCCGGCCGGCGCGCACCAGTGGCTGGCCAAAGATGTAAGTGACGAAGATATGGTGGCGGACGCTCACGATCCCTCCAAGAGACACCGGCCGATGATGACCACGGCCGACCTCTCGCTGCGCTTCGACCCGATCTACGAACCGATCGCGCGGCGCTACCAGCAGAACCCGGCAGAGTTCGCCGACGCCTTTGCCCGCGCCTGGTTCAAGCTGACCCACCGCGACATGGGCCCCCGCTCGCGCTATCTCGGCCCCGAAGTTCCGGCCGAGGAGATGCTCTGGCAGGACCCGCTGCCGGCGCCCGATCATGAACTGATCGGCGCCCGGGAGATCGACGAGCTCAAGAAGAGGATCCTGGCATCGGGCCTCACTGTAGCAGCGCTGGTCGAAGCGGCCTGGGCCTCGGCCTCAACTTACCGCGGCTCCGACAAGCGCGGCGGCGCCAACGGGGCGCGCATACGGCTGGCGCCCCAGAAGGATTGGCCAGTCAACCAGCCGGTGATGGGCGTGCTGCCGATTCTTGAAGGAATCCGGCAGGATTTTAGCAAGCAGGTGTCACTGGCCGACCTGATTGTGCTGGGCGGCTGCGCCGCCATCGAAGAGGCGGCCAGGAGGGCCGGCCATCAACTGAGCATCCCCTTCAGCCCGGGCCGCACCGATGCGACGCAGGCGCAGACCGACATAGACTCCTTCGCCGTTCTCGAACCGGCGGCCGACGGCTTCCGCAACTACCTCAAGAAAAAGTATGCCGTACCGGCGGAGGAGCTGCTGCTTGACCGGGCGCAGCTGCTGACCCTGACCGCGCCCGAGATGACGGTTCTGATTGGCGGCCTGCGCGTGCTGAAGGCCGGATTCACAGAGGCCGGCGTCCTCACCAGACGGCCGGAGAGTCTCAGCAATGACTTCTTCGTCAACCTGCTCGACATGAACACGGAGTGGAAACCCACCGCAGACAAAGACCTGTTCGAGGGTCGCGACCGGTCAACAGGCGAACTTAAATGGACCGCCAGCCGGGTCGATCTCATCTTCGGCTCGAACTCGCAGCTGAGGGCCCTGGCGGAGGTCTACGGCAGTCAAGACTCGCAGCAGAAGTTCATGACCGACTTTGCAGCGGCCTGGAACAAGGTCATGAACCTGGACCGCTTCGAGCTGCGCTGAAGAGAAGCAGAGACTAAAGGCCGGGCTGCAAACCCGGCCTTTTCTTAGACACTCTTCAGGCCTATAATAGCGCCATGACTCCGGCAATCAGCGTTGTAGAGAAAAATAAGATTACACATAAGATCCATGAGTATACCCATGACCCGGCCAGCCAGTCATACGGTCTGGAAGCGGCCGAAAAACTGGGCCTGCCGCCCGCGCGGGTCTTCAAAACCCTGGTGGTCGAACTGGACGGACGTGAGCTGGCGGTGGCGGTGATCCCGGTTTCTGCCCAGCTGAGCATGAAACTGATGGCCAAAGCGCTGGGCGCCAAGAAGGCCGCCATGGCCGCCCCGGCTGCAGTGCAGCGCGCCACCGGCTATGTGCTGGGCGGGGTCAGCCCCCTGGGGCAGAAGAAACGCCTCAGAACCGTCATCGACACCGCGGCCGACAGCCAACCGACCATCTTTGTCAGCGCCGGGCGCCGGGGACTTGAGATTGAACTCAATCCAGCCGACCTGCTAAAGCTGGTCAACGGAGAGTTCCGGCAGATCAGTCAGTAGCCCAGATCGTCCTTGACCGCGCGCAGGGCCGCAGCCAGCGGCATAATCAGGGCGCTGTGTTTTTTATGCAGATAGATATAGAAAGGTGCCTCAATCAACGGCGGTCCATGCAGCATAAACTCCTCTTGCGCGACGTCTGATTTCTGAATCGCCACATCGGCATGCACCTTCATGGTGATCACCAGATCCCCATGCCCGGCCAGCAGCATCAGCATGGCAGCATCGGTGTTATTGGCCAAAACTATCTGGGCCGGGTCAAGCGCCGCCATGACCGCCAGTTCAACTATTTTAAAGCCCCGCGGAATAATTATGCGCTGGGTGGTGATATCATCAAACGAGCGGATAGGCGGTGAATTTTTCAGGCTGTAGGCAACAAAAGCACTGCGGCCAAGCTCCTCCGGCACCATGACAAGATTCGGATATGATTTCTCAAGGCCGGCCACCCGGGCCGCGTCACCATCGATACGGCCCTCATTGGCCAGCACCAGCGAACGCTCAGCCGGCAGCTGCTCAATGCTTACCGTGTAGCCGACCTGGGCAAAACTCCTCGTCAGCAGCTCCAGCAGCATTGGACTGTTGGACGATTCCGGCGCTATGGTGGAACCCAGGACGATTGCCTGTTCTGCCGCCGCCAACGGCAGGCTGACCAGCATTATCAAAACCAAGAGAAACTGTCGCATAACTAAATAATAAGCGTCTGCAGCCCCATGCCAATCGCCAAAGCAAATGTAGCCACAACCAGAATCTCCCCAAAACTCCCGACTTGACTTCATCACCGTATTTGGCAAATATGCCAAATATACAAACCGCTGCGACAAGGAGATCTCCATGGAACATCTCAAGACACAGGAGAGCATGAACATCTTTGAGCGCTACCTGAGCGTCTGGGTGGGACTCTGCATCATAGTCGGAATTGCCCTGGGCCGCCTGGCGCCGAATCTGGCCAAGAGTCTGGATTCCATGGCCATCACGGTTGGCGGCGCACCGGTGGTCTCGATCCCGATTGCCATCTGTCTCTTCTTCATGATGTACCCCATCATGGTCAAGATTGACTTTGCCGAGGTCATCAAGGCCGGCAGGAGCATCAGGCCGGTCAGCCTGACCCTGATTATCAACTGGGCCATCAAGCCCTTCACCATGTACTTGATCGCCTATCTCTTCCTGGGCGTTCTATTCAAAGGCCTGATCGGACCCGAGGCCGTCGACCTGGTCAAGCTGCCCTTCGGCCTGGATCTGCCGCTGGGCGCCAAGTATGGCGCCGGCACGGTGGTGCTGGCTGACGGAATCCGCATGCTGGAGGTGCCGCTCTGGCGCAGCTATCTGGCCGGCTGCATTCTGCTGGGCATCGCGCCCTGCACGGCCATGGTGCTGATCTGGGGCTATCTGGCCAAGGGCAATGACGGCCACACCCTGGTGATGGTGGCCATCAACTCGCTGGCCATGCTGCTGCTCTACGGCCTGCTGGGCGGCTTTCTGCTGGGTATCGGCAAACTGCCGGTGCCCTGGGAGGCCCTGCTGCTCTCCATCACCGTCTATGTAGCCCTGCCGCTGGTGGCCGGCTTCATCTCCAGGCGCTGGATCATCCGCCTCAAGGGCGAGGCCTGGTTCAAGGAGAAGTTCCTGCACCTGCTGACCCCCATCACCATCATCGCCCTGCTGATCACCCTGGTGCTGCTCTTCTCATTCAAGGGCGAGGTCATCATAAACAATCCGCTGACCATCCTCTGGATCGCCATTCCGCTCTTGATCCAGACCGTGCTGATCTTCAGCCTGGGCTACCTGCTGGCGCGCCTGCTGAAACTTGACTATCAGGATGCAGCCCCCACGGCCATGATCGGCGCCTCCAACCACTTTGAAGTGGCCATCGCCACGGCGGTCATGCTCTTCGGGCTCTCATCGGGCGCGGCCCTGGCCACCGTGGTCGGCGTGCTGATTGAGGTGCCGGTGATGCTGATGCTGGTCAAGTTCTGCCTCAAAACCCGCGAATGGTTCGCCTGATTTGCGCATGCTGATCCTATCATTATAATTTCAAGCTGGAGGTTAAAATGGAGACCAACCAACTACCGCCCTATGACCTGAACAACTGCCCCAGCGGCTGCTGCCCCATCATCAACCCCGAGGACTGGGACGGCCAGGAGCTGCACTTCATGGAGAAACTCTTCATCAAGGCCGAGACCCGCAGCATCTTTCATATCCCGCTCAACATGGGCCGCGTCTTTCCCAAGGTCTGCGATGCCATGCAGACCGTCGGCGCCTTTCAGAACGACAACATCGCCGTGCTCTCATACGACCCCTCGCCCTGGCGCAGCGAGCACCTCTTCTCCTCAACGGCCGAGGTGCCGGGCTATGAGACGCTGCGCTTGAGCGGCGACTTCCTGACCAAGGTCTTTGAGGGACCCTACAAAAATGCTCCCAGGTGGGCGGAGGAGATGCAGCAGCTGGTCGAGCAGCGGGGCAGGCAAGTCAAGAAGACCTACTTCTTCTACACCACCTGCCCCAAATGCGCCAAAGCCTACGGCAAGAACTATGTGGTGGCCATCAGCCAGTTTGCATAGCTGGCGCTTGCCAAAAAGCATAAAACCCCATAACAAGTATGTCTACATGGAGGTCTTTATGCAAAAAATAGTCAGAATTATTATCCTGTTCGCCCTGCTGCTGGCTCCAGTTGTGCCGGCCAGTGCCCAGACTGAAACCCTGGTGGTCAACGCCACCACCACCGGCATCGCCTCATCAGTCACGGCGGTCAAAGCTTCTGCCGAGATGAGCAGCGATATCGACCGCATCACCGACCAGGCCTCCCAGAAGCTGGGATCCTGGGTCAAGGCCGACCTTTTCTTCGGCATCAGCTACATCAAGCTGTTCATCTGTTTTGCGCTCTTTCTGCTGGTGATCATATTTGAACGCATCCTGAACACGCTCTTCAGCAAGAAGATCCATAAAATACTCAAGGAGACCGGCAGGTTTGAAATTCTGAGCGCCTCAATCGAGAGCCTCACCAAACCGACGGCCCTCTTCATCATCACCTACGGCGGTTTCTGGGCCTTCTCACCCCTCTACCCTCACTTTGTGACCGCAGCCGGCACCAACCCGACCCAGCTGATCATCAGCAAGGTGGTCGATCTGCTGGCCTACATCGCCCTTTTCTGGCTGATCTATAACCTGGTCACCATCTTCGACCGATATATGATGCGCAAAACCAAGCAGACCGCCACCGATCTGGATGACATGCTAGTGCCGCTGATCTCCAAGGCCCTGCGCATCTTCATCGTGCTGATGGGCGCGGCGGTTATCCTGCACAGCATGACCGGCCTGGACTTGGGCCCCATGCTGGCATCCCTGGGAATCGGTGGTGTGGCCATCGCCTTTGCCGCCAAGGACTCGCTGGCCAACCTGCTGGGATCCCTGACGATCCTCTTTGACAAGCCCTTCTCGGTGGGCGAGCGCATCTCTATCGAGGGTTATGACGGCACAGTCGAAGAGGTCGGCTTCCGCAGCACGCGCCTCAGAACTCTGACCGGCCATCAGGTCTCAATTCCCAACGAGAAGGTGGTCAACACCTCGCTGGAAAATATCGGCCGCCGGCCCCACCTGCGCTGGTCAACCACCTTGAGCCTGACCTATGACACCCCGGTCGCCAAGGTTGAAAAAGCCGTCGAGATCGTACGCGAAATACTGGAAAACCATGAGGGCATGCATGAAGATTTTCCGCCACGGGTCTACTTCAGCGGTTTCGGCGACTGGAGCCTCAACATCATGGTACTGGCCTGGTACCATCCGGCCCAGTACTGGGACTATATGAACTGGCTGCAGCACACCTGCCTTAAGATCATGCAGGCCTTCGAGGCCGAAGGCATCGAGTTCGCCTTCCCGACCAGCACAACCTACCTGGCCAATGATGACAGGCGCCAGCTCAAGCTTGGGATACCTGAAGGATTGACTGACAGATAAGATCTAAGCCGGCAGAGACCCTGCCGGCCCGACTCCTAACACTGACAGTACTTGCGCCAAACCTCATCATTGGTGGTCGAGCTGATGCGAACGCCCAGCATCATGTTCTTGCGCTCAACCCTGGTGACTGTGCCATGCGCTTCCAGATCCAACCCCTCAAAGGTGATGGTGATCGGCTGGTGCAGCATCTTGCGGGCCTCCATCAGACCCATCTCGCCCAGCTCATCAACCTCTCTGAGCTTCATGCCTGACCAGCTGACATTGTCAATGCTGGAGTTGTGGGTATCCCCCTGAAACACCTTATAATTGACTTTGCCGCCCATCAGGTGACGGGGATAATGCCTGCGATCTTCATGACTTAATCTCATGACAGCACCTCCACTCTTTTCTGACAGATGCAATTTCCGGCGCCCATAAATTTAAGATTCCAATGCGCCCTTATTGTATAATGCTGCCACTTATTGAGATGAGATAATTGCGGCGGTGGGTTCAATGATTATTCATTTGCATTTGAGAGTTTTTGCGCTAGATTCGCCCCAGCATGAAGAAAATTACACCCTACATTCCGGGCCTGGCCGTCTGCGGACTGATCGGCCTAAGCGCCATCCTGCTGGCGGGCTACATCCCCTACCTGGGCAGCGTCACAATTGCCCTGATTATCGGCATGTTACTGGGCGGCCCGGTCCGCAAGCATAATTTTTTCAAACCCGGTATCAACTTCAGCGACAAACGGCTGCTGCCCTTCACCATTGCGCTGCTGGGTGTCGAGCTGCAGCCCAAAGTTCTGTTCGACCTGGGCCTGCCGGCCATCGGCCTGATTGTCGGCCTGATGGGCATAACGATTCTCAGCGGCCTGCTGCTGGGACAGCTCCTGGGTTTGAACCGCAAACTGAGCCTGCTGCTGGGCTGCGGCAACGCGGTCTGCGGCTCCAGCGCCATCGCCAGCGTCAGCAAAACCATTGATGCCTCTGAACAGGACGCGGGCCTCTCCATTGCCGCGGTCAACTTCATGGGAACCCTGGGAATCTTCATCCTGCCCCTGCTGGCATTGAGCCTGGGCCTGGACGATACGCGCAGCGGCGGCCTGATCGGCGGCATCCTGCAGGCCGTCGGCCAGGTCGTTGCAGCCGGCTACTCTATCAATCCCGAAGTTGGCCAGCTGGCCGTCCTGATAAAGATGGGACGAGTACTGATGCTGGGGCCCATCATCATTATCCTGAGCCTGTTTTACCGCCGCAGCGATCAGCAGGGCCAGAGTACCTTACCGGTGCCGCTCTTCATCGTGGGCTTTTTCGCCCTTGCCCTGCTGGTCGGACTCTTTCCCGCCCAGCTAACTGCCAGCATCAAGGCCTGCGCCAAGGTCCTGCTCACAATTGCCATGGCCGGCATCGGCCTCAAGATCGACCTCTTGGCCCTCCGAGAACAGGGACCCAAGATCATGATTGCAGAAAGTTCAATTATGCTGATCCAGATCGGCAGCGGTATCGCCCTGGTGATGCTGCTCTTCTAGGACTTTCAGATTAACAAAGCTGCATAAGCTAAAACATTGAATATGGAGGAATCTTTATGCTCAGAATTAAATACACCCTCTGGGGTGCCGGCATCTTCAACCTGGCAGGCGTGCTTATCTTTTCGCTCTGCTTCACCAACCCCCACCTGAACGATTACTATCCGCTGGTATTTTCCAACTTCGGCCTGATCGCAATCATGCTCTGGGGCCTGGCCTATATCTCAGTTGCCGGGAGCTACATGCACGTCAGAGAGCTTATGTTTGTCTTTGCCGTCGAAAAATTGGTCTATGTCATATCCTGGGTCGGCTTCCTGATGACCTCCGGCCACCTGCTGCCTGAAATATTCGAAAAATCAATAATGAGCGGCCTCTTCCTGAGCGCCTACGGCCTGGGAGACTTCATTTTCGGCTGCTTCTTCAGCTGGGTCGGCATCAGGGGCTACCGGATCACCAGCTAACCTAACTACTGACATCGATGTGACGTTTGAACAACTCCTGAAACTCCTCCAGGTCCTTCAAATTTGTCAGATTGTGGTCTTCATAGGCCTCATTGACATAAAATTCGGACAGCGAGAAGGCCCGTTCAAGATCGCTGAGCGCATTTTCCAGATAGCCCAGTTTGGCACAGGCACAGGCCCGCTGATAAAAGGCATTGGCATTTTCCTGATCAATGGCAAGCGCCCGGTTGCAAAGACGCATGGCCCATTCCGGTTCATTCAGCTCCAGGACCGAGTCGGCCTTATAACTTAAGGCCTCAACATCATCCGGGCGGATGCTCAAGATCTGATCGAAAGCTTCAATCTTGCCCTGGGGAGTCGACTCGATGCCGGCTTTCATCCAGAGAGACTGAATTGTATTTGTCAACACGATTTCCTGCTGGTTATCCATAATCGCCTGTGATTTATTGCGAATTTCCTCTTCCATCACCGACAGACGTTTTTCATAGGTTTCGATGACATCCGCAACCTCACTCTCAACCGTCTCTCTGATCTTATCTTTGATTTCACGCAGCGAATTCCAGCCCAGCAGCACCAAAATCGAGGCTGCCGCCGCAATAATATAGAAAATATTATTCACCGTACTGGTGGCATAATTAATGGCCTTGTCGGCTACCAGCAGCTCCTTGTCGGCGATCTTCTCCGTCATCTCCGCCCTGAGATTCAGCATCTCACTGCGCAACTGCTTAACCTCATCAAGAATATATCGCTCGACAAACGGATTATAGAGTGGCTTTTCCAGGCCTTCAATGGGGTCGGCTGATTCAGCGGCCAGCGGTAATGCCGTCGCGCAACAGAACCAAAACATCAAAAAAAATTTTTTTACCATCGTTAACTCCCTTTATACGAGTCACCAAAAACGACTCTGCCCTCTTTATAATTTTCAATTTCAATCATAAAAATGGCAGCAGCAATCAAGCTTACGCGTTAAGATAAGATTATCGGGATCATATCCGCTAATCTATGTATTGATAACTAAACAAGATTAATTTGACTTGATGAGTTTTTTTAACTATACCCTCTTACAAATTTTAAATCCAGGGGAGACTCAATCTTTTTTTTACCTGGTGGGGTGGGCTGCTCGCAAATCACAAGCCCATCATCATCACTCACCTCCGGAATTCATAAAACCAAATGAGCCGGGTCCTGCACCCAATGCTTTTTCCAAAATCTCCTGCAGCACGCTACGCCGCTCGGAGATTTCCTGCTCGTTAAAATTGAAGAGACCGCCGTCCAGCAGAAAATGGGCACCGGTCAAGAGTAGCTGCATGGTTTCCAACGGTCGTTTGGCATTGAAAACTTTCTCCCGATTACCCTGCTCGACAATGCTGGCCAATATCGGTGAAAGCTTTTGGATGGTCTGAATGTTGGTAATCTCATGCAGCTCCCGGTTAGCCGGCAGATGCAGGTGCTCCACGACATCCTGGGTATCATCCAGGCCCATATGACTGTCTGAGAGCAGCGCCTCCATCTTTGCCATGGCACTCAGGCAGGGGTCAGCCGCAATATCCTGTACCATCTGCACCATCCGATCTAGATGGTGATCAACCACCGCCCGCAGAACCTCATCTTTGGATCTGTAGTGATAGTAGAAGGTTAAGACAAGCAGTCGGCAGCTCTATCCGTAGTTTTATCAGCCGCGTGGTTGATCTTACGGTTATTATTCTTGGGATGTGGCCGGGGGGGAAAAAAATTTGAAGGTGGTTAAGCTAATTTCTACTGCAGCCAGGCGTTAACCTTGGCTTCATTCTCTTTGATCCAGCGCCGCGCGGTCTCGGCAGGCTTGGCGCCGTCTTCCTGATTCCAGACCATGACGGTCTGCATGTCGGCCGGGCTCCACTCAAACTTATCGAGGAGGTTGTAGGCTTCAGGCATATCCTCCTTGAGGCCCTTGCGCACGATGGTGTTGACGAACTCGGCTTCGCCGTAGATCAGTTTGGAATCCTCAAGATATTTGAGATCCCAGCGGGCAAACATCCAGTGGGGGGTCCAGCCGGTAATTACGATCCACTCCTTGTTCTTAACGGCGTCCGCCAGGGCGGCGGTCATGGTGGCACCGGAGCCCTCCATGAGTTCCAGCTTGTCCAGGCCGTATTCGGCCAGAACCTTCTCGGTCTTGCTCATCAGGCCGGCGCCGGGGTCGATGCCGATGATCTTGCCCTTGAACTTGTCGGCGGATGCATTGAGCTCCTCGATGGAGTTGATCTCAACATAGGCCGGCACAACCAGGCCGATCTTGGTGCCGGTCAGGTTCGGCCCCAGATCCACAACCTTATCCTTGACACTGTCCAGGTAGTGGCCGTGGGTGGTCGGCAGCCAGGCGGCCACCAGTCCGTCAACATCACCGGTACCGACCGCCTGCCACATGGCGGCGGCGCTGACCGGCGTCAGTTCAACCTCATAGCCCAGCTTATCTTCAAGCACGGCAGCCACAACATTGGTGCTGGCAATTTCAGAGGCCCACTCCACATAGGTCAGCTCTATTTTCTTGACCTGGGCCGCATCCTTCTCGGCGCAACCCGCAATACCAAGCAGCATAACTGCCATGATGATTCCAAAAATTCTTTTCATAACTCCTCCTATTTTCTTTGTATTCTGATGTTCTGTGTAATTCTGTCCAGAATGATGGCCACAATGACCACGGCGGTGCCGGCCTCGAAGCCGTTGCCGGGCTGGAAGCGCTGGATGGCTTTCCAAACCTCACCACCTAAGCCCTTGGCGCCGATCATGGCTGCGATGACAACCATGGAGAGCGAGAGCATAATGGTCTGATTGATACCGGCCATGATGGTGGGACTGGCCATGGGCAGCTGCACCTTGATCAACTTCTGCCAGCGGGTGGCGCCAAACGAGTCGGCGGCCTCGATCATCTCTTCGGGCACCTGTTCAATGCCCAGACAGGTCAGCCGGATGGCCGGCGGCATGGCAAATATGACGGTGGAAAAAATGGCCGCCACCGGGCCCAAGCCAAAGAATGGGATGGCCGGAATGAGATAGACAAAGGCCGGCATGGTCTGCATGAAATCGAGGATCGGCATGATTATGCGCTTGGCATTCGGGCGCAGGGCGGCCCAGATGCCCAGGGGCATGCCGATCACAACAGCCACGAGGGTGGCCAGGATGACCATGGCCAGGGTGCTGACCGTTGCGGGCCAGAGCTCAATATTCCAGATGAAGAGCAGGCCAAGCAGGGTGAAGATGCCGATCTTGCGGCCGCTGTGCCACCAGGCCAGCGCTGCAAGCAGCACGATCATGATCAGGGGCGGCACAAAGAGGAAGGCATCCACGGTGGCATCGATGCCGACCTCGGTCACGGCCGAGATGGCCTTGGTGGCCCCGGAAAGGTTCGTCGTCAGATAATCCAGGCCGGCCTCGATCCAATCGCCAAAGGGTATTCTAGGAATCTGCATCTTAATCTCCAATATTGGCGAGCCCGGCGATCAGACTGGTTCTGTCGATCACGCCAAGCAGTTTGTTGCTGTCGTTGACCACGGCCACCGGATAGTGCTGCTCCAGGGAGGTGGTGAAAATATCCTGGATGGGGGTATCGGGACTAACCTTCTCCACATCGCGGATAATAATGTCCGGCATGGTGCCGACGCCCTGCTGCAGGGCCTCATAGGCATCATCAGCCAGGAAGACGCCGCGCAGTTTATGCTCCTTGTCGATCACATAGATATGCCCGAGGCCGGCGCCCTCCATCTTGCGCAGGATGGTGCGCGGCCCATCGCTCATGCGGGCCGTGGCCCACGGTTTCTTCATGACGCTCTCGGCGGTCAGAACCTTGGTCATATCCACATCTTCAACAAACTTTTCAACATAGCGGGTGGCCGGATTGGTCAAAACCTCTTCCGGCGTGCCCTGCTGCACGATGCGGCCATCCTTCATCAGGATGATGCGGTCGCCCAGCTTGATAGCCTCATCCAGGTCGTGACTGATGAAGATGATGGTCTTGTTGACCCGCTCCTGCAACTCCATCAGCTCATCCTGCATCTCGCGGCGGATGAGCGGGTCCAGGGCGCTGAAGGCCTCATCCATCAGCAGAATCTCGGGATCGACGGCCAGAGCACGGGCCAGGCCGACGCGCTGCTGCATGCCGCCGGAGAGCTGATCAGGGTAGGAGTCTTCCCAGCCCTTAAGGCCGACCAGTTCGAGCGACTCCAGGGCCTTCGCCCGCCGCTCCTCCGGCTCAATGCCCTGGATTTCAAGACCGAACTCAGTGTTCTCCACCACGGTACGGTGCGGAAAGAGGGCAAAGTGCTGAAAAACCATGGCAAACTTTTCGCGCCTGAAGTCGCGCAGTTCATCACTGTCGAGCCTGGTGACATCGATCCCGTCGATGGTGATCTCACCGGACGTGGGCTCAATCAACCGATTGAGGCAGCGGATCAGAGTGGACTTGCCGCTCCCGGAGAGACCCATGACCACGAGCAGCTCGCCCTCTTCAACTTCGAAGGTGACGCCACCGACGCCGACCGAGTGCCTGGTCTTTTTGAGAATTGTTTCATTGGCGGCGCCGCCCTCAAGCATCTGCAATGCTTTCTGCGGGTGATCACCGAAAATTTTAACTAGATTATTAACTGCGATTTTGGTTGTCATTTTTTAATTACCTGTTTTTTGCGTGTTAAGAGACTATTCATTTGATGTGAATTTCTTGAATTTCACCCAACGTAACAAACCTCAATGACATTGTCAAATCAGCCACCAATTCGCCACAATATGCTGTTTATAAACATGATACGATGAAAATCAGGAAGATTTACTCAACCCTCAACTGGGCATATCTATCTAAATTTAATTATATAAACATCCGATTTAATGGATCAATAGGCCGTATTTTTTTTATTTAAAATTAAAATAGTGACACCAGTAAAATAAAATTCTAATTTCAATTAGTTAGATCAAAAACAAAAACAACTGATATTACATATAGTTACCTGCTACATTGTTTGCAAACACCAACTATAGATTTCTCAAATTTGACAATTACTTCAAATTGCCGTACCATGAATCACCATTATGGAAGTTTTCAACTACTACTAAATTTCAAGCAACCCATCATTAGAACCGCAATGCGCCTTTTGTTTAGATCTCATATTGATTGTTTTCTGGCACCAATGGACGCAGCAAAATTACAATATCCATATAAGGCTAATGTTGCCTTGAAATTTACACCAAAGGAGATGTTATGACACAAGACAGTAACAATGACGAAGACCCACTCAGTTATCGCAAAACCCGCGCAACGGACGGCCACGAGATCTACCGCCTGGTCCAGCGCTGCAAGCCCCTCGACCTAAACTCCTGCTATCACTACCTGCTGCTGGCCCACCAGTTTGACGAGACCTGCATCGTTGCCTGCAACGGGTCCCAGATTGTGGGCTACATCTCAGCCTTCATCCACCCCAAGCAGCCCGACACCCTATTTGTCTGGCAGGTTGCCGTGGATGCCGACCTGCGCGGACGCGGCGTCGCCACACAGATGCTCAACAAACTGTTAAGCCGCGACACCCTGGACGGGGTCCGCTATCTTGAGACAACCATCGGACCAGCCAACACCGCCTCACGCACCCTTTTTCATTCCCTGGCCTTCAACATGGGCGCAACCTGTTCCGAATCGGCCTACTTCAGCGCCGACCACTTCGGCGGCCCCGAGCACGAGGATGAGATCCTTTTCAGAATTGGCCCCTTCAATGCAGATCAGATCAAAAGAGGAGTAAATAATGCGAATATTTGACAAACTTGAATCAGAAGTACGAGGTTACGTCAGAAGCTTCCCCGTAATCTTCGACCGCGCCAAAGCTGACAAACTTTACGATGAACAGGGTACTGAATATATCGACTTCTTCGCCGGCGCCGGCACCCTGAACTACGGCCACAACAACGACATGGTGCAGGAGGCGTTGATCAGCTACCTGCAGCATGAGGGCGTGGTTCACGGCCTGGACATGGCAACCACGGCCAAGAAGAACTTTCTGGAGAAATTTGACTCAACCATCCTGGAGCCGCGCCACATGGACTACAAGGTCCAGTTCTCCGGCCCCACCGGCACCAACGCCGTGGAAACCGCCCTCAAGCTGGCGCGCATGGTCAAAGGCCGCTCCAATGTGATCTCGTTCACCAACGGCTATCACGGCCTGACCATGGGTTCCATGGCCATAACCGGCAACGCCTTCTACCGCGATGAAGCTTTCATCAACCGTTCCAATGTCGCCTTCATGCCCTTTGACGGCTACTTCGGCGAAGAGGTCAACACCGCCGACTACCTGCGCAAATTTCTAAATGACCAGAGCAGCGGCGTCGACCTGCCCTCGGCCATCATTCTGGAGACCGTCCAGGCCGAAGGCGGCGTCAATGTAGCCAGCAACCAGTGGCTGCAGGAGATCGAACAGATCTGCCGCGACTACGACATTTTGCTGATCATCGATGACATCCAGGTGGGCAACGGCCGCACCGGCAAGTTCTTCAGCTTTGAGGACGCCGGCATAAATCCGGACATCGTCTGCCTCTCCAAATCGATCGGCGGCGGCCTGCCGCTCTCGCTGGTGCTGATCCGCTCCGAGCTGGACCAGTGGAAACCCGGCGAACATACCGGCACCTTCCGCGGCAACAACCTGGCCTTTGTGGCCTCAACCCAGCTCTTGAGCTACTGGGACAACGACCAGCTGACTCAGACCGTCGAGTACAAGGAGAAGATCCTGACCGAGGAGCTCGAGAAGATCATGGCAAAGTATCCCGAACTGAACGCCTCATTAAGGGGCCGCGGCCTGATCTACGGCCTGCACATCCCCGAACGCGGTTTCTGCAGCGATCTCTCCAGCGCGGCCTTTGAACGCGGCCTGATAATCGAACTGGCCGGCGCCGAGGATGATGTGCTCAAGTTCCTGCCGCCCCTGATCATTGAGGAGGAGAACCTGCGGGCCGGCATCCGGATCATAGACGAGGCCATTGACCATCTGCTGACCCAGCGCCACGAGATGCGCGCGGGAGACCCGGCCAAATGATTGTCCGACAGATTGACGAGATCAAGGGCAGCCAGTCTGAGGTTAAGGCCCCCAACGGCAACTGGACCAGCCGCCGCATGCTGACCAAGTCCGACGGGATGGGCTTCTCCTTTCATGAAACCATCATCCACGCCGGCACCGAAACCCACATTCACTACACCCACCATCTTGAGGCAGTCTACTGCATCGAGGGTTCCGGCGAGATCCAGACCCTGGCCGACGGCAAGGTCTACCCCATCACTCCCGGCACCATGTATGCGCTCAATGAAAATGACGAGCACCTGCTGCGCGGTCATGAGGAGATGCGCCTGATCTGCGTCTTCAACCCGCCCCTGACCGGCGACGAGGTGCACCGGGCTGACGGCTCCTACGCCCCCGCGACCACCTAAACCCTGCAGGGCTGGCCGCTGGTCAGCCCTACTACCCTCCATTATCCGGCCTGGATAATGGCCTCCCCCACAACAGCCCGCAGCCGACCTGCTTGAAAATTGACGATAAATCATTATTTTTAAGCATGATGCGATTATCACGACCTCACAAAACGCTGGCGCTGCAATATTTAACCATCATCGCACTGCTGCTCAGCCCAGACGGCGCAAGGGCCGCCGAGACCGTGATTGCCGCCGTTCCCAGAAATTTCCCGCCATACTATGTCGTAGAGAAGAGCGGCCGCGTTGACGGCTTTGCCATTGAGATCATGGACCAGCTCGCCATGCGCTCCGGCATCAACATCAAATACCGCACCTACGACAACTGGGCAGAGGTCAAACGCGCCGTCCAGAGGGGAGAAGCGCTAATCATCCCCAACATCGGCATCCTGCCGGAGCGCTCCAGCTGGCTGGACTTCTCGCTGCCCATTGACACATTCACCGTCAGCATCTGGGTCAGATCCAACACGCATGACATCAACAGCGCCGCCGACCTCACCGGACGCTCCCTGGCCGTCGTCAAAACCAATATCGGCGAAAGTCTGGCGGCAAAGATGGACGATACCGAAATATTGCAACTGAATGATCCGCAGGATGCGCTCCTGATGCTGCTGGCCGGGCAGATTGATGCCCTGATCTACCCGGATCCGGTAATCGCCTGGATTATCAGCAGCGCCAAGATAGAGGACCGTTTCAAACCGCTCGCACAACCGCTGACTGAGATCAAAAGGGCTGTCGCCATCCGCAAAGGAAATCCCGAACTACTGCAGCGCATCAATACTGCCGCCGCCGAGCTAGTCGGCAGCCAAGAATATGAAAAGATCCACCAGAAATGGTTCCGCACACCAGCCCCATTCTGGTCAGTACGCCGCGTCACCATGGCCCTGGGCAGCATCCTGCTGCTTTCAATCACAGTGCTGCTGCTCTGGCGGCATCTCAGCATCCTGAAGATCAATCAGCATCTGCGCTACAATATCAAAGAGAAAGAAGATGCCCAGAAGGAGCGCAACCATCTGATCGCAGCCATTGAGCAGGCCGCCGAAATCATCCTGATAACCAAGATTGATGGCAAAATCATCTATGTAAATCCGGCATTCACCACAATCACCGGTTACGAGCCGCATGAGGTGTTCGGTAAGAATCCCCGCATCCTAAAGAGCGGCTGCCAGGATGAACAGTTCTACACTGAGATGTGGCGCACCCTAACCAACGGTCACGTCTGGCAGGGACATATGATCAACCGCCGCAAGGATGGCCAGCTCTACGAAGAGGACTCCTCAATCTCTCCGATCAAAGACCGCAACGGCCAGATCATCAGCTTTGTCGCCGTCAAACGGGATGTCACCAATGAGATCAGGCTTGAAAAACAGCTGCGCCAATCCCAGAAGCTGGAGGCCATCGGCACGCTGGCCGGCGGCATTGCCCATGATTTCAACAATATTCTCAGCATCATCATGGCCTCCACGGACATCGCCAGAGAGAGCACCTCCCAAGATAGCATCAACAAATATCTGGATGACATAATGGGGGCCAGCGTGAGAGCCAAGGATCTGGTGCAGCAGATCCTGTCAATCAGCCGCACCACAGAACCGAAGCTGACGCCGATCATGTTCAACCTGGTGGTCAAGGAGACCCTGAAACTGCTGCGGGCCTCAATCCCGGCAACCATAACCATTAAATCTCAGGTCGATACGGATTGCAAGATCATGGCCGACCCGACCATGATTCATCAGATTGTGGTAAATCTGGCCACCAATGCCTATCATGCATTGAAGGAGAGCGGGGGAACCTTAACGGTTAACCTTCAACAGATTCTTGTCAAAAAAGAACGTATCCTGAACCTGCCGACCGGAACATATGCGAAGCTGATTGTCAGTGACGATGGCCCCGGCATCGAACACAGCCTGCTGGAACGTATTTTTGACCCCTACTTCACCACCAAAGCGCAGGGAGAGGGAACCGGCCTCGGGCTCTCAATCGTGCAGCGGATTGTCAACCAGCTGCACGGCCTGATCACCGTCTACAGCGAGCTGGGAGAAGGCACAACCTTCAATGTCTACCTGCCCACCCTCAACAGCGAGACGCAAGCAGTTGATGCGGCCTGCGACAACATCCCGACCGGCAGTGAACAGATCCTGCTGGTGGAGGATGAAGATATCCTGCGCAACATCATGCAGGAGCTGCTGCAAAGTCTGGGCTACCGCGTGACAAGTTATTCTGATCCACAGGATGCACTCAATGACGTACGGACCTACGATCTGCTGATTACCGACCTGACCATGCCGCATATGACCGGCCTTGAGCTGACCCGCCGGCTGCACCAACTCAATCCGCAGCTGCCAGTGATTCTATACTCCGGCTTTTTCGATGAGGAGATGCTGCAGAAGGCCCGGGATGCCGGCATCGACCGCTACCTCCAGAAACCCGTCCTCAAGGAGACACTGGCCTCAACCATCCGTCAAATACTGGATGGAGAGCCGTCATGAGACCTGCGGGAGCTGTGCCACACCAGAACGGAACCAGTTTCAGCGTCTGGGCGCCCCATGCCGCCGCCGTCTATGTCACGGGCAGCTTCAACAGTTGGGATATGACCAAGCACCCCATGCAGAGTGCAGCCGACGGCTGGTGGTCACTCGATATCGCCGACGCAAGGCCGGGTGACGAATATCTTTACAGAATCATCAACAACGACAGGGAGTACACCAGGATTGACCCCTATGCCCGCCAGGTCACAGACTCCTTGGGCCACGCAATCATCAGAGATCCCTGCCGGCCCCAGGCCGGATTCAATCCCCCGCCCTTGGAGAAGATGGTCATCTACGAGCTCCACATCGGCACCTTCGGCAAGCAGGGCACCGACCCGGGCCCCGGCGATCTGAGGGGCGCCATCGAACGCCTGGCATACCTTAAGGATCTGGGTATAAATGCCGTGGAGATCATGCCGCTGGCTGAATTCGCCGGCGGCTTCTCCTGGGGCTACAACCCGTCCCAGATCTTTGCCATCGAAAGCGAATACGGCGCGCCGCATACATTCAGCAAATTTGTCACCGAGGCCCACCGGCTCGGCATCGCCGTGATCGTGGATGTGGTCTACAACCACCTGGGGCCCACCGACCTCAATCTGTGGCAGTTCGACGGCTGGAGCGAAAACGACAAAGGCGGCATCTACTTCTACAATGACTGGCGCTCCAGCACGCCCTGGGGGGAGACGCGCCCCGATTACGGGCGCCAGGAGGTGCGGGAGTATATCCGCGACAACGCCCTGACCTGGTTTAAGGAGTATGGCGTTGACGGTCTGCGCTGGGACATGACCGCCTATATCCGCAACGTGGAGGGCCACAACAACCCGGCCAGCGATCTGCCGGAAGGCTGGAGCCTGATGCAGTGGATCAACGGCGAAATCAGGCAGCAGTGGCCCGGCGCCATCACCATCGCCGAGGACCTGCAGAACAACGCCTACCTGACCAAGCCGGTGCAGGATGGCGGGGCCGGCTTCAGCGCCCAGTGGGCCGCCCCCTTTGTGCATGCCGTCAGAAACGCGTTGCTAGAGGCCGACGATGCACAGCGCGACATGCAGGCCGTGCGCAATGCCATCCTGCACCGCTACTATCTGAATGCCTTTGAACGCGTAATCTACACCGAGTCGCACGATGAGGTCTCAAACGGCAAGGCCCGCGTGCCGGAGGAGGTCGACCCCGGCCGGGCCTCCTCATGGGCCGCCAAGAAAAAGTCAACCCTGGGGGCTGCGCTGGTCCTGACCGCGCCCGGCATTCCCATGCTGTTCCAGGGGCAGGAGTTTCTCGAAGATGACTGGTTCCATGATCAGGACCCCATCGACTGGACCAAAAAAACGCGCTTTGGCGGCATCCTGAAGCTCTACCAGGATCTGATCCGCCTGCGCCTCAATCGAGACGGCCGGACCGCGGGACTCAGCGGCCAGAATGTGGACGTCTATCATCTGGACAATGACAGCAAAGTCATTGCCTATCACAGATGGCAGACAGGCGGCCCCGGTGACAGCGTCGTTGTGCTGGCAAACTTCTCGACCCGGACATTGAATGACTATCTACTAGCAATGCCCGCCGCCGCAGAGTGGCGCGTGGTCCTGAACAGCGACAGCCGCCACTACGACCCCGAGTTTGGCGATCTGGGCAATATCACCGTCCAGACCGGGGCCAACAACAGCGTCCGTCTAAACATAGCGCCCTACAGCGTGCTCATACTGTCCCAGACAAACGCTCAATAGATCCCATCCTCATGGTAGAAGAGCTCAACGCCGCGGCGCATCAGCTCATTCAGGAAGGGGTCCGGGTTCTCCAGCAGACGTTCGGCCGAGTAGATTCCGCCCGGTTGCTTTTTGAACTTGCCCTGCAGCTCCCAGAGCGCGGCCACCGTACAGGGCACCGAGGTGATGATGCCGATGTGGCCGATGTAGCTGTAGGTGCGGTGGGCGGTCTGCCCCTCATGGGTTCCATAGACATCCACCCGGCCGACCGACTTATCCAGGCCACCCGAGCCGAAGATGCTCTCGATGCGGTAGAAGAACTCACCGGCCCGCTTGCGCCGCGCATGGTTCTTGAAGAGGCCGGTGGCGGCCAGCGCCTTGATCAGCTGCGGAATATAGGCCGGCTGCACACCACCGTGCAGGGTGACCTCGCTCAAGCCCTTCAGGTTGCGCGGAATGGAGACCGACTCGGCGTGGCCGGTATAGTAGACCGGCAGATCGCCCATGGGAAATGGGAAGCGCACCAGTTTGCGCCCGTCGCCGGTCTTGACGGCCTGTTCGCGCCCGCGGATGGTCTGCAGGGTGGTGCCGTTGAAGATGTTGAAGAGATGGGCCAGATTGGCCGGTCCGGCCGCCTCATTGGAGCCGGCCGCCCAGTGGATGTTGATGCGCCGGGGATTATCCATGGAGTTATAGCCCTTGCGCGCCAGGACCTGGGTGATGCCGGGCGAGTTGCCGAAACCGGTCAGAATGCGCACGCCCTTCTTTCTGGCCTCGCGCTCAAAATCGAGCAGCTCCAGATAGGCTTCATAGTCGTCGCAGATTGAGACATAGGGCCGCTTGGCATCCAGGGCGGCGCGCACCATGGGCTTCTCAAAATGGTAGAACGGCCCCACAAAACCCATTGTGATGTCATGATCCTGCATGGCCTTGACCAGCGCGGAATGTTCACTTACATCAAGGGCAAGAGCATTGAAACGCTCATCGCGCCGCTGGATGGCCAGCATGGCCCGACCCAGATCCAGATCAGCCACCGTTACCTGACTGATGCCCTTTTCCCCGGCCAGCTCATCAAGAGCGTCCCTGGCCATGTCACCGGCACCGCCCAGAACCAGAACTTTCATAGTAACCTCCTTCAATCAGAAATAATCATTCAATAAATGTGCTGTAATTTATAGCACAGAGCCAGGGCAGGATTACAGATGCAAGTTTAAACCCCGACCGGATCCCAAGTGAAGTTAACGGTGGATAATTAAATCAGCCGGACTGCAATCCATTGTTTTGCGCAAAAAGAAGCCATTTTTTATGCTTTTAACTTGATTAAGACCAGCAAAAGTTATAGATAGCCTATTGTCTATATTTCATTTTGAGGAAGGATATTATGAGAAAAACATTTCTAGGACTAATTATACTTATACTCTGCTGCCAGCCGGCCTTTGCCGACACACCTGACTTCGGGCCGGACGGACTGAAGGGCCTCAGCGAATCTCAGATAGCAGAGCTCAACCAGGGCAAGCTGATCTTCTCAACCAGCGATGACGGCAACGAGGAGAGCTCCCTAATTGAATCGGTGGCCATCTTCAACAAGACGCCGCAGCAGACCTGGGACCTGCTGGTCCAGACCCACCGCCAGGTCGAGTACCTCAAAGAGCTGGCCGAGACCAAGATTATCAAGAAGGAGGATGATGAAGACATCATCTACTTCAAGCTCAAGTCAGTAATCACCATCAACTACCAGGTGGAGCATGAATTTGACTATGACAAGCTCTACATCCACTGGGAGCTGGACGATGACTATGCCAACGAACTGGATGACCTGCGCGGGTTCTGGAGACTCTACCCCTATGATGGCGGCCAGAAGACCCTGGTGCGTTACGGCAGCAGCGTCACCCTCAGGGGCGTGCCGGATTTCGTGCAGAACATGTTCAAGAAGGGCGGCGTCGGAAAATCACTCAAGACCGTCCGCAAATGGGTCGAGTCCGACGGCACATACCACAAATAGAGGAGATTATTTATGAAATCATTCAATGTACTTAAAGAGAACATCAGCAACACGCTCAACTTCACCGCTGAGATCGTCAACAACTATCCCAACCGCCTGGTGGGCACCAAATCCTGCGACGATGCGGCCAAGAGAATCGCCGAGGAGTTTGAGAAGAGCTGCGACGAGGGCACGGTCAAGATCGAATCCTTCACCTGCCACCCCAAATCTTTCCTCAAATATATCCGTCCGGCAGTCGGCATCTATGGCATATCCACCCTGGCAACCATCTTCAACAAGCCATTCACGGCCCTGGCCGGCTACAGCATCCCCATGGCCATGTTCACCTCCCAGTTTGTGTTCTACAAAGAGTACTTCGACAAGCTCTTCCCCAAAGAGACCGGCTACAATGTCTGGGGCAGCCTGGAGCCCGAGGGCGAGGTCAAGCAGCAGGTCATCATCTGCGGCCACCACGACGCGCCCTACGTCTTCCATCTGATGCACAAGTCACCCAAATACTATCCGCTCTTCATCGTGGCCGGCGTGGTGCCCTTAGTGCTGGGCGTCATCTTCTCCGTCTACTCCCTGATCAGCGGCAAGAACCCCAAGTGGATCAAGGGCCTGCTGGCCGCCGGCACCGCCGGTGTGCTGCCGCTCTGGAACTTCACCACCGACGAGATCGCCCCCGGCGCCGGCGACAACATGATCGCCTCATCCATGGCCAACGAGACCCTCAAGATGTTTGCCGAGCAGAAGAAGAAGGGCAACGCCCTCAAGAACACCCGCGTCATCTGCCTCTCGGTTGATGCCGAAGAGTCCGGCCTGCGCGGCTCGCGCGCCTTTGCCAAGAAACATCTCAAAGAACTCGAAGAGGTCAAAACCTACGCCCTGTGCATCGACACGGTCTACAACGCCGACAAGCTGATCTTCTTCGACAACGACCTCAACATGACCGTCGACCTCTCCCATGAGATGGCCCAAGAGCTGACCGACATCGCCACCGGCCACGGCTACGGCGCCAAGGTTGATCACATGCCCTGGGGCGGCGGCAGCACCGATGCAGCCGCCTTCGGCGAAGTCGGCATCGACGCCTCGGCCCTGCTGGCCTTTGAGCTGGACGTCAAGAACCTGCAGGACGACCTGGTCTACCACACCCCCAACGACACCGTTGACGCCATCGAGCCCCGGGTGGTTGAGCAGTGCCTGACCGTAATCAAGGATTACATCATCAAAAAAGACAAGAACGTATAAGAATTAAAGCCAGCGGAGAGCTTCCGCTGGCTCATCTTTCACCACGATAGGAGACTATGTGCGCTATTTACTTTTATTACTGATACTTTTACCCTGCATTGCCCTGCCTGCATTCGCGGACGATAAAATGCCCCCCACCATTCAGGCCGACAACCATGAACTTCTCCTCAACGGCAGCGGCCTGCGCAAAAAAGCTATTCTGAAAGTCTATAACGCGAGTCTCTACCTCAAAGAGCACTCCGCAGATCACAAGAGGATCATCGAGGCCGATGAGGCCATGGCTATCCGCCTGCATATCCGCACCAACCTGATCAAGTCGCAGGACTTTATCGAGGCTACCCAGGCCGGCTTTGAAAGAGCAACCAATGGCCAGCTGGACGCCCTGCAGCCGCGCATCAACCTCATGTACAAAGTCTTCGAGGCCAAGATCAAAGATGATGACACCTATGACATGATCTATCAGCCCGGCAAGGGTATCCACTTTTTCAAGAACGGCATCCACGAAACAACAATAGAGGGGCTGGACATGAAGCAGGCACTCTTCGGCGTCTGGCTGGTTGAGAACCCCGCCCACGGCTGCCCCGAACTGCGTAACGGCATGCTGGGACTCTAACAATTAGATTTGACAGATACCGGCCCGCTCGCAATGAGTGGGCCAATTTTCTCCCCTCAGCGATATTCGCAACTATTAGGCAAGATCGCCTGCGCCCTGAATCCGGCTAGATGAGGCCGACCAGCTCTTCGACATCATAGTTGCCCGCGGGCATCGCAGGAACCGCCTTCAGGATCTGTCGGAGCCCGGCCACATAGGAGTCGGCGCCCTCGATCCTGGTCTCGATCCTGATCTGCGAGCCTTCACTGCCGATCAGGATCTCATGATAGGCGTGCTGTTCCAGGTTCGTGAACCCCATGGCGCTCTGGACGGCCCGATCGCGGATGCTCTCAACGGCGGCATGCTCGACGCCCAGGATGTCGCAGATCTTATGGGCCGTGCCCGGAGCCGAGGTCTTGCTGGCCTGGTGACTCTCCCTGATGCAGATCTCCTCGGGGCTGAAGAGCCTGGAGCCCAGCTTGAGCCAGTGAAAGAGCTTGATCAGATGCAGATCCAGGTTGGACGCATCGATGTAGACGATCCGCCCGGGCTCCGGCGGCTCCATGGAAAAACCTTTGGCGGTGGCGGCCTGGATGAAGGCGTACCCCCGCTCAAGCGCCAGATCCAGCGCCTCCCGGTACTGCCGGCCGGAGCCCACATGCACCAGGATGGAGTCGGCCGACACCTGATCACCAAATCGCTGAACGCTGCCGGAGAGGCCGCAGACAATGGCGTCGGCCAGCTTGCCGTTTCCCACAACAACTATGTTAGTTTTACTCTTCATTGCAGCCCTCTATTAATCTCTTTTGCCAATTATTGACACAGCCAATTGGCGGCCGAACTCGCGGGCCCGGAGCGCCTCATCCTGCCCAAGCCGGACCATACCCATATTGGGGAAGAGGCAGGCGCTGAAACGGCATGCGAACATCTCGGCCACGTTGCGGCACTGCTGCTCCAGCAGATCCAGGTTGTTTGCGAGCCCCGCATTGCCGGTGGTCAGCAGGGCCAGGCTCTTGCCGGCCAAGGGCGTTATGATCTCGCCGTTCTCGCCGAAGCGCATCAATGAACCCAGGCGGTCGATCAGCATCTTTATCTGGGCCGAGTAGCTCATCCAGTAGGTCGGCGTGGCCAACACGATCACATCATATTCAACCAGCCCGGCCACGGTTAGGGCCAGCTCATCGCCGAGCACACAGGCAAACTCGTCACTCTGCTGGCACTGCATGCAGCCGGCGCAACCGGCCACCTTGAACTCCAGCCTGGTTGCATCAATCTCAAAAACTTCGGCATCTTCATCCCGGGCGGCCTGGGCTGCCATTGCGGCGATCTGACGCGTATTGCCGTTTGGGTGCGGACTTCCATGGATAAACATAATTTTCTTGGACATGTTTTTTACCTTATCTTCGCGCAGACAGACCGAGTCTGCTGGTTTATGAAATGAAAAGCGGAACCTCTGAACAGAGAGCTACTCGATTTCCTTACGGTAACCAAAGACATCCTCGGCCCAGGTCAATGACCACTTGCCGATGGGAACCAGGGTCGCTCTGAGCTCATGGCCCCTTGCGGTAAGCTGGTAACCGTCCAGCGAGCGTTCCATGATCCCCGCTTCACGCAGGTCCTTGATGCGGCTATTCAGGATTGAAGGCGATATGCTGCCGCAGAGAGTCTGCAACTCTCTGAATGTCATCGGCCCCTCCTCGAGATTCCAGATGATACCCATGGCCCAGCGCCGACCCAGCAGGTCGAAGATGGCGTTTATGGGTGAGCCGGACTCTGACCCGCGGACTTTCTTACCCGGTTGAGGTATACTCATATCAACTCCTTGGATGACAGTTGTACATCCTCTCCCGGGTAATGAAAACCATTTTATCGGGCAGCTTTGACTTCGGCCAGGGTCCTGCCGGCCAGGCCGATGTTGTAGTCGTCCAGCTCGTTGATCAGGATCGTAAATGACTGCTCGGGAATACCCGTCACCCCCACGGCTGTCGCGGTCAGCTTCTCAATCAGCTCGGCCTTCTTTTCCTTTTCAATCTTTCCCATAGTCACTGAAATTATCGGCATCTTTGCCTCCTTTGTTGCTACAACTTTGGTAGCGTGATGTCAATTCTGTAGCATGCTACCAAATTCATAGCAAGTTATTTTTACAGATAGCCCATCAATTGCAGACCGTTTAACCCAAGCTACTGTAAAGATTGAACCTTTTCAAATAATAGACCGCAATTCAAGAAAAAAACCTCTGTCCCCGATTTATATCCATAACGACACCAGGAAGAGAGGCGAATATGAAAGTAGATGATCTCAGTTTCAAGGTAAAAATCGGCGGCAGCCTTCTGTTAATCATGGCAATGTCAACTCTGGTGGTGCTCTTCGGATTAATGATTATCAACAAGGGCATCATGGCCATCGACGCCACCGAAAAGGTCAACGAGGTCGTGCAGGGGTTCATCAGCGCTGACAACTCCTTCAAATCCTACCAGCTCACCGGCGACCAGACTCACCTGAATGAGCTCGAACGCATCAACCAGCAGACGGTCAAGGATCTGGACTACCTGATCGGCGCCCTCACCGTTGAGAAGAACCGCCAGACCGCCATCCAGCTGCAGAAAGATATGACGACCTATGTCAGAGACATCAATGAATATAAAAAACTGGCCCACAATGATCCGCACTCGGCCGAACTACAGCAGGCTATCACCACAAACGCCGAGGGCATGATCAGCCTGATTGTCGAGGTGCGCAACTGGGGCGTCAATATGATCCAGGAGCGGATCGCATCGGCCCGCAACATTTTCGTCATCATCATGTCCATTGTGCTGATTCTGATCCTGATCTTCGCCTACCTGATCACCGGCAAACTGACCCGCGACGTCAGGCGCGGCATAGATTTCGCCAGCCGGGTGGCCGACGGCGACCTGACCGTCAAGGCTGAACTCAACCAGAAGGATGAGATGGGCCAGCTCTCCGACTCCATGAACCGCATGGTCGAAAACCTGCGCAGCGTCATCACCAAGGCCGGCGACGCCTCGGTGCAGGTGGCCCAGGCCAGCGAGGAGATCAACGCCTCGTCCGGCCAGGTCTCCCAGGTGGCCACCGAGCAGGCCTCCTCTGTGGAGGAGATTGCCGCCACCATTGAGGAGATGACCTCCACCATCAAGCAGAACGCCTCCAACGCCAGTGAAGGGCTGAAGCTGGCCCAGACAACCGCCGATGCGGTCAAGGCCAACTTGGAGCACTCCGCCAAGGTTGAGAACGCCATGGCCGCCATCTCAGACGCCTCCAGCAAAATCAGCGAGATCACCACCACGGTCAATGACGTGGCCTTCCAGACCAATCTGCTGGCCCTCAACGCCGCGGTCGAGGCGGCCCGCGCCGGTGAGCACGGCAAGGGGTTTGCGGTGGTGGCCGAAGAGGTCCGGGCTTTGGCCCAGCGCTCAGCCGACGCTTCCAGCCAGATCCGCAGCCTGATCGAGGACACCATGCAGAAGATCAGGACCGGCGACGAGCTGGTCAAAGTTTCCACCGAGGCCATGGGCGGCATCATCACCAAGACCGACACCCTCTGCGACTCCATGGAGGAGATCGCCAGCGCCTCATCCGAACAGGCCGAGGGCATCGACGAGCTCAACCGCGCCGTGGCCCAGGTCGACAATTCGACCCAGGTCAATGCCGCCGCCGTCGAGCAGCTGGCCGCCAGCGCCGAGACCATGATGACCCAGGCCGATGTCCTGCGCGACCTGGTCTCCAGCTTCAAGACCGGGGCTGCACGGAAACCGGCAGCAGCCAAACCTGTCAAGGCTGCTGCGACTGCGGTTCAGGCGCCCAGCATCGATACCCATGAGAACATGGATGACTTTGAGGAGTTCTAAGCGATCTCCTGCTTCCGGCCAGAGGCCACAAAGGCGTAGGCCTGGGACTGGGGCACCGTCCCCACCTTGAAGATGAAGGGAAACATCTCAATGGGATAGTGCTGCTCGCGGTAGTCAGCACTGAGCCGCTGCAGCGGTTCCCATGTGCGGCGGGAGACATCCGAGCCGGCCAGCAGATCGTTAAGCCGGGCCAGCAGCGAGTTATAGGTGTAGTAGACATCCATGATGGCATAACGGCCATCCTTGCGCAGCAGTTCATAGCTGCCCTTAAAGGCCCGCTCCCACTCCGGTATGACGCAGAGCCCCAGGGTACAGAGCGCCGCATCAACCTGCAGATCGGAACGGCCGGTCAGCGCGGCCAGATCAGCCAGACTGACCTCAGCGGCATCCCTGTGCAGCAGATAGACATTCCGCCAGCCGTTAAGAGCAACCTTCTCCTGCGCCCGGGCCAGCATCGAGGGCGAAAAGTCCACCCCGATCAAAACACCCTCGGGGCCGATGACATCCAGAATATGCTCAAAGTTCAGGCCGGTACCGCAGGCGAGATCCACCACCACACTGCCGGTCTCCAGCCCCAGGGCCGCAACCGTCTGGCTGCGGTAGTTGCAGAAGTTGCTCTTCACCGAATAATCATAAAGCCTTGATAATAATAAGTAGTTATCCATGAAACCTCCTTAAATTAAATAAATGAACAGATTGGTTAATTGTTTAGACTTTACGCGATCTGGGACTGTTGTCAAGCGGTTAAAGCTATAGGCCTTGGCTAGATATATTGAGTTTAGCTTGGGTAGGTCGGTGTTGAGCTTGCGGCACCCGACAACGGCCTTTTAATGCTCGTCAGCATTAGTCGTGCAAGTGTTGAGTCCAGCGATTCGTTTCTCTTCAGCTTCTACTACTTTCATATTTCACCCGGCCGCGCGCTTGGCCCGCCACTCCCTGATCCAATAAAACTCACCCATGGATTCGGCATCCATGCGCCGGCTTTCAAAGTTTACGGCCAGTTCATTGGCAATCTCAAAACAGCGATCAAGGGTGGCCGCGTCGATGCTGCCCATCTCAACCAGATGGTGGGCCAGCCAGCGGTTGGCCGGAGCCTCATCCAGCAGCGGCAGCAGCCCGTTGAGGGTGCCGTTCTGCTCGGCTTCGGCCACAATCTCGCGCATGCGGTCGCTGGCCCGGTGGCACATCTCCACCACGACGCGATCCGAATAATCAACGCCCTCACAGATTTCTGCCAATTTGCGATATTCTGCAACCATAACACCCCTTCTAGCATATGCAGCCAAAAAGCATAAGTATCCTAAAGGATACCAACTTGGCAAAAATTAAACATCCATCTATAAGATGGGCATGCAGGAGTTCACAGAGGCCGTCATCCGAATAATCAGAAGCATCCCGGCCGGCCAGGTCGCCACCTACGGCTCCATCAGCTTTATGGCCGGTCAGGCAACCGGCGCCCGCCAGGTGAGCCGCATCCTGCACTCCATGAGCCGTAAGCACAGCCTGCCCTGGTACCGGGTCATCAACTCCAAGGGTATGATCAGCCTGCCCAAGGGTGGTCCCTATGAAGAGCAGCGCCAGCGGCTGGAACTGGAGGGGATTGAGTTTGACCTGCACGACAGGGTTGATCTGGAGCGATATCTCTGGTTAGGAGATTAAATGAAATATTCAGGAACCGTCTACTCAAGCGAACATGGCCGCATGTGCCCTGACTGCGGCCAACCGCTCAAACAGTGCCGCTGCAGCCAAACCAAGGTCGCGCCGGCCGGCGACGGCATCGTGCGCCTCGGCCGGGCCAAGCGCAAGGGCAAGGGCGTCACCACCATCAGCGGCCTGCCCCTGGAGGGCAAGGAGCTCACCCAGCTGGCCAAGAAACTCAAGCAGCTCTGCGCCAGCGGCGGCAGCATCAAGGAGGGCATTGTCGAGATCCAGGGCGACCACCGCGAAAAGCTGCAGACCGAGCTCAAGAAGCTGGGCTACACCGTCAAACTGGCCGGCGGCTAGCCAACCAGTCTGAAAAACTCCTCGCGCAGCAGTTTTGTGTAGCGGCCGGGCTGACCGATATGGCGGCCGTCAATGGTGGTGACCGGCATGATCTCGGCAGCGGTGCCGGTCATAAAGCACTCATCGGCGCTGTAGAGGTCGTGGCGCGTGACCACCGCGTAGCGCGGCTGCAGGCCAACCTTAGGCGCCAGCTCCATGACCGCGTCACGGGTGATGCCGGCCAGGGCGCCCTCGGTTGAGGCCGGCGTAACCAGCTCTTCACCCTTGATGTAGAAGATATTGTCGCCGGTGCACTCGGCCACGTTGCCGTTTCTGTTGAGCATGATGGCCTCCATGCAGCCGGCCTGACGCGCCTCAAGCTTGGCCATGATGTTGTTCAGATAGTTGAGCGACTTGATGCGCGGATCCAGGCAGTCAGCCGAAATGCGGCGGGTGGACGCGGTCACCAGACTCAGGCCCTGCTCATAATACTCGGCCGGATAGAGCTGGATATCATCCACAATGATGATCAGGCTGGGGCGCGCGCAGTTGACCGGGCTGATGCCCAATGAGCCGACCCCGCGGGTGATAATCAGACGGATGTAGCCGTTCTCTTTGCCGTTCAGCTCAACGGTTCTGAGCACGGCGGCGCGCAGCTCGTCAAGACCCAGCGGCACCTCCAGCAGGATGGCCGATGCGCTCTCACAGAGCCGTTCAAGGTGCTGATCGAGCCTGAAGACCCGGCCGTTATAGATCCTGAGGCCCTCAAAGACGCCGTCGCCGTAGAGCAGACCGTGGTCATAGACCGAGATCTTAGCCTGCTCCTTTGCAAAATATTCACCATCGATATAGATCTTCATGCTTGCTCCTTGTCTGTGAAAATATCGCGCAGCAGGTGGTAGTTCTCGCCAAACTTCTGCTGCAGTTCATCGTTAAAACGGTTTACGATCTTCATGATGTAGACATCATGCTTGATGTAGTCCTCGGCCAGGGTCACAAAGCCGCGGTTGGCCGACCAGGCCCCCTCAACCCTCTCGTCGGGCATGACCGTGGCCATCAGGGCCTCCTGGGCATCCACCACCATGGTGAAGCCGCGGCCGCCCTTCTCTTCATAGAGGGTGTCGGCGATCGGGTGCTCAAAGAGCTGGCCCGCCCTCTGGTCCGCCGGCCCGAAGTGGACAATGGCCACCTGAATGCCGCCCTGCTCGGCCTCACGCAAAATGGGCGCCAGCTCGGCCAACTCGACCTGCCAGGTGGAGAGCAGAATGCTCTGAGCGGCCCGGTCGATCATGCGGCCGGCCTTGTCCATCAGGAAGGCGTAGTCGGAAAAGTTCCAGATGGCACTGACCGGGTTTTCGGCACCGATGGCCGGCAGCTCGCGCTCCAGCACATCAAAGGTCTGCTCAATCTTCTGGCGGTGACTCTCCAGAAACTCGTTGACCGGCACGGGCAGATAGCGCTTCTTCTTGCCCTCGCCCTGCATGGGCAGCAACACGCCGCGCTCCAGCAGGCGGCCGATGACCTCATAAACTTTGGATGAGGGAATCCCCGACTCCTTGGATATCTCATAGGCCGTGGCCGGCTGACGTTTAAGCAGAGCGCAGTAGGCCCGCGCCTCATACTCGGAAAAACCGAGAGCCACAATCTCTTGAACTATTTTATTCTCTACCATGGTAGTTAAAATAAACAAGATCAAGAAAATGTCAACACATTTCGAGAGGAGCAGAGCAACGCGGCACGCTAATGACGAATATCATATATTAGCTTAATTACTTGACTATTTGATCTATTGGCGATGGGAGGGTATATAGCGGTTATGTACACTCTGGAATTGATAATTCAATCTTCGCAATTATGAATTTGTCCGCAAGACATCGCATATTCGGATGATATATTAAATTCTAAATATGATAAAAGTTATAGACATGAACGACTTGGACCCATATCGCAATCTTGAAATTGATCGCAGCGAAGCCATAGCAGAGATATTCACCGATGAATGTCCCTTGTCGGATTTTGTTGAAGATCGGAGAACCACGATTGCCCTCAATGAGGCTGTGGAAATCGCAAAACCCGGCTATCGTCCATTTCTAGAAGCCCACTCCCTCGAGGGTTTGTCTATTCCGGAGATCCATGCTCGTCTCTCTGAAGCCAAAGGAGCAGCTTGGGCCGATCTTGCCCTGTCATGGCTACACTCGAGTATCCCGGCTGTCATTTACGTTCGGTTTCGATCTGGAGTTATCCCAGAGTATTTACTCGGCGATGGTCATCATAGACTCGCGCTAGCTGGTGCTTTAGGGCACTCAGCCATTCACGCTATTTTTGTTGGTCTTCGCCAACCACCGAAGCATACTACATAACTATCCAATAAAGCGTCAATTGCGGTCCCTGGATCGACATAGTAGATAGCAGTTATATACAGTCTTGACGTATCTGCGGAATGCTAATCTAATCCCCTTGTGCTATTCGCTACCGCGCATTATGCAATGCTCGCTTCTGCGCATTCTGTAATGCTTGTTGCTGCGCATTCTGCAACGCTTGCTGCTGTGCATTCTGCACTCTTCGTAAGTGGTACTGCACTCGATTTAATTCATCCTGAGTTAACTGCTTCTCGACCTTTTTGGCGAACTTTTCTACGCTGGGATCCAACACCGCTGCTAAAGATGCCCAATAATATGCAGCTTCTTTATCTCTATCAAATCCAATTCCCTTATAAAACATCTTGGCAAGCTGATGTTGAGACTCGTAGTGCCCTCGGTTTGCAGCTTTCAAATATAGTTTAGCAGCTTCCGTCTGCGAATCGTCTCCGCCGTATCCTTTCCGGTAAATATGGGCCAGCTCAACAGTGGACCTTGTACAGTTCTGATCTACAGCCTTACTGTACCATCTAACCGCTTGATTAATATTTCGGGAGACACCTTCTCCATGCTGATACCTATATCCCAGCTCACTCTGTGCCTCTACATCACCATGTTTAGCGGCAAGTGTTATCCATCTAATGACCTCTTTCTTGTTCTTTGGGACCACCCACCCATAGTGGTAGAAATCAGCAATTTCATGCATCGCATCTCCATTACCTTGATCTGCTGCCTTTCTTAACCACTCTATTGCTTTAACGTCATCTCTACGAGAAACACCCTCGCGGCAATGATACATGTGGCCTACTTTATATTGTGCATCAGCATGACCTTGCTCTGCTGCTCGAAGAAACCACGGAAATGCTTTGACTAGATTTTGCGATACCAGTGGATCATCATAGTAAACCCGGCCTAAATAATACTGGGATTCGACTACTCCCTGATCTGCTGACTTTGTTAGCCACATTAAACCCTGAGAGATCTTCTCGGTTCCCATCAATGCCACCCCAAGATAGAACTGCGCGTAGGCATTCCCCTGCTGTGCTGCAGGCGAGCATAGTCTAATAGTTTCTGAGTAATTTCGTTCAACACCAAGGCCTGCATTATATAAAAATCCGAGAAATAGCAGGGCTTTCTGGTCACCAAGATTAGCTAACGGAGTAGCCTCCTCGATAGCTTTCGCATATTCACCATTTTGATAGGAGGCCACATAATCTGCCTGAACAGGCGACACTAACAATGCGCTAACCAACAACAACGCGTATATAACTCTCTTCATCAATAACCCCTCAATGCAACAATCATCATGTTCATATCACATTGTTAAAAATGCTAAAATATATAGTTCGTAGGTTGGTTTGAAGAATGGAGGCCGACAATTATTCAATGCCGCTGTCGAGTTTCGCAAGATCAACACCAACCTACATTAGGCTAAGCCAAACTCCACATAACTAGCCATTACCAACAGATAAGAAAATCTAAACATATCAAAACTTATCTTCACCTTGGACAGAGTGCCACGGGCCAAGGCCAACATCCCGCTCATCTAACTTGACGCCTTGCCCGTGCCAGAAACTCCCCCTCCCTCTATCCCTCCCACCAGGGGAGGGAAATGCTGGATTCAAAAACTGAGTCCCTCCCCCCTGGCGGGGGAGGACAGGTAGGGGGGAGCCCCCCACCCAATTTAACTCTCTTTTCCATAGAGCAAATTATAGCTCAGCGGGATAACCACCAGGGTAAAGACGGTCGAGACAAAGAGGCCGAAGATGATCGACCAGCCCAGGCCGCTGAAGATGGGGTCGAAGGTGATGGGCCAGACGCCCAGCATGGTGGTGCCGGCCGTCAGCATGATCGGCCTGAGGCGCACGGCGCCGGCCTCGACGATGACCTCTTTCAGGTCGCCGCCATCCCGGTTGCGGATGAAGTCGATCAGGATGATGGCGTTACGCTGGACGATGCCGCCCAGGGCAATCATGCCGATCATGGCCGTGGCGGTGAAGAAGACCGGGTCGGCGTAGCCGCCCACGCTGCCCGCGCCAAAGAGGTTGAGCAGCCAGAAACCGGGCATGATGCCG
This sequence comes from uncultured Thermodesulfobacteriota bacterium, assembly GCA_942491525.1. GTDB lineage: Bacteria > Desulfobacterota > Desulfomonilia > UBA1062 > UBA1062 > CAYWBU01. The sequence continues at coordinate 227,419 of CALOBW010000030.1, forward strand.
ATCATGGTCAGCGGAATCGAGAGCATGATCAGCAGCGGCAGCATGTAGGAGGCGGTCTCATAAACCAGCAGGATGTAGATGATCATGAGGGCCACGCCGAAGGCGATGCCAAGATCGCGGAAGACATCCAGAGTGATCTTCCACTCGCCCTCGCCGGCCCAGTTGACGTGCACGCCCTCGGGCAGCGGATTCTCCTTGAAGTGCTGCTGCAGATCGAGCACGGCGTAGGCCGGGCCGCGGCCGGCCAGCTCGGCGTTGACGAAGATGACGCGCTCCAGATTCTTGTGCATGATGCTTCTGTCGTAGCTGCGCTCCACAAAGCTGCCCAGCTCACCCAGCGGAACGCTCTGGCCCATGCGGCCCTTGACCGGCAGGTTATTCAAGAGGCTCTCGTCAAAGCGGCGCTCACGCGGCAGGCGCAGAATGATGGGCAGTTCGTTGACCTCATGGGGGCCATGCAGGGTGCCGGCCGGCATGCCGCTGAGGGCCATACGCAAACTGCCGACGACATCCTGGGTGCTGATGCCGCTCAAACCGGCCTTGTCGCGGTCAACCCTGAAGAAGAGCTCGGGCTGCAGGGCCTCGACGCTGGAGTCGATATCCACCACACCTTTCGTGCCATGCATGGCGGCCATGACAGTTTCAGAGGCTGCAATCAGCTCGTCATATCCGTGATAGGGGCTGCCGTAGACCTCGGCCACCAAGGTGGAGAGCACCGGCGGCCCCGGCGGCGACTCGAGCAGCTTGATGCTGGCGCCCCACCGGTCACCGATGGCCTGCAGATCGTTGCGGATCCTGAGCCCGATGGCGTGGCTGGACATCTCGCGGTTGTTGCGGTGCAGCAGATTGAGGCGCAGGTCGGCCACATTGCCGCCCTGGCGCAGATAGTAGTGGCGCACCAGGCCGTTGAAATCCATGGGCGAGTAGGCCCCCACGGTGGTGGTGTAGTTAAGTACCTCGGGAATGGTGGCCACATAGGCCTCCAGCTCGCGGCTGACCGCGTCAGTCTCCTCCAGGGTGGTGCCCTCGGGCATGTCGATCAGCAGCTGGAACTCATCCTTGTTGTCAAAGGGCAGCATCTTCAATGGGACGAGGCCCGTTGCGGCGAGGGATATGGACCCCAGGAAGAGCAGCAGCATGATGCCCAGCAGGCCCCAGGAGCGGCGGCGCGAGTTGACCAGCGGCCGCATGATTGAGCTGTAGAAGCCGACCACCCTGCCGGGTCCACGCTCGGGTTCGTCGCCGGCGCGCTCCTTGAGAATCTTGGAGGCCAGCCAGGGGGTCACCATAATTGCAACCAGCATGGAGCAGATCATGGTCAGGGGCAGATTGAGGGCCATGGGCGCCATGTAGGGCCCCATCATGCCGGTGATGAAGAACATGGGCAGGAAGGATACGATGATGGCCAGGGTGGCCAGCACCATGGGACGCAGGATCTCGCGCATGGCCAGGCTGACGGCGCTCGATTTGGTCTGGCCCTTCATGCCCAGATAGCGGTAGATGTTCTCGACGCTGACGATGGGGTTGTCAACCAGCATGCCCATGGCCAGGATCAGGGCAAAGAGGGTCACCCGGTTGATGGTGTAGCCGAAGAGATAGTTGAAGAAGAGGCTCAGGGCGTAGGTGATGGGGATGGTCAGGCCCACGATCAGCCCCTCGCGCCAGCTCATGGCCAGCGCGATCAGACCGACAACGGTCAGCAGCCCCATGACCAGGTTCATGACCAGCGAGTTGACCTTGTCATTGGCGGTCATGCCATAGTCGCGGGTGATGGTCAAATTGATGTCGGCCGGCAGCGAGCCGGCCATAAAATCTTTCAACTCGGCCTGCACCCTTTGCGCAACCTGCACAGCGTTGGCCCCCTTCTTCTTGGCAATCGAGATGGTCACGGCCGGATAGTTGCCAGCCTGGCCGGCGGCCGGGCCGAAGCCGAGACGCGTATAGGTGGTGATCTCATCCGGGCCGTCCTCAACCTTGGCCACATCGCGCAGATAGACCGCCTTGCCCTGGTAGATGCCGACCATCAGGTTGGCCACATCCGAGGCGCTGTGCAGGAACTCGCCGGTGGCAACCTTGATCAGACTGTTGGCCAGCTCAACCTCACCGGCCTCGGACTGGGAATTGCTCAGCTGCAGAGCGCCGGCAATCTCGTTGAGGCCGATGCCGAAGGCCATCAGGCGCTCGGGGTCGAGGTAGACATGCACCACGCGTTTTTCGCCGCCGTAAATCTTGATGGCGGCCGTATTCTTGACATTCTGCAGGCGGCCGACCACCTCTTCGGCCACGCGGTAGAGATCGTGGGTATCATGGGTGGCCGAATAGAGGGTCGCATTGATGATTGATACATCATCAATCTCGACCGGTTTGACCAGCCAGCCGGCGATACCCGGGGTAACCATATCGAGGTTCTGCTCAATCTTGTTGTAGAGCTTGACCAGCGAGCCTTCGCGGTCCTGGCCCACAAAGAAGCGCACCGTCACAACCGCCATGCCGGGCCGCGACATGGAGTAGACATATTCGACGCCGTCGATCTGGTAGAGCAGCCGCTCGAGGCGCGAGGCGACCATCTTCTCAACCTCTTCAGCCGAGCCGCCGGGATACATGACGATCACATCGGCCAGCGGCACCACGATCTGGGGCTCCTCCTCACGCGGGGTGATCATGAGGGCCGCGGCGCCGGCCACCAGGGCGATCAGGATCAGCAGGATGGTCAGGTTGCCGCCCAGAAAACTCTCCATCAGTTTTTCCAAAAAACTCTGTTTCCGGTCCATGATCAACGCTCCCGGTAAGGCTTAATCAGCACCTGTTCGCCGGGCCTGAGGCCCGAAAGAATCTCAACCATGCCTTCGCGGGCGGGGGCACTGCGGACCAGGCGGCGCCGGGCGCGTCCGTCAGAGACCACCTGCACCATCTCAAGCTGACCGACGCGATAGAGGGCCGACTCCGGAATCAGGACCGCCTGGCGCGGCGCATCCGGCAGCCAGAGCCGCCCGAAGCTGCCCGGCAGAATCCCGCTGCCCGGCAGGTGCACCTTGACCAGCTGGGTGCGGCTGAGGGGATCGATCTCGCTGACTATCTCGGTGATGCGCCCGGTCACTTCCAGATCGGGGCTCTCGATGGTCACCGGCAGATCCAGGCCGATCTCCAGGGTGCTGGCCAGACGCAGCGGCACCGGAGCCTCCAGGCGCATGCCCTTGGGATCATAGATCGCCAGCAGCACCCGGCCCGGACTGGCCAGATCGCCGACCTCGATTCTTCGCTCGGTGATCACGCCGTTGATGGGCGCGATGATGCGGGTGTAGGTCTGCATGATGGCCACCTGCTCCACCTGGGCCCTCGCCGCATTGTAGCCGGTCTCGGCCGCGATCAGGTTCTGTTCGGTGGTGGCCTGTTTGGCATAGAGGGATTTGATCCTGGCATATTCGCTCTCGGCCCGTTTGAGCTGCGCCTGAGCCGCGCTGAGCTGCTGACGGATCTCGCGGTCGTCCAGCAGCACCAGCAGCTCGCCCTTCTCAACCTGCTGACCGGCATTGACGTGCACCTCGCGCACGTGGGCCGGCAGTTTGGGCGTCAGGTTGATCTTCTCCTCGGAGGCCACCGTGCCGACCACATCAATCAGCGGCACAATTGTCCGCTGATTGACCGCATGCAGCGGATCATCAGGCCCAACGGCAAAACCGGCTTCAACATCCAGCTTACCCGGCTCAACCTTGTCGTAGAAGGCCCCCGCAGAAATCATAATTATCAAAACCAGAAACAGGGCTCCGGCCAACAGCTTAACGGTCATCTTATTCATAAAAACCTCCTATATTCTAGAAATCGAATACATCATGGCTGCCGGACTGGAATTGATTTATCTCAAGTTATATTAAAAATATAATCTAAGAGTTAGCAATACAAGAGCTTACTTGGTCTTATGATTAAATGTGCCGTCCCAATCGGGCGCCGGGGCTGCCTTGAGAAACTCGCGAATGCGCTCCAGGTAGAGCGCATAGAGCTGGCTGGGATTGTTGGCCTGCAGCTGGGAAATCCGATCATAGGCCGCCTCAAAATTGCGCGCCCGATAGCCCCGCAATGCAACCTCAAATTCGCTGACTTCACTCCTGAGCTCTTCCGATGGCTCGCCCTCCAGCAAGGGTTCGAAGATCTCCACCGGCTGCTCCTTGCCCTTGACCCGCACCAGATCGATGGGCCGGCAGAAAAAATTAGGCCCCAGCAGGTTGCGGGTGTAGCCCGAGATAATAATGCGCGTGCCGTAGGGCTTGTTGAGCCCCTCCAGGCGCGAGGCCAGATTGACGTCATCACCGATAACCGTGTAGTCGAAGCGGCGCTGGCTGCCGAAGTTGCCCACACTGACCGTGCCGGTATTGATGCCGATGCCGGTCTCGATGGCCGGCAGGCCGCGCTGCGCAAATTCAGTCTGCATTCGGTCAAGCTTCTGCTGCATAGCCAGGGCCGCGCGCACGGCATTGACCACATGCTCGCCATCATTGAGCGGCGCACCCCAGAAGGCCATGACCGCATCGCCGATATACTTGTCCACCAGGCCGCGGTGGCTCATGATGATGTCGCTCATGGCGGTCAGGTAGGAGTTCATGAAAAAACCCAGCTGCTGGGAGTCCATATGCTCGGAGATGGAGGTGAAGTCGCGGATGTCGCTGAACAGAATCGTCACCTCGCGCTGCTCGCCGGCCAGGGAGAGCTTGCCCGGCTCGCGGATAATCTCACTGATAACGGCCGGCGGCACATAGTGGCCGAAGGCGTCGCGGATGAAACTTTTGCGGCGGTACTCGGCAAAGTAGTTGAAAAGGGTCTCGACCATGAAGACCGTGACCAGCACCAGCAGCGGATAGGTGATGCCGATCAGACGGTTATTGAGAAAGAACCACTGGTAATCAACCACTATCGTCACCATGATCAGGGCCAGCCCCAGCAGGCCGCCGGCAATGGCCCCCATATAGGCCAGCATGATGCTGAGCAGGATGCCGCCGGCCAGAATCAGCGAATAGGTGATGCCGATCTCGGTGAAGATATCATAAAAGAAGGGATCTCCATTCAGAAGGTTGTCAATGATGGTCGCCTGGACCTCGACCCCGGGGTAGATTGACGAATAGGGTGTGGCATGCACATCGAAGAGACCGGCGGCCGAGGCCCCGATCAGCACATAGCTATCCTTGATGCGCCCGGCATGTTCTCCGCGCAGCACCTCCACCGCCGGCAGATAGGTGAAGGTGTTATATGGCCCGCGGTAGTTGATGGCCAGCTCGCCGCCGCCGGTGGTGGGAATGAATCTGGCACCCAGGCTGATGCCCAGCACAGTGTTGCGGCCGCCGCTCTTCTGGCGCCCGGCATGCACGACTAGTTCACTGATGCCCTGCCCCAGCCTGGCCATCTCAAGCGCCAGCGACGGATAGACGATTCCGTCCATCAGCATCAGCAGCGGGGCCTGGCGCACGGTCCCGGCCGGATCGTAGAAGATGTTGAAGAAACCCTCGCTCTCGGCCATGGCAACTTCAGGCACATTGACCACAGCCCGATAGCCCTGGCGCAGCGCCAACGCGCTGAACGCCAGCCCCGCGGGCTCAAGATGCAGATTGACCGAGGGCATGGGGCGGTCAGCTTCACGCTTCAGCCCGTCCCGGCTGAGCTGAAAGGGATAGCCCAGTACCACCTGCGATTCAGCCACGGCGTCGCCCAGCATCAGATCATGGTCCATATCTGCGCGCCGCTCAATCTGGTCCATCTCGGCCGGGGTCAGCACGTCGGAGAGGCTGGGCAGCAGATTGACCGGCGATGTGCGGTCCGGCTCGGCAAAAACGATATCAAAACCGGTCACCAGAGCGCCGGCAGCATCGATGCGGCCCACCAGCTCCGCCACCACGTCCCGCGGCCAGGGCCACTGGCCCAGCTCACGCAACGACTTTTCATCAATATCAACGATCACAACATTGGCGGCGTGCACCTGAGGACCGCGAAAGCGGAACATGGCGTTGACCACCTGATTATCAAGCGAGACCAGCAGTTCGGGTTTCTGCTGGCCAAAGGAGAAATACAAGAGGCAGGCCAGCAGCACCACCCCGACGCCGACCCAGAGAGGCGAAGTCCGCAGCTTCTCGGGAATAGCCTTCATACTCAGCGGTCACCCCCGAAGATGCCCACATAACGCCCATCGGTGCTGTAGTAGGCGTCGAAAGAGCCGGCCATACCCTCGGCGTTTGGCCCGTAGAAGGTGCCGTTGACCGAGCTGCTGGAGGCGCCCGCCATCTGGGCGTTGAAGGTGTTGGTGGCCGCCGGCAGAACCCCGGCCACCAGATTGAGGGTCTTCTGGTCAAAGGCGATGCTGCCGGTCACGGCGCCGGTGGAGAAGTTGACCGCGATGTTGCAGGAACCGTTCGTCAGCTCGCTGAACTGATTGGAGAGGTCAATCTTGAAACCGCGGGCACCACCGGAATAGTTGCCGGTAATGTTCGGCAGCTGGGCCACCGGCGTCTGCGCGCCGGCGATCCACATGGAGCCGGGCATGTGCAGATGGTAATCGGCCCCGTCGGACGGCGCATCATAGCTGACCTCCCAGTGCCCCCAGGTGAAGTACTGGCTGAACTGCCTGGCGGGATCCTCGACCACCAGGTAGTTGCCGCGCGGTTTCAGGCCGCCGGGCCCGGCACTGTCACTGATGGCATTATTGGTGTCACTGCCCAGGATGGCCACAAAGTTATCATCCAGCACATAGGCCGAGCCGTGACTGCCGCCCACCTGCAGGTTGCTGATATTATTATTGGCCGGATCATAGACATCGGCCGCCGTGATGCTGCCGCTCAGGGTGCCGGCATCGCGGTTGAGGCTGAGGCTGAAGTTGTTGGCGTCCGCATTCCTGAAGATGCGCCGGTCAACATCCGGTGACGCCATATCCTCACTCAGACCGATCACATAGCCCTTCCAGCCGGCAGTGCCGGTGGGCGCCGTCACATCAATTGAGTCCTGGGGTTCACGGAAGCCGGCGGCCACCCCGTTCCAGGAACCGGTCGGCGCAGTCTGGCTGGACTGGACATCATAGTAACTGCCGCTGCCGCTCAGGCCGAAGCCCTGATACTCGGAACCGTAGAACTGGGCATTGGCGCCGCTGCCGCTCGCGGTTGTGATGGTCGACGGCGCCGGCGCGTGGTGACCGCCGATGAAGGTCACGTTGGTCAGGCCGCTGCCGCTGACATCGCCGTAGAAGAGCAGATGCGGCCCGCTCTCATCAGTGTTATCCTTGTCATGATCGATGAAACCGATGGCCTTGCCGTTGTGCCAGTTGACCTCCATGAAGAACTGACTGCCGTAGGTCTCGTTGATGCCGGCCAGCTCACCGAAGCCGCCGGCCACGCCGGCATAGCCGTCGATGCCGTCTGTGGGCAGCGCATCCGCAGCCACCCCCACATAACCCACCTCATTGTAGAGGTAGCTGCCGCCCTGGCTGAAGTTGCCGCCCGGCACGCTGAAGACGGCAAATTCACCCTTGTTGTCGGCCAGAACCTGCATACTGAAACTGCGGTTCTGGCCCAGCAGACTGACCGTGCGGGCCTGGGTGGTCAGTGACACCGGCCACTGATAGGCGGCATCCGGCTTATAGCCGGGAATCTTGAAGTTGAAGTTAAAGACCTTGCCGTCCGCGGCCGTGACGCTGCCCTGCACATAGCCGTCCACCGACTTGGCGTTTATGGCGCCGCGCCACTGACTGTTATTGCCGCTGGACGGATAGGAGAGATCCAGCTGGGAAGCCGCAAAACGGCCGGTCAGATCGACCTCGTTAGATATGGCGGCCGCGGCCTGTTTCTCGATATCAGTCTGCAGGTTCTGGGTCACACTATCATCAACCACGCTGGCGGTCTGCGTTCCGAAATCACCCAGCGGCTCATCCCAGCCGTCGTCGTCCTGCTCGGCGGGCTCGTCAGCGGGCTGCTCAGCCGGTTCATCATCAACCTGCTCCGCCGGCTCTTCATCAACGGCCTCGTCCGCCTCATCGCCCTCTTGGGCCGGCTCTTCGCTAGCGTCAAACTCCTGCTCAGAATCATCCGTCTCCAGCTCACTGTTGAGCTGCCCCATCTCTTTGGCGCTCATGCGCTTGGGCGCTCGGGGGGCGGCCCCCAACTTGTCAATCTGGGTGCCGAAGCCGGGCTGATCGATCTCGACCTGGCCGGCGGAATTCTGCACGAAGATGCCCTTGCCGCCGTGAAAAACCACCATCAGCGCGCCGTCGCGCACCCGTCCGGCATACATGGAGCCGCGGATGCCGATGGTGGCCGCCGGCGTCTCGGTAACGAAGTTCTGGGGCGCATCCCTGGTGATGGCGCCGCCCATGATCCTGAAGACGCCCTCCTTAACCTCGGTCCGCATGGCACTCTGAGCGTTGCCGGCCTCCCAGAAGTAGTCCCGGATCACAACTTCGCTCTGGCGCCCCAGCGAGATGATCGTACTGTCGTTGAACATGACCTGCATCCGGCCGCTGCGGCCGGTGCGGATAGTATCTCCCAGGTAGACAGCTCCCTTGATCTCCATGATACGTTCACTACCGTCTTCAGCCAGCAGCCAGGCATCACCACGGACCGCCACGCACATACCGACCGGATCATCAGCCAAAAGAGGACAGGCCATCAAGAGCGACAAAAGATATGCGAACAGAACTTTTCTCATCTGCAATCCCCCGGGATAGTCAATTTAAAACTGATCGGCAGTTCAGTGCCGAGTATTAGCCTAGAAGCTGAAGGTCATGACCGACGAAGCCAGGTTGCGCCGGTAGGTGTAGACCTCCAGATTGGACTTGGCCCGCGTATAACTGTACTTCAGCCCCAATGAGAGCTGATAACGCTGTTCGCGCCAGAGAATCTTGCTGATAGAGCACTCGGCGGAGTAGAGCTTGTCGTGGCGTTTGCGGCCGAAAAGGGTGTTGATCTCGTCATATTTCGAGTAGTGGTACCAGTAGCCGCTGCTCAGAATCAGATCCCAGGGCAGCTGCCGGGCATAGTTCAGCGAGGCGATCATGCGCCGGTAGCTGTAGAGGTCGTCATCGGCATGCTCGCGCTCCAGCAGCAGGCCGCCGGCCAAGCGGTCGGGCCCGAAGGAGTAGATAAGCGCCGAGTAGAGGGTCAGGTTGCGGGCATCCTGGGTGGTGATCTTATAGTAGTCGCGGTTGGAGTAACCCAGGTCGAAGTTGAGCTGCCAACGGGCATGGATGGGCTGCATCAGCGAGCAGCCGATGCCGCTGGAACGGAAGTAGCTCTTATGGTCCAGATTCATGTGGGCGGCCTGGCCGTAGAGGTCCAGGCCGCTCGAGCCCAGCTGAATGCCCAGGCCGCTGCGCGCCGCCAGATAGGTCACATCCAGATTATCCTCATCCATGTAGGTCGAGCTGAACTCATCCAGCGAGAGCTTGAATGAGAGGGGCGACTTGCCCCGGTGATAGGCGTAGTTGAAGTTGACGGCGGAGGTCCAGAGGTTGTCGTATTCGGAGCCGGGCACACTCACCGGCAGATTGCCGACCGCGCTGCGCACAAAGATGTTGTTGCTGTCGGGCGCCACATTGGCATTGTCATTGCCGTCATAGCCCAGCGAGATGCGGCCGCTGAAGATGTGCTGGGTCACCGCTGACTCGATCTCCCCCAGGAAACGGTAGACGTTGTATTTGACGCCCTCGGGCGGATTCTGCTCCAGCACCTCTTCAAAGAGCCTGGTGGCCTGCTCATAGGAGCCCAGTTCAAAATAGGAGCGCGCCAGTTCCAGTCTGACCCGCGCCGCATCCGGCTTCAGGAAGAGAACCCGCTCATAGGCCATGACCGCCGACTCATAGTCGGCGCAGGCAAAGGCGCTCAGACCAAGTTTGAAGTTGATGTCCGGATTATCGGGATGATTCAGAAAGAGCAGCATGAAGCCTTGATAGGCGTCCTGGCAGTTGCCGGCATTGAGCTGCCGGCGTGAACGGCTGTAGAGATCATACTCGGCATCGCTCAACTCGGCCGCCCAGCCGGGCAGACTCACAAGCAGCAGCAAGAGCCAGAGCATGAGTCTCTTCAAGGACTACACCTCTTCTTCCAGATACTCCACCAGCTGCCAGCTGGTCCGGCGCAAACGCTGTGAGATCTGGCGCGAAATCTTCCAGAGCAGTTTGAAGGCCAGCGGCGGACGCGCCTTGGAGAGGGCCTCAAACTGATCCTTGGTGATGATCAGCATCTCGACCGTGTCGGCCGCCATGGCCGTGGCCGAGCGCGGCTCGCCATCGATCAGGGCCATCTCGCCAAAGGTCTGGGGCGACTTCAAGGTTGCGATCACCGAACTCCTGTTGCTGGTGTCGCTCTTATAGATCTGGACCGTGCCCTTGACGATCACGCCCATGGACTGATCCACATCGCCCTCGGAAAAGATGATGGTGCCCTTGCGGGCCCAGAAGGCGTGGATATACTCTCCCAGACTCAGGATCTCATTGAAGCTGAAATCATTGGCCCACTGGGTCTTATCCAGCATTTCGGCTACCACCTGGGCCTTACAGTCGATCCGAGTCGGTCTGATTCTATTGTCTCCCGGCAGCATGGCTCTCCACTCACAATTAAAGATGTCACATTTAAAATAACAAGCTGCAGCCCGATTGCAAGGGCACATAAGCGTTCAACATTCCAATTATACATAAAAAAAGCGCCCCGAAGGGCGCTTAGATCATGACATGAAGGGCAGCCGCCGCCGGATGACACGGGCCACCAGCCGCAGCCGTTCCTCGAGCGGGAATCGCATCAGGTTGGTTTTAATCACCCCCTTGGTATAGGAGGTCTTCTTGGCATAATCCACCGCCACATCCATAATCACCGGCCGGCCCTTGGCCGCCTGGCGACGCGCCTTGGCGATCATCTGAGCATAGTCATCACCCTTCTCGACCCGGATGTAGGCGGCGCCGGTGGCCTGCGCGATACCGCGGGCATCATAGGCGGGCACCACCGTGCAGGTCTTGCGGTTATAGGGCAGATTCTGGGCCTGCGAGATCTGGGCCAGCTCTCCATCCCTGAAGACGCAGTAGACAATACCGGCCCTCTCGCGCACCGCACTGACAATCTCCATGCAGGTCATCAGGAAGCAGCCGTCGCCCACCACCGCCATCACCTGACGGTTGGGATGCATCAGTTTGACGCCCAGAGCCGCCGGCACGGCGTAACCCATGCAGTTGAAATCGCAGGGCGCAATAAACTGCCCGGCGCGCTTGACCGTAAAGTGCTCGGCCATCAGGAAGGTGTGGTTGCCCACATCGGTCAGCACAAAATCTTCGGCATCGCACCCATCGGCCAGGGCCCGGATAAAACTTGCCGGATTGACGCCCCTGAAATGGCCGCCCTGCCACTTGCGGGCGTAGGCCTGCTTGTCGAGCCTAATCTGCTCCTTGAGCTCCAGATTCTCGGGCCGCGGTTCAAGCTCGGCCAGCAGCGCCTTAAGCACCGTGGATGCATCGCCCTCGAGGCTGATGGCCGACTGGTAGTTCTTGTCAAAAACCTCAGGGTCGATATCGATGTGAATCAGTTTCTTAGGCACTTCAACGCCGTAGCTGCCGGTGGCCACCTCGGCGAAACGCGTGCCGATGGCGATCAGACAGTCGCAGTCATTAAAGGCGTTGCGGGCAGCCGGGACGGCCGAGGCGCCGAAGCTCATGCCGCAGTGCAGCGGGTGCGTGCCCGGAAAGACACCGAAGCCCTGCATGGTCAGGGCCACCGGCGCCTGCAGCGTCTCGGCCAGACTCTCCAGCTCGGCGGCGGCATCCTTGCAACCCCAGCCGGCAAAGACCGCCGGTTTGCCGGCGGCCTTGATCATCTCGGCCGCCTGCCTGATCAGGTCGTCAGCCGGCGCAACCGGCGCAGGCAGACCGGCAAAGACCGGCAGCGGACCAACTTCACCCTTGAGCATCTGAATCTCGACCGGGATCTCAATGAAGACCGGCCCCGGACAGCCGCGCATGGCTATTTCATAGGCCTCAAAGATGGCGGGCACAATCTCATCATAGCCTTTGATATGGTAGCTCTTCTTGACCGCCCCGCTGACCAGCTGCTGCTGATCAAGCTGATGCAGCTGGTAAGATTTTCCAGTGTCCAGGCGCGCACTGCCGGCGATCACCAGCATGGGCACGCCGTCCAGATAGGCCTCGCAGATCCCGCTGAAGGCATTGGAGACGCCGGCCCCCGGCACCACCACGCAGACACCGATGCGTTCGGATGAACGGCCGATGGCATCCACGGCGAATGAGGCGCTCTCCTCATGGGTCACCAGCACGGGGGTGATCTTGGATGAGCTGTGCAGCTCATCATAGATCTCAGTGTTCTGCATGCCGGGAATACCGAAGGCATGACTTATCGGCAGCTGCTCAAGAGCGTAACGAACCAACCAGGCTCCTGTCCTCTTCATATCAATCTCCTACTCCCCGGCCAGCTTGGCCTGTTCAACCGCCTGCATAACAGCTTCACAGGTCAGAGGCTCGAAGCCCGGCCCGAAATTCTCCTTGGCCAGACGATAGATGGTCTTGTTGTAAGGGGCCCTGACGCCATGCTTTTCAGCCAGGGAGACGATATAACCGGTCAGGGAGTCGATCTCGCTGGTGCCGCTGCCGCGCAGCAGAATATCCTGGGTCATGCTGGACATCACCATGGTCTTGATTTTGCGCTTGAAGATCGGCTTCATGATCGGACCCGGCGCGACGGTCCCCAGCCAGAGCATCCGAAAAGAGGGCATGCCGCCCATCTTGCACTCCTTGTAGCCGGCGGCCTTGATGATCTGCACGCCCTCCCAGAGGGTGTTGGGCAGCAGCTTCTGATAGATGTCGAAATTTGAGACGGCCCGATAGCCCTGACCGACCAGCGTATCCAGGGCATTGGTCAGATTCATGACGATCTTGGAGTGCACCGCATCCTGCAGATGATCGACAATGATGGTTTCACACCCCAACGAAAGTATATCGCGCACGGCGACCAGCTCAGCTTGCAGTGAGTTATCGGGCGTACCGATCAGCAGGGGTCCCTTTTTCTGATAACCGACCACCACCGGTTTATCGCGGCGGGCGTTGTAGCTGATTACACAGTAGATAACCTTCGAGAAGTAACGCGGCAGGATCGCCTGGTTCTCAAGGCCGTTGGCCAGCGAGACGATCACGGGGCGGTCTCCGACCTTGGCCTTCAACATCTCAGCAATGCCGGGCATCGAGTAGTTTTTAACGCTCAGGATGATGATATCCACATCGGGCAGCTCATCGATGGTGTCAATTGTTCTGATCTTAACTGTCTCACGGGTGGTTTCCGGATTATCGGCCTGATAGACGGTAATGCCGTCCTGCTTGATCGCGGCCTGAACCTCACCGATATCCATTATATAGAGCTCCCTGTAGTGGGGGGCAATCCAGGCTGCAACTGACGCACCGATTGCACCGGCGCCAACAAAAAGGACCTTCTTTTCCGACTTCTGCATCTGTTTCTCCTTTTACAATAAAATCTTGATCATCTAGCATTTATAGTACATAATACGACATTATCGAACAACGTTCAGATTCTACAAGACTGCTTCAAATAATGTCAATAGATTTAAATAAATGTTTGCGTTCAACCTATACGAGGGGCATATGACTACAAAAGATGAAGATTCACGCCGCCTGATCCAGTCCGTCAGCCGCGCCACAACTATTCTGGGGCTCTACCATCAGACCCAAGGCCCGCTCGGCATCACCGAGATTGCCCGCCTCATGAACCTGCCCAAGACCACCATATCCGGCCTGGTCACGACCCTGACCCAGGCCGGTTTCATGGAGAAGACCCAGCAGGGCAAATACAGCCTGGGCCCCGAACTGTTTCGTCTGGGAATCTGCTATGCAACCAACATTGACGTCGTCACCTTAGGACGCGCCTGGATAGAAAGGCTCTGCTTCCAGTTCCGCCAGCCGGTCAACCTGGGCATGCTGGTGAACGACAAGGTGGCCCTGCTGATGCGCAAGGAGCCGGACGACAACTATATGGTTTTTCCGCAGGCCGGTTCAATCATCCCGTCACATTCAACCGCCATCGGCAAGATCCTCTTGGCCCACATGGAACCGCAGCGACTGACAGGGCTGCTGGATAAGTATAACTTTGAACAGTTTACGGCAAACACCATCACCGACCGCGACCAGTTTATGCAGGAACTGCAGCAGATCCGCCAGAACGGTGTCGGTTTTGACAATCAGGAGTGCATCAATGAACTGAGCGGCATCGGCGGGCCGGTCTTCAATCATGAGGGGCGTGTGATTGCCGCCTTTGCAATCAGCGGCGATCCTGAACTCATAGATAAGGAGAGAGCCGCCATGATCGAAGCTGTCAAGCTCACATCGCGGCAGGTTTCTGCCATGCTCGGCTACCTGCCCCAGCCCAGCAGCTAGGCCCTACCTGTCGGGCCACTGCTCCAGGCTTACTTCGGTATTATGATTGAGATTGTCGACACAGAAGCGCTTGACCAAAGTCTCATAGAAATTGCTCAGCAGCGTGGCCGCCTCTTCGGTCGAACACTCCTGGCCGGCCCGGCCGCTCAAGTAGCCGCTGGTCAATTGGATCGCAACCGACAGGGCCTCATCCTTATGCATGATTATGCTCATAACAGCCTCCTGGTCAGAGAATGATAATCCCGAACAGGACCAAGACAAGCCATAAAAAAAGAGGGGCCTGAGCCCCTCTCTTCAGATCATTGATCAGTCAACTCAGGGAATCTCCTTGAGGAACTTATAGAATTCCGAGTCAGTGCCCAGAATGATGACCGAGTTCTTCAACTCGGCTGAGCGGTAGGTCTCCATCGTCTTATAGAAGGAGTAGAACTCGGGATCCTTGCTGTAGGCCTTGCCGTAGATCTTGGTGGACTCGGCATCGGCCTTACCACGGATCTCCTCCGAGGTCTTGTAGGCTTCAGAGGTTATGGATTTAAGCTCCTTCTCCATCTGCCCGAGCACCTCAGCCTTCTTGCCCTCGCCCTCGGACCTGAACTGGGCAGCCTTGCGCTTGCGCTCGGAGATCATGCGCTCATAGACCTTCTGGCGCACCTCTTCGGTGTAGTTGATGCGTTTGATGCGCACATCCACCAGCTGCATGCCAAACTCGGACATGGGCTTGGAAGCCTCCGCCAGAATGGCGCGGGTGATGGCCTCGCGGCCCAGCTCAACCTTCTTGGCGGCCTCCTTCTCAAAGGGCGAAGTCTCGTCGACCACCATGCCCTCCATATCCGAGGTTCTGACAAGCTCCACCAGATCATTGGAGGAGACGTAGTCACGCACAACCGAATCGATGATATCGTCCAGCTTGGCATAGGCCTGGTCATACTCGCGGATAACCTGCAGGAACTTGAGTGCATCCACAATGCGCCAGCGGGCCGTGGCATCCACCCAGATGTAGCGTTTGTCGCGGGTCGGAATCTCCTTGGGATCGCCGTCCCAGCGCAGGATGCGCTTCTCGTAGCGAATCACATCCTGAATAAAGGGTAACTTGACGTGCAGCCCGGCCTCAGTGATCGGCTCACCCACCGGACGACCGAACTGGGTGATGACAACCTGCTCCCACTCATTGACGCGATAGAGGGAGCTGTAGATCAGCCCCAGAACAACAACCAGCAATACCGGCAAAAAACTCAGGCGCTTCACTGCTCGCCTCCTTTCCTGTCCAGATCAAGCAGGGGCAAGACTCCCTGCTGATCAGAGTCGATCACATAGATCTTGCCGGCCTGGGGCATGATCTCTCCGAAGGTTTCCAGATAGAGCCGGCGCTTGGTAACCGTACGTGCAACGCGGTACTCCTCATAGACATCCAGGAAGCGGGAGGTGTCGCCCTTGGCCTTGTTGACGCGCTCGAGGGCATATCCCTGCGCATCATTGATCAGCCGTTCGGCCTCACCGCGGGCCTTGGGAATCTGCTGGTTGTAGATCTCCTGAGCCTGGTTGATCAGCCGCTCGCGCTCCTGCTCAGCCTCATTGACCTCATTGAAGGCGCCACGGACCTCTTCGGGCGGCACAACGTTCTTAAGACGCACATCAACAATGCGGATGCCGCTCTCATACTCATCCAGAATATCCTGCAGCTCCTGCTTGAAGTTGCGGCTGACCTCCTCGCGATTGGTCAGCACGTAGTCAAAGCTGCGGTTGCCCACGATGCGGCGGATAACCGACTCCGAGATATCACGGATGGTCTGAACCGGATCATGCACGTTAAAGAGGAACTGGCGCGGGTCCTGGCGGCGCCACTGCACAATCCACTCCACATCGATAACGTTGAGGTCACCGGTCAGCATCAGCGATTCGCGCTTACTGCGCGCATCCTTCTTAAATTCGGAACGCACACCCGACTTGCCGCTGGTAAAGCCGAAGCTCTCGGTATCGATCTTCTCAGTGTGCAGCTTATAGACCCGGTCAATGCCCAGAGGCAGCTTGAAATTCAGACCCGGGGTGACCGTCTTGTAATATTCACCAAAACGCAGCACCACGCCCTTATGGCCCGGTTTGATAGTGTAGGCCGAGGTGTAAACACCAAAAGCCAGCAGCAGAAGCAGGGATATCACAACCGCCTGACTCTTCTGCGGACCGCTCATCTTATGACCGTCACCGGAACGGGCCTCCATGACCACCTCTCGCAAATTGTTTTTATCGATATCGTCCGTCACATTGATCCTCCAGAAAACTTAATTGATTATACTACTTAACATTAACGCCCCAGCCTGTTTAGTCAAAATTTATCAGGCTCACCGGTCAGAAAGCTTGTCCTCCTTGCGGTAGACCGTGCCCTGAAACTGGGCCACCATATCGCCGCGCTCATCGATCACCTTGACCTGATAGGTCGCCAGTTTATGACTGCGGGAAGTTTCCCGGGCCTCGGCGATCAGGACACCCTCTTTCACCGCCTTGGTAAAACTGATGGAAGCGTTGATGGCCAGCGCGATTGAGCCGTGAGAGTTTGAGGCCACGGCAAAGACAAAATCCGCCAGGGTAAAGATGGCCCCGCCATGGACCAGCCCCTGCGCATTCAGATGTTCCGGGGTGATGGCCATACTGGCCTGGGCATAGCCTGAATCAACCTCGATCAGTTCAATCCCGGCCAATCTGGCAAAATTGTCACGGGCAAAATGTTTCTTCAATCGCAAACCACTCAGCACGGATCTCCCCCATTAATAATTGAACAGCTGGCCATGCCCTTGACACAGAGCTTGCCGGCCGCATTCCTGACATCCGCCTGAATATGCAGATGCCGTCTGGTTATCTCCACCACCTGGGCCGTAATCTCAATGAACTCTTCAGTCTGGCCAATGGGCCTGATGAAGGTTGTATTGAGTTGGGTGGTCACACTGGGCGACGCCACCAGCATGCTCAGCGGCCCGATTGTATTGTCGATAGCCGCGGCCACCATCCCGCCCTGCATGAAGCCGAAGGGATTCTGGTAGCGCTCCCTGACCGGGAAACGCACACACAGGGAGTGCCCCTCCTCAAAATCGACAATCTCAGCGCCCATATCAATAAACACCTTGGGCGGAACTTCAATCTCCGGCGGGAGCGTACTCGCCACCTTTTCAAGCAGGTTCATCTCAATCCCCCAGGATCTCTTTGACGCGCCCCACAATGCCGCTTTGCAGCCTGACCTTGATGCCGTGCGGATGGCTTGGTGATTTGGTCAGGATATCCTTGACCACACCTTCGGTCAGTTTACCGGTGCGCTGATGCGGCTTCTGCACCACCATGACCCTGGTGCCGGACTTGATGTCTGATCGGCTTGTACCGTCCATCTACTCCTCTTCTTCCCCGTCCGGCTGATAGTAGACATTATCGGCCTCCGGTTTTCCGCGGTCCTGCAGGATCCCCCAATGGGCATGTTCAAGATCGAGACCGCAGGGGGTGAACAGTAGGATCAGCTCCTGCTTTGCATCATCCGCCAGAAAGTCGATCTCGCAGATGGGGATATGCACGTCACAGTAGTAGTCGTTGGGATCTTCATCATCGTCCGGTTGAGCCTCGGTAGTTCCATGTTCCGCCAGGGCAATCTCATGGCCGGCACAGCTCTCTTTCAGCGCTGCAAGCTGCGCAAAGAGATCGGCAAAGCGCAAACCTCCCTGCAGCTGCGGTTCAGCTTCACCCAGTCCCCTGACAAGGAAGAGAACCTCACCACACTCGGTCTCATTGGTCTCAATTGCCAGAACCGGGTAATCCACCTCAACGTAGTAGGGATAACTATCCTCTGGAATACGAATGAAGACTAAATAGTCAGCATAAGAGTCCAGCATGGACTCGAACATCTCAACCAGGGTAGAGAAATTATCTTCTGCACTCATCTGATTACTCGCTTAATCTGATGCCGGCCGGTTCGATCACGATCAGACGCTGCTTATAGAGCGAACCGACGGCCTTCTTGAAATTTTTCTTGCTGATGCCGAACTTCCGGTAGATCACTTCGGGAGTGCTCCTGTCCGTGACCGGCAGATAGCCGCCGGCGCTTCTAAGTTTTTCAAGGATCTCACCGGCCACACCCTCAATCTTGCCGTACCCCGGCTTCTGCAGACTCAGATCGATCTTGCCGTCTTCACGCAACCTGGCAATATAACCGGGCAGGCGCTGGCCGCTCTTGATGGGCTGAAAAACCTGATTGGCAAAGATCAGGCCCCAGTGCCGGCCATTGATGATAGCCTTATAGCCCAGCTCGGTGGGTCCCGCGATCAGCAGTTCAACGGCCTCGCCCTCCTGATAGTTGGGCGCATGTCTGTCCACGAAACGATCCAGGCGCGATGAGGCCACAATGCGGCCGCTCTGCTCATCCAGATAGACGTAGACCAGATAGTTGCGCCCCTCCTCCATGGTTTTATGCTGCTCCCTGAAAGGCACCAGCAGCTCCTTGGGCAGGCCCCAGTCCAGAAACGCCCCCACCTGGGTGACGGAGGCCACCTTGAGCAGCGCAAATTCGCCGACCTGGACCCTGGGCAGGCTGGTAGTGCACACCAGACGGTCGCTGGAATCCAGGTAGATGAAGACCTCCAGCAGATCACCGACAGCATGATTCTTTTCAGGCAACAGCAGTTCACCCAGCTCGCCGGCATCCAGATAGGCCCCATGCGGACTCAACCTGACAACTTCAAGGCGATTCAGCTTACCAACTTCACTCATAACTTCTCCTACTTTACCAGCCGCACGAAGCCGCCCGGCACTTTGGCCGTAAACTTGAGGCGCCGGCCGGTTACGGGATGCGTAAAGCCCAGCTCCTTCAGATGCAGGGCCAGACGATTCAGCGGACGGTCGGCGGCGCCATACTTCTTGTCACCGCTGATGGGGTGACCCAGATTCTTGAGCTGGACCCGCAGCTGGTGCTTGCGCTCGGTCTCGGTCGTCAGTTCCAGCAGTGAGTGCGTCTCGCCGCGCATCAGGACCTCATAACGGCTGACGGCCTTGCGCCCGCCCTCGCCCTGAGGCACCGCATAGACATTCAGAGCCTTGTTCTCCTTCAGATAGGCGGTCAGCAGTCCCTTGTCCTGCTCAACACTCCCCTCCACCGTGGCGGCAAAGATCCGTCTGATCTTGCCCATTTCGGCGGCCTGCTGCAGCTTGATCTGAACATCCTTGCTCTTGGCCAGCACCATCAGTCCCGAAGCTTCACGTTCCAGGCGGTCCACCATAAAAATCAGGTTGCGCGGATCGTCATGTTTGACCCGATCGCGTATTGTCCGGTAGACCGTCTGGCCATGGCCGCTGTCCTTGGCAATCGAGAGCACACCGGCCATCTTCTCCACCACAATCAGATAGGGATCTTCAAAAACAATCTTGAGTCCCGGCAGGTTGCGGCGGATCTGGACATGACTCCAGTTGATGCTGACCTCATCTCCGCTTTTAAGCGGATGGTTGAACTGACTGACAACTTTATCATTGACCGAGACCTGGGAGTGACTCAGCAGCGACTTGATGCCTTTACGGCTCTTACCCTGCAGGCGGTCCTGCAGAAAATTCATCAACTCGGCTTCCTGTCTGACTTTCAGAAATGTCTGTTTGGGCTGTTTCTTATGCATGCTGCACCTTCTCTATCAGCGTTCCGATTAATGCAAGCAGAATATCACGCCCGCGGCCCGCGATTGCGAATGATCAGGCCGTTCAGAAAACGGCGCAACAACTGGTCGCCGCAGGGCTTGTAGTTCTTATGATCCTCACGCCGGAAGATTGCGCTGAGTTCAGACTTGGAGATTTCAAACTCGGCCAGACGCAGAATCTCGACGATGTCATCATCCTTGAGCTCCAGGGCGATTCTAAGTTTCTTCAGAATATCATTATTAGTCATGCTCCCTGAGTAGCACAATCCGGCAATAAAAGATATGGCAGTCCTGCCCGCCGCAATGGCGGGCAGGACCCGTATGTCTAGTTCTCCCGCCAGCGCTCCAGCTGCGGGATCTTGCGCGCCATCAATCTGGCCAGGAAACGCGGAAACTTCATCTTGACCAGCTGTTCGACGACAAACTCCTGCATCTGCTGGGCGCTGAAATCGGGCTGGGTGAATGCGCCGTTCTCATAGCAGTAGCTGCAGTACTTGGCGCTGAGCGTACCGTCGGCCTCCGTGCCGCCGCCCTTGGGGTCCTGCTTCATGGGCATGGCGCAACTCTGACATATCTTCTGCATCACACCCTCCTATAACGGCCTGACCGGCACGCAGATCTCCACGATGTGCTTGTTCTCAGGATGCTCTTCGGGATTGTTGAGGTAGAACTCCAGACAGGGCCGGTCATCGGTCTGATAGCCGGACTGGGGCAGCCACTCGCCCATGATCAGATCCCAGGCCTCCTGGTACTCGGCCTCGCTCAGCTCGAAGCAGCCGACGGCGTAGGCTCCGCCCGGCACCTGCATGCGGCCAATCTCGCCCTCGGCGGCTGTTGCCGCCGGCACCGAGATGCAGACGCAGAGCTGCAGCTTATCATCATCGGTCAGACGCTCATTATCCTGATAAACGCTCAGGCACCTGAAATCGGGCTGCGCCAGCAGACCGCGCGGCCCGGCCCAGCCCATCAGCCGCCCGAAGAGCCGCCCGAAGAGTTCGCCGTCACCCTGATAGGGGCCGATATGGCGCAGATAGGCCACTTCAATTGGTTCAAGTGTTTTCACTTCAACGATTGTTTCTGCCTGCATTGTGATCCTCCACTGTTGATGTTTTCCATCAGCATAGAGGGTCTCGATGCGATAATCTTTCCGTTTCTTGTGATCCTTTTTGCAGATCTTGCTAAGCTCGCGGTAGCCCCCCTCACGAAAGGCGCTGGCGCTCATGCCGTAGTACTCACTGAAGGCCCGCGCAAAGGCGGCCGAGCCCGAGAAGCCGCACTCGAGGGCGACCTCGGTGATGCTCAGTTCCGGGTTGTAGATCAACCGGTTGGCGGCCCGCTCCAGCCGCAGGCGCTGCACATAGCGGCTGATGGTCTCGCCCACTGCGGCCGCAAAGACGCGGTGGAAGTGGTAGGGCGAAAAGCAGGCCACCCGCGCCAGCGCCGCCAGCGAGAGGTCGCCGTCCAGGTTGGCGGCGATATAGTCAAGCACGCGGTTGATGCGCGCCATGTGCTCCTGCCGGGCGCCCACCTCAGCTCCCGATGGCGTCGCGGTCCCTGAAGCCGATCAGATAGAGGATCGAATCCAGCCCCAGGTTGGAGATGGCGTGCTTGGCGCTCTCGCGCACGATGGGCTTGGCTCTGAAGGCGATGCCCAGGCCGGCAGTATTGAGCATCGGCAGGTCGTTGGCGCCGTCGCCCACGGCGATGGTCTGCTCCAGACGGATGCCCTCCTGGGCGGCAATATTGCGCAGATGCTCGGCCTTGCGCGCCGCATTGACGATCTCGCCACTAACGCGACCGGTCAGCTTGCCGTCCTCAATTTCGAGTTGATTGGAAAAGACATAGTCGATGCCCAGCTGCTGCTGCAGATAGCGGCCGAAGTAGGTGAAGCCGCCCGAAAGAATGGCGGTCTTGAAGCGCAGCTTCTTGAGGCTGGCGATCAGCTCGGCGGCCCCCTCGGTCAGGATCAGCGACTCGGCCACCTCCTGCAGCACGCTCTCGTCGAGCCCCTTGAGCAGACTGACCCGCTGCCTGAGACTGGCGTCAAAATCGAGCTCGCCCTGCATGGCGCGCTCGGTGATGGCGGCCACCTCCTCATAGGCGCCGGCGCGCCGCGCCAGCTCATCGATCACCTCGGACTCAATCAGGGTCGAATCCATGTCAAAGCAGATCAGGCGGCGGTGACGCCTGAAGATGTTATCCTCCTGGAAGGAGATATCGATATTGAGATCCTGGGTCAGCCTGAAGAATTCGCTCTTGATGGCGGCCGCATTCATGACCTCGCCGCGCACCGAGAACTCGACGCACGATTTGGTCTGGGCGACCCTTTCATCCAGATCCACCCGGCCGGAGAGACGGCTGATCTTGTCAATATTGAGTCCGGCGGCGCTAACGATGGTTGAAACCCGCGAGATGTGCTCGGCCGTGATGCGCCGCGCCAGGATGGTCACGATGTAGCGCGCCTTGCCCTGCCCGGCCACCCAGGCCTGATAGCGGTCATAACCGATGGGAGTAAACTGCATCTGCAGCCCCAGGGCATGGGCCTTGAAGAGCAGATCCTTAAGGACCGGCCCCGAGTCATGGTTCAGGCCGATCAGGAAACCGAGACTCAGGTTGTTATGGATCACAGCCTGGCCGATGTCCAGGATGTTAACCTGATGTTCCGCCAGGATGGCCGTAATCTGGGAGGTCAGGCCGGGCTGGTCCTCGCCGGCAATGTTGATCAGAATAATTTCGCGCATAGATTCCCTCAAAAGTCAGAATGCCTCTGCATAGAATGACACGCCCATTTTTGCAATCAAAACTGCTCAGAGCTCGTAGCGCCGCGCCTGTTCGGCAAAGATCAGATTAAGCCCCAGGTCGTTGCGCTCAATCAGCTGGCGCCTGATCACCGCGCGCGGCGCCTCGGCCGCCAGCAGATCGGGCTTGATGTGCATGATACCGACATTCAGTCCGGCCAGCGGCCCGGCAGTGCCGAGCTCAGCCGCCAGATCATGAAAGGCGCGCATGACCCAGCGCGGCGTCAGATGCGAGAAGAGCTGATCATCCGGGCGCTCGTCAACATAGGAGGTCTCGATGAAGATGGCATGCAGTCTGCGCTCGCCTATCAGGGGCGCGATCTTACGCCAGAGCTCACGGGTATTGCCGCGCCCCTCCACCTCATCCGGGCCGGTGTCGCCCATATAGAGCAGATAGTGGCCATCGAGCTCCAGCAGAAAGGCCGCCGAATCGGTGTGCTGGCCGTGCGCCAGCGCATAGGCCGTGACCCTGAGGCTGCAGCCGGGAAGCTGAAACGCCTGCCCGGCCTCCAGAGCCATACAGTGATACTGGTTAAGCACCGGCGCTGGGCCACAATCACCGAAATTGGGCCAGGTACGCCAGTTGAAGATGTGATTGCGGATGTCAGCGATAATTGCAGGCAGGGAGATGATGGGCCGCGCAGCATCATTGGGAGAAGCCAGGACCAGGCCAGCCGTGTGATCCAGAAAGGGGTGGGTGATCAGCTGGGCCTTGACATGATGGTGCAGAATGGTGCCGGCCGGGCTCAGACCGGGGTCACTCCGGATGGCGAGCCCGTCAAAGCAGCCGGCGGCCAGGCAGCGCTGCAGGCCGACAAAAACAGTGCCGGCGTCAACCATCACGAAGTCGCCTGAGCCGAGCGGCGCAAAGAGATGGCAGTTCAGGTTGGCCTCATTCAGGCCGCCCTCAACGCCGAGGGTTATCCAGCTAAAGCGGGGCTGCATAAGATCATAATTAATGCAGCCGGTTGAAAAGTGAAGTTAACGGCGCTGGTTTCTGCGCTCGCCGATCCACTCGCGGCCGTTCCAGACCTTGTTTTCATTCAGATACATGTGGGCGGCGTTGGAGAGATCCTTGAGGGTGGCAAACTTTGCAACATAGCTCCATGAACCGCAGGCCAGGGTAAAGTCTCTGATCTGCTTAGCCTCCTCAACGGGCGAAACACCAATCTGACGCTCAGGTCGCATAACATTTAAATTTTCCATCTTCTTATCCTCATCGCTGTATTCTTCAATGTCTGGATGAAACATATTCAAGTGTATAGACAAGATACCGTTTTAATTAACTAACGTCAATCACAAAATGAACTTGATTCTTTTTGTGGAAAATAATTCACACTCGGGAGGGACACCCCCCGAGCCTACCGCACAACCCCCATGAAACAGGCGGATTCATCATCAGACACAAACGCCGGCCCAGCCGCTTCAGCCGTTTCAGCTGTTTCAGCCGTTTCAGGCCCCACCAGCCCCGACGGCGCCACAGGATTCAGACCGAAATTGGACGTATTGGCATTATCATGGGCATAGGTGGGCCAGTCAGATCCCTGCAAGGCCAGACCGGGCGTATCCCAGACAAAGATGCCGCCTTCACGGTTGACCACCACAACCTCATTCAGCCCGTCGCCGTCAATGTCGGCCACCGCCGGCGTAGTCATGACCCAGCCACCGTTCAGTTTCGGAAAACCAGGCTGATCCAGGCCATCCGCCCCCAGGGCGTGCAGCAGATAGAGACCCGAGCCGCAGACAATCTCAGGAATGCCGTCACCGCTGACATCGGCCATGGCCGGCTCCGCATAGAGCATATGATCATCCATGGTGCGCGGATAGCTCTGCTCAAATTTGCCCGTGGCCGAATCCCAGACCTGCATGATGTGATTGTAGGGCAGATTCTGGCCGGCCAGAATCAGATTGAGGGCCCCCAGCAGGGTGATGCCGCCCTGGGCGATCTCGGGAACGCCGTCAGCGTCGATATCGCCGAGTGCCGGCGAATCAAACATATTGACCATCAGGGTAGTATCGCGCATGCCCACGGCCTTGGCGCCCACCGGTCCCTGATCCATCTCCCTGAGCACCCGGCCGTCACCGTCCAGGATGGCGGTACGCGAAGAGGTGAAGGAGACCACCACCTCATCATCACCATCGGCATCAAAGTCGCAGGCCGCCGGCTTGAGCGATGGCCCCAGCAGCGGCAGCAGGTCGGGCAGCAGACTGGGGATCAACACCGGCCAGCCCTTAACCGGCGTACCGTCGGCTTGCAGGGCATGCACGACACAGTTCTTGTTCATCAGGCTGCTGGCAAAATCCGCCACAAAGGGCAGAAACTCGGCCGGCACACCTTGGGGTCCGTCCATCAGGGCGGCCACCATACCATCGACGGGGCTGCCAGGGGCCGGCGTGACCTCATTGGTGGCCACCACAATCTCATAGGTTCCGTCGCCGTCCAGATCGGCCATGGCCGGTGAGTGCAGGATGCGGGCACCGGATGCCTGCGCCCTGACCTTGACCGGGAAGCCGCTCATTACCCGGCCGTCATGGTGCCAGACATGGATCCGCTGATCACAGCCCCCCTGGATAATCTCCAGATCTCCGTCACCATCCAGATCAAAGAGCACCGGCGCCGCAATCGCACCTGGTCCGATATGGTTGTCAAAATCAACCTGGTCCAGCTCATCAAAAAAAGCTGTGCTGTAGTTGATCGGCTCAAACTTGTGCTTGCCGCTGACCTCAAAGCAGTAGAGCTTATAGCCGGCCGAGCCGACCACCTCCTTGATGCCGTCACCGTCCAGATCGGCCACGGCAATGGAGTAGAAGCCGGGCCGCAGCGGATAGTCCGCGCTGGCCAGACCGTGTTTTCCGGCCAAGAGGAAGGTGTCGGCCCTGAGCTCAACCGTCTGCCCGCCAAAGCTGAAGGGCCGGCCGTCATGGGTGTAGATGTAGATCTGGCCGTCCGAGGAGGGCACGATAACTTCCAGCAACTTGTCGCCATCCAGATCCTCCAGCAGCGGCGAGCCCTCGCCGCCGGCCGGAATTACCCGGGGCCAGCCCGCATGCAGGGTCTCGTCGCGGTGCAGGAAGAGGGTGCGCCGATCCTCGCCATGGGTATCGAGCAGAGTATCATGCACCCGCAGCCGCAGGGTGAAGATGTGCCGGTTGGGCTGAATGCCGGCCGCGCCCGGATCGAGCGGATCAGGCTCAGCCGGACAGCCGCTCAGCTCCACCGGGAAGATCTTGGCGATCTCGGCAACTTTAAGCTCGACGCCCCCAGACACCCCGCTGCCGGACGCCAGTTTTCTGAAATCCAGCGGTTCGATGCCGTAGCCGGCCTCCAGCACCCAGCTGATGCGCCGGCCCGCCATCTGCAGACCGACCGGCAGCGTCTGACTGTCGGCTGCCACATAGCTGTTCCAGCCCGGCGACGTAATGCGCGCCACCGGCGGCAGCGCACCGGCCTCAAGGGCCAGCATGGCCTCATAGAGATCAACCCTGCCGTAGCCGAAATGCTGGTCCCAGCCGACTTGGGCCGGATCGGGCCGGCCGATGAAGCCGGTGTTCTCGGGCAGCACATCTTCGGCCGTCATCTGCAGCAGCTGACGCACCTGATCGGGGTGCAGCTCAACATCCAGCAACCGGGCATAGCCCATCAGCAGCCCGGCCGCCCCCGAGGCCATGGCCGTAGCCTCGGAGCCCGACATGCACTCAAAGGAGATCTGGTTCTTGCCGCCGAACTGAGTCAGGTTGGAGTCCCTGAAATAGGTCGTGGGCGGAATGCCCGGCACCCCGAAGGTGTCGGGCACGATGCCCGAGACGTAGACGGCCTCGTTCAGATAGGTCGGATAGTTGTGGTTGGCCGAATTGATGTCGGACGAGACGATGAAGATCGGCAGCCCGGCTTCATCGGCCTGTTTGAAGGCGTCGCGGCAGATGCCGGAGTTGTTGAAACCGCCCACGGCGCCCTCGATCACGCTGGCCTGCATGCGGGCCGCATAGAGCACGGCCAGGCCGTAGTAGCAGGTGTCCACGGCGAAGGAGTCCCAATCCTTGACGGGCAGGATCAGACAGTTGGGACAGACGCCTGAGCTGCCGGTCGGCGCAGACTGCTGCACACCCCGGCCCTGCTGGGCGGCCGCCTTGCGCATCTGGCCCTTGCCGTGATAGTGACCGGCCGAATAGCTCGAAGAGTCCTCGGGGTCGTTGTCATCCTCAAAGAAGTCCCAGCCGCAGATGTCATCGATGAAACCGTTGCCATCGTCATCGATGCCGTCGGAAAAGATCTGAATCAGATCCTGAGGGTCCAGCAGGCCGTTACCGTTGGGGTCGCCGGCCAGGCGCGAATCATTCAAATAGTCGACAACGTTGAAGATGCCGTCACCGTTGAGATCATAGACCGCGCTGCCCTCGGGCAGGGGCAGCTCCTCACGGTTGAGAAAGAGGCGCTCGATGATCTCGTCGTCGTCCCAGACCACGCCGGTGTCGATGATGGCGATCACGGCCGGGCGGTAATCTATGACAGGCTCATCCTTATACTCCGCGCCCGGAAATATGTCCCAGGCCAGCTCAATGGATGAACCCGAAACCTGGGGCTGACCGAAGCGCAGCGTATCCCAGTAGAGCGCGCTGACCGCCGACTGCTGCGGCGCGAAGCTGAAAAAAGCCATGGCCTCATCATAGATCCAGGCCCCCTCCCGGTATTGCGGCGAGTCCTTTTCGGCGCACATGAAGTCCGGATCATCGGGAATATAGGCGTTTAGAGCGAGTGGAACAAAAAGACACACCAATAGATTCTGCAGAAATTTAAACATATGACCTCCTAAATTTAAAACAACATTGAATAGCTTCATATTAAGCCAACATCCGGCGACCCGCAAGCACCGACTGCTTGTCTAGCCCAAACCAGATCTTATCATTATTGTTGAGGAGATAAGCAATGCGCAGCCGATTACTCATTATCCTGCTGACCTGCCTGATCCTGGGCAGCTGTTCCAAGAAGGAGCCCATCTACTTCTACGGCGGCTCCTGGGAATCGGTCTGGCTGATCAATCAGATCGCGGCCTATATCATCGAGAACGGCTACGGCTATCCGGTGATCATGTCTGAAGTCAACGAGTATGAATACTACCGCGCCTTCGAGAAGGGCAAGATCGAGATCGACATGGAGGCCTGGCTGCCGAACTTCCCCGACTGGCACGCCCGGCAGACCAAGATCGGAACCCTCATTCAGATGGGCAACACCTTTGAGAGCGGGCCCCAGTTCTTCATGATCCCCAAGTGGGTGGCTGAGGAGCATCAGATAGAGACCATTAAGGACATGAAAGAGCACTGGGAGCTCTTCCGCAACCCGCAGAATCCCGGCAAGGGGCTCTTCTACAACTGCATTGTGGGCTGGTCGTGCCTGGAGATCAACCGCGGCAAACTGCAGGCCTACGGACTGGACCAATACTACGACATCATCAACCCCGGCTCATCAGAGTCCCTCGAGCAGACCTTCATCCGGGCCCAGGAGGAGCACCGGCCGGTCTTCGGCTACTACTGGGAGCCATCCCCCCTGATGGGACGCTACGAGTGGCACATCCTCAAAGAACCGCCCTACTCCGCTGAGATATGGCGCCAACTCAACGATGCCGTCCAGGCGGGGCAACAACCCAAGGCAGCCTGCGCCTATGAGGCCGCCCCTGTGGCAAAATTTGTCTACCACACCCTGCCCCGGCGCGCCCCGCAAGTCACCGCCATGATCGGCAAGATGGAGATCGGCCTGGAACCCCTGAACAGCGCCCTGGGCTGGGCCCAGCAGAACAACACGCGGGACTGGCGCAGGGTGGCCATCCACTATCTGCGCCAGAATCCCGGGCGCTGGCAAAGCTGGGTAACCCCATCGGCAGCCGAGAAGATAAAACGGCAGCTTGCAAATGAGGAGCCCTGACATGCCGGGCGGCCTGCGCCTCAAAGTTGTGCTGATCTCCTTGCTGCCCTCGGGCATCATCCTGCTCTTCGCCGGCGTAACCCTCTTCTACTCAATTGAACATGCCAGCCGCCAGGCCGTGCTGCAGCGGGATGCCGAGATCGCCCGCATAACGGCCTGGCGCATCTCAGAACAGATGCAGAGCTACAGCCTGCCTCTCAAAATCATCGCCAACAGCATAGCGGCCCAGAACATGAACAGGCAGGCGATCCCGGCCCTGATTGGGAATAACCTCCAGGCCCAGCACCTCTATGACGGCGGCATCATCGTCTACAACCATGAAGGCCAGCCGGTCTACACCAGCAAACCCCTCAAAGATCCTCCGCCGCAAAACATGGCGCCCCCCAACACACACCAGCCGACATTTTCCGACATCCTGATCGACCCCTCCCTCAATACCGAGATCTTCATGGTGATGGTGCCGATCCTGACTGACGACAACCGCCATATCGGCACCGTCACAGGCAGGGCCACCGTGCGCTACTCATCCTGGGAGTCCAAGTTCGCCCACATGCTGGACCTCAGGACCGGCCGCGGCGGCTACGCCATCCTGGTGGACGGCCAGGGGCGGGTGATCCATCACCGCAAATCATTTCTGATCGGGCGCGACATCTCTGACATGCAGGCCGTAGACCTCGTCCGGCAGGGCCTGAACGGTTCTCTCTTCATCGACAGCAATGAGTCTGACAGCATGGTCTGCGGCTACGCGCCGGTGCCGGGCAGCAACTGGGGCATCATTCACCTGGAGTACTGGGACCTGATCATCGGCGACATCCGCACCCAGCGGACCCTCATCCTCAGCATCGCCCCCATCATAGTAGTTCTGACCGCCCTCATTCTGGTCATGATGATACAGCGCGCCCTCAGGCCGCTGCAGAAACTGAACCAGGCCACCCACGCCATTGCCCAGGGCAACTTTGAAACCAGCCTGGAGATCAACACCGACGACGAGGTGGCTGAACTGGCCCGCAGCTTCAACAGCATGGCCGCAGAACTCAAGGCATCCTACCACGACCTGGAGCAGCGCATCACTGAACTGAAAGAGCTCAGAGGCATGCTGCACAACACCATCGATTCAATGCCCTCCATCATGATCGGCATCGATGAGATGTTCAGGATCACCCAGTGGAACAGCGAAGCTCAACGGCTGACCGCCATCACACCAGATTCAGCCCAGGGTCAGCCAATCCTCGAGACCCTGCCGCAACTTGCCAGCCGGACCGAGCAGATTCAGCGGGCCCTCAAAAGCCAGACCCCCATCCATGAACAGCGCGTCCTGGATCTGCTACCCGGCCGGGTAGCAGAGCTCACAATCTACCCTCTGAGCGGTTCAAACGGCGCAGTCATCCGCCTGGATGACGTCAGCGACCGCATCCGCATGGAAGAGATCATGATCCAGTCGGAAAAGATGCTCAGCGTGGGTGGCCTGGCGGCCGGCATGGCCCATGAGATCAACAACCCCCTGGCCGGCATCCTGCAGAATATCCAGGTGATCCAAAACCGCTGCGACCCCAGCCTGGGGCCCAATGTCCAGAAAGCCAAAGAGTGCAGCTGCGACATCCGGCAGGTCAAGTGCTACCTGGATCTGCGGGGCATCCCGGCCATGCTGCAGGCGATCAGAGATGCCGGCGAGACTGCCGCCCGCATCGTGGAGAACCTCCTAAGCTTCAGCCGCAGCAGTCAGGAGAGCCCCAGCCTGCAGGACATGGCCCGGCTGCTGGACCGCACCGTTGAGCTGGCCATGAGCGACTATGACATCAAACAGCTGATCCAGCAGCACGGCATCCTCTTTGACAAACACTACCAGCCCAACCTGCCGCAGGTGATGTGCGTGCCGATAAAAATCCAGCAGGTCATCATAAATCTGATTAAAAATGCCGTCCAGAGCCTCTCCGAGATCGAAGTAACTCCCTTGATCCGCCTGAGTCTCAAAAGCGACCGCAACAACATCCTGATCGAAATTGAAGATAACGGCCCCGGCATGGACAGCCATATGCAGCAGCACATCTTCGAGCCCTTCTTCACCACCCGCAAAGTGGGCTCAGGCATCGGCCTCGGTCTCTCGGTGGCCTACTTCATCATCACCGAAAACCACAAGGGCAGCTTGACGGTCCAGTCCGAACCGGGCCTGGGCACAACCTTCATCATCAGCCTGCCCATCAACAGCCGGCTTGACAGCCAGACTGATCAGCAGTAGGAACTCCCTAACAAAACCAGGAGCTTCCACTATGTATAGCCAAATTGCAATAATCGGTTTCTGTATCTACATGCTGGGTTTCGGCCTGCTGCTGATCGTCCGCCCCAGTGTCGCCGAAGGATTCGGCCTCAAGATCTTGACACCCGCCGGCAGAACTGAGATCCGGGTCTTCTATGGCGGAATATCACTGGCCAACGGCCTCTTCTTCAGCCTGCTCTTCAGCCGCGGCCTGATTGAGGAGTGCCTGCTCGGCGCGACCCTGACAGCCGCAACAATCCTGACCATCCGCATTCTGGGCACGGCCGTGGACGGCGGCTGGCAGGAGGGCTACACCAAGCTAGCCATCCCCTGCGAGACCCTCTTTGTGATCGCACTGGCCGCCGGGCTGCTCTCTATCTAGCCAGCAGCTCTTCGAGCTTCTTGATCAGAGCCGGCAGATAGTCAGTGATCTGATGCATGACCGCCTCAAATCTGGCCTGGTCGCGCTCCACCCAGGGATCCTTGATCTTCCGGTAGCGCCCGGTGGCCGCCTCGGAGAGCGTCAGATACTTGTGGTTATGGGGACTCAGATACCTATGCAGCTTGATCATACCGATAATGATGTCGGCATCCTCAAACCGCTCGCGGCAGTCGCGCTTGTGGCAGGGCACATGGGCATCAAGCTCGGCCTCAGAGAAGCCCTCCTTGAGCATCAGCACCCTGGTCTTGGGAAAGATGGCGTCGTCACGGTTGAAGACAGCGGCCGAGGCAACCTCGACCCTGTCTCTCAGAATTTCAGACTCACCGACCAGCCGCTTAAACCAGAATTCGGCATAGGGGCTGCGGCAGATATTGGTGGCGCAGACAAAGAGAACCTTGAGTTTCTCATCGCTGCGCTGCTGAACTAATTTATCAAGTTTATGCATATTGGCCTCTTCTTTACGAACTACTGTTCAGGCGCCATAGCATAACTTTCACAGCATGTCTAACTGCCGCAGGTAAAACTTGTGTAACGGCTAGCCCACCACCAGTTCATAATCCCCAAAGTCAGTCAGATCGATGCCCAGATCACGCGGTTCCGTCACATAGAAGGAGGCCGGTCGGCCGTCACCGCCGGCCACAACCTCGCCGTGCGGCACATCCTTGAGCATCACAAAGAAGCTGGCAAACGGATCATTGTACCGAACCTTCAGACAGCAGAAATCAGCGGCACTCAACTCGCCGCACTCAATGATGGCCGCCAGCTCCTGACGCCTGTGCAGCGCGATCACCAGATAGAGCGGCTTGGTGGCGGGATCGCCGATCAGCAGAAACTCCTCATTGTCGGCATGGGTGCCGAAGGAGGCAAAGGTGGTGCGGTTTACCGTGACGGTGATCAGCTTATGCGGGCCAAAGGCCGCCGCTGAGGAGTAGATGGTGCCGTCGCGGGTCTCCTCGTCACCGACCTCCAGTTCATGATTATTGGGACAGAGACGGATGATCAGGCCCCTGGCTTCCAGATCCTGCATGACGGCCGGACTCATCTCGACCGGATTCAATACTATCTGCATGGCAGCTCCTGTTTTTTGCATGGGTTAACATACAATCCGGGCGTATGCCAGACCTATTAGTTAACTAAATTCCAGAACCTGCCTATTTCATATTGAAGCGCTTGCGAATATCCTTCAAGGCGCCCAGCAGAATGTCGCGGTTGCGATAATCCTTATCCGGCCGGCGCAGAGAGCCGCTCCTGAAGTAGTTGACCAGCTCCAGGTCCAGCAGCCACATTATCAGCAGCACAAAGGCGATTATCAGACCGATCTCGCCGAAGATGACTCCGGCAAAGATCCCCAGAACAGCCGCCAACGTCGTCCAGCCAGGATTATTTAAATTGATCATCTTCTAATAATAATTATACAATTAAAGATGACAATCCACATCAGATCATCTAGACTTACTGCAACTTTCGGGGACTTTTAATATGAAGATGCTCAAGCATATTCTGCGGCTCATACTCTATACAATATTGGCTGCCATCCTGATCCTGCTGCTCTTCAGCTCGGCCCTCTCGTCTGACCACCGGGCCAGCCAAGGAATAATTGACCTGCGCCAGGTAGATTTCCAGAAGAGCAACCCCATCAAACTGCAAGGCCAGTGGGAGTTCTACTGGAACGAGTTCCTAGAGCCGGCACAACTCCCGGCCCAGGACAGGATCAGCGGCTATGTGGAGCTGCCGCGGGCCTGGAACCACCATAACATCCCCGGCCTCGAACTGCAGGCCGGCGGCATCGCCACCTACCGGCTGCAGATCCTGACCGGCCAGGAGAGTGAACGCCTGGCCCTCAAAATCCCAACCATCAGCACCGCCTACAGACTCTGGAGCAATGGCGAACTGGTGGCCGGCCGCGGGGAACCGGGAGTGACCCGTCAATCCACCATCCCCTGGTACCAGCCCGCCATCGCCGCGGTCTCACCCGCAGACGGCCGCATCGACCTGGTGCTGCAGGTGGCCAACCACCACTACCGCGAAGGCGGCGTCTGGTCTGTCATCACCATCGGGTCGGCAACCTCCATCTGGCAGCACACCTACCACAGACTCGCCTTCGACTGCTTCCTGCTGGGCGCCCTGATCATGATCGGCATCTACCATCTGGGACTCTTCTGGCTCAGACACAAGGAGCGCTACACCCTCTACTTCGGCGGTTTCTGCCTGACCATCGCCCTCTTCCTGATCGGACGCGGCGAATATTACATATCCTACCTGATGCCCTTCCTGAACTGGGAACTCAGCTTCAAGGTCACAGAGCTGACCAACTTCCTGGCCCTGCCGCTGCTGATGCTCTATCTCAGACAGCTCTATCCGCAGGAGTTCAGCCGCAGGGTTGTCAGAGGCTGCAGCGCCATAATCATCCCCTGCTGTCTGGCGGTTCTGATTCTACCGGCCATCAGCTACTCATACCTGGAGATCCCCTATCAGTTCTTCGCACTCTTCATGCTTCTCTACTCGCTGCTGGCCATGATCCTGGCCGCATTCCACAGACGCGAAGGCGCCCTGATGATCCTGCTGGGCTTCGTCGTTATTCTGGCCTGCCTGATCAATGACCTGCTCTTCTACAATCAGATCATCCAGACCGGCAACTTCATGCAGTTCGGCACGGTTATCTTTGTCTTCTCCCACGCCTTCATCCTCTCCCAGCGCATCACCCGGGCCTTCACCACCGTGGAGATCCAGGCCCTGGAACTGGATGCCGAGAACCAGAAGCGCCGCCGCGCCGAAGAGGAGCTGCGGCGCCTCAACCTGACCCTTGAAGACAAGGTTGAGATCCGCACCAGGCAGCTGGAGCAGGCCCGCACCGAGGCCGAGGCCGCCAACATCGCCAAAAGCTCTTTTCTGGCCAACATGAGCCATGAGATCCGCACCCCCATGAACGGCGTCATCGGCATGACCGGGCTGCTGCTCAAAACCAACCTCAACCAGAAGCAGCGCCAATTCACCCAGACCATCGAGACCAGCTCCAAGGCCCTGCTGACTTTGATCAACGACATCCTCGACTTTTCAAAAGTTGAGGCCGGCAAGCTGGACCTTGAGATCATCCCCTTCGACCTGCAACAGCTGCTGCAGGATGTGTTCGATGTCTTCATCGTCAAGGCGGCCGAAAAGAACATCGACCTCAATCTGGAGCTGCCCGCCGGCACCCCCACCCTGCTTAAGGGCGACCCGATCCGGCTGCGCCAGATTCTGACCAATCTGCTGAGCAATGCCGTCAAATTCACAAACCAGGGCCAGATCACCATCACCGTCGGACTGACCGACACCTTCCATGATGAGGCTACCCTGCGCTTCAGCGTTGAGGACAGCGGCATCGGCATTCCCGAGGACAAACGCATCTACCTGTTCAACGCCTTCACCCAGGCCGACGAGTCCATCACCCGCAAATACGGCGGTACCGGCCTCGGCCTGACCATCTGCCGCCAGCTGAGCGAACTGATGGGCGGAGAGATCGGCGTGGAGGGCAACCCGCAGCAGGGCTCGACCTTCTGGTTCACGGCCCGGCTCAAGATGCTGAGCGGCCAGGAGGCGATCACATTCAGAACAGCCACCCAGACGCTCAGCGATCAACCCATAACCCCGCCGCCGGCCTATATCGATGATGCCCGCATCCTGCTGGTGGAAGACAACGTCATCAACCAGGAGCTGGCCCTGATGATTGTCGAAGATATGGGCTTCAGCGCCGACCTGGCCCAAAACGGCCAGGAGGCCCTCAAGGCCGTCAGCAGCCATGAGTATGACCTGATCCTGATGGATGTGCAGATGCCGGTCATGGACGGACTGGAAGCCACCCGCCACATCAGAAGCCGGCCGGGCCCCAACCGCGGCATCCCGATCCTGGCCATGACCGCCGGCGCCATGAAGGGCGACCGCGAAAAGTGCCTGGCCGCCGGCATGAATGACTACATCACCAAGCCGGTCCAGCCCGACGATGTGACCCATAAGATCAACCAGTGGCTCGACAGGAATCTGCAGCAGAAAAGGAGTGTCAATGAATCCGATTGAAATCAGAGTGCGCGGCTACCACCTAGACCTCTTCAAACATGTCAACAACGCCCGCTATCTGGAATTTCTGGAAGAGGCCCGCTGGCACGTGCTGGAGGAGCTCTGCCTGGACAACACCTCGTTTATCATCGTCAACATCAACATCGACTATCACCGGCCAGCCACCCTGGGTGACACCCTGCAGGTCGACTGCCGGCTGAAGCGTATCGGCGGCAAGAGCCTGACCCTGACCCAGCATATCAAACTGAAAGATGGGCAACTCATTGCCCAGGCGGATGTAACCATGGTGGCCGTCAATATCATAACCGGGCAGACAACCGAGATCAGCCAGGAGCTCAGGGATCAGATCAACAATCTGGCAGCCTAGTCCTCAAGCGGCGTGTAGCTGACCTCGACAATGGTGAAGCTGGCCTTGCCGGCCGGCCGCTGCACATCGATCTCATCATCGACAAACTTCTTGATCAGGGCCCGCCCCATGGGCGAATCCATGCTGATGTAGCCCAGCTTGGGGTCAAACTCGTCAGGACCCACGATACGGTAGTCGTAAAGCTTGCCGTCCTCATCCTCCAGCCGCACCCAGGCGCCGAAGAAGATCTGGGATGTGTCGCGCGGTATCCGGTCAACCACCTGAATATCATCCAGCCGTTTGGTCAGAAAGCGCACCCGGCGGTCAATTTCACGCAGACGCTTCTTGCCGTAGATATACTCGGCATTTTCCGAACGGTCGCCCTCGGCGGCCGCGGCGGCCACCGCAGCCGTGACCCGGGGCCGCTCCTCTTTCCAGAGAAAGTTGAGCTCATCCGAGAGACGCTTGAATCCTTCAGGGGTGATGTATTTGGAAGCCATGGCAACTATCTAACACTTAAACCCGACAGCTACAAATCCTTAATCCCGCGGGTGTAGCGGATAATCATAAAGGCGTTGAAGATGAAGATGGTGGCGCTGACATAGAAGATCTGGTCCAAACCCCAATAATCCCGGATCAGCCCCGAAAGCACCGGCCCGGCGATCATGCCCAGGCCCATACCCAGATTATACAATCCCATGGCAAAACCGATGCCGATATCCTTGGAACCGCGCACAACCACGGCTGTGGCCGCCGGATGCGCAATAGCCGTCCCCATGCCGCCAATGATGCTCAGCAGCATAAAGGGCCAGAAACCGCTGACAAGGGGCACACAGAAGAGCACGCCACCAACGACCAACACGCCGGTCACGATCAGGACGACCTTGTTGTACCTGTTGGCCAGGAAGCCGAACGGTATCAGGAAGAGTCCAGCACTGACCATCAGGGCCGAGGTCAAGATGCCAATCTCGGCCACATTCAGACCGACATCCTGGGTAATGAGGGGCAGGAAGGCCATCAAGCCGCTCTCACCCAGAGTTAGAATCAGAATGTAGATTACCATGGCCTTCATGATGGGCGACTTCAACGCGATCTTCAGTAAATCCAGAGTTGGGGACGCATCTCCAGCGCCTGTCTCTGATTTTTCATGACATTCAGGCACCAGCAGCAGAACCAGCAGCAACGACAGCGCCAGCAGACCCGCCAATGCGTAGAACGGCACCGTTATGCTGAACTTTTCAGTCAAGACACCGCCGATGAAGGGACCGAGACCGAAGCCGGTGAAGTGCGCCGCATTAAAGATACCCATTACCGAGGCCTCCTTATCCTTGGGCGCAATGTGGCCGGCATAGGCCATAGCCACGGTCTCAACCATGACCGCCAGCACACCCTCCAGCAGGCGGATGCCCATCAGGTGCCAGGGCTCCGTCGCCAGCACATAGCAGAGCGCCACCGGCACATGCAGCCCGAGCCCGAGGGCGATCAGACGTTTAAAGCCGAAGCGGTCAGCCAGGCGGCCAACGATCGGATTAAAAATCGCAAATGACAAGGCAAAGCTGGATACAATCAGACCGATTACAGTGCCGGACGCTCCCATATCCTGAGCATAGAGCGGCAGAATGGGCATGATGATGCCGCCGCCCAGCATGGCCGCAGCAATCGAGACACAGAGAGCAAAAAATATACGACTATCCTTCATTATCTACCTCGCTGGCAGTAAACACTCTGCCAACCCTGAAGTCAAGCATTTTGGACGGCAGTACAATTTTATCTTGCATAAAATTAAAATTCAGACAACTATGGCAATATCACTATGAGCAACGATTTAAAAGGCGGTTTTACAACTCCCTTGACTAAATCCATCGGAGCCTTTATATTCGAGATGGATTAGTTTTATAACCATCTGATCTATCATGCAAGCGTTTTATAAAGACAGGAGAAGATATGAAGGGCGGAAAACCAAGAACACTGAAAAAAAATAATCGACGCGTTGTACTGGATCTGCTGCGCAACTCCGGCGAAATGACGGTGGCCGAAATCTCCGAGAGGGTCTCGCTGAGCAAGACCACCATCATGAAGATCATCGACTACCTGACCGGCACCGGCTATGTTGTCTCGGCCGGCAAGGGCAGCTCGACCCAGGAGGGCGGCAAACGCCCCGAGATCTACAAGTTCAACGCCCAGGCCGGCTTCGTCATCGGCATCCACATCTACCCGCGCGAAATCTACGCCGCCATCACCGATCTGGGCGCCACCATTCTGCACGACATCTCACTGCCGGTCGCCGCCAACGAGCAGCTCGACTCGGCCCTCGAAAAGATGGCCACCATCTGCAATCAGCTGATGAAGAGCTGCAACCATACCGGTCTGATCGGCATCGGCATCGGCTCCAACGGCGTCACCAACTTTGACCAGGGCATCATCCAGTACTCGCCCCACTTCCCATCCTGGGGCACCCAGATACCGCTGGCCGACCTGCTGAAAGATAAGCTGGGCTACAATGTGCCCATCGTGGTTGAAAACGACTGCCGCTTCCAGGTCCTCTCCGAGAAGGCCTTCGGCATGGCCCGCAAGCACAGCAGTGTCATCGCCGTGGAAGCCGGCGGCGGCCTCGGCGCCGGCATCATGATCAACGATGACCTGGAGCGCGGCGCCCACTACCTGGCCGGTGAAATCGGCCACATGATCGTCAACCCCAAAACTACAGAAAAGTGCTCCTGCGGCGGCCAGGGCTGTTTCGAAGTCATGGTTTCAACCCGCCGGCTGCTGCGCAAAGCCGCCGAACGCCAGGATCCCCAATCACTGATCTTCAAGGGCGGCAGCTCCAGCGACCTGGTGCCGCGCGCGATCTTCGATGCCGCCAACAGCGGCGACAAGCTGGCCCAGGAGATCATGGACGACATCATCAACTGGTTCGCCATCGGCTTCTCCAACCTGATCATGACCTTTGATCCCGAGATCATCGTCATCCACGGCATCTACACCCAGGCCGGCGACTACTTCCTGAACGGACTGCGCCAGAAGATCGGCTCGATCTCACTGAGCAGCATCAGCAAGGACGTCAAGATCGAGTATTCCAACCTCGGCAAGGAGCGCGGCGTGCTGGGAGCTGCCGTCTACACCATCAACGACTATTTCAATAACTGGGCAAGCTAAGGAAGGATCCATGAAAACAGATTTCATCAAACTTTTCGGCGCCACCGATGCGCCGATCCGGCATTTTTTCGCCCCGGGCCGCGTCAACCTGATCGGCGAGCACATTGACTACAACGGCGGTGAAGTGATGCCCGGCGCCATCAGCCGCGGCATCACCGGCCTCTACCGCAAACGCAACGACAAGCTGGTAAAATTTGCGTCCCTGAACGAGCCCGGAGTGGCAACCATCGACCTCGACCAGGAGATCAGCTACAACCAGGAACTGCGCTGGTGCAACTATCCGGCCGGCGTCTTCAAGATGATCCAGGACGAGGGCGTCCAGCTTGAGGGCTGCGAAATCCTCTTCTCCAGCAACCTGCCCGAAGGGGCCGGCCTCTCGTCATCGGCCGCCCTGGAGGTGCTGACCGCCTTCATCGCCTACCGCAGCGCCGGCATCGAGCCAGAGCGGGTCAAGCTCTCCCTGCTGGCCCAGAAAGTTGAGAACCAGTTCGTGGGCGTCAACTGCGGCATCATGGACCAGTTTGCCGTGGCCATGGGCAAGAAGGACCAGGCCATCCAGCTCAACACCGGCAACCTGGAGTACAGCTACAGCCCCTTCAAGCTGCAGCACCACGTGCTGATGATTATGAACACCTGCGTCAGCCGCGAACTGGCCGACTCCAAGTACAACCAGCGCCGCAGCGAGTGCGAGCAGGCCCTGGCAATCATCAGGCAGCACAAGGATATCGCCAACCTGGTGGATGCCGAACTGAGCGACCTTGACCATATCGAGGACGAGATCCTCAAAAAGCGCGCCCGCCACGTCATCAGCGAGCAGCAGCGCGTCATCAGGGCCGCCGAGGTGCTCAAGCAGGATAAGCTTGACCAGTTCGGCCAGCTGCTGAACGCCTCCCACGCATCACTCAAAAACGACTATGAGGTCAGCGGAGACGCCCTGGACGCCATCGTGGCCGCGGCCCAGCAGGCACCCGGCTGTCTGGGAGCGCGCATGACCGGCGCCGGTTTCGGCGGCTGCGCCCTGGCCATCGTCGAAGCGGAGAGAGCCGAGAGCTTCATCATGCAGGTCAGCGCCGAATACAAAACGGCCACCGGCATCGATTGCGAAATATTCCCCAGCACCATCGAAGAGGGAGTCCGCGAGTTGAGCTAAAAAATTTAAGCAGTTTTAACAGCTTGTTTTATAACAATTAAGGAGGAATCCATGGCAATATCATTTGATCAGGAGAGCGGCATTTTCCACCTCACGGCCGGTAACACCAGCTACATCATGCGGCTGACCGCCGAGCAGGACCTGCTGCACCTCTACTGGGGCAAAGCCGTCAAAGATGGCAACATCAGCCACATCTACCGGCCGAGCCTGCGCGCCTTCTCGCCCAACTCGCATCCGGATAATCCCGACATGTGCTACGATACCCTGCCCATGGAGTACCCCTTCTACGGCAGCGGCGACTTCCGCACCCCGGCTTTCCAGCTCAGGCTGGCCGACGGCTCAAACATTGTGGAACCCAAGTACTCCAGCCATAGGATCATCGAAGGCAAACCGGCCCTTGAAGGTCTGCCGGCCACCTATGTGGAGAGCGATCATGAGGCCCAGACCCTGGAAATCGACCTAATCGACGAGCTGGCCGGCATCAAGGTTATCCTGAGCTACAGCGCCTTCAGCGAACATGACATCATCGCCCGCAGCGCCCGCATCGAGAACATCGGTCGGCAGAGCGTCCAGCTCGAAAGCGCCCTGAGCCTCAGTGTCAACTTCAACCACTCCAACTTTGAGATGCTGCAGCTATCCGGCTCCTGGGCCCGCGAGCGCCATGTGCACCGCCGCAAACTCGAGCCCGGCATCACAGCCATCGACAGCAAGCGCGGCTCCTCCAGCCATATGCAGAACCCCTTCCTGGCCCTGCTTAGCCCCGAGGCAACCGAAGAGTGCGGCGATACTTACGGCCTGGCCTTCGTCTACAGCGGCAGCTTCCTGGCCCAGGCCGAGGTTGACCAGTTCTACGCCACCCGCATAAGCATGGGCATCAACCCCTTCGGCTTCAGCTGGCAGCTACAGCCCGGCGCCGGCTTCCAGACCCCCGAGGCCATGATGGCCTACTCAGACGCCGGCCTGAACGGCATGTCGCAGGGCCTGCACAAAATCATGCGCCAGCGCCTCTGCCGCGGCAGGTTCCGCGACTGCGTGCGCCCGGTGCTGATCAACAACTGGGAGGCCACCTACTTCGACTTCAACGAGGAGAAGCTACTCCAAATCGCCGAGAGCGCCAAAGAGTTGGGCTTTGAACAGTTCGTGCTGGATGACGGCTGGTTCGGCGTGCGCAACGACGACAACTGCTCCCTGGGCGACTGGCAGGTCAACACCGACAAGCTGCCCGAGGGGCTGGGGGGCCTGAGCGACAAGATCAACGCACTGGGGCTCAAATTCGGCCTCTGGGTCGAACCCGAGATGATCTCCAAGAATAGCGACCTCTACCGGACCCATCCCGACTGGTGCCTGCACGTGCCGGGACGCCGCCAGAGCGAGTCGCGCCAGCAGCTGGTGCTGGACCTGGCCCGCGACGAGGTGGCCGACTGGCTGATTGAAACATTGAGCGCAGTCTTCGCCTCAGCAAACGTCGAGTATGTCAAGTGGGACATGAACCGCAACATCACCGAGTGCTTCTCTATTGCCTATCCGGCCGAGCAGCAGGGCGAGATTCTGCACCGCTACATGCTCAACCTCTACCGGGTCATGGAGGCCCTTAACCAGAACTTCCCTGACATTCTCTTCGAGAGCTGCTCGGGCGGCGGCGGGCGCTATGATGCCGGCATGCTCTACTACATGCCCCAGACCTGGGCCAGCGACGATACCGACGCCATTGAGCGCCTCAAGATCCAGTGGGGTACCTCCATCGCCTACCCCATCTCATCCATGTGCACCCATGTCTCGGACATTCCCAACCACCAGATCCTACGAAACACCCCCATCCTGACCAGGCTAAATTGCGCCATGGGCGGCAACATGGGCTGCGAGATGGACCTAAGCAAGATGAGCGATGGGGACAAGGCCTTCATGAAGGCCAACATCGCAATCTACAAGCAGATGCGCGAGCTGGTGCAGTTCGGCCAATTCAGCCGCCTCTGGAATCCGTTTGAGGGCAACTGGGCCGCCTGGCAGATTGTTTCCGATGACAGAAACGAGGCCACCCTCTTCTACTGCCGCGTACTGGCCGAACCCCATGAACAGCACCGAGTCATCAAGCTGAAAAACTTAGATCCTGACAAGATCTACCACCTGACAAACTATGACATCCTCTACGAGGTGCT
Source organism: uncultured Thermodesulfobacteriota bacterium (assembly GCA_942491525.1). GTDB lineage: Bacteria > Desulfobacterota > Desulfomonilia > UBA1062 > UBA1062 > CAYWBU01. The sequence continues at coordinate 269,746 of CALOBW010000030.1, forward strand.
GGGCTACCACGAGACCTATCCCGGCGACGTGCTGATGAACGTGGGCTTCCGCCTGACACCCATGGTGGGCGACTTCCAGAGCTGCCTAATCAGATTCGAAGCTGTCTAACCAATCAATCCACTCAATAAAAAAGGAGCCGTGGACAATTCCACGGCTCCTCAAGCGCTAGGGTTACGCTAGGATCAGTCAATCAGAGTGGTGTCGAACTTGAAGTCAACCATCCACTGTACGGTCCAGGCGGGTGTCATATCAAAGACAGCATAGGGAATCGGACCGTAGGTGTTGTAGGGACTATGGCCCGGGACCGGGGCACTGGTGCCTGGGTTGGCATCCTGCACATAGTAACGTTTGGGAGAGAGTACATCCTCATAAAAACCGCCCGGTGCAAAGTAGGCCGCCAGGAAGGACATATCCAGACCTTCATGCAGCTTATAGGTCACCTTGAAGTCAAGCTCAGTACCAAGATATGGATCGATATCAGTGTTGTAGTAGACGGTATCCTTGCGCATCAGGGTCAACGGCACCGAAGTGTCTGTCATGTTGGCGAGCGCATTGTTCAACGGGAAGAAGTCCCAATGGTTCTTCTCAAAGTACTTGGTATTTGATCTCCAGGCCGAGAAAACCTGACCCCAGACCTCCCACTTGGGGGTCGGGCGGTAAGTCAGACCGGTCTTCAAAAACTTCATGTTCTGATAACAGATATCATCAACAGTGAAAGCCTGCTGAGTGGCATAAGTTGAGAGGAACGGGTAGTACTTGTCTTCAATCTCATCCAACAGGACCGTGTGGAACCAGCCCGGCTCCTTACCGCCAGTGGGGTCATAGCTCTCCCAGAAGAAGGCGCTGACCTCACTGAAAGTTTCACCACCGGTAGTATAACCCCAACCAAAGTCAGGCGTAAACTTGTCGATATCATAGGCCAGGGTCATACCGGTAACAAAAGTTTCGCCGTTGACCGGCCCCATGTCCTCAATAACCGGATAGGGGAAGTAGTAGAGATTGGGTCCAAGCGAATTGGCCAGCTCAGTACCAAGGTCGGCCAGCTCACGAATAGCAGCAGCTTCAGGCATGTTGGGCAGCTCGGCAATATCACCGAAGCCGGCACCCAAAGCAAACTTGATGTGCCAGTTGTTCTTATCATAACTCAGGTTCCACTGAGGCAGGAAGATGTCCATGTTCATGGCCTCAGACTTGCTCAGACCCTGACGCATATCCAACCACTGCTGCGAGGTCAATCCCAGTTCCTCATTTTCATAAAGGGTAATAAGCGAGAACTCATTCTGGTCATCACGATCAAGGTAATCACGCTGCCAGGTGTAGGGATGATAGAACTGATGGTCGGCATCCTCATACTTGACGCGACCCTCATTCTTCTTATTCCAGGCCAGAGCGATGGTCCAGCCGGGAATAGACTCATGCTGCACAGCCCAGACCAGACCGTTGTTGCCGCCCTCAAAGCGACCGAAGACAAAGGCACCCACCGGGGTAACGGTGAATAGATAGGCATCTTCAACTTCCAGTTTGGAGCGGTCAGGCAGATCGGTATACCCCTTCAAAGCCATGGAATCGTTCTGGTCAGATGAGAATGGATACTCGCCGCCGGCCTTTAGCGTCATGCCGAACTCAATATTCTCATTAAATTGCAAAGTCGGTCTCAACTTAAGCTCATGCTCGAGCCAAGCTTCAACCTCATCGGTCTGCAACGGAGTTCCGCCATGCAGACGGTCAGTCAAAGTAAATGAGCCGTCAGCCGGGGTACCGAAATAGGCCAGATTACCGTTGTAACCGTTAATATCACGCTCTTTAAAGTACTTACCGTAAGCCAGGTACTCACCGGAAAGTTTAAGCTTCACATCCTCAAAAACAGCAGGCTTATCAACCGCCCAGGCATTTGCGGCCAGCAGGGATGCCAGACCACAGATAGAAACAATGCGATTTAAAAGTTTCATATTATCCCCTCTTGCAATTAATCTAAAAAGTTACAATGGATCGGGGCAGCTGCCCCGATCCAACCTATTCAAACGTGTATTACAGCAGACCGCCGAGCAGGCTGCCCAGGTTGAGATCCACACCCAGGAAGAGATGCTCGTTGTCAAAGACAACATCACGTACATCAATGTAGTTCAAGTCTCTATTATCTTCAGCGCTCAACTTCTCGTCATAGAGCAGGGTGCTGACGTTCAGCTCCATCTCCATCACACCGTTCTTGGCGCCCAGCATGCCGCCGAGCTCGGCCCAGAGGGCCTTGTGGAAATCAGAGTTGTCAAAGATACCCACGCCGTGATCATCCTTGAGGACAGTCACACCGCAAAGGTCTTCAGCCAGCGACAGCTTCAGCTTCAGGAAGTCATCCTCATCCATCTCTTTATCACCAAGCTTCATGCTCAGATCCAGAGCAAAGTTGAGATCCAGAGACATCAGCCAGAGCGGCTGACCGCTACCCTTGGCGCCCCACTCGTAGTACTCAAGGCGTACATCGTTCAGGCCCAACACCATACGAGTTGTATCCAGCACAACGCCTTCCGGATTGATGGTGGCGTAAACCCACTGCGGTCTGGCATCAGCCTTGGAATATCCAGGAATACCCAGCGGAATCGGCAGAGCAGTACCGGGCAGCTGAATATCCATACCGCCCAGCAGACCGGCCAGAACCGGAACTACCAGCTGCGTGTTAAGGTCGATACCGATCACGTTGTTCAGCTTAGGATCATTGCTTGCAGTATTTGCAATATAAGCGGCAATAACCTTTTTAGCATCATCACTCAGAGGTGACTCCTTAGCATAGTACTGGTTCATGAGGTAGGTTTCTTCTAATACTTCATCCTTACCCTCTTCACTCAGGACGGCATCATAGACGCTGACACCCTTAAGAGGGAAGCGGGCAGAGTCACCATCCAGAGTGGAGACAACGGTGCAGTTGTTCTTACCAAAGAGACCGGCACCGATTATAGCCATATGCTCATTAGCAAGATAACCATCTGATATCGCACTCTCACCCTTGGTCGGAACGTGGTTGATACCCACAAAAAGAGCGGCAGCATCCAGATTGAGGCTGTCAAGCACTCCACCCAGCAGAGGATCATCACCCATGTCGGCAGTCAGATCACCCAGCAAGTCGCCCAAGACCAGGCTGACGTTCTGGGGCAGGATACCGAGCAGACCGTTCAGCAAATCCAGGATACCGGTCAATTCCAGAGTAGACCCACCACCAATTGCTTCAAGAATTTTACCGATCAGACATTTACCAATCCCCAGGAAATCACCACCAATGGCTTCCATAGCCAATTCAGCAACATCGTCAGCCTGAGTTGCGGCAGTCAGCTTTAGCCCGGGGCGAACATTTTCATTAGGATCAATTCCGGCCATGATAGTACCCATGCCATCATTGACGCCCAAGGAAACGGGCAAATTACTCATCTCCATGTCAAGCAAGGCGCCTAAAGGCAAATCAGCTTTAAGAGCATAGGTCTCTTTAGCCTTCTCAATAGAATCCACAGTCGCAGACTTAACAGAGTTAAAATCTTCTTCCTTAAATGTCGACAATCCCAGATCAACACCCTCAGCACCAAGCAGACCGCCCAGGCTGCCGCCCAGCTCGGCCAGGACAGCCTCAGGCAGCATCAGAGCAACGCCGTCACGAACATAGTCGCTCTTGCCGGCAGCATGGAGAGCCTTAACAACAAACTTAGCTTTAGAGGCACGGTAGTTGATGTCATCCATACCGGAGGGATGCAGCACGTAAACCAGCAGGGGATGAGCACTCAGGCTGGTGTTAAACTTATAGTCGACAACATAGGAACCGTCTTCCTGCTGTTCCATTTTCTTGTGATTCTCGCGGCCATCAGAGATGTAAACGCCCTTGACCGGCAGCTTACCCTCACCAAGAGTCACCTTGATCAGCTCTCTATCATTTACAACAACGCCGTTCTTAATCTTGATTGTAGTGCCGGCAGCTTTGGCTTCGGTGAAATTGGCCACCTTCTCCACGGTAAATGCGGTAGCCTCATTGTAACCAACCGCCGGAATAGCATAATCGCCATCAACATTGAAAGCCTCAGCGACAATGGCTTTCTCATCAGCGCTGCTGCCGTCACCGGAACAGGCCACCAGCCCCAACATTGCCAAGGCCATCAAAATAGCCAGAATGCTTCTTGAATTCCTCTTCATCTGATCCTCCTTTGCTTCTCCAAATCTTTTGTTGCGTTTCCCTAGGTGCAAACCTAATAATTATTGCGTTTTCAACCCCATAGCCCACTTCAGCCAAGCTGAGATAAGACTCGGTTAATCAATGTTCACACCATTAAGCAAATTCTATGCCCTTCATAAAATGCTTAAATTTCGTCTATAATACATTGATTAAACTGCCCATTCTTAACCACCAGCTCATGTCCCCAATATAGAAGTGAAAATATCTAGCCCATCTTCACAAACAACAGAAAATAATTTCACATACCCATGTGTAAATAATTCTCATAGGGGATTCGTGATGAATAACTGCATTAATTGGCGTTTGTCAATAATGTTTAAATACCAATCTCAAACTAAACTTGGGACACAATCAGAATCAAAGCATAACAATAGAATAATGCAAGAAGTTATGAAGTAAAGTGCATAGACAGAATAAGTGACAGCTAGACGGTTATGCGTCCGCGTTCAAGACAGAGATAGGCCGCCCCCACGATGCCGGCGTGGGAGGGAAAAGCAGTGCAAACAACTTCAGGAATCATATGCGGACGCGGCGCAAAAAGCTCAGCCAGAACAGCCTTGGCCGCCGGCAGATAGAGATCGGATGCCGCGGTCAGGCCGCCTCCCAGCACGATCGTCTCAGGCGCAATAATACAGCTGTAACTGTAGAGTGCCCGGCCCAAATATTGAGCATACTCAGCCATGACCGCTACAGCTGCGGCATCACCGCCGCGCACCAGACCACAGACATCCTTGGCCGAGGCCACATCCAGACCGGCATGCAAACCGGATTTATAAAGGGCAGTGGCTGAACAGTGAGTCTCAATGCAACCATAGTTACCACAGCCGCAACGATAGAGGCTGCCATCGGTAATCATGAGATGTCCCCATTCACTACCCCAACCCTGACCGCCACGGTAAACAGCACCGTCCAGTACAACTCCGGTACCAACCCCTGTCCCCAATGTTACCGACATGAAGGTCCGCGCCTGACGCGCCATGCCGACCCAGCCCTCAGCCAGAGCGGCAGCCGTGGCATCATTATCAATATTAATCTTCAGACCGGTCGCATCCTCCAGAAAGGATACCAGCGGAAAATCATTCAGCTCGGGAATATTGGCCGCATGCAGCAGAACGCCGCGGCTCTTATCAACCTGGGAGGGGCAGGCAACGCCGACACAGGCAACATCAGGAAAATCGGACCGCAACGCCTCAATGACCCGCAATACATCCTGCATGACATTCGTGCCATCATGACCCTTGACAACCGACTTAACCAGCTCACCATCGCTGGTTACAACACCGGCATGGATATTGGTTCCGCCAAGATCAATTCCCATCAACATTTTATTGCTCCCACTATTACTTTAATTGCAACCAATCGAAATAAAAGATCAGCCGGCAACCGTGGCACATCAATAGATAGAGATCGGTTGTTTGTCAAGCTTGTTTAATAACACGAAAATCCATTCATAATATTCATTTATTTGAAATCATTAAGCTTTGAATATTATGCATTTCAGCGGCTAAAAACCGGCTGGATAAACAAAGTTAATTCAGATATATTGAGCAAAAATTATAATTACTGGAGGTTTTTTCAATGAAAAGAGTACTGTTTACCCTGCTTGCCGCCCTGTTTGTTTTCAGCACCCCGCTGAGCCTGATGGCAAACGATATCGCAGCCGCTGACGCAGCCGCAGCAGCCGGAGATCTGGCAGCCTACACCAAAGCCATCGAGATCCTTGATAAAGTTGTGGCCACCGATCCCAATAACTATGAAGCCGCCTGGAAACTCTCCAAATACAACTACAGCGCCGGCGACAACCTCGTCGTCTACAAGCCCGAAGGCTGGAAAGAGAGTGCTGAGAAATTCGGCCGCGCCGGCATGGACATGGGCGACAAAGCCACCCAGCTCAACCCCCAAGGTGTTGAAGGATTCTTCTACTATGGCCTCTCCGCCAGTGTCCTTTCCGACGCCATCAGCATCCTGAGCCTCCTCAAAGAGGGCATCCTGGGCAAGATCAAGAACAATCTGCTCAAGTCCTATGATCTGGATAAAACTTTTGACAACGGCGGCCCCATGCAGGCTCTGGCATCATTCTACAACATCGCCCCGGCCCCCATCGGCAGCAAGAAGAAGGCTCTCCAGTACGCCGAAGAGAGTGCATCTATCTTCCCCAACGATCCGGCCGGCAACTTCATTTATGCTCAGATTCTGATCAACAGCAAAAAGACCGATGAGGCCAAAAAGGTTTTAGAAACCCTGATTGCTGTCCCCGAAGATGCCGAGTACTACATGGAGAGCTACAAAATCAAAGCCCAGGATCTGCTCAAGACCCTCTAATAAGACAGTACGACTGCTTGTCAGGCCGGGCGAATGCCCGGCCTTTTTAATGCCTGCCCACCTTGTTAATGACCTCGATTTCCTTATAATTTAGGCGTCAAAGGAGGTGCATATGGCAAACTATCCCGAAACGACCATACCGGCAATTTTCCAGAACCGGGCAGCTTTACGCGGAGAGACGGCCTGCGTCGGCTATAAAAACAGCCAGGGCAACTATGAGGACATATCCTGGACCCGCATGAACAGCATGCTCAAGAACCTGGCCTACTACCTGCTCGAGAAGGGCGTAAAGCCAAACGACAAAGTTGCCCTGTTTTCGGCCAACCGTTACGAGTGGTGGCTGGCAGATCAGGCCATCCTCTCCATCGGGGCGGTCAATGTTCCCATCTACGCCACCGACTCGGCCGAGGAGGCCCGCTACATCATCGAACACTCGGACTCCAAGATCTGCTTTGTGGGCGACAATGATCAGCTGCAGCGGGTGCTGAACGTGCGCGACAAGCTGCCACAACTTGAGGAGATCATAATCTTTGATCAGCCGCAAAAGACAACGCAGGGGGTCAGCGAATTCAGCGCCACCCTGGACTACGGCATGGCCAACGAAAACCCCGATCTTTTCGAAAAGCGTCTGACCCAGCTCAATCCCTGGGAGATGGCCACCATCATCTACACCTCAGGCACCACAGGCAACCCCAAGGGCGTCATGCTGAGCCACGCCAACATGGTGGCCAACGCCAAACAGGTCTATGCCCACGGACAGGAAATTCTGGATGCCAGGCCGCACACCCTGCTCTCTTTCCTGCCGCTGTCACACTCATTTGAACGCTCGGTGGGCTACAACACACCGGTCTATGCCAATCTCGCCCAGCCGCATAAGGTTGTCTTCGCCGAGGACTTCGCCAAGATCCTCGACAACTTCCAGGAGGTGCGGCCAAGCTTCGTTGTCAGCGTGCCGCGGCTCTACGAAAAGATCCACTCCGGCATCACCGCCAAGGTCAGCCAGGCCCCGCCCCTCAAAAAGGCCCTCTTCGGCTGGGCCATGAGCATCTCCAGACGCAACCTCCCCTACCGCTGCAACAACCGGGAGCGCTCCGGACTGTTTGCCATAGAGTACAAGCTGGCCCACAAGCTGATATTCTCCAAACTGCTCTACGCCATCGGCATGGACCGGCTGCAGTTCGCCATCTCGGGCGGCGGCCCACTGACACCGGCCGATGCCGAGTTCTTCCTGGGCATGGACATCATGGTACTGGAAGGGTTCGGTCTCTCCGAGACAACGCCCTGCACCAACGCCAACCGGCCGAATCTCATCAAACCCGGCAGTGTCGGACCGCCCATGCTCGACACCCTGGTCAAGATCGGCCAAGGCGGCGAGGTGCTGATCAAGGGCCCGCAGGTCATGCTGGGCTACTACAAGAATGAAGAGGCGACCAAAGAGGTCATGACGGCCGACGGCTACTTCAGAACCGGGGACATCGGAGAGATCGACAAAGACGGCTACCTTAAAATAACCGGCCGCATCAAGGAGCTGATCGTGACCTCGGGCGGCAAGAACATCTCGCCCCAGAACATCGAGAACAGCCTCAAAACCTCCACCTTTATTGAACAGGTGGCCGTAATCGGCGATAACCGCAAATACCTGAGCGCCCTGATCGTACCCAACTTTGATGAACTGGAGGCCTGGGCCGCCCAGCACGCCGTCGACTTCAACTCTCGTCCCGAACTAATTCAGAACCAGCAGGTCATCAAACTCTACGAAAAGGAGATCGACAAATACACCCATCAGTTTGCCAGGGTTGAACAGATCCGCCGCTTCCGCCTACTCGATCAGGAGTGGTCCCAGGCCACCGATGAACTGACGCCGACCCTCAAACTTAAGCGGCGCGTCATCAATGAGAAGTTCCAGCAACAGATCGAGGCCATGTATGCGGACTGACCTCCCAAGAACCGCCGATGACTGACACCTGCGCCGTCGATTTCCTGGGCGCCGACATCAAGCCCTTCACGGTGGTAATTTTCGGCGGCAGCGGCGACTACGCCAAGCGCATGCTGCTGCCGTCCCTCTTTCACCTGTTCCATGACCACATCCTGCCGGGCAGATTTTCCATCATCGGCTTTGGCCGCACCCAGCTAGACGACCTGAGTTTCCGGCAGCTGGCCCGCGATGCCATCTACGCCCAGCAAGAAATCAGTGACAGTGCCTGGGATGCTTTTGCCGCCTCCCTGAGCTACCTGCAAGGCGACTATGATTCCCCTGCCCCCTACGCTGAGCTGACAACCAGGCTCAACCAGAGCTGCAACCCCCACGCGCCCGGCGCCGTCATCTTCTACTTCGCCGTGCCGACCAGCATTGTGCCGACCATCGTAGAGCAACTCAAGCAACGGCAGCTCTGTCAGACCCTGGAACCCAAGATGGTGATTGAAAAACCCTTCGGCCACGACCGCCAATCCGCCGCCGCGCTCAACAGAATCCTGCTCGAAATCTTCCCTGAGACGCAGATCTTCCGCATCGACCACTACCTGGGCAAGGAGACTGTCCAGAACATCCTCTTCTTCCGCTTTGCCAACAGCATCTTCGAACCGCTCTGGAACCGGCGCTATATCAGCCATGTGGACATCACAGCCGCCGAAGAGATCGGCGTCAGGCACCGCGCCGGTTTCTACGACCATACCGGAGTCATCCGCGACGTGGTCCAGAACCATTTGCTGCAGATGCTGGCCATGGTGGCCATGGAACCGCCGGCCGGATTTGACGCCGACTTCATCCGCGACGAGAAGGTCAAGGTATTCAGAGTAGTACGCCCCATGGAACCCGAGACTATCGCCACCCAGACCGTGGTTGCCCAATATACCGGCAGCGGCAGCTTGGCCGGCTACCGCCAAGAACAGGGCGTACCCGCAAACTCACTCACACCGACCTATTTCGCAGCCCAGCTGCAGCTGGACAACTGGCGCTGGGCCGGTGTCCCTTTTTACTTGCGGACCGGCAAACGCCTCAAAGAGAAACGCACGCGCATCACCATTCACTTCCGCCAACCGCCCCTGACCCTCTTCAGAAAGGGCTGCGACATCATTGAACCCAACGAACTGCGGCTGGATGTCCAGCCCCACGAACAGATCAGCCTCTGCCTGAGCGTCAAGTACCCCGGTGTCGGCAACCATCCCTTTCCGGTCTCCATGAATTTCGGCTACGAAGACACCTTCAAAACCAAGCGCTACTCTGCCCACGAACGGCTGCTGCTGGACTGTCTGCGCGGTGACCTGACCCTCTTTGCGCGCCAGGACGGCCTTGAAGCCATGTGGAATATTGTTGATCCGATCATCAGCTACTGGCAGAATAAGACTGAAATACAGTACTATCCGGCCGGCAGCTGGGGACCGGAAGCCGCCAACAATCTGCTAAACAGGGATCACTTCTGCTGGGATGAACAAAAGAGAGATCATTATCAGGAATGACATCAGCCACGCCACGGATGAACTGGTAAATCTTTGGCGCAGCCTGGCCCTGCAGAGTGTAAACCGGCAGGGCCGTTTTTGCGTAGCCCTTTCGGGCGGCCGCACCCCGGCAATCTTCCTGCAGCGTTTGGTCGAAAAAGGCTTCACCCTGCCCTGGCGCCAGACTCACATCTTTCAGGTGGATGAACGCTTTGTAGCGCCGGCATCGGCCGTCAGCAACCAGCTGATGCTGCGCGAAGTCCTGATTGAGCCGCTCGGACTTGAGCAGAACTTTCACGCCATCAACACCGGCCTGGATTCAAACAGCCTGGCCGCCCAGACCTACGAGCAAGAAGTTAAAACTTTCTTTGGCAGCGCACGCCCCCGCTTCGATCTAATCATTCTGGGCATCGGCGCTGACGGCCACACGGCCTCCCTCTTTCCGGGCGGACCCGAACTGAACGATGCAGCTCACCTAATTATACCGACCACCTCACCCGCCGAACCCCAAGAGCGCATCAGCATGAGCCTCAGCCTGATCAACGCATCCAGCAGGATAATCTTTCTGGTGACCGGGGTTGCCAAAGCCCAGGTGGTGCAACAGGTGGTTGACGGCACCCCGCATATGCCGGCCAGCCGCATCCAGCCCCACGAAGGGCAGGTGAGCTTCATCCTGGACAGCGCCGCCGCCTCAAGACTGAAACACTAACCCGAAGCCTTGATCGCGTGGCCGCCAAAGCGATTCCGCATGGCCGCCAGCAGACGCGCAGCAAAACCAACCTTATCACGGCTCACGAACCGCATCTGCAGCGCCAGGGTGATGACCGGAGCAGCGACATCCAGATCGATGGCGTCAAAAACGGTCCAGCGCCCCTCACCGCTATCCTCAACCCAGGGTTCTATGGCCGATAGCGTGGCATCCTCCTTGAGCGCAGCGGCACTCAAATCCAGAAGCCAGGAACGGACCACGCTTCCATGACGCCAGATTTCAGCAACCTGATGGAGGTCGAGCCCAAACTCTTCACGGGCCTGCAGAATATCAAAGCCCTCTGCATAGGCCTGCATCATGCCGTACTCGATGCCGTTATGCACCATCTTGACAAAGTGGCCTGAACCATGCGGCCCCACATGCCCCCAGCCCTTGCGCGCCGAAGGAGCCAGGGTCTTAAATAGGGGTGTCAGGTAATCAACAATCTCCTTTTCGCCACCGACCATCATGGAGTAACCCTCCTTAAGACCCCAGATACCACCGCTGGTCCCCACATCAACCATATGGATACCGCGCCGTTTCAAATCGGCGGCCCGCCGCATGGTATCGCGATAGTTGCTGTTGCCGCCATCGATGATGATATCGCCCGCAGATAAAATCTCGGCCAGGAAATTGATAGTCTGACCGGTGGCCTCGCCGGCCGGAACCATGACCCAGACAATCCGCGGCGAACTCTGCAGTGCACGCACTGCCTCAACCTTGGAAATTGGTTCGACACCATGGGCAGATGCCTTCTGGCGGGTCGCCTCCTTGGATGAATAGCCGTAGACCTTATGACCGCCGCCCACCAGGCGGATAGTCATATTAAGCCCCATTTTACCCAGGCCGATCATGGTCAGTTCCATAAAGACTCCTTGGATGCAGGATGCACCAAGGAAAAGGGTAAGTCTCAGGAAAATATAAACAAGGTTAACTAAACACTACAGGTGTATGCCGGACAACCCTCAAGGGCGCCGACTTCAAGGGTCTCACTGTTACCATAATTGTAAAAAAATGTTACCGCTGCCAAAAAAACTATCAAAATGAAGAACATCTTCAGCATATCCATGCCGCCCTGTTCGGTTCCCTCGTTCATGCTGCATCTCCCCCGTATGTTAATCTCTGATTCATAGCACAAAAGAAATCTCAAAAACACATTGTTTTTTGAATTTGTAAATATTTGTCAATGACCTTTAATTATAAGAATATCAATTATACGGCGAATAAATGGAGCATCACAAGACTCACCACAACCCCCTCTCCCACAATCGGCGGTTGTGTTAACTTCAAATATTTGTTCAGGATAAGCACACGATTTGTACAGATTAAGAAAATCTCTCACATCAACAGATATGGTTGAAAAGCATCCATCAACATTATGCGTAAACAGAAACAATCCATAAGATGTATCACTATAATCTGACTGATACCCGTTAAGGTCCAATGTGGGATCTGTAAGAAAGTCCGCTTGCAACTTCCATACTCGACCGCAACACGGACACTCTTTGAAGTGATTTGGCATAACTCACCCTCTTTGACCGCCATCACCGAACAAAAACTTTGCAATAGTATAACCAATCTTAATAAAAACACTAAATATGCTGATCTGACTGATTCGCTGATCACAAATTGCCAACAAGAAATTACTTGAGAAAGCTGATCCCTTTGCAACTTTCAAATGCGAGAGGTGGAGCCAATTACTCCACCTCTCTTTTGGATTTTAGTTAGGCGTTATCCAACCGGAGGAGCCGGTCCGATTAATGCCATCCACACTGATTTCACCCATATCGCCGCTATCCGCAGGATTGTCGATGCTGGCTCCGCCGCTTACCGTGATCTGGTCAGTACTCAGCACCGATGGACCATCATGTGACAGAATTGTAATATCACCGCCGTCACCGCCAAGATCATTTTCTGAACGGCCGCCCTGAGCGTAGAGATCATTGCTGACAGAAACCTTCAAGCCGGCCAGAAGTTTAATCTCATCACTGTCACCACCATCGGCAGCATCGGCGACTCCTCTGCCGCCATTGGCCATGATCTTACCGCTGCTGATCACATCACCGGATGAGGCCAGAACAACCCACTGCGCTGCACCCATGCCGGCATAGAGAGCCTCGGACAGGGCGTCACCGCCTTCGGCCGTAATATCACCGCTGTTATCAACCATCATATAACCGAACAGCAGAACGCCGCCGCTGTCACCGCCGGACGGACCATCGCCGCCCGAAACATCGATGTCGCCGCTATTGAGCACAAAGGTGTTATCACCGATGCAGCAGCAACCCGAGCTACAGTAAGGCGATTGTTTCGGCTCCTCAAATTGAGGAATTTCCAGACTCTGGCTATAGAGATCTGCGTCAGGCAAGAGACGCCTGCAGATGCTTATATAATCAAAGTAGCCATGATAAAACATGCGGCAGCTGGTATCCATCAGAACGTAACCACCTTCGCCACCATAAATATCCGAACACTCAAGGTCAGTTGCATCGCCGCCCGTGGCCAAAACGTTAACCTCATTGGTGATACCGCCAATCGGCAAGCAGAGAGAGCAGGAGCTGTAGGCCGAATCAGTATTGATCAGCATAAATCCGGCATCTCCACCGCCGCCGGCTTCACACGGACCGCAATCGACCGACCAGGAGTAACCGGTGCCACCCGAGATATCGATCTTCTCATAACCAACAAACCGGATCGGACTGACCGGATCATTCTCCAGATTACACTGGGCCCCGGAGATGACATATAGCACACCGCCATCGCCACCCTGACCGGGATAGGGAACCGGTTCCGGACAAGGCCCCATGCAGGGTCGACATACTTCACACTCCAGCGCCTCACCGCCGGCAACCGAGATATTGTTGGTAACCTCAATGCCAGGAGCGTTGACTGACATAAAGAGATGTGATCCATCAGCCCGTAGGGTTATTACGCCGCCAAGACCGCCATAGCAGCCGTCGCCACCGTGGGCCATAAGCTCGCCGCTGGTGCGGATGTCACCGCCGTAAGCACTCATGGCAATTCCACCACCCCAGCCGCCGCCAGTGGGACCGCCAGGACAGCCGCAATCAGCCAGGTTTTCACAGCCATTTGCCCCCTTGGCCGTGAGGTCACCGGAATTGATCAAAGATGCGATACCGACATTGTAGGGACCATAACCTTCGATACCGGCAGTTATACAGATGTCACCACCGGCTCCGCCGCCGGGTCCGCCGTTAACTGAAAGATGGCCGGAGTTGTAGATGCTGCCGATGGAGTTTAGAGTGATAGATCCACCCATACCTCCGATACATGCTGCACCGCCATCAGCCAGCAGCTCGCCGGTATTAAAGAGCATATTGGTGCTGACCACACAGATAGAACCGGCAGCACCGGCATCGCACAGACAGAGATTCTGACAGCTGGTTACATCACCACCAGATACATCAATGGTTCCCTCTATGACGGTTGTGGCCGTGCTCTCAGGTGTCGCAGCACTGTAGAGCCGAACACCGCAGGGACACTCATCACCGTTTTGTGGCCTGCTCTGCATATCACAGCAGGTATCCGGACAACCGGCGCCCATACCGGCATCAGCACAGCGCCCGTCACCACCGGTCGCGTTGATTTTACCGAAGACAAACAGGCCGTCATAATCACGAATCCAGACCCGTCCGGCATTGCCGCCCGGCACCTCGGATGCTTCAGAATCAAAGCCATCGGTGTTAATTTCACCACTCTGCCCCACAACCATGTGCTGCTTCCAGTCAAAGTCGAGATCAAAGTGCAGGTCCAGACCGGCTGTCTGCCAGGGGAGTGGTTCAAACTCACATGCATAGTACTCTTTAAACCCATCCAGGCTGTCATATTCACAGAAATCCATTATTCTCAACTGAGGCAACATCTGCAGCAGCCCGTTAATGATAACATCACGCTCAAAATAGAGTCGGGCCATGTTGTAGACACGTCCGCCATTCTTTTCCTCAGCCAGGACCGGATATTGATAGTTGCTGCACTCATCAACCCAATAATTGGGCGGCAGCAGCAGAATCGCGCCGGCCTCAACCTTTAGCCCAGTGATCACCTCATCATCTTCACCCAGCACATCGTCACCATCCGAGAGATAAAGACGCTGCTTGTATCCGCTGGCGAAATGATATTGAGTCAGCATGTAGACCAGCGGCTTGCCACCATTCTCCCAGGCGCCTGAATCGGGGTTGAGCTTGACCTGCAAGACCATGCCTGATGGAACAACAAACGGCTTATCTCCAAGGTTTTCATAGATAGTTGTGCCCGGCAGATCAAAAGCAGTATCCACCGTGCCTGTCTGCAGCAACTCCACATCTGCATATGAATCAATTATCAGTGATGCCCAGTTGGCATCGCCACCTCTTCCGAATTGGCTGTCACCTCCCTTTGCCAAGATTGTATAGTTTGTTGCTTCCGGACCCGCCGGATCATCCGAACCACCCGGGCTATCTCCTCCCCCGGGGCTATCTCCTCCCGGAACGGATTCACTCCCGCCCTGAGGTACTGCAATGGGTATAAAGTCGTCATCATCCTTGCTACACCCACTAATACCCATTGTCAGCACAACCAATGGCACTAGCCAAAATAATGCTCTTTTCATACAACCTCCTTATCTGTTTGAGACGGATGTCATGATGCGGGTAACCTGATTGTTTCAATGGACAACTGACAAGGCTTAAAAGAAAAAACCAGAATTCAGCTGGACACATACAAACCAGCATCCAGACACCCCTTCAGAGAAGGTGGCAGATATTTATGAGCCCAACATAATAACAGCGTAACTTAAAATAACAAGAGCTGATAACAAAATTTTTACACTCTGCCTGCGATCTTGACCGGCACCTAACCCTTAACCACAAATGCTTAAATAACACGGGTTTGAGGATAATATATCGCCAGGATTGACAACTCTCTATTGATGTTTTACAACAATGTTTACTTACATGGTTTGAAAATCATAAACTACAGTACAACTTTAGCAGCAAGGGGGTTACATGCAGGATATTGAACGATTACCACTCTGGAAACAGATCATGTTTGCCATGGGCCAGTTCGGCTGGTCACTGGCCGCCTTCGGCGTCGGCAACCTGATCATGTACTTCTACATGCCACCGGAAACGGGTGAGAGCATGATCCCGCCGCTCATATTCCAGGGAACCTTCTTTCTGATCTTCACCGTACTGGGCCTGGCCAACATGCTGGGGCGCCTCTTTGACGCCATCACCGACCCCATCATCGCCGGCCTGACCGACCGTTCCACCAACAGGTTCGGCCGGCGGCGCATCTTCCTGCTGCTCAATGCACTGCCAGTGGCAATCTTCTCAGTCATGGTATTCATGCCGCCATCCGCAGAGCCCTGCATGCTCAACAGCATCTGGGTGATCGGCGCGATCCTGTTATTCTACCTCTTTCTGACCCTCTACGTCGTACCCTACGGCGCACTGATCGCCGAACTGGGACACACCTCCAAAGAGCGCATGATCCTGGCCACCCTGGTCTCGGTGACCTGGGCGCTGGGCTTTGCCGTGGGCCAGATGACCTGGGAATTCAAAAGCATGCTGGAGGGCTCAGGCATGAGCCCCATGGCCTCCATGCAGACCATCGTAGCCATATTCGCTGTTATCGCCTTCATCTGCATGATGCTGCCCGTCATCTTCATCGATGAACACCGCTACTGCAAGAAGCATATCTCAAACGAAGGCACCTTCGAGGCCGTCCGCAACGCCTTCAAAAACAAAGATTTCGTCATGTTCACCATGTCCGACTTCTGCTACTTCATCGCCAACACCTTTTTGGAGATGGGTATTGTCTATTACGTTACCGTGCTCATGGGTCTCGAAGAAGCCATGACCACCACCCTGATGATGTCCATGTTCATCCTCAGCTTCGCTTTCTACCCCATCGTCATCAAGGTTGTTGACAGAGTCGGCAAAAAGAAGGTTCTGCTAAGCGCCTTCTTCATGCAGGTATTTGTCTACCTCGCAATTCCCTTTGCCGGCAGCGTACCCGGCGTACCGGCGGCCACCATGGGCTGGTGCATCATCCTGTTCGAAGCCATCCCGGTGGCCATCTTCGGCATCGTGCCCACCGCCATCATCGCCGACATCGCCAAGTCAGACGGCATCCGCACCGGCAACTTCAAAGAGGCCATCTTCTTTGCGGCCCGCAGCTTCGTGATGAAGCTGGCGATCTCCACCAGCGCCCTGCTCTTCCCCTGGCTGCTGAGCTTCGGCAAGAGCATCGACAATCCCTTCGGCGTCCAGCTAACCGCCGGCCTGGGCCTGGTCTTTTCCATCATCGGCGGCGTCATCCTGCTCTACTACGGCGAGGCCAATATCAATGCCGAGCTGGCCAAAGAGGAACCCGAGATCGAGGGCGAGATCGCCTTCCAAGCCTGACCCCATGCCGGGAGAACCTCCTGTACTCCCGGCACCAACCAACCCCGCTCCGGCGGGGTTTTTTCTTTTTTTACAGCAACATAAATGCTAGGTTAGGTCACTTACGCAATCAGGAGGGATTCATGAAAAAACTTTTGCCGCTCTGCGCACTCTTAATATTGATCGCAATGCCCGCATCAGCAGATGAGTGGGTCTGGGGTATGCTGCCGACCACACCGACATATGATGTCCGCTGGCAGCAGATGGACGAACTCTGGCAGGATCACTGGGACGGCAAGAATCTGAACACGATTGTCAAGCTGGCCCAGGAGCTGGAGACTGCCTATCCGGACAAACCGGAGCCCAAGATCTGGCTCAGCCGCACCTACTTTGCCAAGGCCAGCCACTCGCGCATCAACCGCTATGAAAACTTCGCCACCGCCGAGGAGTACGCCGAGAAGGCCCTCAATACGGACCCCCAGAACATCTACGCCTTCAAGAACCTGATGGCAGCCGCGGCCTATGCCGGCGGGCGCGACTACGTGCTCGGAAAGTACGGCCGCTGGATCAAAACTCTGGCACCCCTGCCCTCGGGCTACGTGCTGCCGGTATTTGACAGCTACCCCGAGTGGCCGGCCTTCAAGCAGCTCTATGACGGCCGCCATAACAATATCAACTCCGGCCTGCAGGCCCTCACACTGATCGAGGCGCTGGCCGGCAAACACCAGGACGACTACCTGATCCAGAGCTGGGCCAGCCGGGTCAACTATGACCTGGGCAACTATTACTACTACCGCCAGGACCCGGCCTCCATGAATCACTACCAGCGCGCCCGCGACTTCGGCGAAAAGGCCGTCAAACTGAACGAGAACTATCCGCCTTCCCGCTACTGGTACATCCTGAGCGTGGCCCGCTGCATCGAATTCAAGCCGCTGGCGGTCAAGGCCCAGTACGTCATGCCCATGACCAAGCACAACCTCTTCTGCGGCACCGAGAACCCGCTCTACAACTACTTCGGCCCGGGCCTGGCCCTGGCCACCATGATCACCAAGGGCGGCTGGGCCACCGAAAAGGGCATGCAGATAATCGGCGTCAACCTTGAGCAGGCCATCAACATGCTTGAAATCGCCGAGATCATCTATCCCACCAAATTCTACGTCTACTATGGCCACGCCGATGTCCTCAATTACCAGGGCCGCAATGATGAGGCCCTGGCCGTCATCAGAAAAGTTACCGGCCTGGATCCCACAGCCGACCCCTACCTGACCCTTGAGAACCAGGGGGTCCTGCTGGCGATCAAGAGTCTGTCCGCGCAACAGAAATAACCCGTCAAATCCCCGGTCGCCAGCCGGCCGGGGATTCAATTATCGGCCCGGTAGCGAATAAAAGTTGCTTTACCCAAACCTTAAGTTTGTATATGCTAACAAGCATATTTTTGAGGAGGAACACTGCATGTTTAATCTTGGATTTCAGAACAAAATCAAACTCATGGCACTCTTACTACTCACCATCTGCGCGTCATCCGCCCAGGCCAGCGATGACTGGGTCTGGGATATGCTGCCAAAGACACCGGTCTATGACGTCCGCTGGCAGAGGGTCGACAAGCTCTGGGAGACGCACTGGGACGGCAAGAACCTGGATCAGATAGTTGCACTGCTGGAGGAGATCAAAACAGATCACCCCACCAAGAGCGAGCCTCTGATCTGGCTCAGCCGGGTCCACTACATCAAGGCCAACCAGCACAGTTCGGGACGCAACGCCAACTACCAGAAGTCCGAAGAGTATGCGGCCGCGGCCCTCAGGCTGGACGCTACCAACCTCTACGCCTTCAAGAACCTGCTGGGCACCCTGCCCTTCACCAAGGAGAGCCAGGCAGCCCTCAATGAGTACGCTCCCTACTTCAAGAGTTTCGGGCCGCTGCCCAGCGGCAACCTGGTGCAGCCCCTCAGCCAATATGCCGAATGGCCTCAAATCCGCGAACTCTGGGTCAGCCGCAATGACAACATTGAAAATGGCCTTAAGGCCCTAAGCATGATTGAAGAGCTGGCCGCCAAGAACCCGCAAGACGGCCTGGTCATGACCTGGCTCTGCCGGGCCACCTATGACATGGGGCAGTACTACTACTTCCTGGGCAACGCCAGCGCCATGGAGTACTACAAACGGGCGGTCACCCTGGGCGAAAAGGCCATGGCCCTGGATCCCTACTCGGTGCCGGCCAACTACTGGTACGAGCTGGCCCTGGCGCGCACCATCGAGAGTGAGTCGCTCATGACCCAGGCCAAATACATCGTACCGCTGGTCAAACACGGCCTCTTCTGTCTGCGCGAAAATCCGCTCTACAACTACAACGGCCCGGCCCTGATGCTCTCGACCATGATCACCAACGGCGGCTGGGTCACCGAAAAGGGCATGGCCATGGCCGGCGTCTCGCTCGCAGACAGCATGCACTACCTCGACCTGGGGGCCGTCATCTACCCCACCAAATTCTACATCTACTTCGGCAAGGCCGACGTGCTGGCCTACACAAAAAAACAGGCAGACGCCCTTGAAACCATCGCCATGGTGAAAAATCTGAACGCCGACCTCGACCCCTACAATTCCTTTGAAAACAACGGCTGCCTCAAGGTGATTGACAAACTTGAAGAATCCCTTCAAAAATAATCCATGGGCGGCTCCGGTGGAGTCGCCCAAATCCCCACCCGGAGTAGACT
This sequence comes from uncultured Thermodesulfobacteriota bacterium, assembly GCA_942491525.1. GTDB lineage: Bacteria > Desulfobacterota > Desulfomonilia > UBA1062 > UBA1062 > CAYWBU01. The sequence continues at coordinate 289,556 of CALOBW010000030.1, forward strand.
ATGCTAATTGTCGTTACCCTCGTGGCCATCCTTGTGGCTGTTCTTGTTATCCGGACCCTCAAAACCAAACCGGCCGTGCGCCAGGTCGAATCATCGGGCGTCAGCCAGATCAGCGATGAAGCCGCAAACAAACTGGCCGAGTCGATCCGCATCAAAACCGTCTCGCACACTGACGCCAGTCTGGATGACTATCCAGAGTTTGAGCGCATGGAGGCCTTCCTCAAGGAGCAGTTCCCGCTGGTGCATCAGAACCTCACGCTGGAGCGTCTCAGCGACTACGCCCTGCTCTACACCTGGCAGGGCTCCGACAAAAACCTGAAGCCGGTCATGCTGACCGCCCACTACGACGTGGTGCCGGCCAGCGACGAGGGCTGGGAGCACCCGCCCTTTGGCGGCGAGATCATTGACGGCCAGATCTGGGGCCGCGGCTCCCTGGACTACAAGATCGGCGTCATCGCCATGCTGGAGGCCGCTGAGCAACTGCTCAAGGATGGTTTCCAGCCCGAGCGCACCATCCTCTTCTCCTTCGGCGGCGACGAGGAGGTCAACGGCCCCAAGGGCGCCATGCAGGCCGCCGCCATCCTCAAGCAGCGCGGCGTCGAGCTGGAGTTCATCCTGGATGAGGGCGCCGTGATCGTCGACGGCATGCTGCCCGACATCAAGCAGCCGCTGGCCCTGATCGGTATCGCCGAAAAGGGCCACATCAACGTGGAGCTGCGCGCCAAGTCCACCGGCGGCCACGCCTCAATGCCGCCCAACCACACCGCGGCCGGCGTGATCGCCCGGGCCTGCAACCGCCTTGAAGAGGCCCAGTTCCCGGCCAAACTGACCCCGCCGGTACGCTTCTTCATGGAGAGCCTGGCGCCCCACTGCGGTTTCGGCAAGAGACTGCTCTTCAGCAACCTCTGGCTCTTCGGCCCGCTGGTCAAACGCGCTTTCCTGGCCCAGCCCAACACGGCCGCCATGATGCGCACCACCCTGGCCCTGACCATGCTGGATGCCTCAGACAAGGAGAATGTGCTGCCCGACAGATCTTACGCCCTCTTCAACATGCGCATCCTGCCCGGCGAGACCATTGAGGGCACCCTTGACTACCTCAAGAAAGTTATCGATGACCCGAGCGTCGAGATCAGCCTGCAGGAGAGCTGGGTCAACACCCGACCGGTGGAGTCATCCAGCATCGAGGGCAGCGGCTTCAAGAGCATCGCCGACTCAGTCAATGAACACTTCCCCGAGGCGATTGTGACGCCCTACCTGGTGACCGCCTCGACCGACTCCAAACATTTTGCCGAGCTAACCGACAACATCTACCGCATCCTGCCCCTGGTCCTGACCAACGAGGACCTCAGCGGCGTGCACGCGGTCAATGAGAAGGTCTCGGTGGAGGCTTTCAAGAAGGCGACCCGGTTCTACATGAGCGTCATCAAGCGGGGAGCATAGTTGTGAGCGAAGATCAAAGCATGCAGATCGGCAAGAAGGCCTTCGTCTCGGCCGTCCTGATCATCCTGACACTGATGATCGTCTCGGGCATCCTGACCCGCATGATCCCGTCCGGCGAGTATCAGCGCGTCGAGATCGACGGCCGCCAGATTGTGGTGGCCGACTCATTCAGCTACATCGACAAGCCCGACTATCCCATCTGGCGCTGGTTCACCGCGCCCATCGAGGTGCTCTGGGGCGACAATGCCGTGGGCCTGATCACGATTATTATCTTCCTGATCTTCGTGGGCGGCGCTTTTGCCATCCTGGATAAGGGCGGCATCCTCAAGTCGGTGCTGGCGCTGGTGGTGAAACGCTTCCAGACGCGCAAATATCTGCTGATGGCCATCATTATCTTCATCTTCATGTTTGCGGCGGCCGTGCTGGGCATCTTTGAAGCCATGGTGCCGCTGGTGATCTTCATCGTACCTTTAGCCCACTTCATGGGCTGGGACTCGCTGACCGGGCTGGGCATGAGCCTGCTGGCCGTGGCCTTCGGCTTCTCAGCCGCCATCACCAACCCGTTCTCCATCGGCATCGCCCAGTCGATCGCCGAGCTGCCCATCTTTTCGGGCGCCTGGCTGCGCGTGATCTTCTTCATCACCATCTACACGCTAACCTTCTGGTACGTGCGGCGCTACGCCAAGATGATCGAGGCCGACCCCACCAAATCGCTGGTCTACGAAGAGGACAAGGCCATCAAGGCCCACTTCGCCCCCGAGCAGATCGAAAAGGATATCGAGCTGGCCAGGGAGCCCCGCATGCGCAACTCCATGATCTTCTTCTCCGTAATCGTGGGCCTGGCGGTCGGCTTCATCATCGTGGCCTCCCAGGTGCCGAGCATCTCCATGCTGGCCTTCCCGGTCATGGGCCTGCTGCTCTTTACCGGCGGCATCGGCGCCGGCCTGATCTCGGGCATGGGCACATCCAACGTAGCCAAAAGTTTTGCGGGCGGCGCCCTGCAGATTCTGCCGGCGGTGCTGCTGGTCATGATGGCCATGAGCGTCCAGCACATCATCGTGCAGGGCGGCGTCATGGACACCATCCTCTATCACGCCAGCGGTAAGATCGCCGAAACCTCCGCCTTCTCGGCCATCTTCCTGGTCTACGCCCTGACCCTGGGCCTCAACTTCTTCATCGGCTCGGCCTCGGCCAAGGCCTTCCTGATGATGCCGATCCTGACCCCCCTGGCCGACCTGGTGGGCATCACCCGCCAGACCGTGGTACTGGCCTTTGACTTCGGCGACGGCTTCTCTAACATGCTCTACCCCACCAACGCCCTGCTGCTGGTGGCCCTGGGCCTGACCGTGGTCAGCTACCCCAAATGGATCCGCTGGGTCATCCCGCTGCAGCTGATGGCCTTTGTGATCTCACTGGGCTTCCTGGCCTTTGCCACCGCCATCAACTTCGGCCCCTTTTAAAAACAGGGAGCCCCTTTTTAGGGGTTCCCCACTTTTAACAATTTCATTATCATTAGATAATTGATGTTAATTTAAGGAGGTTCTATGCGTTTAAGATCTTTACCGGTTCTGGTGCTTCTGCCCTTTCTCCTGATGGCCTGCGGCAAGTACAACGATGCCATCGAGGTCAACACCAAGTTTGTCAACGCCATGGAGAGCTATGCCCAGGGGCTGGATGGGGCTAAATCGGCCGATGATGTGGCCCAGTGCATCAACAAGTTTGCCGACGAGATGGAGAAGCTGGGCCCCAAGATCAAGGCCGTCAATGAGAAGTACCCCGAGCTGCAGAGCCAGGAGATGCCTGAAGAGCTCAAGGAGCTGGAGCAGCGCACCATGGCCCTGCAGATGCAGATCAGCGGCGCCATGATGAAGTCGATGCGCTACATCATGGACAGCGACGTGCAGGCCGCCCAGCTCAGATTGCAGAGCGTCATGATGCAGATCAACGGCTAGCGGGGTTTCTTCTCCACAAAGGTGGAGGCCAGGCCGCCGGTCGCGGTCTCGCGGTAGAGGCTCGGCAGATCGTGACCGGTCTCCTTCATGGTGCGCACCACCTGATCAAAGGAGATCATGTGCTCGCCATCTGAAAGCAGGGCATACTCGGCACAGTTCAGGGCCCGGGTGGCGGCCATGGCGTTGCGCTCGATGCAGGGGATCTGCACCAGCCCCTTGACCGGATCGCAGGTCAGCCCGAGGTGGTGTTCAAGCCCCATCTCGGCAGCATACTCGATCTGGCGCGGACTGCCCCCCAGCAGCTGGGCCGCCGCTGCCGCGGCCATGGCGCAGGCCGTACCGATCTCGCCCTGACAGCCGACTTCGGCGCCCGAGATTGAGGCGTTCTTCTTGACCAGATTGCCCACCAGGCCGGCCGTGGCCAGGGCCCGCACGATCTGCTGCTCCTTATGCTTGTTCTTCTCATTCAGATAGCGCAGGACCGCCGGCAGCACACCGCAGGAGCCGCAGGTGGGCGCAGTCACCACAATGCCGCCGCCGGCATTCTCCTCGGCCGTGGCCAGGGCGTAGGCCGCGATGATGCCGGTGCGACGACTGATGTTGTTGAGCTGACGCGACTGGTTATAGACCTGGGATGATTTGCGCTGCAGCTTCAGACCGCCGGGCAGAACACCCTCGGCGTCCAGACCGTTTTTCAAGGTCTGCTGCATCTGCAGCCAGACCTGACGCAGGAAATCCCAGATCTCCGGCCCTTCACACTCCTCCACATACTTCCAGAGCGGGTTGCCGCTATCCAGGGCCCAGGCGATGATGCGCTCCATGCTGTGCAGCGCGTAGACCGGCGACGGATCCGGCTCGCCTTCGGTCTTGAGCGCGCCGCCGCCGATGCTGAAGACCTGCCAACTGCTCAGGACCGCGCCGCCCGCATCAAGGGCCTCAAAGAGCATGCCGTTAGGATGAAAGGGCAGAACAACCTCTGGTTTTTCGACTATTTCAACATTTTGCAGGGGCTGGCGGATGGCCTGCAGGGTCATGTGCCCCTCGCCGGTGGCCCCCAGAGATCCGTAGAGCTCGACCCGGAAAGATTCAGCGCCCGGGTTGCGCTGCGCAAAGATCTCGGCTGCCCGCCCGGGTCCCATGGTATGGCTGCTGGATGGCCCCATACCGATCCTGAAGAGTTCGCGTAGAGATTCCATACTGCTATTATAACTTCAAGAAAGGGGCAGACAAACCCTTAGTGATGAGAACAGTCGTGGTGGTCGCAGCCGCCGCCCTGATCAGTCAGTGAACCGTCGAGCCAGCTCTGGGCGACCTCGCGGGCGATACCCTGACAACCGCGCACAACCTGGATGCCGTTGTTCAGCAGCATGTTGGCTGCGCCCTGGCCCATGTTGCCGCCCAGCAGGACGCTCACGCCCATCTGGGAGAGGGTCGGAATGATGTTGGACTTGCAGCCGCAGCCCGGCGGCGGGGTCAGCTGTTCCTCGGCGATAATTGTACCATCCTCAACGGTAACGGTATAGATGGTGAAGGCTTCACAGTGACCAAAGTGGGAATCAACGGCTCCGTCGCGGGAGGGAATGGCAATTTTCATGATCAACTCCTTATTAGTTAGTGAAGACTATCTACACCTGCCAGGAGCGGAATTCAATGCATATAACTATGGGGCCGACTCGCCATTACCAGCCGACCCCGATGAAGGCCCCGTCTTGCGTCTTTCGCAATCACGCGGGCCGCGTCAACCAGCTGGTGCGGCCCGTCAGCAGTAGATTAGAATGGGCCACCCACATGCCACAGGAGCAGACAGGTGGTCATGGGGATGCCGGCAACAAAGTAGTCATAACCGGTATCCAGGGCCATCAGGATATCGATGCCATCCAGCACTTCAGCAACTTCAGCAGGCATCTCAACCTCTATCCAGCCCAGCTCGGCAAAACCGAGAGCCAGCATCTCAATAATCTCAAAGGTCTCTTCATCATACTCTTCAACATTATTGAAATCGATCTTGATCAGCTTGCCGCTCAGCTCACTGTAGGTGAAGGTCAGGGCATGAATCGGAATCCAGACGATCTCGGGCTCATAGATCAGAGTTTCAACTTCAGGACGGATCAGCATGGCATCTTCCATAATGGTCATAACACGCACACCATCTTCAAAGACGTTGGTTGTCCGTGCCACCGGCATGGCGTCATCCAGACAGGGGCTACCACAAGGGCTAAAATGCCCGCCACCCATCAGCAGCGACATGGTCCTGGTCAGCAGACGGCCAGCCTCATCGCGAACATATTCATAGATAGTTTTGGGTATCCAGAGAACCGGCGCATCCGGTCCATCGAGCGGGGGATGCGGAATGTGGAATATGGTGCGGGTCTTCTCCTCACAGTACTCAGTCTCTGCGCGGTAGACCGGGAATCTGGGCCAGAGTGAACGGTTGAGCGAGGTTTCCTGCACAACCAAACGACCCTTGTCATCATACTCATTGATCAGAATGTAGTAACCGATCTCAGCCCAGTGGGAAATTGCGGGGTCGAAATTCTCAAAGATGATACCGTCAATATCACCGGCATCATTATACGAGAAGACCAGACGGAAAAGCATGCTGTGCAGATTGTGAGGATGGGGTCCCCAATATCCCTCAGCATCAAAGGCCATCTCCTCCTGGCCGCTTTCAACAAAGAGCGGGGTCAGATCAAAGGTGTATGAGATGAGCCGACCATCATAGCCCATCAATACCTCTCCGGCGGGAACAGGCTCGTCAAAAACCGTCTCAGCAATCGTATGATGGATAATGTGCATCAGTATTTCACGAATGCACTCCTGATCATTAAGAACTTCGATAGATCCGACTGTCAGAATTCCCTCTGTCTCGAGAGTTGTCTCCATCGTCAAGGTTGCATAGAGCGTTGAACCCAGGAGAACCTCTTCTGGCTCGATTACCTCCAGAACTTCAACTTCAGGATCTACAGGCGCTGGTCCATAGTCATACCGGCCGATTGAGACGGTCTCTAGAACCATGACACTCTCTAAAACTTCTTCGGGAATAACAGGCTCCTCAGGTTGAGGGCACTCAGGACAAACATCTTCACCGGCACCTTGACTTTGAGCTGCTAAAGCAAAAGGAATGTAATTATCTTCTTCTTTAGCGCAACCAGATAGCGCTAAGGCTGTGAGGAAGATATATAGCAAGGCTGTTGTAAATCGTTTCATGGCGTACCTCCTTGGTGCTACTTATCCTCTTTTCTTGCTTGCGGGGCCTCCTTTAACCGGAGAAAGTTAAGCCTGACCCGGCAGATGGCAAGGCCAGGAATGCTCTTTTCTGACATTATTCAAAACTACTTTTCAAGGGCGTGAAAAACCGAGTTATTTAAGACAAACTTTTTTAAGTTTTGGTCTAAAAATGTCCCTTATGATGAAACCCAAAACATAATTAAATCACAACACCCCTGACCCCATTTTTCACATCCCGAGACGGAAAGAAAAACTTTGCCATTGGGAAGTCATTTGGGAATAGCTAGATATAACTTGGGGCCAGCAGTTTGAATAGCTGACCCCGTCATATGGCCCCGTCTTGCGTCCTACGCAACGGACAGAGGCAACCAGCTGTCTCTGCCCCTCATCATCAGATCATAGTCCGATATGACCCAGCAGCCATGAATTAACAACGGGCTGGCTGGCTGCAAAGTAGTCAAAGGCACCATCGAGCGCCACCAGGATATCAACGTTCTCAATGAAATCGAGCGCATCAACAGGAACTTCCATCTCAACCCAGATCAACTCGGCAAAACCAAGTGGCAAAAGTTCGGTGGGCTCGAGGGTCATCTCGTCAAATGCAGTCACATTGTTGAAGTCGATCCTGATCAGTTTAGCGGTGATTTCATCATAGCTGTAAGTCAGAACATGGAACGGTATCCAAAGGATCTCAATTTCCATTACCTCTTCTACCATAACCTCATGCTCAACTGCCTTGCTCATAATGGTCGAAATGCGTACACCATCTTCAAACGTATTGGTGGTACGCGCAACCGGGCTGAGCATGCTCAGCTCACAAACCATAGGCTCTTCACCCACCGGACCGGACAGTAGCGACATGGTCCTGGTCAGCAGACGGCCGGAAACATCGTGAGTATAGTCATAGACAACCTTCCTAGGTCCAGGACCGCCGGCACGCACATAGACCACGCGCGACTTATCTTCACAGTAGCCGAAGTGAGCTGTATAGACATCCAGGGTCTCGATCTTGATCAGATTAACCTCAACAGCATTGACCTTGACAGTTTTGGACATGATCAAAGCCTGCTGCATCAAGATACGGCCCTCGCCTTCTTCCTCATAGGTGTTGATCAACATGTAGGTGAGCAGCTCCGACCAGTTGGATGTCCGCGGTACAAAGTGGTCAACGATTACGGAGTTGATATGACCCATGGCGTCATAGGTGAAGCGTAGCCGGAAAATGGCACTGAAGAGATCTTCATCTTCTTCAGCCACATTCAAAGGCCCATTCCAGAAGGCGGTAAGGTCAACGGTATATGAAATCAGGCGACCATCATAGCCCATATGAACTTCACCGGCGGGGATGGGACCTTCAAGCTCGGTCTCTTCCGGAAGCATGAGACCCAGCAGGCTTAGAACGATTTCATCGGCCAACTCACTGATCTCCAACATGCCAATTGTGCGGATAACACCGGCACCAAAGGTGGTTTCAAGTCCGAGAGTCGCAATAATTGTCTCGAGAGGATCCTCACCATAGATGCCAAAATTGATGGCATCCAACACCAAAGCCGGCTCGGTCACCTCTTCATCGTCACCATCACCATTGTCACCTCCGCCATTCAGATCATCGCCGCCGACATCTTCACCGCCGGCACCTAAGCCCGATAGGGCAATAGCGTATGGGATATAGTTATCTTCTTCTCTGGTACAACCCGATAGAGCCAGGCTTACTAGGAAGAGTACCACCAAGATTGTTGTAAATCTTTTCATGTCGTACCTCCTTGCTGCTAGTTGTAACTCACATCTTGTTCACGGGGCCTCCTTTGAACGGTTTATTGTAAGGACGTAAAGCCTGATAACAAGGGCTTTGCCGGCATTTTTCCAGAATCGAAACCGATGCAATGCAAGGGTTCAATAACAAGAGTTATTCAAGGCAAACTTTTAATATGTTTTTTCAACAAAAATCATTAATGTCGCAAACCAGAGCATAATAAATCAATTTCTTGCCGCCCACGACTCAAAACAAGGGCAGACCAACCTGCAAAGAGAGAAAACTATTTCATACCGAAAAGCGGCTGCAGCCAGGTAATCCGGCGCACAAAAAACTCAAAGATCAGCATGATCAAAACAAATGCCACGACCGCCAGCAGGATGAATTTAAACCCGGGATCCAGCGGCCAGCTGCGCATCACAAACCCCAGACCGACAATCACGGTCTGATGCAGAATATAAAACGGCAGCACGGCCCGCGAGGCATACTCCAGCACCCCATTACGACCCTTCAGGTAGCGGCTGCCATAGCCCAAAATCGCCACCAGCCAGCACCAGGAATTAAAAGGCAGCAGGCTGCCCCAGAAGAGATAACTGATTCCGGCGCCCAACTGGCGGTATATACCACTCAAATAGAGCGCCAGAGCCAGACAGGTTATCAGCAGAGCCAGCCCGGCGGCCAGCCGGCGTTCCGACTCCATGGCCAGCCTGAAGCGCATATCCAGCCCGACAACGTAGCCGTTGATAAAAAAACCCAGATAGACCGGCAGGGCCCAGCCGCCGAAATCCCTGATCCCCACGCCCCCCGGCTGCAGGTCAACCAGCAGCTGCACCGCGATCAGAGGCAGCGCCATGATCAAAACCCCGCCGCGGTAGCCGCTGAAATCTGCCAGCGCATCAATCCGATAGGTGCGCTGCTGCAGACTCAAAAAGAACGGCAACAGCAGAAGGCTGAATATAAACAGAACCTCCAGATACCAGAGGTGCAGCCCCATCCAGGCAAAATTGCCGCCAAAAGCGTAAAACCCTTGAAAGTAGTGCGGATAGAATGACCAGAATGAACCGCTGAACTCTCCGCCAACCACCCGCTCGATCCAGACCTGCAGCGGCGCAATCACCACCAGTGAGCCGAACACAAGCGGCACCAGCAGCCGGCGGCTGCGTTCGATGATAAACCCGCGCAGGCTGCGTTTCTGAAGCGAAGCGGAGATGCTGATGGCCGAGAGCACAAAAAAGAGCGGCATAATCCACTGGGCCAGCACCATCACCATGATTGTTGCCCAGCCAGTCAGCTGATCATTCTTGACGTGCCAACCCTCATGGTTGAAAAATCGGGCACAGTGGAAAACAAAGATTACAAGCATGGCCATGACCCTCAGCCAGTCAACATCGTTACGTCTCGATAAATCTTGCATAATCCTAATAATAAATTCTGCCCTGCCGATGAACAGGTCAGCCGGCGCGCAACATCTCTCCGCCCTTTAAACATACGACTCTTCCATAAACCGAAGCGCTTATTATTATAAGCTCATGAACAGACTGCATATTTCTCGTCCACCGGATAATACTGCTCACAATTCAGAGCCTATATTCATCTGTAATCAAGACTTATTCCAAATACAATTCACAATGAGTGAAAAACCAAGGCGCCATCTGAATAAAGAAAACGCGCCCCTCCAAGATTATAAAGATCTGACTACAAGGAGATAGCGATGACACTGCGTAAAAAATTCTTAATCCCTTCAATCATTCTGGTAACCCTGGCCATGCTGATCTCGGCCCTGATTTCATACAACAGCGCCAAAAGCGCCCTGACCCACGCGGTCGAGGACTCGGTCAGCCAGATCGCCAGATCAACCGCCGACAATCTGGGCTCCTGGATCTCCCAAAACCGTATCGCAGTTGAGACCTGGGCCCAAAGCGGCATCGTCACTCAAATCCATACCGGCTCCACACCAATCAATGAGGCCAACCAGGAGTTGCTCCGACTGCGCCAGAACTACAGCACCTATGAACTGATCGCGGTAACCGATGCCGCAGGTAATCTGATTGCCTCATCCGATCCAGCCACAGTCGGCAAAATCACTATTGCCGACCGTCCCTATTTCAAGGAGGCCATGCAGGGACAGACTGCTATCTCAGACGCCATCCTGAGCAAGAGCAGCGGCAACCAGATATATGTCATCGCCGCGCCTATCAAACTGCAAGGAAAAATCAACGGCATCCTGCTTGCCACCATTAACCTCAAATCATTCAGCAAGGAGTACATCGATCCGATCAAAATTGGCGAGACCGGCTACGCCTACCTGATCAGCCGCGACGGCCTTATGCTTGCCCACCCGGATCAGGACACCATCATGAAATTGAACCTGACCGACTTCGACTTCGGCCACCAGATCATACAGCAGAAGAACGGCACCCTGAGATACACCTACAAGGGCGACGACAAGCTGGCCGGCTTCGCCACGGTCAAACAGACCGGCTGGATCGCAGTGGCCGGCGGCGAAATCAAAGATGTCCTCTCGGCCGTACGCCCCATGGCCACCCTCAACCTGATCAATGCCGTGGTGGTGGCCGTCATCCTCGGCCTGATCCTCTCCTTCATGACCGGCAGATTCATCCTCAAACCCCTGGCCGGCGTCACCTTCGGTCTGCGTGACGCCGCCGAGGGCGAAGGCGACCTGACCAAACGCATCAAGCAGGACACCAAGGATGAACTGGCCGAGCTGGCCAACTGGTTCAACGTCTTTATGGAACGGCTGGAACCGATCATCGGCCGCGTGCGCAATGCCGCCAACAGCGTTGAGAACTCCACCGCCGAGGTGCACAGCGGCACCCAGGGACTCTCATCCGCCACCCAGGAGCAGGCCGCGGCCGTTGAAGAGGTGGCCGCAACCATAGAGGAGATGACCTCATCCATCAAAACCAACGCCAGCAATGCCGACGAAGGCAGCAATATGACCACCCGAATGGTCGAGCAGGCCGACCGCAGCCGCCGTTCATCCGCCGAACTGGTCCAGGCCATGAACGGGATCAGCGAAGCCGCCCGCAAGATCGGTGACATAACGGTCACGGTCAACGACGTGGCCTTCCAGACCAACCTGCTGGCGCTGAATGCCGCCGTGGAAGCGGCCCGCGCCGGCGAGCACGGTAAAGGCTTTGCCGTTGTGGCTGAAGAGGTGCGCGCCCTGGCCCAGCGTTCGGGTGAGGCCTCGCACGAGATCCGCAGCCTGATCGAAGATGCGGTCAGCCGCATCAGTACCGGTGACGCCATGGTTAAACAGGCTGAAAAGGATCAGGAGGAGATCATCTCCCAGATCGAGGGCCTGGCCCAGACAATGCAGGAGATCTCGGCCGCCAGCAACGAACAGGCCAGCGGCGTCGACGAGGTCAACCGCGCCATCGCCCAGATCGACACCTCCACCCAGCAGAACGCCTCCACCGTTGAAGAGCTCTCAGCCACCGCCGAATCCCTGAAACTGGAAGCTGTCGCCCTCTCGAGCGACGTGGCCCACTTCAAAGTCAGCGATTCGCAACACAGCAAAGTTGCCGAAACCGCTAGCCGCAGGGCCCAGCCGAAACCGGCGGCGCCCCCCAAGAGCAGCCCTAAAAACATAGATCACGGCGACATGGACGATTTTGAAGAGTTCTAAAGTTCAGCCGCAAGGATCGTATCGATCATCTTGAGGAACTCGCTGAAGAGAGCCTCATAGCTCATACCGTAGACATCCTCAAAGTGCCGGCGGCGCATCAAAATGATCTGCAGCACGCCGGAAAACTGGCCCCAGATGATCAGCATCAGCTGCCTGGGCTCCAGGCTCGACCTGATGGAGCCATTCTTCTGCCCCTGCTCCAGGGCCCGGGTGATGATGACGGCCATCTCGTCACTGACCTTCTGACAGGCCTCCCTGAAGTAGCCTTCCGCCCGCGGTTCGCCATAGTAGATGCAGTCCTTGGACTCATAGCGCATGATCAGGTCGAAATAGGCCGGATAGCTGATAAAGAAGTTAAAGTAGGCGTGCGCCAGCTTGTGCACCGGATCACTGCTCAGGGCCGCCTCACGCAGCATCTCGGTCAGAATTTTGAGGCCCCGCTCGACAATCGCCAGGAAGATCTCCTCCTTGTCGGCGAAGTAGTGATAGATGGTGCGCTTGGTGTAACCGGCGGCCGCGGCAATCTCATCGATGGTGGCGTCATCATAGCCCTTCTCAAAAATCACGGCTTCGGCCTTCTCGATGATGCGCTGCTGGCGCTGCCGGCGCTCCCACTCTTTACGATCAATCTCCTGCATTCAAACCTCCAGCTTGACAGCCATGCTCAGCGTATAGTATTTCACCATAGTGTAATGCCGTTCAATATTATGTGTATTTTAACAGGAGGAGTGAAATGATTCCAGCCTTGATTGCATTTTATGTCTTATTCCCGGTCCTTGTGATCTGGCTCTGCTACCGTTTTGAATTCTTCAACAAGCTCGGGGCCGTAATTATCTGCTATATCGTGGGCATCACCCTGGGCAACATCGGCATCCTGCCCGAGGGTGTGGCCGGTCTGCAGGACACCCTGAGCAGCGCGGCCGTTGCCGTTGCCCTGCCCCTGTTGCTCTTCTCCATGGACGTCAGGGCCTGGCTCAAGCTGGCCGGCAAGGCCATTATCTCCATGCTGGGCGCCACCGTGGTAATCGTGGCCGTGGCCTCCCTGGCCGTGATTATGATCAACGGCCAGGTGGAGGAAGCCTGGAAGCTCGGCGGCATGGCCATCGGCGTCTATACCGGCGGCACCCCCAACCTGGCCGCCATCAAGGCCGCCCTCAATGTTGACCCGACAACCTTCATCATCATCCACACCTACGACACCCTCTTGAGCCTGATCTACATCATTCTGGCCATGAGCGTGGCCCAAAAGTTCTTCAACCGCTTCCTGCCCAAATTCCAGTTTGCCGATGCCGAGCAGGAGGCCGACGACCTGGAGGCTGAGGACATCCACTCCTACGCCGGCATCTTCAAACGTGATACGGTGCTCAGACTGCTGGGTGCAACCCTGCTGTCCGGCCTGATCCTGGCCAGCGCCCTGGGCATCGCCAGCCTCTTTCCGCAGTCATACACAACCTCCATCACCATCCTGATGATCACATCGCTGGGCATCGCGGCCTCCTTCGTGCCCCAGGTGCGCGCAATCGATAAAACTTTCCAGCTCGGCATGTACATCATCCTGGTCTTCTGCCTGGTGGTGGGATCAATGGCCAACCTCAAGGATCTGATCAACATCAACTGGCACCTGATGTTCTTCGTGACCTTCTGCATCTTCGGCTCGCTCATGCTGCACGCCCTCTTCTGCAAAATATTCGGCATCGACACCGACACCTTCATCATCACCTCGGTCTCGGCCATCTGCTCGCCGCCCTTTGTGCCGGTGGTGGCCAGCGCGCTTAAGAACAAGGAGATCATCCTCTCGGGTCTGACCACCGGCATCATCGGCTACGCCATCGGCAACTACCTGGGCATCAGCTGCGCCTACATACTCAAGGCCCTGCTGGGCTAACTGGAGGAAATATGCAAATACCTGAACACGGCAGAGATTATAATAAAGTACTGGAAGAGATGCAGGCATTCCGCGGCGAGGACGCCAACTACCTGGACGCGCGCGTCTGGTCGCTGGTCTACCATCTCAACCATGAGCACACCGACTTCCTGAAGCAGGCCCACGGGCTCTACTTCTCGGAGAATGCATTAAACCCCATGGCCTTCAAGAGCCTCAAGCGCTTCGAGCATGAGGTGGTGCGCATGGCCGCCAGCCTGCTGCACGGCGACGATAAGGTGGTCGGCACCATGACCTCGGGCGGCACCGAAAGCTGCCTGCTGCCGGTCCTGACCTACCGCGAATATGCCAAGTCAAAACGCAAACTGCCCTTCAAACCCGAGATGATCGCGCCCGAGAGCATTCATGTGGCCTGGGAGAAGGCCGCCAAATATTTCGGCGTCAAGATGGTGCATGTGCCCCTCAAGGATGACTGCCGCATGGACCTGGAGGCGGTGCGCAAGAAGATCAACCGCAACACCATCCTCATAATCGGCTCGGCGCCCTCCTATCCGCATGGGGTAATCGACCCCATCGCCGAGCTGGGCCGGCTGGCCCAGAGCAAGAACATTCCCCTGCACGTGGACTCCTGCCTGGGCGGCTTCCTGCTGCCCTTTGTGGAGCAGATCGGCTATAAAATTCCGCCCTTTGACTTCCGTGTGCCCGGCGTGACATCCATATCCGCTGACGTGCACAAGTACGGCTTCGCGGCCAAGGGCGCCTCAACCATCCTCTACCGCAGCATGGACTACATGCAGCACCAGTTCTTCATCCACGAGGACTGGCCCGGCGGCGTCTTCGCCTCCCCGGCCCTGCTCGGCACCCGCCCCGGCGGAGCAATCGCCGCGGCCTGGGCCGCGCTGAACGCCATCGGCCAGGAGGGCTACCGCAAAATTGCCACCGAAATCATGGGGATCACCAACCAGCTCAAAGAGGGCATCAACGCCATCGAGGGGCTGGAGATCATGAGCAACCCCGAGATGAGCGTCTTCGCCTACCGATCGACCGACCCCGAGATCAACATCTTTGCCGTCGGCGACATCATGGAGGAACGCGGCTGGCACATCGACCGGCTGCAGCGCCCCGAGGGCCTGCACGCCATGGTCACCCCGGCCCACGCCAAGGTCGTCCCGACCTACCTGAGCGACCTCAGGCAGGCCGTGGCAGAGGTCAAGGCCAACCCTGGCCTGGCGGCCAAGGGCAACGCCGCCATGTACGGCATGATCGCCAACGTGCCCTTCAGGGGCATGATCAAGAAGGAGGTCAGCAAGATGATGCAGGATATGTACGGACCCGCAGGCCAGATTACCAACAATATTGATGGACTGAAGTTCACTATGACTAAAGGGTGTCAACCTAAACTCTTTACCGAAGTGGTAAAAAAATTAGAAAAGGATAAAAAGATAGAAAGAACTGGTGAACTCAAATATAGTTCGACGAATATTCATAAAGCGCCAAAATATAATATCAAGGTAATCACACAATGAGCACAAGCAAAATCGAATGGACCGAAAGCACCTGGAACCCTACATCCGGATGCACAAAAATATCTACTGGCTGCAAAAATTGTTATGCCGAACGTATGGCCAAACGACTACAAGCAATGGGGATATCCAAATACAAGGATGGATTCCAATTGGCTATACACCCAGAGGTACTCAACGAACCATTCTCATGGAAAAATCCCAAATTTGTCTTCGTCAATTCGATGAGTGATCTATTCCATGAAGATATGCCTTTAGAATATATCAAAAAAGTTTTTACAGTAATAAATGAAAACCCTAAGCATACATTCCAAGTCTTAACAAAGCGTGCTGAGATTTTAGAAGAATATTCACCTCATCTTAATTGGACAAAAAATATATGGATGGGGGTAACAGTTGAGGATCAGACCTGCGTATCACGCATAGATAACTTGAGAAAAACTTCCGCCACTGTAAAATTTCTATCAATGGAGCCACTACTAAGCAATATATCTGATATTAACCTAACAGATATCGATTGGGTTATAGTTGGAGGAGAATCTGGTCCTGGAGCCAGACCCATGAATGAAAGTTGGGTGCTAAACATCAAAAACCAATGCTCAGATTACAACGTACCATTCTTTTTTAAGCAGTGGGGTGGTGTTAACAAAAAAAAGGCAGGGCGACTACTATTGGGAAAAACTTGGGATCAAATGCCTATAACTCATCCCATAATGCAAAAAGAGGTACATTTTTAAACATTCCTTTCAACCTCACTACCAATCTCAGAATATATCCGAGCTCACCCCTGCCTCTCCCTAACCTCAGCAATCACCTCAGCCCCAACCACATCCATCTTCTCAAAGGCATCAGCATCAAAGAGGGCAAACTCGCCTTGAGCCGTAGCGCAAATGTTGCCCTCACTGTCCTCAATCTGAGCAGCCATGATGGCGCGGCGCTCGTCGAGATGTTCGTGCACCCAGCCGCTCACGCTCAGCTCGCTCTCGATCAGGATGGGTTTCCTGAACCTGACATTGATCTCCTTGGTCAGGATGAAGCGCTTGAGCAGATGGATGGCGCTCCAGGCCATGGCCTCATCCAGCAGGGCCGAGATGATGCCGCCGTGCACCAGGTTGTGCCAGCCGCGCATGTATGCCGGCACGGTCACGGTCGAGTAGAGTTTCTGACCGTCGGTGGCAAAGCGCATCTTGAGACCGTAGGGGTTCTCAGAACCGCAGCAAAAGCAGACCGTGTCGATGCCCTCCAGCTCAACTAACTCTCCATTTTCCATAGGACTATCCATCACGCCTCCAGCACCACTTAGCCTAGCATGTGCGACCGACCAGATCAATCTTGCGAACTCTAAACACATCATCTAAAGATAGTGTATTGAACAGACAGCAACGAGGGCTATTTGAAGCAACAGATCATCAGACACGAGGCGCTGGCCCACTGCCAGCTGCTCTTTCAGGACGACTTCAACCTACTGGTCATCGAGGGCCAGGCCGGCCAGGGCAAGACCACCCTGGCCCAGCAGCTCAGAGAGTGCGCGCCCATCAGGACCATCTGGCACAGCTGCCAACCGGCCGAGGCCGACCCCCTGAGCTTCTGCCAGAACCTGGCCGTCAGCCTCAAGCTGCCGCCGCTCACACCGATGATGACCGACTACCTGCAGCTGCAAATCTGCCGGGCGCCCCTGGATGACTGCCTGCTGTTGCTGGACGACTACCATCTGATCATGGAGCAGCCCCGCAACCTTGAGCTGCTGGAAAGTATGCTGCTCAAGAGCGGTCTCAAACTGGGACTGATCACCCGCCATTACCGCGAAAAAATCGGCCAGGAGCGCCAGACCATCTTCATCGACAACGAACTGCTGGCCATGAACCTGGATGAGACCGCCAGCCTGCTCACGGCCCAGACCCCCCTGGCCGCGGCCAAGGTGCGTCAGATCCACGCGCTGACCGAGGGCTGGGCCAGCGGCATCTGCCTGATCCGGGAGCGTTTGCGCCACGGCAACCATGAGCTGCCGGCCGGCAACATCCTGCAGGCCATGGATCTGATCAGCGAGACCCAGAGTCCCGAGCTGATCATGCTGGCCAATTTGGAACGCATTCCGGCCGGCCTGCCGCAGGACAGAGCACTTCTGGACGATCTGGCCGCCCGGGCCTGCTTTGTGCGCCGGGACGAAACCCACTACACCCTGCACCAGCTGCTGAGGGAGGCCCTCAGCAGGCGCCAGGCCTCCCTGAGTGCCGCCTTCAGGCATCAATGGGCCCAGCGCGCCGGCCAGTGGTGCCTGGATAACGGCCTGATTGAGGAGGGCCTGACCATCCTGGCCATGGGCAACTGTTTCGACCAGCTCAGGGAGGGCATCAGGGAGCACGGCATGGGTTTGCTGGCCCTGGGGCGTTTCAGCCTGGTCGACGCACTGCTGGACAACCTTTCAGACCGGCTTGAGGACCCCTGGCTGCAACTGATGCGCGGCACGATCCTGCTGGCCCTCAAGCCCGAGGAGACCAGGCCGTGGCTGGTCAGGAGCCTCAAGGGCATGCAGGCCGCCGGCGATCACGAGGGCGAACTGCACGCCACGGCGCGCCTGATCGAGTATGAGGCCCTGATGGGCGGCAGCTTCGGCCAGATCGACATGAGCCGGGCCGTCAGCCTGCTGGGCAACCATCCGCTCAACCTGCTGGCGGCCATCGCGCTGGGCTCCTGCTACGCCCGCAACGGCGATGACGCCGCCGAACTGGTCAGGCGGCTGCAGAACAAGCTGGCCCAGTCCAGCTGCAGCCAGCTCGATCTCTTCAGCTCACTGGTGCCCTGCGTCCACCAGATCCTGCGCACCGACGTCAACAGGGCCCTGCTAATCCTGGACCGCTACGTCTCGACCGATTCGGCCCTCAGCCCGGCCGGTCTCTTCGCCATCCACTTCGCCCTGCTCAACATCCTCAGGATCAGGGGCCGCGATTTTAAGCTGACCAACGACTACATCCAGAGCCGCTTCCACCATCTGCTCTCACGCTCCCACCTGGGCGGCCTGCAGAGCCTCTGGCTATCGGGACGGCACCTGAGCGAGGACAACGCCCAGCTGGCGCTTGAGACGCTGATGGCCGCCGACACCCGCGACTGCCGCAATCTGCAGGCCATCGCAAGCTCCTGGCAGGTCCTCTACCTGGCCCAGCTGGGCCGCCACCAGGAGGCCGCCCGGGTTGCCGCCGAAGCCTGGGAACTGCGCCAGCAGGAGGGCGGCTACTACTATACGCGCCAGTGCCGCATCATCCTGGCCTGCGCCCGCAGCCTCGACCCCGAGGACAGCGCGGCGGCCGCTGAGCTCAGCCAACTCATAGGTGAGCACTCCGACCATCAGGACGCCTCGATCCAGGCCATGGCCCAGGGCTACCTGGCCAGGTGCCAGCTGCAGCGCGGCCAGCAGGCCCAGGCCCTGCGCTACACCGAGGCGATGCTGATCACCCTCGGCGGCATCGACTGCTGCAACTTCATGGGCTTTGCACCCCGCACCTTTGAGCCCCTGCTGGTGCTGGCCGTCAAGCATACGCGACAGACCGCCCGGGCCAGGATGATCGCCAACCAGCGGCTCGGCCTTGACATTCTGGACGACGGCAGCCTGGTGCCGCGGATCAAGGTTGAAGCCCTGGAAGGCGGCAAACTTGAACTGAGCCACGCCGGGCGCCGGCTGAAACTGCACTCCGCCCAGCAGGTGGAGCTGCTGAGCGCCATCATCAGGTCCGGCGGCGGGCAGCTGAGCGCCCACCGGCTGCATGACGTTCTCTGGCCGGGCCAGGAGTACAACCGCGCCCGCCTGGCCAACCTCATGAAGCGGCTGCGCAGCCAGATTGAGACGCTCAGCGGCCAGAAACAGCACTATCTGACCATCCGCGGCGGCTGCGTCATCCTGCAGCACCTCTGCTGGGACGACACGAACGCCGGCCTGCTGGAGGGCATCGACCTGCTGACCGAGCAACGCCCCTGGAGCGCCGCCGTGCCGCTGCTGCGCGCCTTTGACCAGCTGCGCCGGCCCACGGTTCTGCCGGCCGACCCGGACCTGGTGCGCCGGGCGGCCCTGCTCTGGTGCCCGCAGCTCAAGCAGACCCACGATCCGGAGCTGGCCATCAAGATCGCCGAGCAGGCCCGCAGGCATACGCCCCGCGATGCGCGCCTCAGCCGCCTGACCTACGACCTGCTGATGGAGAACAACCAGAAGGCCCAGGCCCTCAATCTGGTGGATGAACTGCGCTGCAACCTCAGAGACTACCCGCCCGAGGGCCGCGAAACAGTCATGGACAGTTTCTGGAATGGCTCGTGATACCTCTTTGTTACCCCCGCATAAAATGACCATTGGCCACCACCGACCTCCCGCGTTTTAAATTGGCTTAGCTGCAAGGCAGCCAATAAACATCGAGGAGAGCAGAATGAAGAGATGGCTAATAGTTTTAGGTTTGCTGCTGCTGTGCGGCTGCATCGAGGATAATGCTAATTTCAGTGATGAGGAGCTACTGGCCGTCTTCAGCCAGCTGGGTAGCGGCTCCGGCGGCGTCTATGTCGGCGGCGGCTATGCCGTATTCGAGGACAAGCAGCTCGGGCCGGAGGGTGGTCCTTCCACAAAACCATGCTACTGGATTGATGGCGTGCTGCATGAACTGCCCATGCCTGACGGCTACACGGAGGGCTATCTCATCAGCCTGGCCAGAGAATCCGGCCACACCTATGCAATCGGCGTCCTTTACGGCACAACCAGTGGCAAGCCCGCCCTCTGGATTGACGATATCCTGCAACCTGGCATGTTGGCTGAATTTGAAAGAGTATACCAGCTGCCGATAACCGTCAAAAACGGAACCGTGCATGCAATCGTAAGATCCTTTGCCGGCGAGTGGTACTGGAACAGTAACGGAGTCAACCAGAAACTGACCGAACACTGGGCCAGCGCAGCAACGCTGCTGCAAAAGGGCGAGAAACTCCTCTGGGCCGGCATGAAAGACTCTAAAGCCTATCTCTTTGAACTACCCATGGGCGGCGGCACCGAAAACATGACCGAACTGCCCGCACCGACCGCTAACTCCAGGGCCTACCACGTCTTTATCGACGGTAGCGACATCTATGCCAGCGGCTACTATCGCAACGCATCCAATCAGGATATTCCGGGCTACTGGAAGAATGGTGGAGCGTTCACTCCCGCCTACGGCGAATCATTCAGCTGTGACAATATTAACTCCATATACAGCGGCATGATCAATGGAGAGCTGGTTTCAGTAACATCCCTGGCTAAAGATGGCAGCTCATCAGTTTTCGCCGGCACCAGCAGCGCCTCACAAAAGGTGGGGGTACATGACGGCTACGATATCCCCTGCAGTTTCAAAAACAACAACCTGATAATCGCCGGCCTGTACGATGCAACCGGCACATACTACCTGCAGGGCGGCGAGAAGTATGACCTGCAACTGCCGGCCACCCCGGGCTATGCCGTGGCTGCAACAGTCTGGGTGGATTAACCACAAACTTTGATATTGGGCCGGGTCACATGCCCGGCCCAAAGCTGACAACTTTTCAGACAATTACCTTAAATCGTTACTCTTTTGTTACTCCACCCCAGAATCTCCCTTGGTTAAACCAGGCAGACGCGCAATCATGCGGCCGGCACTAAGCCCGCAATCTGAGACTTGGGAGAGATGATGAAAAGATTAACCTTAGCTTTAACAGTGCTGCTCCTGCTGAGCGGCTGCGGCGACAACGACGATATCGATCTGGCCCTGCTGGCCCTCATGAGCCAGGATATGGGTCCCAGCCTGCATGCGGCCGGCGTGGCCGCAACAGCCGACAAGCTTATCGCCTGCCACTGGACTGACGGACGCCTGACCGAACTCGAACACCCCGCCAACTTGAGTGCAGATAGTATCTACACCGCGCTGCAGGAGGATGGCCACACCTACATCGTGGGCGTACTCAAGGATAACGCCGCCGGTAGGGATTATATTGCAATCTGGATCGACGGCGTGCTGGATGCCGACAATATTCATGATGTCATTAACATTGAGACCAGACATTCATTCACTCTCCAGAACGGCACTGTCCACGGCATCCTAGAGCGATATTTTGACGGTGGCGGCAGCGACTATCTCCAGTACTGGCAGTGGAACAGCCAAGACGGTTTTGTGCAAGAGATCGCAAATGCCAACCTGGACGCGGACAATGACCATGAATATAAAATGGCCTACCACTCGCTCTCCATCCAGGGCGACCAGCTGGTCTGGTGCGGCTACAACCAGGAGACAAACAAGGCCCCGGCCATCTTCAAGCTCTCACTGACCGACGGCACCCGACAACCTCTACTCCGAAGTCCAGCGCGACCTGCTGCTGCCGATCCACATCTCGGCCATGATGGCCAACGACACCTTCCTGCGCGACTGGATCATCGACGGCGAACAGGACATCGATAAAATCAGCCGTTACCTGAACGAGATCAAAAAGAACTTCAACACCCACACCAGTTTCTTTGTCTCGGATAAAAGCCTCAACTACCATGATGAAAACGGTCTGATCAAAAAAGTATCTGCCACCGACCAGGATGACCAGTGGTACTTCAGGGTCCGCGATATGGAGCAGGACTATGAGATCAACATTGATGCCGACTGGAACAACCGGGATGTGCTGATTATTTTCATCAACTATCGGATTTATGATTTTACCGGCCACTACATCGGCGTAGCCGGCGTCGGACTGCGGCTGCAGGACCTCAAATCACGCCTTGACTTCTACCAGCACAAATATCAGCGCAGCATCTATTTCATCGACCAGGGCGGCCAGATAAAACTGTCCGGTGATCAACATAACGGCATCCGGAACATTGCCGAGGTTGACGGCTATCAGACCATCCTGGATCAGCTCATGGCCAAGCCCCAGAGCTCTTCAAGATTCAAGCGCGGGCGGGAAACCATCCACACCAATACCCGCTACATCCCCGAGTTCGGCTGGTATATGATCGTCGAGCAGGCCGAGGGCCAGACTACCCGGCCAATCATCAACTCCCTCATAATCAATCTGGCCATCTGCGGCCTGGTGACGGCCCTGGTCCTGAGTCTGGTGACGATTGTCATCAGAAGCTACCAGAAACACCTGCACACCCTGCAGGGCATCGTACCGATCTGCTCATTCTGCAAACAGATCCGCGACGACCAGGGCTACTGGAACCAGGTCGAAGCCTACATCGCCGAGCACACCGATGCCGAGTTCAGCCACGGCATCTGCCCGGAGTGCCAGAAGAAACACTATGCCAAAGAACTCGACCAGGATTTATCAGACGACAGTTGACAACTGTCAGACGAAGTGCGCAATAGTGCAGCCATGGCTGACAATAAACTCAAAGGCATCATCTTGCGCATCGTCTCGGCGCTGGCCTTCGCCATCATGGCGGCGGCGGTCAAGGCCTGCGGCGAGCTGCCGGTCTACGAGAAGGTCTTTGCGCGCAACTTTGTCAGCCTGCTGATCGCCTTCATCGCCATCATGCGCCTGCCCAAGCGGCCGCCGCTCTTTGGCAGACTCAAAAATCAGCCCCTGCTGCTATCGCGCTCCCTGCTGGGACTGAGCGGGGTGGCGCTCTACTTCTTTGCCATCGACCGCATGCTGCTGACCGACGCCACCATCCTGAGCATGCTCAATCCGGCCTTCATCGCCATCTTCGCCTCCCTCTTCCTGCACGAGAAGCTCTCCAGGCTGCATCTGCCGGCGCTGGCAATTATCTTCGGCTGCGCCATCCTGGTGATCAAACCGAGCTTCGACCTGCGGGTTGTACCGGCCCTGGCGGCCACGGGCACGGCGGCCTGCGCCGGCGGCGCCTACACCATCCTGCGGGCCCTCAAGGGACGCGAAGAGCCGGCCACGGTCGTCTTCTACTTCTCGTTTGTCTCCTGCATCGTGATGCTGCTGCCCATGTTCATGCACTTCAAGCTGCCCAGCCCGATCCAGCTCTTCTGGCTGCTGATCGTGGGGCTCGGGGCGGCCGCCGGGCAGTTCTGCCTGACCTACGCCCACCATTATGCCAAGGCCTCCGAGGTCAGCATCTACAGCTATGCCACCGTCGTCTTCACCCTGATGCTGGACATCCTCGTCTGGCAGACCCTGCCGGACCGGCTCTCAATCATCGGCGGCAGCGGCATCATCCTGACCGCAATTTTGCTCTACCGCTTTGAGCGTGAGCTCAGTATCCAGACGGCCGAGCAGCGGCTAACGCAGTGAGGAGATGAAGCAGCCGCTGTCGCTCTCCGGAGGCAGCATCGGCAGCGGCTGGCTGACCGGCAGAGCCTTGGGCACAGCCACCGCAAAGGCGTCGTGCAGGGTAACCTCAACATCTTCAGCCGGGCCGCTCCCGCTGAGGCTGTAGAGCAGCTTGTTGCCGGCCAGGGTGGGCCAGAACTCGTGGAATCCATCTCCATCAACCCTGAAGAAACGAGCGTCAACCGGCAGCTCTTCGGGCAGGGTCAGGCTGAGCTGAATTGTCGCCCCGCTAACGACATTTTCCACATCAAACTCCAGCATGCCGTAGGGGAAGCTGACATAGTCGGGCCTGTTCGGAAGGTTGTCGTAATATTCATCAACCGGATAGGCGGCAACGTTCCTGAGGCGCACCTCCGGGTTGGCGCTGACATCGACGGTTAAACGGCCGTTATGCTCGGGGGCGACGACGCTGGCAACCGCCGGGCTGGCCGGATCGACATCTTCATTGTCCGGGGCGCCGTCACGGTCGCTATCGTCAGACTTGATGTCATCATCCATGACAAAGGCCCTGACATCATCCGGCTTCATGCCGGAGTAATCAGAATATGCATCCATCATCGTGGTCAAGATAATCTCAACATTGCGGTCGCCCCACGGAATATCATCATCCGACCCCTTGACCGTTATATAGTGGGGCTCATCCCAGTTCTCTGCGGTAACAACAACCTTATCCGGCATAACCGTTGCTGCAGACCCATCACGGCTATAAACGAAGAAATACATCTCATGCAGCGGCTGGGTCATGAATTCAACCTTGATTCTGGCGCTGCCGTCTTCAGACAGCTCGATATGACGAGGAGAAACCTTAATGCCGGCACTGTCATTATCGAGGATATCCAGGCGGATATCGCCGGGGCGGCGGCCGGCGTAGCCGGAGGCCTCGCTGGAGGTGTTGTTGAAGTTTACGAAAAAATCGCGGCGGCTTTCAGCCTTGCTGTCGTCAATGGCCGATACTCTGACAACCTGATCATAGTTCCAGTTGTCAGGGGTGAAGGTCAGGAGGGCCGGCGAAATCGCAACTTCCTCAGAGAGGGTGCTGCCGACTTCGAGGGTCACATCTTCAGCGGGCTGGTTGGCCAGGCGCACGGTGAAAGAGACGTCGTCACCATCTTCGCTGATGAACTCGGCCGACGGCTCTCCGACAAAGATGTGGGGATAATCCCGATTAACAATAGTGATTACCCTGGTCATTTCAGCCAGATCAAGATAGGCGGGATCCATGGTTTCATCCCGATTGACCCTGATCCTGACATCTACATCCTGATCGCCGTCAACCACCAGATCACTGATACCGGTAAAGATTGCATTCTGGGAGACGTTCCAGTTTGAAGGCGTGAAAGTGATGCTCTCCTGATACATCACAAGCTCACTGGAGTCTGCGCTGATGAAATCCAGCACCACCCGACCGGACGGCTTGCTTTTGAGCTGCACGGCCAGGCAGCCGGCACTGCCCTCGTAGGTCCGCTGGTATTCATTTCTGACCTCAACCCCGACAGTTTCGTCAGCTTGCAGTGGCGCGGCCGAGATAACTAAGAGGGCCAATAAAAATTGAACAGTTTTACCCAATATGCTGAAAATATTCTTCATGATGCAAACTCCTGCTGATGATCTTGTTATAGATGCTATAAATTACAGCACACCATACACCCGAACAGTCGTTCGGTCAAGTTTCATCAGCTAACCGCATATCCATTCATTTCAGCTAATTGACTTAGCCCTCACCCGACTTATTCTTGCTTCATGGAGGAACGATGAAGCGGTTAATCATCCTGATCCTGCTGCTGCCTCTCAACGCCCAGGCGTTGGGACTTGACGACTATATCGAGCTCGGGCTGCGCGAAAACCCCGGTCTGCTGGCGGCCAGCAGCCAGTGGCAGGCCAGCCGGGAGGCGGCCCGGACCGCCGGGTTGCCGCCCGACCCGCAGATCGCCTACACCCACTTCATCGAAGAGGTCGAGACCCGCGTCGGGCCCCAGGAGTACAAGCTCGGCCTGCGCCAGCCGCTGCCCTGGGCCGGCCGCCTGCTCAAGCAGAGAGATATCGCCCAAGGCCGCGCCCGCCAGGCCGAGTTGAACTACGAGCTGGCCGCCGCGCAGCTGATCCTGCAGCTCAGCCAGCTCTACTACGCGCTCTACCTGAGCGCCTATGAGATCGACAATCTCAGCCAGCAGCTGCAGCTGCTCGAGCAGAGCCTCAAGGTCAGCGAGAAACGCTACGCCGCGGCCAGCGCCGGCCATGCCGAGCTGCTGGAGCTGCGCATGCAGCAGGCCCGCCTCGCTGAGCGCCGACTTAAGCTCGGCGACCTGCTCGCCAGCCAGCAGGCCCTCTTCAACAGTCTGCTCAACCGGGCGCCCCAGCTGGAGATCGATCTGCCGCACAGCCTGCCCGCACCCTCCGAGCTGCCGCCGACAGCCCTGCTGCTGCAACTCAGGGACAACCCCCAGCTCAGCCTGAGCCGCAACGCCAGCAGCATTGCCAGGGAGCAGGAGCGTTTAAGCCGCCTCAACCGGGTGCCCGATTTCACCCTGGGAGTCGAATATATCGAGACCGGCGCGGCGCTCAACCCCACCACCAAAGACAGCGGCAAGGACCCGCTGATGGCCAGCATCGCCGTCAATCTGCCGCTCTGGGGCAGCCAGGCCGAAAGAGCGCAGAGCCAGGCCAGCCATCAGGCCAGCCTGGCGCAGAGCCTGACTCTTATGCGCCAGCTGGAGGCCCGGGTGCTGACCGCCGTCAACAGCTACCGCGAAGCCCGGCGCCGCTTCAGCCTCTACGACGGCGAACTGCTCCCGCTGGCCGACCAGCTCTACCAGGTGCGGCTGAAAGATTTTGAGAGCGCCCGCAGCTCCTACGCCGCGGTGCTCAAGGCCCGCCAGCAGCTGCTGGAGCTGCAGTTTATGCGTGAAACCGCCCTGACAGATTGCGCCAAGCTCAGGGCCGAACTGGCCTTCCTGGCCCCGGAGGAGAAAAATGACTAGACTCAGACAGATCCTGATCGCAGGCAGCCTGCTGCTGGCGGGCTTCATGGCAGGCCAGGGCCTAAACTCCATGCAGGAGCTGCATGAACATGACGCCACCCTGGTCACCATGGAGGACGGCCAGCAGATCTGGACCTGCTCCATGCACCCCCAGGTCAGGATGGACCAGCCCGGCGACTGCCCCATCTGCGGCATGGAGCTGATCCCCCTCAAGGATGACGACACCCAGCAGCTCGGCGAACGTCAGCTCAAACTGAGCCCGGCCGCGGCCAAGCTGGCCGAAATTCAGGTCAGTGCAGTCGGGCCGCCCGCGGCCGAAGCGCTGATCCGGCTGGCCGGCACGGTCGAGTTCGATGAGACGCGCCTGGCCCAGATTGCCGCACGCATGCCCGGCAGGCTCGAGAAACTCTATGTGGATTTCACCGGCGCCACGGTCCAGGCCGGCGACAAGCTGGTTGAAATCTACAGCCCGGAACTCTTCAGCGCCCAGCAGGAGCTGCTGGAGTCGGCCGACAACCCGGCCCTGCGTCGGGCCGCGCGCGAGAAGCTCAGGCTCTGGGGCCTGAGCGATGAGCAGATCCAGAGAATCATCAAGCACGGCCGGCCCAGCGACACCCTTGAGATCAACTCCCCGATCAGCGGCGTCGTGATCAAAAAGCAGGCCCACGAGGGCATGTATCTCAAGACCGGCGACACCATCTACACCATCGCCGACCTCCAGCACCTCTGGGTCATGCTGGACGCCTATGAGAGCGACCTGCCTTGGCTTAAGAGGGGCCAGTTCGTCAACTTTGCCACCACGGCCGGCTACAGCCTGCAGGGCCAGGTGGTCTTCATCGATCCGGTGCTCGACCCGCGCACCCAGACCACCAAGGTGCGCGTTGAGATCGACAACGCCGCCGGCCTGATCAAACCGGGCATGCTGGTGCAGGCCAGCATCAGAGGCGAGCTGCAGCATGATCTGGCCGGCATGAGCGCCATCCCGGCCAGCGCGCCCCTGATCACGGGCAAGCGCGCCGTGGTCTACGTCAAGCAGGGCGACATCTACAGCGGCCGCGAGATCGAACTGGGCCCGCGCGCCGGCGACCACTACATCGTGCATGCCGGGCTTGAAGCGGGCGAACTGGTGGTGACCAACGGCAACTTCAAGATCGACAGCGCCCTGCAGATCGCGGGCCAGCCCAGCATGATGAGCCCGCAGGGCGGCCTGCCCCAGAGCGGTCATCAAAACCACGGAGCCGCCGTGGCCGCCACCCTGGACCACGAATCCCAGCAGCAGACCGCCACGATACCGGCTGAGTTCAAGCTCCAGCTCGGCAGCGTCGCCGCAACAGCCGCCGAACTGGCCGCGGCCCTGGCCAAGGATGACTTCAAACTTGCCGCGGCCAGCCTGCCGGCCCTGGAGTCCGGTCTCAATAAAATTGACATGGCTCTGCTGCCCCACGAACCCCACCTGGCCTGGATGAAAGACCTTGCCAAACTTAACAGCGCCCTGGAGCAGATGAAGGGCGCAACCGACATCAAGGAGCTGCGCAGCGCCTTCGGCCACTTCAACGCGGCGCTGCTCAGCTCCATCAAACAGTTCGGCATCCAGAGCGAGACCCGCCTCTACCGCCTGCACTGCCCCATGAGCATGGACGGCAAGGGCGGCGACTGGCTCCAAACCGGCCAGCAGGTCAACAACCCCTACTACGGCGCAGCCATGCTCAGATGCGGCGAGGTCAAGGAAGAGATCAAATAGGTGAAACATCAACCCGACAGCCTGGGCACCAGATGGACCGACCGTCTGATCTGGGCCTGCCTCAACAACCGTCTGATCGTGACCCTGACGGTGCTGGTGGTCATCGTCGGCGGCATTGCGGTGGCCCCCTTTGACTGGCAGATCGAGAGCCTGCCCCGGCGCCCGGTGCCGGTGGACGCGATTCCCGACATCGGCGAAAACCAGCAGATCGTCTTCACCGAATGGATGGGCCGCTCGCCCCAGGATGTGGAGGACCAGATCAGCTATCCGCTGACCGCGGCCCTGCTGGGGGTGGCCGGCGTCAGGTCGGTGCGCAGCTACTCCATGTTCGGCTTCTCGACCATCTACGTCATCTTTGAGGAGCATATCGACTTCTACTGGTCGCGTTCCCGGCTGCTGGAGAAACTGAGCAGCCTGCCCCAGGGCACCCTGCCGCCGGAGGTCAACCCGGCCCTGGGCCCGGACGCCACAGCCCTGGGCCAGGTCTTCTGGTACACCCTCGAGGGCCGCGACGCTCATGGCCGACCGACGGGCGGCTGGGACCTGCACGAGCTGCGCACCATCCAGGACTACTATGTGCGCTACGCCCTGATGGGCGCCGAGGGCATCAGCGAGGTGGCCTCGGTGGGCGGCTTTATCAAGGAGTATCAGATCGACGTCGACCCGCTGGCCATGCGCCATTTCGGCGTGACCCTGCCCGAGGTGGCGGCCGCGGTCAGGCGCTCCAACCAGGATGTGGGCGCGCGCACCATCGAGATCAACCGGGTCGAATATGTGATCCGCGGCATCGGTTTCCTGGAGAGCCTGGAGGATCTCGAAAACACCCTGATCAAGGTGCGCGGCAACACGCCCATCTATCTCAAGAACATTGCCCATATCGCCCTGGGTCCGGCCCTGAGGCGCGGCGCCCTGGACAGGGCCGGCGCCGAGGCCGTGGGCGGCGTGGCGGTTGTGCGCCACGGTGAAAACCCCCTCAGCGCCATCAAGGCGCTCAAGGCCAAGATTGCCGAAATCTCACCGGGCCTGCCGGCAAAAGAGCTTCCCGACGGCAGCTCAAGTCAGGTCGAAATCGTGCCCTTCTACGACCGCACCGGCCTGATCTACGAGACCCTAGCAACCCTCAACAGCGCCCTGAGCGAGGAGATCCTGGTGACCATCATCGTGATCGTGCTGCTGGTGATGCACCTGCGCAGCTCGCTGCTGATCGCGGGTCTGCTGCCGCTGGCAGTGCTGCTCTGCTTCATAGCCATGAAGCTCTGCGGCGTGGATGCCAACATCGTGGCTCTCTCGGGCATCGCCATCGCCATCGGCACCATGGTCGACATGGGCATTGTGATCTGCGAGAACATCCTCAAAAAGATCGAGCAGAGCAACCTGGAGGACAACCGGCTGCATCTGATCTTCCAGGCCACCCAGGAGGTGGCCTCGGCGGTCATGACCGCCATCCTGACCACCGTGGTCAGCTTCCTGCCGGTCTTCACCATGATCGGGGCCGAAGGGCGCCTCTTCAAGCCGCTGGCCTTCACCAAGACCTTCGCCCTGCTGGCCTCGGTTACCGTGGCCCTGATGGTGATCCCGCCCTTTGCCTACCTGCTCTTTTCGCGGCGTTTCGACAGGGCGCGCTCACAGAAGACCAACACGGTAGGCGCCGCCCTGATCGTGCTGCTGGCCGGCACAATCCTGACCAGCCACTGGCTGCCGCTGGGGCCCGAGCGCGGTAGTTTGCGCAACCTGATCTTCGTCTTTGCAATCCTGCTGGGCACCATCGGGCTGATCACCATCTTCCAGAAGTATTACCGCAATATGCTGAGCTGGTGCCTGGAGCACCGCAAGACCACCCTGACCCTTCCCTGTCTGCTGATCGGGCTGGGGCTGGTTATCTGGCAGGACCTGGGCAAGGAGTTCATGCCGCCGCTCAACGAGGGCTCGTTCCTGCTGATGCCCACCACCATGCCCCACGCCTCCATCGGCGAGGTGCTGGACGTGCTGCGCAAGCAGGATATCCAGATCGACCAGATCCCGGAGGTCAGCGAGGTGGTCGGCAAACTGGGCCGGGCCGAGACCGCCCTGGACCCGGCGCCCATCTCCATGATCGAAAGCGTCATCAACTATCAGCCGGAATACCTGCGCAGTGAGCGCGGCCAGCTGCTGACCTTCAAGTTCGACCACAAAGAGCGCGATCTGTTCCGCGACCGCGAGGGCCGCGCTGTACCGGCCGCCGACGGCCAGCCCTATGTGGTGCCGGGAAAATTTGAACGCGATGACAAGGGTGCTCTGATCCCCGACCGGCGCGGCATGCCCTTCAGGCTCTGGCGGCCGGCGCTGGATGTCGATCTCAATCCGGGCCGCAGCGCCTGGTCTGGCATCCGGACCCCCGACGACATCTGGCGGGAGATCGTCAATGCGGCGCGCATCCCGGGCACCACTTCGGCGCCCCGGCTGCAGCCCATCGAGACTCGAATCGTCATGCTGCAGAGCGGCATGCGCGCCCCCATGGGCATCAAGGTCAAGGGCCCCGACCTTGAAACCATTGAGCAGGTCGGACTGAGGATGGAACAGCTGCTCAAGGAGGTGCCCGGGGTCAACCCGGCGGCGGTGCTGGCCGACCGCATCGTGGGCAAGCCCTACCTGGAGATCAAGATCAGACGCGCGGCGGCCGCGCGCTACGGCATCGACGTCGCCGGTTTGCAGCAGATCATCGAGACCGGTTTCGGGGGCAAACGCATCACCACCACGGTGGAGGGGCGTGAGCGCTACCCGGTGCGGGTGCGCTATCTGCGCGAACTGCGCGACACGATCGAGGATATCGAACGCATCCTGGTTCCCGGCGCCGGCGGCAGCCAGATCCCGCTCAGCCAGCTGGCCGAGATCGAATACCGGCGCGGCCCCCAGGTGATCAAGAGCGAGGACACCTTCCTGGTGGGCTATGTGCTCTTTGACAAGCTGCCGGGCTTCGCCGAGATCGATGTGGTCGAGAACGCCCGCGACCACCTGACGCAGGCCGCCGCAGAGGGCCGGCTTGAGATTCCGGCCGGGGTCAGCTACAGCTTTGCCGGCAACTATGAGAACCAGCTGCGGGCCAACCGCACCCTGCGGATCGTGCTGCCCCTGGCCCTGCTGATTATCTTCATCATCCTCTACCTGCAGTTCCGCTCCACGGCCGTGACCATGATGGTCTTTACGGGCATCGTGATCGCCTGGGCCGGCGGCTTCATCCTGCTCTGGTGCTATGGCCAGCCCTGGTTCATGAACTTCAGCGTCTTTAGCGTCTCCATGCGCGAACTCTTCCAGGTGCATCCCGTAAACCTGAGCGTGGCGGTCTGGGTGGGCTTCCTGGCCCTCTTCGGCATCGCCTCGGACAACGGCGTGATCATGGCCACCTACCTTGACCAGACCTTTGAAAAGCTGCAGCCCCAGAACCGCCATGAGATCTTCATGGCCACCCTGCAGGCAGCCGAGCGCCGGGTGCGCCCCTGTCTGATGACCTCCGCCACCACCATCCTGGCATTGATTCCGGTGCTGACCTCGACGGGCAAGGGCTCGGACATCATGGTGCCCATGGCCATCCCCTCCTTCGGCGGCATGCTGCTGGTGGTGCTCTCGATCTTCATTATTCCGGTACTCTATGCCTTGCGCCAGGAATGGCTGTTAAAAAAATCACAGTCATGAAATTTCTTTTCGCAGCAAAACCGGACATTTATATTCCAAACCTGATAAATATATCAATTTATATAAAAAAATCGGTTGCTTAGATTTAAGTGACGGCATATTTCTTCGATAAGAAAAGATAATACATATCATTAGGCAGAGGGAGTTATGGCAAAGGTAATCAAGGAACCCAAGCAGAAGCGTTCAATCGCCAAACGCCGCATGATTATGGACACGGCGCGCAGGGTTTTCAGTGAACTGGGTTTTGATGCCATGAACTCCAATCAGCTGGCCAAGGCGGCTGGAGTTTCAACCGGAACCTTCTACTGCTACTTTGAGAATAAGGAAGACCTGCTCTATGCCATCATCCGGGATCATCTGGACTTCCTCTTCGAGGGCCACTTCTCAAAAGTGCCGGAAAAGAAAAGCGTTGATTTTTATGCCGCCACCCGCTCCTATGTTGCGGCGGTCTTTGAAGCTTTCAGCAAAGACCCGGCACTATTCCGCTTCGTCATCTCCAGGCGATTCACCGACCCCAAGATCTGCAGCATCTTCACCGAAGTCAGTACCCGCGAGGCAGAGAACGCGGCCAAGATGCTCAAGCTCTACGATGATGATAAGAACATCAACGACTACAACCTGGCCGGGCAGATCGTCATCGGCCTGGTCAACTCCAGCGCCCGGGCCCTCTATGTTGACCTGACCATCAACCGCGATCCGGATGATTTCATTGACGAGGTCACCCGCACGATCCTGGGCATGCTCAAGACCCCCAAACCGGACTAAAAACACAGGTCTTAGACCTGAAGGAGATTAAAATGGAACCAACCAACACTACCCTGATTATCGGCATTATCGTCTACACCTTTTTCACCCTCGGTCTGACGGAACTGTTCAGACGCAAACCCAAGCTGGGCGCCATCGTCTTCATCCTGGCACCGCTGACCTTCCCGCTCTGGGCTGAAAACCGTGACAGCTGGTTCGAGTGGGCCAAGATCCTGAGCGTGCTGCTGCCCACCGCCGTGCTGGGTTTCAACCGCTGGGCCAACTACTACAAGCCCGAGGGCAAGATCTGGGATATCCTGCGCAGCAAGGGCTTCCTCTGGTTCTTCTTCGGCATCCTGGCCCTCAACATCACCGAAGCCAGTTTGCGTGACTGGGAGCTGGGCAACTACCTGAACGCCCTGACCGGCTTCATCCTGGTGCTGACCATCCCGTTTGCCGACAAGTTCTGGCGCTTCGACAAGGTCAACTTCGGCGAGCTGATCGTCGACTTCGGCAAGGGCTGGTGTCTGCTCTACACCACCTGGAACGCCGCCTTCATCTACGGCGCCATTCCCGACGAGTTCGCCCTGGGCTTCGCCATCCTGATCGCCGCCGAAGTCTACTCCTTCGCCGGCCGCCCCGACCTCTACATCATGGCCCGAGTCTACACTCTAGCCATCTTCGTCCTGCACCTGGGCTGCTTCGACATCCCGGCCATCATGGACTCCTCGGCCTGGTACAACGCCGACGTTGTCCACTACTGGGGCGTCATCAACATCATCTTCGCCGTCGGCTATGTAATCTGGTACAACTGGCAGATGCACAGCGGCAAGGCTGAGAAATCTTTCCGCCACCCCAAGAGCTCTCCCGAAGCTCAGCTAGCGGCCGAATAACCAAATCAAGGGGAACCAGACGGTTCCCCTTTTTTCTGCCCTTACGTTCCGCCGCACTCGCATTATCTTAGATGGCAGGAGGGGAGATGCGAATAACACTGTCCGAACGTGGCCGCTACCTGCTGGTCATGACCGCCACCATCCTGCCGATCGCATCGCTGATGCTGATCGTCTTCTTCAGCTACTACCAGCCGGTCTCCAACAGCATGCAGCGCATCCTGCACGAATCAATCAACGGCATGCAGCCGATAAATGAGTTACAGATCGCCATGCTCAAAGCGGCCATGCCGCCCAACGACTATCTGATCCACGGCGACCAGAGCGAAGCGCGACACTGGCAGCAAGCCATCCTTGAAACCGATCAGGCCTTTGAGCTGGCCATCAGGGGCGTCCACATTCAATCAGAGACCCTGCTGAACGCCCAAACGGAGTGGCGGCAGGCCTGCGCCATCGGCGACCACATCTTCAACCACCCCATCGAGAGTACGGTCCGGCCCGATCTCAGCCAGGCCATGGAAGAGTTTGACGCTCAGATCTATCAGATCACCAGCAGCCTCGGCCAGATCACAGGCGAGATGGACCAGCACATTACCCGCGAATATGAAATGATCAACCGCCTCAAGCGCCGCAGCGTCACAGCCACCGCAGTGGGCATCCTGCTGGGGCTGATCATGGGCATCAGCGGCAGCATCTGGCTCTCGCGCGACCACACCCGCATCATCCGCCAGAACCGCCTCGATCCCCTGACCAGTGCCCTCAACCGGCGCGCCCTAGAGGATGCCCTGCAGCAGATGCAGCACAGCCATGAGGGCAGCGTCACCAGCTGCTTCGCCCTGGCCATGCTTGATATCGACCACTTCAAAGAGATCAACGACACCCACGGCCACGATGCGGGGGATCAGGTTCTCAAGTGCCTGGTCACCAGAATCAACTCTTTGATTCGCGCCACCGACATCCTGGGCCGCTACGGCGGTGAAGAGTTCCTGATCCTGCTGCCGACCACCAGCCGCAGTGACGCAGTCAGACTGGCCGAGCGCATCCGAACAGCCATCGAGGAGCAGCCGCTCAGCTCAAAGGCCATCACCATAACAGTCAGCATCGGCCTGGCCTGCTTCCCCAACGATGCCCCAACAGCATTGGAGGCGGTCAAGCTGGCCGACAGGGCCCTCTACCGCGCCAAGCGCGAAGGACGCAACCGGGTCATCGGAATATAAAAAAAGGCACCCTTTGCGGGTGCCATAAAGAGGAGTAATGCTTAACTGTACCTATTCAGTCGCCGGTGCTACTCAAAAAGTTTCAAATATTCCGCATAGCCCTCTTTTTTCAGCTCATCCTTGGGTATGAAGCGCAAAGAGGCCGAATTGATACAGTAGCGTTTACCGGTCGGTGCCGGCCCGTCATCGAATACGTGGCCGAGATGGGAATCCGCATTAAGACTGCGCACCTCGGTCCGGGTCATAAAGAAGGAGGTGTCTTTATGCTCGACAATGTTGCCGGCTTCCAGAGGACGGGTGAAGCTGGGCCAGCCCGTGCCGGATTTATACTTGTCGGTCGAACTGAAAAGGGGCTCGCCCGAGACGATATCAACGTAGATGCCTGGTGCCTTATTGTCCCAGTAGGCATTGTCAAAGGGCGGTTCGGTGCCGTCTTTCTGGGTCACCTTGTACTGCAGCGGAGTCAGCTTCTGCTCCAGATCGCTCTTGGAGATTGCGCCTTCCCAGGCCTTCTTCAAGAATTTGTCACGTCCCGAACCGGAACGGTAGTACTTGTAGCGCAGCGGATTCTTCTTGTAGTAGTCCTGATGATAATCCTCGGCCGCATAAAAGTCCGTCACCGGTCTGATGGGGGTCACAATCGGCTTATCAAAGCGCCCCGACACGGCCAGCCGCTCTTTCGATGCCTGCGCCAATCTACGCTGCTCCTCATTGTGATAGAAGATCGCGGTCGTATACTGGAAGCCGCGGTCCACAAACTGGCCGCCCTCATCGGTGGGGTCGATCTGGCGCCAGAAGATATCCAGCAGCTCACTGTAGCTGATCAGCGCCGGATCATAGACAATCTGGATTGACTCAACATGGCCGGTGGTGCCGCCGGAGACCTCGGCATAAGTTGGATTCTTGACCTGCCCGCCGGTATAGCCTGAAATCACTTCCACGACGCCCTCGGCCTTCTCGAAGGGCCCCTCCATGCACCAGAAACACCCGCCGGCAAATGTTGCTTTTTCCTGTGCCATTATATCACCTCCAACTGCGATCATAATCGCTGTAACTATCAGTATTAGCTTATAATTAATCATAATAAGCCCTCCATAGGATATTATAGACGATATCCTTAGCAGGAACGATTCCCAGAAATATCCCCAAGCGTTAATGGCCAAGCATTGACGACCAGAAGCCGGATTGTTATGTTCACTGCATTCAATGCAATGGAGGCTCCGCTTGAAAAAACTTATCCTGCTGCTCTGCCTGCTGACAGGCTGCGCCCACCTGCCGCAAGACACCCCGGACAACAGCCTGCTGCTGCACAATCTGGGGCTGGACTTTTACGCCGACCAACTCAGGCCGGCCGATTTCATGCCGCAACCGATTCCTGAGCCGCAGCCGGACAGCCCCAGCGCACAAAACGCATTGGGCTATCGCTATCTGACCGGCCAGAGTGTCGGCCGCAACTACACCTCCGCCGCCCAGCTCTTCTGGCAGGCATCCCAAAGCGGCTATGCCCCGGCCCAGAACAACCTGGCCGTGATGCACATTCTAGGACTCGGAGTTACCCAGAATACCCTCACGGCCATCAGCCTGCTGGAGCAGGCCGCGCCCCACGAAGCGGCAGCCATGGACAATCTGGCGAACCTCTACATCAGCGGCTACGGCGTCAATGCTGACCGCCGACTGGCCCACCAGTGGTACAACCGCGCAGCCCTGGCCGGCTACGCTCCGTCCCAATACAGACTTGGCATCATCAACCTGACCGGCGACAATCAGGACTATATCCAGGCGGCCGAATTCTTCAGGCTGGCCGCCGCACAAGACTATCCACCGGCCCAGTTCCAGCTGGGGCATCTCTACCTCGCCGGCCTAGGCCTGGCCAAAGACCGGGACCGCGCCCTCAAACTCTTTGAGCAGGCAGCCAAGGGCGGCAACCAGCTGGCCCAGTATCAGCTGGGCATGCTGCTGGCCGCGTCACAGAACTACAGCCAGGCTGAGAAGTGGCTGCAGGCGGCCGCTGATCAGGGGCAGCGCAACGCCCAGATCAAGCTGGGCATGCTCTACCTGGATGGTCATGCCGGCCGGATCAACAAAAACTGGTACATCAAAGCCGCCGGCGCAGGCCACCAGCCCGCACAGCTGATACTTGGCACCCTCTATATGCGCGGAATTGAGGTGGAACAGAACCTTGAGCTGGCCGAAAGCTGGCTCAAGAAACCGGCTAAACGCGGCAATATCCGGGCCCAATATCAACTTGGACTGCTCTATGAAGAGCGTGGAAAGAGACGCAAGGCCATGAAGTGGTTCCGCTCGGCCGCGGAACAGGGATATCTGCCGGCTAAGCAGAAAATGCTATCTTAAGGCGTTGAGACAGTCGAGCGCCTCGGGATCGCCGGCCAGGATACCCTCCAACCGGCCACAGGGATACTCGTCACACTCGGCGCAACTCTTAATGCCCAGCTGAACGGCGCAACGCCGGACCTTGCATTCAGCCCCCGGCAAACAGCCGTCTGAGAGACAGCCCTCACAGCGCACACTCTCCAGCCGCCGGTCGAAATGTTCAAGATAGACTGAAGAGATCCAGCTGCGCAGGGCCTCACTGCCCTCCATGGTGGCCTGATGAACAGGACAAGCCAGACAATCCTTGCCGCAGTAAGCAGTCATGCGATCTTCCATAATCACCTCGACCCAAGCGCTATCGGGCAGGCATACATCCAGGCAATTCATCAGTCTCCACGCATCTGGCGGATAATATCTTCCGGCGTGGCCTCCCTCTCCAGCTGTTCCCGCGGCACCAGCTCTGCCAGCTCCACCTTTTCCAGGCAGCACTCCAGATAGAATGGACTGTGGCTCTCGGTCTCGAAAGATGCCTTGCGGTACTGGGGCCGGTCAATCTGGGCATTAATCGAGATCAGCAGCGCCTGATTGATCACAATCATCTTGGGCTGATTCTGACGCACCGAAATCTGCAGAATATGCTTAAGGTCACGGCCGAAGTTTCCCATGGACTGATTCATCAGTTCTCCGAGCGTGTCGCTGACCTCATCCGAGGTGTGCCAGGCGGCCAGCTCATCTTCAGGCATGCCCATGCTGAGCATATATTTACGATAGATCTCAATGGCCGCATTGGCCGAGAAGTTCATCACCACTAGCCCGGAGAAGCCACCGTCAAACATCACAAAACAGCCGATATCTGGCTGCAGACAGGTTTTATTGCCGCGCAGCACCATGGGTGAGTAGCGGATATCTGACTGGGTGGCTGTCCTGAGTACATGTTGAACCGAGTCACACAGAATCTTCAAAACATCATCGGTATTCTTGATCTTTGCCTGGGCCATGCGACCTCCTTATCTGCGCTTGAGCTGCTCTAAAAATTAAGCCCCGAGAGGCGCTTTGCAAGCGCACAAATGGACTTCCGGAGAAGCGAGTGATATAGACGAGTTATGAAATATACAATCTACTTTGCCGGCGCCCTCTTCTCGCACAAGGAGCTGGTCGGCAACCATCTGCTGGCCCGGGCCATTGAAAATGAATCATGATATCGCTGCATCCTGCCCCAGAACCTGGAGCAGCTCTCAGAGCGCAGCGTCGACATCCGCAACACCGACCTCAAGGCGGTCATGGAGTGCGACCTCTGTATCTTCAACTTTGACGGCACAGAGCTCGACTCAGGCACGGTGGTGGAGTTCATGTTCGCCAAGCTGCTCGACATCCCGGCCGTGCTGCTGCGGACCGACTTCAGAGCCGGCGGCGACCAGGAGCATGACCAGTGGAACCTGATGTGCTCGGGCTACCCCAGATCGGAGAGCCTGATTATCAACGCCATGCAGGCCTACCACATCGATTTTACCACCAAAGGAATAGAAGCCTATTATCAGAATCTGGCCGGGCCAGTTATAGAGGCCCTCGACAAGGTAAGATCATTGCCACCGGTACTCAAAGAGAACATTGACGAGATCTACAACTGGGCCGTAAAGTTCCCGGGCAGCGGCCTGCAGGCCGACATTCCAGCCATTATTAAGCGCAAAAAATCTCAGGGGCTCCTATAGGGAGTTCAGAATCAGCTCATCCAGGCCCGGAATAGCTCCCAGATGCTCGGCCAGTCTGATTTTGACCTGCGGATAGACCGTCTCAGCGCCCCTGACCAGTTCAGGGATGTCGCGGCTGACATGGGTTCCCGGGGCCAGAAAGAATGGAAAAATGGTGATCGTATCTGCGCCGGCCTCAACCATGTGCTCGATCTGATCCGGCAGGCTCGGCCCGGCCAACTCAAGAAATGCAGCCGACACCAGGTCAAACTTTGAATTTTTAAGCAGGCGCACAGCCAGAGCCTCAACCTCCTGGTTGGACTCCAGCCGCCGGCTGCCATGGGCCATAATGATCAGCGCCTGCATCACTTCTGCTCGGCGATGATCTCGGCAATCGCCTTATGGGTTTCAAGGTTATAGTTGGGATTGATCTTCTTGAGCTTGCCGCAGAATGCGCCCTCGGTGCAGTAGCCCAGGTTGCACTTGGGCTCGATCAGGAAGCTCAAGTGTGGCAGCTGCTCTTTCATCAGACAAGCCTTCTTCTCGGAGGAGGCCATGCGCTCGGGCTCGCACTCGGTGCAGAGGCGCAGGGGCATCTCCAGGCTGAGGGCGTTGATCAGGT
Source organism: uncultured Thermodesulfobacteriota bacterium (assembly GCA_942491525.1). GTDB lineage: Bacteria > Desulfobacterota > Desulfomonilia > UBA1062 > UBA1062 > CAYWBU01. The sequence goes on from CALOBW010000030.1 coordinate 329,131, forward strand.
CATAGCTCTCGAGGGTGCGCATGCGGATGTTGCGCGGCACGATGTAGAGGGCGTCGCGGGCATCAATGCCCTTGTCGACCAGCTTACCGTAGAAGCGGATCTGACGGGCGGTGTGGTAGATATAGGCCTTGAGCATTTCGGGCTCGGCCTTGATCTTATTTTCGATGATGAAGGCCTCTTCAGCCTTAGCCAGAATTTTTTCGACATTCTCAATGTCGTCCCAGATCTCATTCACAATGCCCACGGCACGCGCGGCAGCGCTGTAGATGGACTCCACATGCTGCTTGAGGGTGGCGTGGCGTTTCTGCTCACTCCAGACGCGCCAGGAGATGGTGCTGGTGGTCTGGATATTGAGGGCCTCATTGTAGCGGCGGCAGAAGCTGGAGAGCAGGGCCCGGTTCTGCTGGGTGATGGCGTAGAGGTCGCGGCTGTCCTTATAATCCAAGGCCTTCCTGAAAGCCTGCTGCAGGCTGACCAACTCGTTTCTGGCGCTGTCGGGCAGGTCATCGATGATGCGCACGATGGCCGGATCGATAGGGTTGCCCAGTTTGTCATGCATGGATGAGGCGTAGTCGGCCTCGGGGGCGCGGAAGATGTTGTAGTGCAGATAGGTCTCACGCGGCACGGCCCGTCGCATGCGGTAGATCTGGCCCATGCCGACCTCCTCGACCAGATCGCTGATCTGGTCGGCAAAGAGGGCGAACTCCTCGGGCAGATAGGCTGTGCCGGCGCGCCGCTCGTCATCCACAGCCACGGCCAGGTTGACCAGCGAACCCAGCGGCACCAGATAGAAGAGGTCTGCCGGATCATTATAGGGTTTGAGCTTGTTGAAGGCCTGGATGGCGTCCACCCGGCGGCCGAAGCGCTCCTTGATGTCGCCGAAAAGCGTAAAGAGATCATCGCTGATCTCGAGATATTCCTGGAACAGCTGAGAGTTGGAGCTGATGGAGCGCGGCACAACCAGCTCGGATGAGGTGGTGGCGCGACGGCGGCCGCTGGTGACCAGCGAACGCGAGAAGGCCACGCCGGTAAAGGCCGAGTCGATCATCTTGGTGCCGTTCATGCCCAGAGCCACCATGGCCAGGCCCTCCATGGAGTGGCCGCGGCCGATGCCGGTCATATTTTTACGGAAGACAGCGTCTTTGATATCCTTGCCGGACTCGCGAATCTTGACCAGCTCCTCGCTCAGCGAGGTCTGGTAATCAACCGAGCGGGCCACCGCCACCTGGATCAAGGCGACGATCTCGTCCGGACCTAAGAAGTCACGGCCCAGCGCCTCCCGGACACCGGCATCGCTGGCCGGCACCTGGGGCAGAAAACCCATTGTTTTTACTTTAAGATCCTGCGGCTCAATAAACGAACGTCCCTGATGCTCAAAAGACATAAAATCTCCCCCGAAATGTTATTGGGGGAGATAATCACACTTTAGACGCCCGCTGTCAAAAAGTTCTTGCAGATCAGTTGGCGAAAGCCTCCTGCAGATGCAGAATTTCAGCCAGCTCGAGCTGCGCCTTCTCGCGCGCCTCATAGGCCATGATGAAGGAGCCCTTGCTGGAATCCTCCTGGAAATTCATGAAGGCCCTGAACCACCACTGCTCGCGCCGGGCCTCATCATTGGTCCAGTTCTCATACTCGATCCGATAGAGGGCCACAAAAACACCGGTGCGGCCGATGCCGTGACGGCAGTGAATCAGCACCGGGTAGGACTCGGGACGATCCATGACATCCAGAAACTTCTCAACCCAGTGCATGTCGGGCACCTGTTCAGTCGGCAGGTGCACATGGTTGACCCCCAGACTCTCCAAGACCTCCTTCTCCGGCAACACATCTTCAATGGTATTGCGGAAATCGATCACGGTGCGGATGCCCCTCTTCTCAATAACATCGGGCAGAACTTCCGGTGGAATGGCGGCCGAACGATAGACCCGGCCGCTGTCGACGGTGTGGAACTTATAGGTTCCTAACCAGCTGATATATGAACCGGTCAGACAGATAAAAAAGATGCCGACAATAATTGATATACTACGGGATAACGAATGTTTTTTTTCCATTTCTTACCTCGTGGTGACTTGCATACTGAGATGAGGGTTTGTTTTGAATAAAGGCGGGATAAAATTAAGAACAAGAGCATGACAGAATCACAAAAACATCAACCCAACAACTTCTTATGCCACACTCCTTTTTTTAACCAAAATTTAAAATACCAAACAACGTTTAAAACAGATAACACATCCGGTCCGATAACACAAACAGACCTTTTACCAGCCGTTAATTGGTGCTATGGGCAGACTATGCAGAACAGAAAGATACGGGGCCGCTTCGCCCCCAGCCCTACCGGCTACATGCATCTGGGCAACGCCTTCGCGGCCCTGATGTGCTGGCTGGGCGCCCGCAGCGCTGGCGGCGAAGTTATCCTGCGCATTGAAGATATCGACCCCTCCCGGGCCCGCCCGGAGTTCTATCCGGCCATCCTGGACGATCTGAAGTGGCTGGGGCTGGACTGGGATGAGGGCCCCTACACCCAGGGCCAACGTCTCAAGCTATACAATCAGGCTCTCTCAGATCTGGAGCCTCACACCTACCCCTGCTACTGCAGCCGCAAAGATCTGCAGCAGGCAGCCCGGCGCAATGCCGGTTTCAGCTACCCCGGCCTTTGCCGCAATCTTACCGCCGAGGAACGCCGCCAGAAAGCCATATCCGGCCGCAAACCAGCCACCCGCCTGACACTCCCGGATCAGACGGTCAACTTCAGTGACCTGATCCTGGGAGAAGTACAGCTGGACACCAGAGAGCTGGGCGGAGATTTCACGGTGCGTCGCTCAGACAATATCTTCGCCTACCAGCTGGCCGTGGTGGTGGACGATATCGCCATGGGCATCAATCAGGTAGTGCGCGGCGCCGATATTCTGGAGTCCACGCCGCGGCAGCTCAGGCTCTACGAACTACTGGGTGAAGAACCGCCGACCTATGCCCATGTTCCGCTGCTGGTGGATGAAGATGGCAAGAAACTTTCCAAGAGTCACCAATCACTGGAGCTGATGCGCCTGCGGGAGGCCGGCGTCCGGCCGCAAAAAATTGTGGGCTACCTGGCGTACAGAGCGGGGCTGATCGATCAGCTGCAACCAATCACCCCGGTCGCCCTGCTCAAAGATTTCAGTTTCAAGCGCCTGCATCAAAATGAGATCATGGTGGAAAACAACATTGAGCAGTTACTGCTTAACCAGATCTCCAGCTGACTGAGTGTTGCCACTCTTCAGAGAGTTAAGCTTTCTTTCGATATCATCCAGAACCAGCTGGGCCCCCCTGTCACTCAGATGTCCATCAGAATATGAACTCAAATCCTGAGTGATGTAGTAATACTCCGGCGTATTCATATCCCAAACAAGATCTTCCGCAGAGAAAAGTTTGTTAATCTCGCTCTGGTAATACTCCCAGGCACCGGTCGCCTGATACTCCTGCTGCCACTCATGATAAATCGGGTAGTAGTAGGCCAGAACCTGCACATCCCGCTTATGAGCCAGCTCCACAATGCGCTTCAGATCAGAAGAGGCGGTCTGATCCACTACGATTGTACTGTACGGTTTGGACTTATGGGTCTCAACGACTTCAGCAAAGACTACTCCGTGCTTCTCCATATTATCATCACTATATCCCCACTCGCTGGAGTGAAAGATATCTAAATAAGGTTTATCAATAGCCCGCTTCTTATATTTGTTAACATGCTGGTAAGGGAACATACTGAAAACACTCAACCAATACTCAACAGGCTTAATTTGAGACGTTTTGCAGCCACTGTCCCGGGTAGTCAGCGGATAGAGACATAAGATTAAATACTTCATATTGCCGCGATTAATCGCCTGTTCAACAGCATAGCGCAATTCAGTTGCATTGGCCCCGCGCATAGACAGATTATAAATCTTATATCCATCCAGAGCGCGAGTATCCATATTATCGGATACAGATGAACCAGCAACGATGCCTTCAAAATTATCAGGAATATATCTATACGCATGCAGATATTTAGTTGTCCGTTCAACCTGGGTACCCCAAATCCGGACATCATCACGCCCAAAGAGGCCGAACTCATCCACATAGACATTGACACAGACCGTCACAACTACGATCAACAACATAAACAGGGCTGTACTAAAAACAAATCTTTTAGAAGTCATAATACAAGAACTCCGTCGTCTGCATGCTCAACATGAAATGCATGCTGAACCAGATCAGCAGGGCCAGGATTGAAGCGTTGAGATAACTGAACTTAAACCGCAGGCGGCTCTCCTTAGCCGGCACCAGATCCTTGCGGTCAAAACCAAGCGCCGGCTTAAAGTCACGCATGATTTCCTGGGTATTGGGCATATGCCAGGCGATAATCCAGAGAACGACAAAGAAGAGGACCACCCGGGTGCCCTTGAAATACTGAAGCTCGCCGGCCACAACCAGACCGGCCGCAGTTAACATTTCGCCCAAGCCGCCAAGACTGGCCAGGAAATCCGGCGTGAAAACCATCCCGTTCAGCCCCAGCATGGCCTGAACCATGACCAGAGCGCCATCCAGGCTCTCGGCCCTGAAGAAGACCCAGGCCAGCACCACCGCCATAAAGGTCAGCATGCGGGCCGCAAAACTGCTCTGCAGACTCAGGCCGACGGCCTCCTTAAAGGCTCGATAGCCGTGATTGATCACCAGATAGGTGCCGTGCAGAGCGCCCCAGATCACAAAGGTCCAGCCGGCGCCGTGCCAGAGACCGCCCAGCAGCATGGTAATCATCAGATTGACATACTTGCGCGGCTTGCCCTTGCGGTTGCCGCCCAGCGGAATGTAGAGATAGTCGCGCAGGAAGGTTGAGAGGGTGATGTGCCAGCGCTTCCAAAAATCGATGATGCTGGTGGCCTTGTAGGGCGAGTAGAAGTTCTGCGGCAGGGTTATGCCGAACATGCGGCCCAGGCCGATTGCCATATCCGAATAGCCCGAAAAATCAAAGTAGATCTGGAAGGTGTAGGCCAGAGCACCGCCCCAGGCCTCAATAAAGGTCAGGGTCTCGCCAAGCTCGGCCGCGGCAAAGGCCGGTTTGGCAAAATCAGCCACCCCGTCGGCAATCCAGATCTTCTTGATCAGACCGATCAGGAAGATAACCGTGCCGATGGAGATGTTCTCATAGCTGAAGCGCCGCTTCTCGGCAAACTGAGGCAACATATCCTTGTGGTGCACGATGGGGCCGGCCACCAACTGCGGGAAGAAAGTCACAAAGAGCGCATAGTGCAGGAAGTTGTACTCCTTGGTCTCGCCGCGATAGGTATCAACCAGAAACGATATCTGCTGGAAGGTAAAGAACGAGATGGCCAGCGGCAGGATAATCTTCTCCAGGTTGTAGCTGCTGCCAAAGACCCAGTTGATGTTATCCACAAAGAAGTTGGCAAACTTATAATACCCCAGCAGGAAGAGGTTAAGCGTGATGCCGAAGGTAAGCAGACCTTTACGCACCGCCGGACGATCATGAAGCTTAGCCGAACCGCCGTCATGAAGCAGGCGCCCAAGGCTGTAGTTGAAGATAACCGAACCGATAATCAGCCAGAGGTAGACCGGGTTCCACCAGCCGTAATAGACCAGCGAAGCGCCCACCAGCCAGAGGATGGCGCTCTTATGGAAACCGCGCCCACCGATCAGATAGTAGCCCAGCAGGGTAACCGGCAGAAAGACCAGAATAAAAATAAAGGAATTAAAAAGCATATTACTGTTCGCTTATCTGACGGATCTCGTCGCGGTTGATGCTGCGCAGCTTGCCGTCCCCGTCCTTAAACTCATAGAACTCGGTGGTCTCATTGTAGCGGACCTCCTGGGCCTGGATAACGGTTCCATCCTTGAGCTCAATCAGCTGCAGTTTAGCTGCACAACCGGTCATTATCAGGATTGAGATAAATAGCAAAAACTTCTTCATAACCATCTCCAATTAATCTGCGCCTCAAGCGTTAAGTGACGCAGTCCATGCCATAGCAAAATATTCAGCGGAGATCTAACATAATCATCACTCAAACATACAAATTTTGCAGAGACTCAACCAAGCAGGCGTGCTAAATATCAGCTATGCAGCACCTTAGCGCAATATTCCTGTTTGCCCTGAGCACCTCCATTACGCCGGGGCCCAACAACATCATGGTCATGACCTCCGGCCTCAACCACGGTCTGCGCAAGACCACGCCCCACTATCTGGGCATCTGTCTGGGTTTCCCGGCCATGGTGCTGGCCATCGGCCTCGGACTGGGCGCCATCTTCATGCAGCTGCCCATGCTGCATAAGATCATCAAAATTGTCGGCATCGGCTACCTGCTCTACCTGGCCTGGCTGATCGCCAAGACCAAGCCCGAGCTGGCAGAAAGCGGCAAACCGCTGAGCTTCATGCAGGCCGTGCTCTTCCAGTGGGTCAACCCCAAGGCCTGGATCATGGCCATGGGCGCGGTGGCCACCTACACCAGCCTGGACGGCAACATTCTAACTGAAGTCGCCATCATCACCGGCATCTATCTGCTGGTGCTCTTCCCGGCCGTCGGCAGCTGGTTCCTCTGCGGCTCGCGCCTGCAGCTGCTGATCAAGAGCCCGCGCCAGCAGCGAGCCTTCAACATCTGCATGGCCCTGCTGCTGGTAAGCTCGGTGCTGCCGATGCTCAGGAGCCAGTTTTAGGCAGACCCATGGCCCACTCGGCGACGGCCTGCGTGCTGACCCTGATGTTGCCCACCACGGCCGCGCCGCCCACACAGCCGCCTTCGCAGGCCATGACCTCCAGCAGGTTGCCGGGACACTTACCCCTGGCGTAGGCCTTCAAGATCTTCATCTTCTTGGAATCCAGGCCGTCCATCTGCACCGCATTGACGGTCGTCAGACTGGCCACGGCTGCGGCCACCCCGCCGGCCACGGCAAAGCCGCGCGCCTCGGCTGATGGCAGAGTGGAGGGTATGAGCCCAGTGCAGGCCTCAACCTCGATGCCGGCAGCCACCAGCATGGCCCCCAGCTCCTCAAAGGTCAGCACATAACTAATTTCCGGATCAGCCATGCCCTCCTGGCGCTTAGCCACACAGGGCCCAATGAAGACCGTCACCGCATCACTCTGTTCGGCTTTCACCAGAGACGCCGTATAGTGCATGGGGCTTGGCGTGGATGAAACGTAATCTTCAAGCTCGGGCAGATGCTTCCTGACCGCCTGCACATAGGCCGGGCAGCAGGAGGTGGTCAGAAAGGCCTGGCCCTCTGCCATCTTCTCGGCATGCTCGGCCGCCTCATGTTGGGCGGTCAAATCGGCGCCCAGAGCCACCTCAATCACCGATGAAAATCCCAGCTTAACAAGAGCCTCCATGATCTGCTCCAGTCTGCCCGGAAACTGACCGGCCACCGAGGGCGCCAGCATGGCCACCACCGGTCTATCCTGCTGCATGCGCTCGAGCACATCGATCATCTGAGAGCGCTCCATAACCGCGCCGAAGGGGCAGTTGCGCATGCAGCGGCCGCAGCCGATACAGGCCTCGAAGTCGATCTCGGCCTTGCCGCCCGCATTCTTCTTGATGGCGTCCACCGGGCAGGCCTCCTCACAGGGCACCGGAATGTGGGTGATGACATGATAGGGACAGCTCTTGGCGCACTTGCCGCAGTTGCGGCACTTACCTGAGTCGATGTGGGAACGTCCATTGTCGAAGTGAATCGCGCCGAAGGGGCAGTTCTCCATGCAGGAGCGCGCCGTGCAGCCCTGGCAGGCCTCGGTCACCAGGTAGCGGCTGTCGACACAGCCCTTGCAGGCGATATCCAGCACGGTCAGAATGTTGCCGCTCGGCTGCTTGCGTTCAAGGGCCGCCTCGGCATAGGTGCTGAGGGGCGTGAAGTCGTCGACCTCGTCCTCCACTGCGGCGCCCAGGCCGGCCATGCAGCGATAGCGCAGAACAGCGCGGTCCTTGTAGAGGCAGCAGCGGAAACTCTCGCCGTTCTTGGGGCGCATCTCATAGGGAATGCGCTCGACGCCTGCGACTAGATTGCCCTCCATGTGGGCGCGGGCCAGGCGGATCAGAACTTCACGGCGCAGACGGGTGGCATTGTTGTGGGTCTGCATGGCTACACTTCCGCAATCTCTTCAATCCGCTTGATAACACTGGCCAGGGTAGCCCCGGAGAGCACCTCGCCGTTGATCTCCACAAAGGGGGCCTTGCCCAGGCCGCCGCCCTTGCAGAGATCCAGGCAGGTGCTGCCGCGCACATCGACAAGTGCGCGCAAAGCTGGTGACAGCTCTTCGGTCAAATTTTGAAGGTTGGAGGCGCCCATGACGTAGCAGGTTGTGCCCATACAGATTTTTACTTCAATTTTCTTCATCGCTTACCCCTAGATATACTGAATAATTGTCTCTTTCAGGTAACGCTCTTCAAGCGTCGCCATGATGCGTTTGATGATGTTGCGCCTGATCTCCAGATCGAGCGGCAGATTGGGATCCTGATGGGCATCATTGATGCGCGTGCCCACCAGAAACTCGATATGGTCGCTGTCCAGCAGCAGATTGGCCAGCTTGCCGGCCGGATCATCCGGAATAGTCCCCTGCTCCAGATACTGGGCCATGCGCGTCAGCGTGAGGATGCCCTCGGTCACCAAATCGAGCCCCTCCATCTCGGAGAGCGGCGGCAGATCGCCGAAGCCGCTCAGCACGGTCTGCATGTCGCGGTTAAGCTCGCGGCCCACAATGTTGGCCGTGGTGCCGCCGCAGATCGCCTTGCGCCCTTCAAAGTGGTCCAGCTTGGTGGCAATCTCACGGTCGCGGCTCTGATCATAGGGCGGACCCGAAAGCACCAAGGTGCGCCGAGGCTTCCTGAAGTAGAAGACCGCGCAGGTGATGTCATCCATGGCCCGGCACTGCGGCTCATGGCGCTCGGCCTCATCCACAATGGCCTGGGCCAGCTCGCGCCCCGAGATGTTGCTGTCCTTGGCCACCAGCTGCTCAACAAAGCTGGAGCAGCCCTCGACGCGCCAGCCCAACTTCCAGCGGTCGCTGCCCAGGCCGGCCTGGGAGACGCCGTCCGAAAAGACGATCAGGCGGTCCTCGGGCCGGGTGCAGATCTCGGAGACCTGCAGGGCGCGGTCCTTCCAGCGCGCCGTCATCATGGTGCGGCGGCTGATGTCCACGGCCTTACCGTCGCGGATCAGGATGTAGTTGGGGTTGCCCTGCTCCACGATGCGGGTCTTGCCGTGGATGATGCAGTCCACGATCGTGAAGGTGGCATAGGATATCTTGCGCACCTGGCAGATGGGCAGCGAGTCCATGATGACCTCGCTGGCGCCCACAATGTTGCGGTTGGCCGCCGCAAACTTGAGCGCCATGGTGCCGGTCATGTTGGCCAGGATGTTGGCCTTGACCCCGCTGCCCAGACCGTCCGAAAGCACCGCGATGATGCGGTCCTCGGCCGGAATCTTGCGCGAGAAGAAGGCGTCGCCGCAGATGTTCTGGGAGTGCTTGTGACGCTGGGCGCAGTCAACCTCGACGAAGAGCGAACTGGTCAGCATCAGTCATCCTCCGGCGTAAAGTCCTCCGGCCCGTAATCATGGGCGATGGAGCTTAAGAGGATTTCGGTATCAGCCATGTGCTCGCCCAGGCGGCAGGCGATCTCCTGCACGGTGACCATATTTTTCTGAATCACCTGGGCGGCGCGCCGCGCGATCTGCTCGCGCTTCATCTCGCTCTGGGTCACATCCTGCACGATCACGCCGATGGTCTGATGGTGCTCGATACTGAAGATGGTGACGTTGAGCAGGCGCTCATCCAGGGGCAGACGCTCGCGGCTGATGTCCAGGCCGGTGCGCACGGCCGCCTCCAGGATGTCCGGGAAGGGCAGGATCTTGGTCAGCACCGCGCCAGCCATGCCGGGCAGCACGTCAAAGGCCAGCTGCTCGCCGAACATCTCGGCAAAGGGTTTGTTGCACTCGATGACCCGCAAGTTCTTGTCGGCAATCACCACGCCGGACGGGATGCAGCGCAGCAAGGCATTGGCCTTTTTCTGGGCCTGATTGCGCATGTAGGAGACGCACATGGCCGGCTCGGCGTTGCCCAGCAGCAAGGCGCGCGCAAAGTGGCGGCAACTGTCGTAGCCGCAGCCGCCGCAGTTCATCTCATCATGGACACTCTCCTTACCGACCCGGCGCAGAGCCTCCTTGATTTCGCGCTCACTGATCTCACGCGGCTCCTCCACCAGCAGGGGCAGCTCATCAACCAAAGAGATGGACGCTTTGGAAGACACCTGCTCGGGCCACTCGGTGCGCCGGCGCACCTCAAGAATTGAACTGAAGGTGCTGCAGCTCATGGATGGACCCTGAACACAGCCGCCGCTGCAGGCCAGACACTCTATGAAAACAGGTACCTGAACATCGGCGGGGCTGAAATTCTTGAGCGCCTGCTCCATCTGGGGCAGACCCGAGACGCTCAGCAGTTCAACCCTCCGGTCGAGGCCGTGGGCCCGGATGGTCTCATTCATGCCGCCCTCGATCGGATAGATGGCGCCTTCACGGGCAGTCCTGGGATAGAAGCCCTTGCTGCCAATCAGGCCGGCCGGCTCAATTGAGCTCTCACGCCACCAGCGTTTGAGGTCATCAAAGGTCAGGGCCACATCGATCTCCTGACGTTCGGCTTCCAGCTTCTTGGCCACGCAGGGCCCGATGAAGACCACGCGCACGTCGGCCTCATGCTTGAGCAGGCGGGCATGGGCCAGCAGCGGCGAGGCCATGGGTGTGACACAGTCGGCCAGCTCCGGCAGGAAGCGGCCGATATAGGTCACGGCGGCCGGACAGGCGCTGGAGATCAGAACGCCGCGCTGCATTGTGTTAAGCGTTTCGGCCAGACTGGCGGAGACGGCTTCGGCGCCCAGGGCGGTCTCACTGACCCGGGCAAACCCCAGGCTCTGCAGACCGGCCACCATCTGCTCGATGCTCAGTTCGGGCCAGGCGCTGACCCAGCTGGGGGCCAGAGAGACAACCACCGGACGCGCCTCATCCAGCATGCGTTTGACGCGCTTGATGTCGTCGCGCACCTTCTTGGCCTTGGCCGGACAGACGCTGACGCAACTGCCGCAGGCCACACAGAGCTCGGGAATTACAGCGGCATGCCCGTCATGCACGCGGATGGCCTTGACCGGGCACTGACGCACGCACTTGTAACAGTCCTGGCACTCGGCTTCGGCGGTAAATACGGGATACTGAACATTCATACTGACTCCTAATAACCGCTCAGCAGATCGATGAGGGTGCCCTCATCGATGCCGGAGAAAAGCTTGCCGTCGATGCGGATGTTGGGGCCGCTGCAGCACTCGCCTTCGCAGCGGCAGCCGCGCAGCTCGATCTCAAGCTGATGCGCCTGCTGATACTGCTCGATAACTTCCAGATTGCGCTGATTGCCGCGGGCAAAGCAGGAGCTGCCCATGCAGATGGAGATCTTCTTCATTTGCCGCGCTCCAGCTGATGCTTGATCTTGACCGAGAGTTCGGCCAGGCCCGAAGCCAGATCTTCGCGGCGCACGATCACCCCGCGGGGCACCTGCAGCTTGACCGGGGTAAAGTTCCAGATGCCCAGCACACCGTTGCCCACCAGAGTGTCGCAGACATCCTGCGCCACGGGCGAGGGCACGGTCAGCACGGCCAGATGCACGTGCAGGCGTTCGGCCAGATTGGGCAGTTTAGTCAGGTCAAAAACCGGCACACCGTGCAGCTCGGATCCGATCAGGTCCGGGTTGGTGTCAAAGGCGGCCACAATTCTGAGGCCGAACTCGCGGAAACCGGCATAGCCCAGCAGAGCCTGCCCCAGATTGCCGGCGCCCACCAGAAAGGCATCCGTGAAGTTGTTCCAGCCCAGATAGTCTTCGATGGCGCTGATCAGGTCCTCGACCGCATAACCGACCCCGGTCTTGCCCACGGCCTGCGTGATCTCCAGATCCTTCTTGACCACAATCTGCTGCAGCTCAAGTTCACGGGCCAGCCAGGAGGACGAGACCACATCCTGACCCGAATCCTTCAACCCCTGCAGGGCCCTCAGATAGAGCGGCAGCCTTCTGATGGATGGCAGTTTGGCGACTTGACGTTCATAGTTTGACATATTTGCCCCCGATGTTAGATATGAAATTATCTATCCTCTATATTCATGTCGGAAGCAGGTCAAGAAGCTTTAGATATTTTTTTATCTATCACTAGCGGCTTGCGACCGGCCGCCAGGCGGTTATCATTTGTGCAATGAAGATACACAGCCTACTTATCCTGATCCTGCTTGCCACCCCGGCCTTGGCGGCCCAGGACGTGATCATCTATGCCGATGACGAATACGCGCCCTACTCCTACCGCGACGGCAAAGAGGGCGCCGGCATCTATGCTGAGATCATCACCCGCGCCACCAACCGCATGGTGGACTACAACGTCACCATCATGCCCCTGCCCTGGAAACGCGGGCTGGCCCAACTGGAAACCGGCAAGGGCTTCGCAATCTTCCCCCCGTACAAACTGCCCAAGCTGAGGCCATATATGGATTACTCAGCGCCAATCCTGGAGGAGACGGTCGTGGTATTCATGCGCGATGAGATCCTGATCAAGAAGGAGCGCCAGGAGTGGCCCGATGACTTCCTGGGCCTGCGTGTGGGCCAGAACCTGGGATTCAGGCTGGGCGGAGAAAAATTCTGGCAGGCGGTTGAAAATGGCGAGATCTTTCTGGAGGAGGCGCGCAGCACCCAGGTCAACCTGCTGAAGCTCGGTCTGGGCCGCATCGACTGCTACATCAACGACCGCACCGCCATCCTCATGGAGCTAAACCGCCTCAAGAAACGCGGTGACTACGACGAGGGCGGCACCCACGCCAAACTGGTCGAAGGCCCGGTGGTCAACTCGGAATGGGGCCACCTGGGCATCACCAACCGCGGCAACTTCCCCTACAAAAATGACTTCATCGAGCGGTTCAACGCCGAGATCAAGAAGATGCAGGACTCGGGCGAAATTCAAAAGATCATCAACAGCTACATCGGCCAGTAATCTCTATCCACCCGGGCCCGAACTCTGCTATAAAATCACCAGCAACCAAACCGAGGAGAACCCAATGAAAAGATTTGTCACGAGCATTTTTATGATCTTCTGCCTAAGCAGCAGTCTCTACGCCTGGGACCTGCACACCCTGATCGCCTATCCGATCATCTCTTCCATGCCGCAGGTCGCTGAACTTGATGAAATCAAGGTCACCAGCTTCAAAGATTTTCTGCTGAGCGTCGAAGATCAGCTGCCCGAGGCTCTGGCCGAACAGGAGGAGTGGTCGCGGCAGAACCTGGATTTCTACGCCCCCCTGCCCGAGCATCTCAAGTTTGAGGCCACCGGCAACCCGAACGACATCACCAGACGCTTCCTGCAGGCCATCCGGGTCAACCCCAACATGCCGCTCAAACCCTACCTGCAGCTGCTGCCCGGCCAGCAGCCGGCGCGGGCTACACTCGACCCCAAAACTTTAAGCATCTTCAAGGATCTCTACTGGCTGGAGAATGTCACCTTTGTAGCCCTTAACGAGGGCGAGATGATCAGCCCGCTCTCAGTTGTCGTCAGCGCCAATGACGAGCCCGACCTGGGGCTGGACATCGGCCTCTTCACCGACAGCGGCAGCGACTTCGGCCAGGGTTACGGCTTCGGCGTCCAGGCCTTCGGCAACCCCAATCTGGAATACGGCAGCCAGGCGCCCTTCCACATGGGTTTCTACCATGAAGCCGCCATCATCTTTGCCGCCGCGCCCTTCCTCAAGGAGAGCTACCCCGAATACCGCATCCACCAGTACAAAACTTTAGCCAAGCTGGCCTTTGAAAACGGCCAGGACTACTGGGGCTGGCGCTTCATGGGCTGGGGCCTGCACTACCTGGCCGACCTGAGCCAGCCCTACCACGCCGTGGCTCTGCCCGGGGTCAGCGGCAGCCGCATGATCTCGATCAACCTGCTGGACATGATGGGCGCCTCAAAACCGCTCAATAACGCCGTACAGCTGGTCTCCAACCGCCACACCGTCATCGAGAAGTACGAGCGCGTCATTCTGGAGCAGGCCTACATGAGCGGCAATGATGATTTCAGCCAGTTTGAACTGCTCAGGCAGGAACGCGATCTTCCGCTCTACAGCGACGACATGCCGCGCGATGTGATCGCCAAGAACGCCAGCCAAAAGGCCCGCAAGCTCAACCGCAGCATGAAGCGCAACATGCCCAAGGTGATGGTCTCGGACCCCTCAGTCGAGGTGACCGAACTGGATGAGCTGGAGCAGATCGTAGAGCTGGTCGCGGCCAAACGCGGCGCCAAAGCCTCCCAGGAGATGAACCAGATGCTGGGCGAACTGCTGGAGCCCTTTGCCGTCTGCGGCCGCAGCTACATTCTTGATATTATCGAATAACAGCATTTACGGGGGAGGTCTTTAAGCCTCCCCCCTGAAACTCCTGCTCCAGCGTGAGCACGGCGCTGACGATCTCATCATGCTTACCGGGCGGAACCACATCCGGGTAGAGTTCGCGCATGCAGTAGCGCACATCCTCGCAACAGCGCACCTTGTCCAGCCGCCGCCTGATGCCCAGAACACTGTACAGATTCTGTCTGAAGGTTGTGAAATACCAGATGCTGACCACCAGGCTCAACAGCCCCATCTTCTCAATCATGAAGCGGTTGGCCTCCGTCTCATTGCCGTCAAGGTTGAGCGGATAGGTGAACTCCTGCTGCAGATGCCGATACTCATGCCAGAGGGCCGAATAGAGCAGGAACTCGGCCAGCTCGGGCCAGCGCTTATGGATCACGTGCAGGTTGCGCACAAAACGGCTGGGAATGATCAGAATGCGGGTGGCCGGCTCATTGCCGTATTTGAGGAAGTACTTGACCCGCGTGCGGATATAGATACCGACCTGGTCAGAGCGGATATACATGACCGACGGGAAGCCGTACTGCCGGGCGCAGCTCATAATCAGGTTCCGGAACTCACGGCGCGTCCGCGGCGGCGTGCCGTTGTGCGGAATCACCCTGGGGTCCAGAATCTCACCCCTGTATGTCAGCCAGTCGCTACTCATCATCCAGCGCTCCAGAATCATATAGTTCGTCACAAGCGGCTTTTTGACAAGGGCACCAGGCGATGATTCTGCTAATTGACCTTGATGACTAGCAATTTTTAACGGCCCGCTGGGGGTTCCGTCATAATCCGATACAAAAAAGCCCTGTTCAATCGCAGATTGAACAGGGCTGGTAATTTTCTCTGCCGGCGGGGCAGCTAACTCATTGTTGCCCGGACACTTTGTCGCCCACCATGATCTGCTTGATCATGAT
Organism: uncultured Thermodesulfobacteriota bacterium; assembly: GCA_942491525.1. Taxonomy (GTDB): domain Bacteria; phylum Desulfobacterota; class Desulfomonilia; order UBA1062; family UBA1062; genus CAYWBU01. Next base: position 344,451 of record CALOBW010000030.1, read on the forward strand.
ATCCTTGCCATTGAGCGCTTCCAGCTGCGTATTAGAACAGGCCGGGCAGCTGAAATCGTTCTCATAGGCCCTGAACTCCTGATTGCAGGCCAGACAGCGCGCCATACCGGGAACGACCTCGATCTCCAACTCAGTATCCTGCATGAAGGTCTTGTGCACGGCGGCCGGATAGCAGGCCTCCAGATAGGAGGGCACCACGCCCGAAAGCTCGCCCACCTCGAGAACTATCTTTTCGACAGTCGCAAACTTTTCGACCTGCTTTATGCCTTCCACAGTCCGGATAATCATCTTCACGATGCCCGCCTCATGCATAACGGTTACTGCTCACCCTTAAGCGCACGTTTAATTGTTCCGCCCGCCACCTTGACACTTCTGGTTACAGCGTAGGGCGCCACCTTCAACGCGATCTTTTCAAAAGCAACGGCGTCATCATCAAACTTGCGGATCAACTTGACAGCCTCGAACTCACACTTGAGCACGCACTGGCCGCAGCCGATGCACATATCCTGGTTAAGAGTAACAGCACCGCAGCCAAGGCAGCGCTCGGTCTCCTTCTTGAGCTGCTCCTCGGTAAAGGTCATGCGGGAATCTTTAAAGCTCTTAACCTGCTCTGAGCTGTGACCTGCACGCTGACGCCGCATGTTGTCGAAGCCCTCAATAACCACATTCTGCTTGTCAAAAGCCTTATAGTTACGGCGGTCGCGGCCCAGGGTCTGGCTCTGTCCGGGCCAGACCGCCCGATGGATGGAGATGGCCCCCTGCTTGCCGGCGGCAATGGCGTCGATGGCAAACTTCGGCCCGCTGAAAACGTCGCCGCCGGCAAAGATACCATCGGCGCCGGTGGCATAGGTGAAGCTGTCAGCCACCACCGTGCCGTTGCGGTTCAGGTCAACCGCCGTATCCTTGAGCATCTCGCCCCAGGCAATTGCCTGGCCGATGGAGACCAGCACGGCGTCAGCGTCGACAATCACGGTTTCATCCTCATTGAAGCGGGGCGCAAACTGACCCTGATCATTGAATACCGCAACGCATCTCTTAAACTCGACACCCTTGACCTTGCCCTTTTCCAGGATGATGCGTTTGGGTCCCCAGCCGTTGTTGATCTCAATGCCTTCGGCGCATGCCTCCTCGATCTCTTCGGGCAGGGCCGGCATCTCATTGGCGCCTTCAAGGCAGTACATGCCAACCGTCTCGGAACCGACGCGGACAGCCGTACGCGCCACATCGATGGCCACATTGCCGCCGCCGATCACCACAACCTTGCCCTTCAACTTGACCTCTTTGCCGAGGTTGACATCACGCAGGAAGCTGACGCCGGAGATGGCACCCTCCTCACCCTCAATGTTGAGTTTCCGGCCAGCCTGGGCGCCGATGGCAAGGTAGAAGGCCTCAAAACCATCCTTGCGCAGGGCTTCAATGGTCACATCCCTGCCGACTTCAACGCCGGTCCTGAACTCGACCCCCAGCACACGCAGGATCTCGATCTCCGCCTTGACCACATCTTTTTCCAGCCTGAAGGATGGAATGCCGAGGGTCAGCATGCCGCCCAGCTGCTCCTCCTTCTCAAACACGGTTACCTGATAACCTTCGGCCGCCAGATAGTAGGCGCAGCTCAAGCCCGCCGGACCGCTGCCGACGACCGCGATTTTCTTGTCATATTGATTAAGCTTCTCGGGCACGAAGCGGCACTCCTCGTTCAGCTCCATGTCGGCGATGAACTTTTTGATCTCATCGATCGCGATCGGGTCATCCAGATCACCGCGGGTGCAGACCGATTCACAGGCGTGGGGACAGATGCGTCCGCAGACGGCCGGGAAGGGATTCTCTCGCTTGATCAGCTCCAGCGCCTCCATGTACCTGCCCTGGGAGGCAAACTTGATATAGGCCTGAACGCCGATATTGGCCGGGCACTCGGCCTTGCAGGGCGCGGTTCCGCTCTCATGCACATCGCTGCGGTTTTCACGGTAGTCCATGTTCCAGTACTTCTCACCCCAGATACGGTCGCGGGGCGTCGGCGTGGGTTTGGTCTCGATGGGGGTCTTGGAGCAGAGTTTCTGCCCGAGCTTGAGCGCATTGGTGGGGCAGTACTCCACGCACAGGCCGCAGGCCGCACAGTTTTCGGTGACCAGTTCCGAGACAAAGTTGGAGCGGATCACATCCGGGGCATTCATCATGGCCGCCGTGCGGATCGAGAAGCAGGAGCAGGAGCAGCAGTTGCAGATGGCCGGAATCTCCTCATTGCCCCAGAGGTTGGGAGCCTCATGGACATAGCCCTTCTCCTCGCAGCGCCTGAAGATTTCAAGCGCCTCTTCGCGTGTGATCTCACGGCCCTTGCCGGTGTTGATGTTGTACTCGGCCGTCTCTCCCAGCGAGACGCAGACCTCATGCTCCAGATGGCCGCAGCCCTCGTCCATATGGCGGCGCGTGGCGCGGCACATACAGTTGCCCACGGCAAAACGGTCATACTTGTCCATCCAGTAGGAGATCTTCTCCCACTCCTTGACGCCTTCAACATCCTTGATGGCCTCTTCAGCCGGCAGCACCCGCACAAGGCCGGCGCCCTTGGTCAGCAGCGGGGCCAGCGGCGCGATGCGGATGCGGGTGTACTCCTCAAAGGCCCGGCCGATATCGGGATGCTTCTCAAAGAGCTCCGTGTTGGCCACCATCAGTTCCAGCACCCCCGGGGCAAAGAGCTCGATCATGAAGGTCTCTCTGCCGTCCCGGTTGAAGACCTTGCAGACGCCCACATCGGCCAGCTGCAGCGCCAGCCGGTGCGCTTCATCAACGGGTTTGCCGCACTTGGCCGCGATCTCCTCGATGGTTTTGAACTTTCTCAACTCCATGCCGAGACCGACCTCGGCCATCTCATCGGTTACCACGCAGGCCAGACCGTAATATTCCGGTGCGTTCTCATCGATCCTGTTGATCAGGGCCGCCGGCCCGCTGATCATCTTGGCCAACTCCACGATTTTCTTCCTTAATGCCATTGTTTCCTCCCTCGTATCTATGTTTAAATCAAATCCGTTTCAGTCATCTTTCCATGACTTCACTTCACTCTTCAGCCAGTCTGCCCATTCATCGATGCCTTCGCCGGTACGGGCTGAGATTGGAATAATCTTAATCCTGGGATTCAGTTTGCCGGCCCGCTCCCTGACCGCGTTGAGATCAAAATCAAAATGCGGCAGAACGTCTAGCTTGTTGATCAGCAGAACATCGCAGATCTGAAACATCAGGGGATATTTCAGCGGCTTGTCATCGCCCTCGGGTACCGACAGGATCATCGCATTTTTGACAGATCCGGTATCAAACTCGGCCGGACAGACCAGATTGCCGACATTTTCCAGAACAACAAGATCCAGTTCATCGACACCCAGCCCGCCAAGTCCCTGACGGGTCATATCGGCATCCAGATGGCACATGCCGCCGGTGTGCAGCTGGATAACTTTGACGCCGGCATTGGAAATCGTGACCGCATCCACGCTGGAATCGATATCCGCCTCCATTATTCCGATGCGAAGGTCATCCTTAAGCGAACTGATGGTCTGAACCAGGGTGGTGGTTTTACCGGCCCCGGGCGAACTCATAAGATTTAGCAGGAACGTGCCCTTGCTCTTCAACTCTGCACGCAGGCGTTCCGCATCCTGATTATTATCCGCAAAAACACTCTGCTTAATGTCCAATACGCGAAAATCTTTCATAGATCCCCTTATTAATCCGACTGTTTTTTGAGTCGCTCTTGCAGGAGGGCAATGCTGTGGTCAGCCCACTCGATATACATGTTGAAAATGCGAAAACCGAAATCCACGGTCAGCTCCCAGTAGAAGAAATCATTCGAGGGAACTTCATAAGCCGAGAGCATCCCATCAACATTCTGGTAGGATTGCTGCAGCCGCGCTCGCTTGATTTCCGCCAGCTCACGGAACCGTTTAATAGAGTGCAGAAGCTCCTCGTCCGGAATTTTTGCGGCAAAGAAGACCTTGGACAGATATGGCAGGCGCTGGGCGAAATGGGGTTCCTCGCCATAGTCGACGAGCCAGTTGAAGAGCGCCTCCTCGCCGGCCGGTGTGATCGAGAAGAGTTTCTTGGTCGGACGGGAGTCCTGTTCTTCGCGCCGTTGCGTAACATAGCCATCGACGAGCAGGGCATTCAGTTCCCGGTAGATCTGGCTTTGCTGGGCCGAGAAAAAAAACTTCAAACTGCCGTCAAACAGTTTGTAGATGTCATAGCCTGACATCTCCTTGTAACTGACCAATCCGAGTATGGACATTCTAAGCGACATATCTCACCCTTATTTACAGCAGAATACTCTACATGTGATATATATAACATGTATAAACAACGCAACCACTATTCCACCTCCGGATCACAGACAGAACATCAAACCAGACTGACGGGCAGTTTTCGCCCAGGACACGCGGATCAGAACAACTTCAACTCAGGCGAATATCATCAGCAGGCGCAACTCATAATCAGGTTCCGAAACTCACGGGGCATTTATGACTGATGAATTTCTAATTTAAAAACTAGGCAATGGGTGCCACTGGCTAAGCGCAGCTTGCCAGTGTGGGAATCGCACGGGCAAGACGTCAAGTTAGATAAACGGGATGTTTGCCTTGGCCCGTGGCACACGGCGAAGGTAAACATTACTTTTGATAAGTGTGGATTTCTTGGAATGTGGGCAATGGCTAGTTATGTGCAGTCTCACAAAAAAAACAAAAAGCAAGACCCGCCCCCAATATACCCTGCTCGCTTTCAGGCTGGTACATAGTTTGGAGGAAGGTCACGACAAGACTCATCCGATATAAACATAAAAGACATAAAACCACACCACAACCAGTGGAGAGATGATATATATAGCAATGAGCAATAAATCCTGGATACTAACCTCCTGGTGACTCACAACCGTATTTGCATCTTCGTCCCAGTATGTCGTCTTCGTCTTTTGTAGATAAAAGAAAGATGACCCCTGTGCGATATAATCGACAACTGGCAATCCAAGCCCTTGCCCATAAAACCAGAGAATAAACTTCCGTCTCAGGGCTTGAATGTAGGATAATTCACTGCCGTCTTTATTGGTAACCCTGATGTTAAATAACGCCTTTCCAATTGTAGTACCAAATACAGCAAACATCGCAGCTTCCCAAAAATTATAAAAAAAGTGCAACGCAAGAATGAAGGTAAACTTAGAATGGTCCTGAACCGGATAATGTAATACCCAAGCACCTCCAAGCACAATCAAGAAAAAGAAATATATATCAGCCCCCCGGGCCATACATCTTATAAACGGTCTAATCTGTGGACCTGATGGAACATACTCTATATCTGAAGCTAACTTAGCTTGCGAACGTTTCTTGCTGCTCATTAAATAACAACCCTCCATACTTCTTTTATTTACCGATTGTACATCAACGCCACACATGTACGCACTGGGTCAGGTCTTGCGTTTTGCCACTATTCTTCAAAACTGCACATAACTGCTATTTATCATGTCGATCCAGGGACTGCAATTGACGCTTTATTGGCTAGTTAGGTGGAATCGGGAGTTTCAATGTAGGTCGTGTTGAGCTTGCGAAACCCGACAGCGGCCTTGGGGCAATTGTTGGTTTTCATTCTTCATGCCGACCTGCGAACTAAGTATCTATATATCAAGGGTCTGCCATTTAACAGCTGCCAAGCTAAGCTCTCAATATTACTCAAATATTTATTGACATCCTCGCTTCCTGGCTATACTGTAAATTTAAAACTTAAAGGAGACTACAATGTCGAATGACCAAAAATTGAAGTGTTACAAAGAATACTTCTTAAGATCCTAAAGAATGGAAAAAGCATCAAAGAATTAAAATTGTTTACAGATATTATTAGCTCAACGAACTTACCTAAAGATCAAATCAGTGATGTAGTGAACGATGCGATTAAAATGAGTTTAATTGAATCTTCCATCGAAACGATTTCAATAAAAGGAGATAATGCCAGTCTAGTGCAATTGCCACAAGGAACCACTTATAAGATAACCCCTAAAGGTGAAGAATACGTAGAAGATATTAGATGAATTAGTCAATTTAACAAATCCAAATGTGACACGTTAAAAGGTAACAGACTGCACATAACTGCTATCTATCACGCCAATCCCCAAACCACAATTAACGCCCCATCAACCATCTACATGCTTCGCATCTCTCCGATCAAGCAGCAGATACCAACCTCCGCAAACCGCGCCACCGCCGATCAGCATGCTCGACAGCCAGGAGTCAAACTCATACTGCGCATGGACCATGAAGAGCGCATGCAGGACGGCATGCAGCACCAGGAAGGCTGATACCCAGAATTTCGTACGATTGCGGGTGGCTGGATTTTCACTTGCGATCAACCCGAGCAAAACTGCAAAGAGCGGAAGGTGGGCAATGATAAAAACGATCTGGCCAATATCTTCGGGCAGCCAGCTGGTTAACGGCAGAACGCGCCACTCATGATTCAGCACCGCATCCAATTCATGCGTGAAGAGAAACCCTACCCCCCAATTGAACACTCGATCCTTCATGAGCAAGCCTCCATCAGATCATTAACCTACCACGGCTGCGCGGGAATGACAAAGAGAGAGCCCGGGGAAAAGAACTTCCCCGGGCGTAATTAACTATTTCAAATTCCAGGCAGTATCAAAACCATCCTTGGTGGCATTGGCGATACGGCCGATCTGCTTGGCGTCACCGATGGCGTAGACGCGCTCAAACTTGCCTTTAAGCTCCTCGACCAGGGCGTTGTTGGATCTGACGCCCACAGCCAGCACAACCTGATCAGCCGGGCGCTCAATTGAAGAGCCGTCCTTGGTGCTCTCGAGGGTGATGTTATCAGGCCCGATGTTCATCAGCTTATGACCGGGGATGAACTCGGGGGCGTACTGCTTGAGGCGCATCATGGCGTCATCAAAGTTCTGGTGATAGGCGCCGGGGCCAATCTCATCCATCATCTCGACGATTGTGATCTGATTGCCGTCCTCGGCCAGCTTCTCGGCGGTCTCGAGGCCGGTCATGCCGGAGCCGATCACAGCCACCTTCTTGCCGCTAAGTTTGATGTCACCGTTCAGGATCTCGGTGATGGTGCAGACGTGAGCCTGGTCATGTCCGGGGATGGGCGGCTTGACGGCCGAGCCGCCGGTGGCCACGATGATGGCGTAGGGGTCAAGCTCCTCAATCATCTTGAGGTCGGCGTTCTGATCGAAACAGAACTGGGCGCCCTCACGCATGGCGGCGTTCTCCAGATCGTTGAAGCACCAGTTGATCTTCTCCTTCTTGGGCGGCTTGTTGGCCAGCTGCAGCTGTCCGCCGACTTCATGATGGCGCTCGAGGACCACGGTCTCGAAGCCGCGCTCGGCCAGCACTTCGGCGGCACTCAGGCCCGCCGGACCAGCACCGACCACGACCACCTTGCGGCCCTGGCCGTCCTTGGCCGGATGGGTTGTCTCGGCCTCGCGGCCCAGGCGCGGATTGACGGCGCACTCCATGGGCAGGCACTGACGGGCGTTGATGTTCATGGATTCGAAGCACCAGAGGCAGCAGATGCAGCGTTTGATCTCATCTTCACGGCCCTGCTCGGCCTTGTTGGCCCAGTGCGGGTCACAGACCTGGGAGCGGCCCATGCAGACAAAGTCCTGCACGCCCTCCTTGAGCTGGTCCTCGGCCTGCTGGGGCGAGCGCACCAGGTTGGCGGCCAGGACCGGAATATTAACGGCCTCCTTGACGGACTGGGCCAGGTTCTTGCGCCAGCCCGGTTCAAACGAGGTGGGCTCGAGCCAGTAGTTCATGGTCTCATAGGTGGCGGATGTTACGTCGATGGCGTCCACGCCGGCCTGCTCAAGACGGCGGGCGATCTCGACGCCCTCTTCCAGCTCGATGCCGCAGTCGGTCTCGCCGAGGCAGCGGTAGTACTCGTCGACGGCCAGGCGCACCACGATGGGGTAGTCGGGGCCGCACTCGTTTCTAACGCCCTCGATGATCTCGAGCAGAAAGCGCATGCGATTCTCAAGCGAGCCGCCGTACTCGTCGCTGCGCTTATTGGTGCGGGTGCTGAGGAACTGCTGAATCAGATAGCCGTGGGCGGCGTGAATCTCAACGCCGTCGGCACCGGCGGCCTTGGCGCGGCGGGCGCCCTGCACAAAGTCATTGACCAGCTTCTTGATCTCGCGCTGCTTGAGCGCGCGGGTCTTCTGCTTGAGGTGGCCGCAGGGCACGTCGGAAGCGGAGACAACTGAGGGAGCCCAGACCTTCTCATAGAACCACTCGGTGGCCGGCACCAGTTTGGGGAAGATCTTCCAGAAACCGGGCCAGACCTTGCCGACCCCCAGCATGACCGGCCAGAACATGACCATCAGCGAGAGGTTCTGGCGGCCAGGGTGGTGCAGCTGGATCATGATCTTGGCGCCGTGGCTGTGGATGCGGTCCACCATGACGCTGAGCGGTTTGATGTGGCTCTCCTTGCTGACCGAGAGCTGGCGCGGCGCGGTGGCGCCGTGGTAGTCATTGACGCGGGTGATGCCGGGCATGATCAGGCCGCAGCCGCCCTTGGCCCGCTCTTCATAGTAGTTCATGACCTGTTCGGACGGGGTGCCGTCAAAGTTGGCCATGCCGATCTCGAGCGGCGGCAGCACAACCCTGTTCTTCAAAACGAGTTTGCCGATCCGGCCCTCGGAAAATAGATTCTGATAACTCATAGTTCCTCCTTTTATACATGGCGAGTAGCCACTCACCCTCATAGCCAAATTAGTTGCATCATGCAAGCAGATTCCAGACGCATCCCGGCAAACTTAACATCAAATAGTTAATTTAACAAACCAAGATGGGTCAAATTTTACATTATCCAATAAAAGGGCCGCCAGAGAGGCGGCCCCTCAGACTCAGAACTCTTCAAATCCGTCCGACTCGTCCAGGCCGGCCGCCTCAGCCTTGGCCGCAACTGCCGGCTGCCTGACCCGGGGCTCTTGCCGGCCGGACTGCTGCTGACGCTTGCCGGTCTGCGGCAGCTTAAACATCTCGACAATTGACGCCAGCTGCACGCTCTCGGCCTTCATGCTCTCGGCGGTGCTGGCCAGCTCCTCGACCACGCTGGCATTGGACTGGGCACTCGTGTCGATGGCCGAGACGGCGCGATTGATCTCATCCATGCTGGTGGCCTGCTCTGCCGAAGAGGCCGCAATCTCATCAATGGCCTGGGAGAGCACATCCACATGGGCGATGATCTCCTGCAGGGACTCGCCGACCTTGGTGACCATTCCGTCACCGACGGCGATCTTGCCCACCGTATCCTCAATCAGGACCCGCACCTCATTGGCGGCATCGCTTGAGCGCTGGGCCAGGGATCTAACCTCTTCGGCTACCACGGCAAAGCCTTTGCCGTGCTCACCGGCCCTGGCCGCCTCCACGGCCGCATTCAGCGCCAGCAGATTGGTCTGGAAGGCCACCTCATTGACCGAGGTGATAATATCGCCGATCTTACGCGAGGCTTCCGAGATGGCGCCCATGGCCAGGGTCAGCTCCTGGCCGATCTCGGAGTTGTGCTGCAGGGCCACCTGAGTCTCGACCGCCTTGGAACGGCTGGCGTCGGCATTCTGGGCGTTCTGCTGAATGGAGGAGGTCAGCTGTTCAATGGTGGCGGCCATCTCTTCCACGGCCGAGGCCTGTTCCTGGGAGGAGTGGGAGAGCTGATCCGAAGAGGAGCTGACCTCCAGGCTGACGTTCTGCACATACTCGGTGGCGTTGCGGATATCGCCCATGATCCGGCGCAGATTGACTACCGTGCCCTTGATGGCCTTCATCAGCAGCCCGCTCTCATCACGGCTCTTGACCTCGATCTCGTCGCGCAGGTCGCCTTCGGCCAGGTGGTCGGCCACCCCCACCGCCCGGACCAGCGGCCTGGTTATCATGCCGGAGATCAAAACCGCCAGCAGCCCGCCGGCTACCAGGGCAATCAGGCTCATCAGCAGAGCCACCCGGCTGCGGGATTTGGCACTTGCGGCAGTCATCACCAGATCTGCAGCCGCCGCCTCTTCGCTCTGCGTCATAATTGTTTCAACTTCCGGTTCGATCTTATGCACGGCGGCCCGCATGGCCGAGGTCAGCTCCGCTATCCGCCTGTCCTCGGCCACCAGCGCGTCAAAGGAGCGCCGGTAACTGCCGACCCCGGACTCTATTCCGCTTATGCCCGACTGACGGGCAACCTGCAGCAGATTCTCCAAATTTTCATGGGTGCCGCCGACATACTTGTCTAAACCGCGCAGCAGGTAATCCTTCTCACTGCGGCGCACCTGCAGCAGGGCCACCATCACACCCGGAACCCGGTTCTGCTGCACAACCTCCTCCAGATCATGCACCACGTCCCTGAAAGCGCCCTGCAGACCCGACTCATGGTCCAGGCCGCGTTTCTGCCAGGCCGCCACCAGATCCTTGAAGGCCACCTCATAGGCTTGCGCATCGCGGATGATCTCCTTGGCCGCGGCTACATATTCAGCATGACGCGGTTCCTCTCCGGCATGTTCGGCAGCCATATCAACAATCGCCTGGGCCTCGTGCTTAAGCTGCGCAAGATTGCCGTCAAAGGATGCCACATACTTCATATCCTTGCGCAGCAGAAAATCTTTCTCGCTGCGCCGGGCCTGCAGCATGGCCACCTCAATCTCATTGGCATGCCCGGCGATGCCCATCTCAATCTCGATGAGATGCTCAAAGTTATCAATCGTAGAGGTGACGGTTGACTGGTAGATCGCCACCGTCCCCAGCAGCAGCAACAGCACCAGGCCGAAGCTGCCCTCCAGTTTGCGTCTGATTTTAAGATCTCTTAACATGCCGTCCCCCTTCCCAACAGTTTAAGCCTCTAAATTCGTAAGACAACGGACTTATTTCTTTAGACACATCGGGCCGGCAAGATGTTCACCAGGCCATTGCTCACATTATGATCAAATTCCACATTTCGATGATTGATTTTAAAATCTTCAGCCTTAATATTCTGCCTGCAAAGGCATAAGTGCAAAGGATGACACGATGACTGAGAGCTCGATTCTGGTTGTAGATGACATACCCGAAAACATCCAATATATCAGCGAACTGCTGAAGGACCACTACAAGATCAAAATCGCAACCAACGGCGAGAAGGCCCTCAAGATTGCCGACAGTACGCCGCAGCCCGACCTGGTGCTGCTGGACATCCAGATGCCCGGCATGGACGGCTACGAAGTCTGCCAGAGACTCAAGGACGCCAAGAGCACCCGCGACATCCCGGTGATCTTCCTGACCGGCATGAGCAGCATGGAGGATGAGCGCCGGGGCCTCGAACTGGGGGCTGTCGACTACATCGCCAAGCCGATCAGCCCGTCGGTGCTGCTGGTGAGGGTCAAAACCCACCTCAGACTGCGCGAAGCCAGCCAGTTTCTCAAACACCAGAACCAGATCCTGGAGGAGAAGGTTCAGCAGCGCACCCGTCAGCTGGCCATTCTGCAGGACACCACCATGGTGGCCATGGGCTCACTGGCGGAAACCCGCGACAGCGAAACCGGCAACCACATCCGGCGCACCCAGCGCTACATCAAGACCCTGGCCTCATGCGCCGCCGAACATCCGCGTTTCAACAACACCCTGGATGAAGATTTCATCGACCTGCTCTATAAATCGGCTCCCCTGCACGACATCGGCAAGGTCGGCGTGCCCGACAACATTCTGCTCAAACCGGCCAAGCTGAGCCCGGCCGAGTTTGACATCATGAAGCTGCACACGGTCTACGGCCGCAACGCCATCGACGCCGCCGAAAAGTGCATCGACCGCTCCGACAGCAACGACTTCCTGGCAATCGCCAAGGAGATCGCCTACTCCCATCAGGAGAAGTGGGACGGCAGCGGCTACCCCGAAGGTCTCTCGGGGGATGACATCCCGGTCGCCGCCCGCCTGATGGCCATTGCCGACGTCTATGACGCATTGATAAGCAAACGCGTCTACAAGGAGGCCTTCCCCCACGAAGAGGCCGTGCACATCATCCGCCAGGGCAAGGGCATCCACTTCGACCCGGACCTGGCCGACATCTTCCTGACCGCCGCTGACGAGTTCAACCGAATCGCGCTGCAGTTCTCCGACAGCGAGGAGATCAATGCCAACGCTTGAGGAGATCGAGCTGGACCTCCTCCTGAACGCCATCAAACAGCGCTACGGCTACGACTTTCATGAGTACGCCTCGCCCTCGCTCACCCGCCGCCTGCGCCACTTCATCTCCGGCACACCCTACGAGAACTTCTCGGCTATGATCCCGGATATCCTGCGCAATCCGGACCTCTTCAACAACCTGCTGCAGGGCATCTCGATCACCGTCACCGAAATGTTCCGCGACCCGCAGGTCTACCGGGAGCTGCGCGAAAACATCCTGCCCGAGCTGAACTCATTTGCGCGCATCAACATCTGGCATGCGGGCTGCGCCACCGGCGAAGAGGTCTACTCTATGGCCATCCTGCTCAAGGAGGCCGGGCTCTACTCGCGCGCCAACCTCTACGCCACCGACATCAACACCCAGGCGCTCGAAAAGGCCAAGGCCGGCATCTATCCGGTCGAAATGATCAGACAGGGTTCCGAGAACTACCGCCTGGCCGGCGGCGGCAAATCATTCGCCGACTACTACCACGCCCGCTACGGCAAGGTCATCCTGGAGCCAGGCCTCAGAGAGAACATCACCTTTTCATCCCACAACCTGGTTACCGATGAGGTCTTCAACCAGATGCAGCTGATCATCTGCCGCAATGTGCTGATCTACTTCAACCGCAGCCTGCAGGATCGCGTCCTCAAGCTGTTTGACAACAGCCTGGTCTACAACGGCATCCTGGTGCTGGGCACCAAGGAGAGCCTGCGTTTCTCGAGCGTCTGGCAAAACTTCGAACCCCTCAATCCCGAGCACTGCACCTTCATCAAGAAGAGACCGGCGATCATGTAGACCGCGCTTGCGTTCAGCCTTCTGCGCGCTATCTTTATCTAAAAAAACGTTCCCAGGGGATGGCTGATGAAAAACCTCAACCTGCGGCAAAAAATTCTGCTGGGCATAGGCATCCCGGTCCTGATGGCCCTGCTGCTGGGCGCCGTCAACATGTTCAGCCTGCACGTCATTCTGCAAAGCAACAACGAGGTTGAGTCCACCTACAAGCTGATCCTCCAGGCTAGACAGGTGCAGAAGTCAGCCGTGGATATGGAGACGGGCCTGCGCGGCTACCTGCTGACCGGGCGCAGCGATTTTCTCGAACCTTACGAATCGGGAGTCAATGAAACATTCAGCCAGATCAGCAGCCTGCGCGATGCCGTCAGTCATAATCCGCGGCAGGTGGAGCGCCTCAACCAGATGGAGGAGATCCTGCGCCAGTGGCAGCAGGACGTCAGCCAGCCCAATATCGAGCTGCGCCGCAACTCGCCAGAGCTCGACCGGCTGACCAGAAGCATCACCCTGGGACCCGGCAAAAAATATTTTGACCGCTTCCGCTCAGTCATGGACAGCTTCATCAGCGAGGAGCATGACCTGCTCGAGGCCCGCCACGCCAAAACCCACAAAAACATCCGCAACACGGTGGCCGGCACCCTCTTATGCATCCTGCTGGCCGCGCTCACCGGATTCCTGATCAGCCTCAAGCTGAGCCGGCATGTGCTGCAGCAGGTGGGCGGAGAGCCCCAAAAGATTGCCGCCCTGGCCAAAGATGTGGCCGACGGCAAACTGCAGCATGACATCCGGCAGGAGAGTTCCGTGGGCATCCTGGCGGCCCTCAGCGAGATGGTCGAACAGCTCGACGGCATCGTCTCAGAGGTCAACACCGTCGTCAGCCGCGTTGCCCAGGGCGACATTACAGCCCGCGGCAACCCCAAAACCTACAGCGGCCACTGGAAAGAGCTGATCGAAAGCATCAATCTGCTGATCGACAAGATTGCCGAACAGTTTGACCGGCTGCCGACCCCCTTCAGCATCATCGACACCGAGTTCAATGTCCGCTACATCAACCGCCAGGCCAGCCAGTGGATCGGCAGACCGCGCGCTGAACTGATCGGCCAGAAGTGTTACGACATCTTCCGCACCGGCCACTGCCAGACGGAACACTGCGCCTGCGCCCGCGCCATGCAGAGCGGCAAACCGCAGAGCGCCGAGACCCAGGCCAACCCCGGCCAACGGGAGATCTTCGTCAGTTATGACGGCGTGCCCATCAAAAACCAGGACGGCAAGATCATCGGCGCCATGGACATCTTCACCGACCAGACCGCGCGCAAGAACGAGGACTGGATCAAGAGCGGCCAGACGGCGCTCAGCCAGCGTCTGAACGGCGAGCTCAACCCCGAGGGGCTGACCCAGAACGCGCTCAACTTCCTGGCCGACTATCTGGAGGCCCAGGTGGGCGCCTGCTATCTGGCCGATGAAACCGGCCAGCTGCAGCTGGTCAGCAGCTACGCCTACAAGCTGCGCAACAACAACTTCAACAGCTTCAGGCCCGGTGAAAGCCTGATCGGCCAGGTGGCCCTGGAGAAGAGGAGCGTCCTCTTCAGGGATCTGCCGCCGGATCACTCACCGATGGAGATCAACTCCGGTCTGGGCATCAGCGCGCCGGACTCCATTCTGGTCTTTCCCCTGCTGCAGGAGGAGGATGTCCTGGGCGTCATGGCCCTGGGACGCAGCGGCCAGTTCAGCAGCCGCCATATGGAGCTCATCGAGCGCGCCACCGAAAGCATCGCCGTCAGCCTCAACTCGGCCCAGGCCCGCCAGAAGGTGGACAAACTGCTCTCGCGCAGCCAGTCCCAGGCCGAGGAGCTCGAGGCCCAGCAGGAGGAGCTCAAACAGACCAACGCCGAGCTTGAACAGCAGGCCGAGGAGCTCAAGACATCCCAGGAACGGCTGCAGAATCAGCAGGAGGAGCTGCGCATCACCAACGAGGAGCTCACCAGCAAGAGCGCCCAGCTGGAGCAGCAGAACGCCTATATCCAGCACAAGAACCTCGAACTTGAAAACTCCCGGCAGGATCTGGACGCCAAGGCCCAGCAGCTGCAGCAGGCCACCCGCTACAAGTCGGAATTCCTGGCCAACATGAGCCATGAGCTGCGCACGCCGCTCAACAGCCTGCTGCTGCTGGCGCGCAACCTGAGCGCCAACAAATCCGGCAACCTGACCGAGAAACAGATCAACGACGCCCAGATCATCTACAGGAGCGGCCAGGATCTGCTCAACCTGATCAACGACATCCTGGATCTCTCCAAGATCGAATCGGGCAAAATGGGACTCAATCTCGGTTCGTTCAAGATGAGCGATGTGGCGGCCAGCATGCGCACCACCTTCGGCGAACAGATGGCTGAGAAGAAGCTGGACTTCAGGCTCATAATCGATGATGACGCCGTGCTGCGCAGTGACCGCCAGAAACTTGAACAGATCCTCAAGAACCTGCTCTCCAACGCGCTTAAGTTCACCGACCAGGGATCGGTCGAGCTGCGGGCCTTCGCACCCGCAAGCCCGGAGATGATCGCCGTCAGCGTACACGACAGCGGCACCGGCATCGCCCCCGAAAAGCATGACGAAATCTTTGAAGCCTTCCAGCAGGCCGACGGCACCATCGTGCGCAAATATGGCGGCACCGGACTGGGGCTCTCCATCTGCGACCAGCTGGCGCGGCTGCTGGGCGGCCGGATCAACCTTGAGAGCAGCCTGGGCCAGGGCTCAACCTTCACCCTGCAGCTCAAACGCGACCTGCAGCCCCAACAGCCGGCGCCCGAGCCCGAGACAAGTCAGGAACTGCCGGATAACGGCAGACAGACCATCCTGATCATTGAGGATGATCCCAACTTTGCCGCAATCCTCCAGGACATCTGTCGGGAACGCGACCTGCACTGCCTGCACTCCCTAAACGGCGAGGAGGGCCTCAAGCTGCTCAAAACCCACACTATCGACGCGCTGATTCTGGACCTCAAGCTGCCGGACATGGACGGCTGGAGCGTGCTCAATCAGATCAAGGGCGACAAGCGCACCCGCCACATCCCGGTGCACATCATGTCGGTGGAGGAGAGCCCGGCCAACATCAAGAAACGCGGCGTGGCCGGCTACCTGCAGAAACCGATCAGCCGCGAAAAACTGGAGCAGGCCTTCAACCGCATCGGCCACATCATCACCGGCGGGGTCAAAAAGCTGCTGATCGTTGAGGATGACGCCCTGGTGGTCGAGAACCTGCAGCAGGCCTTCAGCGCCATGGAGATCCAGATCGATGTGGCTAGGACCGGCGAAGACGCCTACCAGATGATCTCGCGCCAGGTCTATGACTGCATCATCCTGGACATGATCCTGCCGGACGCCTCGGGCCTGGAAATCATGCAGCGGCTAGACGGCCAGACCAACCTGCCGCCGGTCATCGTCTACACGGCCAAGGAGCTCAGCGACCAGGAGTGCCTGGAGCTCAACAAGTATGCCTCATCCATGATCTTCAAGGGCACCCGCTCCGGCGATCGGCTGATCGACGAGGTGGCGCTCTTCCTGCACACGGTGGTGGAGAGCCCCAGCTCCAAGGAGCTGCACGACGAGTCCCTCAGGGACAAGAAGATCATGATCGTGGATGACGATGTGCGCAACATCTATTCGGTGATCACGGCCCTCGAGGACTGCGGCATCACCTTCGTCAAGGCCGGCAACGGCCAGATGGCCCTGGATGAACTGCGCAAGCACCCCGACACCGACCTGATCCTGATGGATATCATGATGCCGGTCATGGACGGCTATGAGGCCATGCGCCAAATCCGCCAGATACCCGAATATGAGAAGCTGCCGATCCTGGCCCTGACGGCCAAGGGCATGCAGCAGGACCGGCAGGAGTGCTTCGCGGCCGGCGCCACCGACTACCTGATGAAGCCGGTTGATCCGGACAAGCTGCTCTCAAGCATAAGGGTATGGCTGCATGAATGAGAAACCCAAAGTTCTGATTGTGGACGACAACCTCGGCAACATCGAGGCCCTGGTGAGCCTGATGGATGAGCTGGATATCGAGATCTTCAAGGCCCAGTCGGGCAACCAGGCCGTCTTCATGACCATCGAGCATGACTTCGCCCTGATTCTGATGGATGTGCAGATGCCTGAGATGGACGGCTTCGAAACGGTCAAGTTCATCCGCCATGAGCAGAAAAACCGCAACGTGCCCATCATCTTTCTCTCCGCCATCTATCATGAAGATTTCTACAAGATCAAAGGCGTCAAGGCCGGCGCCATTGACTTCATGGTCAAACCGATCCAGGAGGAGCTTTTCCTGGGCAAGATCAAACTATTCCTGCAGCTGCACCACTATCAGGAGTCCATCAGAGATTTTGCAGCCAAAGCCGAACAGGCCAACCTGGCCAAGTCCGAGTTCCTGGCCAACATGAGTCACGAGATCCGCACGCCCATGAACGCCATCATCGGCATGACCCAGCTGGCCCTCAAAACAGAACTTACACCCAAACAGGCCGACTACCTCAACAAGATCAAGGGCGCCTCCTACAGCCTGCTGGGCATCATCAATGACATCCTGGACTTCTCCAAGATCGAAGCCGGCAAGCTCAACATGGAAAACATCAACTTCAACCTCGAGGAGACCCTCAACAGCATCTTCAGCCTGGTGATGGTCAAGGGCGAGGAGAAAGACATCGAGCTGCTCTTCCTCCCATCAAACGACCTGCCCACCGACCTGATCGGCGATCCACTGCGCCTGGGGCAGATCATTCTCAACCTGGTCAACAACGCCATCAAATTCACCGAGCAGGGCGAGATCATCATTGGCGCGCGGGTTAAGGAGCGCAGCAGCAGCCGCGCCGAGCTTGAATTTTCAGTCAGCGACAGCGGTATCGGCATGAGCCCGGCTCAGCAGCAGCGCCTCTTCACCCCCTTCAGCCAGGCTGACGCCTCCACCACCCGCAGATACGGCGGCACCGGACTGGGCCTGACCATCTGCCGCCACCTGATTGAGATGATGGACGGCCACATCTGGGTAGAGTCCCAGGAGGGCTTCGGCAGCACCTTCAGATTCACAGCCAGCTTCGGCCTGCAGCAGGCGGCAGGCACCCAGCAGCTCAGCATCCCCAGCCTCAAGGGGCTGAGGGTGCTGGTGATCGATGACTGCCTGGCATCGCTGAAGCTGATGGAGAAGCTGCTGAGCACCATGAACTTTGATGTATCGGTGGCCGCCTCCGGTCAGGACGGAATCCTGCGGCTGGAGAGCTACGCCAAAGAGCGCCCCTTTGACCTGGTGATTGTGGACTGGAACATGCCCGACATGGACGGATTTGAAACCATCAAGGCGATCCGTCTGAACCCCAGACTGATCAGGAAACCGGTCATTATCATGATGACCGCCTACGGCCGCGAGGATATCGTCAAGAGCGCCGAACACTCCGGTCTCGACGGTTTCCTGCTCAAACCCGTTTCACCCACCCTGCTCTACAGCGCCATCACCGAGGCCTTCCACATACCGGGCACGCCGCCCATCCGCAACATCGAGGATCAGGCGGATCTATCCGCCATCAAGGGGGCCCGCATCCTGCTGGCCGAGGACAACGAGATCAACCAGCAGGTGGCCGTGGAGCTGCTGCAGAGCGCCAACCTGATAGTGGATGTGGCAGCCGACGGGCTGCAGGCCGTGGCCATGGCCCGCAGCCGGAGCTACGACCTGATCCTGATGGATCTGCAGATGCCCGAGATGGACGGTCTGCAAGCCGCCCGCATCATCTCAGACAGGCCGGATGCGCCGCCCATCATCGCCATGACGGCCCAGGCCATGCAGGGCGACCGCGAAAAGAGCCTGGCGGCCGGCATGCGCGACCACATCACCAAGCCCATTGACCCGGATGAGTTGTTCAGCACCCTGCAGCAGTGGATTCAAAAACTTGCCCCCCATACCGGCGCCGCCCAGGAGGAGTTGATCATGCTGCCAAAACTGTCTGGCATGGAGGAGGCCCTGAAGAGGGTTTGCGGCAACCGCAAGCTGATGCTGAGCCTCTTGAAACAGTTTCGCGACAAACAGCAAAACAGCGCGCACGAAATCCGCCAGGCGTGGGCCGCCGGCAACCATAAGCAGGCCGCGCGCCAGGCCCACACCCTCAAGGGCGTGGCCGGCAACATCGGCGCCGACGAGCTATTCGCCGCCGCAACCGAGCTGGACAACCATCTGCGCCGTGACAGCCAGGGCGATACGGAAACCATGATTAAAAGGCTGGAGGAGAGCCTGCAACAGACCCTCGACCGGCTTGAGAAACTGGATGATGAACCCGAGATCCCGCCGGACCGGCTCTCGCGCAAGACCCACCTGCTGGATCTGAAAAATGCGCTGGAGCAGAACGACCACCGGGCCATCGAAATTTTTGCGGGACTCAGGCTGGCCGAACCCCATCACGCCGCCATAGAGAGCTACATCAGCGAGTACAATTTTGATGCCGCCCTCAAACACCTCAACGAGATGCTGGAGCTTTAGCGCGGGCCTGCTTCAACTCAACCATCCGGCGCCAGGCCTTGCGCGCCAGCCGCATGTCGCCGTCAGCAAAACTGCTGACAAACTGCGCCTGCAGCTCTTCCATTTCCAGGTCCTGATCAATGTCTTTCATGTTGCCTCCTCAGAAGATGTGGGGATCCGTCTAACAATTTACAGTATATGAAGCAAGACTCGATTTTATGAAAAAAAAGGAGCGACTGAAAAGCCGCTCCCGAAGTTACTATTTATACTGCTCTTCTATCTGCGGACCATACTTCTCCAGCACCACCCGGCGCTTAAGTTTCATGGTCTGGGTCAGACAGCCGCTCTCAAGGGTGAAATCTTCGGCAATGAAGAGAAACTTCTTGGGAATCTCATAGCTGCCGTAGACATCCGTAAGAGCCTCGATGATCTCAGCCTCAATCTTGGCGGTCAGCTCAGCATCCTTGATCATATCTTCAGGCTTGTCGGACTTGCCGAGTTCGCGGGCCCGCTTGGCCATGACCTCGAAGTCGGGCACCACGATGCAGATGTTATAGGCCCGGCTGTCGCCATAGACCATGGCGTTTGTCACGCTGCGCAGCAGCTTGATATCCTCCTCCATGCCGGCCGGGAAGACATATTTGCCGTTGGCCAGCTTGTACTGCTCCTTGATGCGCCCGGTGATGTAGAGGAAGCCATCCTCATCGAAGCGGCCGCGGTCGCCGGTGCGGAAACCGCCATCCTCGGTCATGACTGCGGCGGTCTCCTCGGGCTTGTTGAGGTAGCCCTGCATGACGTTGGGGCCGTAGACGATGATCTCACCGTCATCCAACTCGGGGTCGCCCTTGGACTTGTCGATCTCGACCCGGATATATTCGGCCAGCGGGCCGACGCTGCCGAAGCGGAACTTGTCGCGGCGGCTCATGGTGATGCAGGGCGAGGTTTCAGTCAGACCGAAGCAGTCATAGACCGGCACCCCCACATCGTGAAAGAACTTGGAGATTTCGGGGTTCATGGTCACGCTGCCGGTCAGGCAGAACTTTAAGCGACCACCGAAACGCGCCCGGATGGCCGAGAAGACCAATTTGTCGGCAATGGCCACCTTGATGTTGGTCAGCAGATTGCGGCGCCCCTCTTCGGCCAGGCGCCGTTTCTGCTTGGCGGCCTCGACGCCCCAGACAAACAGCTTGCGCTTTATCCCGCCCTCTTCATCCATCTTGGCCCAGATGCCGTCATAGATCATATTGAAGACGCGCGGCACAGCCACCATGCAGTTGGGGCGGACCTGCTGCAGATCATCGCCGAGGGTGGCGGTGCTGCCCATGAAGCCCATGGTGCCGCCATACTGCAGCAGATTGTAAAGCTCACCGGTCTGGCCGTAGGAGTGGGCCCAGGGCAGAATCACGACTGAGACACTGTGGGGCCCGAGCTCAGGCCAGGCGTGCCAGCCGGCCTGGGCGTTGCTGGTGAAGTTGCCGTGTGAAAGGAGCACGCCCTTGGGATCGCCCATGGTGCCCGAGGTGTAGATCAGACCGGCGATGTCGTAGGGATCAGGCTTGACGGACTCAACGTAGTTGGCGGCACCGTACTCTTCCAGGGCGCGCATGGAGTCGGACCCGGGTGCGCTCACGGCAATGACCTTCTCCAGGGCCGGCATCTCGTGCCTGAACTTTTCAACCTTCTCGAGCACCTTGGCGTTGGCCACCACCAGAACTTTGATGGCGCTGTCGGCAATGATGTACTTCCAGGTCTTGACCAGTTCGGCCTCATACATGGGAATGAAACGTCCGCCCAGGCCATAGGTCGCAAAGGCGCAGACGGCCCACTCGACGCTGTTGCCGCCGATGAAGCCCACCGCGTCATCCTTGCCGATGCCCAGGGATTTCAGCCCGGAGCGCATATTGTCGACCCGGCGGCCCACCTGGGCATAGGTCACCCACTCATAGACCCCGGCGGAATTCTTGGTACCAAAGAGTCTGTTATCAGGATACTTGGCAACTGAGCCCTCAAACAGATCAACCAGATTGTCCGGTTTGTTGTACTCGAACATACTCTCTCCCATCTCATTTAATAAACTGTGGCTGAAACCTACCACAGATTGAGAAAAGGCGAAACAGTTCAAAGCTGAATCAGACAATCACACATCAGCCATCCAGGGCCGCCCTGACGGCCCTTGCCAGCTCCGACTTCACGAACGGCTTCTCAATAAAACCGATCCCATCTTCGAGCACCCCCTCTTTGGCAATAATATCTGCCGTATAGCCTGACATATAGAGGCATTTGACGGCGGGAGCGAGCTGGCTGACGGCGCCATACAGATCGCGGCCGTTCATCTCAGGCATAATCACATCGGTGATAAGCAGACTGACCTGATGCTGCTTCACCAGCTGCAGAGCTTCACTCGGCAGCCGCGCCTGCAGCACTCTGTATCCCAGGCCGCGCAGCATGATCGTGGCGATCTCCAGCATGGCCGGTTCATCCTCCGTCACCAGCACAGTTTCCGTACCGCCCACTTCAGAGAGCTCCACAGCCGGTGCCTCTTCCGCCTCGCCGTCAAACTTGGGCAGATAGATGACGAAGGTTGTGCCCCGCTCCAGAACGCTTTCAACCTGAATCACCCCGCCGTTCTGGGCCACGATCCCATAGAGGGTCGCCAGCCCCAGACCGGTCCCGACCTCCTTGGTGGTATAGAAAGGCTCAAATATGTTGGGGAGCAGTTCCTGGCTGATGCCGCAGCCCGTATCACTCACCGTAACTTTGACATAGTCCCCCGGATTCAGCTCCGGATGCTGCATGGACAGCATCCGGTCAACGGAGACATTAGTGCTGGCAATAACAACTTTACCCTGCCCTTCAATCGCATCCCGGGCATTGACACACAGATTCGCCAGCACCTGATCAATCTGACCGGGATCAATCTTAACGGGCCAGACCGATGAGGCCGGCGACCAGATCAGTTCAATATTTTCGCCCATCAGGCGCTGCAGGATTTTAAGCATGCTGTCGATGGTCTCATTCAGATCGATAACCTTGGGCAGAGTTATCTGCTTGCGTGCAAAAGCCAGCAGCTGCCTTGTCAGCCCGGCCGAACGGCGGGCGGCCTTCTCAACATCCTGCAGGTTCTCATAAACCGGATGAGACCGCGGCAGATCTTCCAACGCCGCCTCCGTATGACCGATGATAACCGCCAGCATATTGTTAAAGTCATGCGCGACCCCACCGGCCAGACGGCCCACGGCCTCCATCTTCTGGGACTGCCGGTACTGCTCCTCAAGCTGGGCATGGGATTGCTTATAGCGCTCCTCATCCAGCAGCGCCTTCAGCGGTGCGGCAAGCTGGACCGCAACGGTTTCGAGCAGATATCTATCATGCGGCGTATATCCGCCGGGCTTGCTGGCCACGGCAAGCTGGCCGATCAGATCACCCTTGTGCATTATGGGAACGACCATGGCCGTCGCCGAAGGGGACTGGCCATCTGGTGACGGGCAGATGAGATTTCCCTGATCATCGGCATAACTCAGGCATGCAGAACTGGTCCCCAAAGCATCGGCAACGGTCGCACCGATTGCCCCGTAGAGCATCTCATGCGACTGGGTCAGAAACAGGTTGGCGATCCGACTATTGAGCAGAACCACATCTTTTTCCTGTTCCAGCTCCAGCGTCCGCGCCGCCACAACTGCAGCCAGATGGGCATTCCGGCTCAGCATCATATAGACAATCAGAGAGATCAGTATCGCAAAAAGCAAGCCGCCTGACCTGAAGGCGAAGACAGCGCCCCGCGAAGCCCAGCCCCCGTCGGGGACCGCGGCCAGGACCCACTCCTGACTGGGAATCTTGATCACATAGGTTACAGGCTCACCGCCGAGGGCACCCGCATCTCCCCAAACATCGCGGCCGTCAGCATCCCGCAGCACAATCCTCAAATTGTCGGGGGCAGATTTTATGCCGGCCACAGATAAGATCGGCGGCAGATCAAAGACAATGACCGCCAGCCCCCAGAACTGGCCATCTCTGTAGACGGCCATTCTGGCAACCAAACCCAGACCCTGCTGGCGCAGCTCATAGGGCCCGCTCAAAACTATCTGACCAGTCTCAATGGCCCGGCGCACATCCCGGCGCACATCATCCCGCTCATCATTGATCAGATCGTCCAGCGAGCGCCGGGCCACCTGCTCATTTCCCTCCAAGGGATAGACGTTCACCAGACCCTCGGGGGGAAATACCTGAATCGCCCGGATACCTTCACCTCCGCTATGGAGACCGGCGGCAAAAGTGGCAAAATGAGAGTCGGAATGGGCATCAAACATGTCAGACTCGACAAAGGCCCCCAGCCCAACCAGCAGCGCAATCCGTTCATTCAGGGCTGAGCTGAGCGCATTCCCGTAGATGCTGAGATCCTGATAGACATGCTGACGCTTCACCCGCTCAAGCAGAGAATCATATCTGTCGGAGAGATACCAGGAGGTTAAAAGCAGCAAAACCAAGAGCAGCAGCGAGATCAGCGTCGCACTGAAAATCCTGCGGCGAGCCTGCTTCTTAACTTGGAAACCTTCCCTCGGTAACATATACCCCCCAAGCCAGACCTGAACCTATTTGCGGCACACCCTCAATTTAAATCATAATGATCATCCCAACAAGGAGATTCTGTATTCCGCCCTTAATGACCAGCTGCTTGCTAAAAAAACACCAATCATCTATCAGGGTGAGATCAACTATGAACAGGGTGCAACCATGAAACACATCACCATCAAAACCATCGAGGGCGAGACCATTCTGCTGCCCGAGAACAACATCGACTACATCAAGGCCACCAGCGACCGAGAGTGTGAGATTTTCCTGCGCAGCGGCAGCAGCTTCAGCACCGCCATGTCGCTGACCAGAATCAGCGTGCTCATGGAGCACAAGAGCAACCCCCGCAAAATTACAAAGATCAACTCACCGCTATAGTCAGAAATCCTGCGCCAGCTGCCCCAGCCGCCTGATGGCGCCTTCGATGCGCTCCGACAGCGGATAGCCGCAGTTGATGCGCATGTGGCTGGTGTAGCGGTCCTGGGCACTGAAGAGCGCGCCGGGAGAGAATACAATGCCTTCGCTGAGCGCCACATTGTAGAGCTCCATGGTGTCGATCTCCTCGGGCAGCTCCACCCAGAGCAGGAAGCCGCCCTTGGGATCGGTGATCCGGGTGCCAACCGGAAAGCAGTGCTGAATCCGGCTGCGGTAGGCGCGCGACTGATCGGCAAAGGTTCGGGCCAGCACCCTGATCTGCCGGCTGTAGCGGCCCGAAGCCAGATAGGCCGCCACCGCGGCCTGGGAAGGGCCTGAGTTGGACAGGCTGGCGGCGATTCGCTGATCCAGCACCGCATCCTGATAGCTGCCGGCAATGATCCAGCCCACCCGGCAGCCCGGGGCAATTGTCTTGGAAAAGGACGAGAGATAGATCACCCGCTCATCATGGGCACGCAGCGCATGCGGCACCCGGCCGCTGTGGCTCAGATCGCCGTAGACGTCATCCTCAATCAGCGGCACGCCCGCTTCGGCACAGACCGCTACAATCTCCCGGCGCTTCTCATCAGGATAGAGCCCGCCCAGGGGGTTGCCGAAACTGGGCTGCAGCATAACCGCCTTGATATCATAATGCGCAACGGCGCGCCTGAAGGCCCGCATATCGATGCCGCTGGCCGGATCGGTCGCGATCTCCAGGGCATAGAGCCCCAGATTGTCCAGCAGATTGATCACCCCGTAGTAGGCCGGCGACTCCACCAGCACCATGTCGCCGGGCCGGGTCAGGGCTCTGAGCACCAGATAGGCGGATTCAGTGGCACCGTTGGTGATCAGAATCTCGTCCGGGCGGACCGCAACCCCCTTGTTGAGCATATGGTAGGCGATCTGGGCCTTGAGCTGCGGCAGGCCGCTGATGCCGCTGTACTGCACCATCAGGGAGTCTTGATCGCTCAAGACCTTACGCATACAGCCGGCCAGGGCCTTGCCGGGCATCAGCTGCGGATCCGGCAGGGCTGCGGCCAGCGGGATCACATCGCGGTCACCCATCAGCCCCACCACCGAGCGGTAGATATCCGAGCGCCGGGCTCTGATGGGCCGATTGCTGGGAGTGGAGACACGCGGCGCCTCCACCGCCACCTGCTGGCACACATAGAAGCCGGACTGGGGGCGCGCCTCAATCAGACCTTCACGCTCAAGTTCCAGGTAGGCCTGCATGACAGTTGAGATGCTGACCCCCATGTCACGGCTCATGCGCCTGAGCGACGGCACCTTCTGGCCGCCGCTCAAGCTGCCGCCATCAATCTGCGCGCGCAGGCTCTGCTTTATGCGGTCATAGAGAAAATCAGCCATAATATCTCCAACTGTTATGGTTTATTATCACAGAATCTGTATCTGTTATGCCTACACTGTCTGACTTAGAAAAGTAAATATGCAGATCAAAAAAGGGCAGATCAGAAAACTCGGAAGGGGTAAGGTCCACTGTGAAGCGGGCTGCATCTGGCTGACCGAGCAGGGGCGCGACATCATCCTGAAAGCCGGCCAGAGCCATCACATCAGCCGCCTGGCAATCATTGAGGGTTTGAAGGACTCCTGCATCCAGCGAGAGAGGACCGGGGAGCCGAAGCTCCCTCGGCTTGCCCATGGGTAGTGAGCAAATTTACACTTGCCAAAGCAAACCCGATGCCATTTGCTAAATGCTCATAAATATAGGCTTTTTATTTATACCAGACGCCAGACAGTGTCACATACGGACCCAGGTGCCATATATGACACCCAAGGGCGGCCACCCCGAAGATAACCATGCGGCTTAAGAGACTTTAAATTTTGGCACAGCACATGCTCTTAAGCTGTGCATGAAAACTAAAAGCATCATCTTCATGACGCTCATACTGAGCACACTCGTCAGCCGCACTTGCCCGGCAGAGATGATCATGCCCGATGACTGGCCCTACACCGCCGAAGAATCTGAACTGTGGGAGGCCGTGCAGCTTTTTGAGGCCTGGGAATCCGTTGCCGCCGAGACCGCCCCGACCGAGATCATCGTGGGCGTGGTGGATTCAGGGGTCGATCCAACCCACAGCGATCTGGCCCCCGTACTGCTGCCGGGCTGGAATTTCATCGACAACAACTCCGACATCAGTGATGACAGCGGCCATGGCACCAAGGTCAGCGGTCTGATCGCCGCCATCGGCGACAACGCCCAGGGCACCGTCGGCATGGCCTGGCTCAGCAACGTCAAGCTCATGCCGCTGCGCGCCATGCAACGCAGCCTCCTCGACACCAGCGGCGATCCCGAAACCGCCGCCCGGGCCATTCGCTACGCCGTGGACAACGGCGCCGATATCATCAACCTCAGCTGGGGCACCTACAAAAACATCTCCCTGCTTGAGACGGCCATCGCCTACGCCGAACAGCAGGGAGTCCTGATCATAGCCTCGGCCGGCAACGACGGCCTCGACACAGACATCCGGCCCCACTTCCCCTCAATCTACAACTATGACAACATCATCTGCGTCACCGCCCTGGATCACAACAGCAGCACCGAACTCTGGCAATACGCCAACTTCGGCGAGCTGAGCGTGGATGTCGCCGCCCCCGGCGTGGGACTCTACAGCATCACCGTTGCCGACGACGCGCCCTTTGTCTCCGGAACCTCAATGGCCACCGCCGTGGCTTGCGGGATCGCAGCCATGACCTGGGCCCAGAATCCCGCACTTGACGCCCGGCAGATCCGCCAGCGGATTCTCAAGGCCAGCAGTCTGCCGCAGGACGCCTCACCCGACCTGATCATGTGTGGCGGCGTAATCAACGCCTATGCCGCACTGATGGGCATTGAGAACCGCACGCTGCTGGCCGAGGGCAATCCCAGCTATCCGCTAGACCTCAGGGCCGCCCTTGCCGCTCAGGACGAC
Organism: uncultured Thermodesulfobacteriota bacterium; assembly: GCA_942491525.1. Taxonomy (GTDB): domain Bacteria; phylum Desulfobacterota; class Desulfomonilia; order UBA1062; family UBA1062; genus CAYWBU01. Next base: position 371,805 of record CALOBW010000030.1, read on the forward strand.
TCCGACTGCTTTATCCAGAGCGCACTTGCAAACAGCTTCTGAGTCAACCAAGCGGCCAGCATACATTCCAATTGTTTATTTTTAAAAGATAAGTATAGTTATACCCATGGTCAGGGCCGCTGCCGATATCGATTACAATGAATTTATCCGTGAAGCCAGCCTGCGGCTCTGCAGCAGCCTCCATCTGGATGAATGCATCGAGAACCTGACCGATTACCTCAAAAATTTCATGCCCCTGCAGTGGGCCGCCATAAACCTGATCAACCGAGTCGAGCACAAATCCTACGCCCTCTGCAACATCGGCGAATCAACACTGGGCATGAACGAGGAGTTGCTGAACATCGAGAACGGCATGCTCACAGTCAATCTGCAACCTGATTACATTGAGACCATGGACGCCTCGCGCCAAAACGACATCTATATAATCAACCCCGACAACGGGGTGATGCTGAACCAGGCGCTCTACAGAATTGCCGCCCTGAATCTGACCCTCGACCTGGACGATGAACATTTTCTGATTCTCAGCCTGGGCAATGACGAAGAGATCCTCTTTGGCGCCAAAGATGCCGAACTGCTGGCGATGCTCAAAAAACCGCTCAGACTGGCAATGATCAACATCCTGAAGCACAAGGAGCTGGCCAATCTGAAGGACCGGCTGCTCGATGACAACCGTTTTCTGCTGCATGAGCTGCAGCCAATCTCCGCCACCAACATCATCGGCGCCAACATGGGCCTGCGCGAAATCATGCAGAACGTCAGGCGGGTCGCCGGCATGCCCAGCCCGGTGCTGATAAGCGGCGAGACCGGCTCCGGCAAAGAGGTCATTGCCAATGCCATTCATGAGTTCTCGACGCGCAGACAGGGGCCCTTCATCAAGGTCAACTGCGGCGCCATTGCCGAGCATCTCCTTGAGAGCGAACTCTTCGGCCATGAAAAGGGAGCCTTCACCGGCGCCATCAACACCAAACGCGGCCGCTTCGAAAGGGCCGACGGCGGCACCATCTTCCTGGATGAGATCGGCGAGCTGACCCCGGCAGCCCAGGTCAGCCTGCTGCGCGTGCTGCAGAATCATGAGATCGAGCGCGTCGGCGGCAGCAAGACAATTCCGCTCGACATCCGAGTCATCGCCGCCACCAACCGCAACCTGGAGGAGATGGTCAGACGGGGTGACTTCCGCGACGATCTCTGGTTCCGGCTGAATGTTTTCCCGATCCACCTTCCGCCGCTCAGGGAACGGCGCGAAGATATTCCGCACCTGATCTACCACTTCACCAACCGCAAGGCTCGCGAGATGAACCTGCCGGTTCCCGAGCTGAGACAGGGTTCAATGCAGCACCTGACCGACCATCCCTGGCGCGGCAATGTGCGCGAGCTGGAAAATGTGGTCGAGCGCGGGCTGATCTATCACCAGGGCGGGCCCCTGGACCTGACCAAACACCTCAACACCTCCCCCAATGAGGATCCACACGACCACTTCCCCAGCCTGGACGCGGCCATGGCCGAGCATATCGAGACGGCCATCAAACGCTGCGGCGGCAAGATCAAAGGCCCGGGGGGCGCCGCAGAACTGCTGAAAATCCACCCGAGCACCCTCAGAAACCGCATCCGGAAACTCAGAGAGCAGCCATAATCGGCCCGGGACCATATCTGACCCCCGCCGGGCAAGCGCGGACAGCTCTTTGGACTTGCCGCCAAACAACCGACGTGCTAGCTCCTTTCAGCCAAGGAGTAAGCATGATCCACTTAACCAACATCAGCAAACAGTACGGACCGCAGATCCTCTTCAAAGAGGCCAGCTTCCAGATCCTGCCCGGCAGCCGCTCAGGCCTGGTCGGCGCCAACGGCACCGGCAAGTCGAGCATCTTCCGCCTGATCACCGGCGAAGAGGAGGCCGATTCGGGCGAGATCAGCATGAACAAGAAGACCGTGGTGGGCTACTTCTCCCAGGATGTGGGCGATATGCGGGGCCGCACTGCGCTCGCCGAGGTCATGAGCGCCTGCGCAGAGGTGACTCTGCTGGGCGGGCAGATCGCCGAGATGGAGGCTGCCATGTGCGAGCCCATGGGCGATGATGAGCTGGCCGAGCTGCTGGAAAAATACGGCGAGGCCCAGGCCGAGTTCGAGCACCGCGGCGGCTACGACCTGGAGAGCCGCGCCCAGATGATCCTGACCGGCCTCGGCATCGGACCCGACGACTACAACCGGCCGGTCGAGTCCTTCAGCGGCGGCTGGAAGATGCGAATCGCGCTGGCCAAGATCCTGACCATCAACCCGGACGTGCTGCTGCTGGACGAGCCCACCAACCACCTGGATGTGGAGTCGATCATCTGGCTCGAGGATTGGCTGGTCAGCGAGTTCAAGGGCGCCCTGCTGATGACCTGCCACGACCGCGACTTCATGAACCGCATCGTCGGCCGCATCATCGAGATCGCCAACAAGACCATCACCACCTACAGCGGCAACTTCGATTTCTATGAGAAGGAGCGCGAGATCCGCTACGAGCAGCTGCTGGCCAGCTACCGCCGCCAGCAGGAGATGCTGGCCAAGGAGGAGGAGTTCATCGCCCGCTTCGCGGCGCGCGCCTCGCACGCGGCCCAGGTCCAGTCGCGGGTCAAGAAGCTTGAGAAGATCGAGCGCATCGAACTGCCGCCCCAGCAGCAGCTGGTCAAATTTGAGTTCAGCGAACCGCCCAGGAGCGGCGAGGACGTCTACGTCTTCAACGACCTGGCCAAGAGCTGGGACGACAAGTCCGTCTTCAGCGGCGCCAGCGGCATGGTAAGACGCCTGCAGCGCATCGCGGTCGTGGGCGTCAACGGCGCCGGCAAGTCAACCTTCCTCAAGGTGCTGGCCGGCCAGACTGAAGCCAGCAGCGGCCAGTTCAATGTGGGCGCCAGCATCAATCTGGGCTACTTCAGCCAGCACTCCATGGAGCTGCTGGAGGGGGGAAAAAGCGTGCTCGAGACCCTTCAGGACGCCCTGCCCGACCTGAACCTGGGCGTCCTGCGCAACCTGGCCGCAGCCTTCCTCTTCCAGGGCGACGACGTGCACAAGAAAATTGCAAACCTCTCGGGCGGCGAAAAGGCCCGCGTGGTGCTGGCCACCCTGCTGGCGCGCCCCATCAACGTGCTGATCCTGGACGAGCCCACCAACCATCTCGACATCCAGTCGCGCGAGATCCTGCTGGAGGCGCTGCATAAGTTTCAGGGCACCCTGCTGCTGGTCAGCCACGATCGCCACTTCCTGCGCTCGCTGGTCAACCGGGTCATCGAGATCGACCACGGCGAGCTCAGGAGCTACGAGGGCAACTACGAGTACTATCTGGAGAAGAAGGTCGGATAATTCGCTTGAGCAGCCCGCCCTCCTATGGTTAGATAAGTTTATTTATTAACCATGGGAGGCGCAATGAGCCGCTGGCAGATTACAGACAACGGCATCACCTGGAAGGTTGACGGTCCCCACGCGGACCATATCGAGATGAGCGGGCGCCAGATCTCGGCCATCCTGAACTATCGCGTAGACTGCCGCGGCCGCCTCAGACTCAGGCGCAAGCTGGTCTGGCCCATGCTGAGGCGCCTGCCCGAAAAGACCGAGGCCAGCCTGATCAAGAAGTTCCGCGCCGAGCCGCTGATCAGGCTGAACGGCAAAAGAATCCGCCCGCGCACCACATCCATCACCATTGACGGCACGCTGACGATCGAAGCCGAAGCTGACGGCCTCGTAATTACGCGCACCATCTTGCCGGCCCTGCATCAGCCGGTGCTGATCGAAAACTGGACCATCACCAGTCAGCAGGAAGCTGTGATCGAAATCATCGCGCCGCGCTGCCAGGACCGCCTGACCTGGAAGATGCGCAGCAAGTACGGCCCCTACCGCCTGGGCGTGCGCCTGCTGGGCGGCGGCAAGTATCAGCTCAATTCCGGCCAGAGCCTCAGCTGCAGCCTGATCATCTTCGGTCACCGGGCCAGTGAAAAGTTTGACTATCATATTGACTGCAGAGAGGCCGAGCAGCAGCGGCGCAACTATGTCGCATCCCTCAGCTCCAAGCTGGTCCTGAAAACGCCCAACCCCGAGTTTGATGAGATGTTCCGCCTGGCCAAGCTGCGCGCCGCCGAGAGCATCTTCGCCACCAAGAACGGCCTGATGCACGGCCCCGGCGGCGGCAACTACTATGCCGCCATCTGGGCCAACGACCAGGCCGAATATGTCAACCCCCTCTTCCCCTGGCTGGGCGACTCAGACGCCAATGAGAGCGCCATCAACTGCTTCCGCCTGTTTGCGCGCCACATGAACCCGGACTACAACCCGATCCCCTCATCCATCATCGCCGAGGGCGACGGCTACTGGAACGGGGCCGGCGACCGCGGCGACCAGGCCATGATCGCCTACGGGGCGGCGCGCTTCGCCCTGGCCTACGGCGACCGGGCAACCGCCAAGGAGCTCTGGCCCCTGATCGAGTGGTGCCTGGAGTACAGCCGGCGCCAGACCAATGCCGACGGCGTGATCGCCTCCGACAGCGACGAGCTGGAAAACCGCTTCCCCTCGGGCGACGCCAACCTCTGCACCTCCTGCCTGCACTATGACGCCCTGATCTCGGCCGCATACCTGGCCGGCGAACTCGGCAAGGAGGTTAAATACCTTGATGAAGCCGCCAAGCTGCGCGAGGCCATCGAGAATTTTTTCGGCGCCGAAGTGGAGGGCTTCCAGACCTACCGCTACTATAAAGGCAACAAAAACCTGCGGGCCTGGATCTGCATCCCGCTGACCGTGGGCATCTTCAACCGGCGTGACGAGACCCTGAGAGCGCTCTTCTCGGAAAAACTCTGGACCAAAGACGGCCTGGCCACCCAGGCCGGCAAGCGGACCTTCTGGGACCGCTCGACCCTCTACGGCTTGCGCGGCGCTTTGAGCGCCGGCGAAACCGAAACAACGCTTGAATACCTTGAAGCCTACAGCAGGCGCCGGCTGCTGGGCGAGCATGTGCCCTATGCGGTCGAAGCCTGGCCCGAAGGCGGCCAGCGCCACCTCGCGGCCGAGAGCGGGCTCTACTGCCGGGTCTTCACCGAGGGACTCTTCGGCATCCGCCCGACCGGCCTGCGCTCCTTCGAGATCAAGCCCCAGCTGCCGGCCGGCTGGGAGCGCATGAGCCTGGAGCAGATCCGGGCCTTCGGCGATGAGTTCAGCATCAAGATTGAGCGCAGCGGCAGCCAGCTGAGTGCAACCATCCTGGGCGGCGAAACGCAAACGCATCTATTTGAGAGCGGCGAGACGATCGAGATTATCATTTAGTCATAATACGCTTTTAACTTTACCGCCCCTGCCCGGCTTCTTAAAATAAGAGTTATGAAGATACTGCTGGTAGAAGACGACATCAGAACGGCCGGGTTTATCATCAAGGGGCTCAAGCAGGCCGGTTACACGGTACTGCACGCCGCGGACGGCGAAGCCGGCTTCAGCTGGCTGCAGAACGAGGAGTTTGACCTGGCCATCATCGACATCATGCTGCCCAAGCTGGACGGCCTCAGCCTGATCGAAACTACCCGCCAGACCGGCAACCAGACCCCGGTGCTGGTGCTGAGCGCCCGCAAGAGCGTCGATGACCGCATCAGGGGACTGCAGTCGGGCGGCGACGACTACCTGGTCAAACCCTTTGACTTTGCCGAGCTGCTGGCCCGCATCCAGGCCATCCTGCGCCGCAGCGGAACCTCCAAGGAGGCCACGGCCCTCAAGGTGGACGACCTGGAGCTGGACGTAGTGCGGCGCAAGGTTATCCGCGCCGGCGAGGAGATCCCGCTGCAGGCCCTCGAGTTCTCGCTGCTGGAGTATCTGATGCGCAACGCCGGCAAGGTGGTCTCCAAGATGATGATTATCAACCATGTCTGGGACTACAACTTTGATCCCCAGACCAATGTGGTGGAGGCCCGCATCTGCCGCCTGCGCGACAAGATCGACAAACCCTTTGGCAGCCGCCTGATCCATACGGTGCGCGGGGTGGGCTATGTGCTTGAGAAACGTTAGGAAGCTCTCCCTGACCTGGCGCCTGGCCCTCTGGTATGCGGGCGCCGCAACCCTGCTGGGAGTGCTGGCCCTGGGCCTCAACCTGCTGCTGATCTACACCGACCTGGAGGAGGCCTCCAAGGACTACCTCTACGCCATCACCCTGGAGATGGAGGAGTTCTACGCCGAGCACGGCCTGGCCAAGCTGGAGGGGGCCCTGCGCCATGAGGCCCAGCTCGAGGGCACCAACCGCATCTTCTTCCGCATCGTCGGTCCCGCGGGACAGGCCCTGGCCACCACCAGCCTGGAGGACTGGCCAGAGCTGCCCGATCCGCGTTTCACAGCTGAGTACAGCCGCGTCGGCGACGTACAGGTCTACAGCAAGCAGATGACCGACGGCAACTGGTTCCAGACCGGCGAGCACCTGACCCTTGATCGCGAGATGCTGCTCTTCATGGCCGGGGCGGCCGCCATCATCATCGCCCTGCTGATCATCTGCGGCCTGCTGGCCGGTTTTCTGGTGGCCAGACAGGCCATGCGCGGCGTCAAGCGGGTCACCACCACGGCCAATGAGATCCGACATGGCAATCTTGAGATGCGTGTACCGTCCGGCCATGAGGGGCTTGAAATTGAGGAGCTGGCCGAGGCCTTCAACCAGATGCTCGACCGCATCCAGGAGCTGGTCGGCGAACTCAAGGATGTCACCGACAATGTGGCCCACGACATGCGCAGCCCCCTGACCCGCATCGGCGGCATCGTCCAGACCACCCTGACCGGCGAGCAAACCATTGATGAATACCGCGAAATGGCCATCGCCGTGCTGGAGGAGAACAACGGCCTCAAGGAGATGATCAACACCATGCTCGACATCGCCGCGGCCGACGCCGGGGTCATGCAGCTTGAACGTGACCGCATTGACCTGAATGAGCTGGCCGGCCAGGCTTACGAGATCTTCTCGGCCGTGGCCGAAGACCGCAATCTAAAGTTTGAGCTCAAGCTTGCGGCCTTGCCGGCCCCAATTTACGGCGACCGAAGGCTGCTGCAGCGCGCCCTGAGCAACCTGATCGACAACGCCATCAAATATACCGCGGACAGGGTCGAGATCACGGTTGGCCCTGGACAGATCTCAGTTGGCGACAACGGCCCCGGCATACCTTCAAGCGAGCAGGAGAAGGTCTTCGAGCGCTTCTACCGCTGCGAAAAGAGCCGCACCAGCAGCGGCCACGGCCTGGGCCTGAGCCTGGTGCGCTCCATCATGCAGGCCCACGGCGGGCAGGTGCAGCTCGAGAGCGGGCCGGGCTGCATCTTCAGCCTGATCTTCGAATGATAATCTTCCGGTAATCCTGGCGTAATCTTCATAGGCTAATCTTGAGCGTGCTAAAATCACAGCCAAGGAGGCATTATGAAGATTTCAAGCAGCATGCCGGTCAACCAGATAACCGGCATCAACAGTGACTGCCAGGCCTGCAACAGCAGACCCGGGCAGATCAACCAGGACACCATCAAACTCTCGGGCGAAGCCCAATTCATGGCCCAGTACAACAAAATCATGGCCGGCGAAGAGAAGCTGATGCAGATTGAGGAGCAGATCTTCAAACAGCTCGGCATCAGCCAGGATCAGGAACTTGGCATCTACCTGGGCGATGACGGCAAGATCAGGGTTGAGGGCGACTTCAAAGGCGAGCTGGAAACCAGGCTAAACCAGAACAGCGAATACGTTAAGCTCTTCAAGCAGCTGGACAAAGAGATGCTGGCCATGGACAGATTGGCCGGCCAGATCAGCTACAGCAGCCTTGAGAAGGCCCTGGACGCCAGCGACAGCCTGATCGACAGTGAGATCGAGAAGATACTGGGTGCGGCGCTGGGAGAGAGCGAGGCCGAGCTGGAGATTGAGATCGATGAACAGGGCAAATTTTCTGTCAGCGGTGAGATCTCAGACAAACAGAAAAAGTCCATTGAAGATCAGCTGAACAGCAATGAGAAATTGAAGAGCGAAACCAAACGCAACGACATGCTCTTCGGCATGCTGATGGATAACTTCGAAAACAACCTCGATTAAAAGGCGGCGGGTTCTCCCCGCCGCCTCCCCTACTTCAACTCAAGCAGCTTCTTCTGATAGTCGGTCCAGCGGTTGCTGCCGAAGCGCAAGATATCGGCATAGGTTTCCGGACTGTAGAGCGGCGAGCCGCCGTCCCAGACATTGTGGAAGATGTACATGCCCTTGGCCTCATCAAAGAGCAGGTGGCGCTCATAGACCAGGCTCTCATTGAAGGCCGTCTTGACCTTGGCGGCCTCGGTCTTGACCGCCGCAGATATGCCGTCGGCGGTCAAGATGCGGTCCAGATAGTCGACCAGATCCATGTAGTAGAAACTCTGGCCAGCCGGGATATCATAGTCGAGCATGGAGAAGCTCTCATGGGCGGCCCTGTTGTACCTGGCCGCCCTGGCGCGCTCAGAACCGATATCGCTCAAGGCCGCCCCGGCATAGTCGTCAATGGCCGTGTAGAGGGCATCCATCTTGCTCAGATCCGCAAGCGAGAGGGTGAATTCGACACCGCCATCCAGCTTGAAGAAGTAGTCGTAGGACGAGTCGCAGAAGGCCCGGCCCAGATCAGCTACCGGGATGGCCGGATTCTTGACCAGCGCGCTCAAGGCCTCATAGGACCACTTGTCGGCCGGGAAGGACTCCTCGGAGAAGAGCAGATAGTCGGCATTCTCGCGCACCTCGTAGGCCAGCTCCACCCCGCCCATCAGGCAGGCGTAGGTGTAGAAGAGATCGATCTTCTGGCCGGTCAGACTTTTCAGGTAGGCGGTCAGGCGCTCAAGCTCATGATGCGAGAGGCTGTCGGCGCTGTGGCTCTCATCATTGCCGATGGACTGGGCCGCGCCCGTATAACTCTCGCTCTCTGCCGGCGGAACGCCGTCCTTGCTGATGTCGTCAAAGCCGCCGCCATGGTTGAAGATGGTGTAGAGGTAGCGCTTGGAGCTCGTCCGGTCCTTGATGGCCCAGTCCATGAAGGCCTCGCTGACCGCCGGGTCGCCCGAGTTGAACTCGGTCATGGGTTTGACCAGGTCATCTTCAATCTTGCCGCCGCTCAGATAGTAGTAGCCGTCCTTGAACTTGGAGCTCTTCTCGCCGTCCAGCAGCAGCACCATGCGGATGCGGTTCTCCTTGTCGGCGGCCTTGACCTTCTCGAGGGTCGCCAGATAGTTGCTGACCGGGCCGAACTCCCGCTCCATGTCGCGCGAGATGTCGTTGTCCACCGCGAAGTGGGCCACCACGGTCCACTCAAAGGGTCGATTGTCCACCGTGATCACATAGCTGCTGCTGTCGGTGTACTTCTCACCGCCCGGCGCAGCGTCGCGCACATTGACCTTGAAGCCGTAGTCGCCGGGCGCAACGCCCGCTGCCAGCCGGCCGCTGATGACGCCGTTTGACTCCAGTGTCAAACCGGCGGGCATCTTCGCGCCCTCGGGCAGGCTGAAGAGGTAACGCCCCGAGCCGCCGCTGATGCCCAGGCTGAGGCGGTAGGGCTCACCGGCCTTGGCGTAGACAAGCGGGCTGTCCTTGTCCAGGGAGACCGGCCCGGGCTTGGGCATCAGCAGCCACATCAGCATCTGGCTGTCATCCGAATCCTTGCAGCCGCCCAGCACCAGCGCGGCCAACAGAAGCAGGTAAAATTTCTTCATGGTCACCTTCCTTATCAAAGTTGCCGCCAGCTTAGCAGGCGGCAATGACCTGAAGGTGACCCCAAGATTACATCTAGGTCATCTTGCGCATGGAGCGGATCTCGCGCCGGATGAAGTAGGCGGTCAGCAGGGCCGAGCTGGCATCGGCGATGGGCCCGGCCAGCCAGACCCCCTCGAGCCCCAGAAAACGCGGCAGGATCAGCAGCATCGGAATCAGGATCAGAACCTGACGCGAGAGGCCCAGCAGCATGGCCAGCGGCGCCTTGCCCACGGCCATGAAGTACTGCGAACTGATGATCTGGAAACCCACAATCGGCAGCATACAGAGGAAGATCCGCATGGAGGATTGGCCCATCTCAACCAGCTCAGGATGGTCGCCGGCAAAGAGGCTCATCAGCTGCGCCGGGATGGTCATGGCCAGCAGCCAGCCCAGCAGGGTCCAGATGGTGGCCGCCATGATCGCCCGGGTCAGGGTCTTGCGCACCCTATCAAACGACCGGGCCCCGTAGTTGTAGCCGATGATTGGCTGCGAGCCCTGACTGATGCCGAAGACCGGCATCACAATCAGCATCAGGATGCTGAACATGATGCCCATGACCGAGATGGCCAGATCGCCGCCATAGATGCGCAGCTGATGGTTGAGAATGGTGTTGAGCAGGCTGGATGAGAGCTGCATGGCGAAGGGCGCCATGCCGATGGCCAGCATGGAGCGCACTATGTTCATGCGCGGCCTGAAGTTGTGCAGATGCACCCTGACCTGGCTGCGGCCGCTCCAGAAGTAGGATACCACCAGCACGGCGCTCGCCATCTGGGCCAACAGGGTCGCAATGGCCGCGCCGCGGATGCCCATGTCGAAGCCGAAGATCAGAATCGGGTCCAGGACAACATTCAGCAGCGCGCCGATGATGATGGTCGACATGGCCCGTCTGGGGTTGCCCTCGCCGCGGATGAAGTTGTTCATGCCGTGGCCGGTGACCCCGAAGATGGTGCCCAGCAGCACGATGGACATATAGTCATGGGCGTAAGGCAGGATGCGCGGGCTGGCACCGAAAATTTTCAGGAGCGGATCCAGGAAGATCAGGCCGGTGACGGTGGTGAAGAACGCGATGACCACCATCAGGAACATGGCGTTGCCCAGCACCTTCTCGGCCTCCTCGGGCCGGCCCTCGCCCAGGCGCATGGAGATCAGGGAGGTGCCGCCCACGCCGATCAACGCGCTGAACCCCATGATCACCAGCATGAAGGGAAAGCAGACCGTGATGCCGGCGATGGCGTCGGCGCCCACGCCGCGGCCCACAAAGATGCGGTCAACCACGTTGTAGAAAGCCTGCACCATCAGCGCCACAATGGCGGGGATGGAGAACTTGACCATCAGTCTGCTGATACGCTCATGACCGAGCCGGGAAGAGTGATCCATGATTAGCTAGAGCTCTACACCAGAAGAAAAAACGGAGCAAGGCGCTAAGGTTTATTTGTCCGTTTTAACCTTGCTGCGGGCAATCTTATCAGCCAGTTCCGGATAGAGTTTCTGCATGCATTCCGGGCAGATCCCGTGCGAGAAGACCGCCTCGGAGTGCAGCTCCACATAGGCTTCGATCTGATGCCAGTAGCCGCTGTCATCGCGGATCTTCTTGCAGGATGCGCAGATGGGCAGCAGCCCGCGCAGGGTCTTGATCTTATCCAGGGCGTCCTGCAGCTGCTTGATCAGAATCTCGCGCTCCTCCTCCACATGTTTGCGGTCGGTGATGTCGATGAAGGAGGCCATGCGCCCGACAACCTTGCCCTCCTGGTTGGCAACCTTGGAGGTTGAAACATCGACAAAGATGGTCTGATTGTTCTCTCGCAGGGCCCGGAAGGTCTCGATGTCCCGGCTGGAGGCATCGATAATGCTCTCCGCATCGCTCAGGCTCCTGATCTCGCGAGAGGCGAAGAGCTCGGCGGCATTCATGCCCATCAGGCTCTGGCGGTCGGAGTAGTCAAACATCTTCAGAAAGGCCTGATTGACATAGATAATGCCGCCATCCAGATCGGTAATGATCACCGCATTGATGCTGGATTCTATGGCAGCATAGATGACACTCAGCAGATCATCCAGGTTCTGGATATCGACATGCTCGATCTGACCCAGCGCCACCAGGTCTTCAGGCAGATTACCCTTTTTCATACCTAAATGATAGCGCGGCCGGCAACCAAGTAAAGCCGGCCAGCCATAATCCTACTCGACCCGGTAGGACTCAAACCAGGTCTGCTGCTGAATGACCTCCAGCAGCTCCATAATTCTAGCATGGGTGGTGGCCACGTCATAGCTCACCACCATCTGATTCTCGGAGCGGTCAACCTCCAGCGCGTCCAGTTTGAAGTGTTTGCTGTCTGCGATCAGATCCTCCAGCACCGCCAGATCGATGATCTGATTGAGTCTGATGGTCAGACTCTTGCGGTAGGAGCCGATACCGGCCAGCTGCAGGTACTTGTCAACAAAGGTCACCGTCCAGATAAACAGGTAGAGCAGCAGGGCTATCTGATACTCGCCCAGACCGATGCAGAGACCCAGGATGGCAAAGGTCCAGATCAGGGCGGCCGAGGTGAAGCCGAAAACCTTATCGCCGTTCTTGATCAGGGCGCCGGCGCCCAGGAAACCGATACCCGTCACCACGGCACTCAAAAGCGGCAGCGGATTTTCATGATTCAGATGCACGGCAATGATGCCGAGGACGCAGGCGCCTGAAGAGACAAAGATAAAGGTGCCGAAGCCGATGGGCTTGTGGGACTTCTGCCGCTCCAGTCCAAACAGGAAGGAGAGCGAAAAGGTCATGAGCATGCGCAAGAATATAATATCCATGGCCGCTCTCTAGGCCTATTTAAAACATTTGGCAATCGCTATTTTTAGCAGCTGAACCTAGGCGTTCTGCCGCTCCGCATACTTGCGGTCCCAGACCTCGATCAGGTATGGTTTCTGCGCCTCAAACAGACAGGCCTGCTCTTCCAGCAGAGCCTCTGCCGCCTGCGAATCCATGTCGCGGGCCTGATTGACGAAGGAGGCCACCCGCGCATAGTAGAGCGGCACCATCAGATCGATCAGCTTGATGCGGTTATGGGGCCAGGCGTGGAAGGTGGCGGCCAGCTCAAAGAGAATCTTGACCCAGCTCTGCATCGGAAAACTGAATTCATCCGCCGGGGTATCTGCGGCCTTCTTGATCTCGCGGAAACACTCGGGAGAGAAGATCTGTTTCCACAAAACGCCGAACTGCTGATATCCGAGCTTGAAGAGCTCAACCATGGCCTCCAGATTGACGCTGACCGGCTCGGGCTCAAAACTTTCAGTCAGGCCAAAGGTTTCAACTGCCTGGCTGCCCGTGACCGTGCGCCAGTTCTCCTCATAGATCTCCATCAGATTAAACAGGGTTCCGATGACCTGCCTGAACATGGGCCCCAGCTGGGCGGCCGGATCCTTGGCATCGTGAATCTTGACCCCCAGGTTGGACTGGCAGATCTTAAAGCCGCTGTTGATGGCCGTCGTCGTCATCCAGATGTCGATGCCGAAACGGGCGATATCCGTCTCCCAGACAGCCTGATCGGCATAGAAGCGCGCCAGGCTGGCCGAAAAGGCGAAGTCGCCGCCGATGGGCTGACGAACCCGCTTGCCATAGAGGCAGCGCGTCAGGTTGTAGACAATATTGTTGGTAATGGTGCCGTCGAACTTGTGGCGCATATAGATCGGCGAAACAAACTGATACTCATCTTCCAGGATCGGGTTCAGCAGATACTTCAACCAGTCCGAGGTGATGCTCCGCAGATCGGCGTCCACCACAGCGCAGGCCTTGACGTTCAGGCGGATGGCGGCCTCAAAGATGGACCTGAGGGCGGTGCCCTTGCCGCCGGGACCGCGGTAGATCGTAACCATCTTCTCCTGCCAGGGTTTGACCTGGAACTCCTTGGAGACCTCCCGCGTATCATCGGTTGAGCCGCCGTCCGCAATCAGAATCACCGAATGACGGTCCTTATAATGGTTGAAGAGTCCGTGGCTGACCATCTGAATCACGTGCGGGATGGTCTTCTCATTATTGAAGCATGGTATGCCGATCAAAATGTCCGCCGCATCGATCTCTTCGATCCGCTTGGCGGCATATCCCCTCAGGGCAGTATTATAATTAGACATATGCACCTCCTCTACCAACATATTACGGACCGCAACTCAGAAGACAACCCGCCGCCCAACTAATCGACACATGGCTCTTCCCTAAAACGATGCCCGATGATATTTAGTAACGATGCGAATTAAACTCAAAATATTAATCATCTGCATCTTCTGGGGATCCCTGGCCTTCGCCAGTACCGAAGAGCCGGGCGGCATCCTCGAGATAGAAAATCAGATCAGCACGCTGCGCGATAAAATCTATCAGTCTGAAGAGATCCAGAAGAGCCTCGGCATCGGCAACACCGGCCTGCCGGCTGAACAGCTGCAGTATCAGCTGGTCCAGCTGCGCAAGACCGAGACCGCCTACCAGCGTCTGCTGACAGCCGTCAAACGCAAGAGTTCCCTGCAAAAAGAGCTGGAGCTGCTCAAGAAGAGCGACAAAGAGGCTACCGCGAACATCAAGAGCCCGCCCTACAACCTTAGCGACTACGACACGGTGGACTATGAATACAGCGCCACCCTGCAATTCCTGGAGTCCGCCGCCGTCACGCTGGACCTGGAACGCAAATCCCTGGACGACGCCCTCGAACAGAAAGATCAGGCCGCCCAGCAGCTGCGCGCCGCCCGGGATCAGTTCCAACAGCTGGGCAATGCCATTGACCTCAAAAAAGCCCAGATTGATCTGGACTACGCCACCGCCCTGCATGAGATGCATAAGATTCAGTACAGCAACGCCATCATGGAGAAGGATCTCGCCAGGCTGAAGTCCCGCCAGGTTGAGCGCAAAAAAGCCTGGGTCCAGGACAGGCTCATATTTGACGAGACCGATCTGGCGGCCAAACTGGATGAGCTGCAGAAGCGCCGCGCCCTGCTCGATGCCCGCAAGAACAAGCTGCTCAACGAACAGCAGGGCGTGGAAAAACGCTGGCTCTCGGCTCAGGAGCAGCAGGCCGATGAGGGCCAGGCCTCCGCAACTGATCAGGCCTTCCTGCATGAGCGCGAGCTCTGGCGCCAGACCTATCAGAAGGTTCTGGAGCAGACCGACAGCATGCTCCAGCTGACCACCCATGAGGAGCAGATCTGGCAGCGGCGCCACGAGCTGGTTAAAAACGTCAAGATCAACCGCCAGACACTTGAAAATTGGCAGCGCGATGTCAGCATCTACATCGCCTCCCTCAAACGCATGATCACCCTGCAGGAAAATGATCAGACCAGCCTGCAGCCGCAGCTCTCATCAATCAACAAGGTCATCGCCGAGAACAACCTGGAGGCCCGACAGCACTATGAGAACGGCCTGTTGGCCCTCTCGCGCCTGATGGACCGCAACCTTGAATATGCCGCGGCCCTGCGCCAATCACTCAACCTCGCCCGACGGCTGCAGGACGAGATAGGCCTAGAGAAGGAGCACTTCAGCATCACAGATGCCACCAGCCTGTCAGCCTCATGGGTCAGGAAAATTCTGGACACCGAACTCTGGGTCATCGACGAGCACCCGGTGACCATCAGCAAACTGCTGGTGGCAGTCCTGATCCTGGTCATCGGCGTGCTGCTGACCAAATTTATCCTGCGCAAATTCACCCAGCACATGAGCGGCCGGCTGGACAAGAACTCCCTGGCCATCATGGAAGCCGCCATCTACTACTTTGTCTTCTTCATCCTGGTGCTCTTCGCACTCAAGACGGTCAACATCCCGCTGACCATCTTCACCCTGATGGGCGGAGCACTGGCCATCGGTATCGGTTTCGGCGCCCAGAACCTGCTCAACAACTTCATCAGCGGCTTCATCATCATGGCCGAACAGCCCATCCGTATCGGCGACATCATTGAGATCGAGGGCAAGTGGGGCGTCATCCAGGAGGTCGGGGCGCGCTGCACCCGCATCCTGACCTTTGACAATGCCGACATTCTGGTGCCCAACTCCAGCTTCCTGGAAAAGAACATCATCAACTGGAGCAAAACCGACCAGGTACTGAGGGCCAACGTCAAAGTCGGCGTGGCCTACGGCTCCGACACCCGCAAGGTTGAACAGCTCCTGATCAAGGCCGCCAATGACCACCCCAAGGTACTCAAGGCGCCGCAGCCCTTCGTACTCTTCCGCGAATTCGGCGACAACTCGCTCAATTTTGAGCTCTTCGTCTGGATTCCCCTGAGCGGCCTCTGGAGCATCCCCAGCGACCTGCGCTACAGCATCGACAACCTCTTCAGGCAAAACGGCATCACGATCGCCTTCCCGCAGGTGGATGTGCATATCAAGGAGAGCTGATGTGCAAGGCACTGTAATAGTGCTGCTATTGATCACCATGTCTATGGAGTTTGCTTAAATTATTAGGAAATGAATTCAGTTCAGAATTGAATTCTTAAATTAGATTGCGTTTAATTGAAAAAGCTATAATAATCGCCACCAAATAATATCTATCGGTCCGGGCTTGTTCACTTCAAGGCGGATCCGAAACCATCAGGAGGAAATTATGGCTACAAACAGTAATTGGGATGCCGAATCAGACGTAATCGTCGTCGGTTTCGGCGGAGCAGGTGCGGTTGCTGCGCTTGAGGCAAAGGAGCAGGGGGCAGATGTTCTGGTGCTCGAAAGCTTCAACGGTGGTGGATCTACATCCGCCAGTGGCGCCGTTGTCTATGCCGGCGGTGGTACCAAGTACCAGAAAGAGGCCGGATTTGAGGATACTCCGGAGGAGATGTTCAAATATCTCCAGAAAGAGATCACCGGCGCTGTTAAAGATGAAACCTTGCGCCGTTTCTGTAACGAATCCGTAGGTATGATCGAATGGCTTGAGAAGCAGGGAGTGCCCTTTGAGGCTTCCATGTGTCCCTTCAAGACATCCTACCCCACTGACGACTACTACCTTTACTTTTCAGGCAGCGAAAACAACGAGCTGAACAAAGCCGTTGCCAAGGCTGCCCCCCGCGGTCACCGCGCCAAGGGCGCCGGCATCTCAGGCCTGGCGCTCTTCCATTCGCTGAAAGAGTCCGTTTACAATAACGGCATCAACGTGCGCTGCCAGACCAGAATCGAAAACCTGGCCTTTGACGATAAGGGCAACGTGATCGGCGTTGAGGGACGCTCTATCGACCCGGGAACCCTGCCGGCAAAGATCGACTCGCTGCTGGCCAAGATCAACTCAAAGGCCAACACCTACATGCCGCCGGCCGGCAAGGTTATCAACTCCATCAGCCAGGCTCTCTTCAACCTGACAGCCAAGCCCTACCGCGCCAAGGCCAAGAACGGCGTTATCCTGTGTGCTGGCGGCTTCATGTTCAACAGAGAGATGGTCAAGGAGCACAACCCGATCTTCCTGCGCTGCCTGCCGCTGGGTACCTACACCGATAACGGCACCGGCATCCGCATGGGTCAGAGCGCCGGCGGTGCTGTCGACAAGATGGACAAAATGTCAGCCTGGCGTTTCTACCTGCCGCCAGAGGCTCTCATGCAGGGCGTGCTCGTAAACAGAGCCGGTGAGCGTATCTGCAGTGAGGACCTCTACGGCGCCAAGCAGGGTGACTACATCGTTGAAAATAACGGCGATGCCTTCCTGGTCTTCGATGCAGAGACCTACAAGGAAGCCGTCAGCCACCTCTGGGACCAGCTGGCCTTCTTCCAGAAGATCACCACCGGCCCCATGCTGCTTGTGACCAAGAAGAAAGCTCCGACTCTGACCGAGCTGGCAGTCAAACTTGGCGTCAACGTGGAGGGTCTGAACAAGACCATGTCCGAGTACAACGCCATCGCAGCCAAGGGCGATCCCGATCCCCTCGGCAAATACCCCAAGCGTTTTGTGCCGCAGGACAAAGCCCCCTACTATGCCATTGACTGTTCACTGCAGAACTTCACTGACACCATGACCAAGGGCGGAATCCCCACCGCAGCCATGACCCTCGGCGGACTCAAGGTCAACGAGGAGACCGGACAGGTTGTACGCGAAGACGGTTCCTCCATTGACGGGCTCTATGCCGCCGGCCGTAACGCCATCGGTATCTGCTCCAACGGCTACTGCTGCAGCGGAACCTCAATTGCTGACGGCTTCTTTGCCGGCCGCCGTGCTGCTCAGCACGTTGCAAATCTTAAAAAGAAATAAGCAAAACCAGAAAAGTAGGCCATCCTTTATGGATGGCCTACTCTATCCCTGAACTCACCAAACAGTTCCCGCAACTCAGCGCCATACATCTCAGCAAAGAGCTGCTCTTCCAGCTTGGGCTCATCCTTATAGGCGAGCATAAATTCCAAAAACTTATCCAGCCCGTCCCTGGCAATCAGATACTCGAGGAAGCTGCGGTACTCGGCATAGAGAAAAAGATATCTGATATCAGCCGGAATCTCATCCAGCCTATGCATGCCATCAAAGATATCCAGGAAGTAGTCCTCAGCTAACCGGGCAAACTCCGGGCCGCTGTAGTAGTGGTGCGGATTGCCGTAGCAGATTGCCAGCCCCTCGGTGGCCCAGCTGCTGAGCTTGAGGGCCTTCCAGGGCGTCGTGTTCTGATAGATGATGGCGTGCGAGAGCTCATGCTTCAAGAAACCCTCAACATCACGCCCGGTCGCCCTGATGGTGGGGTTGACATAGATCACCGTGCCGGTGGCCATGGTGCAGAGAGGCGAGCGCTGGGTTGAAAAGCGCCGGTACTGGGCCGAGCTGGCGCAGATGATCACAGCCACCGGTTTGCGAAAGTTGAGCCCATGGAATGTTTCAGCATCAGCCATCAGGCGATCCAACGCGCGGTAGTCAGCCGGCAAATTTTCACCCTGAGGGTAGATCACCGCCGCGCGCTCAGACTCCAGCCGTTCAAAGCCAAGTTTAATGGGCGAAAACGGAAAGAGCAGGCCCCAGAATAGCTCATAGGCAAACATTATCAGACCGACTGCAGCCAGCGCCAACGCGCCTCTCTTCAGCATTCTGATCTTGCCTCAGCAACTCTCAACGCCCTGCGGGCCGCACGATCAACCAGAGTAAAGATCCTGTTTATCTCATCCTTCTGATCAAAAGGCTGATGTCCTCTGACCTTGACCAGTTCAAAGGCGTACTGATCACTCAGACTGAAGAACTCGCGGTAGAGCTCGGCATTATTGAGCAGCCGGCCGTTCCTGGAGCGATAAGCGCTCTGTTCCAACTTAGCCCGCCGGCACCTGAGACCCATGATATTCTGAGAATCGGTATAAACCGTCACCCGGCAGCCCACGCCTGAAACCTCGTTTAAGGCCCAGAGCAGCGTCTGAAGCTCCAGCCTGGTTGACGAGGTCTGTTCAAAACGCCTGACCCTGATCTGCGGTCGCATGACATCCGGCGCCAGCCCGATTTCAGCCAGGGCGAGATAGGCCCCATAGCCAATCCCAGACTGCGCACTGCCATCGGTAAAGAGCATCAGCTCATGCATATCTCTCAACTATGGCCGCGCCCTTAAGGTTATCATCCTGAGCATATCCAGGGCAAAATGGTAGGCGCCACTGTCCGGGGTAAACTCTCCCCGGCTGCCGGCCAGCTCTCCCAGATCAACCAGCAGACCGTACATCGTGTCGACCTCGCCGAAGCCCTTCTCATCCAGCATCCAGCCCGTCATGGCGCTCTCGACCAGCGAACCCGACTCTCCCGGCAGCCCGGTCTCGCGAAACATGGCCTGAACATAGGCCAGCGTGATCAGAGACTCATTGGCGTCAAGGCCGATGATGTCGGATACCGCCACCGGCCACTTAAGGCTCGTGTCGATACCCAAGATCTCCCAGACAACGCACTCGCGGTCCACGATCCAGGCCAGCCCCTCCCAGATAGCATGCGCGCCCTGCTCATCGGTTGCGCCGTAGAGGCTCATCAGCAGCGCATAGAGGTCGAACATGCCCGGATCAGCCACCAGCACCGCCCCGCCCTGCTCAGCAACCGGATTGACCGGCCAGAACTTTGCCTTAACTCCCTTGGCGCTCTCGGCCCTGGCAGCCGCGTCCTTGACATCATCACCGTAGGGCTGCCAGGTCGACTGGCGCCGGCCGCGCGGCCGCGCTTCACTCAGATTCTCATAGTCATAATAGTTGTAGCTGGGAGGCAAGAGTCTTCCTATGGATGCATTTTCAGGATAGAGATTTCCCGAATAATTATACTTACTCAGACCATCACGCTTGATCAGATGATCCAGAAAGGTGATCGCCCCCATGGTCTGCGGAATTTTTCCGCGCGGGTTGTAGGTATCATGCTGCACATCCGTGACCTGGCAGAGAAAGGTCTTCAGATTGTGCACAAAGACATTATCCGAGCCATCCTCATTGACATTGAACAGGTACTGCACCAGAACAACCAGCCCCTTCAGATCCAGGCCGATGAAGAGCTCAGAGGTAAACTCATTGAGCTTCTCCATTATCTTCTTGGCGCTCTCGACCCATTCGCCATCCTCGCCGACAATTTCCAGATCGCCCATAAGCTTAAATAGGACTCGCATGACACTGCAGAGATCTTCAACTGTTACAACATCCAGCGCTTTCAGCACCTCAGCCAGCAAGCCGGGCTTCTCATTGTTCAGGATGGGCAGCACCTCATTGTAGAGCATGGGCAGAACATCATGCAGGGCCGTTATCAGACCGATCACCACCGCCTGGACACGCTCCGCCTGCTCAAGATCTTCAAAACCGTTGATTTTAATACTGGAGAAGGCGTCATACAGCAGCGCAACATCGGCCGTCATCAGGTATTCGAGCATCTCATATGCGGATGCACTCTGCACGTTGGCAACCACTGCCGCCAGATCAATGGCCGCCGCCCGGGTGGCCCTGTCGCCTACCGAAAAGCCGGGGTCAGCCTTATAGTTGCCATCTTCATCAAAAATGATCTGATCTTCAAACTCATCGATCGGCGCCGTCAGAATGTGGCCAAAGGCGATTTTAATCTGATCTTCGGTCAAGTTTTCATAATCACCGGCCTGCTCAGCCTTGCCATAGAATGCATCCCAGGCGACCCCCGGACGGTAGCCGACCGCATTTTCCAGCATCAGATCGCGCAGGCGCCCCATAACGTCCAGGATATTTATATAATCCTGCGTAACATCGGGCCAGCTCTCAGACTGATCACCGAGAAGAGCAATATTGTTGAGCCGATCCAGCGCCTTGCCGGCCATCTCCAGCATGTCCGCGTTGGTTGGATTGCCCAGCAGAACATTAATGTAGAGATAATCACCCTCGGCGATGATCTGCTCATTGCCGACCAGGCCAAAATCAATCAGCTTGTAGCGTTTGCTGCCCTCAGCGGAGCAACCGCTCAGGACGACCGCCAATATCAATATAAGAAACCCACGCACAATGTGGTTACGATTCAACATACCTACCTCTCAATAAATTATATCAAATTTCAGCAGGTTTATAAGCAAGGCGCATACCATACAAAAAGCCCTGTATTTACAGCACAATGATCAAGCTGACAAATTCATGCTAGTAAATTATTTTCATCCATAGAGTAATTTATTACATAATTTCTTCTACCTTTGGACAGATAACTAGATAAAAAACTCAGGTTCACGCCGTTTCAGGCAGGCCACTTCCAGACCCTTCATGGCACCTTTGAAGGCCAGGCCCTTGGCGCCGGTGATGGCGCGGGCACCCTGCGGACAGACCTTGACGCAGCGGAAACACATCAGACAGTCATCAGAAACTTTTGACGTGTCCGGATCAATGGCCTGAACCGGGCAACTCTCGATGCAGAGGCCGCACTGGTTGCAGCTATCGGTAACAGTCGGCACAAAGGGCAGGCCTATATAGCGCTTATAGGGCCTCTTGCCGGGCACCTCGACTGTGCTCGGCGACTCCAGCTTATTCAAAATCTTAACGCTGAAAGCTGCCATCTGCTGCCGGTCAGCAGCATCGGGTCTGTTGGCGGCAATGTTGCCGTTCAGGCTGTGCTGGGCGATGAAGGCACCTGCCGCAATCGGATTGAAGCCGGAGTTTTCGACCAGGTCCTTGAGCTCAAGCAGGGCATCATCATAGTGGCGGTTGCCGTAGACCGCGCACAAAACGACCGGGGTGTTGTCACCCTCAAGATTGAGATGGTCATGGAATAGCGGCGGGATGCGGCCCATATGAACCGGCATGCCCAGCAGGACCAGCTCATCACTCCTGAAGCTGAGCTTTTGCGCCCGCAGCTCCGGCCTGGAGAGGTCAAACTCATTGATTGTCTCGATATTAAGGTTGACGGCGATGCTGCGCAGCACCTCAAGGGTGGAGTTGGTGGGACTGAAATAGACCAGATTAAGAGCTTGCATGGTTCCTCCTTAAATTCAATCTATGTTCGCCATAACATAATCAGCCGTGGAGTAAAGGAGTATTCACTGTTTGTGTGCCACCGGCTTGACGCTGATGTATGCCTTGGCCCGTGGCACACGGCCTAAAGTAGCGTGAAAATTTCAAACTCAAGCTGCGAGCCCTTGCGTTTATAAAAATTGATATCAGGAAGGACTTCCTGCATCAGGGCTCCTCAATCACAATCTCGACCGCTCCCACCGGGCAGACCACATAGCAGTCACCGCAGACATCACACCTGGCGTGGTCTATGACATACTTGTCATCCTGCTTGGAGATGGCCTTGAAGGAGCAGCTCTTCATGCACTTGCCGCAGGCGATGCAATCTTCGGTTATGCGCATACCCCTAAAGGGGATCTTTTGGCCGCCAAAGCTGAAACCGGTGCGCAGCAGTTTATGGTCGCGCTGTTCAGTCTCAAAGTCATAGTCGAAAACCTCGCCCCAACCGCTATAGAGGCAGAAGGTGGTCATAGCCGGATACTTCTCGATATCCTTGACCCCCAGGGCAAACATCTCATTGCCCTCGGCCTTCTCCTTGAGCGCATCGAATGAGATCTCTCTGACATTGCCGCTGGCCCGCATGGTGTAGCCGGGTTCAAAATAGGGCAGTCCCTGCTCGTCATGGCTGACATAGGTCTTTGGATACATACCGCAGATAGATACCATGGGAGTATCCTTCAGCTGCTGATAGAAGGGCTTGGTGATCATGGTGCGGAAGTAGAGCCCCTCATCATCATAGGCAAAGAGGTGGGCGATGCGGGTCTGGGGCAGGCCCCTGTCGACCGTGGCAAAGGTCAGGCAGCCGATCTGGTCAAACTTCTCATAGATCTCACTGATTATCATTCGCATCACCCAAATTTCTCTGCATGGCCTGCAACACCTTCCTGAAGACGGCCACATCCTGCTCATCGATGCCGCGGTACTGCAGGGCAAAGAGCTTTTCCGAGATCTGCATGACGCCCTCTTTCAGCTTCAAACCATGGTAGGTCAGCTGGACGCGCTGGACGCGCCGGTCGACCTCATCTTGGGCGGTAGTGAGATAACCAAGCTGAACCAGCTTCCTGACCAGGGTGGTCACGGTGGAGGGGTCCTTGCCGATTGTTGATGCCAGCTCGCGCATGGTCAGGGAGTCATGCCGGATGAGGGCCATGATAATGTCGCCGTGAGAGGTCGCGATGCCCTCCAGGCCGAGCTTTTCCAGCTCACCGATGATGTAGCGATCCGCCAGATACTTGGTCTTGCTGATCAGACTGATGGTGTTGTCCATGCTGCTTCCTCGCTATTTACTTGGATGTCCAACTGAATAATTGGACATCCAAGTATTGTCAAGCAGAAAAGCCGGGGCGCATCTGCTAGCCCCGGCTTGGTTAATGCACATGCTTACTCTAGGGGAGGGTTCCGTCGGTGGGGGTAATCTCGGCCAGATCAATCGTAATTGAACCCATGATTCCACCGCCAACACCGCCACTGCCCGGCACAACACTCAGCATGGAGCTGGTATTGGATGTGGAGCCGTCACGCGACATGATCAATATCTGTCCTCCATCGCCTGAATGCCCTGTACCGTTGGCATCGCCACCATCCAAGATCAGGGACGCACTGTTACTAACCCTACCTCCGGCATCGGCAACAAACATTCCTGCGGAACCGCCATCGGCATTCGCTCCAAGCCCGTTGCCGGCAGAAGCAGTCACATCACCGCTGATATTAAGATCTCCGGCACAAACAAAATTCAAAACTCCAGACAATCCACCGGCACCGTTATCACCGCTAGCATCTCCACCATTAGCAATAATCTCAGCCCTGCTGGCGATATAATCATAGGCCAATATATCAAGCGATCCGCCCGTACCACCAACCAACAAGCCATCACCTCCGGAAAGGTCAATCGCGCCGGAATTGTTGACTCCCCGTGAAGCGTCATCCGAATAAGGTCCTTCACCATGAATCCACACCGTTCCGCCGTCACCCCCCCGGACTCCTGCACCCTGACCACCAACGGCATCAATTGGCAGCTGATTAACAATTGACGGCATCAGCGGGGTTACAGGGTACGGAGCGGCATGAGCAACCATATGCAATTCGCCAGCCGCACCACCGTTAATTGCGCCACTGCCACCGGATAGATCAATTCCTGCATAGCCGTAGAAATCAACCACCCCAATTGGCGGAGTCACATACTGCGTGACAGCAGTATTGGAAATCTGGAGCAAACCACTGGTTCCACCATCACCCCCAGCACCGCCATCCAATTCAATGTTACCAGAGAAGGCAATCCGGCCTGTAGCCACTTGAAATAAAGGGTTCGCACCCGGATTGGTAGCTACCATAACGGGTGCCCCACTCCCACCAGAACCAAGATTCTTGCCTGGACCTCCATTACACACAATATCGCCCGAGCATAAGACTGCACCTCTTGAGATCATCTGCAGACCGCTGCTATGACCGCCATTACCATTAACTATACACGCCCCACCACTGGCATGCAGATTTCCTGAATTGATAATACTGCCCTCATCTGTGACTATCAGATGAATAAAACCAGCAATGCCACCGGCATCGGCGCCATTCCCGCCATCACTAACCAACCTGCCGGAATTAAAGATCCCTCCCACGTGGGATACAAATATTATTTCTCTTCCCGGAGCAGCGACACCAGCAGCCCCGCTACCGCCGGCCGTGACAACATCTGCAGTATTATATATGGCCCCATTGCTCTGAAAACGGACTTGACCTGGGTAGCCGCCATCCGCACCGCTACCGCCGTGCACATCTATAGATGACTGATTTATAAGCATCGAAAGGCTATCGGCATATAAGCCACCAAACATCGGCCCAAAACCGGCATGACCACCTTCACCGCTGCCAAGACCTTCACCGCCACTGAGATCAATTGAACCGTTCAGAAAAACACCATCCTCGGCAGCAATAATCACGGCTCCGCCATCACCACCCCGATCACCATTAACGACAGCGTCGCCGCCAGCAAGATCAATCAATGCATCCGGCCCCATACTGAACATCCCCTCGGTATGAAGCTCAAGCGATCCCATGTCTATGTCAATGGCAGGTCCACTATGCCGTTCATCATCTGCGGTGAGTGTCGACACCGCCAATTGGCCATTAATCACAATATCAGAACTAAACCTCAGATTGGCCTGATCTTCACCACCGGCCGGTCCAGCCGTATTATAATTCAGCGGCAGTATCAATCTGGCTCCAGCACCAACCTGAAGACCGCTAACTACATAATGCGTAGTAACAGTTCCCAGCCCATCTGACAGATAGAGCTTATCGAAGCCTATAACCATATATACCGTACCGTCCGGAGGGGCAGCATCACCAGGATTAAATATCGGAACGGTTACCGTTCCACTCACCACATAGGGAGTCACACCTAGATCAGACTGCAGACCATAATCCGGCAGATCAAAGCCGGCATTCACACTACCATATCTGGAAAGCGTTACATCGCCCAGCGAAGCTATCACCATTGACACCGAGCCGCCGCCATTGCCACTTGCACCATCCCCACCTTTCAGCGAAATCACCGCACTACCGGGCACCGGCGGCACCGGCGGTTCGCTTGGATCAACATCCTCACCGCCGCCCTGCGAAGCGGCCGACGGCACTACCATGTAGTACTTGTCATCATCGTTACCGCATGCCGACAGCAGACCCAAGAACAGTACAACCAAAAGATACCTGCAGAAAATTTGCATTATGAAACCTCCTTTATTTTAAGCCAACAAATTTATTGAATATAAATTACATCATAACAAATCATAATAAACCGCGCTGAACACAAGACAAGGCCTCAGATTTTGACACCCAACCCAGATTGAACTGATCAGACAGATTGTGTTGTTCAAGTAGATAGCAGAAAAGCCGGGGCTCCTCTTTGCGCCCCGGCTTATGCAGTTCGATTAGCTGATTTTAGGGAAGGGTTCCGTCGGCGGGGGTGATGTCAATATAGTCGAGGTAGACATCACCGTTATCTCCGACGACACCGCCGCTGCCGGCCCTAACATCAATCAAGGCGGCACTATTAACCGAGGAGCCAGTCTGGGATGAAATCCAGATTTCACCGCCATCACCGCTGCTACCCGTGCCATTAGCGCTACCTCCACTGAAAAGCAGATTGCCTGAGTTAAAGGACTGGCCGCCCGCATACATATTAAACTCATAGCTGCTGCCGCCGTTGGCATTGGCCCCCAGACCGCTGCCGGCCCGAGCATCAACATCACCTCTATTGAAAGCGTTGCCGCCACTATAGAAATATACAGAGTTGCATGCGCCATCGCCACCGCTGCCGCTGTCAGCCGTGGCGTCACCACCGCGCAGATCTATATTTCCGCTGTTTTCAAGGTAGTCATGGGCATAAAAGTCAACCCCACCGGCACAGCCGCCGCTTGAAGCTCCTTGTCCGCCACGAAGCGTCAGGTCGCCGCTATTGATCACCTTGGTCGTGCCCGCATATGCCTCGCCTTCGGCATCAAATTCAATATCACCGCCAGCGCCGCCGCTGCCGCTGACGCCGCTGCCGCCCACCGCAACCACATCAACCTGGTTCACAATCGCGCCGGCCGGCAGATCCATATCCATCACACTGGCATCTTCGGTATAGACATCAAAATCACCGGCCTCACCGCCATTGATGGCACCATTGCCGCCGGAGAGGTCTATTGAGATGTAACCGATAAATTCGATCGGATAGAAAGAAGGCAAAACATCTCCGGCATAATCAGCATCCATTTCAAGATAGCCGGCAGCGCCACCGTCAACGGCACCGTCGCCACCATCCAGGTAGATATTGCCACTGATCCGACAGGGACCGGCTGCCAGATCTTCACTCTCATAGTCTTGGCCATCATCAACATCAATATAGAGATCACCACCACTACCGCCTGATCCGACATCCAGGCCGGCACCGCCTACGGCATAAACGTTGCCTGTCAGACGCAAATCAGCAGAGTAGGCAGTCAGATTGACATTGCCGGCATCTCCACCGCTACCACTACTGGTGGCAGCACCGCCATTAACGTTCAGATCACCGCTCAGGAACAGATCACCGGCATCGCCATTCTCAATCTCAATCGTTCCACCGCTGCCACCCAGATCACTGCCATTGCCGCCGGCCGCATTCAGAAGCCCGGAGTTGTATACACTGCCATAAGAGGCATAGAGATCAATCACGCCTCCGGCGCCGCCATCGCCGGCAGATGCATTGCCTCCCGCAGCAAAGAGCTTACCGCTGTTGTAGAGCGTCCAGCCAGAATTCAGATAGATAGCAGCGCCCTCTCCGCCAGTGGCACCCTCACCGCCGGTGGCATTGATCAAGGCCGCTGAAACAATGCTACTATCGGCTTCAATATCAACCCGATAGGCAGCATCATTTTTGACGGCGGCCTTGCCGCCTTCTCCGACACCCAGCCCATTGCCGCCGGAAGCATCAACCACCCCGGCCAATTGACAGGCATAACCAGCATTAACATATATCCAGCCGCCGTCACCGCCGCGATCATTATCCAGCGTCGCATCCAGACCGGCGGTGTTGATCTCACCGGTGGGCCCAAGTAAAAACCGCTCACAACGAATATAGAGCGCGCCCATATCACGAGCCGTGGCCGGGGCGGTATGACGGAAATCAACCGCACCGTCGGCGGTGGTCAGATCCTTGACCTTCAGGGTGCCGTCAATCACAACGTCATACTCACTGAACCGTACATAGGCCCGATCCTGGCCATCATTATGACTGCCTGTCCCGTCGTCATCATTATAATCATAATTCAACCCCAGGACCAAGATTGCCCCGGCGGCCACGCGCAGACCTGTTGCCCGCGAATCTGAATCATTCAAGACACCATCGCCATCGGAAATATAAAGATAGCTGCTCCCGCAATAGAGATAGGCGTTGCCGGCATCCGGTTCTGTATCTCCCGACTTTAAGGCATCCAGAACCAGCGTACCACTCTCAATCACCAGCGCATTCTCACCAAGATCATAGGGAACGTTATAGACCGGCATATCAAAACTTGCATCAAGCCGTCCCGTACTTAGAAAACTAACATCGCCATAGACATCAACGTCGATATAATCAGAATCACCCCCAGAACCAGCCGTGCCATCCCCACCCCTGAGCGAAATCACCGCACTGCCGGGCACCGGCGGCACCGGCGGCTCAGTCGGGCCAACATCCTCTCCGCCACCCTGCGATGCGGCCGACGGCACTACCATATAGTAGTTGTCATCATCATTGCCACATCCAGTCATCACACCTAGGACCATTAAAAACACCAGGTACCTGCATAAACGTTGCATAGTGAAACCTCCTTTTATTTGTGATCGCAAACAACTCATTTCAGGAAAGAGATAATTACATTGTAACACCTGCATAATAAACGGAGCGGGAGACAAGACAAGGCGGGCAACTTAATACTACAGCGAGAACCCAGGCCATCCCAATACACTATAAATATCCAGGGACCCTTGTCTGCCAAAAATTTAACGTTAACATAGGGGACTGGGCACAACTTCAGTTCATGCATTGGTATCAAAAATAATCTAATTGGAGGTAACAAATGAGGAAATTTTATGGGGTTCTGTTTATTCTTTTTATGGCCTGCATGCTGACAACAGGCTGCGCTAAGGAAGAGGACAACTACATCCCGCTTCTGATGAACAGTTCGTCCGGCTCAGGCGAAGATGTTGACCAGGATAATCCGCCGATTATTCCGGAGAACACAACGGCTTGGATGCTGACTTCAGCTTCTCTAACGGTCTATGATGAAATATGGGTTCCAGACGAACAACAATCAAAAGTCTCAGAGCCATCTGGAGAATGGGTATGGACGCCTGTGCCCTTCGGCACAATTGATATGGAACCAAGTTTTGATGCTGACGGCATCCGCATGGTTGGAACTATTAATTTGGAGGAAAACGATACCGTCTACAACATCCTGTATGACTGCCTGGATATTGATGACCCCGAATACTGGATGATAAATCCGCTACCGGCCGGTGAGATGCTGATAGGCTATGACGGCAAGCTAAAAGAGTTCGTCCTGGACATCAGCGCCTTCAGTGACGCGTCTTCCAAGGCCCTCAGCAAAGACGGCGGCCCTCCCCCCCAGCCGAGCACCGTCAAGCTGACCTTCACCTATGATGAGATGGACAACATCAACGCCGTCTACATTAGATTCTATGCTGAAGAAGAGACCGAGCCCGTATTTAGCCCGACTTACGCTCTGATCAACGAGTACAACCTTGACGGACAGCTCATTGCCCAGACGGCGCTGGTTACCGAGGGTTGGCATAATAACACACTCTACTATGCTGAATTTGAATATGGAGAGAACAGCAAAAAAGCAACATTCTGGACTGAAGGCCCCAATTACGTCTACGACTACACCTACAGCAAAGGCAAGCTGGAAACCCGGATCATCTCCATATATGTGGAGCCCGACACCAAGGCGCCGGTCCCGCCGGAACCAGTCCTTGAGCCCTATGCCAAGACTCAAAACTTCTACGACCCCGCCGGCAAGCGCACTGCCACGGTTGCCTACCTGGCCGATTACGACTACCCCGCCCCACTGAGCAAAGTTATTGAACCCGAACTGGTATGGGAACCCGAATACAGAGCCAGCTTCAGCTACAACGGCTCCGGCAAACTGGCCAGAATCCTGCTGCAGAGTGTCAATGACTATGACGAGGACTACAATATCACCGAAACCACTGATCGTGGCTTCGTCGACCTGACCTGGGAAGAGATGACCATGCCGACTGCCGCGGCCGAGCTGTTCAATGCCTTTGACATCCTGACAACAGTTGACTGGGCCTACGACTACTTTGGCGCCGGCCTGCCATTCCTGCTGCCGATGGGCGGCCCTTATTGATATTGAATGGATGGCGGAGCAGCCTGCTCCGCCATCCAGCATAAAACCTAACGATAGCGACTGAATATCTCGCGCCGCAAACGCTCCAATGATCCATCCCGCTGCATCAGCTCAAGCTCACGGTCAATGGCCGGCATCAGCCCCACAAGAGGCGAACCTTTACCAATGCAGAGGTGCCAGCCGGTCACATCCAGCACATTTGGAATCTCAACAATATCCTGTTCCATGCCCAGCATCTTCAGCTGGTAGCGCACCAGGGCCGCCTGCTCAATATAGATGTCGGCCCGATTGTGTTTGAGCAGTTTCATGATCTCGGTCGAACTGACCACCCGGGTGTGCTGCTTGACGCCCTCCAGATTGACACCGTGCCAGCCGCCGCCGATGATGCTGACGTTGACCAGCTCCGGCCTGCTCTTGAGCTCGGCCAGGCTCTTTATCTCCCTAATCTCATCAAGTTGCGGGTTTTTGGCGCCAGTGAAGATGACAAACTCGGAGCTGAAAAGCGGCAGATGACTGACCTCGGCATAGGCCCGGCGCTGGGCATTGGGAATCGTAAAGATGGCGTCACGCTGACCGTTTGCAACCATATGCTGACAGCGGGCCCAGGGGCAGATCTCATGTTGAATCGGAATATTGAGGCGCCGGCCCAGAATCTCATCCATGAAGTCAATCAGGATGCCACGCGGCTCGGGATCAGACCAGGAGAAGGGCTCAAAGCCCTGGGCATACATGATGTGCAGCTCATCAGCCTGCAGCAGAACCGACAGGAGGCAGAAAGCCAGGCATATGATTTTCAAAGAACCGGTAATCTTCATAATCCCATGATCCTCAGCAACCAACACTAATAGACTAACAGAAAATACTAAAAAGAACAGCCTGGCCTAAATCTTCAACCGCGACGTATCAAAGCCGGCGCGCTTCATGCCCTCGATAATGCTCTGAACAAAGCTGAAGACGTGCCGCTCATCCAGTTCAACCTCGGAACCCTCCAGCAGCAGGCGCACCTTGCGGCCCGACTCGTAGACTTCCAAAGTTCGCGGCGGCTGGGGCAGAACGGCGCGCCTGACCGGCAGCTCCTCACTGAAAAAAAAGACGATATCGCTCATAGAAGCACGGTTGAACATTGTTTCCTCCGGGAGTCAGCCTTCATGCAGCGATATCCGGTGAATATCATAATGATGATCAATGGCGCAAGTAAAAAGGGGGACCCTTGAGTCCCCCTTGATTCGATTAAAGTACCCAGGAGAACTTGGCCAGCACGCGCATCATGATGCGGTCCCACCAGGAGAAGTTCTGCTTCATCCACTTGGGGGTGACCTCGATCACGGCGCTGCCGTGGCCGTAGATGTCATTATTGAGCATCTCAATGGCCTCGGCCACCACGGCCTCGTCAGTGATGGCGAAGGCGTACTCGTTCTCATGGTTGTGGGCACGGCCGTCAAAGTTCCAGGAGCCGGGCATAAAGAGCTCGCCGTCGGCGATCACGATCTTGGAGTGCAGGGTGCGGAAGATGGAGTCATCCAGCTCGGATCTGGGAATGTCCCAGAGGAAGATCTTAACGCCGGCGTCCAGCAGCTCGTCCCAGCAGTTGGCCGAAGCCAGGGTCAGGGGCTTGCCCAGGTCATTGGTGTTCTCGGAGTTAGTCAGGATGGTGACCTCCACCCCGCGCTCAGCGGCGGCGATCAGGCCCTCGATCTGGTAGTCCTGCGGAATGAAGTAGGGAGTCTCGATGACGATGCTGGTATCGGCCTCCTCCATGATCAGGCGGTACATGTCGTTGATCTGGTAGAGGTCGAGGTCGGGCTCGTTCTGCAGCATGCGCACATCCACCTCTCTGTAGTTGGGGCTGGTCTGATCCACGGCCAGCTCCGGGAAGTAACCGGCCGGATCGAGCGGCTCACCGCCCAGGCGGTTGAAGGTGGAGATGAAGTCATCCTGCAGGTCGTAGCAGATCTCGCCCCTGACATGGATGTCGGTGTCGCGCCACATGTTGGTAAAAGCGCCCGTTTCAGGATCAATACCGTTGGGCAGAGTCTGACCGGCATACTCGGGAATGTTGGCCAGATACTCGTCGCCGATGTTGCGGCCGCCCACAATGGCCTCGAGGCCGAACTCGCTGTCAACCATCAGCAGCTTCTTGTGGCAGCCGATCAGGAGCTTGTTGTAGGCGTCCAGCAGGCCGACGTTCTGGGCCCAGAAACCGCGGGTATTGATGCCGGCATTGTTGAGCAGGGTGATCAATGAGTACTTGCCGAAGCCGACCTGTGAGATGGGGTGGTAGATCAGGTTGGCGTCCACCTCATCGATGGTGACCTTGAAGATCAGCTGATCGATGGTCTCCAGGCTGGTGTCGCTGTTGGAAAAGTAGAGGGTGTAGATGTTGATGTGCTGCATGGCCTGGTCGATCATGGCAGTCCGCAGGGCATAGTCTTCGGTAGCCTCGGGCAGGATGTCAAGTTCGTTGCCGTAAGTGGCCTGGGTGCCGGTCAAGGCATCGATCTCGGCCTGCGCGTCCATACTGCGCCAGTCCCAGGCATAGAGCGGTGTGGCCAGCAGCAGAATGCAGCTCAAGATCAGTAGTTTCTCCCCAATTTTCATAGATGTCCCCCGTATGTAGAATTTTTAACACTCAAAGCAATCCATGTGCCAGAGCGCCGGCCGGAGATAAATTACAGTATTCAAAGGAGAATGGTTTTAATAGATTAATATTTATGCCCGATTACTGGGAAGCCCTCTTCACTATTTGTGAAATTAATTACCCACTCCCTCGAGCTGCTGCATGTATTCACGCACAATGCGCCGGATCTCGGCCTTCTGCTCCTCGCGGCTCAGGCCGGCATCGCGCTTGACCTGATCGAGCTCGGCCTTGTAGTTTTCGATCACCGCGCGCAGACGCTCCTGCTCTTCCAGGTCGGCCGCGCTCATCGCGGGTGCCGCACCAAACTGGCCGGCATAGACCGCATTCAAATTGGCGATCTGCTGCTCGCGCACCTCATCCGGCAGACTGGGATCGGCAGCGATCAGATTGCGGGTGCTTTGCAGGCGCTCCTTGGCCCCCTCCTCGCTCAGGCCGACAAAGGGATTACCCTGGGGCATCTCAAAGGGCTCGGAGTGCTCATCCAGCGGAGCTTCGTCGCGGGCGGCTTCCCGGGGCGCACTGAGCGGCGTGGGCTGCGGGGCGGCAACATCACGCTCGGGCCGCTGCCAGATGAAGATTCCAATCAGGATTATAACCAGCAATATGGGCAGAGCTATCTTTGCTTTCATGATTAACCTCAATCTTGGGGCTGCTTACTGCGCGCCCAGTCTGAATATACAGCGGCCAGCCGGTCCGGATAGTCGCTGATGATGCCGTCCACCCCGTAGCGCAGCATGCGCCGCATGGCGGGTTTGTCGTTGACCGTCCAGGGAATCACCTCAATACCGGCCTCCCGGCAGCGCCTAACGTAACGTGGCTTGACATAGAGATAGTGGGGCGAAATGATGTCGGCCCCGGCCGCGATTGTCTGATCCAGAATATCATAACTGTTAGCCGGCAGCCCCATGATCAGCTGCAGCCCCTGCCAGTCGCTGGGCTGAAAAAGGGCCGAGAGGCGCACCTCAGAATCAAGCTCGCGCACCATGGGCAGCACCTCCGGCCTGAAGGACTGGACAATTGTGCGGCTGCTGACACCAAAGCGCTGCAGGGTCGCCGCCATGACTGCCGCGGCCTCGCGCAGCTCGTCCTCATCGGCCTGCGGCGCAAATTTAAGCTCCACATTGAAACCCAACTCACCCTCATACTCCAGCACCCACTCGAAGAACTCATCCAGGGTGATCAGCGTCAAGCCGGGCTGGACCTGCTGGGTGGGAAACTTGGGATGCTGAATCGCGCCGCAGTCATAACGTTTAAGTTGATCCACGCTCAACTGACGGACCGGAATCGGCTCCGCCGCCTGACCGTCGCCGTTCAGACAGAGAATAGGATTGATAACATCATCATGGTAGACGATCAACTGACCGTCAGCGGTCAAGTTAGTATCCAGCTCCAGAGTGGTCATACCCTGCTCAATGCAGGCTTCAAAGGCCGGGATGGAGTTCTCGGGCAGCAGTCCGCGCGCGCCGCGGTGGCCCTGCAGATCAACACTCAGGGGCTGATTGTAGGCACAGCCGCTCAGCAACATAATCACCAGCAGATAGATTTTTTTCATCCTCCCAACATAGCACAAGCCGGGGGCGCTTGCCGATCATTTATTGACAGCCAGGCTCCTGCCGCTTATGCCTTCAATTGACATCTGCGCCATTTGTTATATAAATCGGTGCATAATTATTTTTTAGGAGAGAAGATGCCCCGGGGCCTCGCACTATTTTTATCAATCCTGCTCAATGCAGCTGTCATTCTGTCCCTGACACTGCATTTCAGCACAAGCATGCCGGTCCCCATGGCCGAGAGCGTTTACACAGTCACCATCCTGGCCGCCAAGGGCAACCCGGCCGTCACCGAAGTTAAGAAGGTCGTCAAAAAGAAAAAGAAGAAACCCAAGGCGCCGATTGCCAAGCCCGAGGCGATCAAAAAGGCCGAGCCCAAAGAAGAGCCTGCCGCCAATGAACCTGCTGAAGAAGTTGACGATGGAATTGAAGAAGATAGCAGTGAAGAACTGGCCGGCTCCCTTGAGGGCGGCGGAGAAGATCAGGTTCAGGAGATTGTCGGATCGATCGAATCGGCCATGGCCTACTCAAAAGGGAACCGCAAGCCCCCCTACCCGGCTCTAGCGCGCAAACGCGGCTATCAGGGTACCGTGACTCTAAAATTAACCATTGGAGAGGATGAACGCATTACTGCTGTGGAAATCGTTGATTCATCCGGATACACAATCATAGATAACCCCACGGCACAATACATCAAGAAGAAGTGGCGCCTGCCGCCCAACATGGTCATGCAGATTCCAATCAAATTTGAGCTAAACGAGAAGAGTTAGCGCCGCCGATTCGGGTCAGCCTTAGGCCGTTTACCCTTGGTCTCCTTGACCTCCAGCACGCTGCCGTCAAAATCAAAACCGTTAAAACGGGCGATGGCCTCGCGGGCCTGTTTCTCCTGGGGCATCTTGACGAAGGCGTAGCCCTTGGAGACGCCGGTCTTGTGGTCGATGGCGATCCTGACCGAATTGACCCGTCCGCTGGCACCGAAGAGCAGCGAAAGATCCTTCTCACTGACATCCTGTTTAAGGTTTCCCACAAATATATTCATACCGCCCCCGGCTCTTTTTGCCCCTTAATATGCCGCCGCGCACCAATTGTCATCAAAAATCGCCAATTGATATTGAAACTATGTTTATAAACTAAGGTCCATTTATTATCGACAACGGCCTCATTAGAATATATAGGGATGGGAGACCCACAATCAGGAGGAGTTATGCAGAATCGACCAGATTGGGACAATCCGGCAATAATCAAGATCAACAAAGAGAAACCGCACGTGGTGGCCCTGCCCTACGACAATATTGAAGACGCCGTCAAAGGCGCCAAATGCAAGTGGCAGCAGAGCCTCAACGGCGTCTGGAAGTTCAACTGGGCCCCCAAGCCCGCAGAGCGCCCCGCCGACTTCTACAAGCCCGACTACGACGTCAAGGCCTGGGACGATATCAAGGTGCCGTCCAACTGGCAGATAGAAGGCTACGACACGCCCATCTACACCGACACCCGCTACCCCTACAGCATCGATACCAAGAACATCCCCAGCATCGACCACAACTACAATCCGGTCGGCTCATACCGCCGCGAGTTCAAAATTCCAATCAAGTGGCAGGATCGCGACATCTACCTGCACTTTGGCGGCGTCAACTCGGCCTTCTACGTCTGGATCAACGGCCAGCAGGTGGGCTACAGCCAGGGCACCATGACACCGGCGGAATTCAAGATCAACGACTACCTCAAGAAGGGTAGCAACATCATCGCGGTTGAGGTCTACCGCTGGTGCGACGGCAGCTACCTCGAGGACCAGGACATGTGGCGCTTATCCGGCATCTTCCGCGAGGTCAGCCTGATCGCGCGCCCCAAGACCGAGATCCGCGACTTCTTCGTAACCTCCGACCTGGATAGCGAGTACAAGGACGCCACCTTCAAGCTGCAGGCAGAGCTGAGCGGCGAGCTCAAGGGCTGCAACCTGCAGCTCCAGCTGCTGGACGGAGCTAAAGAGATCCTCAGGCTGAGCGCCCCGGCCGAGGAGCTGATCCGCCTGAGCGAGCAGATCAAAAAGCCCAAGCTCTGGAACGCGGAGACCCCCAACCTCTACCGCGTGATCCTGAGCCTCAGCGATAAAAAGGGCCAGCTGCTCGACGTGCGCGCCTGCAACATGGGCTTCCGCAAGATCGAGATCGTCAAGCGCCAGTTCCTGATCAACGGCCAGCCGATCCTCTTCCGCGGCGTCAACCGCCACGAGTTCCATCCCGAGCACGGCCACGCCGTGCCGGCCGAACTGATCGAGGCCGACATCAAGCTGATCAAGGCCAACAACATCAACGCCATCCGCTGCAGCCACTATCCCAACAGCACCATCTTCTACGAGTTCTGCGACAAGTACGGCATCTACGTCATGGATGAGTGCGACCTGGAGACCCACGGCCTGCGCGATCAGATTCCGGGCAGCGACCCCATCTGGACCGAGGCCTGCGTCGACCGCATGCAGCGCATGGTGCAGAAGAACAAGAACCACGCCTGCATCGTCTGCTGGTCCCTGGGCAACGAGGCCGGCTACGGCGACAACTTCCGCATCATGAAGCGCGCCACCCTGATGATCGACCGCAGCCGCCCCATCCACTATGAGGGCGACCATGAGCTCGACATCTCGGACATCTTCAGCATGATGTACGCTAACGTCGACCAAGTGAACCGCATCGGCCAGGACAAGGCCGTGCGGGCCGGCATCGGCGAGCAGGGCCACTTCGCCGGTCAGCTCGTAAAGCCAAAGCAGTTTGCCGACAAGCCCTTCCTGCTCTGCGAATTCGGCCACTGCATGGCCAACTCGCTGGGCAACTTCAAGGAGTATGTGGAGGCCTTCGAACGTTACGACAACTGCATCGGCGGCTTCATCTGGGACTTCTGCGACCAGAGCATCCTGCGCAAAACCGACGACGGAAAAGATTTCTGGACCTACGGCGGCGACTTTGGCGACGAGCCCAATGACTGCCAGTTCTGCGGCAACGGCATCGTCACCGCCGACCGCCGCCCCCAACCGGCCCTTTTTGAGGTCAAGAAGCTCTACCAGTTCATCTCCGCCAAGCACCACGGCGAGGGTCTGGTCGAAATCTTCAACAAGCAGTTCTTCAAGGACCTGGAGGATTACAAACTCAACTGGAGCGTCTCTGCTGACGGTATCAGCGTCCAGCAGGGCGCAATTTCAGAGCTGCAGGCCGGCCAGATCCAGCTGCCACTCAATGAGTTTGCGCAGCCCGGCGAATACCACCTCAACCTGAGCTTCGTGACCAAGCAGCAGAGCGACTGGGCCAAGGCCGGCCACGAGGTGGCCTGGGAGCAATTCAATCTCGGCAAGATTGACGCACCGATCGTCAAGAGCTCCGCCAGCGCACCCCAGGTCAGCCAGGAAGACCGGCTGATCAGGGTCTTTGGCGATGGCTTCAGCGTTGAGATCGATCAGCTCAGCGGCGAGATCAGCGCCATCGACTACGGTCAGGGCAACCTGCTGCGTTCCCCCATCAAACCCAACTTCTGGCGCGCCCCCATTGACAACGAGGGCGTCGGCCTGGCCGCCGAGATCAGGCGCTGCGGCGTGCCGCTCAAGGTTGCCCACCCGCTCTCCAAGCTGGCGGTCTTTATCTGGTACGGCCACTGCTGGAAGTATGCCCTGGGCAAGGTCAAGGAGATCCGCATCAGCGAAGATGGCGGCAACGTCCGGATTGATATCAAGCGCAAATCCTGGCTGATGCGCACCGGCATCGACCTCAGCTACACCATCAACGGGTCAGGCAATATCCAGGTGCATATGAACGCCTCGCCCCTGCTGCAGATGATCCGCTTCGGCATGCAGTTCAGCATGGACCAGAGCTTTGACAAAATGCAGTGGTTCGGCCGCGGCCCGCACGAGAACTATGCCGACCGCAACACCGGCGCCGCTGTGGGCCTCTACTCGGGCAAGGTCAAAGAGCTGACCCACGACTACCTCAACCCCCAGGAGAACGCCAACCGCACCGATGTGCGCATGATAAGCTTCAGCAATAAGCAGGGCCAGGGCCTCAAGTTCAGCGCCGACTCCCTGCTCAACGCCGGCGCCTGGCCCTATTCCCAGGAGGATCTGGAGGCGGCCACCCATATCCACGAGCTGCCGCTGCGCGACTTCATCACCATCAACATCGACTACGGCCAGCGCGGCGTGGGCGGCAGCCTGCCGGCCTTCCTGACCCTGCTGGAGAAGTATAAGATGCCGGCCAACCGGCGCTATCGCTACACCTATACGATTTCAAAGCTGGATTGATAAGCGTGGGGGAGCAATCCCCCCTAACGCGAATAAAATTCCGCCTCAATGCCGGCAAATGCCGGCGAATCTCTGAGCGCGGCCAGCGTATCCCAGAACTCCTGGCTGAACTGTGGGTAGCGCTCCACAAACTGGCGCGAGAGCATCACAAAGTAGGGCTTCTGATGGAAGGGCTCTTTGCTGGTCGCATACTTGACGATTTTTGCGCGCCAGTCAGGATTGGCCGCAATCAGGCTGTCGGCCCGGGCGGTCTGGATGGCGGCGGCCGCCAGCCGGCCGTGATAGAGCAGCTCCAGAATCTTGGCCGGATCAGAGGTCTGATCATTGAGCTCCACCTCGAGCTGCTGCAGGGACGGAATAATTGAGAAGGCCCGCTGCACGCCGATCTGAGTGGCCCCCAGAGTGCTGCGCAGATTGGTAAATTTACGGCCGTCAAACTCAACGCCGGAATCTTTGAGCAGATAGAGTGAATAACCCGAGGTGTGGATGCGCCGGCTCGCATCCAGCCGCCCTCCCTGCTGCGGATAAAGACCGAACACTTCACGATCCTGCTTGTAACTGGCCGCAAATACGCCATCAATTTCACCACTCTGCATGGTCACCAGCGCCCGGATCCAAGGGTAGGCCCGGGTCTCAATTACAACCCCCAGCCTCATCTCCAGCAGCTTGAGCAACTCCAGATCCAGCCCGGCATAGCCGCCCGGGACCGGCATCACCCAGGGATAGGCGTTCTGGTCCTCATGCCCCAGCACCATCCGGTCGGGACGCTCCGCAGCCAGCAGCAGGGGCCAGAGCAGCAGCAGAAAGAGCAACCTCTTCATGCAAACATATTAAGTTTCTGCGCCGTGAATCCAAGTATGAACTTGCCCCGCAGCCAGCTTGCCCTGAATCGCCGGATGATGTAGAGTTGATGCATCATATGATCATGAGGATCAAATTACGGAGTCTACTATGCAGAGCGAATTGACAATTAGCAGCGAGCTGAGCACCGCCCAGCAGCAGGAGCTTGAAAAAATTAAAGAGCGCATCGATCTTGCCGATTCCAACACCATCCTGCAGTACGGTGCCGGGGTGCAGGGCAAGATATCCGAGTTTGCCGACACCATCCTCTCCGAGGTGAAATCCAAAGACACCGCCTATGTGGGCCAGGCCCTCAGCGATCTGATGTTCAATGTGCGCGAACTGCGCGCCGAACAGCTGGACAAGAAAAATTTCTGGTCGCGCATCCCCGGCTTCAGCTCCCTCTTTGACGGTGCGCGCCGCTTTGCCAGCCGCTACCAGAGCGTCAGCACCCAGATAATCAAGATCAGCGAAGAACTTGAAAAAGCCAAAACCCAGCTGCTGAACGATGTCAGCATGCTGGACAACTTCTATGAGATCAATGCCGGCTACTTCCAGGAGATCGGCCTCTACATCCTGGCCGGCGAGCAGAAACTGCAGGAGCTCAATCAAACGGTCCTGCCCGAACTCAAGAGAGAGGCCGAGGCCAGCAACGACCAGATGGAGATGCAGAGATACCGCGACCTGGTCGATTTTACGGGGCGCGTCGAGAAGAAGATCCACGACCTCAAGCTGAGCCGCACCGTGGCCCTGCAGACCGCGCCCCAGATCCGCCTGGTGCAGCGCAACAACCAGGACCTGGCCGAAAAGATCCAGAGCTCAATCCTCAACACCATCCCGCTCTGGAAGAATCAGATGGTCATGGCCATCAGCCTGCTGCGTCAGAAGCAGGCCCTCGGCCTGCAGCAGGAGGTCTCAAGGACTACCAACGAGCTGCTGGAGAAGAATGCGGAGCTGCTCAAACAGAGTTCCATCGAAATCGCCAAGGAGTCGGAGGCCGGCATCGTGGACATCGAAACCATCAAAAAGGTCAACGCCGAGCTGATCAGCACCATTGACGAAACCATCAAGATCCATCAGGAGGCCAAAGTCCGGCGCAAACAGGCCGCCGAGGAGCTGCAGAAGCTGGAGCAGGACCTCAAGAGCCATATCCTGCAGATCAAGAACCAGTAAGGAGCATACATGCAAACTTATAACGCAATCGAAATCTTTTTCCTGACCTGCGCCGGCATCGGCGGCACCTTTTTCATCATCTGGCTGATTCTGCAATTCATCGGCATGGGCGACATCGATGCCGATGTGCCCACTGATGATGCCGGCTTTGACGCGGACGCCAGCTTCAAGCTGCTCTCGCTGCAGGGCCTGACCGCCTTCAGCATGATGTTCGGCCTGGTGGGCTTCGGCCTCTACAATCAGAGCCATCTCGGCAGCCTGATCGCCACAATCGGCGCCCTGGTTGCCGGCCTGGGCTCAGTCTGGATCATCGGCAAGATCTTCAGCATGATGATGGGGCTGCAGTCCAGCGGCACCCTCGAGAACACGAGCGCCATCGGCTGCGAAGGCACGGTCTACCTGACCATCCCGGCCGAGGGCACCGGCTCGGTCCAGATCAACATGCAGAACCGCCTGCGCGAGTTTGACGCCGTATCACACAACAAGGAGGAGCTCACAACCGGCGAACGCATTCGAGTAGTCTGGGTTAACGGCAACGTCCTTGCAGTTGAAAAAGTAAAATAGAATTTAAAAGGAGATTTTATGTTAGGATTTTGGGCACTTGTCGCTATTGCATTTATCATTCTGATCGTTTCGGTCATTGTTTTTCTGGCCTCACGCTACCGCCGCTGTCCTTCGGACCAGATCCTGGTGGTCTACGGTAAGGTTGGAGAAGGCCAGTCGGCCCGCTGTATCCACGGTGGCGGCGCCCTGATCTGGCCCCTGATTCAGGACTACTCCTACATCAGCCTGACCCCCATGACCATCAGCATTCCGCTGCAGAAGGCCCTCTCGCTGCAGAACATCCGCATCAACGTGCCCTCCACCTTCACCGTGGGCGTCAGCACCGACCCGGCCATCATGACCAATGCCGCCGAGCGCCTGCTGAACCTCAACCAGAGTGAGATTGAGGACATGGCCAAGGAGATCATCTTCGGTCAGCTGCGCCTGACGGTCGCCTCGCTGACCATCGAGCAGATCAACCAGGACCGCGAACGCTTCCTGGAGTCGATCCGCAAAAATGTGGCCCCCGAGCTCAACAAGATCGGCCTCTACCTGATCAACGTTAACATCACCGACATCACCGATGAGTCCGACTACATCGGCAGCATCGGTAAGAAGGCCGCCGCCGAGGCCATCAACCAGGCCCGCATCGACGTGGCCGAGCAGGAGAAGAAGGGCGCCATCGGCCAGGCCGAAGCCACCAGAGACCGCGAGATCAAGGTGGCCGAGAACGAGGCCGCCTCGGACAAGGGTAAGAAACAGGCCGAGGCCGACCGCCGCATCTTTGTCCAGCAGCAGGAGGCCACCGCCACCATCGGTGAAGCCGACGCCAACCGTGAACGCGAGATCAAGGTGGCCGAAAATCTGGCTGCCGCCGACAAGGGCAAGAAGGCCGCCGAAGTTGACAAACGCATCTACATCCAGGCCCGCGAAGCCGAAGGTATTGCCGGCGAAAACAAGGCCAAGGCCGACATCGCCGCCTCAGTTGCCGAACTGGCCATCAAGCAGGCCGAGGCCGAGCGCCAGGGTGAAGTTGCCAAGCGCCAGGCCGAAGCCGAGATCCAGAAGGCCCAGTACAGCGCCGAGCTGGAGCGTCTGAACGCCGCCGAGGTTGTCAAGAAGGAGATCGAGAAGCGCAAGATCGAGATCGCCGCTGAAGCCGAAGCCGAGAAGCGCCGCCGCGAGGCCAAGGGTGAAGCCGACGCCATCCTGCTCAGATACGAGGCCGAGGCCAAGGGTATCAAACAGGTGCTCGACAGCAAAGCCTCCGGTTACCTGGAGCTGATCAACAGCTGCCACGGCGATGCCCGCGCCGTCGCCACCCTGCTGATGACCGAGAAGATTGAAGAGGTTGTCAAACTGCAGGTCGAAGCGATCCGCAACCTCAAGATCGACAAGATCACGGTCTGGGACTCGGGCGCCGGCGACGGCTCATCCGCCACCGCCAACTTCACCTCGAACCTGATCAAGACCCTGCCGCCGCTGCACGAAGTGGCCCGGATGGCCGGCCTGGAACTGCCGCCCTACCTCGGCGACATGGTCGATCATTCCGAAGCGGACCAGAAAAAAACTGAAACAACCGAGCAGTAAGACCTGATGCGGGCCGGAAGTCATATTCCGGCCCGCATCTCTTAACGCAAACCTGACTTTCCATTAGCCGGCCAACATGCTAGATTGACAATCAAAAACAGGAGCTTTTATGGCATTCCTTCTTGATATGGACGGGGTTCTGATCCGCGGCAACACCATGATCCCCAAGGCAGACAAATTCATCAACACCCTCAAAGAGAAAAAGATCCCCTTCATGGTGCTGACCAACAACTCGCGTTTTGCGCCCTCTGACCACCACTTCCGCCTCAAGGGCATCGGTTTGGAGATCCCCGAGGAGAACATCTTCACCTCGGCCCTCTCCACGGCGCGTTTCCTGCAGAAACAGAAACCGGGCTGCCGCGCCTATGTGATCGGCGAGTCGGGCATGTTCGAGGCCCTGCACCAGAGCGGCATCAGCGTCACCCAGCAGAACCCGGACTATGTGGTGGTGGCCGAAACCATCTCCTACAGCTTCGAAAACATCACCACGGCGATCAACCTGATCAAAAAAGGCGCACGCTTCATCGCCACCAACCCGGATGTCACCGGCCCGACCGAAAAGGGCATCGAGCCGGCCTGCGGCGCGGTCTCAGCCCTGATCACGGCCGCCACCGGCCAGCAGCCCTACTTCCTGGGCAAGCCCAACCCGCTCATGATGCGCTTTGCGCTCGAGAAGCTGGGAACCCACTCGGCCGAAACCACCATGGTGGGCGACCGCCTGGACACCGACATGCTGGCCGGCACCGAGAGCGGCATGCAGACCTGCCTGGTCCTGAGCGGCGTCACCGACCGCGCCGAGATCGACAAATATCCCTTTGTGCCCGGCCAGGTGCTGGGTTCGGTGGCCGACCTGATCGATCAGCTGCAGTAGCTGCGGCGCTCTTTGTAATTAATTGTAAAAGATTTCCCAA
The DNA here is from genome assembly GCA_942491525.1 of uncultured Thermodesulfobacteriota bacterium. Classification (GTDB taxonomy): domain Bacteria; phylum Desulfobacterota; class Desulfomonilia; order UBA1062; family UBA1062; genus CAYWBU01. The sequence goes on from CALOBW010000030.1 coordinate 415,324, forward strand.
ACCCAAGGGTCGATTGGCGAATTTAATTCACCAATCGACCCCACAATCTCACAAATGGTTATAATCACTGAAAGTTAACACTGGTACACTTCCTGCTTAACCCCTCCCATAATATTTCATACGAGGACTACATCATGAATATACAGCGTTGGATTGTTATCTGCTTTATTGTGTGCTGCCTTACGGCCTGCCAGGATGGCGGTCAGCTCAACCTGCCCCCGGTTTCCGGCACCCCTGACTTCTCTGAAGCCGAAGACCCGACAGTCGGCCAGCCCGACCAAAACCCCGGCAATCCGACGGTTCCGAATGACAAACCCAATCCACCGGTTGATCCCGAAACCAAGCCGGATCCGGAGACCCCCACGCCAGAGGATAACAACCCCGGCATCCAGCCCTACCTGACCGTTGCAAACAATCCGGATGCCTTCTTTGTCCATCAGGACGCGAGCCTCTGCGGCACAACTTCATTCTATATGATGTTCAAATATCTGGGAGACCACCTGACACTCAACGGCATGACCCATATCCTGCAGGATAACCAGCTGGTGGAGGTCGACCTGATCGAGAGCATTCCCAACCCACGCTACCTTGAACTGACCGAAGACTCCCTGATCTACAACTATGTCAACGGTCAGGATGATTCCAGCGGCGGCACCAACTGGAGTTCCCTCATGTCTGCCGCCCGCAATCTGAAACATGGGAACGGGGCACCATTTTATGAGGTGCTGCAGAGCCACAATGACAACCCGGCCTGGAACCCCAACCGAGATCCGGCTGCAGATCCTGACAAATCAGACTGGGTCAGCAAATGGGACGACGACCAGGAGTGGACCGCTGCGGATTACAATCCCAACGATCTTAGCGGCAACAACCTGCGCTGGCACATCCTGCAGCAGGACCTGATCCCCTTTCTGAAGAACAATGCCATGGTTATGATTCACCTCAAACGTATCTGGTATTACTCCGGCCACTACGTGGTGGTGGTCGGCTATGACGCGGCCACCCGGGAGTTGATCTACATGGACCCCAACAACCCCGACTTTGACCCAAACAACGACAATTTTGGCAGCGCAGACTGGAAACAGGCGTTAGAGAGGGTCGATGTAGAGGAGTTCGTCAAAGCCAAGTGGTATCAGCATGGTGACGATGACGCCCGCTGGGACGGCAAGTGGCTAGGTTTCAGACACGATCATACGGAGGGCGATTAGCCCTCCGCTCGCTCTATTCTTAACGGTACTTCTTAATGATGGCGTCGGTGGTGCCGTCAGCCTTCATCTCGGCCAGGGTCTTGTTGATCTGCGGGATCAGATCCTTGGCGCTGTTCTTCTGGCTGAAGGCCATGCGGTACTCATAGACAAAGTAAGGTTTGCTGGCGGCGTGGAACTTGCCCTTAAACTGCGGGTTGTCCTCCACAAACTTATCATGGGTCTCCTCGGTGCAGAAGAAGACATCCAGACGGCCGGCGGCCAGCTTATTGAAGTTGAGGTCGTCACTGCGCGCCGAATCAACCTTCAGCGCGTGCTGCGCAGCGGCGGCCTTGAAATCATCACCATAGTTGAAGCCGGCGGTTGTACCGATCCTGAGCCCCATCATCTGCGACCAGTCACTCCACTCGAACTTGCGCTCACTGGTGGAGTAGACCTTGCCGACACTGACCTGGACCGGGTCGGAGAAAACTATGTATGACTTGCGCTCCTCATTGACGCTGGCGCCCATGATGGCATCTGCCTGGCCCTCTTTGATCATGTTGAGGCAGCGCGGCCAGGGATAGAGCTTCATGGTGGCGGGCACGCCCAGGCGTTTGTAGACCTCGGTCACAATTTCAACGATGCTGCCGCCGGTGGGGGGCTGCCCCTCCTGACCGATTGAGTAGGGCGGCCAGACATCCTGGATAAGATCCTGGGCCATTGCAACCCCTCCCGCCATCATCAAACCTAAAAAAAGAATCAATGCCTTTTTCATCTCTGCCTCCTAAAGTTGTGGTGTTAGGCAAAAGATAAGATCTGCCAAGCGCAGGTCAATCAGCTGAAACTGTTTTTACGTTCGCGCAACTGGCTGAAGGTGCGCACATCGGGGGCAAGCATGAAAATATTGGAGCGCAACTCTTCGCCCAGGCTTGAGGGAACAGTGGGCTGAACATCCTCATCCGCCGCTTGCGCCCAGGCCAGACGCTCGATAAAAACCCCATTCCGCGGTTCGATCAGACTGGCAAAGGCGTAGTTCTCGGCCGTATAGTTATGACCCGCAAAGACCTCGGTCTGAGCCGGCAGCAGTTTCAGGCGCTGCAGCGAGGCATACATGGTAGGCGCAGCGCACTCAAAGAGCCGGCCGCAGCCGCCCACAAAGAGGGTGTCGCCGCTGAAGAGCAGATGACGTTCAGCTTCATAGACATGAAAGCAGCAGGAGTCGGCCGTGTGCCCGGGCGTCTCGATGACCTCAATCTTCAAAGCCCCGAGCGAAAAGCAGGCACTGGTGTTATTGATCAGCCGGGCGCCGAAGCGCGACTGCAGCTCGGCGACGCCGCCGCTGTGGTCCGGGTGGTGATGGGTCAGCAGGATATGGGTCAGCTGGTTGTCGCCCAGCTGGGCCAGCACCCTACCGGCCTCGCCCGGATCGACCACAATGGCCCGCCCCGGCGCATAACTCACCAGGTAGATGTAGTTGTCGCTGAAGGCGGGGATGATCTCAACGTTCAGCCTGAAAACTCCTCAAACATCTTCTGCCCCACCCCGCAGACCGGGCAGCTCTCGGGCAGAATTCCGTCGGCCACATAGCCGCAGAAGGTGCAGACATAGTAGCTCGTCTCGCGCTCCTCCATGACGTGATCCATGGCCTCCTTGTAGAGCTTGGCGTGGGTCTCCTCCACATCCTTGGACTGGGCAAAGTAGCTTGATGACATGGTGTCGCCGGCGGCCTCGGCCAGTCTGACAAAGTTGCTGTAGGCCACGCCGGCCACCTGGGTCTCGCTCTCAAAGGCTTCGGCCAGGTTGTTCTCGGTGGAGCCGATCTCCTTGAGCAGTTTGAGGGCCCGCTTGCACTTGACCTCTTCGGAGGCCGCGATGACCCGGAAGAGCTTGGCGATCTGGGGGTAGCCCTCTTCGGCGGCCTTGTCGGCAAAAACCTTGAGCCGGATGGCGGCTTTGGCCTCGCCGCCATAGGCCTGATGGATGGCATCTCTGATATTATCTTCCAAAAACAAACCTCCTCATAAACTCCATCCTAGCCTTCCAGCTCAAAATAGTCTTTACCTGCGCCACAGACCGGGCAGACCCACTCCGGCGGCAGATCATCATAGGCGGTGCCGGGAGCGATATCGTTCTCAGAATCGCCCTCGGCGGGATCGTAGACATAACCACAGACCGTGCAGACATACTTTTTCATATAAACCTCCCAAATTTGATTTAACTAATCTAAGTTTAAACTTCTCTCAGGCAACTGGCCAGCAATCGCCATCACAATGCTCACATCTAAACCAGCAGGCCCACCGAAAAGGCCAGCATGAACTGGCCGCTGTAGTAGAGCGGCAGGCCCAGCAGGCGGTTCAGGTAGGCGCCGTCCACAAAGCGGTGGCGGGCCACAAAGATGTCCGAGATATAGAAGAGCAACGCGCCGACCATCACCAGCAGCCGGCCGTTCAAATTCAGCTCGCCGCTTACCATGACCGCGCCGGCCCCGATCACCATGGCCGTGATCACCAGCATGTAGAAGACAACCGGCCCCAGCATGCTACCGAGATGAGGACGCAGTTTCCAAAAGATACCCAGGCTGACAAACACGACAGCTGCGGCGATCAGGCCGGCCATTCCTGTAAACTGGGCCACCTTGATGAAGGCAGCAACATAGAGGATGTGTCCCAGCAGGAAGGCGATCAGGCCAGGCAGAAATGTCTTCGGAAAGATCAGGAATGTGTCGCCCAAAAGGCAGAGGATCAATGCTACCAGGACAAACTGGAAATAACCCGGCAACGGGTGCGCCTGAATAATTGCTGTTATGATCACCAGCATGGTCAAAACAGGCTTGGTCAGGAGCTTACCCCTGATGGAGTCTTTTTTCTCAGCCAACAGGAGCCCGGCCAAGAGACATGAACCAACCAGCAGGATCAGTATGTTTTGCATGAGGGTATTTTACATCAGAATAATCACTCAACATACAACAATTTGATTTTTATTGAACAATTCAGCATTATAGCGACCAGGAGATTGATATGACTGAATTGATGCAGCAGGTCCTTGAAAATCGAGAGCACCACTTTGATACTTGGGAGGAGTTGGAGGGGTTTGTTAATGGGGATTTGATGGGGTGGTGGGATAAACAAGAATGTGAGGGGGACGGCTCTGTTAAAATTAAATAGAACCGTCCCCAGTTCATATAGCTAAGGGATCTTGATATTCCGCGCAGGTTAATAGCGGTCGAACATGGCGAAGATCTCGACGAGTTCGTCCTTGTTTCCCTGCTTCAGTTTCACTGCTTTCGAGTCGAGCGCTTCTGCAAGGTCGATCTCGCTCAGATAGAGCTTCGCCCAGGTTTCTCCATTGAGTTCCAGCACAAAATCGGCATCCTGGTAGTGCTCGGCCGGGTCTGGCAGGAATTCCGCAATTCCGCGGCGTACGTGCAACCCCACGGTCTGGCCTTCCTCGTCAGTAAAGACAAACTCCAGCACCTTGTCTGTGTCCTGGCTCTTCATGGGGTCGATTCGCACGCGGAAGTAATCTACAAAGGTCGTCGGCGACCCGGCGATCGTCTCAAGAGAAGGAGGAACGAGCCGGGGAACGGTCACTTTGCCTTCGAGAGCGAGTGCTTCAGTGAGCAGGAACGCACGGGGGATGGATCCGGTGGTGAGCTGACCCAGCTTGCGCAGGATATCGGCCTTGAGCTGGCGTACTTCCTTGTCCGTCGGATCGAGTCGGTACACATATTGAATCACCTGGGCAGCCCAGGCGTATTCCTTTTGCTCCAGGGCGTTTTTTGCGGCGGAGATGACTTTCTCGCGTCCGCCCATCAGAGCAACCATGCGCTCGGCTTCTTCATCGGGATGGATCTTGAACAGCTCGGTGACATCGTTATCGAACCAGCCGATGGCATATTGATAGATCGCGGCCGGGAAGTGAATGTTCTCACCGTAGGTCTGGGCATTCTCCGGAATCTCAGCCATGTGTGGCGGGTAGTAGATCTGATGACGGATCTCATCAGGGCCTAGCCCGCCGAGAATGCCACGGATCGTCTGGTCAAAGGTCAGGGTGATCTGATCCATGTACCCGGTTAGCCGCTTCATCACCTCTTCCTTGCCGACCACGGGCCGGGTATGAGTGTTCAAAAGGATCTCCGGCTGCAGATCCCGCATCATGGCCAGCCCGTCACGCCAGATTCTGGGGTCGCGATACACGCCACCGCGCAGGGTGTAGAGATTCGGGGTGCCCGGCCAGTAGAAGTTGTTCAGGACAATGCCCTTCTCTGGAATCCAGACAGTCAGGTTATGATCGTCGGAGGAGAACTTGGTGAGAAACTGCATCTTGATGCCGAGCACATCCATGGTTTCACCATGCTCCGGCGAAACCGTTGCCGGCAGGAAGCTGATCGGTTTCCCAAAGGGAATCACGGCGCCCAGCCGGGCATCCGGCCCCTCCTCCGGCAATAAGTTGTTCATCTGGACGACAGCCCGAGCCGTCAGAACGGGACCGATTTCGCCGTAGACGGACGGCGCCCCGCCGCCCTGCAGGTTGGCCTCCACGGTATCGTTCAAGGTGGGGTGACCGATCACCATGACATCCTCGGGGTTGTTTACCAACGCCCCGCCCCCCAGCGCATAGTGGGAGTGGCTGTAGATAATCACCTTGATGGGTTTGTCGCTGATTTTCTCGATGGCCTCGCGAATATGCTGTGCCTCTTCATTATTGTCGCCCGTGTCGTAGACGATCAGGCCGTCTTCGGCTTCGATGACTGTGGTGTTGGCGGCCGAGTACCCCCCGATAGACCAGACCCCCTCGGCCACCTTTTCGGTGGTGGGTTCGAGATACATGATTTTTGCCGCCTTCTGCAGGGACTCGGCATTGGCGATGGCGCCATTCGGTGCCTTCACCAGTTCCGCGGGACCTCCCATATAGCGGGAAGATGTACGCTCGACTTGCTTCGCATCGGTTCCGTCCTTGCCCTCTTCGGTGGATACCTGTGAACAGGCTAGAACCATCGTGACAAAGATAATGCCTAATGTGATGTTCGCTTTCATAGTTTTACTCCTTTTAGAAGATATCAGGGAACGCTTCTATTTAAAAAGAACCGTCCCATTCACCATTTTACCCTTTATCAGTCAACCGGCTGGGGAGCAGGAAAGCGCCATGAACCGTCGAGGATCTCAGCGCCTGGCTGGTACATGCGCACGGAATAGTTCCAGCCTGCGCTGATCGGCAGGTAGTTTTTACTTTTTGGGTCGCCGCCGAAGTGGATGGTGTATGAGCCGTCAGCGTTGGGCTGGGCCGAGAAGTTGTTGTAGCTGTTGACGCCCAGCTCGTTGGCCTCCAGATAGCCGTCGGCGTTGTAGACCGTGATCGACCAGAAGGCGTCCACCGGCACATCCTTGACCGTCACCGCATGCGGCGTCTGGCCGTCGTTCTTGGCAACGCTGCTGACAACGTACATGGCGGCTGTGCGCGGCAGGCCGCCCCAGCCGGCCGCGGCACCCACCAGATGGTCGATGGGACGGACCTCATCCTTGGTTCCGAAGGCGTAGCTGGCGTCAAATCCCAGCACAGCCAGATCGCTAAGCGCCTTGCGCGCCGCCGCCAGATCAGCGCTGTTCCAGTTGGGCGCTTCGAAGGGACCGCTGCCCCCGCCACTGATCAAGATTTTGTCCTGAGCCGCATGGGCCTTGGGAAGGTCCGCGGGATCACCGGCATTATAAAAGGTGCGGACGGTCACATAGGCGAAACGCGTACCCACCGAATCTTCGGTCAGCTCGTAGGTTCCCGGCTCAGACTCCACCAGCATGTAGTGATCCTGACTGACCACATGCATCGACATGTAGCGGCCGCCGACTTCCGGCAGCGTGACCTTGACCGGTTTGGAGAGGTCCAGCACCGTGGCGGAGTAGAGGGTGTCCTGGTTCATGCGGATGACGGGCTGATTGTCCGGAGTGGTGGGATTGCGCAGATGGAAAAATGTTCCGAAACTAAGGCCGAAGGCCTCCATGTTGGCCCGGATCATGTGATCTGATTCGGCGCGCACAAAGTTATCAATGGTCACGCGGACAGGCTCACTGCCGGCCTTCTTAACCTGGGGCGCCGTCCACTTTCCCTCAAGGGCGGCCGTCTCCGGCCCGTAGAGCCGCATCACCAGATAGAAGGGTCCGTCAGGCGCGGGCAGCCAGTTGGGCTCGAGCTCCTTGCCGGGCGACTCCTTGGCGATATGGAGCACCAGCGACCCATCATTTTCACGTTTGAAACCTTCCAGCATGTCCGAGTTCAGCAGGTAGCGATTCAGCGGATTATCAATCAGCAGCTGGGTCTTACCGTCATACATGGTCAACGACCAGAAGGACTTAACCGGCGGCAGGGCGTCGAAGGTCAGGGTGTAGCTCTGCTTGGAGGCGTCCAGGGGCTCGCCGTCGGCATCTACAAAATAGGTCGGATAGATAGCTTCAACCGCCGAGTTGCCGTAGAGCCCGGTGTGGGCGGCCACGGAGCGCAGCATGTCCGGCTTGGCGAGTCCGTAATTCTTAACGGCGCTCTGCTCCAGGAACTCCCTTGTGCCGAAAAGTTTGCCGCTGGCCAGGGGATCGCCTGCATGCTCGGCCATGAAGGCCTCCATCGCGGCAAAACCCTCCTTGACGCCGGCCTTCAGAGCTGCAACCTGCTCGGCGGGAAGCTTATCGATGCTGAAGTTTTCACCGAGGCCCAGACGGGCCAGATCCAGCCCGCCCGTATCCCCAAGCAATGACAGCATGAAATTCAGATAGGTAAAGAAGCGCTCGTCAAACTGCGCGCCCTCCTCCCACTGCGGAAAGTCCGGCAGGGGCTGGGCTGCCGGAGCATCCTCACCCAGGAAGGCGCTCAGCGGCTGCAACTTGTACTGGGCCTGGATGGCCTTAACCTGCTCAATATCATCCGGTCCCAGCAGCTGGGTACGGGTGATGTTGAAGATGAAGTCGGTCTCAGAACGGATGACAGCGGTTATGCCGTCCGGCTGCTGCCCGTCCCAGCCGGGCCCGGCCAGCAGATAGTTTCCGGCCTTATCGCCGGTGGTGAGGTTGCCGATATAGGCAAAGTTATGGGTGTAGAGGTCGATGAGCTGAAAGCTGTAATAGCGGCCGTCATCCATGGCAGGCACCGACAACACCAGCGGCTCGGAGCGCAAATCCATCCAGAACATGCAGTAGGGCGTGTCCGAATTGGGGGTCACAATCGCCCTGTCCTCAGGCGTGAAGAGCCGCGCATCACAGGCAACTTCGTTAAACGGCCCCTTATATTCCGGGTTGGCGCTGTCGACCGTGTACTGGTACATGGTCTTGTAGTTCATGACCAGCGGGAATCCAAAGAGATAGGCCTCTTTGGCGATCTCCTGGACCGGTGTCAGGTCCGTTTTAGCTGCTTTATCGTCTGCCGACTGGCAGCCGGCGATCATGGCCAGCAATAACAACATCCATATCTGTTTTTTCATAATACCTCCCAATCTTAATGCCTGACCTTGGCTTTTAATTATTGGCATTTTTCGCAAAAACCGACTTGGGCAGAACAAGGGTGGCGCCGAGGCGCAGACCGAAATCTTTGGGGCCGCTGCTGGGGCCGCCGGCCCAGTAACGCAGGCCGCCCTGCAGGCTGACCGGCAGCTGACCGAACATCACAACCTTACTGACAGTCCCAATCACCGGTACCGACCAATGTTTAATCTTCCAGTTATAATTGGCTTCACTTTGCAGCGTGAACGACCAGGCGTCGGGGGTGGTGTAGCTAACGAAGGGCTGAATCATGGTATTGCTGACATTTTTACGGTCATTGTCACCATAACCGCCCCAGATATGGTTGGCCAGAAAGCCATATGTCCAGGAGTCCTGCTGAACCAGCATAATACCTGTCGGCCCTGCGCCCCACTTCTCGGCACCCAGCTTATCGTTACTGGAGGTATTGAGCAGGAAAACCGGGCCTACACCCCAGATAATGCCATTTTCGGCTGATCTGTCCGGTGAAAAGAACAGACTCTGGACAATATCGCCGACACCCGACTGGCCACCTGACAGAGGATAAACATCCTTCTGGGCGATCAGCGGGACAATGGTTCGCGAAATCATGTTCCACTCTTGATTGATACTGAAAGGGATCACCGGCTGAATATTAATGGCAAGACGTTCCCCATCATCCAACGCCCCGATCTTGCTGTCATAATTAGCCTGAACGGGAATGCTAACCAGTTCCGCCAACGGATTGGCCAGCTGTTTGGCCAGCTCCTCGGCCTCATTGGCCCAAAGAGTTGCCGGCAGCAAAAGCACCAAGCACAATAACATCTTTATTCTTAACGAACTAAACATATAACCCCCCAATGATTTATCAGCCTGAAAAAAATTGAATCAGCAGCTGTTTACAAAATAACACCGAGCATAAGTCACCAAATTTATTCCGTCAATCAATAAGAATTGCAGACTGGTTGTGGGGGAAAACTCCCCCACAATCTTCTAGAGCGGTTTCACCGGCAAACAGAGATCGCAGATCCACTTACCATACAGATCCTGGCTGGCGTCGTTATAGTAGATCTCGATGCTGGGCTTATCATCGGGCTGGTAGCCGCTGTTCGGCAGCCAGTCGCGCATCAGCTCGGTCCAGGGAATGTCGAAGCGGTTGTCAAAAACCTCGCAGCGGTAAATTGCATACTGGCCGCCGTCCATGGTGCGCACCGAAACCTGGTCATCGGGCTCGAAACCTTCGGGCAGGCTGATGCAGGCGTCGTAACGGCAGTTCTGCTCGGGGGTCACGCTGGGGTCGTCCCAGCTGGCGCCCATGACCAGATTCTTACCGTCGATCAGGCCGCGCGGGCCGGCCCAGGCCATCAGCTTCTGAAAACATGGTCCGATCAGCTCCGGGCTGTAAGCCCCGATATTTCTGAAATAGGCCACTCTGACAGGTTCCATCTCCTTAACTGCTACATTCATACTCTTGCTCCTTTGCAGATTAATCTCGAAGGGCTGGCCTTCGGTGGAGCCAAAGTAGACGATCTCGGCGATCAGATCTTTTCCGAGCTTGCGGCGCGTGTTTCCACTCTTGCTATAGAAGTCGGGGTGGTCGTAGACCGCGCGCGCCTGGGTCGGGCTGATGCCGAAGTGCAGCTTGAAGGCCTTGGCAAAGTTCTGCGAGCTGGAGAAGCCGTGATCAAGGGCGATCTCGGTGATCGGCTGTTTGCGATCGAAGATCAGCCGTTTGGCGGCCTTCTCCAGGCGCACGCGACGGATAAAGCTGCCCAGGGTTTCGCCGGTCAGGGCGCGGAAGATGCGGTGGAAGTGGTAGGGCGAGAAGCAGGCCACCCCTGCCAGCTCCTCCAGCGTCAGCTCGGAGGCGTAGTTCGCGGAGATATGGTTCATGACCCGGTTGATGCGCCGGGCATACTCGTCATTCTGCATGTAACCTATTATCAGATGACAAAATCGCAAATGCAATCTAATAAATTTACCAATGCGTAACCGATATGCTATTAAAGCACCAATAAACAGGCAGGAAGACGTGTGAACTTCAGCACCCATAATGATTGCCATATCGAAGCCAGATGGTCGGGGGTTATCGGATCCCTGATGGACACCTCATATCACAACCTGGTCAGGATCTTCGGCCCCCATGAGGAGTGCCCGCTGGACGGCAACATCCAGGCCCAGTGGACCGTAAAATTCAGAGACGGCATCACCCTCTCGATCATTGACTGGAAAGAGGACGCCCCCCTCGATGAGATCACCGACTGGAACATCCGCGGACCGCGCCAGCACAAGGAGAAGATATTGAAGCGGTTGCAGAGAATCTTCAAACAGCACGGCATCAACTATCCGGTGGTGCAGGAGCTGCTCTTCTAAAAGAGCCGGGGAGATGAAATCTCCCCAGCTTATAATCTACAAACTTTCCAGATAGTCGTTAATGGCGCGCGCGGCTTTGCGGCCGGCACCCATGGCCAGAATGACGGTGGCAGCGCCGGTGACGATGTCGCCGCCGGCAAAGACGCCGTCTCGGCTGGTCTGACCGGTCTCATCATCGGCGATGATATAGTTGTAGCGGCTGACATCCAGGCCCGGAGTGCTGGACTGCACCAGCGGGTTGGCGCCCGAGCCGATGGCGATGACCGCCGTGTCGATCTCAAGCGAGAAGCCGCTGCCGGCAATCGGCACCGGACGGCGGCGACCGGAATCATCGGCCTCGGTCAGCTCCATCTCGCAGCAGACGATGCGCTCAACCTTGCCCTCGCCCTCATAGCGGATGGGATTGGTCAGCAGTTTGAACTGCACGCCCTCCTGCTGCGCATGGTGAATCTCCTCATCGCGGGCCGGCATCTCATCCTCGGAGCGGCGGTAGATCAGGTAGACGTTTTCGGCCCCCAGACGCAGGGCGGTGCGGGCCGAATCCATGGCCACGTTGCCGCCGCCGATGACCGCCACGTTGCGGCCCTTGACGATGGGCGTGTAGTAGTCGGGGAAGCGGTAGGCCTTCATCAGGTTGGCGCGGGTCAGATACTCGTTGGCCGAGTAGATGCCGCCCAGATTCTCGCCCGGAATGCCCATGAAGGCGGGCAGGCCGGCGCCGGTGCCCAGAAAAACGGCGTCAAAGCCCTCCTCGAAGAGCTCGTCGACGGTCTCGATGCGGCCGATGATGGAGCTGGTCTCGATCTTGACACCCAGCTGGCGCAGATAGTCGATCTCGGCGGCCACGATATCCTTGGGCAGGCGGAATTCGGGAATGCCGTAGACCAGCACACCGCCCGGGGCGTGCAGGGCCTCGAAGATGGTGACCGCATGCCCCAGCTTGACCAGGTCGCCGGCCACGGTCAGGCCGGCCGGGCCGGAGCCGACCACCGCCACCCGCCGGCCGCTGCTGGGCGCCAGCTCGGGCTTGGCCAGCTCACAGCTGTTGCTGCGCTCATAGTCGGCCACGAAGCGCTCCAGGCGACCGATGGCCACGGCCTCGCCCCTCTTGGCGCGCACGCAGACCTCTTCGCACTGCTTCTCCTGCGGGCAGACCCGGCCGCAGACGGCCGGCAGGGAGTTGGTCTCCTTGATCTTGAGGGCCGCATCGATAAAGTTCTCCTCGGCCACCAGTTCAATAAAGGCCGGGATGTCGACCTCGACCGGGCAGCCCTGGACACAGGGCGGATTCTTGCACTGCAGGCAGCGCTGGGCCTCCAGCACCGCCATCGCGGGGCTATAGCCCAATGGCACCTCGTTGAAGTTGCGGGCCCGCTGCAGGGGGTCCTGCTCGGGCATGGGGGTCCGTTCAATTGCCATCCTGTCTTTCAGATTCACTACTTTCTCCTCGGGTAGCAGCGGCAGGTGTGGGCCTGTTCCAGATCAACGTAGATTTTCTGACGGGCCATGAGCTGCTCAAAGTCGACCAGGTGGCCGTCAAACTCGGGGCCGTCGACGCAGACATACTTGGTCTCGCCGCCGATGCTGACGCGGCAGCCGCCGCACATACCGGTGCCGTCGACCATGATGGGGTTCAGCGAGACCAGGGTCTTGATGTTATACTTGCGGGTGGTGTCGCACATGGCGCGCATCATGGGGGTCGGGCCGATGGCCACCACCAGATCGATTCTACGCCCGGCCTTGAGGTAGGTCTCCTCGATGGCCTGGTTGAGGAAGCCGTGGAAGCCGGCCGTGCCGTCATCGGTGGTCAGCAAAAGTTCGTCGGCCTGGGCCCGGAAGCGCTCCTCCATGATGATCAGATCCTTGGTGCGCGCGCCCAGCACGGCGATAACCTCGTTGCCGGCCTGCTTCATGGCCTGCATGATGGGATAGACCGGGGCCACGCCCACGCCGCCGCCCACGCAGAGCACGGTGCCGTACTTCTCGATGTGGGTCGGGTGGCCGAGCGGGCCGACCAGGTCGAGGACCTCATCGCCCACATTGAGGGTCGAGAGGTAGCTGGTGGTGCGACCGACGATCTGGAAGATCAGGGTGATGGTGCCGGCTTCGGGATCGGCGTCGGCGATGGTCAGCGGAATGCGCTCACCCTCCTCATGGGTACGGATGATGATGAACTGGCCGGCCTTGCGCTTGCGCGCAATCCTGGGGGCATCGAACACCATCTGACAGACAAACTCGGACAGCTGTGTTTTATCAACAATCTTCATATTTCCCTCGTACGGTCTTAGACCGTCAGTTATTTCTCCAAACCAGCCCGGCTAACTGAACCGCGCATCATTCAAATACAACACCAATCATCATATTTTGCAAGCATTCCATTTGGTTGCCAGGGCGTTAATATCATCTACAGGAGGAGACATGCCCCTTTTCATAATCCACGGCGAGCTCAAGTTCTTCACCCGCAGCCGCAAGATTGTCACAACCATCAATGAGCGGCCGGCGGTCAAGGACAGCATCGAGGCCCTGGGCATCCCCCACACCGAGGTCGGCAGCATCACCATCAACGGCCAGCAGAGCGGCTTTGAACGCCAGCTCGACCCCAACGACCGCATCGATGTCTGGGACTACAAGAACGGCAGCTACCTGCGCCCTGCCGTAGAAAAACCGGCGCGCTTCATGCTCGACATCCATCTGGCGGCCCTGGCGCGCAACCTGCGCATGCTGGGCTTCGACACCCTGCACGGACCACAGTTTGGCGATCATGAGATGCTGGAGCTGGCCAGGACCCGCATCCTGGTGACACGCAGCCGCAAGCTGCTCAAACACAGAGCTGTGGTGCAGGGCTGCTGCATCCACTCCGACGTGCCCCTCAAGCAGACCGTCCAACTGATGCAGCGCTACAGCCTGGCCAAGCAGGTCATGCCCTTCAGCCGCTGCATCCGCTGCAACGGACTCAAGGCTGAGATCAACCCGGCTGAGGTCAAAGAGCCCATGCGCAGCTTTGCCGAGCAGTTTGAACGCTGCCAGAATTGCGGCCAGATCTACTGGGAGGGCTCGCACGTGGAGCGCATGCGGCAGAAGGTGGCCCTGATTTTAAAGAAAGTCTAAACTTTTTCGAGCAATTAACCGTTCAGCAACTTTGACATCACCGTTATGCAGCATTATGTTTAAGGCATAGCCAATTTAAGTGGAGGTACCCATGAAGAAAGGCATTCTGATATCCATCATCGCTCTAAGTTTATGCACGCCGGCCCTGGCCTTTGAGGGCCGCATGGAGCTGGAGCTCGGCACGACCCAGGGGCACAACACCTACCAGATCGGCGGCCCGGCCATCGAAGCCGGCAGCGTTGTGCTCTACCACTGGCCCATCAGCGAGCTGCGCTTTCCCGTCGACACCAACATGATGCACCTGCGCCTGGCCATGGCGCCCGTCGAGAACCTCTTCATCGGCGCCGAGATGAGCACCAGCATTGCCGAGGGCAGCGAGCGCATGCGCGATGTGGACTGGTACCACCAGCCGCTCAACAACATCGACAGCTACTCCAAGAGCAAGTCCGACCTCTGGAACTACAATGCCGAGCTCTCCATCGACTACAAGATCGACCTCGGCAACCACTTTGCAGTCTCCCTCGGCGGCGGCTACCGCTACCAGAACTATGACTATGAGATCGGCGACACCTACCTGGCCCAGCGCGACCTGGTCGACCCCAGCGTGGTCGGCAGCGGCTACATCTTCGGCAAGGTCCTGACCTATGACGTGATCTACCGCATCCCCTACGTGCAGCTCGGCCTGCAGACCAACTGGGAGAAGTTCAGCGCCGGAATTGAAGTGGGCTACGGCCCCAGCATCACGGCCGAGGACCGCGACAACCACGTGCTGCGCCTGCGCATCTCCAGGAGCGAGACCGACGGCGACGCCATCTTCGGCAAGATCAGGGCCCAATATGACATCCACGACCAGCTCTACCTCTTCACCAACTTCAGCTACATGCAGATCGAGACCGAGGGTGAGCAGGTCCAGCAGGGCATCGGCTCCAGCGGCGGCAGCCTCTACTTCTACCAAAACACCATCGACACCGAGATCACCAGCGACCAGGCCAGCTTCGGCATCGGCCTGGGCATGAAGTTCTGATGCGGCGCTGGCTGATGGTCATGGCCCTGCTGGCCATGACCGCCTGCTCAAACCCGGCGCCCGAACTGGGCGCCGCCAGCCCCAAGGCCGCCGTGCGCGGCTACCTCGAGCAGAGTGACTACATCTCGCCGGCCCACCAGGCGCGCCTCTGCCGGCAGTTCCGGGAGCTGAGCCCGGCCGAGCTGCAGAACCATCCATTGAGCCCCAAGGAGCAGCAGCTCAGCGACGCCCAGCTGATTCAGCGCCTGCTCCAGACCCGCGAGCCAGTTCACAACTACCGGATCGTCGGCACCACCCGCCCCCACAAGAACCTGAGCCTGGTGCTGGTGGAGATCGGCCAAGAACGCATCAGCTACCCGGTCATCCGCGAGAATGATGCCTGGTTCGTGGACGGCAACTGAAACAACATCAGCAGACAACCCTTGCGCCAACCTCTCAATATTGCTATGCATATTTTCCAGGAGTGATCATGCACCTCAAACACAGCTTAATACTGCTATCCATCTTAATTTTTATGTCCGGCTGTGCCCACTTCGGACATGATCAATCCAACCCGGACTCCCCCAAAGCGCAGTTCAGACTTGGACTAAAATACCTCCACGGGAACGGGTTACCGCAGGATTACGATTTGGCCGTCCAGCACATCATGTCAGCCGCCGACCAGGAGTACAGCGATGCCGTTGCTGAACTAGGCTACCTCTACCTAACCGGGCAGGGCGTTGAGGTCGACTACCAGAAATCATTCGAGCTACTCAGCAAGGCGGCTCAGAGCAACCGGTATGCCCAGAACAACCTTGGCTACCAATATCTGAATGGCTTGGGAGTCCAACAGGATTATACCCAGGCCGTATATTGGCTTAAAAAAGCCGCGCAGCAGAATCATGCCGTCGCCCAGAACACCCTGGGCAATCTCTACAGAGGCGGCAGAGGAGTTGAGCAGGACTACATCCTTGCGGCGCACTACTACCGTTGCGCCGCAAGGCAAAACGACACCTCGGCCCAGGTAAACCTGGGCTGGCTGTATAAATATGGCTACGGGGTAGAGCATAGTTACACCAAGGCCTTTGAACTCTTCAGCAAAGCTGCCGCAAAAGGCAATGCAGCAGCCCAGTATCACCTCGGCGAACTCTATGAACTCGGACGAGGTGTCCGCCAAGACTATGCTGAAGCAATCCAATGGTACACAAAGGCCGCGGAACACAACTCGCGCGAGGCTCACTATGCCCTGGGCTGCATCTACCTTGATGGCCCGTCCGCCGATTATGAAAAAGCGCTCCACCATTTACAATCTGCCCAGGCGCTAGACTACCCGCCAGCCCTCTCGGCGCTGGCCGGAATGTATTTCCAGGGCCAAGGCGTCCAGCAGGACTATGATCAGGCTTTCGCCATCTATCAGGAGTACGCTCATAAGGGTTACGACTGGGCCCAGAACAACCTGGCCTGCATGTATCTGCTGGGATATGGCTGCAACCCCAATCCAGCCTCAGCCATTGAGTGGCTTCAAAAAGCCGCGCGGCAAAACTTCGGACCCGCCCTCGCCTGTCTCGGCTCGCTCTACACTCAAGGTCATGGCGTACCACATGACAAAAAGAAGGCCCGGAGCTACTATGAACAGGCAGCCGCCCTGAATGATCCCTCTGGACTATACAATCTGGGCCTGCTCAAGCTTGACGAATCCCAAATTCATGCGGCCATCGATCTATTTGAAAGAGCTGCCGCACAAAAACACAGCGACTCCATGTACCAGCTTGGCTTAATTTACATTGAAGGGAACGGAGTACCCGTTGACAAAACGATCAGCTGGCAATGGTTGCATCTGGCCAGCCAAAATGGACACTCTAAAGCTGAACAGAAAATTGAAACTCTGACTAATGATCTGTCCCAGGCCGAACTTTTAAAGGCACACCAGATGGCTTCAGACTGGCAGCAAGACAATCCTCACCCCAGCAACCATATACGCTTAACATTCAACAACGGAATCATCATCACCGAAGAGTAACGACATTCACCGAACCATATTCAAGACTGCATAGATTCAATATTTACAATACATTAATTCAAATCTGACCCAGTATAATCAATCTTATCGAGAAAATCTTATAAATTTGTAAAGAAATGTTTAAAGATTCTATATATCATCTCCGATATGTAGCTTCGTAAGGGGCAAGGGGTTCTAGATTCAGCGTACATTAAACCCATAAAGCCCCAATTATTAATAGATTGTTTTGAAATTGAGTGCAATTTACAAATTTTTACATTTAGTCTTTACATTTATTTACAATTGCCCTATATTGCCCTTCAATAACAAAACGAAAGGACTCTGCAATGAAGATAATGATAACTGGTTCAAGCGGATTTATCGGCAAAGCGCTCTTCAGGCATTTGCAGGATCAGGGTCACGAAGTATATGGCACCACCCACACCAAGCCGGCCGGCCCCTACCGGACCGCCTGCGACATCAACGAAAAATGCTTCGGCGCCACCCTGCCGGCGGAACGCTTCGACGTGGTGATCAACACCATCGGCTCAAACAACCTCAGCAGCCAGGAGCTGCACAACATCAATGCCCGCGGCAGCCGCAAAGTTGCCAACTGGGCCCTGGCCCACGGCTGCCAGCACTTCATCCAGCTCAGCTCAACGGCCGTCTACGGCTACTCGAGCAACAATGAGTTCTGCGCCGAGGAGCGCGGCCGCTGCCTGATCGGCAACGCCTACATGCGCTCCAAGGCCAGAGGCGAGCGCCACATCGAAAAGAGCGGCCTTGACTACACCATCCTCAGGCTGCCCGGCGTGCTGGGCGGCGAGGAGAACCAGCTGACCAGAAAGCTGGTCAACGGGCTGCTGGCCGGCCAGCTGACCTTCAGCGCCAAAAAGAGCCGCATGATCTCAACCATCAGCCTCAACAACCTGATGCTGATCATCGACAAGCTGATCGAAAAGGGCCCGCTGGGCGGCGCCTTCAACTGCTCAGACCACACCACCACCTGGGAACATCTGGTCAGAGAGTACGCCCAGGTGCTCGGCGTGCCCCTGGATGATAAGCACCGCAGCCTGCGCAGCCGCCTGCCCGAAATCAGAAAGAGCAAGCTGGCCGGCCTCGAATACTGCGGCGCCCACTATCCCCATGACAAGCTGGAGGCCCACCTGGGCCAGCTGCCCATCAAGGAGTCGTGGCAGAGCGCCGTGCGCGGCGCCATTGAAAAACAGCTCGAAGGCAAGGCCTACCGCATCAATCCCGAGCCCCAGAGCAACGTAACCGAGCTACAACGCTTCCGCCAGAGGCGTTCAGCATAGTATCTCCATTTAGTGCTCAGGGGTCGGCAAAATCCCCAGCCGGCCCCGCTTTTTCTTAGGCACACCCGTTACCCTACGCACGGGCGCACGCAAGTGCGCCCACCCTTTTCAAATAACTGGGACAGAATTTAATTCTGTCCCAAGATTCAAACCCTAAAAGTCTTCCGCAGCGCAAACTCCGCCTGCTTCCCCCCATTCCACTGCGACACCGGCCGCAGATAACCCACCACCCGCGAATAGACCTCGGCCTCCTGGCCGCAGATAGCGCAACGCTCCTGCTGGCCCCTGAGGTAGCCGTGATTCTCACAGACCGAGAAGGTCGGCGTCAGAGTGAAGTACGGCAGACGGTAGTTGTAGCAGACCTTGCGCACCAGATCGCGCACCGCCATTGGGTCGGCCATCTCTTCGCCCATGAAGATGTGCAGGACGGTGCCGCCGCTGTAGCGGGTCTGCAGTTCGTCCTGCAGGGCCAGCGCCTCGAAGAGGTCATCGGTATAGTTGACCGGCAGCTGGCTGGAGTTGGTGTAGAATGGTTCAGCGCCGGGGCTGCCCTCATTGGCGCAGATGATGTCGGCGTAGCGCTGTTTGTCGAGGCGCGCCAGCGAGTAGCTGGTGCTCTCGGCCGGGGTGGCCTCCAGGTTGTAGAAGTTGCCGCTGCGCTCCTGGATGGCGACCAGCCGCGCATTGAGATGATCCAGCACCTCGAGGGCAAAGTCCTGGCCGGCCTGGCTGGCGATGTCGCACTGCAGCAGGTTGAGGCAGGCCTCGTTCATACCGACCACGCCGATGGTGGAGAAGTGGTTCTTCCAGTACTCGCCCAGAGCGGCCTTGACCGGCTGCAGATAGTGGCGGGTGTAGGGGTAGAGGTTGTTGGCCGTGTAGCGCTCCAGCACCTTGCGCTTGATCTCCAGACACTCAACCGCCAGCTCCATCAGCTTATCGAGGCGCTTGAAGAAACCGGCCTTGTCATCAGCCAGATAGCCCAGGCGCGGCAGGTTGAGGGTCACCACCCCCAGGGCGCCGGTCAGGGGGTTGGCGCCGAAGAAGCCGCCGCCGCGTTTGCGCAGCTGGCGTTCATCCAGGCGCAGGCGGCAGCACATGCTGCGGGCGTCCTCGGGCCGCATCTCAGAGTTGATGAAGTTGGCAAAGTAGGGGATGCCGTAGCGCCCGGCCATGCGCCAGAGCCCCTCATAGAGCTGGTCGTTCCAGTCAAAGTCAGGCGTGATGTTGTAGGTCGGGATCGGAAAGGTGAAGACCCGTCCGCTGGCGTCGCCCGCGCTCATGACCTCCATGAAGGCCCGGTTAAAAAGATCCATCTCGGGCTGGAATTCGGCATAGGTCTCGGCCATCTCGCGGCCGCCGATCAGCACCGGCAGGTCGCGGTAGGCCACCGGCACCTTGAGGTCGAGGGTCACATTGGTAAAGGGGGTCTGGAAACCGACGCGGGTGGGCACATTGATGTTGAAGACAAACTCCTGCAGCGCCTGGCGCACCTGATCATAGTCAAGACCGTCATAGCGGATAAAGGGTGCCAGCAGCGTGTCGAGGCTGGAGAAGGCCTGGGCCCCGGCGGCCTCGCCCTGCAGGGTGTAGAAGAAGTTGACGATCTGGCCCAGGGCGGTGCGAAAATGCCGGGCGGGGCGGCTCTCAACCTTGCCGGCCGCGCCCCTGAAACCCTGGCGCAGCAGATCGTGCAGGTCCCAGCCCACGCAGTAGACCGAGAGCAGATTGAGATCGTGGATGTGGAAATCGCCCGACAGATGGGCCTCGCGCACCTCCTTGGGATAGATCTTATTGAGCCAGTAAACCTGGCTGACTTCGGAGGCGATGTAGTTGTTGAGCCCCTGCAGCGAGAAGCTCATGTTGCTGTTTTCAGAGATCTTCCAGTCCAGCTGATCCAGATAGCCGTCGATCAGTTCGAGGCCGATGCCGGTGCGCACCTCGCGGATGCGGGCGTGCTGCTCGCGGTAGATGATGTAGGCGCGGGCGGTCCTGCGGTAGGGCGACGAGAGCAGCACCTCCTCGACAATATCCTGCAGCTGCTCGACCGAGGGGCTCTCGCCCAGGGTGGCGGCTATGGCAGTGACCTTGGCGCTCAGATCCTCAGCCTCATTTGGGCCGAACTCGCCGCTGGCCTCACCGGCCTTCAGGATCGCGGACCTGATCTTGGCCGCATCAAAACGGGCCAGGCGGCCGTCACGTTTGACAATGTTCTTGAACATAATCCCTCCCGAGATGCGATGCTCAAAACAGTGCTGCAATTCTGGCGTTAGACTACCAGAAATATTGAAGAATTAAAACGTGAAATCAGCCGGCAGATTGTTGACCCGGCGGCTGATATTTTCCAGCTCCAGGCGGTAGGCCGCGAGATCCAGCTCGATGCCGGCCACGCCGGACTCAATGGCGGCCTGAGCCACTGCGCAGGCCACCAGCGGCAGGACGCGCGGATCAAAGGGCTTCGGAATAATATAATCCGGCCCGAAGCTGAATTCGCGGCCGCCGTAGGCCGCTTTGACCACCTGCGGCACCTCCTTGCGGGCCAGGTCGGCCAGGGCCCGGGCGCAGGCCAGCTTCATCTGATCATTGATGGTGCTGGCGCGACTGTCGAGGGCGCCCCTGAAGATGAAGGGGAAGCCCAGCACATTGTTGACCTGATTGGGGTAGTCGGAGCGGCCGGTGGCCATGATCACATCCGAGCGGCTCTCTTTGGCCAGCTCGTAGCCGATCTCGGGGTCGGGGTTGGCCATGGCAAAGACGATCGGGTTGGCATTCATGCTCTGCAGCATGGCGGGCGTCAACAGATCGGCACTCGAAACACCGCAGAAGACGTCGGCGCCCTTGAGGGCCTCGGCCAGAGTACGGGCTTCGGTGGCGATGGCGAAGTAGTCCTTCTGGGAGTTCATGCCCTCACTGCGGCCGACGTAGACGACGCCTTTGGAGTCGCAGAGGGTCAGGTTCTCGCGTCTGACGCCCAGGGTCAGCATGAAGCGCGCACAGGCGATGCCGGCGGCACCGGCGCCGTTCATGACCACCCGGGTATCCGCGATGCTCCTGTCGCTCACCTCCAGGGCGTTCAGCAAGCCGGCGCCGGCAATGATGGCCGTGCCGTGCTGGTCATCGTGAAAGACCGGGATATTGAGGCTCTCTTTAAGTTTCTCTTCGATATAGAAACATTCAGGGGCCTTGATGTCCTCGAGGTTGATGCCGCCGAAGGTGGGCGCCATCAGTTCGCAGGCGCGGATGATCTCGTCGGGGTCCAGGGTATCGAGCTCGATGTCGAAGACGTCGATGTCGGCGAAGCGCTTGAAGAGCACACCCTTGCCCTCCATGACCGGCTTGGAGGCCAGCGCCCCCAGGGAACCGAGCCCCAGGATGGCCGTGCCGTTGCTGACCACGCCAACCAGGCTGCCCTTGGCGGTATACTGATAGGCACTTTCGGGATCAGCCGCAATTTCGCGCACCGGCCAGGCCACGCCCGGCGAATAGGCCAGCGAGAGCTCCTCGGCGGTGCGGCAGGGCTTGGTCAGCCCCAGTTCAATCTTACCCTTGCGGCCCTGTGCATGATATTTGAGCGCCTGATCCTTCACTTCGCATCCCCCGATTTTTTTATTTTCTATTACTCCAGCCCCCAGGCCCGGGCAACGCCACTTTTTTCTATGCTTTACATATATTATAACCTATCCGTATTCCTTTGACTTCTGCGGACCGCAGCTTTAAGTTAAAACCATACTATTCCAGGAGGTTCGCATGCTGATCGTACTGGTCAATGTCCATGTCAAACCGGGAATGGCAGACGCCTTCAAAAACGCCACCCTAGAGAATGCCGCCCAGAGCATCAAGGAGCCCGGCATCCGGCGCTTCGATGTCATCCAGCAGAATGACGACCCGCAGCGCTTCGTGCTGATCGAGATCTACACCGATCCCGAGGCGCCGGCCAGACACAAGGAGACCGCCCACTACAAGCTCTGGCGCGACCGGGTTGAAGGGATGATGTTTGAACCGCGCCGCAGCTTCAAGTATACCAACCTCTTCCCCGACGACCAGAACTGGGATTAGAGAGGAGCAGCATGAACTTTGAATTCACATGCGCCGGCCGCATCATCTTCGGCTGCGGCCGCCTGCAGGAGGTCGGCACCATCGCCAGAAGCTACGGCACACGCGCCTTCGTGGTGACCGGCAGCTCCAATGAGCGGGCCCGGCCCATGCTGGCCGAGCTTAAAAAGGCCGGCATCGCCTACGAAACCTTCAATGTCAGCGGCGAGCCAACCACCGACATGATCGCCGCGGCCGCCGAATCGGCCAAACCCTACGCCCCCGAGCTGGTGATCGCCATGGGCGGCGGCTCGGTGCTCGACACCGGCAAGGCCATCTCGGCCCTGATCACCAACTCCGGCGACCTGATGGAGTACCTGGAGGTGATCGGCGCCGGCAAGCCGCTCAAGCACCCGACGCGGCCCTTCATCGCCATCCCGACCACGGCCGGCACCGGCACCGAGGTCACCAAAAATGCCGTGATCAGCTCGCCCGGCCACCAGGTCAAGGTCAGCATGCGCAGCCCCTTCATGCTGCCGGAGGTGGCCCTGGTCGACCCCGAACTGACCCTGGGCCTGCCGCCCGCCCTGACCGCAGCTACCGGCCTGGACGCCCTGACCCAGCTGCTGGAGGCCTTTGTCTCCTGCAAGGCCAACCCCATGACCGACGGCTTCTGCCGCGAGGGTCTCCTGCGCGCCGGCCGATCCATCAAGGCTGCGGTCAATGACAACCTTGATGCCCGTACAGATATGGCATTTGCCAGCCTGATGAGCGGCCTGGCCCTGGCCAATGCCGGCCTGGGCGCAGTGCACGGCTTTGCCGGCCCTCTGGGCGGCATGCTGGATGCACCCCACGGCACGCTCTGCGCCAGCCTGCTGCCGGGCGCCACCCGGGTCAACCTCCGGGCTCTCAAGCAGCGCCGGCCCGACGGACTGCAACGCTTTGCAGAGGCCTCCGAGCTGCTCTGCGGCAGCCGCGACGGACTGCTCGATTGGCTGCAGGAGCTCGGCCGGGAGCTCAAAATTCCCAGTCTCAGCGATCTCGGCTTCAATGAAAGCCTGCTTGAAGAGGCCGTGGCCAAGGGCCGCGCCGCCTCCAGCATGCAGGGCAACCCCATTCAGCTCACCGATGATGAGCTGCGCGAGATCCTCACCGGTTGACGCCGAGTTAAAATGGCTTATTTTAGCCAGATCAGGAGGTTCTTATGCGGGTCCTGCTCATCTGGCTGCTGATCTTTACAGGCGCTCCGCTCGAGGCCCGCACGCTGACCATTGCCGCCGAGGAGTTCTGGCCGCCCTACATCGACCCCAGCCTGCCCGAGGGCGGCCTGGTGCTGGAAGTCACCATCCGGGCGCTTGAAAAGGTCGGCCATGAGGTGGAGGTTGTCTGGCTGCCCTGGTCCAGGGCGCTGCGCGAAACCAGGGCCGGGCTCTACGACGGTCTGGCGGGCTGCTACTACACCCCGGAGCGCACCAAAGACCTGACCTATCCCGAACCGGCCATCACTACCGAGATGGTCTTCTTCAAGCTTAAAGAGCACAACATTAAATTCAGCACCTTAAATGATCTGCGCGGCCAGCGCATCGGCGTCATCCGCAACTATACCAACACACCCGAATTTGATGCCGCCGACTACCTGATCAAAGATGTGGGCGAAGACGCCACCTACAATATCCGCAAACTGCTGGCCGGGCGCGTCGACCTGATCATCGGCAACCGCGGCTCGATCCAGAACATCATCGACCAGAGGTTTCCGCTGGAGGCTCAGCGCATCGAAGTGCTCAAGCCAATCCTGGAGTCCAAAATGATCTTTACCGCCTTTTCCAGCAAACGGCAGGGCCACCAGACAATCGTGAATGACTTCAACCGCGGGCTCAAGCTGATCAAGGATGACGGAACATACGACAGGATCCTCAGCAGCTACGGCTTTAAATGGTAGTTACTTAATCAAGCCGATGTCATATAATCTTAACATTGTTGAAAATGTTATTAAGGAGGAACCATGAAAAACCTATTTGACCAGACCAGCATCAACGGCCTGCAGCTCAAAAACCGCCTGGTGCGCTCGGCCACCTGGGAGGGCATGTGCAGCGCGGAAGGACGCCCCGAACTGGAGCTGATCGAGCTCTACCGCAACCTGGCTTATGGCGGCGTCGGCCTGATCATCAGCGGCTACGCCTATGTGAGCCCGGAGGGCGCTCAGATGGGCGGCCAGCTCGGCATGCACAGCGACGATCTGGCCGACGACATGCGGTCCCTGACCGAGGCCGTGCACATGGCCGGCGGCAAGATCTGCATCCAGCTGGTGCATGCCGGCGGCCAGGCCAACCCGACCAACACTCCCTACCTGGCACCCTCGGCCGTCAAGGTTGACCAGTATCCCGAAACCCCCCAGGAGCTGAGCATCACCGAGATCGGTCAGATCGTGGAGGCCTTCGGCCAGGCCGCGCGCCGCGCCAAGGCCTGGAACTTTGACGCCATCCAACTGCACGGCGCCCACGGCTATCTGATCAACGAGTTTCTCTCGCCCCTGACCAACCGCCGCAGCGACGCCTACGGCGGTTCAATCGAGAAGCGCTGCCGCTTCATGCTGGAGGCCTACCGGGCCGTGCGCGAAGCGGTTGGAGACGACTATCCGGTCATGATCAAACTCAACGGTTCCGACTTCCTGGAGGGCGGGCTCTCCAATCAGGATGCCACCCTGGCCGCCCAACTGCTGGATGAGGCCGGCATCGACGCCATCGAGGTCAGCGGCGGCACCCCGGCTTCGGGCCGCTCTGGCCCGGTCAGAAGCCGCATCGACCAGCCCTCCGACGAGGCCTACAATCTGGAGCTGGCCAGATCCATGCGAGTCAGCTGCCCATTGATGAGCGTCGGCGGTTTCCGCAGCTTCAATGTGGCCGAGGATGCCCTCGAACTGGTTGACTATGTGGCCCTCTCCCGCCCGCTGGTGCGCCAGAGCGATCTGCCGAATCTCTGGCAGCGGGGCAAGAAGACCCGCGCCACCTGCATCTCGTGCAACGGCTGCTTCAAGGCCGCCATCCGCGGCGGCATCTACTGCGTGCAGGAGGCCAGCCAATGATTGACCTCCCGGCGGCAACTATTTACAAACCGCAGCAGAAGTATTAGGAGTGAAGTCATATGCAACACAAAGAGATTTTCAACAACAGTAAGTTTGCAGTCGAGAGCACCCTCTGCCCCGACCTTTCAGCCACCTGCTTCATAGTTGAGGGCGAGATAACGGCCGCAGAACTGCTCAAAGTGGCCCTGCCCGTGATGGATGAATATGAAAAGGGCGTCAACGACGAGCAGATCATCAACCGCATCATTGACCTCTCCCGCTGCAACCTGCAGGACGCTTATGATGACAGCCTGAAGTTTACGGTCGAGAACCTCAACTTCTACCGCAAGGATCCGGCCTCAAAGGTGGCGGTCATCACCCAGCCCGGCGAGATCTACGAAAACTTCCGATCCTACAACCTGCTGCGCGACCACCAGGACGGCGAGCGCATGATCTTCAAAGACCTCAAGACTGCCCAAAACTGGCTACTGGGCCGCAATCCAGTGATCTAGTCGACAAAGGGCGCCAGCTGACGCTGCAGGTCAACCTTGGGCAGGGCTCCCGTCATGGTGTGCAGGCTGCGGCCATCCTTAAAGAGCATCATGGTCGGGATGGAGCGGATGGCATAGCGCGCGCCCAGGGCCTGGTTCTGCTCAACCTCAACCTTGACCACCTTGAGCCGCCCCTTATACTCTCTGGCAACCTCGTCCAGCACCGGGGCCATCATCTTGCAGGGGCCGCACCAGGAGGCCCAGAAATCAACCAGCACCGGCAGCGGGCTCTCCAGCACCTCGACTTCAAAACTGCCGTCGGTCACATTGACCGGCCTGTCATAAAGTTTAACCGGCGGCAGGGCCTGCTTGCACTTGGCGCAGCGCGGCTTTTCATCCAGACGTTCTACGGGCACCCGGTTACGGGTTCCACACTGACTGCATCTGATAATCATCTGATCCTCCCTGCAGCTTCTGTAGGTAACCGGGGTGCGAAGTTCAAGACTCCTGTTTGAAGGTACCGCGGGCCTTGATCAGGTTGAGGCAGTCGGTCAGTACCGGAATGACATGTTCGCGGATGTCGCCGGCCACGGCGATGGCCAGCAGGTCCTCGCCCACCTTGAGGTCACCCTCATTGACCTGCACCAGGATCTCGATGATACCGGGGCACTGCTTCTGCTCGGCCACGATTTGATCAATCACGTCGCGCTTAGCCTCAACCTTGACCCGGCTGACCGGGGTGCCGTCGCGCGAACTACCGCGCACTATACCGTTGTGGGTCAGGATCATGCCGATCTTATGGGCATCTTCCCGCTGCTTAATCTGCTGAATCATTGCATTAATATCCATAAATTATGGATATCCGCCGACCGCCCAACTGTCAACCATCATTCAGGGCCGAGCGCACCAGGTTGCGCATGCTGACGTTGCCGCCGCAGGCCGCCCAGACCAGTTTATCCTCCCGGAGTGAAAGCTCGCGCATGATGGCCCCCACTTCCAGGCCGCGCCCGCCCAGCTCCGAGACGCTGCCGGCCAGATCCTCCAGAAAACCCAGTTTGGCTGACAGATGTTTTTTGCCGTTCTGCAGCCGCGGCCGGTGGGCACAGAACAGCTTGTCGAAATCAAGCTCCAGCAGCCTGCGCAAAGAGTCGATCTGCCGGTAGATGTTCTCATCGGCGCGGAAGTAGTTGATGCGGTCGGCCAGATAGATATCGCCCGAGAAGAGCCAGCCGCGCTGGCGCTCAAAGAGCGCGATATGGTCGCGGCTGTGGCCCGGACAGGGCACGACTTCAAAGCTGTAACCGCCGGCATCAAAATTTTCGGGCAGCTGCGCCATCCTGAGCGGCTCGGCCCGCCCCCAGACATAGTGCTGATAGGGCAGGATGCGGGAGCCGCGCGCCATCTTATCCACGGCCAGGGCATGGCCCAGCACCGGCACGCCGCTCGCGCGGCTGATGGCCGCGGCATTGCCGCTGTGATCCTCATGATGGTGGGTCAGGACCACGGCCTCCAGCGGCCGGCTCTGCATGACAGCCAGGGCCTCGCGCCGCATATGGCTCTGGCCCGTATCGATGCAGAGGGGCCCCACCAGGTAGATGTGCACATTCATGAAGGGCCGGCCCCAGGGCGACCAGCCCAGTTCAAAGGCCTTGATCTCGCCGAAATCTTTTGCCTTGAAAAATCGCATATTTCCACTGAGCCCAATTTAAGTTAGCATGTCAAGAATTCATCGCTGATGAGCAAATGCTATTAAAAAGGAGTTTAATTATGGAAATCATTGCAACTGAAAATGCCCCGGCCGCCCTCGGCCCCTACTCACAGGCCATCAAAGCCGGCGGATTCCTCTTCGTCTCCGGCCAGCTCGGCATCGACCCGGCCACCGGCAAAATGGTGTCTGAGCAGACCAGCGACCAGGCCCGCCAGGTCTTCAAGAATCTGCGCGCCATCCTGGCCGAGGCCGGTCTGACCCTGAACGACATCGCCAAGACCACCGTCTTTGTGGCCGACATGAGCGAATTCGGAGGCATCAACCAGATCTACGCCGAGGAGATGGGCGAACACAAACCGGCCCGCGCCACGGTCGAGGTATCCTGTCTGCCCCTGAACGGCCGCATCGAGATCGAGTGCATCGCGCCGCTTAAATAAACTGACATGCAGAAGATTGTCCTGACACTCCTGGTTCTGCTCTGCGGCTGCGTCCACATCGAACCGCCGGCCGAGGAGCCGATCCTGACCATCGGCCTGATCGCGGACGTGCAGTATGCCGACCGCATCACGGCCGAGGGCCGCTGGTACCGCAAGTCGCCCGAGCGGCTGAGGGAGGCCGTGGCGGAGATCAACTCCCAGAACCCCGACTTCACAGTCCAGCTGGGCGACCTGATCGACAAGGATTTCAAGAGTTTCGACCCGATCATGGAGATTCTGGAAGGTTTAAACGCACCCCTCCACCATCTGCTGGGCAACCATGACTACTCGGTGAGCGATGCAAACAAAAGCCAGGTGCCGGAACGCATGGGCCTGACCGAAAACTACTACCATTTTGACGATAAGGGCTGGCGCTTCATCTTCCTGGACGGCAACCAGATCAGCCTGCACGCCTACCCTCAGGACTCTGACGAGTATAAGGCAGCCCTCGATTATCACGCCAAGTTTGAGAACGCACCAACATGGAACGGTGCCCTGGGCAGCGAGCAGCTCGAGTGGCTGGATAGAACTCTAACAGACGCCCCGAATGCCATCATTTTCTGCCACTACCCGGTCTATCCGGCCAACCAGCACAACCTCTGGGACGCCGATGAGCTGATCGCCGTCCTGGAAAGCCATCAGAGCGTAAAAGCCTACATCAGCGGGCACAACCACCGGGGCAACTACGGCGAAATGGCCGGCATCCACTACCTGACCATGAAGGGCATGGTCGAGATGGGCGGCAACGCCTACAGCCTGCTCAGGATCTACGGGGATGCACTCCTGATCAGCGGCACGGGCCGCGAGAGGGACCGGCTGCTGGAATACTAGAGGATCCCCCTAACTCACCACATTAACCGGCTCACCCTCGCTGAAGGCTTTCAAATTGCCGCTGGCAATGCCCATCAGGCGCAGACGGGCCTCCCTGGTGGCCCAGGCGATGTGGGGGGTGATGATGCAGTTCTTGGCGCTCAAGAGCGGGTTATCGGCTGCGGGCGGCTCGCTTGAGAGCACGTCCAGGCCGGCGCCGGCGATGCGGCCGCCATTGAGAGCCTCAGCCACATCGGCCTCATTCAGGATCGGGCCGCGGGCGGTATTGATCAGCAAGGCGCTGCGCTTCATCAGACTCAAACGCTCGGCATTGATCATGCCCTGGTTTTCAGCAGTCAGGGGGCAGTGCAGCGTGACCACGTCGGAGGCCTGCAGCAGTTCGTCAAGCCCGGCCCACTTGAAGGTCTTGAGGCCGCTGACCTCTTTGCGGGTGCGGCTGTGGCCCAGCACATTCATGCCGAAGGCCTCGGCAATCCTGGCAACCTGATAGCCGATGGAGCCGAAACCGATGATGCCGATGGTCTTGCCGGCCAGCTCCATGAGCGGAAAGTCCCAGAAGCAGAAGTCCCTGCTGGTGGTCCAGCGCCCGGCGCGCGCCGCCTGGCTGTGCTCCTGGGTGTGGTGGCAAAGCTCCAGCAACAGGGCAAAGACCAGCTGGGCCACCGAATCGGTGCTGTAGCCCGGAATGTTGGTCACGGTGATGCCGCGCGCCCTGGCGGCCTCGATATCGACCACGTTGTAGCCGGTGGCCAGCACGCCGATATATTTGAGCTCGGGCAGCTGCGCCATGACTTCAGGCGAAATGACGGTCTTATTGGTGATGATGGCCTGGGCGCCCGTTGATCGCTCCACGGTCAGCTCGGCCGGGGTGCGCTCATGCACGCTCAGCTCGCCCAGCTGCTCAAACTCACTCCAGTCGAGATCACCGGGGTTAAGGGTATATCCGTCCAGTACAACAATCTTCATAAGGCCTCCGCTCAATTGTAGGTGATCTAATGCCCTACAATTAACACAGCTGGGGCTCAAAAATCAAAACGGTAACTGATATCGAAAAAACCGCCCCACAATTCCAGGTCATCGGCCCTAAAGGCCAGCCTGCGCTCCGGCGCGTGCCGCGACCAGTTCAGGCCGGTGCGCAACTCCCAGCTGTCGGCCAGCTGCAGACCGGCGGCCAGCTCAACGCCCGGGGCTGATTTATACCTGGCAACCGGGTAGTCCAGCTCACCATCCAGCATGCGATAGAGCAGACCGGCCTGGACAAAGGGACGCCAGCCCTTAAGATCAAAATAATATGTCGGGGCCAAACTCAAACTCCAGCCACGGAACTGCGACTCCCTGAGATAGGTCATGGAGGGCTCCAGCTCCCAGCTGTACCAGTCATAGCGCGCCGCAACTTCCAGCGACCAGTTGCGGTCAAAGGCATAGGCCAGGCGCACGACCGGGTAGAGCTCATTCTTGACCCGCAAGTCATACTTCAGATTGCTATAGGCGCTGGTTTCGCTGCCATAGAGCGCTGCCCCCAGGCCAACGGCCAGACTGAAACCGCTCTCATCATCAACAAGCGGATCTTCTTCAGCAACAAACACAGGCGCTGTGATCGCAGGCTCTTCCGGCACTGAAACAGTGACATAATCCGCATGGACCCAGCCATTCAGCCCAGCAACCCTGACCAGACTCCAGGCATCAGCCCGCTTAAACACCAGAAGCTCCGTGTTCCGGCCCAGGCGCGCATAGATGGGCGCCTCCAGACTGGGCGCGGCTCTGAAGTTGACATTGTCGCCAACCACCTGCCCCAGCTGCGGCTCAAGCTGATCCCCTGCCGGACAGGGGCCGTCATCAACATATTCGCCATGCACCCAGCCGCCAAGTTCATTAAGTTTCACCTGCAGCCACGCGCCATCCTGCCCCACAACCTGCAGGCCGGTACCGGCCGGCAGCTTCATGATGGCCGAATGCTCAATGCCGGGACCGGTGCGCAGGTAGAGGTTATCAACTTTGACCACCGCCGCATTCAGCGGCACGGCCAAGAGCAGCAGGCAAATTGCCAGGCGCAGAGGGCGCTTGAAAAGCAGCAGGGGCAGCAATAAAATAACGAAACTGCCGGTTGCGGCACTGCTAATGAAGCATGGTCCGCCATTTTCACTGTCGCCCCAATATAACGGAGCGTTTGAATCACCACTATCCGGCGCTTCAGGATTGAGCGGCACGGCAATGCCGACCGGATCATCGATGACTCCATTCACTACGCCATCGGCATCGCCAGATCCGCCATCTGTCAGGGTCAGCAGGATTCTATTCTCTTCAATCACGGCCAGCTCAGTTACATCCTCAAAACCGGCGGCGTTGATCTTATAGACCCGCGCGCCGGCCGGAACCCCCGAAGGAAAGATAATCGGAATGGTTATGCTGGCGCCGGCCGCCAGATCCTTAACCTTGTACTCCAGCAGACCGTCAATGAAGCTATAGGCCGCTGGCTTGCCGGTCTGATTGATGGCTGGCGAGCTGTCACTGACGGTTCTGACCTCGGCCAGATTAACCCCCAGCGCTGACACATCCAGCTCGATCGAACCGGTGTTGGTCACCGTCCTGACGGTTACCCGGCTGGGGTCGCCGCCAAAATCTTCCAGATTATCCGGCACACCGTCACTGTCGCTATCAACGTCCACTGCAGCCGTGCTGAAACTCAGGCTGTGCTCCTCCGTCAACTGGTTGCCGGAACTATCGCTTACCGCAGTCGTGATGGTATAACTAAAGACTGTATCGGCAGCCAGCTCGGCAGCCGGCAGAAAGGTCAGCAGCTGGCGGCTGTTATCATAGTGCACCGTACCGGCGACCGGAGTGGCTCCATCTTTCAGCGTCACATGACCGCTGAAGCTGGTGCCATCCATATCCTTGCTGAAGGTGGTGCAGATGGCGATATTGCCGGGCAGACCGGCCTCACCATCACGGATATTGCTCATCAGCACGGTCGGCGGGACACCATCCGGGATGGTCAGCTCGATCTCATCGCCGTAGTAGGTCTTTCCATCGGAGCCGAGCACATAGGCGCGCACGAAATATTTACTGCCGGCCTTCAGCTCGGATCTGATATCAAAGGTATAGCTGCCATCAATCGGCGCCACCACACAGTTAGCGCTGCCGGGCAGCGGATTGGGAGTCCCGGCCCAGCAGAGACCAAACTCATCGACAGTAACGCCAACGGCTGGATCATTAACTTTGACAGTTAGGATGCCCGGAGTATCACCGATTATAATTTCAGCTGGAACTTGGCGTAGGAAAGAACTGACAAAGACCGGCAGGCCCGGTGTCACCCGGTCAACGCCCATATTTTCCGCCTGATAACGGCAACCGTCAGCGCCGACCGCTTTTTCCGGGTCAATTATGCGACCCAGATATCCAGCTTGGCCAATGGTGGCATAGATATCGCCGGTCACCGAGAGCTGCAGAGCACCAACAGCATAAAAAGCACCGGCGGTATTGAGTTCTACTATCGAATTAGCATTGTGCAGATCTATCTGGCAAAATTTAGTTCCGGCATCAGAGTTGTATCCGACATAGGCATAGCGGCCGCTGGCCGAAAACTCTACGCCGCCCATCGAGTTCACAACAGCTGGAAGCACTACATCTGCAACGTCGCTGATTGCCGCAGTATTGGAATTGAAACTATATAAACCGACACAGGGCCTGTTTACACCTTCAACTCTCTGGGTAAAGCCGTAAGCCAGACGGGTACCATCCGGAGTAATCTTCAGGTTAGAAAACGCACCGAAAAACTGGCCGGACTTGGGCGCCGGAGCGGCAGCATCAAGCAGGGCGGCACCAGCGGCTGATATCTTGATTACCTGAAACGCTTTGGCTTCATCTGCCGACTTCACCTTTGAAATTATATAGAATCCATCCCGTGACGGGGTGAATGAGGCCGTGATGGCATCTGCCGGCAGAGCGCCGTCAATCGCCACGCTCTCATCCAGCGTAAAACTGCCGGCACCATCAGCTTTGATCGACGTAAGCAGAATCCCCGTACTATCAGTGTGGACCTGCAGGTAGTCACCGGCAATGTCAGGATCGGGCAGCAGGACCGCGGTCTGCGCCCGGTTTCCGCCGGTCATTGTCGTCGTCAGAACCTTGCCGCTGCCGTCATATAAACTCCGGCCGTCCCCGAAGAGCTGCAGATTGCCGGCAGCGTCAGAAAGGCAGATGCGTGATGAGGAGTTCAGCCCGGACAGATCGATTCCAGTCACCTCCTGGGGAACCCCGGCAGCATTCAAATCTTCAAAATCATAAATATTCTGACCGGTAACCCAGTAGCGCGCCTCACCACCGGCCATGGCCAGTGACGGCAGAGCCATTACTGCAAGTATAAGACAGGTCCTGATTAGACGTTGCATATTCCCTCCTGATCTCCATTCCGGTATGCCAGCAGCAACCATAAAATCTATCGGAAGGCTCATAAGCCGCCTCCACGGACAATTTACCCCTGAGTAACAAATGAGTAACGCTCATTGCCGAGCTGAAGATCAGCCAAAGAAATTCAGCCGCCCCTGTACCCAATCCGCCTTTAATGTTATACTGTTGCGCATGAGTATCTTCTATTTCCTATTTGAAGTCGTGCCTTCGCCCGAAGGTGAGAATTTTGACCAGTACGGCGGGGCCTTTGTCTCCTGCTGGGTTCAGGACCAGGAGTCAGAAACGGCCCGCGAGGTCGCCATCGCGGCGGTGCAGCAGGACGGCTGGCTGGTTGAGGAGCTCAAGGAGGCCTATGTGGCAGATGAAAGTTTCTATGAGGATGATATTACCCTGATGGAGGCCTATAAGCAGGCCACCCAGGAGGGTCAGAGCTACATCTACTTCACCTGGACTCCCGAGCCCCAGTCCGGCGACACAATCCACTGAGAGCCTAAGCCCTCAGTTCAAGCTCACAGTAGGTGTAGGTCTCGCCTGAGCCGAACCAGTTGGCATATTCGGAGAGGGGCCGGCCGCCCAGGCTGATGAAGTTCTTCAGCGATCCGTTGCCGCGGAAGTGCCCCCCCAGCCTGCTGAAACCGCCATCTGCGGCCCGGCCGATAAAGTTGTGCAGCAGCTCACGGCCAAAGCCCTGGTTCTGGAACTGAGGCATGGTCACGATATTGAAGAGGTAGATCAGCTCAGAACTGCCCTCGAGCTGCAACTGACGGCAGTAGTCGCCCGCCGGCGAGAAACCGAGCACATTTCCCACATAGCAATCTTCATGAAAGGCGACGATTCCCATTGCACCGGACTGCATCAAGGCATCCAGATAATCGTCGCGGCTTTCACGCATCTCCTCGGCAAAGATCTCCTCGGAGGCCATGATATGATACTGAAACCGGTCAAAATTGGTGGAGGTCAGATCGACAAGATCAAGCACGGCCGCCCCCGAAGAAGCAGTTCAGGATCGAATCGTGCTGACACTCGCCCCGGGCGATACGCCCGGCCAGCTCCAGATAGTCCGCCCCGATCAGATGACTCAAGGGCTGCTCAAGCCTATCAAAGGTGCTGAAGGCCTCGGCCAGCTGCAGATCCCACTCCTGATGGTGGTGCAGCAGGTCATCAGGCATGACCATGCAGCGCTCCGAGCCCGGCTCCGGCAGGCATTCAAAGGGCTCAATGATATTGAAGTAACCATAATCATTGGTCATCTGCTGGCCGGGCTGGATATCGCAAATGGCCAGCTCAAACTGATAGGGCGTGGTCATGTTGGTGGGCTTGAAGCTGTGATTGATGAAACGCGTATTGTCCCAGCAGAAGACCCACTCACCGTTACGGTTGCGGAAGCAGTACTTCTCAAGGATCTCCTGATAGACCGGCGCCATGGCTCTGACATCTGACTCCTGGTAGACGCGGTCGAGCCGGTCCTGAACCCAGACCACCGTGCCGCGGGGAATCAGACGGGTCGCAAAAACGCCGCTGCCCATCTCAGGGCTGATAAAGCGCACTTCAGTATCGGGATGAAGCATTAAAACTCCTTAAGTTACGGCCACTTATCAGCGCGGAAGGCGCAGTGGCGTAACAGTTATAATTCCGCCATCTACTGCCAGTTGAAATGCATGTCAAGCCCATTTATTGACGCAGATAAGTGCCTGATATAGCTGCGTTTATGATTGCAACCACAATTTTATCAAGCAGGGCAGTCCACTGGTCGCTGCCGCTGAACCAGACCGCCTGATTCAGCTCGATCTCAAGGCCCAGATACCTGTCAGCCGGCAGCTCCTTACGCAGCCTGGTCGGCAGCCCGTCGCTGATGCCGCGGTAGGGGTAGTTGCGCCGGGTTCTGACGCCGGTCAGATTGCGCTGCAGCTGGAGAGCAAAATCTTTTTCAGGCCGGCGCGAAGGATCATAGAGCAGGCCGACGGTCGTGTTGCGCAGCTCATCATTCAGGATCGGCGTAAAAGAGTGAATCGCCAGATGAATGGTCGGCTGCCGGGTATATTCCAGCAGCTGCCGGTAGTGGGGCTCATAGTACTGCTCAATGATATGCCGCTTCTCTCTGGGGCTGAGCTGGCCCGTGATCTCAGAAAAGAGCCGGCGGCTGCGGTTGAGATCGACCAGCAGGCGCGAGATCCTGGCTTCGACCAGGGGCGCCTCAAGCTGCCGGGCCAGATAGCGGGCCGCCTCCAGAGCGCCGGGATCCCAGCCCCGGTGGCTCTCCAGCAGCTGCTCGGCGCCGTCAAAGAGCGAGGCGTAGCAGGCCGGAATGCGGTTGCCGCCGTGCTCGCAGCTGATCAGAAAGTTAAAAGAGCCGGTTGTTTTCGAGGCAGTTGCAGAGTTCGGCATACGTGCTTCTCTCCTTGTAACGGCCGATGATCCGCGATGCCAGGGTCCCCTCGCTCAGAATATGCGCCAGGGGTTCGGCAAAGGGCCCTGTCGGCAGCTGCTCCATGAAGTGCATCCAGATCTGGCCGGCACTCATGGCCGGCACCCCCAGCAGCTCCAGATAGCTGCGGTTTTCGATCCAGGCGTTCTCGCCGTCCCGGATGGTCAGATCAAGAATAGTGACCAGCTCCTCGGTTGAAATCTCAAAGCGGCCGCCCTCAATCAGCAGTTTGATGGCCTCCACAACCAGCCAGGCGATTGAGATGTCGGCCAGCGGGCACTCCTGAATGTCCAGCAGGCGGATCTCGATGGTGTCGCGCTCAAAACGGGCGATGGCGCCGCGCGAGTTGAGCCACTCGGGCTCCAGAATCCCGGCCGGATCGTGGGGCGTGATGGCCGCGCGGATGGCCTCCAGAATCGTAGCCTGATAGTCGGCAAAGGAGCCGACGCTCTCCGGGATCACCTGCCCGCTGATCACCGGAATCAGGCGCTGGTTGAGGCGGTAGACGGCCAGCCGGTTGTCGCGCACGCCGTTCAGATGTCCGTCCATCATGGGCGAGCTGGCCGCAATCGCCGGCAGCAGCGGCAGCAGCAGCCGGATGGCGGCGTGCAGACGCACAAACTCATCCTCGCCCTCAAAGGGCAGATTGATGTGCATGCTCTGCAGATTGGCCCAGCCGTGGCTGCGGCAGTCAAATATGCGGTCGTAGGCCCGGTAGATCTCGCTGCCGTCATTGGGCCAGAGCACGGTCTCGCTGGCCGGATCCATCCAGGGATGCATGCCGCCCGGCATCAGGCAGATCTCCTCATGCAGGGCGTTGATGCGCCGGACATCATTCAGGAAGACCTCGGGCAGGCCAACGAGGCTTTTGACCGGGCCGTTGGTCTTGAGCTCGATGACGTGGCGCACCAGCTCATTGGACCAGGCAATCGGGCCACTCTGCCCGGCCTCCGCGAGCAGCCGGTCGGCCACCGGCATAATATCCAGGCTGTGGCGGTTCACAATCATGTATTCCAGCTCAATGCCGTAAGCTTCAAAAAGATGCATACCTATCTCCGGCGCGGGCCCTTGCGCTTTTCGATGCGTTCCAGGAATGTCCGCATCACTGCCCTGTAGAGCTCATCCCCCAGCACCTGGTCTTCAACCTGATAGTCGACACTGGGATTATCATTGACCTCGATGATGTAGCTGCGGTTCTTGACCTGCTTGATATCGACGCCGTAAAAACCGTCACCGATCTGATTGGCGGCCCTGAGCGCCTGGCGCACCACGCTGGCCGGGGCATCCTCAACCGGCAGGGTTTCATAATCACCGCTGAAGGTCTGACCCTCATCCTGCTTGTAGATCTGCCAGTGCCCGCCGGCCATATAGTATTTGCAGGCGTAGAGCGGCTTGCGGTCCAGAATGCCGATGCGCCAGTCAAAATCGGTCGGAATGAACTCCTGGGCGATGATGATGGCCGACTTATTGAAGAAGAGTTCCGATTCAGCCATGAACTCATCATCATTGCTGACCTTGACCACCCCCAGCGAGAAGGCGCTGTCCGGCTGCTTCAGAATCACCGGATAGGTCAGCTGACGCATGATGCGCCGCCGGTTCTGGCGGTGAACCGTGATGGTGCGCGGAATCGGGATCCGGCAGTGCCTGAGCATTTCGGCCAGATAGACCTTGTTGGTGCAGCGTAAAATCGAGAGCGGATCGTCGATCACCACCATGCCCTCGGCTTCAGCCTTGCGCGCAAAACGGTAGGTGTGGTGGTTGACGTTGGTGGTCTCGCGGATGAAGAGCGCATCAAACTCCACCAGCCGGTTGAGATCATCCCGGCCGATCAGCTCCGCATTCAGGTCAAGGTGTTCGGCGGCGCGCATGAAGTTGCGCATGGCGCGTTTGTCAGAGGGCGGCGTGGCGTCATAATCGTTGGTCAGGATCGCCAGATCATAGCGGAATGTCCGCTTGCTGCGCGGCCGCACCGGCCGGTTGCCGAAATAGTCCCGGGCCGCCTCAATCACGAACTCCTTATGCTCCTGGGGAATATCATTGGCCGCGATGGGGCTAATGGACTGCAGGCTCCACTTCTCATTGACCCGCACAAAGATGGCCCGCAGCAGCGGCGTCTCAAAGAGCTGGTAGAGCCGGCTGCTGAGGCGGTCATAGCGTTTGGCCAGATTGCGCCCGAAATAGATGCTGAGGGCAAATTTATCCGAGACGAGCGGCTTCAGACTCTTCTGAATCAGTTCATCCAGGTCGCCCGAAATGAGGCGCGCCGACGAGCGGGTGCGCATATCCTGAATCGTCAGCACCGTCGGCAGCGGTTTATGGCCGCGGGCGGCCGCCAGCAGCGAGACGTAGTAGCCGTAACTCTGATACTGGTAGGAGCGGCAGAGGTTGAAGATGCGCAGATTCTTAAGGCTGCCGTAGAGCTCATCATCAAGATAGTGCCGGGCGCTGACCACCTTGACATCCGGGATGTCGAACTGCCAGTCAGCCGGATTATTGACAACGATCAGGGTGCCGGGCTTCATTGGCCGGGCTCGATAACCAGCAGTTTGGCATCATAGGACATTACACCTAGAAAAATGGCTCCGATCAATCTGTTCATGGGTACCTCATAATAGTTGGTTGGCGCCACCGGGTTGGGCAGCAGGGGGTCGGCGATGCGCACGGTGCGGCGCTCGCTGTCATAACCGCAAATCACCACGAAGTGGCCGCAGGCCTCACCGCGCAGATCATCATAATCGGTTGCGGTCTCGCGCGGGCAGCGGTAGAGATAGGTGGCGCTCAGGCCCACGATGATGGGGTTGCCGCGCTTTATGTAGTGACTGATCAGCCTGGAGGAGAGGTCGTCAAAGTGCAGCTGCCCGCCGAGATCGAAAAACCTGAAATAGGCCTCGGTGGCGCGGTGCAGCTTGGGATCCTGCTTATACTCCAGCTGCAGCTCAAGCTTTGCGCGGATCGCCGGGATATCGTACTGCGCCCAGGTCGGATCAAAGATGGTCAGATTGTAGGAGTAGATATGCGCATTGTAGCCGCGCGCCAGGGCATGATTGGCCAGGTAGGCCGCCAGGGTGCCGCCTTCGGCCAGCATGTCAACCTCCGCAACCACCCGCTCCAGAGGAATCCCGTCATTGTAGTGGCCGTAGACCGCCTGCAGGCAGGTCGGCCCGCAGGTTTCATCACTCGGCTGAGTAGCTATATCAAGCTCAATAACTCTCTTCATATCTAAGTGCGCTATTACGCCTATACATCTTAAAAGTATAGCCAGAAAATGCAAGATGCATAAATTATTAATCGCTGTATATCCGGGGTATTACACAGGATATTCAGCGGCCGGCACGCCGGCGCGAAATGATGATCCGAAATGATCTTGTCGGGCTGCTTCAGCCGGGGTATATTCCCATCATAACTATGATCAGGAGCCGGACTTGAAGAGAGAAGACACAATCTATCAACCCTCCACCGCAACCTATGTCATCAGCATTTTTGAAATACTTCTGGGCAGCATCCTCTGCGCCGTGGCCATGAAGGGCATCCTGCTGCCCCACGGTTTTCTGAATGCCGGCTTTGCCGGCCTGGCCATGATCATCCACTATGTACAGCCGAGCCTCTCCCTGGCCCTGATCTACCTGCTGCTCAATGTGCCGCTCTTCATCATGGGCTGGCGCTGGGTCAGCCGGCGCTTTTTCTTTTTCAGCCTCTTCGGCATGCTGGTCTTCAGCGCCGCCATCCAGCTCATCAACCTCAATATCCCGGTCGAGGACCAGCTGCTGAGCGCCATCCTGGCCGGCATCATCGGCGGCATCGGCAGCGGCATCATCCTGCGCTCACTGGGCTCGGCCGGCGGCACCGACATTCTGGGCGTCATCCTGCTCAAAAAATTCTCGGTGCGGCTGGGAACCACGGTCCTGATCTTCAACAGCGTCATCCTGGGCACCGCGGCCATGATCTTCTCCATTGACGCCGCCATCTGCACCATGATCTACATCTATGTCTCCTCCCAGATCATGGACCTGGTGGTCACCGGTCTGAGCAAGCGCAAAAGCATCCTGATCATTTCGGAAGAGTGGCAGACCATCGCCCAAGCCATCATGCAGCAGGAGCGCCGCGGCCTGACCATCATCGAGGCCCGCGGCGCCTATGCCAACGACTCCAAACAGATCCTCTACGCCATCATCGCCCACCGCGATCTGCCGGGCATCAAGCGCCTGATCACATCGATCGATCCGCAGGCCTTCGTGGTCATCAACGACACCCTGGAGGTCATGGGCCAGCGCATGGGCAATCAGCCACATTGGTAGTATTTCAGATACGTTATATGCAGGTACAAAAAAAAGCTGGCCCCGGCGGCATTTTATGGTAAGGGCTCGATACAAAATAACGTATCTGCAGGAGAACGGTTATGGACAGTTCCAGAATTATCATCGGCAGCGAAGAGTGGTGTTCAATCCCCAACATCGGCGTCCATGCCATCAAGGCCCGGGTTGATTCCGGCGCCAAAACATCCGCCATTCATGCATTCAACATTCATCCCTTCAGGAAGAATGATGATCTCTGGGTCAGCTTTGAGGTCCACCCGCTGCAGAAAAACCGCAAGGTGGTCATCCGCTGCGAAGCCCAGGTCGTTGACCGCCGCAGCGTCAAGAGTTCCACCGGCATCAGCGAGAAGCGCTACGTCATCCGTGAAAACATCTGCATCGGCCATAAAACTTTCGAGATCGAACTGACGCTGACCAACCGCGACTCCATGGGCTACCGCATGCTGCTGGGCCGCGAAGCCATGAACAAACGCATGCTGGTAGACCCCTCGGCGGCCTTCTGCCTCGGCCGGCGCGCGGACAGTGAGATCCAGCAGCAGTACGCCGAAAACCAGCGGGTCAATACCGGGCTCAAGATCGCCCTGCTGGCCAGCAACCCCAACCTCTACAGCAACCAGCGCATCATCGAGGCCGGTGAGGAGCGCGGCCATGAGATGATCTTCCTCAACATGCGCCACTGCTACATGAAGCTTGACACCGTGCAGCCCGAGGTGCACCACCGCGGCGAACAGATCATCAATGACCTGGATGCGGTCATTCCGCGCATCAAGCCCAGCATGACCCTCTACGGCTGCGCCCTGGCGCGCCAGTTCGAATCCATGGGCGTCTATGTGCTCAACTCGGCCGCCGCCATCAGCCAGTCGCGCGACAAACTCTTCTCATCCCAGCTCTTCATGAAGAACGGCCTGCCCACCCCGGTGACCGGCTTCGCCAACTCGCCGCTGGACACCAACGACATGATCAACATGGTCGGCGGCGCGCCGCTGGTCATGAAGCTGCTGGAAGGCACCCAGGGCAAGGGCGTGGTTCTGGCGGAAACCAAGAAGGCCGCCGAGAGCGTCATCGACGCCTTCAAGAGCCTCAAGGTCAACCTGCTGGTGCAGGAGTTCATCAAGGAGGCCGACGGTAAGGATCTGCGCTGCTTCGTGGTGGGCGGCAAGGTTGTGGCCGCCATCCAGCGCGAAGCCGCGGCCGGCGAATTCAGGGCCAACCTGCACCAGGGCGGCCGGGCCTCGATCGTCAAGCTGACCCCCGAGGAGCGCAAACTCTCCCTCAAGGCCGCCAAGGTCCTGGGGCTGGACGTCTCCGGCGTCGACATCATCCGTTCCCACCGCGGGCCGCTGCTGCTGGAGGTCAACTCCAGCCCGGGCCTCGAGGGCATCGAGGCGGCCACCGGCAAGGATGTCGCCGGCATGATGATCAGCGCCATCGAAAAGAGGCTGGGCTGGCAGAGACCCCTGCCCGAGGCAGGCTAGGCCGATGCCAGCCTGCCAAGTTTATTAATATTTTTAATAATCATCTTTACCGCATTCCCTCTTGTCAGGCCGGGCTTATACAAGTTACTAAGGCCCGCTATGAACCAATTTGCAGAAGGACAACGCTGGATCAGCGAAATGGAACCGGAACTGGGCCTCGGCATTGTTATCAGCCAGGCCGCCCGCCGGGTGAAACTCTTCTTCCCGGCCTCAAACATCATCCGTGAATATATGCAGGACGCCGCCCCCATCAAAAGGGTCGAGTTCGGCGCCGGCGAAACCATCTCAACCCGCGAAGGCCAGCGCCTGACGGTCGACAGCATCGATGAGGTTGACGGTCTGCTGGTCTACAACTGCGCCGGCCGCGCAGTGCCCGAGAGCGAACTGAGCGACGTGCTCAGCACCAGCTCGCCCCACAAGCGCCTGCTCAAGGGCCGCCTCGACACCCCGGGGCTCTTCGAGCTGCGCCGCCAGGCCCTGCAGTACCAGCAGAGCTTTGCCGAGTTCAAGGGACTGCTGGGTGGCCGCATCAGCCTGATTCCGCACCAGCTCTACATCGCCCATGAGGTCTCCCAGCGCCAGCTGCCGCGCGTGCTGCTGGCCGACGAGGTAGGACTGGGCAAGACCATCGAGGCCTGCCTGATCCTGCACCGCCTGCTGATCAGTGGACGCATCAACCGCGTGCTGATCATGGTGCCCGACGCCCTGCTGCACCAGTGGCTGGTCGAGCTGCTCAGACGCTTCAACCTGACCTTCAAGATTTTCAGCGACGAGTATGCGGCCCAGGCCGACGGCAATCCCTTCCTCGAGGACCAGCTCTACCTGGCCAGCCCCAACCTGCTCTGCGGCGACCCGCGTTACGCCCAGGCCGTGCTCGAGGCCGGCTGGGACATGCTGATCGTGGATGAGGCCCACCACATCGAGGAGGGCAGCGCAGCTTACGAGCTGGTGCGGCAATTAAGCCAGCGGACCCCGCGCCTGCTGCTGCTGACCGCCACCCCGGAGCAGGCCGGCGAGGAGAAGCACTTTGCGCGCCTCAGACTGCTGGACGAGGCCCGCTTCTTTAACTTTGAGGCCTTCAAGAGCGACAACTCCCAGCTGGGCTCCATGGCGACCCTGGCCAGAAAACTGATCGACGGCATCCCCATGACTGAAGCCGAGATGGACTCGATCTCCGACATTATCATTCCCGAGCAGCGCCCGGCC
Organism: uncultured Thermodesulfobacteriota bacterium; assembly: GCA_942491525.1. Classification (GTDB taxonomy): domain Bacteria; phylum Desulfobacterota; class Desulfomonilia; order UBA1062; family UBA1062; genus CAYWBU01. The sequence continues at coordinate 458,213 of CALOBW010000030.1, forward strand.
CTGGCCGAAGGCATCCTGGAGGCCGACGACAAGGATGAGCTGCTGGGCGACCTGCTCGACCGCCACGGCCCGGGCCGCGTCATCTTCCGCAACACCCGGGCGGCCATCAAGGGCTTCCCCAGACGCATCGCCTGCCTGCACGCCCTGGATGCGCCGGCAGAGCTGCTGACCAAACTGCGCCATGAGTTCAGAGACGACATGCAGCCCCAGGGCACGGCTTACGACCTGAGCGGCGATCCGCGCGTGCGCCAGCTGGCTTCCATGCTGCGCGAGGGCCAGGATAAGATCCTGCTGATCTGCCGCACCAGGCAGAAGGCCCTGGCCATCGAGGCCGCCCTGATGAAGGAGATCAGGGTCAAGTGCGCCCTCTTCCACGAGGATATGAGCATCCTGCAGCGCGACCGCAACGCGGCCTGGTTTGCCGAAGAGGACGGCGCCCAGCTGCTGATCTGCTCCGAGATCGGCAGCGAGGGCCGCAACTTCCAGTTCGCCCACCAGCTCTTCCTCTTTGACCTGCCGCCCGACCCCGAACTGCTCGAGCAGCGCATCGGGCGCCTGGACCGCATCGGTCAGACAAAAGAGATCCAGCTGCACATCCCCTTCATCAAGGGTTCGGCCCAGGAGGCCTTCGTGCGCTGGTACCATGAGGCCCTGGACGCCTTCGAGAGCCACCTGCCCTGCGGCGAGGCCCTCTTCAGCGAGTTCGGCGCTTCAATTCAGGAGGTCGCCATATCCGACTCCGGCGCCAGACTCGAAAAACTGATTGAACAGAGCCGCAGCCGCCGCGAGCAACTGAGCAGCGAGCTGGAGAGCGGCCGCGACCGCCTGCTGGAGATGGGCTCCTGCCGCCCGGACCTGGCCCGCGACATCAGCCGGACCATCCATGCCATCGACAGCAACTCGGCCCTGGAGGAGTTCATGCTCAAGGTCTTCGACTACTTCTCCATCGAGGCCGAACCGGCCGGTCCCCGGTCATACATCCTGACCCCGGACGAGCAGCTGATCGACGCCTTCCCCTTTGTCAAGGCCGATGGCATGACCATCACCTTTGACCGCGCCCAGGCCACGGCCCGCGAAGAGGTCGACTTCCTGACCTGGGACCACCCCATGGTCAGCGGCGCCATCGAGCTGCTGCTGGGCACCCAGAAGGGTTCGGCCTGCCTGGCCCTGCTGCCCTCCAAGGAGCAGCCGGCCGTCATCCTGGAGGCGGTCTTCGCCCTGGAGTGCATCGGTCAGCTGGATGCCGGCCGCTTCCTGCCCGACTATCCGCTCAGCATCTGCATCGACCATGCGGAAAACGAGATCGAGGCTGAGTTCAGGAGCAGCGATCTCAAACTGCCGGCCGAGAACATCACCCCGATCCTGACCCGCAAGCTCAAGAAGCTGCTGCCCAAGATGGTCAAGCAGGCCTGCGAGAGTGCCGAAGCCCAGCTCGAGGAGATCGTCGCAGCAGCCACCGCCAGGATGCAGCATGAACTGGAGCATGAGCTGAAGCGCCTGCAGAGCCTGGCCCGGGTCAACCCGCTGATCAGCGCGGCCGAGCTGGAGGCCGCCGCAGCCGAGATCGAGCAGTTCACCGCCCAGCTCAGCGAGACCCGCTGCCGCCTGGATTCGGTGCGGGTCATCTTCAGGGGCGCCCTCTAACAGCCTCTCCTAAATGGCGGGCTGCCTTGAATCGGGCAGGCCGCCATTTATTTTTAGACAGATGGCTAAACGATGGTTCCTCATCATCTGTCTGCTCCTGATCGGCGGCTGCCGGCAGCAGGATACGCTCTCGCTGGAGGAGCGCGCCTGGCTGAACGAGCATGACGGCCAGATCATCCTGGCCATGGAGCCGGGCTACCCGCCCTTCTCATTCTTCGATGATGACGGCCAGTTCAAGGGCCTGGCCGTGGACTACATCAAGCGCATCGAGGCACGCCTGGGATTCAGATTCAAACGCGTGCCGTATGATAAGCTCAGCAGCATCCTCAATGATGCCCAGCTGGGCCGGGTGGACGTGGTCAATGCAGTCAGCCGGACCCCGGAACGCTCGGAGTATCTCAACTTCACCGAGCCCTTCATCAAAATCCCCAGCGTCATCATCGTCACCCGCGCCCCGGGCATCAGCGAACTTAATCCTGAAGAGATGCGCGACATGCTGATCGCGGTCGGCGAAGGCTATGCCGCCACCGAATATCTCAAGAGCCGCTACGACTACCTGAGTTTCGATCCGGTGCCCGATGACCGCGAGGCGCTGCTCAAGGTCGCCATGGGCAACGCGGATGCCGCCATCGTGGATCTGGCCGCGGCATCCTATCACATCCAGAACGAGGGCATCACCAATCTGCGCCTGGTGGGCAGCGTCGGTTTCGAGTACCAGCTGGCCATCGGCAGCCGCAAAGATCTGCCGATGCTGGGCAATATCATCACTAAGGGTCTGAGCACCATCCCCCAGCGCGAACGTGATGAGATCTACCGCAAGTGGATCCACCTGGAGTATAAACGCTTCTATCAGGAGGAGCTCTTCTGGGTGACCGGCGGCAGCCTGGCCGCCCTGACCGTCCTTGTCCTGCTGGTGATCATCTTCTGGAACCGGGCCCTCAGGCACGCCGTGGCGCAGAAGACCGAAGAGCTCAAGTGCAGCCGCGAGAAGTACCGCGAGCTGGTCCAGAACGCCGACAGCATCATCGTGCGCACCAACAGCCAGGGCGAAATCACCTTCTTCAACGAGTACGCCGAAAAAGTTTTCGGCTACAGCCAGGCCGAAATCCTGGGCCGCAACATCATGAACAGCATCGTACCGCCCCAGGAGAGCAGCGGCCGCGACCTGCAGAGCATAATCGATGAACTCTTCCGCCACCCCGAAAAACACAGCCACAGCATCAATGAAAATATCTGCAAAGACGGCCACCTGATCTGGGTCTCCTGGCACAACCGGGTGATCAGAAACCCGCAGGGCGATTTCGAGGGTCTTTTAAGCATCGGCACCGACATCAGCGAGCAGAAACGGGCCCAGGATGCGCTGCGCGAAAGCGAGCAGCGCCTGCGCATGCTGGGGGCCAACCTGCCCTCGGCCATGCTCTACCAGGTCGTCATGCAGGCCGACGGCAGCCGCAAATTCAGCTATGTCAGCGACAATGTCAGAAACATCAATCAGGTTGAGGCCCAGGAGGTCATCAATGACCCCAGGGTGCTCTACAACCAGATCGCACCCTCGATGCTGCCGGGGCTGATAAGCGCCGAAGAGGAGTCCCGGCGCACCATGAGCACCTTCCGCCAGGAGGTTCTCTTCAACCTGCCCGACGGCCAGCAGCGCTGGTTCCTGCTCTCATCCACGCCCCATGAAGTGAACCAGGGCTGCGTGGCCTGGGACGGCATCCAGATCGACATCACCGACCGCAAGCTGGCCCTGCTTGAGCTGGCTGAGAGCCAGCGCATGCTGGCAACCCTGATGAGCAACCTGCCCGGCATGGCCTACCGCTGCCGCAACGACAATCACTGGACCATGGAGTTCATCAGCGAGGGCTGCCGCGAGGTGACCGGCTACGCACCCTCAGCGCTGCTCAACAACAGCCAGCTGGCCTATGCTGACCTGATCGCCCCCGACGACCGGGAGATGGTCTGGAACACCATCCAGAAGGCCCTGAGCAAGGGCCGGGCCTTCACCATCACCTACCGCATCATCCGCTTAGACGGCGAGCAGCGCTGGGTCTGGGAGAAGGGGCGCGGGGTCTTTGACGCCGACGGCAACCTGCAGGCGCTGGAGGGATTCATCTCCGACATCACCAAGAGAAAGCTGGCCGAGGACAGCCTGCGCCGGGAGAAAGATTTCAACGAATCCCTGATCCAGAGCTCGCCGACCTTCTTCGTCACCATCAACAACAGGGGCCAGACCATGATGATGAACCGGGCCATGCTGAACGCGCTGGGCTACAGCCTGGAAGAGGTGCTGCAACAGGACTACCTGCAGACCTTCGTGCCCGCCGAGGACCGCGAGATGCTCAAACATGTTTTCGACGCAATCGTCACCCAGCGCCAATCGACCGTCAACGAGAACCGCGTGCTGGCCAAGGACGGCCGCGAACTGCTGGTGGAGTGGCACGGCCAGCCGGTCTTCGACGACCGGGACAACTTCGAGTTCTTCTTCGGCGTCGGCATCGACATCAGCGAACGCAAGCGGCTGCAGGAGACCATGATCCAGACCGAGAAGATGATGAGCGTGGGCGGGCTGGCCGCCGGCATGGCCCACGAGATCAACAATCCGCTGGCCGGCATCATGCAGAATGTGCAGGTGCTGCAGAACCGCCTCAATCCGGAACTCAAGAAGAACCAGGAGTGCGCGGCCAAGTGCGGCACCCACATGGACATGATCCAGTGCTACATGGAGTCGCGCGGGCTGCTGAAGATGCTCGAGAGCCTCAACCAGACCGGACAGCGCGCCGCCCAGGTGGTCAACAACATGCTCTCATTCAGCCGCAAGTCCGAAGGCCAGGTGCTGCCCGAAGATCTGGCGCGGCTGGTCGACAGCACCATTGATCTGGCGGCCAACGACTATGACCTCAAGAAGCACTACGACTTCCGCCACATCAAGATCCAGCGCATCTATGAGGAGCTGCCGAGCGTGCCCTGCGAAGCCAGCAAGATCCAGCAGGTGATCCTGAATCTGCTCAAAAACGGCGCCCAGGCCATGGTGGGCCGCGCCAAGCCGACCTTTACCATCCGACTCAAAGCCGAGCAGAATATGGCAGTGCTGATCGTTGAGGACAACGGCCCCGGCATGAGCGACGAGATCCGCCGGCGCATCTTCGAGCCCTTCTTCACCACCAAAGAGAAGGGCGTGGGCACCGGCCTAGGCCTCTCGGTCTCCTACTTCATCATCACCGAAGACCATCACGGCAGCATGGAGGTGGAGTCAGCCCCGGGGCGCGGCACACGCTTTATCGTCAGACTGCCCCTTCCTTGAGCGCCATCCGCACTTATTCTTTATCAATATGCTTAAACGCTGCCTGTTACTGACCATAGCCATGCTTGGCGCCTGCCTGCTGCAGGCGGACCCCCTGATCGTGCGGGGTGACAGCAACTACCCGCCTTATGAATTTCTGGATGAAGACGGCCAGCCCGACGGCTTCAACGTGGAGATGATGCGGGCCGTGGCCGAGGTGATGGGCCTGGAAATTGAAATCAGCCTGGGTCCCTGGCTGGAGGTGCGCAGCGCCCTGGAAAACGGCGAGATCGACATCCTGACCGGCATGTACTACTCCGAGACCCGCGATCTGAGCGTGGACTTCTCCAGCCCCCACATCGTTGTTTCCCACTCCGTCTTCGTGCGCCGCGGCAGCCGTTTCAACGAGTTCAGGGATCTGCGCAACACCGAGATCATTGTCCAGCAGGGCGACATCATGCACGATTTCGCCAAACAGAACAACATCTTCAGCCGCATCATCACCGTCGAGAATCAGGCCGACGCCCTGCGGCTGCTGGCCTCGGGCCAACATGATGCAGCCCTGCTGGCCAAACTGCAGGGGCTCTACACCGTCCGCCAGCTGAAACTGAACAATCTCGAAACAACCGGGCCGCCCATCGAACCGCGCAAATACTGCTTCGCGGTGCGCGAGGGCGATCAGGCCCTGCTGATCAAACTTAACGAGGGGCTGAGCATCCTGACCGCATCCGGCAGATATGAGGAGATCTACCAGAAGTGGTTCGGCCTGAACGAGCGCGAAGAGCTCATGCGCAAGCTGATCAGCTACGGCCTGAAAACAATCGTCCCGCTGCTGATCCTGCTGCTGCTGGCCTTTGGCTGGTCCTGGACGCTGGAGAGGCGCATCAAACAGAAGACCGCCTCGCTCAAGGAGAGTCAGCGCAAGCTCAAGACCCTCATGGCCAACCTGCCCGGCATGGCCTACCGCTGCAAGAACGATCCCGGCTGGAGCATGCTCTTCATCAGCGACGGCTGTTTTGAGATCACCGGCTACAGGGCCAGCGAACTGATCGAAGGCAGCAGCATCTCCTACGGCGAACTGATCCATCCCGAGGACCGCAATCTGGTCTGGGACAACATCCAGCTGGCCCTCTCCAAAAATGAACCCTACACCCTGAGCTACCGCATCCGGAACCGTGATGGCGGGATCCACTGGGTCTGGGAGAAGGGCCGCGCGATCAGCGACGAAGACGGCAACATCCTGGCGCTGGAGGGCTTTGCCACCGACATCACGGAACGCAAGCAGATGGAGGAGATGATGATCCAGTCCGAGAAGATGCTCAGCGTGGGCGGACTGGCCGCCGGCATGGCCCATGAGATCAACAACCCCCTGGCCGGCATCCTGCAGAACCTGCAGGTGATCAACAACCGCATCCGGCCGGATAACGAGAAGAACCGCCAGATCGCCCAGGAGTGCAACATCTCGATTGATGACCTCTACTGCTATCTGGAGCGCCGCGGCCTGCTCTCCATGTTTGACAATATTGCCAGCAGCAGCCAGCGCGCCGCCCAGATCGTCGGCAACATGCTGGCCTTCAGCCGCAAATCCGACGGCAACCTGAGGCACGAGAACCTGGCCCGCCTGCTCGACACGACCATCGACCTGGCGGCCAACGAATATGATCTCAAGAAGCACTACGATTTCAAGAAGATCAAAATAATTCGCAACTACCAGGAGCTGCCCGCGGTCAGCTGCCAGGCCGGCAAGATCCAGCAGGTCATCCTGAACCTGCTCAAGAATGCGGCTCAGGCCATGACCGAGGCCGGCACACCCGACCCGCAGATCCGGATCAGACTGGACCGCGATGCTGACATGGCGCTGATCACGGTGGAGGACAACGGCCCCGGCATGAGCGAGGAGATCCGGCAGCGCATCTTCGAACCCTTCTTCACCACCAAGGAGAACGGCGTCGGCACCGGTCTGGGGCTCTCGATCTCCTACTTCATCATCACCGAGGACCACAAGGGCAGCATGCAGGTCGAGTCCCAGCCGGGACAGGGCACCCGCTTCAGCATCAGCCTGCCCAGCAGGGAAGATGGGGCAGATGAGTAGATCACAGCCGAAGAACCCCGGCAGCCAGACGATCCTGATCAGTTCAATTATAATAGTCACATTTCTGCTGCTCTTTGATTATATCAGCCGAGAATATACAGCCGTCAGCGAAAAGCAGCGCCTGACCCAGCTGAAACAGATGGTGCAGCTGGCCGTCAATTCAATAGAACCAGCTCTGGCAGAGTACCGCGCCGGCAACAGATCGCGCGCAACGACCCTTGATGCTGTCCGGGATATTGTGCGCCGGATGACCTTTGAGGAAGAGCACGGCAGCAACTATATCTTCATGAGCAGCTATGACGGATTGATGCTGGTGCAACCATTTGAACCCGATCAGGAGATGACCGACAAGTGGGATCTGCAGGATTCCAAGGGTGTCTACATCATTCGGGAACTGGTGGCCACGGCCCGGCAAGAGGGCGGCTATGTCACCTACCACTATCCGCCACCGGGCAGCAGCGCCCCGGAAGAGAAGATATCCTATGTAAAGGGCATACCAGAGCTGGAGTGCTACATCGGCGTCGGCCGCTATATGGGTGACATTAGACAACAGCAGGCAATGTTCCGCTGGAAGATTATTGGGCTGGAGTCACTCCTGTTAATTATGCTGGGCATGCTGATCCTCAACTTCCTCAATGAGATCCACAAGCGCAATCAAAACATGCTGGCCGAAATCAAAACCCGCAAGAAGTCCGAAGCCCTCCTGCATACGCTGATCGAAACAATACCAGATCTGATCTGGCTGAAAAGTCCTGACGGCATCTATCTCGCCTGCAATGCCAAGTTTGAACGTTTTTTTGGAGCCCCCCGTGAAAGCATCGTGGGCAAGACTGATTATGACTTCGTCGACCGTGAGCTGGCCGACTTTTTCCGCCAGAAAGATGAAGCCGCCATGCGCGCCAACATCTCAAGCATCAATGAGGAGGAGATCACATATGCCGATGACGGACACCGGGCCCTGCTAGAAACCATCAAAACGCCCATGTACGACAGCGAGGGCAACCTGATCGGCGTATTGGGCATCGCCCGCGACATCACCGAACGCAAACTGATGGAGGAGGTCTTGATCCAGTCCGAAAAGATGCTCAGCGTAGGCGGGCTGGCAGCCGGCATGGCTCATGAGATCAACAATCCGCTGGCCGGCATTCTGCAAAATGTCCAGGTCATCCAGAACCGCATCCGACCGGAACTGCCCATGAACCGCCAGGTGGCCGCCGAGTGCAACATCTCGATGGAGGAGGTCTACTGCTACATTGAGCGCCGCGGCCTGCTCACCATGCTGGACACCATCCACCAGACCGGCCGGCGGGCCGCCAAGATAGTCAGCAACATGCTGGAGTTCAGCCGCAAGACCGAAGGTCAGACCCGCCCCGAAAACCTGGCCCGCCTGCTGGACGCCACCATTGAACTGGCCGCCAACGAATATGATATTGCGAAGCATTATGATTTCAAAAAGATCAAAATCATGCGCGACTATCAGCAGCTGCCGCCGGTCCGCTGTCAGGCCGGCAAGATCCAGCAGGTCATCCTGAATCTGCTCAAGAATGCGGCCCAGGCCATGACCTCGGCCCGCACGCCGGACCCCCAGATCAGGATCAGCCTGAGCCTGGCCGATGACTCGGCCCGGATCACCATAGCGGACAATGGTCCCGGCATGAGCAACGAGATCCGGCGGCGCATCTTCGAGCCCTTCTTCACCACCAAGGAGCCGGGACTCGGCACCGGTCTGGGGCTCTCGATCTCCTACTTCATCATCACCGAGGACCATGGGGGCAGCATGCAGGTCGAGTCCCAACCGGGCGAGGGAACCCGCTTCAGCATCAGCCTGCCGCTGACTTGAACAAGCATGCCGGCAGCTTATTCTTATGAGCATGCGAACTTTACTGACGGGGCTGATCCTCCTTACTCTGGGCTGTACCGAGATCTATTCGCCCCAGGAACAGGCCTGGCTCAATGAGCACGGCCGCACAATCAGGATAGCCGTAGGCTTCAACGCCCCCCCCTTAAGCTTCATCGACCAGGATGGCCGCTATCGGGGCCTTGAGGCTGACTACCTCAAGCTGATTGCCCAGCTGCAGGGCCTGGAGCTTGAGCATGTTCCCGTCAAGACCTGGTCCCAGGCAATCAAACTGCTTGAGAGCGGCGAGATTGATCTGCTGAGTATGCAGAGCTCGCCCAGCCGGCTGCAAAAATTCGCCTTCAGCGAGGTCTATGTCCAGACCCCCTATGTGATCATTACGCGGCGCAATTCAGACTTCAGCCTCAACAGTGACGGGGCAAGCATCGGGGTGCCCCGAGACTACCTCTTCAATGATTATCTGGCGCAGACCCACCCCAAGGTTGAGATCATCACGGTCGATGATGACCTCAATGCGCTGCAGTCCGTCAGCAGCGGCCTGCTCAAAGCCTGCGCCGTCAATCAGCCCTATGCAACCCGCCTGATCGAGCAGCACAACCTTGACAACCTGAGCATTGCCGGCATGAGCGGATTCGTAAACAAATTATCCTTTGCAACCCGCCGGGACCAGGCGGCCCTGCGCGACATCATAGACCGGGGGCTGAAGCGCATGCCGCCTCAGCAGCACGATGAGCTCCAGTCACGCTGGCTGGGACTGCAGAACAACCGCCAGCAACCGTCGCTGGCCGCGCCCGTAATCCTGGCCTCCATCTTAAGTTTTGCCGTCATCATTCTGCTGGTCAGAGGGCTCAACCCGCGGCAGCTGCCCGCCCGGCGCGCCCTGAACTTTTTCAGCGCCATTCTGGTGATCGGCCTGCTGAGCGCAGCCACGATGCTGCTCTGGCGCCCCCAGAGCGTAAGACTGACCCCGGCAGAACAGGCCTGGCTGGCTGCCAATCAGGGCAGGATCAGAGCCGCAAAATGTCAGGAGGTGCCGCCGATCGCCTTCACCGACCGCGACGGCGGATATGTGGGCATGGCTGTCGATATCGTCAGGCTGCTCGAAGAGCGCATCGGTTTCAAAACCGAGCTGATCTGCATTGAGACCTGGGCAGAGACCTACCAGAAGCTATCGAGCGGCGAACTGACCTATACCGTCATGCAGAACACCCCCCAGCGCGCAGAGATATTCAGTTTCACCGAACCGATCCTGAACATCCCCAACGTGCTGGTAACCCGCAGCATCAATCAGCAGGAAATCAGGATCGCTGACCTCGCAAAGATCAGCGTAACTGCAGATTCACAGCTCGCCAACTACCTGGCCGGGAAATATCCCCAAATCCAGTTGGAGCCGGTTGCCACCTACCGCGAAGGGCTGCAGAACGTGGCGCTCGGTCAGAGCGATGTCTTTGCCGGCAACCTGGCCTACATCGTGGCCCTGATAGAGAAACAGGGCATCAGCAACCTGCGCATCGCCGCCGAGCTCGACTACGATCACACCACGGCCCTGGCAACCCTGAAAGAGAACGAGATCTTCCGCGACATCCTGCAGAAAGGCCTCAACACCATCCCGGCCTCCCGGATGGAACAGATCCAGAACCGCTGGCTGCGCATTCAGAAGCCCCCCATCGAACCTGCCAATCTCTACCTGCTTATCCTGATTCTGCTCGTAATTATCGCACTCATCATCACCGTGACCGCCTGGAACAAAATCCTGAGGTCCCAGGTCCATAAAAAAACGGCCGCCCTGATCGAGAGCCAGAAGCGCTTCCGCGACCTGGTTGAGAACAGCTCGGACTTGATCTGGGAAATAGATCAGAACGGCAACTACATCTATGTGAATCCTCAATTCCAGACGCTGCTGGGCTACGCGCCGGACAAGATGCTGAAACACTCGATCTATGATTTTCTGGATCAAGACTACGCCCAGCAGATCACACCGCTCTACCAGGAGCTTATCAGCAGGCAGCAGCCCTTCAAGCACCTGACCGTAAAGTTCAGGAAGGCCAACGATCAGCTGCTGATCACCGAGTCCAGCGGTGTGCCGTTCATGGACAGCCAGGGCGTTTTCCAGGGATTCCGCGGCGTCACCCGCGACGTTACCGAACGCCGCCGGGCCGAGGAGGCCCTGCTGATCAGCGAGGAGAACCTGGCCAAGGCCCAGGAGCTGACCCATCTGGGCAGCTGGGAGTGGGACATTGAGCGCGACTCCATCTTCTGGTCCGAAGAGATGTTCCGCATCTACGGCATCAATCCTGACACCCAAGACCTCATCGGCGCCGTGCGCTCCATGATCCACCCCGAGGACCTCCAGCAGTATGACCAGGCCATGCAGGCCGGCGGCCACGCCCCCGACTCCATCGAATACCGCATCATCCGGCCCGACGGCAGCAAGCGCACGGTCCAGGCCAAGGCTGAGTTTTCCTACAACAGCGGCGGTCAGCTGGCGCGCATGGTCGGCACGGTGCAGGACATCACCGAGCGCAAGAAGGCCGAAACCGAGCTGCACCGCCTGCGCAACTACCTGAGCAACATCATCAACTCCATGCCCTCGGTGCTGGTCGGCGTCGACGTGCAGACCTGCATCACCCAGTGGAACCAGGAGGCCGCCAGACAGACCGGCATCCCGGCCGACGAGGCCCTGGGGCGCCGACTGGAGGATGTCTTCCCCTACATGGCCGATCAGATCGACAAGATCAGCGAAAGCATCCGCTCGCGCGAGGTGCGCATGGAGACCAAGCTCGGCCGCCAGGCCGACGGCAACCTGCGCTACGAGGACATCACCATCTTCCCGCTGATCGCCAACGGCGTCCAGGGCGCCGTGATCCGCATCGACGACACCACCGAACGCATCATGTTTGAAGAGATGATGATCCAGAGTGAAAAGATGATGAGCGTAGGCGGGCTGGCGGCCGGCATGGCCCATGAGATCAACAACCCGCTGGCCGGCATCCTGCAGAATGTGCAGGTGATTCTCAACCGCATCAGACCCGATCTGCAAAAAAACAAAGAGATTGCGGCCGAGTGCAACGTCGCGCTGGAAGATGTGCACTGCTATCTGGAGAAGCGCGACCTGATCAGCATGCTGGCCAACATCGCCCAGACCGGGCAGCGCGCCGCCCAGGTGGTGGACAACATGCTCTCATTCAGCCGCAAATCCAGTGGCAGCGCCGAGCCCGAAGACCTGGCCGCCCTGCTGGAGCGCACGGTCGAGCTGGCCGCCAATGACTACGACCTCAAGAAGAGCTATGACTTCCGCCATATCGAGATCATCCGCGACTACGACTCTGACCTGCCCCGCGTAACCTGCCAGGCCAGCAAGATCCAGCAGGTGATCCTCAACCTGCTCAAGAACGGCGCCCAGGCCATGGCCGAAGAGCGCACCGAAAAGTCCCCCCAGCCGCGCTTCGTGCTGCGGCTCAGGCGCGAAGGCTCCATGGCCCATATCGAGGTGGAGGACAACGGCCCCGGCATGAGCGAAGAGGTGCGCCGCCGCATCTTCGAGCCCTTCTTCACCACCAAGCAGAAAAATGTCGGCACCGGTCTGGGCCTCTCGGTCTCCTACTTCATCATCACCGAGGACCACAAGGGCTCCATGCTGGTGGAGTCGGCCCCGGGTCAGGGCGCCCGCTTCATCATCAGACTTCCGATCAACGGGCGGCTGTCATGAAACTTAACTCGCTGAAATCAAGAATCCTAGCCTCAATCACGGGCATTGTTCTCATATCCCTGGCCGGGACAACCATCTTTTTTGAAGAGAAGATCAAGCATGAACTTTCAGCCGCCCTCGAAGAGAACGCCCTCAACCTGATCGGGGCCACCAGAAACCATGTCGAATCCCAGTACAACAGCATTCTCTACCACAAGACCGCCACCATGGACTACAAGAAGCAGGAGCTCAAGAACCACACTGCCATTGCAAGCGCAATCCTGGAAAACACCTATCAAAAATATCTCAGCGGCGAACTGCAGCAACAACAGGCCAAGCTGCAGGCCATCTCAGAGCTGCGCAAACTGCGCTACGATGACGGCATCGGCTACTTCTGGCTACTGAATACCGAACGGCCCCTGCCCCTGATGATAATGCACGCCATCACGCCTGAACTGGAAAACAGTTACCTGAAAGATCCGATCTACAATTCCGCCCTCGGCAGGAACGAAAACCTGACCAAGGCGATGGTCGATGTCTGCCTGCAGCATGGCGAGGGCTATGTTGACTATCTATGGCCGAAACCAACCCCAGAGGGCATCTCCGAACAGCAGCCCAAACTATCATATGTCAGACTCTTCACTCCCTGGGAGTGGATAATCGGCACCGGCGTCTATATCGATGACATCGACATATACGTACAGAAGCGCATCAACGCGGTCATTGAAGATCTCAACAAAGTGATCCTGAAACAGAAGATCGGCCAAAGCGGCTACTTCTTCATCTTTGACAACCGGAACACCATGCTGGTGCACCCCAGCCTGGCGGGCCGCGACATCAGCAGTCTGGTCAATCCGCTGACGGGCAATTCGCTGGTCGAAGAGTTCAAAGCAGCCGCCCTGACTCCCGAAAGCACGCTGGAATACCTGTGGGACAAGCCCGATTTCCCAGGCGAGTATCGCTTCCCCAAGCGCGCCTGGGTGACCTACTATGAACCGCTGGGATGGTATATTGCCAGCTCCATCTACAAAGAGGATCTGGAGCAGAAGATCTCAGCGATTACCAGAAACATATTCCTCTTCTCCCTGACCTTTATCGTGACCGCCCTGCTGCTGGCCCTGCTCATCGCCCGCAGCATCACCCGGCCGCTGAACACCCTTGTCCGGGCCATCAGCCGGACCGACAACGAAGGCCTGCCCATAGACACAATCCCCCAGACCGACATCTCTGAGATCAGGGCGCTCAGCACAACCATCAACAAGATGCTGGACTCCATCGCCCGTTCCCGTGACCAGATCAAGCAGAACGAAGCCAAATTCCGCGGCCTGGTCGAGTCATCATCGGACCTGATCTGGGAAGTGGATCAGAACGCCGTCTACACCTATGTCAGCCCCCAGATTGAAACCATCCTGGGCTACAGGCCCGAGGAGATCGTCGGCAGACGCGTCTTCGACCTGATGACACCGGCCGAGGCCGCCAGAGTCAAACCGATCACCAGTCAACTGATAGCAACCGGCAAAGCGATCGTCTCGCTGGAGAACGTCAAGAACCACAAAGACGGCCACCCGGTCTCCATCGAGACCAGCGGCGTGCCCATCATTTCCGACAGCGGCGAGATTAGCGGCTACCGGGGCGTAAACCGCGACATCAGCGAACGCAAGCGGACCGAAAAAGAGAGGGAGAGACTGCTGCATGACCTCCAAGAGCGCCTCAAGGAGATGAAGCTGCTCTATCAGGTGGCCCGCGACAGCACCGAAGTCAAGGCCCTTGAGGAGTTCCTGCAGAGAACCGTCGACAGCATCCCCCTGGCGTGGCACTATCCCGAGATAACCTGCGCCCGCATCACGCTGGATGACAGCGCCTACCAAACAGAAAACTTCAAACCAACAGCGTGGAGGCAGGCGGCAGACATCGTGCTGAACGGCGAGAGTGCAGGTCTCATCGAGGTCTGCTACCTGCAGGAGATGCCGCAACTGGATGAGGGGCCCTTCCTCAAGGAGGAGCGCATCCTGATTGACACGCTCGCCGGCAATATCATCAGCATCACCGAACGCAAGCAGGCCGAGGAGGAGCTGCGCCACCTGCGCAACTACCTTTCAAACATCATCAACTCCATGCCCTCCATGCTGATCGGGGTCGACGCCGACTGCCGGGTGACCCAGTGGAACCTGACCGCCGAAGAGGCCACCAGCATCACCGCCGGCAGCGCATATGGCAAAACCCTCTCAGAGGTGCTGCCGCAAATGACATCAGAGATGCAGAAGATAACTGAGAGCATCCGGTCCAGAGAGACCCGACGCGACCAGAAGATGCCCCGGCAATCGCAGCACGGCACCTGCTACGAGGATGTGACCATCTACCCGCTGATCGCCAACGGCGTCGAAGGCGCCGTGATCCGCATCGACGACGTCACCGACAAGGTGCGCATGGAGGAGATGATGATCCAGAGCGAAAAGATGCTGAGCGTGGGCGGCCTGGCCGCCGGCATGGCCCACGAGATCAACAACCCGCTGGCCGGCATCATGCAGAACATCCAGGTCCTCAGAAACCGCTTCAAACCGGATCTCAAGAAGAACCAGGAGGCCGCCCTGGCCTGCGGCACCACCATCGAGGCCATCCAGGCCTACATGCAGGAGCGCAACCTGATCGGCATGCTGGACAACATCAACCAGACCAGCCAGCGCGCCGCCAAGGTGGTCGAAAACATGCTCTCCTTCAGCCGCAAGTCCAAAGGCCTGCCGCTGCCGGAGAACCTGGCGGACCTCCTCGACCGGACCGTCGACCTGGCCGCCAACGACTATGACCTCAAGAAGAACTACGACTTCCGCCACATCCAGATCGTCCGCCAATATGACCCTGCTCTGCCCAGCGTGCCCTGCCAGGCCAGCAAGATCCAGCAGGTGATCCTCAACCTGCTCAAGAACGGCGCCCAGGCCATGGCCGAGGCCGGCACCGAGAGCCCCCGGTTCACGCTGCGTTTAAAGATGCAGGCCGGCCAGGCCATGATCGAGGTGAAGGACAACGGCCCCGGCATGCCCGAAGAGGTGCGCCGGCGGGTCTTCGAACCCTTCTTCACCACCAAGGAGCCCGGCGTCGGCACCGGCCTGGGCCTCTCGGTCTCCTACTTCATCATCACCGAGGATCACAACGGCTCCATGCAGGTCGAGTCGACCCCGGGCCGCGGCACCCGTTTCAGCATCAGACTGCCGCTCGGCTAGACTTGCCCGCGCCCGCGCAGCACTTATCATTAAGAGACCCAAGGAGGTTTCTATGATTAGAAAAGCAACATCGGTGATCGTCGGACTGGCCCTGATCTTCAGCCTCTGCAGCTGCGGCTACTTCCTCTACCCGGAACGGCGCGGCCAGACCGAAGGCAGGGTGGATCCGGCCATCATGGTGGTGGACTGCGTGCTGCTGGTCTTCTTCCTGGTACCCGGCGTGATCGCCCTGGCCGTGGACTTCAGCTCGGGCGCCATCTACCTGCCCAAGGGCAGCGCCGGCCTGCAGAAGATTGATGCCGACAAGGAGCGCCTGCACGACACGGCCTATATTGAGGGACTGATCAAGAAGCACAGCGGCCTCAAGGTGGAGCTCGACGACTCCATGCAGGTCACCAGCTTCAGCCTAACGGACCTCAACGAGAGGCTCGGCCACCTCAACGCCTATGCAACTTCCTTGTAGAGGCTTGATTATACAGGTTTGCAAACAGGCCCAGCTGCGCTATACTCGCGCAAAAGTTTATCAACGCGAGGCAGTATGAAAGAGTATATCACCGTCAGCCCGGCTGAAGTTCTTGAACGTATCGAGCCGGGCATGAACATCTTCATCGGCACCGGCGTGGCCGAACCGCGCACCATGGTCAAGCACCTGATGGCCTCCAGCGCCAACAACCTGCAGGACCTCGAACTGACCCAGCTGGTCTGCCTGGGCGACGCCATCACCCTGCAGGATCTGCAGAACCAGAAGTTCAGGCTCAAAACCTTCTTCTCGGGCTGGGTGGCCGGCGAAGCCTTCAGCGAGGGCCGCGTCGACCTGATCCCTTCGCGCTTCGCCCAGATCCCGCGCCTGGTGCAGGACGGCCTGCTCAACTTTGACGTGGCCTTCATCCAGATCTCGCCGCCCAACCGCGAAGGCTTCTGCAGCCTGGGCGTGGCCGTGGACGTGGCCCGCCAGGTCATGGACCAGGCCTCCCT
This sequence comes from uncultured Thermodesulfobacteriota bacterium, assembly GCA_942491525.1. Lineage (GTDB taxonomy): Bacteria > Desulfobacterota > Desulfomonilia > UBA1062 > UBA1062 > CAYWBU01. The sequence goes on from CALOBW010000030.1 coordinate 474,968, forward strand.
GGTGGTGGGCGAGATCAACCCCAAAATTCCCTGCACCTACGGCGACACCTATATCCCGCTCAAGGAGTTCGACCTGCTGGTCGAATCCGAGGACGACCCGATCTACTTCCAGCGCTGGCCCTCGGACGAGGTCTTTGACAAGGTGGCGGCCAACGTGGCCTCCACCATCCAGGACGGCAGCTGCCTGGCCTTCACCCTGGGTCCGCTCTATGAGGCCCTCAGCCGCCACCTGGTTGACAAGAAGGATCTCGGCATCCACTCGCCCTTCTTCACCGACGCCCAGATGGACCTGGTCAAGTCCGGCGCGGTCACCAACCGCTACAAGAACAACTTCCGCGGCAAGTCGGTCACATCCTACGCCTTCGGCACCCCCGAGCTGATGGAGTGGCTGCACCACAACCCGCTGATCGAATTCCAGAGCATCGACAGGGTTTTCCACCCCCAGGCCATCGGCCAGAATCCGCGCTTCATCCAGATCCTGCCGGTGCGCAAGGTCGACCTCTCGGGCAAGATCGCCCTGCACGCCGGCAAGGGCACCTTCACCGCCACCACCGGCGAAGCCATGGACTTCATCAACGGCGCCGAACTCTCCGAGGGCGGCCGCACCATCTTCGCCCTGCCCAGCCGCAACCTCAAGGGCCAGTCCAACATCCTGATCTCCATCGAGGAGTACACCAACCAGTTCGCCATGCGCGAATCGGTCGACATGGTCATCACCGAGTACGGCGTGGCCTCCATGCGCGGCCGCACCGTGCGCGAACGCGCCCAGGCCCTAATCGACATCGCCCATCCCGATGACCGCCGCAACCTCATGGAGAAGGCCAAGGAGCATCACATCATCTACAAGGATCAGATCTTCCTGGAGGAGAGCGCCCATCTCTACCGCGCCGACATCTCTGACACCCAGGTCTTCAAGGACGGACTCGAGGTCTCATTCAGGGCCATCAAGCCCTCCGATGAGGAGGACATGCGCCGGCTCTTCTACCGTTTTTCGGACAAGTCGGTCTACTACCGCTACTTCTCGCCGATCAAGGTCATGCCGCACGCCAAGATGCAGGCCTATGTCAACACCAACCCCAACGAGGTCATCTCGATCGTGGGGCTGGCCGGCGACCCCAGCCAGAAGCAGATCATCGCCGAGGCCCGCTTCGTGCGCGACAAGCAGCGCCCCTACGCCGACGTGGCCTTCATCGTGGATGAACGCTTCCAGGGCAGGGGCATCGCCTCCTACCTCTACAAGACCCTGATCAAGCTGGGCAAAGAGGCCGGCCTCAAGGGCTTCACCGCCGACGTGCTGGCCACCAACAAGGAGATGATGAAGGTCTTTGAGAAGGGCCGCATCCCGGTCAAGGCCACCCTGGACTCGGGCATCTATGAGCTGACCATCGACTTTGAGGCGCCCAAGCTGCCGCCCTTCCAGAAGAACATTCAATTTGTCTGAGCGCTAAACTGAATGTTGCTCTTTTAAAACGCTTATGGTTTTATATGCCGTTTAAATCAAATTTTGCGTTTTAAAAGAAGGAGACAGTATATGTCGAAAAAGTTGAACCCAATTGCCGAAAGCATCAACAAGGATATCGCTGCCGCACCCAACGCAGTGATTGACCTGCTTTCAGACAAGGGCCTGCAGGCTTTCTTCCCATCCAAGGGCATCCTCGGCCAGACCGCCGAAGCCAAGGGCAAGAAGATCAATGCGACCATCGGTACAGCCTTTGAGGAGGACGGCTCGCCTTTAGCCCTCAAATGCATGCTCGACATGGTAAATCTGCCAGCCAAATCATTCCTCTACGCCCCCAGCTACGGCCTGCCCGAACTGCGCGACGAGTGGAAGAAACAGATGCTGATCAAGAACCCCTCGCTGGAGGGCAAAAGCATCTCCCGTCCGGTGGTTGCCAACGCCCTGACCCACGCCCTGAGCGTCTGCGGCTACCTCTTCCTGGACGAGGGCGACAAGGTCATCCTGCCCGACATGTTCTGGGGCAACTACAGCCTGACCTTTGCCCAGCCCTACGGCGCTGAACTGAGCACCTTCACAACTTTCGTCGACGGAAGCTACAACGTCTCCGCCATGGAAGAGGCGCTCATGAGCGAGGGCGAGAAGAAGTTCCTGCTCTTAAACTTCCCCAACAACCCGGCCGGCTACACCGTCACGGTTGAGGAGGCCGAGCAGATCCGCCAGGCCATCGGCAGATGCGCCGCAGCCGGCAAGAAGATCGTGGTCCTGCTGGACGACGCCTACTTCGGTCTGGTCTATGAGGAGGGCATCCTGATGGAGTCACTCTTCGCCACTCTGGCCGACCTGCACGAGAACGTGCTGGCCATCAAGTGCGACGGCCCCACCAAAGAGGACTACGCCTGGGGCTTCCGCGTCGGTTTCATCACCTTCGGCATCAAGGGCGCGACCGCCGAGGAGTACAAGGCCCTCGAGGACAAGGCCGCCGGCACCGTGCGCGGTTCGATCTCCAACAGCTCCAACATCGCCCAGCACATGCTGCTGGACACCTACCAGCATGCCGACTACCCCAAGCAGAAGCAGGAGAAGTATGACACCCTCAAGATGCGCTACGACAAGATTCAAGCCATCCTGAGCAGTCACAGCGAATATGCGGAGTCCTTCGAGGTCATCCCGTTCAACTCCGGCTACTTCATGTGCGTGCGCCCCAACGGCGTCGAGGCCGAGGCCGTGCGCCAGGAGCTGCTCAAGAACTTTGACACCGGCGTGATCGTGCAGTCCGGCCTGGTTCGCCTGGCCTTCTCCGCCGTACCCAGCACCCAGCTCGACGAGCTCTTCGATAACCTGCACCAGGCTATCCAGAAGCTGCAGTAAAACCACTGGCCGGGGGATATCCCCCGGCCTTACTTATTTCCATGAATAATATATTAATTGCACTAGGACTGGGCATTGCCGCCGGCATCATTGATGTCATTCCCATGATCATTTCCAAGCAGGAGAAATCTGCCTGCGCTTCGGCCTTCATGCACTGGCTGGTGCTTGGCCTGATCATTCCCTTCATTAACTGGGGTATGGCGCCCTGGCTGAGCGGCATCATGATCGCCCTTTTATGCGCCATTCCGGTCATGATCATGGTCTCTCCCAATGCCCTCAACGGCACTGAATCCGATGACAACCCGCATCTATTGTTGGGGCGGCATCGGTGATTTGGAGAGGTTGATCGGTTAGATTCTAAAGGAAAATTGGAAAGTGGTTGTTTAAAAGCAAAAACCAGAATGTAACTAGTTGATGATACTGCAATAGCGTGGTAGTTTGCACTCATGTGTTGTTATGGGGTGTGGTCGCAGGACCCGACCCCACAGTTCCATTAAAAGGAGATAATCATGTCTGTAATCAAAAATGAACCAAAGATTAAACTGGGGCTGCTGGAAGCGATCCGCGGACAGCTGGAGCAGCGGGCCATCTGGCTGGCGCTTTTAAGCCAGGAAGCTGAGAAGAAGGGTTTGGATCCCGCCGAATTCGGCCAGGATGCAATCTTCCAGTGCGGCGTGATGCAGGGCAAAACTCTGTCAGGCGGCAGCAAGAGCTTCCGGACTTTGAAGAAGGAGCTTTTTACCTTCGGCGCCCGCCTGGTCTTTGAGATGAAGGTTCGCGAAGTCAGCGATGACAAGCTTTCAATAGATTTTCACTACTGCCCGCTGGTAAAGGGCTGGCAGAAAATGGGCCTGCCGGATGAGCAGATTGCCCGGCTTTGTGATACGGCCATGTGCGGCGACAGAGGCATTGCCGCCCAGTTCGGCGGCAAACTCAATCTTGAGAAGGTCATTGCCAAAGGTGACGACATCTGCCAGATCCGCTTTGTCAAAGAGTAATTCACCGCTGTGTATCCCTATTCAGGGATACACAGCATCCCCCCAATTCCCCCCCTTCCATCAGGCTACATTGGGTCAATCATAACGCTATATAACTCTCACCTCCCCTTTTTTTCTCCATCAGATCATTCTTAACCGCAATAAATAGAGACATGGCGCACTCCACAGGTCACCCAGAATATAGAGTCCGAGCATGCCAGCCAGAGTGTTGCCAAAAAAAGACAGGGGCGCGGCAAACATGAATGACCTTTATGATCTTATATCTGTTGCAATTAGCTGAACGCGGCATTATGTTCGAATGAACTTAAATACACGGAGGTACATTGAAATGCGGAAGTTCTATCTGGTGATGCTGGTTATGTGTTTGGCCCTGGTGAGCGGCTGCGATGACTATTTCGGCAATTCATCCGATGATGAGATGGATGATTTGATGACGGCCTACATCATTGCCACGCAGGGTGATGCGTTCAATGTCAGCGGGACGGCTGCTTTTCCTGACAAGTCTGGCGTCTATGAGATGCTCTTCGATGCTGCGAGTGATTCTACGGTAACCGGAACATTCACCTATGACGGCAGCGAGTATGCCATTGCTGGCACCTATAACGCGACCACGGGTGTGATTGCGGCCACGGCCGGCAGCGGTGATTTTACGATTGCCGGCACCTATGTTGCGGGCACGGGCTTCATCGGCACAATAGTCAGAACGGCTGACAGTGCAGTGGGCGCGATGACCGGGCTTGATAACGGATCAGCGGCAGTTGAGAACTATCTCGGCACCTTTGACGGCACCATGACTGGACAGTGGAACTTTGCCATTGCCGGCGACAAGCTGGAGGGCACCTATTCATCCGCAACTTTTTCCGGCAAGCTGAGCGGCACCGTGACCGGCAACACTTTCGCTTCGACAGTTTTTTATGTTTACGTTGATCCGGATTATGTTGACGCCACGACAGGCGGGATCACGGCGACCGTCAGCGGGACAATCTCAGCAGACGGTTCAACCATTACCGGAACCTGGTCCTGGACTGGCGCAGTTGAGGGCAACGGCACGATCAGCGGCACCATTCAGTAGGCGTTAAACATTCAGTGCGAAGGGATAGCCGGTCTTGCCGCTATCCCTTTAATTTCAGAAAGCCGACAATTGCTTCCAAGCCTACCTACCCTCACAAAAGTCAAACATTCCGTTTTATCCAATCACCCGAGATTCTCTTCCATCGGCGGCAATTTCGCGGTAGGATTCGGTGGACTAAATCAAAGGTGGTGCTATGCCTAATCTCAATATCGGCCAAACCGAATACTGGTTGCGAGACTGAAAATGCAGCAATATCTCACCCCAAGCAGATATATCGACTGGGAGCACCCGGCCATCCGCAAAAAGGCGCGCGAACTCGCTGAAAACTGCCGGACGGATGAGGAGATTGCCAGGTCATGCTTTCTCTTCGTGAGGGACAGCATCAGGCACAGCAACGACTTCAAACTTAACCCGGTAACCGTCAAGGCATCCGCGGTACTTGAGCACGGCACCGGCTACTGCTATGCCAAGAGCCATCTGCTGGCGGCCCTGCTGCGGGCCAACAGGATCCCGGCCGGTCTGTGCTACCAGCGGCTGACCATCAGCGACGACAGACCGCCCTTCAGCCTGCACGGACTCAACGCGGTCTGGCTGAAGGAGCACGGCTGGTACCGCATGGATGCCCGCGGCAACAAGGAGGGCGTCGAGGCTCAATTTTCACCACCGCTTGAGCGGCTGGCCTTCCCGCTGAGCGTCCCCGGCGAGTGCGACATCCAGGGCATCTGGCCCGAACCGCTGTCCCTTGTCATTGAGGTCCTTGAAAAATTTTCCAGCTACGATGCTGTCTACGCCAACCTGCCAGACCTTGAAATAATCGATTCTCTTCCATCGGCGCCAATTTCGCGGTAGAGATTACAAGACTAACTGAAAGGCGGTACTATGCTTAACCTCATTATTCTGATTATCGGCCTGGCCCTGCTGGTTGTAGGCGGCGACGTGATCGTGCGCGGCGCCTCCGGCCTGGCGGCCAAGATGGGCGTCTCCTCACTGATTATCGGCATGACGGTGGTGGCCTTCGGCACCAGCGCCCCCGAACTGGCGGTCAACGTCACGGCGGCCGTCAAGGGCAGCTCCGGCATCTCGTTCGGCAACATCATCGGCTCCAACATCGCCAACATCGGCCTGATCCTGGGCCTGACCGCCCTGCTGCGGCCCATGACAATCCAGCGCCCGGTCATCATCCGCGAGATTCCCATGATGCTGCTGGCCACCGCGGCCGTCATCATCATGGCCTGCGACTTTGCCCTGGGCGGGGCGGACAACATCATCACCCGCGGCGACGGCCTGATCCTGCTGCTGCTCTTCGGCGTCTTCATGTACTACACCACCTTCGACATGCTGCAACAGCGCGAGAACAACCTTGACGTGGAGTCAGAGGGCAGCAGCCTGACCTACGCCCTGATGACCATCGGCGGCCTGATCATGCTGATCTTCGGCGGCCGCTGGACCGTCAATGCCGCAGTGGAGATCGCCCGCATCATCGGCATCAGCGAAGCTGTCATCGGCCTGACCATCGTGGCCATCGGCACCAGCCTGCCAGAGCTGGTCACCTCCATCATTGCCGCGCGCAAGGGCGAGAGCGACCTGGCCATCGGCAACGTGGTCGGTTCCAACATCTTCAATCTGCTGCTGGTCATGGGCATCACCGCCAGCGTCAACCCGGTCGCCATCCCCGCCGACGGCTATATTGACCTGCTGATGGTCGGCGCGATCTCGCTGATCCTGCTGCCCTTCGCCATCAGCCAGCGCAGACTCAGCCGCATCGAAGGCGGGGTGCTGCTGGCCGCCTACTGCGGCTTCATCGTCTGGCGGGCCCTGCCGGCTATCATCTGAGACACAAAAACGCCGGATGCTAAAAGCATCCGGCGTCATCCAAGGCCGTTTATCACTAATTCAGATCTTACTTCTTTTCAACTTTCACCGCTGAAGTGTTCAAAGTAAGTTTTGACGTAGGAGAACATGGTGCCGACCGTCTTTTCACGGGAGTCCTCGGCCGAGGGCACCAGACGCACGTTGAAGGCGATGTTGTTGTCCATGTAGTGGGGATTCATTTTGGCCACATCCAGGATATTATCGAGGAAGTTTTTCGAGGCCGACGGATGCGGAGTCAGGCCCGGAGTGAAGGGCTGATACTCCAGCCTGCCCGAGGGGATGGCCCCGGAGAGCGCGCCGTAGGCGCTGTGCTGGGCCACCGACCAGAAGCCGACGGTGTAGTCGCCGCCGCTGAAAGTTTTATGGGCCTTGTAGCTGCCATGCATCAGGCCGGCCACCCGGTTGGCCATCTCCACGGCATCAGCGTTGCCCGAGCCGAAACGCGGCACCCTGTTCATGACCATGGCGTGCAGCGCCGGATCATTTTCAAAATTGGCATCGACTGCCTTCTTGAGCTGCTGCAGGGTGATCCGCTTCTCATCAAAGACCAGCTTCTTGATCACCATCAGGGAGTCGGTAACATCGGCCAGGCCGATATTGAAGGTGCCGGAGGTGTTGTAGATGGCGCCGCCCTTGGTGACATCCTTACCCTTTTCGATGGTTCCCTGGATGGCGGCGCTCAGGTAGGGCGTGGGCCGCAGATAGGCATAGGCCTCGGCCGCCATGTTGTTGAAGAGCGTATTCTGCTCGACGATGAACTTTATCTGCTCGGCGTAGGCGTCATAGAACTCTTCAAAGGTTTTGAAGTCATCATTCTCGATGCTGCCGGTCTGGGGCCCCAGATGCCAATTCATCAGCGGATGGTAGCCGTTGTTCATGGCCATCTCCAGGCCGGCCACCATATTGATGGAGGTGGCCCCGGCATGGTTGCCCTGCTTGCCGGAGATGGTTATCTCGACGCAGCCGGTGGCCGCCCAGTCGCGCATATCCTCAATATCATCGGCATTCTGCTTCAGGGTTTCCAGCACGGCATCATCGCCGTGCATGGAGGGGGTGCCAACGGTGATGTAGTTCACCTCGCAGAGGCGTTTGAGGTAGGTATCACTGTTGACGCCCACCTTGAAGCGCGCGTTCATGTTGGGATCGCGCATGGACATGATCTCGGTGACCTTCAGCAGGATGTAGGTCATGTCGTTGACCGCATCCCGGCCGTCGCGGGTGACGCCGCCCAGGGTGACGGCCGTCTCGGCATGGCTGCCGCTGAAGAGGTAGTTGGCCACATCCGGCACCAGGTTCTGATGCTCGGCATTCCTGATAAAGTAGATGCAGAAGAGCTCGATCACATGTTCGATATAGGCCTGGCGCTCCTCTTTGGTGGAGAGTTCCTGCATCTCCTTCTCGAAAAAGGGCTGGAAGATCTGGTCCAGGCGCCCCGGCGAGAGGGAGACATTGTTGTTCTCCATGACCAGGCCGACCCAGAAGATCCAGAAAGCGTTGACCGCCTCATCCATGTTGCGCGCCGGCTGGGCCGGCACCCGGATGCAGATCTCGTGCAGGCGCTTAAGCTCGGCGCTGCGTTCAGCGTCCCGCTCCGCTTCGGCGAGGCGCAAGGCTTCAGCCGCCAGATTAGCAGCATAGGCATCGAGGCCCTCCAGGCAGATTATCATGGAGCGCAGGGTGTCCAGCTTTTCAACCTCGCCTTCATGCAGAGAATCGATCTGTTTATTGACCCGCGCAATGATGCCGGCGGTACCCTCATTGATAATGGCCGGCAGATCCGGAATGATGTGCGACATGGAGACGGTCTTAAAGTTGAAGGAGGCCACGGCGCGCTCATCGATCTTCTGGCAGAGGGGATAGTCATACTTCTTCCTGACCCACTCGCGGGTGATGCGCTTGGCCCAGAAGGGATAGATGTCGTGCAGCTCCTCGGCCGTTTCATGGGTAATGCTGCAGGGGTTCAGCAGCCGCTTGTCGATGGAGCCGAGCTCGCCCCAGATCATGGTGCCGGTGGTGTCGGGATAGATGATGACCGCCACATCTTCCGGGGCGCAGGTGCCGGCAATCAGACTGTCCGGGCGAATGACGGGCTTCTTGTTCTGCATCAGATATTTGAAGGCATGGGCCTGGCGCAGCTCCGGGAACCAGGGCCGGCCGTCGTTGTCATTTTCAAAACCGTTCTTGCGGTACCACTCCGTCAGCAGGCGTGGCCTTTCCGCTGATATGGCCGGCTTGGTATTGAAGTGTTCCTCATGCAGCCGTTTAACACGCGGGAAATCATCCAGGCTGTACTCAGAGAGATAGGGATCATCCAGATACTTAACACCCGCATCCTCATGGGCCGTGGCCTTCATCCGGTAGGCGTAGCGCTCCTTGATCTCCGCTGAGAGCTCCGGATTGCCGGTGTCGAACTCCGACCTTCTGGCCTGCATCTCCTTAAGGTTGGAGCGATCAAGCATCCGCTGGTGCATGCCGCCCATGATCAGCGAGATGTAGTAGTTGAAGGCCTGCAGATAGGCCATGTTGCCCTCGAGGATTATCTTGTTTTTAAGCACCAGGTTGAGCATCTCATTGGGGGTGATCTTGACCACCTCCATCAGGACCTTCTCATCCACAAAGATCATGACGGCATCGGCGCCCTCAGGGATGCGGTTCAGCACCGATACGCGGCCGTCATTAAACACAATGGCCTGTTCGACGCTGCCGGAAACGGTCTTCATCCCGATTGAAAAGTTGATCCAGCCGTCACTGTTCTTCAGATATCTCTTCAGTTTGGGCCTGCAGTTAAACATGGCTGCCATCGACAACAGCGCCATCCGGGTCAATCCATTCATCATATTAATCATATTCCCTCCACTCTACGCCCTATAAGGTGCGCATCAAGTCCTGGCACATCCGCTCAATCAGCTCCTGCGGCGCTATCTCATCAAGCTCCAGCAGAATATTACGGTTATTCAAGGTGACAATTCCATGCAGGGTAATCCACATCTGATAGGCCCTGAAATAAGCGTCATCCTCCCTGTTTCCTGAAAGCGGCCTGATAATCTTCAGCGGAACTGCAATGGCCTTGACGGCCATCTGCTTGGCGTCAAAGGCGATGGGCTCCACCGCCTGATTCACGCCCTTATACTCCAGATAGCGGGGCGTATCGCTGTTGAGCATTATCTGATAATAATCCGGATTATTGAAGCCGAACTCCAGATAGGCCATCAGCATTCGGCGCAGGGTGTCGTATGGGTCCTCTGCCACGGGCACCGCTTCAAGGTGCTGCTGCAGAAGCCCGAACCCCTTGATCTGAATGCTCAGATAGATCTCATCCTTGCTGGAGTAGTAGTAATAGATATTGGTGGCCGACATCCCCACCCGCCTGGCCAGCTTGCGCAGACTCAGGTTGTCGAACCCGGCCTCAAGAATCAGCTTCATGGCCTCTTCGATAATCCGGCCCCTGATCTCTTCGATCTCCGCGGCCGACCTTGCCTTCCTTGCCATACTCAACCTCGTTTCAGCATTAACCTAACACTGTCATATTAATTATAAGTAGAACAGTGTTAGATTAACTGTCAACCGCAAAATCCAGCCTCCGAGCTGGACTGCCGCATAACCGGAATTATATTGAACTTATGGAGACCTACTTCGCCCCCGCCGCAAGAGCCAGCCAGAGCCAGCTGTGCTCCGAGATCGACCTGGTCAGCCACAATCCGGTCGTCTCAGGCCTGCTGCATTCAGTCTGCGGACTGCTGGCCGTGCTGGATGAGCATCGCCAGATCGTGGCCCTCAACGATTCCTTCCTGAAGACCCTCGGCATTGATGATCCCCAGGAGGCGTTGGGACTGCGGCCGGGCGAGGCCCTCCAGTGCATCTACGCCAAAGATGAACCGCACGGCTGCGGCACCACCAAGCTCTGCGCCAGCTGCGGCGCCGCCATCGCCATTGCCGCCAGCCTGGCTGAAGACAAGCCCTGCGAAAAAATCTGCGCCCTGGCCAGGAAAAACGCCAGCGATCTGGCCCTGATGGTCAAGGCCCACCCGACCCGGATCAATGACCAAAGATTCATTCTGCTGTTTATGCAGGACATCACCGTCCAGCAGCAGCGCGCCGCCCTCGAGCGCACCTTTTACCATGACGTCAACAACATCCTCGGCATGCTGGTCGGTTCCAGCGAAATCCTGGCCCGCCATCAAAATTCCGACCTGGCCCGCAGCATCCACCAGGCCTCGCTGCGTCTGCTCAAAGAGGTCACAATGCAGCGTTTCCTATCCCAGAGCGACTCCGGCCAGTACCAGCTGGTCCTCAACGAAACTGATACCGAGAACGTCTTCAGGGATCTGCAGACATTCTTCAAGAATCATCCGGCCGCCCAGGGTAAAAAGCTGGCATTCCAGAACAGCTATCCCGCCACCCGCCTGCGGACCGACCTTTCACTGCTGCAGCGGATACTCAGCAACATGATTATCAACGCCCTGGAGGCCAGCCCGGAAAACGGCAGCGTCAAGATCTGGTTTGACCAGGAGGACCGCGCCTTCTGCGTCTGGAACGCGCAGCCCATCCCGCCCGACATCGCCCCCCGCATCTTTCAGCGCAACTTCAGCACCAAAAATCAGGCCGGCCGCGGCATCGGCACCTACTCCATGAAACTTTTCGGCCAAGAGCTGCTGGGCGGACAGGTCAACTTCATCTCCTCCGATGAGAACGGCACCACCTTCCGCTTCACCCTGCCCCCGGCCGACACCCTTTAAGTGAAGATATTACCAGAATATTCAGGCGTTTATTTTCCTTGACAGAATGCCATTCATAATTTTAAAGTCATTAAATATTAAGCTTCTAGAAATAGACTTTCATTTATTAATGCAACCAGGAGGATACAGCCATGAATCTGAGAATTACACGTATACTTTTCATCCTTTGCCTCGCTCTGGGCCTGACGGCCTGCCAGGACGACCTACCCGTCAAGGATCCGGTCACCGCCGAAGATGGCGAGGGCCTGCCGGAGCACGTCTACTTCAAGGATAACCAGCAGACCCACAACAGCGTCTACTATGCGGTGATCCATGAAGAAAACATCTGGGTCAAACCCAACACCCAGAACGGCGGCGCGGACAAGCCCTGGCAGAAGCTGGAGCTGATCGACTCGCTCACAGATGACGTTCAGGAGATCGCCATGGATGACGAGCACATCCTGGCCATCAACTCCAAGCGCGAGGTCCACACCATGTGGAACGCCCTGGATGAAATTGAAGAGTTTGAGTGGCAGATCGAGTGGGGCAACTTCTGGAAGGGCCCCGGCACCATGGAACTGCCCGACGACTTCATCTCCTGGGACTTCTCGGTTGTCTCGCCGCGTTTCGACGAAAACTACACCGACCCGGCCGGACACCACCCCTTCCTGACCAACGCCAAGTGCTCGCACATCATCGCCCTGCATGCCGACGGCCAGCGCATCGGCCTCAACGACCCCTGGCTGGCCAATGACTGGAGCTACGAGATCCCCGGCCCCAAGCGCGGCCGCTTCCAGGCCGTCAACTCTTCGGCCAGCGGCGCCACCACCTTCATCATCAACAAGTACGGCGACATGTTCACCCGCATCTACGACTTTGACCTGGGCGGCATGAACAACTTCATCCTCTACTCCTACTTCCCCCAGGACTACGGCTACTTCCTGGTCACCCAGCTGCCCACCTGGGACTGGGTCCAGCAGCCCAAGATCAACGGCCGCATCACCGACCGCATCAGCATCTTCAAGGTCGGCAAGGGCTGCTTCTACCGCACCATCCGCGTCGAGGGCATCGATGCGGACGGCAACACCGGCTACTACGAGAAGGACATCAATCAGCTGAACAGCGAGGACTGGGTCTTCAACATCACCAATCAACCCCTCAAGGGCACTGAGCTGGATAACAAGTCCGAAGACAGCAGCGACCTAACCCTGGGCTACAGCGAGGACCACCTCTACGCCAAGAGCCCGGACCTCTTCCACAACTTTAGTGCCGAGATCACCAACTTCAACTGCTATGTGACCCCCTGCGAACTCAAGGTCCACCTGAGCAGTGAGATCACCCTCGACCTGACCCTGCACACCCATGACCGCATCCGCCTGCAGCCCAGAGCCCGCGGCCTGGACGATGACCCGCGCGAGATCGCCGGCGCCATTGAGCTGCCCCAGGCGATCCTGGACGATCTGGAAAACCAGGATCCGCTGGTGCAGGACTTCGTGAGCCAGTACTTCCTGAATCTCAGATTTGCCGAGGTGACACTCTGGGCCACCACCGAGAAGGTTGACATCATCGGCTCCACCTGGTTCTTCTGGCCCTGGAGCTTCAAGTTTGTAGAGTAACAAAAAAGGGGGCAACTATATCGAGTTGCCCCCTTTAAATTTCACTATTGCAAATATCTTCGTCCGTGACAGTTTCTATGCTCATATAGTAGGGAAATAATATGAGTGAAAAAAATATTCTGCTGACTTCGGTCTACTCCACCATCCTCTTCGCCGTCCTGGGCATAACCTGGGGCGTGCTGGCCGATTCGGGCATGATCATCTTTGACGGCATCTACTCGCTGATCAGCGTCGGCCTGAGCATCCTCTCGCTGATGGTCCTGAAACAGGTGCAGCAAAGTGCCGACGACAAGCGCTTCCCATTCGGCAAGGCCCACTTCGAGCCCCTGCTGGTGATCTTCAAATCCCTGATGCTGCTGGGCATGTGCCTCTTCTCGGCGCTGAACGCCACCTCCGAACTGCTGGGCGGCGGCCGCGAAGTTGCAGCCGGACCGGCCGTGATCTACGCCATAATCTGCACCCTGGGCTGCCTGATAATGTCGATCCTGCTGCATCACGGCTGCCGCGAGAATGAATCAAACCTGCTGCGCGCGGAGCGCAACCAGTGGTACGGCGACACCCTCCTGAGCGCCGGCGTACTGCTGGGCTTCAGCGCAACTTTTCTGATGCAGGAGACCGCCCACGCCTGGCTGACCCCCTATGCCGACCCCTCCATGGTCATCATCGCCTCCTGCACCTTCGTCATCTTCCCGGTCAAAAGTCTCACCGCCGGCTTCAGAGAGATCCTCTTCTTCCGCGTGGATGATGAACTGCTGGCCCCCATCAACCAGGAGGCCCGCCTGATCGCAGATGAGCTGGATGCCGATTACAAGCTGCGCATGATCAACCTCGGCCGCGAACTCGACATCGAACTGAACTTCCTGATGGCGGACCGCAGCCTAAGCGTCTCCCAGATGGACGAGATCCGCAACCGGCTCGCGGCCGCGGCCAAGGAGATCAAGGATCAGCACTGGATCAACATCAACTTCACAAAGGAAAAATCCTGGGTTTAGACACCCCTGTAGTTCGGCTTGCGTTTCTCGACAAAGGCCGCGATGGCTTCGGCCATGTCTTCCGACTGGACATACTTCTTGGTGTACTCCAGCTCAAGGGAGTACTTCTGCGGCAGGCGTGCATCAACGTTTTCATTGATGGCCTGCTTGTAGTAGCGCAGCGCCAGCGGCCCGACCTGCAGAAACTCTTGGGCCAGCGCCATGGCGGCTTCCAGCAGCTGCGCTGCGGGCACGACCCGGTGAATCCCGCCATACTGCCTGATCTCCTCGGCGCTCAGCGGATTGCCGGTCAGGGCCGCATAGCGCACAACCTTCTCCGGCACCAGCTGGGCCAGAAAACCGGCGGCGCCCAAAACCCCGACCTTGATCTCGGGCAGCACAAACTGGGCCCCTTCGCTGGCCACAATCAGGTCGCAGCAGGCCGCAATGGCCAGGCCGGCGCCCACGGCCGCCCCGTTGACCGCGGCGATCAGCGGCACCCGGCAGTTGTAGATGCTCTGCATGCAGTCATTGACGCTCTGGCCATACGTCTCGGCGATCTCCACATAGCGCTCGGCAGCCTCGCCAAGCTTGATATCATTGAACTCGTTAATGTCATTGCCGGAGCTGAAGACATGGCAGGCTGAACTGATGACCACCACCCGCACATCGTTAAGGGTGTTAATGGTTTCGAAGGTCTCCTTGATCTCGCCATACATCTGCAGATTGATGCTGTTGACCGGCGGCCGGTCCAGGGTGACGATCCCGATATGATCCTTGATCTCAAATTTTATATACTCCATCAGCACTCTCCTTGCCGCCGTTCGGCTTCCATCTCGCGCAACTTCTTGCGCATGACCTTCATGATCATGGTCTTAGGCAGATCATCCATGAACTCGACGATTCGGGGATATTTGTAGGCCGCCATGTTCTCTTTACCGAACCGGATGATCTCCTCGGCGCTCACGCTGCCCGAATCATTCAGCACCACAAAGGCCTTGACCGTCTCGCCGCGGTAGCCGTCCGGCACGCCGATCACGGCCACCTCCTTGATGGCCGGATGGCGCAGCAGCACCTCCTCAACCTCCGAGGGCGAGATATTGTAGGCCGAAGCGATGATCAGATCCTTTTCACGGTCGACGAAGAAGAGGAAACCCTCATCGTCCATGGTGGCGATGTCGCCGGTCTTGAGCCAGCCGTCACAGAAGGTCTCCGCCGTCTCTTCAGGCATGTTCCAGTAGCCCTGGGCCACCTGGGGTCCCCTGAAGAGGATCTGGCCGCGCTCGCCGATGGGGACCGTCTCACCCTGATCATCGACAATCTTGACCTCGCCGCCCAGCGGCACGCCCAGGGCCTCATGGTTGAACTTGTTGGGCAGGCAGACGATGGCCCCGGCCGATGTTTCGGTCAGGCCGTAGCCGTTGAGCAGGTGCAGGCCGGTCAGCTCCTTCCAGCGCTCCTGGGTCGCCAGCGGCACCGGCGCTCCCGAGGCGCCGCTGATGCGCATGCAGCTCAGGTCATAGCGCTTAAGGTCGGGCCGGTTGAGGAAGGCCGTGTAGACCGTGGGCGGCGCAAAGAGGCCCGTGACCCGGTATCGGTGGATCAGCATCAGATAGCGCCCGGCATCGAAGCGCGGCTCCAGGATGGTGGTGCCGCCCACATAGAACATGCAGAGCAGCGCCAGCATGTAGCCGCCGATGTGGAAGAGCGGGAAGAGCAGCAGGTCGACGTCATGCTCGTTCAGGTCAAAGTTTTCAGACTGGTTGACGGCGTTGTAGACCAGATTACGGTGGGTAAGCATGACGCCCTTGCTCTTACCGGTGGTACCGGCGGTATAGAGGATCAGCATGGTGGCGTCATAATCCCAGGCCACCTCAGCCGGGGGCGGGCTGGCCCCTTTGAGCAGGCTCTTGAAGCGCAGGATATCCTTGCCATAGTCGACCGGCACCCGGCTGCCGTCGAAGCGGCTCTTGAGACGGTAGAGGAGCGCCTTGAGCGGCGGCAGGAAATCATCAATGCCGCTCACGATCAGCTTACCCTGCCACACCGCGCGCACATTCTCATAGAAGAGATCCAGGGTGATCACCAAAGAGGCGCCCGAGTCGCTGAAGATGTGTTTGAGCTCGTCGCCGGCGTACATGACGTTAGCCGGCACAAAGATGGCGCCGATACGCGTGACGGCCAGGAAGGCGATCACCTGCTGCGGGCAGTTGGGCATGACCGCCCCGACCCGCTCCCCCTCCCTGACGCCCAGCCTTTTGAGCGCGCCGGCGAAGCGCCCCACCATCTCGTCCAGCTCGCGGTAGCTGAGGCTGCGGCCGATGAAGAGCAGGGCCGCCTTGTCGGGATAGTTGAGGACACTGTCGCGGAACATGCCGTAGACGCTCATGGGTTCGACGGCCGGAGTGGGCCGGCTGCCCCAGGATGGATCATAGTTCTGATATGAAGATCTCACCAGACACCTCCCAAATCATCAAAACAGTCAGCTTATTTCAAAACATTGTTATTATTATGGCTAATATTCGTAACATTGTTTCGATTGTCAAGCCATTTCGCTCAGAAACTTTAGAAACATATTATTTATAAGGAACTACATTGCCAAAAATTCAGGCAGCCACCGTTTTCCAGAAGACGGGGAAGAAGTGGTCCAGCGAATCAACCAGCTGCCACTGCCGGCCGCGATAGTACCAGATGGTGATCTCGCGCTGCAGATACATGAAGAAGAGGCCGGTAATCTGGGCGTTGCTGAGAGCCGCATCGATCTCGCCGCGCTGCCGGCCGCTGTTGGTGATGGTGGATATCAGCTCGTGGGCGTCGTAGCGCGCATATGACTCGCGCATCATCCAGGTGCGCGAGGGCACGGTGATGAAGTAGGAGATGGCCAGGCTGGGGTTGCGGTCATAGTAGTCCATCATGACCCAGAAGGCCTTGTGGAAACGCTCGCGGGAGCTCTCCAGCCCCTGATCATGCATGATGGCCAGCTGCTTGATACCGTCGATCTGCTCTTCCAGAATCTCGAGGATCAGCTCCTCCTTGGAGCGGAAATATTTATAGATTGTACTGATGCTGATGCCCGAGGCCTTGCTGATGCCACGGATGTTGACCTGATGAAAATCATTCTCGGCAAAGAAGTCCAGCACCACCGGATAGAGGCGCTGTTTGATCTTCTCCGGCACCACCAGGGGCGCATTCATCTCAATATCACTCATGATTTCAATAAGCGATTCATAGCATAATTTGTCAAGGGAGTTATCGCTGGCCGCCCCAAGGCGGCCAGCATCGCTTAATCCAGCGCCACAATCACCGCGCCGCGCAACACGACCATTTCAGGCTCGGCAAAGGCCTGCAAGTCCTGCAGCGGATTGGTCTCCAATAGCAGGAAGTCGGCGGATTTGCCGGGGGTGATGCTGCCGGTCTCTTTCTCGACGCCGATGGCCTCGGCCGTGCCGAGGGTGGCGATGCGGATGATCTGCGCGTTGGTCAGATCGGTATGCTGTTTAAAGAAGGTCAGCTCCTTCCAGACCTCGTCATGGAAGACGAAGGTGACGCCGGCGTCGGTGCCGACGGCCTGGTGGATGCCGTTTTTGCTGGCGGCATCCAGTCCCAGCAGGATCTGCTCGTCAACGATCTCATTGTTGACCTTCTGAACCTCGGTCAGGCCGCTCTCCTCGATATTCCGCAACAGTTCGAGGCCGGCGGCCGCAGTGGAGATCAGGGCCGTGTAGCCGCGCTTGGCATGCGGATTATGCCTGTAGAGCTCAACCATCTCCGAGCTGATGTCCGAGCCGTGCTCGATGGTGTCGCAGCCGGCCAGCAGGGCCTCATGCACGCCAATCATGCTCTCGGCATGGGCCGCCACCATGATGTTCTTGCGGTGGGCCTCATCGCAGATGGCGCGCATCTCCTCAACGGTCAGCTGGGGCTGGCCGGCCTCGCCGACGCGCTTGGCGTCGGTGACGCCGCCGGTGGCGCAGATCTTGATCCAGTCAACGCCTTCGCGGGCGTGCTCGCGCACGGCCTTGCGGGCCTCCCAGGGGCCGTCAACGGCGCGCCCCATGTACTCGCCATGGCCGCCGGTGGTGCAGATGATAGGACCGGATACCAGCAGACGCGGGCCGCGGCCCTCCTCAATCAGCTTGTCACGCATCAGGACATCATAGAAGTAGGGATCGCCCAGCGAGCGCACCGTGGTGACGCCGGCCTCCAGGGCGGTCTCCAGATTCTCCTCCATCATGCCCATGACCACCTTGCGGCCCATGGAGGTGCGGGCAAAGGCCAGGCTGAGCTGCAGGATCTTCTCATTGGAGAGGCCGGAGGGCTCGCCGCTGCTGGAAAGATGCACGTGGGCGTTGATCAGGCCGGGGGTCAGATAGCGCCCGCCGCAGTCAAACTTGGCGTAGCCGCCGAACTCGCCGCTCTGATCAGCCGGCCCGACCCACTGGATGATGCCGGCGGCATCCACGGCCAGAGCCGCATTTTCAATCACCGCGCCGCTGCCGGTGATGACGGTTGTGTTGAGATAGAGCGTGCCGTTCTCGGGCTGCACAGCCGGGGCCGTGGCACAGCCGCTGATCATGACTGCAAGGCAGAGTATTGACAATATTTTGCGCATTAAATCCTCCTCAAAATGAATAGGCGGACTATAGACTAAGTTTAGCCAGCTGTCATTATGCGGAAAATTCAGACCCGGCATAGCCCAGCCCTTGACTGTCCACCGGCGGCCGATACTTTACAGTCAAAGACAGGATAGTCATGAAAAAGATCTTCCTTGCAGCCCTGCTCTGTTTTATGCATGCCGGCCCGTGCCTGGCAGAGGAGGAAGTCCACGTTGTTGCGGGTATCTTCATGGGCATCATCCAGGAGGATGGCCAGGGGCCATATCAGATCATTCTGCGGCAGGCGGCCGCCCGGGCCGACATCCAGATCACTGAAACGGTCTATCCGCTGAAGCGCGCAATCAGGGCCTTTTCCGACCGAAAGGCCCTGGCCATATACGGCATGACCGATGCCGTAATCAAGAACACCGGAGATGACGGCATCATTACCAGTTACCCCCTGGGCGTTTACAAGCTATACATTTTCAGCCGCAAAGAGGACCCGCCCATCTCCAGTTACGCCCAGCTGAAGGGCAAGAGGCTCGGCGGGGTGATCGGCTACGAGGAGTACTACCGGGAGATCCTCAAACACAACATTCAGATTGATTATCTGGCCGCAGAAAAGAGTCAGTTCGAAAAGTTAGAACGCGGCCGGATCGACGCGATCATCGGCTTCATGCCGGACTGGATCTCCCATTTAAGTCTGCTCTCCTACGACCCCGGCTTCCCGGTCCACATCGGCTATGATTACATGACCGTCTGGGACACGCCGGCGGGCCGCAGCTTTGTGAACAGGATATCGCCCGCCCTTCAGAGCATGCACGCCGACGGCACGCTGAAAAAGATTCTCGCTGAGCGATATATGGAGTTCGAGTACCGGCCCAGCCGCAAATATGAGTGGGTTCCCGGTCACTGAAATCAAGGGTGGCCGAAAGATCAACCGCGAACTGAAGACTAAAATTTAATTGACAGGTCATCTGATGAGTAGCATGTCTAGCCCAGAGGGCCACAGCCCCAGGAGCAGCGCAATGACAATACCCATTCAGAGAGTAACCGCCACCTCGGCCGTGGTGAACAGTCTCAAGGAGCGCATCTGCGGCGGCGAGTTCGGCCCCGGCGACCAGCTGCCCAGCGAACAGACCCTGCTCAAGGAGTATGCTGTCAGCCGCCTGACCCTGCGCGAGGCCCTGGCCATGCTGAACGCCCTGGGCATCATCCAGGTGCGCCACGGCAAGGGCGCCTTTGTCAACAGCGAGGTCAGCCTGGCGGCCCTCAACGACATCCTGATCCCCATGTTCCCGCAGCACGACCACCGCCGCATGAAGGATCTGATCGAGGCCCGCAACCTGATCGAGGCTGAGATGGCGGCCAGCGCGGCCCTCAAGCGCGACCAGAAGCAGATCAGGGCCCTGGAGGCGCTGCTGGAGTACGATGAGGAGATCCTGCACGACCCGCAGCTCTTTGCCGACCGCGACTACGCCTTTCACCTCACGATCGCCGAGATGTGCAGCAACCGTTTCTTCATGACCATGTATCAGGCGCTCTACCGCCAGATCCAGGCCTTCCTGCTGCAGTACGCCCGCAGCATCGAAGACCCCCGGGCGGCCCTCGACCGCCACCGCCCCATCCTGGACGCCATCATCCGCCAGGATGCCGAAGCCGCGCGCCAGCTGGCCCGTGAACATGCCAGCATCTGCGCCGCGCACATCAAGGAGGTTGGGCAGCGGCTGGCTGGCTGCACCGAACCTTAGCGCGCCCAACCCTCACCAATATCCCTCAATGCATTTCATTTTCAATTTCAAAGATTACTCTTAAATATATCCGTCATTGAGGTAGATATGAATAATACCGATATCCGTCGATTGGCAGTAATCCTTCATGACTCAATTGATGCGATCACGGTTCAGGATCTGACCGGTAAGATCCTGTCCTGGAATCGTGGCGCAACAAAAATGTATGGCTACCCGAGCAAAGAGGCCGTGGGCATGAATATCCGCAAGATTGTCCCCAAAGACAAGCATGCCGAAGTCACAAAATACCTCAAGGACATCAGCAACAACACCAAGGTAAAATCATTTGAAACTCAGCGCATAACCAAGACAGGCAAACTGCTGGATGTCTGGATCGTCGTCACTTGCCTCAAAGATGATGAAGGAGTCATAGATTCCATTGCAACAACCGAGCGGGACATCACAGATATCAAAAATGAATTGAGACAAAAAGAAGCGGAGGTCAATGTATTGAAAGGATTATTGCCAATCTGCGCATCATGCAAGCAGATCAGAGATGACAGTGGATACTGGCATCAAATGGAAACATACATCGAAAACCATTCCGATGCCCTGTTCAGCCATGGCCTTTGTCCCAAGTGCGAGAAAAAACTCTATGGCAATCAGGAATGGTACAAGAATAAAAAGTAGAGTTATTCCGCTTTATCTTAATATTCCAACTATATGTCTGAAGAATAAATTTAAACATCAAACCTGGGCATACAAAAAACAGGCGGCCCCTGAATAGGGGGCCGCCTGCATCTCTCTAGATATTCTCGGCCAGGATGGCCTGGTAATCCTTGGTATCGCTGTAGAGTTCGTCCTTGAGCGGATTCTTCCTCTTCTTGACGATGATATAGACCTGGTAGACGGCCACGGCAATATTTGAAAGCAGCGCCAGAATGCTGAGGCTGTAGTAAGCCGCCACGTTGTGGGTCGCCTTGACCGCAAAGCTGGGATCGGTGAAGAACCCGGGGCAGGTCAGGGTGAACATCATCATCAGGGCTAAAGTCTGGACGCGGTGCTGGGCCCAGGCGCCCTTCTTCATGAAGAAGGCCGGAATGGTACAGGCCAGCAGCAGCACGACGCCGGAGTACATGGCGCGGTCGGAGACGCTGTTGTAGACATAGGCCATGTTCCAGATGTCGTAGGCGATGATCCAGAACCACATCATGTCGGGCCAGATCAGGTCCTTCTTCTTATCCTTGGTGATGATGATGCCGAACCAGCCGCAGATGGTGAGGATGTTGAGGATGCCGGCGATGCCGTTCATGATGTTCCAGGGGCCGCCGAAGGTCAGGTAGCCGTCCACCAGGCCGTTGGCGCTGTAGAGCTGGAAATCACGGATGACGGCTTCAAGAATGTTGACCGCCAGAATGAAGGGCGGAAAGCAGAGCGCGATTCTGTTGGTATGCAGACGAGGAATATAGCGGATGGCCATGCCGCCGATGCAGCCGATCAGGGCCGAATAGGTCTTGGCCCACTGAAACCAGGTGCCGGCGCCGGTGCCGGCGACGGCGGTGTTGGGCCACACAAAAATTGTCAGAAACAGCGGCAGCACGATAAACATCGCCATGCCAAACCACATGTTGATGCGGGCAATTTCATTAAGCAGGATCAAAGCCGCCAGAAAAGCCAATACAACAAGCCCGGTTGACAGAGAGAAAGCTTCAAAGAAAAACATACACACTCCTCGATTCATTAGTTGTACATTTCTCTATCTGTAGAATTTGTAACAGTCAACGCTATAAATTACTATTTTTCATTTTAATAGACCAATGCTGAAATAAAATTTTCTGGCACCAGATCATTTCCCTTTCAAAAATGTACTTTATAATATAATCAGACATTTAGATTCAATTCACTTAACTGCAGCTGAAAGTCTGGTCCCGCAACGATACTTGCCGGCCAAATATTTTTTGAGGAAAATTAATGCAAGAAACTACTATCAAAAGATCTGAAAGCTTCATCTTATTCATCAATTTCATGATGTTTGTCGCCATCGCCAGTGTAATTTTATTTGCCGTCGGCATGCTCTTTCTGGACATCATAGCTATGATAAAAAACAAGTACTCCTACGGCATCGGCAATGTTCTCGGCTCGCTGCTGATCATCTGGGTGCTGATGGAGCTGATTGAGGCCCAGCTGCACCACATCAAAGGCGCCAAGATGGATGCCAGCATCTTCATCATGGTCGCAATCGTCGGCTTCGTCAGAAAGCTGCTCGTCACCTCGCTGAAGGCCGAAAGCATCGAGGCCGCCTACTTTCCGCTGGCCGCCATTTTCACCCTGAGCCTCGTATATCTGATTGTGAAGACAACCGAGAACAGGCAGAGCCAATAAACCGGAAGGAGGATCAACCATTGACCATCAGCATTCTGATTCTGAGCCTGGTAGCCCTGACCGCCGGCGCGGAAGCACTGGTCCGCGGCAGCTCCTCCCTGGCAATCCGCGCCGGGCTGACGCCCCTGACCGTCGGACTGACAATTGTAGCTTTCGGCACCAGCGCCCCGGAGCTGACCGTCAGCCTGGCCGCCGCCCTCAAAAATCAGGCTGACATCTCAGTCGGCAACCTGGTGGGCTCCAATATTTTCAACATCGGCGTCATTTTGGGACTGACGGCCCTGATCTGCCCAATCAAGGCCAACCTGCAGATCCTCAAGCAGGACGCCCCCATCATGGTCCTGGTCAGCGGCCTGGCACTCTTCCTGATCAGCCGGGGCAGCATCGGCGCACTCGGCGGCCTGAGCCTGCTGGCGCTCCTTGCGGCCTACACCATCTTTACCGTGTTCAACGCCCACAGGGGCGCCTCCCCAGAGCTCGAGCTCCAATTCCAGGAGGGCGTGCCGCCCAAATCCGGGCAACTCCATACCGACCTGGCCCAGATTACCGGCGGCCTGATCCTGCTGGTAGCCGGTTCAAGCTTCATGGTCTCTTCAGCCAGTGAGCTGGCCCGCAGTTTCGGCATAAGTGAAGCGGTGATCGGCCTGACGATCGTCTCCATGGGCACAAGCATGCCGGAGCTGGCGACCTCGCTGATTGCGGCCCTGCGCCGGCAACCGGATATTGCCGTCGGCAATGTGATCGGCTCTAACATCTTCAACATCTTGGGCATCCTGGGGCTTGCATCGCTGCCTCAGCCGCTGCAGACAACCGGCATCACAAATCTTGATCTATGGACCATGATGATCTTCTCAATTGCCCTGCTGCCGCTGCTCTATACCGGACTGAAGCTGCAGCGCGGGGAGGGAGCCCTGCTGCTGGGCGGTTATGGCATCTACCTGTGGCTATTGTGGCCCTGACGGCAAACCGGCCCTTGGATTTCTGCCGGCCGCGCCTATTTTGACGGATAAGGATGAAGGATAAATGAGCACTGCAGCCTGGATAGGCATACTTTTCTGCATCACCCAGTCGGCCATGTTTTCCGGGCTCAACCTGGCCTTTTTCAGCGTCACCCGCCTCAGGCTGGAAGTTGAATCAAAGGGCAAGAACAAGCAGGCCCAGAAGATCCTCAAAATGCGCGAGGACTCCAACTTTCTGCTGACCACCATCCTGTGGGGCAACGTGGGCATCAATGTTCTGCTGACGCTCTTGTCAAACTCAGTCATGGCCGGCCTGACGGCCTTTATCTTCTCCACCTTCATCATCACCTTCCTGGGCGAGATCATCCCCCAGGCCTACTTCTCGCGCCACGCCATCAAGATGGCCTCCCTGCTGGCCCCGCTGCTGCGCTTCTATCAGTTCCTGCTCTATCCGGTCGCCAAACCCACGGCCCTGATCCTTGACCGGTGGCTGGGGGCCGAAGCCATCCATTTTTTCGAGGAGAAGGATCTGCGCCATCTGCTGAAACTGCATGTGGATGCGCCCCACACCGACCTGGACCGGGTCGAGGGCAAGGGCGCCCTCAACTTCCTGGCCATCGACGACCTGCCCATCACCGAGGAGGGTGAAGATGTCGACCCGCGCAGCATCGTGCAGATCAACTTCACCAACCGCAGACCGGTCTTCCCGACCATCGGGCACACCGAAGCAGACCCCTTTCTGCAGCAGATCCACGCCAGCGGCAAAAAGTGGATCATTCTGACCGATGACAGCGGCCAGCCGCAGCTCACCCTGGATGCCGACGGCTTCCTGCGCGCCGCCTTCTTTGAGCAGGCAACTTTCCACCCCCTGCACTACTGCCACCGCCCGATCATCATCACCGACCCCCAGACCAGGCTGGGCGAGATCATGACCCACCTGAAGGTCTACCCTGAAAAGAAGGATGACGATGTGATCGACCAGGACATCGTGCTGCTCTGGGGCGAGCAAAAGCGCATCATTACCGGCTCGGACGTCCTGGGCCGCCTGCTCAGGGGCATTGCCACACATGAAAGCGGTCTAAGCTAAGACTGCCATCAAATATAAAAGTTCAGGAGGATAGATGGGCAACGTTATCCTGCATGCATTTAACTGGACCTTCTCAGAGATCAGTGCCGCTGCACCTGAAATCGGCAAACTCGGCTACAGCGGCATTCTAGTTTCCCCGCCAGCCTTCAGTCTGGGCCCGGCCTGGTATGACCGATATCAGCCAATTGACTACAGAATCATCTCCTCGCCCCTCGGCTCCCTTGAAAATTTCAAATCCATGATAAACGAATTAAAACTGAACAACCTTAAGATTTACATAGATGTAGTTTTCAACCATATGGCACACCGCCCTGACAACAATCTAAACTTTCCTGGAGACACAATTCTTAAGCGCTACCAAGAAGAACAACCACTTAGAGACAGCCGGATCTTTGGTGACATCAGCCAGAGTTTGTTCAGCGCGTCGGACTTCAACCCCCAATCCTGTATCGCCCCATCAGACTATGAGGATACCGACAGAATTGATGCTGTACATAACGACAGGATCTGCGATGAAAGAGTCCCCAATGGTCTGCCGGACCTCAATCATCAAAGCCCCCAAGTTATTTCAGCCCAGCAGCAATATCTAACCTCTCTGAAAAATCTGGGCGCTGACGGTTTCCGCATCGATGCCGCCAAGCATATGCCGGTTGAACATATCCAGAAAGTATTCACACCTGAAATCACACAGTCTCTGTTTATTTTTGGCGAGATCATTCCCGCAAGTCACGGCACTTTTCTGGATACGTTCATAAAAGAGGTCAACTTTTCAGCCTATGATTTCAAACTATTCTACTCCCTGCATCAGGCCATCTCACCAGATGGCAATCTACTGCAGATCGAGAATGCCCAGGGCCTCGATATTTTTCGCAGCCTAACATTTGCAGTGACCCACGATATCCCCAACAACGAAGCCATGCGGCAATTCATTTTTGACCCTAACGATCCAGCCAGAACAGATGAAAATCTTGCATATGCCTACATACTTTGCCGCGACGGCGGGGTTCCGCTCGTTTACTCTGACAAAGGTGAGGCCGACGGCCTCTATACTAACAACTGGATAGACGCCTACAAAAAACCGGAACTCATCAAAATGATTGCCTTCCACAATGCAGTATTCGGCTCAAACATGCAGATTCTAGCCATCGACCAGTGCCACATGGTGTTCTGCAGATCTGATCTAGGGATCGCCACAATCAACAAATGCGAACAAAAACTTACCCTCGATCTGCCGGTGCCGGAACATATTAAGGGGCCCTTCAGAAACCTCATGGATAATAACATTCTGCATGTCACCGATAACTGCATCCAACTTACACTCGGTCCGAGGTCATTTCAATTATATCTCAAGCACCCGGACTTTAATCAAATTTAGATTTAACCGTTTCCTGTTACTGAAGTCTTAGTTATAATTTACTGCAATCAAAGCGTTTACTTTAAAATTTAAACTGATGGAGAAGCCCATGGCGGACACAAATAAGAACGCAGCAACCCTCGGAACCTTTGCCGGGGTCTTCACACCCAGTATTCTGACCATCCTGGGCATCATCCTCTTCCGGCGCATGGGCTACGTGGTGGGCAGCGCCGGCCTGCTGAACGCCCTTCTGATCATCGCCATCGCCAACGGCATCTCGCTGCTGACCAGCCTCTCGCTGGCCGCCATCGCCACCAACATCAGGGTACGCGGCGGCGGGGTCTACTACCTGATCTCGCGCACCCTGGGCATCGAGTTCGGCGGCGCCATCGGCATCGTGCTCTTCGTAGCCCAGAGCGTCTCCATCGCCTTCTACTGCATCGGTTTCGGCGAGGCCCTCATCTCGATCTTCGGCATCCAATCCGGCCTGGCGGTCCAGCTGATCGCCTTGGCGGCCATCCTGATCCTGCTAAGCTTCGCCTGGCTGGGAACCGACTGGGCCACCCGCTTCCAGTATGTCGTCATGGCCCTGCTCTGCCTGGCGCTGATCTCATTTTTCTGGGGCGGAATTCAGCATTTTGAGCTGGCCCAGCTGCGCAGCGGGCTGCGCCCCAGCGCCGATGCGCCCGAGTTCTGGATGCTCTTTGCCATCTTCTTCCCGGCCGTGACCGGCTTCACCCAGGGCGTCAGCATGTCGGGCGACCTCAAGGATCCCGGCAAGAGCCTGCCCAACGGCACCTTTGCGGCCGTGGGCCTCTCCATGGTGATCTATTTCGCCGCGGCCGTAATCCTGATCGCCACCGCCGGCCAGGCCGTCCTGATCGGCGACTACACGGCCATGAACAGGATCGCCACCTTCAGCCCCCTGATCGATGCGGGCGTGATCGCCGCCACCCTCTCCTCGGCCATGGCCTCCTTCCTGGGCGCCCCGCGCATCCTGCAATCGCTGGCCGTTGACAAGATCTTTCCGCACCTGGACTTCTTCGCCAAGGGCCACGGACCGACCAACAACCCCCGGCGCGGGGTCATGCTCTCGGGCGCCATCGCCGTCCTGACCATCAGCCTCGGCCAGCTCAACCTGATCGCCAGTGTGGTCTCCATGTTCTTCCTGATCTCCTACGGCCTGCTCAACTATGCAACCTTCTACGAGGCCCAGGCCGCCAGCCCCTCCTTCCGGCCGCGCTTCCGCTTCTTTGACAAGCGCCTGAGCCTGATCGGCGCCCTGCTCTGCCTGGTGGCCATGCTGGCCATCGATCTGAACGCCGGCCTGGCGGCCCTGGCGATCCTCTTCGCCATCCACCAGTACATCAAGATCAAGGCGCCGCGGCCGCGCTGGGCCGACAGCAGCCGCTCCCACCACCTGCAGCAGGTACGCGACAGCCTGATTGCCGCCGCGGGCGAACCCGAGCATCCCCGCGACTGGCGCCCCCAGATCCTGGCCTTCGCCACCGACAATGCCCGGCGCAAACAGATCCTGACCTTTGCCGACTGGATCTCGGGCGGCAGCGGCACCACCACGGCCGTGCGCATCCTGGAGGGCAGCGGCGTCAAGATGCTGAAAGCCAAGGAGACCGCCGAAGCCGAGCTCAAAAGCGAGCTGGCGGCCGGTCAGTTCAAGGCCTTCCCGCTGGCCGTGGTGGCGCCGGACGCCCACGACGCCGTCAGCATGCTGGTCCAGAGCTACGGCATCGGCCCGCTCTCGGTCAACACCGTGCTGGCCAACTGGATCGAGCCCGAAAGCCTGGACGTGCTCGGCGTCGGCACCTACACCGCCAGCATGCGCACCGCCTTCAGGCTGGGCTGCAACATCGTCATCCTGGATCTCAAAGATTTCTTCTGGGAAAAACTGCTCTCCTCCAAAAACCGCCGCATCGACATCTGGTGGTGCGGCTGCGCCTCCAGCAGGCTCTCACTGCTGCTGGCCTATCTGATGACCCGGGATGCCGGCTGGCGCGACGCCTCCATCCGGCTGCTGGTGCCGCCCCTGCCCGAAGAGATCGATCTGCGCCAGATGCTCGAAGATGTCAGGATCTACGCCGACATCAAGACCGTTGCCGAACCAGCTGAGATGCCGGCCCTCTCCAGAGACGCCGGCCTGGTCTTCGTGCCGTTCAGACTGCGCAAGGATGAGCTGCTGGATTATTTCGGCACCCCCCTGGACGAAATAATGGACAGCCTGCCCATCACCGGCCTGGTGCTGGCCGCCGCCGACATCGACCTGGATGCCGAGCCTGAAGAGGGTGTCGAGGCGGAGGTGGCCAAGATCACCGATGAACTGAATCAGTCCCGCAAGCGCTACAGCCTGGCGCAGAAGGAACAGGCCCAGCTCAGCACCCAGCAGCAGGAGCTTAAAAACAGGCTCGACCAGCTCAAGGAGGACGATAAGCAGAAAAATGAGCTGGAACAGCTTCTGAGCGCCAACATCGATGAGCTGGAACAGGCTGGCCGCCGACTGGCCAAAGAGGGCGCCCGGCTCCAGCTTGCATCAGACAGCGCCCGCGAAGCCGGCATCATGGACGCCGACTAGAACAAACGACCGCACTTCCGGCCAATGAAAGGATTTAAACGATGGTTGACACCACCAACATTTCGGACAAGGCCAGCCTGCCGCCCGGCACGCTGATCCATATCGGCGAGCAGAAGCTCGATTCAGCCAAGGTCACTGTTATCGACTATAACGCCGAGACCTTCCGCAGCATGGAGGCCGAAGCCGGCGAGATCTTAAGCCAGATCCCGGACAACATGATCCGCTGGATCGACCTGCACGGCCTGCACGACACCGAGCTGATCGCCGAGTTCGGCCGCGACTTCGCGATCCACCCCCTGGTGCTTGAGGACATCATCAACACCAGTCACCGCCCCAAGCATGAAGATTTCGGCGACTATATCTTCATCATCATGAAGCGCATGATCGAGAACGGCGACGATATCCAGGCCGAGCAGATCAGCATCATCATGGGCAGCAACTACGTCATCACCTTCCAGGAGGGCTCCTCGGATATCTTCGGCCCCATCAGAACCCGCCTGCAGCGTTCCAAGGGGCGCATCCGGCGCAAGGGCGCCGACTATCTGACCTACGCCCTGCTGGACACCGTGGTGGACGACTACTTCAGGTTTTCGGAGATCCTGACCGCCAAGAGCAGCGACATCGAGACCGAGCTGCTGGAGAGACCCGACCGCCAGACCCTCAACAGAATCTACTACCTGCGCAACGAGGGCCTCTTCGTCTACCGCATGATCTGGCCCCTGAGGGAGGTCATCGGCATCATGGAGCGCTCAGATTCCGACCTGATCGATGAGAGCACTGCAATCTACTTCAAGGATGTCAACGACCACATCATTCACCTGCACGACAACATGGAGAGCCTGCGCAGCATCAGCTCCAGCATGCTCGACACCTATCTCTCCAGCGTCAGCAACCGCATGAACGATGTGATGCGCATCCTGACCATCTTTGCCTCGATCTTCATCCCCCTGACCTTCATCGCCGGCATCTACGGCATGAACTTCGAATATATGCCAGAACTGCAGTGGCGCTGGGGCTATCCGACCCTGCTGGGAGTCATGGCGACCATCCTGGCGGTCATGCTGATCTACTTCCGCCGCAAAGAGTGGCTCTGAGGGGTGATTGCGGTTTGCTGAGAGAGGCTTAATATCTTCATCAAAGGAGATCTTAAAATGCGCAACTCTCTTCTATGCTTGCTGATCCTCCTGAGCCTGCCGCTGCATGCGGCAGATCAGGTCCTGGTCGACCGCAAACTGCTGACCTACATCGACAGCAACGTCGAGCACCACTTCCAGGCGGCCCACCAGGCCTTCAAGAGGGGCGACATGCGCCGCTCGGCCCAGGAGATCCGCCAGGCCAACGCCATCATGAAGCTGGAACGGGCCAACAATCCCGCCAGCGTCCAGGCTGAGCTTGACCTGGTCATTGGTGAACTGCATGAGCTGGCCCGGCGCATCGACAGTTTCCAGCTCAATGACGACCAGGCGATGCGGGACCTCTTCGCCCGCACCCATCTGGTACTGGCCTTCCGCTGCAGCGAAAAGGCCCAGCAGGCCTGGCTTGATCAAAACCCCGACATCGCATCCCAAAGCCTGAGCCACAGCCTGACCCATATCGAGGTCTGCAGCATCTGGTCAGAAAACCCGCTGCCGCCCTCAATTCAGCAGGACATCAGCGAGAGCCGGCGCAACCTCAGCCAGCTGGACCGCGAAAAGAAGGGCCTCTATGATACGGCAACCGATAAAACCACGCGCGCGGCCAAATGGCTGGGGCAGCACTTCAAGTTCGGCCGGCTGGAGAAGAAGTCCTGGGAGTAGCAGCCTCTTTATTCCACAGTTTGCGAACTTTGCTTGTTTTCAGCCCCCAAGCCTGATAAAAATTTCACTCAGCTTTTAGCTTCAGGGAGGTTGGGATGTACAGAGAGGTGACCATCGGTAACCTGCTTAGGGAGACCGTCAGCCGTAACAGGGATCACGAGGCGCTTGTCTGCCCGGAATTTAACGTTCGTCAAACCTATGCCGAGTTCCTCAGCCAGTGCGAAATGACCGCCAAGGGGCTGATGGCCCTGGGCATCAAGAGGGGCGACCATGTGGCGGTCTGGGCCACCAACCTGCCCGAATGGGTCCATCTGCAGTTTGCCCTGGGCATGGTCGGCGCGGTCTTCGTGACCGTCAACACCAACTTCAAATCCAGCGAGCTGGAGTACATCCTCAGCCAGTCCGACTCAACCACCCTGCT
Organism: uncultured Thermodesulfobacteriota bacterium; assembly: GCA_942491525.1. GTDB lineage: Bacteria > Desulfobacterota > Desulfomonilia > UBA1062 > UBA1062 > CAYWBU01. The sequence goes on from CALOBW010000030.1 coordinate 505,950, forward strand.
GCTCAGCGAGGGGTTCAAGGACACCTGTTTCTATGACGTGAGTCGCGAGGTGGCCCCGGAGCTCGAGACTTGCGCACCGGGCCGGCTGGAGGCCGCCAGGCTGCCCATGCTCAAAAATGTGGTCTACATCGGCGAGCGCAGCGCGACCCCCGGCATGTTCAGCTTCAATCAGCTGCTGAAACTTGGCGAGAGCATCAGCGACGAAGAGCTTAAGCAGCGCGAGAACTCCCTGCACCATGACGACGTCATGAACATGCAGTACACCTCCGGCACCACCGGCTTCCCCAAGGGGGTCATGCTCTCGCACTACAACATCATCAACAATGCGGCCATGGTCGGCGACATCATGGGCATGAGCGCAAATGACCGCCTGCTGATCCAGGTGCCGCTCTTCCACTGCTTCGGCCTGGTCATGAGCACGCTCAACTGCGTGGTCTACGGCTCGGCCATGGTGGTCATGGAGGCCTTCAATGCCGAAACCGCCCTCAAATTTATCGAGGCCGAGCAGTGCACCGCCATCAACGGCGTGCCCACCATGTTCATCGCCATCCTCGGTCAGGATAACTTTGATTCTTACGACCTCAGCAGCCTGCGCACCGGCATCATGGCCGGCGCCCCCTGTCCGGTCGAGGCCATGAACAAGGTCAAGCTGCACTGCCCCGAGATCGTGATCGCCTTCGGCCAGACCGAGTGCTCGCCGGTCATGACCATGACCCGGCGCGACGATCCCGTAGAACTGCGCGTCTCAACCGTTGGCCGGCTTCTGGACGGCGTCGAGGGCAAAATCATCGACCCGCAGAGCGGCCAGGAGCTGCCCAGAAACCAGAAGGGCGAGATCGTCACCCGCAGCGCCTGCATCATGCAGGGCTACTACAAGATGCCCGAAGAGACAAAAAAGGCCATCGATGATCAAGGCTGGCTGCACACCGGCGACATCGGCACCATGGACGAGAACGGCTACTTCAGCGTCACCGGCCGCATCAAGGAGATGGTCATCCGCGGCGGCGAGAACATCTATCCGCGCGAGATCGAGGAGTTCCTCTACCGCAACCCCAAAATTGACGACGTCTACGTGGTGGGCGTGCCCGACCAGAAGTACGGCGAGCAGCTGCTGGCCGTCATCCGGCTGCACCCCGGCGAAAGCGCCTGCGCTGACGAGCTGCGCAACTTCTGCCGCGACAAGATCGCGCGCCACAAGATCCCCCACTACTGGGAATTTGTCGAGACTCTGCCCATGACCGCCAGCGGCAAGGTGCAGAAGTTCAAGCTGGTGGAGCAGTTTGAACGGGAGCACGGGCTGAGTTAATTGTTTTTGTTCGCTGCGCGCTTAATATTACTATCCAAACAAAGCCGGAGGTAAAGATGAAAGGTACGCACGAACACAAACATCTGCACTCACATGAGCATCAGCATGAACATGAGCATGAGCACACTCACGGAGACCAGACCCACGCCCACATGCACACCCATGAGCATGCTCATGACCATACCCACGAGCACAAGCATCCCCACGACCACACGGAATCGCCGCACTCACACGACCACTCGCATACCGGAGAACATGGCTCGCACAATCACGATCATCCCGGTCACATATCCGAGATACACTCCCACAGCCATGATAATTAGGGGGCAGAATTAATTCTGTCCCCTGACAAACTAGCACGACCTAAATGGACTGATCTTATTGATTCAATAATTCATATGCCTTCGCTGCAATCAGATGGTGAGCGTAGGTTGTTGGATGAACTTCATCATAGAAGAGATAAATATCATCTGTCTCGAGATTATATTCCTTCCGATCCGTTACATTGTCAAAACCGTATTTATTGGGATCCAAACAGACATCTTCCACCAATCCATATATATCAAGATAGTAGAATGTAACATCCGGATAGAGACAACGTTTAGCCTGAATCACAAGATCCAACTGAAAATCATAGTTTAATGAGATAGCATTCCCAAATTCACCAACCACAACTGAAGCTGGTCCAAAGTACTCTTCAGCAGCAGGAACGCGTCCAAAGTTTGGCAGATTACATATAACTATGTCCCTTGCACCTGCCTCAACTATAATATCAATTGTCTCTGCAATATTAATCATTATCGGATGGGTAATCGGATTCAACTCGTTAATATAATCATTCCCCCCCGCCCAAAGCGTAAATAATGTATTAAATGGATCTACCAGACCAGATTGCACATCATTAAGATAGTCATGGGCCTGCTCCAGTACTTCTTCTGAAGTATCTCCAGTCACGGCTCTCATATCCAAGCTACAGCTTAAGAACTCATCTGATGCTAAATAGTCGGTCCACAATGGACCATCCGACCATCTCCTAAAATAGCTATCAGAAAGACTATCTCCTAAGGACACCATGTTGTCGTAAGCAAGAGATGGGGAAGAAAAAAGAGAGAGCAAAACCAAACCAACAATAAAACTTCTATTCATAATGACCTCCTAAAATATTAAACCAAAAGATGAACATGATCAACAATATTGCAATGTCTAAGATTTGACAAGAACCATCTGACACTATTTCAGAAATACCAGATCCAGCACATTGCATTTGACAACCCCAACCCCCTCTCTTTAACATGCCGACATGTCAAGCAGACTTGAAGCCATCGACAACCGTCTCCTGAAGTGGGCCTACCAGCAGCCCTTCCGGGACTCCATCCTGATTAAGGCCCTGATCTTCATGGGCGACGGGCCCTTCTGGCTGCTGACCCTCTTTGGCGCAGCCCTGATCGGGCAGCTCTCCGGCCAGGCGGCCTTCCAGAAGCTGCCGATCCTGCTGATGATCGGTTTCATAATCGCCAACCTGATTTTCCTGCCCTGCAAGCTCCACCTCAAACGCCGCCGCCCCTACGCCAACCCGCAACTGCAGGAGCAGCTGGCGCTGGAGATCATCAACCGCGACCCCGGCCACGGCTCCAAGGAGCTGGAGAGCTTCCCCTCGGGCCACGCCCTCTGGACCACCCTCTGCGTCGGCCTGATCTGCGCCCGGCTCGGCCTGCCCGCGATCCTGCTGCTGGGCTGGATGATCCCGACCATGCTCTTTCTGCGCCCCTACCTGGGGGTGCACTACCCCAGTGACGCCCTGGCCGGCTTGATCATGGGCCTGCTCTGCGTCGGCCTGACCCTACTGATTGCGCCCCCGATCCTGGGACTGATCGAACCGCACCGGCACCTCCCGGCCTACACAATCTCCTACTGGGCCGCCATCCTGCTCTTCCTGCTGCTGGCCTTCAAGAACTGGCTGAAGCGGGTATGACCTGCTACACGCGCTTCCAGACTGAGCTCGGCGAGATCATCCTGGCGGGCGACGAAATGGGCCTCAGCCATCTGCATATCAATGGAGGCAAACGCAGCTTTGAGATCGATGAAAACTGGCCGCGCAATGACGAACTCTTCAACGAAGCCAGAAAACAGATTGAAGAGTTTTTGTGCGGCCAACGCAAGAAATTCGACCTGCAGCTCAACCCAGCGGGCACCGAATTCCAGCGCAAGGTCTGGCAGGCCTTGACCGAGATTCCCTACGGCCAGACCATCTCCTACGCTGAGCTGGCCGCCGCGATCGGCAGCCCCAAGGCCGCGCGGGCCGTGGGCATGGCTAACAGCCGCAACCCCATCCCGCTGATCATCCCCTGCCACCGGGTCGTGGGCGCGGGCGGCAAACTGACCGGCTTTGCCCTGGGGCTCAAAATCAAAAAACAGCTGCTGGAGTTGGAGCGCTGATTGACAGCGCCGAGCTTGATCAATACTATCATCACATGACACCGTTCAAAGTGCATCGCATCAAGGGCTACATCTGCAACATATTCCTGCTGGAGTATGAGCATGGTCTGCTGCTGCTCGACAGCGGCACGCGCCCGGATGTCGCCAGAATCGAAAAATTCTGCCGCGAAGAGCTGAAACGCCCCATGAGCGACATCAAGCTCTGCCTGGTCTCGCACATGCACCCGGACCATGCCGGCGGCGCCCAGACCCTGCGGCGCAAACATGGCATCCCCATCGGCGGGCCCGAGCGCAGCCACAGATGGTACGCCGGCCTCAGCGGCGCCATCCAGTGGCTGCTGGACTGCTTCATGGCCCAGCAGGTGGCCCTGGCCAACAGGGAACCCTTCAGGTCGGTGCTCTTCAGGCGCCGTCTGAGACCCGACATCATCCTCAAGGACGGCGATTCACTGCCGTGCTTTAACGAGTGGCGGGTGCTGGAGGTTCCCGGCCACACCCTGCACGACCTGGTCTTCTACCATGACGCCAGCCGGACCATCTACGCCGCCGACAGCGTCATCGAGGTCAAGGGCAGCTACAAGCTGCCGATTCCGATCAAATTCAGCGGCCGCATGTACCAATCCTATGCGCGCCTCAAGGAGCTGCCGATTGCTGAGATGCTGCTGGCCCACGGCGAACCCCAGCACCACCCCGACACGCAGGCGATCTTTGATGAACTGATCCGCCAGCTGGATGCCGGCCCCTCCAAACTGATGAAACGCGTCTACTGGTACACCATCTTCTCGCCCGAGGTCTGGCAGAGCTGGCTCAAGGCCAAGCTCAAAGCATGCTGTTGAAGCGGTAGATGTTCCAGAGGGTCTGAAAGTTGCAGCCCGAGCAGGCGTAATCGGCGCGACCCTGTGCTGTGGTCCAGTGGTGGAAGAGCATCTGTTCGTGGTAGAGATCGAGGCCGGTAATCCAGCTCAAGGTTGCCCGGGCCCGCTCAAGATAGGATTCATCTCCAGTCAGTTCATAGAGATCGAGCAGGTTCCAGGTGAGGTTGTTGTTGCCCGAGAGGCCCTTGGTCTGCGCGTCCGGATGACCGAAGAAACCGCCGCATTCCTGATCCCAGTAGCGGTCAATCAGCTGCTGCATGACCAGCCGCATGCGCTCCAGATAGGCCGGTTCAGCGGTGATGCGGTAGGCGCTCGCCAGGGCCATCAGCATGGTGGACTGGGGCCAGTCGGGCAGCGCCTCATATTGATAGAGGCCGCGCTCAGGGTCAAAGGGCGCAGCCTCGATCAGTTCCAGGCCGCGCCGCAGCAGCTTCTCATCCTGCAGCAACTGATAGGCCTCCAGCTGCAGATAGGCCAGCGTGCCCATCAGGGTCGTTTCGTCGCGCACCAGACGGCTCAGACTGGCCGGCGCAATGCGGTAGAGCAGATAGCCGGCGTCCAGACCGCTCTCCAGCAGCAGCCGATGGCTACCACTGAAGCTGTAGCCGTAGAGGATGGCCGGGAAGCCGATCACGGTCTGCATGTCGGGGCGCAGACGCCTGATCAGGCGCACCTCATGCCCGACGGTGCGCTCTGCATATGCCCAGTACTCCGCGCCATGGCCGGCCAGGGTGTAGAAGAGCAGCGGCGCAAAGGCCGTGGCGTCGCCCTGCATGTCGCCGGGCCAGTTGCCGTCATCATCACCGGCCAGCAGCAGACCGGCCAGAATTGCATTGAAGGGCTCTTCAAACTCGCTCAGCCTGACCGGTGCAAAGCCGCTTTCGACCGGCGCAACCTGCTGGCCGGCACAGCCCGTCAGCAGCACAAAAATCATTAGCCTAAACCATCTCATCCTGAGACGCATTAAAACCTTAAACCGGATTATCTACAATCAAAAGATATTGCTGGACCGCAGAAACGCCCCTTGCTAAAGAAAGGCTATGAATATCGATGCCTTCGCGGCCAAAGCCAAAAACTGGGATGAAAATCCGCGCGCCGTTGAGATGGCCACGCGCTTTGTGGCAGAGCTCACCAGACATGCCTCGCCGGCCCGCCTGCTGGAATTCGGCTGCGGCACCGGCCTGGTCGGTCTGCAGCTTGTTGACGAACTGCAAGAGCTGCACATGCTCGACAACTCGCCGGCCATGCTCGAGCGGCTCAGGCAGAAGGCGCACGGCCTTGACAAGATCACCATCTGGCAGGGAGAGATTGAGGAGTTTGAGCTGCCAAAGGTAGATACGATCTGCTCGCTGATGGCCCTGCACCATGTGGCCGACATTGAGCGGCTGCTGCATTTGTTCAATGACCTGCTGCCGTCAGGCGGAAAGATTATAATCGGCGACATCCTCAAGGAGGACGGCTCGTTCCACGGCTCAACCCCGGTGCCCCACAACGGTTTTGACGGGCAGCAGCTGCGCCACATCTTCAGCAGCGCCGGCTTCCGGGTCGAGCAGTTCTACAGCCACCAGACGATCAGCAAGATCGGCGCCGACGGCATCGAGCGCAGCTACCCCCTGTTCATCCTGGTGGCCGCAAAATCATAGGCCCGCCGGCTCAGCTGCGCCATCTCGCCGGCGGTCAGATCAAACAGCTCGCGCGTGGCGGCCAGCAGCGCATCAACCGCAC
>CALOBW010000031.1:0-2246 GCA_942491525.1 uncultured Thermodesulfobacteriota bacterium
TACAAGGACCGCCACTCGGTGATTCTGATCGCGGACGGCGGCTCCACCGATGACACCCGCGAGGTTTCCAAGGAGTTTCAGGTCAAACCCTGGCAGGAGAAGATGGTCACGATCTACCGCGGGCCCGGCGGCAAGGGCACCGCCCTCAGGTCCATCTTTGAGGCTGCCATCCGCCTGAACGTCAAGGCCTGCGCGGTGGTGGATGCCGACCTGCGCAGTATCACCTCGGACTGGTTGAAGTATCTGTTGAATCCGATATTGGAAGATGATTATCAGTTTGTCTCGCCGATCTATATGCGGCATAAGTTTGACGGCACCATCACCAATAATATCGTCTACAACCTGACGCGCTGTCTCTACGGCAAGCGGGTTCGTCAGCCCATCGGCGGCGATTTCGCCTTTTCGGCCAGCCTGGCCCGCTTCTATGCCGATCAGGCTGTCTGGGAGACGGATATCGCCCGTTTCGGCATCGACATCTGGATGACGACGACGGCCATCAACAGCGGCTTTAAGCTCTGCCAGTCCAACCTGGGGGTCAAGATTCATGATGCCAAGGATCCGGCCGCCCAGCTGGGGCCCATGTTCCGGCAGGTCATCGGAACCCTCTTTAATCTGATGGAGATCTATGAGGAGAACTGGCGTACGGTCACGGGCAGCCAGGCCGTCGAAACCTTTGGCCTGACTGAAAGTTTTGAGCCCGAGCCGGTCAGCGTCAACCTGGAGGCTATGGTTGAACTCTTCAAGCTCGGCTATCAGCAGTTCGGTGTTTTGTGGAAACAGATCTTTTCCCCTGAGTGTTTCCGCGAGATCAAGAAGGCCGCCGATACCCCGGCGGATGAGTTCAGTTTTCCGATGCAGAGCTGGGTCAAGATTCTCTTTGAGCTGGCCGCCACCTTCCATGCCTGGCCCCATAACCGCATCAAGCTGATCGATCTGATGGTGCCGCTCTACTATGCGCGGGTTGCCTCCTTTGTTAATCAGGCCCGCGATATGGATTCAGAGGGAGCTGAAGCGCTGCTGGAAGAGCAGGCCTGTCTGTTTGAGGCGCAGAAACCATACCTGATTGAGGTCTGGGACCGCAAGTATGCGGAGCGGCAAAATGCCTAGGGCCAGCAGCTGAAAAAAGCGATTGCCAAATGTTTGGAATAGGCCTAGAGAGCGGCCATGAATATTATATTCTTGCGCATGCTCATGACCTTTTCGCTCTCCTTTCTGTTTGGACTGGAACGGCAGAAGTCCCACAAGCCCATCGGCTTCGGCACCTTTATCTTTGTCTCCACTGGCGCCTGTGTTCTGGGCATCATTGCCCTGCACCTGAATCATGACAATCCCCTGCCGCTTCTGAGCGCCGTGGTCACGGGCATCGGTTTCCTGGGGGCCGGCGCCCTGATCAAGAACGGCGACAAGGTTTTCGGCTTCACCTCGGCCGCCCTGATCTGGACCTTTGCCATCCTGGGCCTCTGCATCGGTCTGGGCGAGTATCAGATAGCCCTGCTGCTCTATCTTTTCATCTGGACGGTGACCTTTGTTGACAAGTATCTGCAGCTGGCCGGCATCGGTTCCTATCGCAAGCGGCTGACCATCAGACTCAACCAGATCATCGATCTGGCCGTGCTGGAGGATCTGATCGCGGACAGCAAACGCTTTAAGCTGGACTCGCTCGAGGTCGACCGCAGCGAGAATCAGATGGTGGTGAGCTATGATGTGGCCACCACCCATGCCGTGATCATGGCGGTGCTGGATGTTATTCAGCAGCAGTCCTGGTTTGAGTCCTACCGGGTGGAGTAGCTTTACTTGGTTGCCGGGCGCATTATCATTTAGGGATGGGAAATGGTAATCTGCCTGAGGATCTGGTGGCGTTGGGCCAGATCGAGCATGTCGACATCCAGAACCTGGATGATCTGCTGAGCGTCATCTATGCCGCCATAGAATCCAGCATCAATGCGGTGATCATCACTGATCTGGATGGCGCCATTGTCTATGTCAATCAGGCCTTTTTGAAGATGTTTGACTATTCCGACCGTCAGAGCCTGATGGGCATGAATGCCGCCGAGCTCTTCGCCTCTCGTGAGATCAGGAGTTTGAGCGATGCGGAGAGCATTATCGATGCCTCCAGCCGGGACATTGAGACCTTCCGGGCCCTGCGCGAGAACAATCAGACAATTTTTGTCGATGTTTCAACCTCCAGGGTTGCCAACCAGGAGGGCAAGGTTGTCGGGCGCATGGCCTCCTTCATCGACATCACC
>CALOBW010000032.1:0-20056 GCA_942491525.1 uncultured Thermodesulfobacteriota bacterium
GGAGTTAATGGCTAGTTATATGCAGTCAGAAGTGGTTCCGCAAATTCGGACAGGTCTATAAGTGAAAGTCTTGCTCAAAACTAACCGTTTGGATACGGTCATAGAGAGGAGCATGACAATGAGAAGAAAGAGACGGAATCACTCGGCAAGTTTTAAGGCTAAGGTTGCTCTGGCCGCCCTTAGGGGCGACAGGACGCTGGCGGAGTTAGCTGAAGAGTTTGATGTGCATCCCAATCAGATATCAGACTGGAAGCAGCAGATGCAGGACAATGCAGCCTCGGTCTTTGACGGGGCTCGATCCAAGGGCAAGGAGCCCGATCTTGATGTGCTGCACGCCAAGATCGGGCAGCTGGCACTGGAGAATGATTTTTTAGAAAAGGCGCTCATCAAAGCGGGCAAGCTGAGCGCAAGAAGATGATCAACCGCAAGCATGATCTGCCGGTGACACAGCAATGCCGGGTACTGAAGCTGTCACGTTCAAGTGCATATTATCGTCCCTGGCCGGAGTCCCAGGCGGATCTTGACCTGATGCGCCGGCTTGATGAGCTGCACCTGAAGTATCCTTTTATGGGAACTCGAATGTTGCGCTCAAAGCTCAGGCGCGAGGGCTATATGGTTGGCCGTCGACATGTGGGGACACTGATGAGGAAGATGGGCATGCATGCCCTCTACTGCAAACCCAATACAAGTAAGCGCCACCCGGAGCATAAGATCTACCCCTATCTGCTGCGCAACTTGGCTATCACCCGTCCCAATCAGGTCTGGGCGGCTGACATTACCTATATCCCCATGAAGAGAGGCTTTATCTATCTTTTTGCCGTGATTGACTGGTATTCACGCAAGGTTCTGGCCTGGCGGCTATCCAATACGCTGAGCGTCGATTTCTGCATAGAGGCAGTTGAGGAAGCCTTGAAGCGCTTCGGCAAGCCGGAGATATTCAATACCGACCAGGGCAGTCAGTTTACCGGCCATAAATTTACTGAGATGTTAAAGGATAATAAAATTGCCATCAGCATGGATGGCAAAGGCTGCTGGCGTGACAATGTCTTTGTGGAGCGGCTCTGGAAGAGCATCAAATATGAGGAGGTTTACCTGATGGCCTATGACGGCATGAGCAGCGCCCAGCGCTCCCTGGAGATCTATCTGGATTTCTACAACCGTGAGCGGCCGCACTCAACCCTTGACGATGCAACACCGGATGAGGTTTATTTCAGCTGTCGGGAATATATTCCCGATGCTGCATAGAAAATCATGAAGCAAGGCTCCACTTATAGATGGCTATATGCTGTCCAAACAACCGGAGCCACTTCTGTAGGCGTAACTATTCTATGTCTTATCGTAATGATTGCTACATCTGAAGCCTTTGTATATCCGAGAGCTAAAATTACAATCAAAGTAATTGATGAAGAATCTGGCCAACCGCTTGCAGGAGCAGATGCAGGTGCATCATTTAGCACTGGAGGTTGGAGCCCTAAGCATTCGCATGACGACGGGAAAACTAATAAGGATGGAATTTATGTAGCAAATGGCAAGGGAATAGGGATTATACATGTTGGCGCCGATACAGACGGCTATTATAAATCCAATATGGAATACACCTTTGATCACTGGGAAAGCTTTACTAAAGTACGACATACACCATGGAATCCAACCGTTACTCTTGTTATGCGCAAAAAAGTTAATCCTACTTCAATGTATGCAAAGAGGGTGTTTGCTGAAGAGGTGAAAGTTCTTGATAAAGGGTTTGGATACGATCTGATAGAAGGGGACTGGGTGTCACCGTATGGTGATGGCAATGTATCAGACCTGGTTTTCACTGTGCGCAAAAAAACTAAAGAAGATCAATCCTATACTGCATATTTAGAAGTAACATTTTCAAATAAATATGACGGCATCTACGCTTATCCTATAGAGGAAAATATGCATAGCGAGCTTTTACTACCAAGTGTGGCACCACAGAATGGATATGTAAAAACAATAACGAGTTACTCCAATTCAAATAATAAGGATTTAACTGACTGGAATAAAGATCAACACTTTTATATCAGAGTTAGGTCTGTAGTTGAAGACAGCAAACTGACACGTGCAATGTATGGCAAGATTTATCATGGTATTAAAATTGGTTCGTATATGATCGGCACGCCAGATAAGGATAAATTGCCGAAAATTACCTTTGAGTACTACTTGAATCCAGATTGGACCAGAAATACAGAGTTTGATCCTATGAAAAATTTATTTGAACATTTGGGTGTAGATGAGCGTATTAGGAAACCTTAATTAATTAACTAAGACTACACATAACTGCTATATACCAAGCCTCTCGCACAACTTCAATTCGCACGTTATTGACTAAATATATTCCCTAAAAAATTAACCATGCACCAGAAGCATTGACCACCTACAATAACTAATATAAAATATAACTTATTAAATTGAGGAGCCATGACCATGATCAAAGATGCCGAGGATATCCGCTTTACCCAGAAACATGACGAGCACAATATCGCGCTGCAAAAGATCATCGATCAACTTGAAGAGCTGACAAACGATCAACTGGAGCCCAGCAATGAGAACATCTTCAACCTGCTGAAAGCCAACACCGATGCCCTGCTCTTTCTATGCAAGGAGCGCCGCCGGGACCGCGCCAGACGCGAGGCCGAACTCAAAGCTCAGGGCAAGCTGCCCTGAGCGTCACGCACCTTCAGCTTGGCCGCGATCATATCCTCATGATCGATGCGCATCAGGCGCGCCAGCTGATGCACCAGATAATCTTCATACTTATCCAGTCTGCCATCGGCATAGATGACCTGCCAGATCGCCTCAATCACCATGATCTTTTCAGCTTTCGAGAAATTAACATTGATCTGATTGGTGAAATGCCACAGATCGATGCTGGTTTGGCGCTCAGCCTCGGCCATCTCCACCAGTTCGGCTGCATCCGCAGAACTCAGTCCAAACTTATCCTGCAGAATATCAACGATCAGCTGCTGCTCCTGAGCGCTGCAATCACCATCCGAGGCTGCCATCTCAAGCAGAAGGGCCGAAGTGGCCATTTTAACATCATGCCTTGCGTTAGCTTCACTCTCTGTCGTACCTAAAATTTTTTTAAGCAGATTATTCATAACAATACCTCTTGAAGTCAGGTGAACATCTTACTATAGGTATGTCAACCGAAATAGAGCCCTATGGGACATTTACTAGTAATGCTATTTTTTTACTAGACTTCAAGCTCCCGAGGGACTAAGGATATTTAGAGACCCGGAGGCAGAATAGATGATATATTTTGACAATAACGCCACCACCCCCCTTCATCCGGAGGTTAAAAAGGCGATTACTGATGCTATGGATGCCTATGGTAATCCCTCCAGCATGCACACCTACGGCAGAGTTGCCCGCGCCCTGATCGAAGAGGCCCGCCAGCAGGTGGCCGACCTGATCGGCGCCGAGCATGACGAAATCGTCTTCGCCGGCAGCGGTTCAGAGGCCAACAACACGGTCATCTCCCTGCTGGGCTGCAACACCAAGCCCTGCAAATGCGACCTGGGCATGGGCGCCAACCTGATCACCACATCCATCGAGCACCCCTGCATCCTTGAGGCCTCCAAGGACCTGACCAAAGGCATGATCAACGTGACCTACCTCAATGTGGACCGCAACGGCAAGATTGACATGCAGCAGCTTAAAAGTACCATCTCACCATCCACCGGCATCGTCTCGGTCATGATGGCCAACAATGAGATCGGCACCATCCAGGACATCAAAGCCATCACCGAAATCGCGCACGCCAACGGCGCCCTGATGCATACCGACGCCGTCCAGGCGGTCGGCAAGCTGCCCATCGACGTCAAGGAGCTGGGCGTGGACTTCCTGAGCTTCTCGGGCCACAAGATCTACGGCCCCAAGGGCATCGGCGGCCTCTACGTGCGCAAGGGCGTGCCCTTCTGCCCGCTGATCAAGGGCGGCCACCAGGAGCACGGCCGCCGCGCCGGCACCGAAAACCTGCTCGGCATCGTCGGCATGGGCAAGGCTGCCGAGATGCGCCGCCTGGAGATGGACGCCGAACATCAGCGCCTGAGCGCCTACAAGCAGGCCCTGACCGACGGCATCAAAGCAAAGATACCGGACGTCTACTTCAGCGGCCACCCCACCGACAGCCTGTCGAGCACCGTCAATGTTTCATTCGAGGGCGCCGAAGGAGAGGCCATCCTGCTCTACCTCGACCTGGAGGGCATCGCCGTCTCAACCGGTTCGGCCTGCGCTTCGGGTTCTCTGGATCCGTCCCATGTGATCCTGGCCACCGGCCTGCCCGTTGAATATGCCCACGGCTCCATCCGCATCAGCATGGGCCGCGAGACAACAGAATCAGATATCGAACGCATGCTGGAAGTACTGCCCGGAATCATTGAGAAGATCCGCATGATGTCCAGCGCATACAGGAGGAAATAATGGATTGGGTATATACCGACTCAGTTAAAGAACACTTCATGCATCCCAAGAACATCCTGATGGATGAAGCCGACTACCCCTATGACGGCAAGGGCGAGACCGGCAGCGTCAAGTGCGGCGACCAGATGGTTGTCTACATCCAGGTCGATGAAGAACAGCAGATCATCACCGACTGCAAGTGGCAGACCTACGGCTGCGCCAGCGCCATCGCCAGCACCTCAATGCTCTCGGAGATGGTCAAGGGCATGCCGATCAAGGAGGCCTACAAACTGACCCCCAAGGACATCACCGCCAAGCTGGGCGGCCTGCCCGACAACAAGATCCACTGCTCGGTCCTGGGCGACAAGGCCCTCAGAATGGCCATCAACGACTACTATGCCAAGAGCGGCCAGGCCGACAAGGTTGAACACGAGGAGGCCAAGGTTGTCTGCCAGTGCATGGAAGTTACCGACCATGAGATTGAAGAGGCCGTTCTGGAAGGCGTCCGCAACTACTACGAACTGCAGGAGATGACCAAGATCGGGAGTGCCTGCGGTGAATGCAAGGACGAGGCTAACGCCGTCCTTGAGAGATACGTCAAACTGCACTTCAGCGACAAATAACAAAAGGGGCAGGATCTGATCCTGCCCTACGCTTTTCAGGAGCGATACCCCTTGGGTATCTTGATATTCAAATCCTCGTCAAAGATCAGCTCCAGCAACTCACCGAAGCTCTCCTCCAGACAGGCCTTAATCTTCAGATTGTGCTCGGCAATTGCAGCCTGCCAGCGCTCCTTGACCTGCCGGAACTCCTTGTCGCTGCGCGAGATGAAAGTTGCATCGCGTTCGATGGGGTAGTTTTCAAAGGCCAGCACCAGATCCAGCTGCTCATCCCGCAGATGGGAACCGAAGATGGAATCTCCTTTGACATTCAGCACCTCGTTGAAGATACGATCCACATTGACCGAGATGGCCGAAATGGAGCCCAGCAACTGCTGATAATAGGTATCGCGGCGATAGAGTCGCGGAATGGACTTGAGATAGTCCTGCATCTTTTCGCGCAGCACGGCGGCCTCCTTGAGATACTCCTCCACATGAATGTAGAGATAGCGCACGCGGTTGGCTGAATCGGGTATCTCCTCCAGATAGTTCTCAATGTCCCTGAGGCAGGTCATCAGACCATCCACGACCGCAAAGCCGTGCACCAGACGGATATAATACTCTTCAAGTCCGGTAGTGCTGATCTGGGTCAGATCGACCTTCTTGGCGGTGATACCCTTGACAATATCCGGAAGGTCCTCCCAGCGGTTGTGCAGGAAACTGCTGACCATCTCGGAGGCGTTGCCGTGCAAAGCGTTTCTGTAACGTTCATAGCTTGTCATGATGCTACTCGGCTGCAACCAGGTCCGTAGCTACAGTTTTAAAATAGCTGAGATTCATAAGCAGATGCAAACCGACAAGAACGACAAACAGTCTTGCAACCGGGTAATGCATACGGCCAATTATATTCAGAGACTTACCGGCGCCACGCGACCGGATGGTGCTGCGGGCAGTAATGAGCAGTACAAAGAGCAGATTTCCCAAGGCGGCGTTGACCACCAGCATGGGTCTCAGTTTCAACATCAAATACCTCCTACAAAATTAAAAGTGACTCGCAAAGATTAACGTAGACAACCGCATCAAACAAGAAAAAGTTACTATTCAGCCCGTGGCGCGGACTTGCGCCCCTGTATCACCCCGGCAACAACCCAGCAGACACCCCATCCCAAAGCCACAACCCCCGGCCCCAAGCCAACATAAAGCACAAGGCCGCCTTTCCAGGGCTGCAGATAGAGCGTGAACAGCAGCAGCCAGAGCGCCGAAAGCACTATGCCGATCCGCAAGCCGACCTTGACGGTCCGCGGCTTCCTTTTGACCGGACGGTTGCCCGGCAGATAGCGCGGCAAAATAAGCACGCCGAAAATCACGGCAACAATCAGCAGTATTTCCTGAATTCCTGACACAATCAAACTCCCTCAATCTGCTATATCGCATCAAATTAATTGAATAAAGATCTATTTCCTTTTGGCCGCTTCCCAGATGGCATCCATCTCTTCAAGGGACATCTCAGAAAGTTTTCGTCCCTGGCGGGCAGCCGTCTTCTCTATCTCGCAGAAGCGCTGCCTGAACTTGGCATTGGTGCGCCTGAGAGCGCGCTCCGGATCAACCTTACAGAAGCGCGCCAGATTGACAATCGAAAAGAGCAGATCGCCGATCTCAGCCTCCATAAGATCCACATCGCTGTTGTCGATCTCATGCTGCAGCTCATCGGCCTCCTCCTTGACCTTTTCGATCACACCGGATGCATCCGGCCAGTCAAACCCAACCTTGGCCGCGCGAGCCTGCAGTTTCTTGGCTGTCATGAGGGCCGGCAGATCCTTCGGCAGGCCGTCCAGAATTGATTCGCGATCCTGCTTGGTCTTCTCCTGCTTCTTGAGCTCATCCCAGTTGCGCTTGACCTCTTTTGAATCTGCAACTTCAGTATCCCCAAATACATGCGGATGGCGACTGACAAGCTTATTGTTCAGCACCTCAATCACATCTTCAAGAGAGAAGCGCCCCTCATCACGGGCGATCTCGCTATGAAAGACGGCCTGCAGCAAGACATCGCCAAGCTCCTCCTTGATATGCTCCGGATCATCACTCTCGATGGCCTCCAGCAGTTCATAGGCCTCCTCCACTGCACAGGGCGCAATTGAGCGGTGGTCCTGCTCGGCATCCCAGGGGCAACCACCGGGAGCCCTGAGGGTCTTAATAATCTCAACCAAACGATCAAACTCTTTCATAGATCTCTCACTAACCTTTTCAGCACTGAATTTAAACAAAAAAAGGGGCAGCCAAGCGGCTGCCCCTTTTGCAATCAGTTGCTGATGCTTACTTTTTACCCACGGTGTCTTTGTAGCAGTCGGGCGGATAGTAGTTGGCCTCGTCCTTGTCGTGGTTGACATACCAGACCTGAGCGAAGAACGGATTGTTCTTGGCCTCTGCATCCCAGTTCCAGCCGTTCTTGGGCGGAACACAGTCGGGACAGAAATGACCGCCGCGAACGATGATGTTCACCGTAGCCTCGAACTCATGACCCTGCCAGCACTTCCACTTGAGCGGTGTATAGATGTCGCCCTTGGTGTACTTCTTGCTCAGCAGCTCGCCGCCGCGGAACTTGGCGATGCCCTGCAGATCCTTAAGCTCAAGACCCTCGATACCCTTGCTCTCGTCATAGCCGTGATCAAGACGGGTGTAGGAGTCAGCCGGAATCTTGGGGTCCATGTCCATCTTGGGCATATCGACATCCCAGCCGGGGATCTTGGCCCAGTCTTCCTTGGACTTGTAGAAGGAGCTGATGCGACCCTCAACATTGTTGTTGATCCAGTACTGGGTGCAGTCGGGACCGCCGGCAGCCTGAGGCTCCATCATAAACTTCTTGAGGGCCTTCTTGACCATGGGCAGAGCCATGATCTGCTTGACACCGGGATAAGCGGGCAGCTTGACATAGAGGGGTGAACCCTCCCAGATGGTCTGCAGATACTCATCAAAGCCCTGACTTCTGTAGTGCAGCATCTCTTCAAGTCTGTCTGAATCCTCATACCACTGGCAATGGAAGTTTCTGAGGGTAAACCAATTGCGCTCAAAGATATCGGTGGCCTTGCCCATGCCGAGCAGACCGAAAACGCCGTCCATCAGACCCATGAAGGTGATACGGGCCTTTTCGCCGCCGCCAACATTGTAGAATTTGCCCCAGAACTCCTCGGGAACATCTTCCTGACAGGCAGCTGCACAGAGGCGGCCGGCATCCTGACCGGTACAGAACTCGATACAGGTGTTGATGGGCTGGTGGAACATGATGGGATCCATCAGACTCATGGTATCGGGAATGGCGATGTAGGTCTGACGGCAGCTGGCCCAGTACTTCAGGCCGGACTCGGCCAGAACGCGCTCAGCGGCAATCTTGGAGCAGGCATACATATCATATACGGAGGGTTTGAGCGGATCGCCGCAGCGGCCGACATGAATCGGATAGAGACGGTCGCCGGTCTCGGCAACAGAACCGATACCAACAACCTTGACACTGTCGGGATCCTTCTGGGCCTTGACGGCTTTGACGATGTTCTCCATGGAGCCAACATTGATCTTCCAGGCGGTGTCGGGATCGTGGTCAGCAGCCGGCGGAATAAAGGCGGCCGGATGCACAACATAGTCGGCGCCGGTTACACACTCGAGAACATCCTCGTAAACGGTCAAGTCGCCCCAGACGATTTTGATGCCGGGCTCACCGATCATATCGAGCATAGCCTCTTTGTTCTTTCTGGAAGGTCTGACCAGAGTAACAATGTCGAACTTGTCGCGCTGCTTCATCAGCTCAGCGAGACCAAATCCGCCCATGGAACCAGAGGTTCCGGTAATAAAGACTGTCTTCTTTGCCATACTACACATCTCCTTTAAAAAAGTTATCTAAACAATGTCAGCAATCAGAAACATGATACATGGCCCGTAAAACAATTTTCCCCTCGCACAAGCAGCCCGCATCACATTACCGACCGACGCTTACGGTTATAACTTCCATAAAGAAAAGTCAAACAATTCATTCGCAAATCAACTCTGATCAACAGATGAAAAAATGCAGAAATACCGCAGACATGTTACGGTGAATTATTTAACTTCCCTCTAAGCTATAACCACCCCTAAACCTGACAGAGCAGGTAATGTAAAATATTTAACAGAATAAAACCATACTCGGAGAATTATTTCAACAGTGATTGTGAATGTGATTCTGAACAGCTTTCATTCGGGCTTCAAGATTGAGCATATAAGCCGGCTCCGGCTGTTTGGGTCCCTGCTTGGCATCATACTCCACCGCCCGCACTGCATGTGAAACTTTTAACATGTCCCCCTCTTCCCGCTCAAGCAGTTTCATGACCCAGCGCAAAAAATCTCGACTCTGCCGACGCGCCGCGAGTAGATGCGAGCGCGCATCCTCGCCGCTTAAGGCACAGTAGTGCCCCAGACAGAGCGTCTCACAATCCAAAGCAGCCAGCCGGTCAAGGGATTCACAGAAGAGCCCGTACTCCACCAGGAAGTCACAGAAGATATAGCCCGTATGATCGCGAATGCCGGCGGCCTCGCCGGCAAAGATAGTCCTGATCTGCGGCGCATAGTAGCTGAGCATGTCACGGGTGTGCCCGGGGGTTGTCATGGCGATCAGATCGAGCCCGTCATCGATGCTCAACTGGTCGTAATCTTCGAGGATCATATCAACATCGAAGGTCCTGAAGGGCTTATCCGACGGAACATCGTAGCCTTCGGCCTTAACCATCTCCACGGCCGCAGCGGTCAAGAAAGAGATGGTGTCGACCGCGTTGGGCCGTTTCAGGATCGAAGCCACCTTGGCTGAGGACCCGATCCGCATCCCGGGGAAAGCCTCCTTTAGATAGGCGGTCGAGCCCAGATGGTCAAAGTGAGAGTGGGTCAGCAGGCAGTAGGCAGGTTGCCGCTCACCAAGGACAGCTTTGATGGACTGAATGTACAGATCGGCCATGAACGCAAAGCCACTGTCGAAAATGACCGGCCTTGCCCCATCCAGCAGATAGACCGGCATGTCGGCACTGCCGAGCATGTAGAGCCGCTCGGCAATCCGGCCGGGTTGATCGATGATCATAGGACCTCCTCAACAGATAGCATGGACCCAGCATATAACAATCAGAGATCAATCTCAATCACACCCTCAGCATCACGCTTAACCTCCAGAATGCCGGGATGACGCCGCTCAAGCTCACTGAGCATGGCGTCCTGCTGGCGCACCCGCTGATGCAGACGCGAATTTTCCTGTTCAAGATGAAACAGCTCAAGGGAGCGCCGGACGGTAAGTTTGAGGTCCTCATCGTTCCAGGGTTTCAGAATGAACTTATAGACCCCGGCCCGATTGATGGCATCCATGGCCGTCTGAATATCATTGGAGCCGGTCAGCATGATGGTCAGCAGGTCGGGATAGTCGTGGCGCACCCGCTGCAGCAGCTCGACCCCGCTCATGCCGGGCATCATCTGGTCGCAGATGATCAGGTCGACACTTTCTTGCTGCAATATATCCAGCGCTTCGCCCCCTCCCTCTGCACTGATCAGTTCATAGCTTGAATAGTCATCACTGCGCAGGACGCGCATAAGGGACTTAATGATGGAGGGCTCGTCATCAACGATCAGGATTTTATCTGGCATAGATAGAAGATAAATATTGGGTCACAAAGTGCAACAGGATCATGGACGCAAAAGACGGATAAATTAATCTAGCCAGCCAAGTGATAACTGCGGTTTTGCTGGAGCGTGGCTAATGGCTGGCTAGGTGCATTTGAATGCAGGCCGGCGTTGAGCTTGAGAAGCCCGACAGGAGCCTTAAAACAGAGGTCGGCTTTCATTCTTCACGCCGACCTACGGACTTAACTAGCTAAACACTTAAGATCAGGTAGAGGATGAACATCGCTCCAATGACAAAATTGCCGCCTCCGAATATGATCAAAAACGGCAAAGGCATGTTGTGCTTTCGGTGACAATAAACAGCACTTATTCCAATTAAAATTTTTGCGGCAGCAAAAAAAGGCACAAACGCCAAGTAACCTGTGGGCTGGGAATAAAAAATCATTGCATATATAGCACAAAACACCAGAGCCATAATGCCAACATATTGCGATTCCCACCTGTTACCAAGCGGATAGTTCATGTTTTGGGCCTGCTTCTCAGGGAAAAACAGAAAATTGATTCCACCCAACAAATTCCAGATCGCAGCAATTAAAAAAACATATTTCATAATAATTCCTTTCAAAAGTTAATTGGAGTCCGAACAGTTAAAGCAGAGAACCAAAATCATAATCTAAACTAGCGCAAACGAAACGACCACAAATACGTCCATTACATTCAACCTGATGTCTATTAATCATTCATTTACATAATATGAGGAGATTATCCAGAAGATTGATCATAAAGGTCATTCAGGTTTGCCGCGCGGTTGACAATACCTCTGTCCCCATTATTATTCGATTACACCCAACATCAGGGGTGAGCGTCAGCCCACTACGGGGGACCGTTCTGGCGCTCATCCCGCCCTTCACAACCGCCCCGCGCTCTGAACTGGCCTGCCCGGAATGGTAAGCTTCATGCATCTGTTCATTGCCTTTATGGGGGAGTTGGTGGAAGTGAATGAAGAATACCAGAGAGCGGATGGTGGGTAGTTAGGTGCACTAAGCAAAACGCAAGACCTTACCCCTGTCTTAAAGTCTGCGCTGCATAAAATCCACGGCCTGCCGGCGCGCAGACTGGGAGCAGGCACGGTAATAGAAATTCAGAAATGAGTGCCCGGCATTCTCATCGCGGGTGAAGAGCAAAGCCTGATGCTTGACACCGACCAGTTGGAGCCGATCAATGAATGCCAAGGTCTGGGGATAGAGACCATCACTCGCACCGGCGCTGATGAAAACCGGTGGAAAGTCAGGGCTGATCTGACGCAGCGGTGACATGGCCTCGGCCAGTTCAAAATACCGGCTGCCCAGCAAGGTGCGCGCCATCAGCATGATACCCGGGAATTTGATCTGATGCAGCTCCACAAAATCATAAACCCCATAGAAGAGCAGCAGTGCCTCGACCCTCTCGAGGTGGCGCTCAACACCGACCAGCTCGAATAGTTCGGGCCGATTAATGGCCACGGCGTACCAGCTGATCAGTTGCGCCCCGGCCGAGTCGCCAGCCAGAAAGATCTTAGCATTTGGTTCCAGCTGGCTGATCCTGTAGATCGCCCGAGCCACATCCTGCACAGGGATTGGGAAGCCATACCTGGGCCCCAGGCGGTAATCGATGCTGTAAACCGTAAAACCCTGCGCTGCGAAGTCGGCACAGATACGACGGTAGCTAGTACGCTTGCCCGAGATCCAGCCACCGCCGTGCACATAAACCAAGACCGCCCGGCTCTCGCCGTCGGGCCTGAAGATGTCCATGCGTTGCTCTGGATCATCACCATAGCTGGCGTCAGCGTCAAACTCGGTCTTAAGCCCACGATTGTAGATCAGGGCCCTGCCGATGGCGTCACCTATATTGAGCATAATTTTCCATAACCAAGCCTGCAACATGTCCACCAGGATAAACAACTTAACCGATTTCAACAACACTGATTGTCTCAACTCAGAATTAGGGTCAGATTAACATCTTAATTTGGAATCCAAACTGGATATATCTGCCTTTACACTACTGATCAGTCTTCAGGCGTCCCGCGTCCGTGCTCTTTTAAATTGGTGACAATCCATGGGCTCTGCCCCGATCATCAGCTTTCTTGGATAGTCTTAATAATCTGCCCACCAAGCTGCCTGGTATTCAAAGGATTTCCATTGCTGCCCAAACTACCGGAACCACTTCTTTAACGAACCACAATTAATGTAGTACAATAATGTGACGATCTTATAAATTGACAACACTGTACATGTTCATTATATTGTACAGGTAATATCCTAAGCAAGAGAGGTCGTATATGCGAGCAATATCCTATACTGCTGCCAGGAATAGCCTGGCGAATACCATGAAACAGGTTTGCGATGATCATGATCCAGTTATTGTCACTCGCAAGAATAATGAATCCGTCATTATCATGTCTTTGGAGGATTATGAGTCCTTGAAGGAAACCGCGTATCTTCTGCAAAGCCCTAAGAATGTAAAACGATTACTTGAGTCAATAGAAGAGCTTGAATCTGGGAAGGGAATTCAGAGAGAGCTTATTGAATGAAACTAATCTTCTCTGAAAATGCGTGGCAAGATTATTTGTACTGGCAAAAGACAGATAAAAAGAATCTGAAACGTATAAATGAACTTATTAAGGATATTCAGCGAAACAAGTATGAAGGCATAGGTAAGCCTGAACCATTAAAGCATAATCTATCTGGATATTGGTCAAGGCGAATTAATAACGAGCATCGTATTGTTTATAAGATCGAGAATGACTCAATTCTCATTGCTCAACTCAGATATCATTATTAAGTTATCGATGTGATACATTCACTTGTGTGATAATTAAGCAATATAGCAGTTAGGTGCAGTTCTGAAATCAGAGGTTGTAATGTATGAATGAGTTGAAAATTGGCTTACAGTTTATTGTGATCACTCTATCAATATTTATATCTCAGCCATTGTTCTCTGCCGAACTACATAATGCTGCTGTATCAGGTGATTTGGTACAAATAAAAAAATTATTATCTACCGGATACGATATTGAATCATTAGACTCAGAACCGACTAGTGCTCATGAATGGCCTAAAGGGACTGCCTTGCATTGGGCTGCCAAATCAGGAAAAATATCTGTCGTAAAATATCTAATTGATACCGGTGCTAATTTAAATACACGTACTTATGCAGGTGATTGCATGGTTGTTGAAACTCCATTGGACTATGCACTCTGGAATGGCCAGAAAGAAATTGTAGTAATGCTTTTGGATGCGGGCGCTGATGTTGAAAGTGCTGGCCATAATTTTCATTGGCCATTGCAAATTGCTGCAAGCATGGGGGCAATAGATTTGGCAGAGATCCTTCTGCAACATGGAGCACATATTAATCGGTCAGGAGTAGATGGTTATTCTGCGCTTCATCATGCAGTTCTCGATAATCAACCTCAATCCGTTGAATTTCTTTTACGCAAAGGTGCAGATGCTAACTACCGTGATGAAAAATTTGGTGAACATGCTCAGACGCCATTGCAGTTAGCGAAAGCCAATAAATCAGAGCAAATTGTTAGGATACTGCTACAATATGGTGCGCAATAACAATCGATCTATTTCTCCTCTCATAGATTGCGGCCATTTACACGAAATTTCTGACAGACCCTGGAAATCGCAAAGCCCGGATATCGTCCATTTATAGAAGCCCACTCACTCGAGGGGTTGTCTATTCCTGAGATCCACGCTCGTCTCTCGGATGCCAAAGAAGCAGCTTGGGCCGACCTTGCCCTGTCATGGCTACACTCGAGTATCCCGGCCGTCATTTACGTTCGGTTTCGGTCTGGAGTTATCCCAGAGTATTTACTTGGCGACGGTCATCATAGACTCGCTCTAGCTGGTGTTTTAGGGCACTCAGCCATTCACGCTATTTTTGTTGGTCTTCGCCGACCACCGAAGCATACTACCTAACTAGTCAATAACGCATCGTTTGAAGTCCCAGGATTAACATGGTAGATAGCAGTTATGTGCAGTTTAAAGATAAAGACCCGCAAGCATGGCTTGCTCACTCCATAGGCTTATCGGGATTGTGGAGTGCGGGAGCCATGCTCCCGCGGTTTTGAATTAGCAGCCTCAAGGACAGATTAATTCTCAAATGCCCAGCTCAACATAACTAGCCATTAACTAAATTTCGTCAATTCCGATAATACACCCCAATTATCTACACTCAGAATCCAAAGACGCTTCTTGCTATTATCATGCTAACCTCTGCCAACAAATCCAGAAAACCGTCAAGAATGCCGGAAATGGCTGACCAGAATCTATGAATTTCACACAACTTCAGCTAAAACATCATTGATCTAAGTCACTGATATATTGAATGATATTACAGATTGCAGCATAGCAAAAAAAGGCTTCAGATTTACAATAACAGCCGCAACAAGTCGAGAAAAGTTCATGGGATAGGGTCAGGGGAAACACTTCTTACAAGAAGGATTTCCCCTGAATAATTTAACTAAAGCGCCTCGCTGATGCGCTGCATGGCCTCAACAACATTTTCATAGCTGTTGAAGGCGCTGATGCGGATATAGCCTTCACCGCACTTGCCGAAACCGGCGCCCGGGGTACAGACGACACCGGCCTTGTTGAGCAGCAGGTCGAAGAACTCCCATGAGCCGCGGCCACCTCCATCGATCCAGATGTAGGGCGAATTCTCACCGCCGACGCACTCGAAGCCCAGCTCGGTCATCTTCTCGCGCACCAGGGCGGCATTCTTCAGGTAGTAGCTCACCAGCTCCCTGACCTGAGCCTGGCCCTCATCAGTGTAGATAGCTGCGGCAGCCCTCTGGACCGGGTAGCTGACACCGTTGAACTTGGTGCAGTGACGGCGGTTCCACATGGCATGCAGGGAGTGCTCGTTACCCTCAGCGTCATAGGCCATGCACTCCTTGGGCACCACGGTGTAGGCGCAGCGGGTGCCGGTGAATCCGGCGGTCTTGGAGTAGCTTCTGAACTCGATTGCAACCTCGCGGGCCCCCTCGATCTCAAAAATTGAACGCGGCAGACTCTCATCCTGGATAAAGGCTTCATAGGCCGAGTCATACAGAATCAGCGCCCTGTTGGCACGGGCATAGTCGACCCACTTCTTGAGCTCATCCTTAGTGATGGTTGAGCCGGTGGGATTGTTGGGAAAGCAGAGATAGATCAGGTCGACCGGCTGGCTGGGCAGCTCGGGCACAAAGCCGTTCTCCTTGGTGGTGTCGAGGTAGACCATGCCCTCAAAGCGCCCGTCGGCAAACTTGCCGGTGCGGCCGGCCATGACGTTGGTGTCGAGGTAGACCGGGTAGACCGGATCGGTGATGGCAACCTTGGCATCGGACGAGAAGATCTCCTGAATATTGCCGCAGTCGCACTTGGCACCGTCCGAGACAAAGATCTCATCAGCCGCAACTTGGGCGCCGTGGGCCCTGAAGTCCTTCTCGGCAATGGCCTCGCGCAGGAAGGCGTAGCCCTGTTCCGGGCCGTAGCCCATGAAGCTGGCGTCGCTGGACATCTCATCCACGGCGGCATGGAAGGCCTGGATGCAGGCGTCCGGCAGGGCGCGGGTTACGTCGCCGATCCCCAGTTTGATCACTTTTTTGTCAGGATTGGCCTCCTGAAAGGCGGAGACCCGCTTGGCAATGTCCGAAAAGAGGTATGAAGCCTGCAGCTTCAGGTAGTTTTCATTAATCTTAATCATCTTGGTTCCTCTCAGAAAATTGAATTCCGGCTAGAATTAAACATCCGGCATGTATGGTCAAGGGGAAAATCAGCCCCCCGCCCTCCTCGCCACCATGCGCAAGCCGATTGAAACCTGATCGTAGACCAGATGATAGGAGAGCTGCTTGAAGAGGCGCGCCGATCCGTAGTTTACCCCCCAGAGGGTCCGGTCCAGATCAAAATGAGCCTCAGCCTTGAGTGCACCGCTCTCCGGCGGCGCCAGGGTCACAGCAAAATCCAGCGGCCGGGTGATGCCCTTAAGGGTGAACTCACCTTTAAGGGCGGCATTCTCACGGCCTGGCCGAGGGTCATCATCGATCTGAAATTCATTGATCCTGAATAGGGCCTCCGGAAAGCGCCCCACATGAAAGAAGTCATCAGACTTAAGGTGTCTGACCAGAAACGGCTGATGCTCATCGCCCTCCAGATCAATATTCCGGATGGAGTCCATATCAATCACAAAGCGGCCCTCGGTATGGCAGCCGTCAACATTGACCTGGCCGCGTTTAAACTTAAGGGTACCTAAATGACTGGATTTGGCGTTGCGCCCGACCCACTCGATATAACTCTCATCCACATCCAGCAGATACTCATCGGGAATTATAAATATTGAGGCATCGATAGGCTCCTTGCCCGGATTGGACCCGACCAGCTGATGGCCGCGGCTGCGCCAGTCAGCCACGCCGCCGGCATAGGCCCAGACGTCGGTATAGCCCATCGCGGTCAGTTTGCGGGCAGCCTCATAAGCATCCCGCGAACCGTCGCCGGCACCGTAGACCACCAGCGGAGTCTCCCTGACCGGCACCAGCTCGCTGACCCGGTCACTGAAGATGATCTCATAGACACAGACGTTCTGGGCTCCCGGCAGATGACGGCAGGCGTAGACCTCTTGCGGCAAAACATCCAGCAGCGTCACCCGGCCCAGTTTCGCATTCAACTCATCAGCCGGAATTTCTCGATATGACATGCCCATCTCCCTGCCTAATTAATAAGCCGCCGCCGGGCAAATCAAAGTCCGAGATGATGCTGCAGGGCCGGCAACCCCTCAAGCACGCACCTCTCACCCACGGCGATGGTCTCGGCAGCCTTATCAAAATCAAGCAGCGCCACATCCTTAAGCCGCGGCACCAGCATCACCTCAGGCGGATCGCCAGCCATACGGCTGCGGGTGATGCGGTCCTGCATGATGTCGATGAAGGTGGCCAAGACATCCAGGATACCGGGCTTCTCCTCCCCGCTGACCAGCGCCAACGCATTTATGGCCTGGGCCTCAAACTGGGCACTGAGCCGGTTGAAAAAACCCTTACCCGCAACGGCCGGCGCCACACTCTTGACGGGCGGCTGAAAGTGCGTCCCGACCAGTTCGCTGTTGAGGTTGACCGCAATCACCTTGGTGGCCCCCAGCGCCCGGCAGACCGAGACCGGGACCGGATTCACCAGCCCACCGTCCAGCAGCCACTGCTCTTCATGCTTAAAGGGGGTCAGCAGAATCGGCAGCGAGATGGAGGCCCGCACGGCACTGTTCAGCGAGCCCTCCCTGAACCAGACCTCCTGGCCGGTCTCCATATCTGTCGCCACGGCGGCAAAGGGCACTCCCAGCTCTTCGATCTGCAGATCCCCCAGCTGCTCCTGCAAGAAACTCATAAAACGCTCACCTTCAATCAGGCCGCCACCGGTCAAGAGTCCCACATCCATCATCTTGATAATATTCCAGGTATCCAGGCCCAGCACATACTCTTCCAGGGCAGCCAGCTTGCCGCTGACATAGAAAGCCCCGACGATGGCCCCGATGGATGTTCCGCAGACCACATCGGGTCTGATGCCCATCTTTTCCAGCTCTTTAATTATTCCGATATGCGACAGACCGCGCGCCGACCCGCTGCCCAGCGCCAGACCGATTTTTGGTGTCCGTTTAGTCATATAACCTCCTCAGGTGACAGAATTATAAACAGATACTACAGACATAAAAAAGGGGGAAACAAATGTTTCCCCCCTGAACCGCGATAGAACCGGGCCTCAACTGCCGGCTTCAAACTCCAGGGCCGTAAATCCGGTCAGAGTGCGGGCCTCCCGGGCCTGCTCGGCGCGACTGAAGGTTTGGCGCTCAATCTTGAAACGCCCCACACTGCTCTCCATATTGTCGCTGGCATCATTGAGCTCCGTCACCATGCCGCCCAGACGCTCAACGGTCTTGACGCTGTCACTCAGTGATTCGTCAATCTGACCGACCGCATCATTAAGCTGAGTTATCCCGTCGGCCTGAACAACTGAAGCCTCTGTAATGTGCTCAATCGCCCCGGAGAGCTCGTTAATAACGCTGACCATCTCCTCAAGCAGCTGACTGGTCTTTCGGGCCTGGCGATCACCCTTGGTCACCCTGGCAACGGTGTCCTCAATCAGGTTGCGGATCTGGCCCGCAGCATCAGCCGAACGCTGAGCCAGGGCCCGCACCTCTTCAGCCACAACCGCAAAGCCCTTGCCGTGTTCTCCGGCACGGGCCGCCTCCACCGCAGCATTCAGCGCCAGCAGATTGGTCTGGAAGGCCACATCATTAACCGTGGTGACAATATCCTTAATCTTTTCGGAAACATCAGAGATCTGGCCCATGGAATCCAGCAATTCACCGGCCTCATGGCCACCCTCCTTGCTCATGGCCACCATCTGCATGGTCAAATCATGCCCTCTGGCGGTAAGCTCACGATTCTCACCCACCGTACCGGAAAGGCTGCCGACGGTGGCCGTGATCTGACTGATGGCTTCGGCATTTCTGATGGAGCTGCCCGAAAGCGAGTGGGCATCCTCTTTAACGCTGACCGTGGCCCGGTTGACAACATGGGTGGCCGAGCGCACATCGGCAACGATGCCGGTCAGATTATCGATAAAGCTGTTGTACATCATACTCAGGACCCCAACCTCGTCCATGCCGCGCACCTCGAGACGCCTGGTCATGTCACCCTCACCGTGGGCCATGTCAGTCATAAAGGTAGCCACCCCATTGATACCCTTTGTGAGGGGCCGGGAAAGCAGATATCCAACCAGGCCGGCCGTCGAAACCCCCTGATAGAGCAGAATCCAGCCACCGGCCAAGAGGATGTCGAGCCCCATGCTGTTGACGTTGGCAACCTTGAGGAAGATCATGAAATTAACCAGCAGCGGCACCAGGATCAACACCAGCACCGCCTGGATCTTCAGTTGCAGCGGCAGGCGCCAGCAGCCGTCAATCTCAGTCAGATTGCGCCCCTGAACCTTATCCCGGTAAAAGTTGATCAACATATTTTCATTGACCAGATAGTAAGGCACCAGCGAGAAAAGACCGGTAAACAGGAAGAGCCCGCCGACAATCAGCGCCTCGCTGCCGGTGGCCTTGCCCATCAAAACAAAGGGCAGACAGGTGGTCAGCCAGCTGAAAATGAACCATCTGAAGAAGGCCATGCCGGCGTCCACAAAGGGTGCCTTGGATGCATAGCGCACGGCCCGTTCAATATCACCGCCCTCATAGGCCTCAACGATCGGTGCGGTCATGCGATACTTGACCAAGAGGGTCAGCAGAATCGACAGCACATTGGAAATGACCTGGTAGGTTGCGAACCCCGCCATATCACTCTTGACAAAATCGACGGTGTTATAACCCAAGAAACAGATTGCCGGGATACAGATAAT
>CALOBW010000033.1:0-328909 GCA_942491525.1 uncultured Thermodesulfobacteriota bacterium
AACGGTTTCGACCAGGTAATCGGGCTTGCCAACCAGACCATAGCGCCGGCTGATCAACGCGGCTTCGACCTGTTGCCATGCGCCGGTATCGCTGTAGACGACCTCGCCTGTGGGCAGCCCCGTTTCTCGATACGCGCGACGTCCCCACAAAAGCAACGCCCCGCCCAGCAAGAGTACGATCAGCGCGGCTGCCAGCAAGTAACTCCCGTCATCAGCCCTCCCCTGGCTTACCTACGCTTCCAGCGACTTGACCAGCATCTCCCAGTTGCCGCGTTGACAGACTTCATCGTTCTGGTTAAGCACTTCGATCTTGAAGTTCACCAGCCCGCCGCCGAGCCGCGCCATGGCTTTGCCGCTCTCCACCGTCAGGCGCACGCGGATCGTGTCGCCGATGAAGACCGGACGTTGCATCTTCCATTCCAGCCCGCGAAAGGCCAGCGTCGTCCCTTCCAGAAAGCCCAGTCGCACCGCCAGCCCGCTGGCCACGCTCAGGATCAACAGCCCGTGGGCAACGCGCCAGCCGAACATATACCCCTTGCTATATTCGACGTCGGTGTGGATCAGGTTCCAGTCGCCAGAGAAGCGCGGCAAAATTGACCGCGTCGGTCTCGGTGATGGTGCGACTAGCGCTCTCGGTCTGGTCGCCGACGCTAAACTCTTCGTAGTGCATAGCCCCATCGGTCGGGCCATTGCCCGCGTTGTCGTCATGTCAATGCCTTTCCGCTCATTTGATGTAGGATGGAGGGGTCAGTTCTCTACGTCCGCCAGCGCCGTGGCTGCCCAGAGCGCATCCGTGTCGGCCGTCTCCAGCGGGGGGAGTTCGGTCATTTCGATCAGCCCGAAATGTTGGAGAAAATGGTCGGTCACACCATACAAAATCGGTCGCCCGACGGTCTCCAGACGGCCCACCTCTTCAACCAGCCCGCGTTGCAGCAGCGAACGCAGCACGCCGGCGCAGTCCACATAGCGCACGGCTTCGATCTGCGCACGGGCCACCGGCTGGCGATAGGCGACGATGGCAAGCGTCTCCAGCGCTGGACCGCTCAACGTGGTACTCAGGTCGAGTTCAAGAAAGGTCTCGATCAGCGGCGCCAACGAGGGGTCCGTCACAAGCTGAAAGCGGTTGTTGTGTTTCTGGACGCGCAGGCCCCGCCCATGTCTCATACGAGCGGTTCAACGTACAGGCTGGCGACCACGCTTTCCACCGGCAGGTCCAGCGCACGCGCAAGATGGGCCGCTTCGACCGGTGCGCTTGCCACAAAGAGCAATCCCTCCAGGGTCGAAAGCAGCGCCTGCTGATCACGGTCTTGCTCTGGCGCTGCGTGGTGATTGTCCGAATGTTGAGTGGGTGAGTCGGTTGTCATTGTCCCGCGGTTTTCTGCATGTTCGGGTCGATCAGGCCACCCAGTCCGGCTCGAAGGGGGCGTAACGCATCTGCACATCCAGCTTGCCCAGGCGCAGGCCCATCTCCTGTTCGATGATGTCGCGCGTGACCTCGACGATCTCGTCGGTCTTCATGGGCACGTCCACATCGGGCGCTGTCTCGACCTCCAGCTTGATGTTGACCGAGCCGCCCTTAGACTTGACCGCGGGCACGACCGGAGATGATCTCGGCCAGTTGCTCCAGATGCCACTCCAGTTTGGCGACCACGTTCGTGATGTCCAACCGGCCGAGCCAATCTTCTGCCGTGCGGATGCGCACCCCCCGTCGCCGTCCCACCCAGAATTCCAGCGTGAGCAGCGCGCCAAAGAGCAAGACCGCGCTCACGCCAAAAGCCGCCTGTGCGATCAGGAAGTTGGTCGGGTTCTCCGTCTGCCACGTCTGCATCGCTGCGCCGAGTTGGCCCAAGAGCAGATTCGTCTGGTTGATGGTCGCCAACGGCGCAGCCGCCAAAATGCAGGCGCCGATCAGCAGAACAATGACCAGGAAGACGATGACGATTCGGTTAAATGTGGCCATTGAGGTTGCCCTTGGGCGCACGCGGCGCCAACCTGGGTCGGCGTCGAAACTGGGGTCGAAGATCTGCCCGCGACGAGTCTGGCAAAGCGTTTGTCGCGGCGCCGCTCGCGTCTGAAAAGGTCGGTGAATCGCCGAAATTATACATCAGGTTGAGGGCTGGAACGAATGCGTCTGAGCAGTAGCAGCGCCGCGAGGATCAGCAGGATCAGCGCGCCGACCCCGCTCAGCCAGAGCCGTTGCGCCAGCTTGATGGTGCAAACGCAAAGGTGACGACGTGTTCGCCCGGTGGAACGGCCACGCCGCGCAACAAATGGTTCGTGGCGTAGACGGGCGTTGGCACGCCATCTATCGTCGCAGTCCAGCCGGGGTAATAGGCATCGGCCAGCACCAGGAAAGCTGCTTCCTCGCTGCGGACCTGGACGGTGATCGTTTCGGGCGCGTAGGTCAATAGCTCAGCGCGGTCATCTGGATGCGCGCGGCTTTGCAACGTTGCGGCGCATTCAACAATCGCGGCGTCAAGAAGATCGACGTCTGTCCCGTGGAGCAGCGCCAGAGATTCCTCTGGTGAAGCAGCCGGGATCACCCGGTAATCAGATGGGCGTAAGTGACGTCTAAATTTTCGTAGACCTTGACATCTCCGCTGTGGACCAGCGAAAACCGCCCTCTGTCGCTGGGCAACGCGCTGAACATGCCCAGGCGTTGGTCAAAAAGCGTGACGGCCTGGACCAGCAGATCGGGCGAATCCGCCAGCCATTTTACCGTGAGCGATAGCGGCGTGGTCGGCGTTGGCAATGCCAGCCGCGCCCGATATTCCTGTCTGCCCCCTTCGACATCCCGATAGGCCACCGTCGCCTTCGACGCCAGCGCCATCTCGCTGTTCAGCGCGTCGTCGGCGAAGTCAGCGCCGGGCTGCGCACCCATGGACAGTGTAACCTGGCTGGCCGTGCCGTCGTCGGCGTGAAGCGTGACCAGACCGACCGCCTGGTTCTGTCGTTGCAGCGTCGCCAGCTGTTCGCTGTCACCCGCCACCGCGCCGATCAAGTCGATGTGGGTGGCGGAAAAGGGCAGCGGCGCGTCGATCTCCACGACGGGGTGATCGGCTTTCAATCGCGCCCCGATCTGGCGATCATAGTAGACGCCGTCGAACCAGAGGTCGCGCACCTTGTCCGTGATCACATACTGGGCGTTGAGCAGGTTGAGCAGGCGTGTGTCCGGCATTTCGGCCACCTGTTCGCGCAGACGACCATCGGGCACCAGTTGGTCGTCTGCGATGAAGAGCGAGAGGAAACCGAGGTACCGTCCCAACGGCAGGACGCCGCCGTCGAAGCCATCGACCGCCGGCACGCGCCAGAGCAGCGGCAGGTTGGGCGCCAGGATCTCCTGCCCCTTCAACGCGATGACCAGCTGCTCGAAGGCCACCTGCGACAGTTGCGGCGGCTCGTTTTCCAGGAAGATGCGCCTCAGATCGGCCATGTCGCCCGGATCGAAGGTGATGGTACTCATGCTCAGGAAACGGCCGCCGCCCGCCGGTCCCAACTTGGCGCGCGTCGGGTCGCTGAGCAGAAAGGCCGGCGTGGTGCGTACGTCGCCCCAGACCGCCTGAGGGCGCGGTCGTCTGGGTGTGGGGCAAGGCGCGCGCTGCGATGATCAGCTCCGTTGCAATCAGCAGATTCAGCGCCGAATAGAGCAATGTGCGGGTGCGCGGACGGCGCATTCTCGCTGCCAGGAGATCCAGCCCGCTGCCAGCCAGCACAGCCATGCCCAGCGTATAGAGCATCATCCAGCGGCGCCGGTGCGCGAAAGAGGTCGAAGCCGGGCACGATCTTGAAGAGCACGTAATAGACCGGATTCCAGCGTCCTAGTGCAAGAAACAGCCCCATGAGCGTCATGAGCAGACCGAACTGACGTGCGACGCCGCGCCCTTTCCAAAGCGCCAAGTAGTGCGAGGCCAGTCCAATGATGCCCCAGGTAGGCGACGTATTCCGTGTAGCCAAGGGTATCGAAGACAACGCCAAGATCAGCCAAACCGTAGCTGGGCAGCAATGTCCAGAGCAGCTGCAATGGGCTTGAGACTGAAACTGCTGACTTCCGCAGTAACCCATGCCACCGCTGCGCAACCCCAATGCGCTGAGTTCCACCGTCGGTATACAACTGAATGCCGCTCAGCAGCACGCCGAGCAACGCCGCCGCCAGAGTAGACGACCAGCCGGGGTACGATGGTGCGCCATCCGCTGCGAACAGCGCGTGCAGGCGAGAACGCCATTCTCGGCACGGCAAACCATCGGCCAAACAGCCCAGACGCCAAGCCAAAGCAGGTTGATGTATACCGTCTGCGTGTGGCCGGCCAGAACCATCAGTGCGCTGACCAGCCCAAAGCAGCGCGTTGGCGAACTGCCAACGCCAAGCCAGCGCCATCCAGACTGGCGTAACGAGGGTCGATCGCGCGCCATCATGCCGGCTGTATCGTCAACCAGCAAGTACGGCCCACGGCAGCCAGGCGGCGCCGTTCAGCTGGTTGATGTGGCCGATCAGCCCGCCGACGAATCCGCTGCCTGCCAGAACGAAGCGCGGTTACCGGCGCGCCAGACCCTGGCACGCCAGTGGCGCATGAGCGCATATCCGCCCATACCCAGCAGCCAAGTGTGTATAGCGCCGCTCCAGGCGATCTGCTTGGTCACCGGCAGCCAACTAGGCGGCCAATGCAGCGGATAGAAGACTGCGGCCTGTGGGTTGGCCATGAAAAGGTGCGCCGAGAAAAATGTACGGATTCCAGAACGGAATGCGATCTTCACGCAGCGCAGAGGCTGCGAAGTCTCGGTAGGGGTAGAAGTAGTAGCAGGATATCGCCGCTGGCCAGCGTCCGATTGGTGAAGAGCAGCCGGTAGTACAGCAGACCTACGAACAGAAGCCAGACCAGCGCCAGCAACAAACAGACCATGTTTTGCCGTGATTGAGCTTGGTCTGTCTGGCTAAGCGGTCAATTGCGGAATTCATGCTGATTCGTTCATGGTCTCACCGATGCATCGCTGGTTTCTGGGAACGTCAGTGAACGTCAGCCAGGGCTATGCGTGACACGCACCATTCGCACAGCGCTGATTTCGGTTGATGGCCGATTTCCCAGACCGTGAAGTTGTCCGTATCGAGCATGGACGTTCAATGACAATCCACGAATGGCCAGTTGCGCCGGCAGACTGCGCAGCTGGCGCCCAGTCCGGTTCGATGAGCAGCTATCGCGGCGGGTAGGCGGTCTTTGCTGCATTGTCAGCCAAGATAGACGGCGTTTGGAAACCAGCGCAATTCCACGTCGGACCGCTCTCGACCTGGCGTCTTAATGCAGATAGAAGCGATAGTGCGTGCCCAGGTGCGATGATAGAGCACAAACGGTCCTTCATTCAATTCACGCACAGCCATGGATCGGCCTGTAAGCCCAGCGTAATCTCCGTGGTCGGCGCCGACAGCGACACGTCCTGCCGCGGCTTGTTGAGCTGAGGGCGCCAGCATCAACAGCGTCCAAGCGCCAGACCGACGGCAACAGTCTGCAGCGGCAGCTCGCTGCGAAGCGGCTCTGGCCCAACCGGCAAGACAAAGCCAGCATTGGCGCTAATGGCAGCAGGTAGCGGTCCCACGGCTGAACGCTGTCACCATGTGCACCGCGAGGAAGGCTATCGACCAGCCAGCGTCGAGCGCCAGCCGATCTGTGCCAACTGCATCGTCACGTCGGTGTTCCCTGCGACCGCGCACGAACTGCGCGCAGACCGACCTATGGCCAGTGTCGCAATGACCAGGTTGGCCAGCTTGCAGTCAGGTCCCACAACAATCGACAGCCAGCCGGCACTCGCCCCGGCCAGTCAGACGGCGGCAGCAATGTGACCGCCGCATAGTTGCGCACGCTCAGATCCCAGGGCGATGGCGCAACTGCCCAGCGCAACGCTATCCCAGCCCATCAGAACGGGCAAGATCACACAGAGCAGCCCAGAGGCAAGCCGCAGCCCGGTTTGACAGCAGCGGCAGCCTGCAGGGTGAGCGTTGGCCGGCCTGTTATCGTCGGCTTCGACCTGGCCGTCAGCCAGAGAGCGCCAAAGACCAGCGGCGCATAGAACAAGCCCTTGTTGTTTGGTCATGATCGCGACGCCGAGCCAGACGCCTGCCCAGGTGGCACTTCCGCGCACGCTCGCCAAGCAGCGCCGGACATACCGGCCAGCACCATCAACGGGTCGGTGTAGACGGTCGGTGCGAAGCTGATGGCAAGTAGGGGCTGAGGCAGACCAGCAGGGCTGCGATCAGAGCCGGCGGTGCGACCCCACAGGCGCTTGCGGTGGCTGCGACCATGGCAATGGTCAATGTACTAGCTGCGATATTGACCAAACGTGCGCTGGCTTCGCTGACACCGAAGAGCTTGGAATGCTCCGCCAGTGCCCAGAGAAAGACAGGCGGTTTGTCCGGCCATACCGACAGGCAGCAGCGGATCCTCGCAGCCAGCCGTGAAGCGCCCAGTACGCTGTAGACGCTTCATCCTCGCGAAACGGAAATGCGGTAAGCAGCAGCAGACGCAGGCGAAGCCCGGCCAAGTGATGAGGAGCAGCGCTGGTGCGTAGAAGGACGCAATTTTATTGCAGCCAGGTTGCTTTTGAGCTACGATTATATGTGCCGAGGTGGTTGCGCGGGGCGTGAACGGGTGCCGAACGACTCAGTTGTCTGCTGCGCTGATGGGGATGAGGAAACCGTCTCAGTGACTGCGATGTGTGGGCTCGGTAGCCACGCCTGTTGATCAGCGAACGCGCACGCACAAGCCCAATCGAACAAAGCGGTATCGGATCAGTGTGCGCACGGCGCTAAATCCGTCGCGCCAGCCGATCTTCTTGCCTTCGTGAAACGTGCGCCCGTTGTAGCTGATGGGCACTTCGAAGATGGTGTAGCCACGCTTGAGGATTTTGGCGGTCAGCTCCGGTTCAATCTCAAAGGCTCGGCTGCGCAAGCGGACGCCATCTATCACATCGCGCCGAAAACACTTGTAGCAGGTCTCCATATCGGTCAGCGAAGTGCCAAATAGGAGGTTGGTGAAGAGGGTCAGCATCTTGTTGCCCAGGGTATGGGTCAGGCTCATGGCCGTGCGCGGCCCACCCATGAACCGGCTGCCATAGACGACTGGCGTCCGCCCTTCCAGCATCGGCTCCAGGAGCTTCACATAATCGCGAGGATCATATTCCAGATCGGCATCCTGGATGATCAGAATATCGCCGGTTGCGTGTTCGAAACCGGTGCGCAGAGCCGACCCTTTGCCCCTATTCTCCGGATGATAGATGATGCGCATATCCGGGGCGTTCTGCTCGAGCCAGGATCCAGAATCTCGCGCGTACCGTCGGTGGAGCCGTCGTCCACCATGCACAATTCACGCTCCAGCGTGACCGGACCGGCTCAGAGCGAGTTGGCGCCATCTGCAGGTTCACGGTCAGATCCACCGATGCGCACGCGTGCCACGATCTCTTCCAGTGTTGCCCGCTCGTTGTAGACGGGCATGATAATCGACAGTCGCACTGGCTGGCTCCGACCCTACTCGCTGACCTGATGGGCGAGGATGATGGCATCGGCCACGGTGCGCATGGATTTGCGGTTGTTCATACTCATCTTCTGAATCTTGCGGAAGGCTTCCGTCTCGCTCAACCCCTGGGTATCCATGAGGATGCCTTTGGCGCGGTCCACCACCTTGCGCGTCTCCAGCGCCTCCTGCAGATCGTCCAGTTCCCGCTCCACCGCGCGGAACTCGCAGAAGCGAGCCAGCGCCACTTCGATGGCGGCGTCAGGTCGCTTTCGCGGAAGGGTTTCACCAGATAGCCGGCCACGCCTGCCTCGCGGGCTCGTTGCACCAGTTCCTGCTGGCTGTAGGCGCTGAGCAGCAGAACCGGCGCTACGCGCTCTTCCGTCAATATCTTCGCCGCTTCGATACCGTCCATGTCGGGCATCTTGATGTCCATAATCACGATATCCGGGCGCAGTTCGCGCGCCAGGTTGACCGCGCTACGCCCGTCGCCGATGTCGCCCACCACCAGATAGCCAAGGTTGGTCAGCATCTCGCGCAGATCCATGCGGATCAGCGATTCGTCATCGGCTATGATCACCCGTGTTCGTTCCACGCTTATCGTCTCCTTTGGCTAAACCAAGGCATACAGTAGGCAAGAATAAGATCTGCTACGTAAAGAATCATGAACGGCTGACAGGGTGAAGGGGTGACAGGGTGACGAATGATCCCTCGGCATGTCAGCTTGTCGGACAGTCAGTCATGATGGTTACTCTGGCGGCGGGCACTATTCACTCAATCCACCCGCAGCGAGCGTTTTGGAAATGTGACAATCGCACGTGTGCCGATCTGGGCTGGCGGTGGTGCGGTTTGACCGGCAATCTCTTCGCTGGCCGGTAACGCTTGGGGTGAGACCGTCTCGAGCCTCAATTCCCCTTTGAGGTCATCGGTGACCAGCGTATGCACGATCTGCAGACCCAGGCTTTTGCTCTGTTCCGGGTCAAAACCGGGCGGAAGACCCGCGCCATCATCTTGTACCACAATCTGAACGGCATCGCCTAAATCGCCAAGTTCGATCAGAATCTCACCCTTTTTTGCCTCGGCCAGCCCATGTTCCAGCGCGTTGAGCAGCAACTCGTTGACGACCATGGCCATTGGCGTGGCCTGGCTGGCGGGCAGGCGGATCGTCGGACCCTGGACGCGGATGTCGATCTCCTGATCGGGGCTGCCGGCCACCCGCGTCACCTGGTCGGTGATCCGCTGGCAGACATCGCGGATGTTGATGGGACGATGCTCGTCCTGGCTGAGAAATTCGTGGATCACCGACATGCTCAATATGCGATTGACTGCGCCGCCCAGCGCCTGCTTGGTCTCCTCGCTTTCGCTGCGCCGCGCCTGGATGCGCAGCATGGCGGCGATGGTCTGGAGGTTGTTCTTGACCCGGTGGTGAACCTCCTGGATGATGGCGGACTTGACGTTTAGCTCGCGCTGTTTTTCCACGGCTTCGGTGGCGTTATGGACCAGAACCAGCACCGCCGCGGTGTCGCCTGCGCCGCGTTGGCCCAGCCAGGGCAAATTGAGCCAGAAATCCTGGGGACCAGTGGGCGCCGGAGTCAACGGGATGGCCTTGCGGATCCAGACGCGGCCGTCGTCTGATTCGGTGCGCTGTTCCTGACAGGTGCGCGAACTGAACGCGTTCTCGGCCATCTCTTCGTCGACTGTCTCCAGCTCCGAAATGGGCTTTCCCTGCAGGTTGGCCATCAGACCGATAGAGCGCAGCATGTTGCCGGCGATGCCGTTTACATAGGTGATCACCCGACGGTGGTCGACCAGATAAATGCCATCGTACAGGCCGAAGCGACTCAGGTTGCGGGTCGATTCCAACTCGCCGGCCAGACACATCTGCTGCAGCCAGATGACCGCCTGACGGAAGCTGCGATTACGGCGTCGCTGGCGTTCGTAGGCCAGCATATTGGTCTCGAAAAGCAGCGCGCCGATCACGCGTCTTCCGGGGTTGGTGATCGGCTGAACATCCTGGATGATCGGCGCGCCGCTGTTGCGGATCTCCTTCTGCTGATGGCCGCCGCTGCCGTTCTTTAGCGCACGGAAGAGCAGCGGCTGGTCGTCGGTACGCAACAGTTGACCCGTCGCCGGTTCGCGATAAAGCGACGAGATCGAGCGCGGTCTGGCGTGTTGGACCACCAGCGCTTCGTGGGGCGTCAGCAAGCAGCAGAGCAAGGCATCGGCGCGACTGATGTCCGCGGTGAGACGAAGCCCCGCTTCCACACGGTGCAGAAAGTGGATATCGTCGGCGGTGAGGCCGACACACTCTTGTACGCGACTGTCCATCGACTACGCTCGTTAATCCACGACGCCACAAGTCTGCCCATGTTAACGTGGTGCAGCAGTGCGTGGTGCGTGAACTTGTACACGGTCTACGCATCACA
Organism: uncultured Thermodesulfobacteriota bacterium; assembly: GCA_942491525.1. GTDB lineage: Bacteria > Desulfobacterota > Desulfomonilia > UBA1062 > UBA1062 > CAYWBU01. The sequence goes on from CALOBW010000033.1 coordinate 9,923, forward strand.
CACCACTGGGCTACTTGGGTGAATGCAGGAAAATAGGTGATCCACGAAGCTACACAAAGGTTCACAAAGGTTCACGAAGGTTCACGAAGAACTGGACTAAGCTTCGTGTTTCTTGGTGTGCCTTCGTGGATAGTCAGATTCTTGGATTCGCCTAACGCCGTAACCAACCCTGATACCTGATAGCCGACAAATGAAACGAAGTGTAACAAACCCGGCGAGGTTGCGCAAGAGTTCGTGATTTTTGGAACGAACGCGCCTGAGAAAGCCCACAGCCTCTTGGCCATGCTGATTGCCTTGCAGCCGAAGCAGTCGGAAGTCGGCTGGATATTCGCCAAAGCATGGCCTGCGGCGTATACTTTTGGAGCCGCCTGTTTCCCTTCATGCACCAACTGTTTGGAGCAAGGCGCTTCATTCCACAACCATCCACGCAGGGAGAAGAGAAGACCGTGGGCAACCAACTCAAGATCACCTCGATCGAAGTCCAGAAGATTCAGTGGGAGAGCCAGAACCTGGCGCCCGATGCCTATTACAACAGCTTCAATCTGGTCTACAAGGCCGACGCGACGTTGCAACGCAGTGCATACATCCTGCTGATCCACACCGACCAGGGCATCACCGGCGAGTTTGTGGGCGGCTCCCACGCCGACTATGCCCAAATGGAGATGTACGTCGATTATCTGCTGGGCCGCAACCCGTTGCAGCGCGAGTTGATCTACAACGATGTCAAGCGCGGGCTGCGCAAACTCGACCGTATGAGCGTCGGGCTGGTCGATTGCGCGCTGTGGGACATCGCCGGCAAGTTCTACAACGCGCCGGTCTGGGAATTGCTGGGCGGCTATCGCAGGACCGTGCCCGCCTATGCCTCCACCTATCATGGCGACGAAAATGGCGGCCTGGACAGCCCGGAAGCCTTCGGCGAGTTTGCGGTCCAGTGCAAAGAGATGGGCTATCGCGCCTTCAAAATCCACGGCTGGAGCCATGCGCCCATCGAGCGCGAGGTTGCCAACGTGCTCAAGGTGCGCGAGGCGGTCGGCCCCAAGATGCATCTGATGATCGACCCCGCCTGTGAATATGAGACCGTTGCCGATGCGCTGGAGGTGGGCCGCGCCTGCGTTGTAGCCAACTACTACTGGTACGAGGACCCGTTCAAGGATGGCGGTCTCTTCAACGCCCATCGCAAGCTGCGCCAGTTGATCCGTACGCCGATCCTGATGGGCGAGCATGTGCGCACGCTGGAGCCGAAGGTGGACATGGTGATGGCCGAGGCTACCGACTACATGCGCGTCAACCCGACCTACGACATGGGCATCACCGGCGCGATGAAGGTCGCCCACGCAGCCGAGGGCTTGGGCATGGACCTGGAAATCCACGGGGCCGGCCCGGCACAGCGCCACTGCATGGCCGCGGTGCGCAACGCCAACTACTATGAGTTGGGCCTCGTCCATCCCAACGCCCAGTCACGCCGAACTTCGTCTACACCAACTACAGCGACGAACTGGACAGCATTGATGCCAACGGCCACGTACTCGTGCCCGACGGCCCCGGCCTGGGCGTGGACATCGACTGGGATTTCGTCGACGCGCACCGGGTCGATGTGAAGCGTTTCGGCTGATCGCGGGCGCGTGACCGAGACGCTGATGTTGCCTGTCATCCAGACAAAACAACTGACGCTGCGCCCGCGTGGCAGAGAGGACTTTGCCACTCTCTATCGCATTCAAAGCGACGGAGCCGCCATGCAATACACCTACGCAGCCTCGCTCGAAGAGTTCATCCGTCACATTGAGGCTCATGCACAGCTCGAGTCGACCATCGGCTATGCGCCGTGGGCTGCGTGATACAGCGTCGGGCGACCTATGCGGCTGGGGTGGCCTGAACATTGACCCCTTCGATCCGGGTTGGGGTGTTGATATCTTGTACTTTTTCGACCTTGCTGGGCCGTGGTTACGCCACCGAACTCGTGAACGCCAGCCTGGCCTTGGGCTTTGAAGAGATACGTTTGCCAGTGATCGGCGCTTGTTCACCCCGATAATCGAGCGTCCAATCGGTGCGCTGAGAAGTGCGGATTTCGTTTCGTGGGATACGAACCAAAACTGACGCGCATAACCAATATGAAATTAGGCGAGAGTCGTGGTCGGCGTTGTGACCATGAGTTCATGTCGCCTTTTCACCAACTGATCATTGAATCCATTACTAGCTACCTGACACTTTTTTCAGAAGTATGGTAAGAGGCGAATAGTGACAGGTTGTTGATTGGTCATCTTGCGCAGAAGCATATCGTATCCGATACGAAAGATGCTGAGGTCACGGCGGTCAGAACGATCAACGAGGTAGCGTAAGCCGCGTTTGATGATGCTGGAGCCGAAGGCAACAAGCCAAACGTAGGCCAAGACGACCACCAGTGTGAGGCGTGAAAGGCGCATAAAATGGCGCAAGCGAGTTGCTTCCAGGTCAAAGCCCTGTTTTTTCAGGTCACCGAACATCTCTTCGATCCACATGCGGATGGCATAGATACGCACCGTGCGCTGCGGATTATCCAGGTTGGTCGTCAGCAACCACGGTCTCTCTTCCCCTGGTTTCCAGTAGGCCAAGACATTGGTTGGGAATCCGTGCTTCTGCGTAAAGGAGACCGACTCGAGCCAACAGGAATCGCCAGCTTCTTTGACCAGGCTGTCGAAACGGAGCCAAACGTGCCGTTCGGGATGGAAAATCAGCATATCTCCCTTGTGGCGCAAGACATAGGACCACTTCCACTGGTCCAACAGGCGCATGACGGGCATGGCGCCAAATTCACTGTCGCCCGCCACGACCACACTGGCTCCAGGTGGCATCAACTTGTGCGCATAGGCCAACAGCGCACACTGTTTGTGGGCACTACTATGGCCCCGGCTGCCTCTCACCCAAGTCCAGACCAGCGGAATCGCTCGTCTGCGATAGGCCACCGCAACCATCAGCAATTGGTGGCCCGAACCTATCTTGGAACCATCCAAGAGCAAACGCACTTCCCCGCCAGATTCGACAAGGGCAAGCAAGATATTTCTCGCAATCGGCTCGTACCACTCTCGAACTCGAATGTGGCCATTGTCAAGCAATCGGCTCAGTCGGCGGGTTACGCTTGTCTGTTGCGCAGCGCCAGGAATCCTGTTGGCAACATGGCTCAAATGCACCGATTTGCTCAACACAATCCCGACCAACAGCCACACAAAGGGCTTCACTCTCGCTTTGTGTTCTGTCTGTCGGAGTTCAGAAATCCCGTTCTTTCCATGTATTAAGTTGAGGGGTGTGCATAAGTGTCACTGGAAGGCTGAAGCCATATCGGTGATGTTTCTGTGGTCGAGTCCCCAGATGGAATTGGCGATCATAGAAACTTGAACAGAAAGGGTGGCCAGGGCCAGGCAAGTGCCGACATTGTCGAGACGTTGAACAGGCAGTTGCTTCTGTTGAGCATTGGTGCCTATGACTTTGGCGATCAGGTCAAAGAGAGGTTCAACTGAAGTACGGCGTTTGTCCAGATGCTCAGCAACATCAGGCAGCCTAATGAAGCGATGGTAGGCTTGAGCGAAGCGCCCTTTGACCCATTTCAGAGCGGGCGTGAGCAGGGCAACTCCGCGTTTGGCCCAACGCTTGACACGTGTGGCCTTGGTGTAGGCATCGTCGGCAGCCAGGGTCTGAGGCTGGAGTCGGTCCAGAATCACGGCTTCCTTCTGCTCCAAGACTTCGCTTTCAGATACGGAAGCGGTTTCGACCTGGACCATCACCGGAAAGGCGTCTTCGTTGCAGGTCACATGGAGGCCATAGCCATACACCCAGCCATGATAGGCACTCTTGCTCCAGGTTGCACCTGTGTCCAGCTTGCGCAGCTTCTCTGGGATTCGTCCCTCTTTACGGTCACTCTGGTGCCAGACTGGACCCAAGGCCTTGAAGAGGCTCTTGTCTTCTACCAGGTGGCTGTGGCTCAGTTTCTCGTCCAATTCTGGCGCATATTCACCGATGAACAGGACAAACTCTTGCACCGTTTCGTAGAGCGCCTTGTAGCGACGTGAGATCGTCGTCCGATGCGGTATTACCGCCCATCCCAGCATCTCCAACATCTCTGGATGTTTCTTCAACCAGCGCCATTGAGCCTTGAACGCATAGATACGCCGAAACTGCATGATCAGGAAGAAAACAATGAACATCTCTTCTGCATACGTGAACGGTCTTCCTCGTTTCGTATCTGAATGCCCGTCGCGATATTGCTTGAACAGTTCGAATAAAGTGATAATCAGGCTGACATAGTCGGTCAGTACTGGTGCTTCTACCATCGGAGTTCTCCTTTCTCGTTTCGCAACGATAGAAGAACTCCATCTGGCCGATTATGTCAAAATTCCTTTATGCACACGCTGCTGGCGCTGAATGGGACGGTTTTGTCCCAGACAGCCGACGGCGCAACCGCCACACCGTTGCGCGATTTTGTTCGCCAGCCGGGTGCGCTGATCACCGCGGTGACCGTGCCTTGGACGACCGCCAGAAGCGGACACGCCCGCGTGGCGCGCACCCCCTCGGATCGACCCATCGTGGCCGCGGTGGCCGTCTCGACCGTGCGACGAGCCGCGCATTGCGCTCTGTGGCGTGGCGAAACGCCCGCTGCTGCACGGTGCGCCACTCTCCCCGCCCGAAAACTTCAAAGGCAGCGCGCCCTATCAGGCGCGCAATGGCCCAAATCGTCGTCACCCGCGCTCTGTACGTTGTCGGCGAGCGCGCACGTAGTAGAAGAACGACCCATGCAGATCTCCCTGACCGTCAACGGCGAACGAGCACGGTAATGACGTCACGACCGGGGAATTGCTGCGCACCACCTTGCGCCGCCTGCGCTATTTCAGCGTCGAGCATGGCGACGAGACCGGCGAGGGCGAAAGCGGATGCTGTTCTGCTGAGCGCGCGCCCAAGGTTTTCTTCGTCACCTCTTACCGGCTGGTCAACAGCGGCGTGCTTGCTGGCCGCTCAGGCCGACAGCGCCCAGCATTGTGACCCTCGAAGGGCCTGAGCGGCCGGCGATAGCGTAGAACTACACCCGTTGCAGAAGCAGTTTATCGCAATGCGGCGCGATTCAGTCCGGCTACTCCACGCCCGCCATGATGCTGGCGGCCAAGGCGCTGTTGGCGCAAAACCTTAATCCGACTGAAGCCGACGTGCGCGAAGCCCTTTCCGGCATTCTCTGCCGCTGAACCGGCTATGTGAAGCCCGTGGAGGCCATCTGCGCCCGCCGCCTACCTGCGCGGCGAAGATGTGCCGCCCTACGATGGCCCCCGAATCGTCGATGCCACCTACTTTGCCGAACAGCCGCCCGCCGACGACGACTACCCGGCGACTTCTCTGGCGGCTCAACCTCCAATCTCAATCTCAATCTCCACCGACACCAAACCGCAAACCGACGTCGAACGAATCTGGCATCCCGGAAACGGCCGTTGTCGGTAAATCAGAAACGAAAGTAGACGCCATCAAACTGGGCAAAGGGCAACCCCGCCTTTGTAGACGACATCGACCTGCGCGGCATGTTGTACGCCAAAATGCTGACCAGTCCCCACGCCCACGCCCGCATCCTCGACATCGACGACAGCGACGCCGGTGGCGCTGGCTGGCGTGCGTGCCGTCGTGCATTACAAAAATGTGGAGCGCGTGAAATATGCCTCAGGCGGCCAAAGTTATCCCAACCCGCCGCCCTATGATCAGGTCAGCTTCGACAACAAAGTGCGCTACGTGGGCGACCGCGTGGCTGCCGTCGCCGCCGACACGGTTGAGATTGCCGAAGCGGCGCTCAAGCTGATCCACGTGGAATATGAGGTGCTGCCCGCCGTCTTCGACGAAACCGAAGCGATCAAACCGGGTGCGCCCGTCATCCACGACGAGCCTGACACCGACAAAATCCACGACGCCAGCCGCAACCTCGTTCACCACATCGAAGCCCATTTAGGCGACGTAGACCAGGGTTTTGCCGAGGCCGAACACGTAATTGAGCGCAGCTACTACGTGCATCAGGTGCAGCAAGCGCCCATCGAACCCCACATCGCCATCAGTTGGTGGGATGAGGACGAACGGCTGGTGATTCGCACCAGCACGCAGGTGCCGTTCCACGTGCGCCGCATGGTCGCGCCGCTGTTGGGACTGCCCGTGCGCCAGATTCGCGTGATTAAGCCGCGCATCGGCGGCGGCTTTGGCGTGAAGCAGGAAATGCTCATCGAAGACATCGTGGGGCATCTCACCCTCAAAACAGGTCGTCCGGTGCGACTGGAATTGACGCGCTCCGAGGAGTTCCGCAGCAGCCGCACCCGTCACCCGCAAACGATCACCTGGAAAACCGGCGTCATGGCCGATGGCACATTGCACAGTCAAAAATTCAGCGTCGTCGCCAATACCGGCGCCTATGGCACCCATGGCCTGACGGTGCAGATGGTGGCCGGTTTCCGAGGCCTGAGCACCTACAAGGCCGATGCCCTGAAGTGGCACTGCGACGTGGTCTACACCAATAAGCCGGTGCCAGGCGCCTATCGCGGCTACGGCGCACCCCAGGCGCTCTTCGCGTTGGAAAACCACATGGACGAAATCGCGCATGAACTAGGCTTCGACCCCATCGAGTTCCGGCGCAAAAACTGGGTACAGGCGGGCGATCCCATGCCCATCGCGCCGCTGTTGGGCGAAGGGGAGAAGGAAACGGTCGTCGATGTGCCGATTATCGAGTCTTGCGGCTTGAATGAATGTTTTGCCCAGGGTTTGCAAGCCATCGACTGGGATCGCAAGCACCAACCGGGCTGGCACGAAGTCCCGGCAAACCGCATCTACGGCGTGGTCTGGGCGCAGCGATGTGTATGCACGGCACGGCTATCCCCGGCCTGGACATGGGCGGCGCGTCCATTAAGATCAACGACGACGGCTCCTTTAACGTGCTGGTCGGCGCGACTGACCTCGGCACAGGTTCCGACACGGTGCTGGGGCAAATGGCGGCCGAGGTGCTGGGCGTGCCGCCTGGACCGATCATCCTCATGTATTCCAGCGACACCGACATGACCCCCTTTGACTCGGCGCTTATGCCAGCTCAGCACCACCTATATTTCGCGGAACGGCGGTTAAGAAAGCCGCCGAGCAGGTGCAGACCAGATCAAGACGAGCCACAGGCGGGCCTCATGCTGGAACTCGATCCCGGAGCGGATTCGGCTGGAAAATCAACATGCCGTTGCGCCCGATGGCCGCTCGGTCACCCTGGAAGAGGTAGCGCTGCCATTCAGCTCCACCAGGAAGACCAGCGCCAGATCATGGCCACGGCTTCCTTCGTGAGCTACGTTCAGCCGCCGCCCTTTGCCGGGCAGTTTGCCGAAGTGGAGGTGGACATCCGAAACGGGTCAGGTGACGGTGAAGAAGCTGGTGATGGCGGTGGATTGCGGTGTGGCCATCAATCCAATGACGGCCAGCGGGCAGGTCGAGGGCGGCATGGTGCAGGCGCTGGGCTACGCCGTCTGCGAGGAGATGGTCTACGACTCAGCCGGGCGCGTGGTCAACCCGCGCTTTGGCGACTACCACATCTATCCCGCGGACGAGATGCCCGAACTGAAGGCGATCCTGGTTCAGACCAACGAGCCAACCGGCCCCTTTGGCGCCAAAGCCGTGGCCGAAATCCCCAAGGATGGGCTGGCGCCAGCGGTGGCCGGCATGATCTACGACGCCACCGGCGTGCGCATCCGCCAGATTCCCTTCACGCCCGAACGCGTTTGGGCTGCCTTGACAAACCGCTGAACAAGAATGGGCCGGGACGCCCGGTCAACAGGCAATCGTCCAAGACTTTCTTCAACTCTTGACGAAAGACCTGGGCGAAGATCACCCAGATCGAAACCATGGCCGCGGACGAGCCCGAACGCCAGTGGATCACCAGCCGCTATCGCACCGTCAAGGCCGACTGCGCGATTGTGGTCATCCACACCGACGAAGGGCTCATCGGCATCGGCGAGGCCAGCGCCTATGGCTGGCCGCTGAAAATACGCGACTGGGTGGCGTGGCTGGCGCCGGAGATCATCGGCGCAGACCCACGCGACCGAGCATCGTTCCCCACCCCAACGGTGGCGACCGGCCCTATGACGCGGCGATCTCCGGCATCGACTGCGCGCTCTGGGACCTGCGCGGCAAGATCGAGGGCAAGCGCACCAGCGAACTGCTGGCCGCCGATCCCATCGACCGGTGCGTCTCTATGCCTCCAGCGGCTGCCGCTACGACTGGCGCGACAACCCGCATCAGTTGATCGAAGAGGCGCTGGGCTGCGTCGATGCCGGCTACACCGCCATGAAGTTCCGCATCGGCACCGAATGGTCGTGGGATGGCGTGACCGTGGATCGTTTCCTCGGCCTCGTACGTGAGCTCGTGCAGGAAGTCGACGGACGCATGGACCTCATGCTCGACGGCAACCAGCGCCTGACCGAGGACGAGGCGCTGGCCATCGCCAAGGAGCTGGACCGCCTGGGCTTCACCTGGTTCGAGGAGCCGATCCCGCAGGACGATATCGACGGCTACGCGCGGCTCAACGCGGCGGTCGATCTGCCCATCACCGGCGGCGAGCAGTTCACCACGCTGGAACGCTTCCGCCCCTACCTGGAGAAACGCGCCTACGGCATCGTGCAGCCCGACGCCGGCGTCTGCGGCATCACCGAATGCATGCGCATCGCCGAGGTGGCCGATCGCTACGGCGTCGACCTCTGCCCCCACACGTGGCACAACGGGCTGATGTGCATGGCCCACGGTCACATGGTTGCCGCGCTGCCCAACCCGCGTGCATAGAGAAATGTGGAACTCTGCATGATCCAGGGGCCATTGCAGTGGGAGATTCTGGCCGAGCGACCGGCCATCCAAGACGGGCGGCTGATCCTGCCCGACGCGCCGGGTCTGGGCGTCGAACTGGGGTCGGATCTGGAAGCGCGCTTCCCCCACGTTGAGGGTCACTATGCGATCACAGTCGAGCGCTAGCATTTTGCCATCCAGAAAGGGCGCCAAATCATGAGCAACACCATCAAGACGCGCGACGCGGCCATTGCCTGGCAAGATGCCCACGACCCGCTGGCCCCCAAGGTCGGCGACCGTGCGCCCGACTTCACGCTGCGGGATGTGCGCGGTGAAGAGGCGGTTCGCCTGGCCGACTTCGCTGGCCGCAAACCGGTCGCGCTGGTCTTTGGCAGCTTCACCTGACCGCCCTTTGTGCGCGAGGCCGTGAGCCTCGCCGACTTGTATGCGCGCTTCAGCGACCGGGTTCAGTTCCTGATGATCTACATCCGCGAGGCACACCCCACCGATGGCTGGGATGTGGGCAGCAGCTATCGCACGGATGACCCGCGCACGCTCGAAGCGCGCCGCGCGGTGGCGGGCGACTGCGAGACCGCGCTCCAGTACGGCATCAAGACCTACGTGGACGAGATGGACGACGCGGTGATGACCGCCTACGCGGCCTGGCCGGAACGACTCTACCTGGTCGATGCGACCGGTCATGTCGCCCATGCCGGAGGACGCGGGCCGTGGGGCTTCAAGCCCAGCGAGTTGCGGACAGCGATTGAAGCGCTGGAAGCCGCTTTCGAAACGGAACCATGATCGCATCTGCGTGCCTGCCTGAACGCTCGCAGCTTCCAGGCACATGCAGGCATCAACTTTACGACGCACCCAGAGAGGAGCAAGAATCATGAAACTTGGCCTTGGCCTCTACCGCCACATGCTCACGGAGGAGAATTTCCGCTTTGCCAAGCAGGCGGGCGCGACCCACATCGTCGCCCATCTCACCGACTATTTTCATACGGACGACAGCTTGAGCACGGCCAGCGGCGACGACAGCTGGGGCTATGCCGGCGATCAGCCGCTGTGGGGCTACGAAGAACTGCGCGACCTGGTTGCCGCGATTCGCGGTGCGGGGCTGGAACTGGCCGCGCTGGAGAACTTCAACCCCGCGCACTGGTACGATGTGCTGCTCGACGGCCCGCGCAAGGCTGAGCAGATGGAAAACCTGAAGCAGATGATCCGCGACATGGGCCGCGCTGGCGTGCCCTGTATGGGCTACAACTTCAGCATCGCCGGGGTCTGGGGTCGTGTGGGCGGCAACTGGGCGCGCGGCGATGCCGATTCGGTGGGCTTCATCGGCCCCGACGGACCGGACGAGACGCCGATTGCCAACGGCGCGGTCTGGAACATGGTCTACGACCGCAATGCGCCGCCCGGCGTCGTCAGCCCGGTCAGCCACGAACAGTTGTGGGCGCGACTGGCCGACTTCCTTAATGAGCTGGTGCCGGTGGCCGAGGAGGCCGGTGTTCGCCTGGCCGCGCATCCCGATGACCCGCCTATGCCCACGCTGCGCGGCCACGCCCGCCTGGTCTATCAGCCGCGCTATTATCAGCAACGGTTGGACCTCAAGCCCTCCTATCACAACGGGCTGGAATTCTGCATCGGCTCGCTGGCCGAGATGACCGAGGGCGACATCTACGACGTGGTGGATCAATACAGCAAGCAGGATGCCATCTGCTATGTCCACTTTCGCAACGTGCGCGGCAAGGTGCCCAACTACTACGAAGTCTTTGTGGACGAGGGCGATGTGGACATGCTGCGCGTGGTGCGCATCCTGCACAAGAACGGCTTTGACGGTGTACTGATCCCAGACCACACGCCGCAGATGAGTTGCAATGCGCCCTGGCACGCGGGCATGGCCTATGCGTTGGGTTATATGAAAGCCGTGCTAGCTTTGGTGCAGGGTTGAGTTGATCGCCAGTGAGTACGCGCGATGCGTTGCTTGGTATCGAGACTTGATTGACCTACAATGCTAACTGAGTCAGATAGTTGCCATGAGAGGTACGTATGCAGACCAGAGCCAGCGAGACAACGAACCATTCTTCCCTGCGCGATCACGTCGTTGAGATCGATGACGTCGACCGTTCGCTCTTGGCTTGGTATGGTTCCCTCGTCGTTTCCAAGCCAGAAGACCTGGCAGCCGTCAAACGCCACGTTACCCGGGCGCGAGCCGAGGAAGTCGTACGCGAAGGGGCGGACGGCTGACGCGAACGTTGGCTTGAAGCAGAAGTTCGAATGTTGAGAAAAGTTGGCGTGGTTCACTGTATGTAAACAAATTGTAGGTGCGGTTTGCAACCGCACTAGCTGCTTTACCCGAGGACATGCGGCTACAAGCCGCACCTACGGTAGCCCATATTTGTAAACCTGATAAACTAGCGTGAGCGAACCATGCCGAAACGTCGGACTTCTGGATACCCCAACTGATTTTGAACAACCCTTCAACCCTTCACAACCAAGAGGCCGAGAACCATGAGCGACCAACCCAACATCGTCTTCCTCATGCCCGACCAGTTGCGGGCTGATTTTCTGAGTTGCTACGGCGCGCGTTTTGTCGAAACGCCCAACATCGACCGCATCGGTCTGGAGGGCGTCCGCTATGCCCGCGCCTATTCCACCTCGCCGATCTGCGTCCCGGCGCGCGCCTCGCTGCTGACCGGGCAGAACGCGATCCGCAACGGCGTCACCGACAACGGCCAATGGCTGCGCCCCGACCTGGCCGCGTGCGGCATCCAGACCTGGCCAGAATTGCTGGCCCAACAAGGCTACTACACCGCGGCCATCGGCAAGATGCACTTCTACCCTTGGGACATCACCCACGGCTTCCAGTATCGATCCGGGGCCGAGGATAAGCGCTGGCTGCATGTGCGCGACGAGTACTATCACTTCCTCCACGAGCAGGGGCACCGCAAATATCACGGCAACGAACACGACGGTTACTTTGACAACCGGGGCGCGATCGTCAACAAGCTGCCCTGGGAGCTGTCTGTGGATCATTTCGTGGGCGAAGAGGCCTGTCGCTTCCTGCGCAACTACAGCGGCGAAGCGCCTTTCGCTATGATGGTTGGCTTTCCCGGCCCCCACTGCCCCTATGACCCCAACCAGGAATATCTGGACGAGGTCGCCCCGGAGAAAATGCCGCCGGCCATCCCCGAGGCGCCGGGCGACGCGCCCAAGCTGCGCCAGAACAACATCGACGGCAACCGCGCCTCCTGGAACGGGGTCGATTACACCGAATTTACCGACGCCCACAAGCAGAAGATTCGCGCCCACTACGCCGCGTCGGTCAAGCAGATCGACTATGAGATCGGCCAGATTCTGGACACGTTGGAGGAACAGGGCGTCTTGGACAACACGATCATCATCTTTGCCAGCGACCACGGCGACTACCTGGGCGACCACAATCTGATCGGCAAGGGCACCTTCTTCGAAGGCAGCATCCACGTACCGTTGATGGTGCGCCAGCCGGACGGTCGCACGATAGGCGTCTCTACCGACATGGTTCAACTGGGCGATGTAACCGCCACGATCCTGGCCGCGGCCGGGGTGGGTGTGCCCGCGTACATGGACTCGATCCCGCTGCCGCTGCTGAATCTGCCCGGCAACAGCTTCCGCGACTACCTGGTGGGCATGGTGTCGGGGGGCTGGATGCTCTATCAGGGCATGTGGAAACTGGCCAAGTACAGCACGGGCGAGGCGTTGCTCTTCAACCTCTTCGACGACCCCGATGAGCAGCACAACCTGATCGACGACCCGGCGCACCACCAGCGCTTCCGCGCCATGGACGCGTTGCTCACCCAGGAGATCATGAATGCGATGGTTCTCTCGCACGACGACAAGCGGGTCTACAGCAACGAATCGCTTTCGGGCGATCCGGCCTTTGGCAAACGGGGTTGGCAGCGCACCTATCCGCAGCCGCTGATAACGTAGCGAGAAGCAGGTGCGATCACAGACCGCAGTTGCGGTTTGTGTGATCTTCCTTGATCTGTCAATTGGGTGGTCCCGACGCGAGGGTCCATCACTGGGAAACAGGCGACATGAAACGACTGATAGATATCGGCTTCACACGCATCGGCGGCTGGCGGCTCGAAAACGATGCGCCGACCTTTTCCTTGCACAGCATGGGCGACGCAGTCGATGTTCTGTTTGCCTTCATCGCCAGCGGCGAGGTGAAATTTGTGGGGCGGGCCGAGCAGCCGCTGACCAGATGTATGCAACGTTTTCAGCAGCCGGAGGCGGATGACAGTGTTTATGTCGAGTGGCGTCAGCAGATCGCCGACGCGTTGTACAGCGGGCTGGAAGTGGACATCTACCTCTTGCCGGAGCGCGGTTTACTCCAATATGGCGACTTCCAGGTCAATCTGGCCGCGGGGCTGGAAGCAAGTATCCTGGCGACCTTGCAGCCAGAGTGGAACGAGACGCAAGCCCCGCCACGCACCATCACCGTGGACAGCACCGGTGTGGTCAAAGGCGTGGCGACCAGCACCCGCGCGGTCCAGCCCAGGGCCAGCCATGCGCTTGACGAACGGTCAGAGCCGCCCAAGTTTGACTTCAAGATCGGACCCATGCAGGTGACGGGCGGACTCTTTGACGTTCCCGCGCTCTATTCCGACTATGTAGCTGGCGAGGGTCAGCCGGTCAAAGTTCACATCGGCGACGAGCCGCCCTTGACCGGCTACGTCAACCGTCGTGCCAACATCAACCGTGCACCGCGTATCCTCGGTGGTGAAGCGTTGATGGCCTGGTTTCGACAACAGGATCCCGAACACAGATTGGTCCATGTCACGATCCAGTCTCCCACGGTGCTTCGGCTTGATCTTGACCAATAGGGTAACGGCCGCACACTTCTCTTCCATAGCGAACAGGCACACTCATCCATGACCGGAACCACCACTTCCTCTTTTGGCGCAAGCAAACGCGAGCGTCACGATGCGTCTGCCTTCTACACACGCAATCTCTATCGGACGCTCGCCCCAGACCCCGCTCCGGGCGTCGCGCGACCCGCGGCCAACCCAGCGCCAGTCAGGCCGTTGAGCGAGTGGGCCGATCAGATTTACTGCCAGTCATCCGTCGAGATGACGGCCATTCCGAACAACTCCGTGGCGCTTGCCTTTACGTCGCCGCCGTATAACGTGGGCAAGGAGTATGACGAAGACTCCACGCTAGAGGGTTATCTGGAATTGATCCGCGCGGTCGCTGGCGATGTTTATCGGGTCCTGGTGCCGGGTGGCCGGTATGTGGTCAACATCGCCAACCTGGGGCGCAAACCGTACATCCCCCTACACATGTTCTTTTACGACATCCACATGGATGCCGGATTTCTGCCCATGGGCGAGATTATCTGGCGCAAGGCCAAAGGCGCCAACGGCAGTTGTGCATGGGGCAGTTGGATGAGCGCCAAGGCGCCTCGACTGCGCGATGTCCACGAGTATCTGCTCATCTTTGCCAAACAGGAGTTCTCGCGCCCGGACAAAGGCGTCTCGGACATCGCACGCGACGAGTTTATGGAAGGCACGCTCTCGGTTTGGGAGGTGGCGCCTGAATCGGCCACACGCGTGGGCCATCCTGCGCCCTTTCCGGTGGAACTGGCCGAAAAGGTGATCCGGCTCTACTCCTACGTAGACGACGTGGTGCTGGACCCCTTCATGGGTTCCGGCACGACCTGTCTGGCCGCAGCGCAGAATCAGCGTCACTATGTTGGCTTCGACATCGCGCAGGAGTATTGCGACCTGGCCGAGCGCCGTCTACAAGCGATCGGCGGCCAGCATCGAAACGAGAAGGCAGCGCACCATGACAAGCAGCCGTGAGGCCAGCCGATCGTCCGAGCAAGATCGGGCCGCAGGCTTCGACATTCTGGAGAACTTCCGACGCTTCAGCCAGCGCGACGATGTCTTCAACCGCTCGCTCTGGGACGCCAGCATCCATTCCGAAAAGACGGTACGTTTCTACGAGACCTATGCCAAACCACTGGCCGCCTGGCGCAAGGTAGACGGCTACACCCAGCGCGACTATGCGTTACGCAACGCGTCCTGGCATGTCACCGATCTCTTCGCAGAATTTCGCGAAGGCGAGGATCGCCGCGAGGGATTTCTGGACGAATACTCGGTCCAGCGGGATGTGGCTGCCGAGCGTCTTGAGGTCGAGTCGCCCGCCGAGATGAGCCGCGAGATCAAACATGTGGCCAAGCTCTTTGGCGCGGACCTGGTCGGTATCACCGGCTATGACGAGCGCTGGGTCTACACCCACAAATATAGCCGTCAGAGCCAGAGCGAAAAGCCCAACGACCTGCCCGAGGGGTTGACCAACATCATCGTCGTCGCCCAGGCCATGGACCATGATCTGATCCAGACGGTGCCTTCGGCGTTGAGCGGCACTGCCACCGGGCTTGGCTATTCGCGCGACACGTTGGTCTTGCTGGCGCTGACCCAGTACATCCGCAATCTGGGCTATCAGGCCGTGGCCAGCCTCAACGACACTGCGCTGGCGATCCCGCTGGCGATCCAGGCAGGACTGGGCGAGTACGGTCGCCACGGTCTGCTGATCACCCAAGAGTTTGGGCCACGCGTGCGGCTGGGCAAGATCTTCACCGACCTGCCCGTCGACCACGACCAGCCGATCCGGTTTGGTGTGAAGGAGTTCTGCGAATCCTGTCGCAAATGCGCCAACGCCTGCCCGGCCAAAGCCATTCCCCACGGCGGACCCAACGAGATTCCCCTCAACCAATCCGGCATCGTCGGTGTGCGCAAGTGGAGTGTGGACGGCGAACGTTGCTTCAAGTTCTGGGCCAGCCAGAACAGCGACTGCTCGATCTGCATCCGCGTCTGCCCGTACAACAAAGATTTTAGCAAGTGGGTGCATCGAGTCGGGCAACGCCTGGCGGGCACATCGTTGCGCGGGCTGATGGTGCGTCTTGACGGCTGGCTGGGCTACGGCGCCCGCCGTGCGCCAAGTGGCTGGTGGAAGCGTCGCACAAGATGAGCCGCCGCACGGCCATTTTCTTGCTCTTCACGTCCGCCTACTTCATGTCCTACTTCTATCGCTCTGCCAACGCGGTGATCGCCAAAGATCTGGCTGCGGAGATGGGGCTTGCGGCCGCGCAACTGGGTCTGATGACCAGCCTCTTCTTCGCTGCCTTCGCCGCGATGCAGCTTCCGCTTGGCATTGGTCTGGATCGCTGGGGGCCGCGCTGGGTCACGCCCGGCCTGATGTTGGCCGCGGTGGCGGGCAGCTTCGTGTTTGCGGTAGCTGCTTCGTTTGGACAGTTGGCGCTGGGGCGGGCGCTGATGGGGCTGGGTATGGCGGGCGTGCTGATGGGGTCGCTCAAGATTTTCAGCCAATGGTACCCTGCCGAACGCTTTGCGACCGTCTCCGGCCTGCTGGTGGGGATTGGCTCGCTGGGCGCACTGCTAGCAGCGACCCCGATGGCGTGGCTCAACCAGAGCATCGGCTGGCGGGCGGTCTTTTTCGTCGGTGCGATGGCCACGGCGCTGATCGCCGTAGCCATCATGTACTGGGCACGCAACACGCCGCATGGCGTCGACTGGCACGGCAGCGGCCCAAGCGGCCGTCAGGGTACGTTGCGGGAGATTGTGGCCGATGCTCGCATCTGGCGGATTGTCCCCATGACCTTCTTCATGGCGGGCGTCGTGTTGGGTTTTCAAGGTCTGTGGGCCGGGCCCTATCTGATGGATGTGATGAAGCTGGACGAAGTTCAGGCTGGCAACATCCTGCTGCTAATGGCCATCGGCGCGACGGCTGGCTATGGCGCTTCGGGCTGGCTTGTGGACCGTTTTGGCATCGGTCGGGTGATTCTGGTCAGCGCGCTGCTGTTTGCTGTCTGCCAACTGGGCCTGGCCTTGCAGCCGCCGCTGGTTCTGGTTTCGCTGCTCTATCTGATGTTCGGCTTCAGTGGCGGATTTAATGTGATGCTGATGGCACACGCCCGGCGGATATTCCCATTGAGCATGACCGGGAAAGCCGTGACCGTGGTCAACCTCTTTGCGATCGGCGGCACGTTTCTGTTGCAATGGTGGTATGGTGTGGTGATCGGTGTTTTCCCGCCGGTTGCCGATGGCGTCTATGCGGCGCAGGGCTTTAGCCTGGCGCTGACGTTGACCGCAGTTGGCACATTGATCGCCGCGGCCTGGTACTATCCGCTGGCGAAAGATTCTGTCAGCCAACCGTCCTCGATCCCAGAGGCGCCGCAGGGGGTGGGCTGAGCGATCGCGACAGGTAGTTTTGGCGTCCTTCCCTCGTTTTCTGCTTTGGCCAACACGAGCGTAGAACAGCCGGCCTGACACAAAGGCGCAAAGATGCACAAGGGCGCAAAAAGAAGCCACTCCCTTTGCGCCCTTGTGGCCAGTCCATCTTCAGTCTGGCCGGCGCCGGTTTCTCGGATCGGCCGGCAACCCATCCATCACGAATCGGCGACACCGCCATCCTCATGGAAGGCGCCGTAGGAGCGCACCACCATGCCGCCCGCTTTGTACTTGGAGAAGTCGGGCTGACGGCGGGCGCAGGCGGCTTCATCCACCTCCACACCGATGCCCGGCTTCTGCGGTGGGTAGATGTACCCATCCACCACCGGCAGCGGCTCTTTGACCAACTCCATCGCTTCTGGGGCCGCGTCCGGATCCACCATCTCCTGGATGACAAAGTTGGGCGCGGCAAAATCCACCTGCACGCAGGCGGCGGTGGAGACTGGCCCGTATGGGTTGTGAGGCGCCAGCCCGGCATAATAGACTTCGGCCATCGCGCCGATCTTGCGCACTTCGCTGATCCCACCGGCGTGACAGGTGTCCGGCTGCAACAGGCTGGCCGCCTGATGCTCCAGGATTTCGCGGAATCCCCAGCGCGTAAAAAGCCGTTCGCCGGTGGCAATCGGCGTGGTCAGGGCGCGGGCGATGGGCGCCATGGCGGCCGGGTTTTCGGCCTGGCTTGGTTCTTCCAGACAGAATGGGTTGTACGGCTCGAAGCGCTTGCCATATTGGATCGCCATCTGCGGGGTCAAGCGGCCATGCAGGTCGAGCAAGATGTCCACCTCGTCGCCGACTGCCTCGCGCACCGCGCGCAGACCAGCCTCCGCCCGCTTGAGTACCGCCGGCCCATCCAGGATGCGGGTCAGCGGCACTGGCACGGTCTTGATGGCTGTCCAGCCTTTGGCGACCTTGGAGAGCGCGTGTTCGGCCATCTCGTCGGGTGTGGCGCCGCCGAAATGGGTGTACATGCGCACCTTGTCGCGCACCGGCCCGCCCAGCAATTCATAGACCGGGCGGCCCAACTCCTTGCCCTTGATATCCCACAGCGCCTGGTCGATGCCAGACAGCGCCGACAGGCCGATCACCCCCAAGCGCCAAAAGCCGCTGCGATAGAGGATCTGCCAGCATTGCTCGACATGGCGCGGGTCTTTGCCCGCGATCATCGGCTCCATGTCTTCGATACAACCGGCAACTGCACGCGGCTTGCCCTCCAGCGACGCTTCGCCCCAGCCGATGAGGCCGGGCACATCGGTTTCGACCTTGACGAAGACGAATACTCGGTGGCCACCGTCGGCCAGGATTGGTTTGATCGCGGTGATCTTCATGGCTGTCCTCTCTGATCTGGTTGGCATGTTGGTTGTGTGGAGCGATAGGGTGGTGGGGTTTTTGGGTGGTGGGGTAGTCGGGTGACAAGGTGACAGGAGGAACGACACACCCTCATCCCGTCACCTTGTCATCCCTTCACACGTTACGGCGCGCTCACCAGCACCTCCACATCCTCGCTCGGATTGCCCTGGGTGATCACGGGATTGCTGGTGGTGCTGATGAAGAGCAGGTTGCCGGCGCTGTCCTCGATGCGCGCGCTGACGCTGTAGAGCATATTCTCGTTGATGTTCGCCGGGTTGTAGCGCAGCGCAAAGGGGATGGGCGCCTGCCCCGGATTGAATATCGTCTGTTCACCTTCGGTGGTCATCTCTGGCGGCGCATCGGCTAGCGACGCGTTGACGAGCCGCATCTTGACGATGGCGTCCTCGGGCAGGGCGATGCGTTCCAGATAGGCCACGTGGCCGGTCACGGTGGCGCTGGCTGGGCGGGCGGTCAGCCGGAACCGATCACGGGCCAGAATGTTGCCATCCACCGGTGAGACCGCCACGACGTGGAGAGTCAACTTCTGGTCCGTTTCGATCACCACATCGGGTTCGGCGACCAGCGACCAGAGACCGGTCGCCCGGTCGACTTCCGCCGGCGCTGAATAGTGAATGTCGCCAAACTCATCCACCACCAACACAAAGACATTGTCCACGGCAGCGGGGCTGACATAGCCAGCCACGGCATAGATGTTCGTCTCGTTGGAGACAATCGCGTTGGGCAACGGGTAGGTGATCAGCAGGTGGCTGGGTAACGTATCGACATCGCCGAAGACCACGTCCACGCTGGCCGAAGCCATCCAGCTGCCATCGTCGGGGCTGGGCGAATAGACGACGATCTGACCGCGCCCCACGTAGTCCAGCTCCACCACGGCGCTCCATTCACCCTCGCCCCCAATCTCATCCGTACTCATGGTCACCGGTTCGAGCGTTAGGGGGCGACCGGCGCTGTCCAACGTCTGGACGACGACGTTGCCCTCAAAGAGGCCACGCCCGCGACCCGAAATCTCGAACGCGCCGCTCCAGAGTGGTGGCATAGGGCAGCGGATCGGTGATGAGCAGATAGCTGTCGCCAGAATCCTCGCCGTAGATCACCGGCTGGGTGGCGGCGGCAATCACCGCGCCGTCGGGCAGCGACAGCGAGTAGGCGTAGAGCATCCCGCGCGTACCGGGAGGCAGATCGGGGACCACCAGCTTGGCTTCCCACAGCCAGCGATCACCTGCGTCGTTGACACGCGTGGTTTCGCCACGAACATCCGCCAGGACGTTGCCATTGCTGTCCAGCGCACGCACGAAGACGTTGCCTGGGGCAGTGCCAGCGGCGGAACCCTCGACCAAGAAAGGCGTGTTGCGGGCCAACGTCGTATCCAACTCCGGTGTTGAAATCGCCAGTTCCGGCGCGACCACAACGACTGTCGCCAGGCAGCCTGGGCACATGGAGCGCCTGGCCACGGTGGATGAGGTTGGGGCTGGGCAGGCAGTTGGCTGCGACCAGTTCGCCGACCGTGCTGCCCGTGCTCTGTGCGATGCTGAAGAGCGTATCGCCGGTCTGAACAATGTAGATCGGCCACTGGGTGCGCACCGTGCAGTTGCTGGCAAAGGTCACATTGACCAGGTCTTCGGCCATCACGCTGCCGTCGGCTGGCGAAGTGGAAAAGGCGTAGATGCTGCCCGGCGAGCCATTGGCGATCAACAGGTCCACGACCAACGACCAGTTGCCAGAAGCATCTGCCGTGGCTACGGCCTGGCGGATGGTCTGACCGAAGCTGTCGCGCACACGCACGATGACATTGTTCTCGAAGACGTTGATCGCCTGGCCAGAGATGACCAGGCCGCCGGCTGTCTGCGCGGTGGCGCCATTGGCCGGTGCAAGGATGGAAATGGATGGCGGTCGGGGCGGTTCGATGACCGCGCTCTGGAAGTAGACATTCACCACATCCTGGGCCACAACAGCGCCATTCACAGGCGACGTCGAATAGGCGCGGACTGTGCCGGGTGCGTTGAGTGCGCCGACCTGCAACGTGACCGACCAGTTGCCGTTGGGGTCGGCGGTGGTCGCCTGTTGCGCCAGCGTCGCGCCGCCCCTGGCAGAGATACTCACGACGACGTTGTTCTCGAAGACATTGCTGGCTACCCCAGAGACCGTCACGCCATTTTCCGTCCTCACAACCGCGCCCTCGGCCGGCGAGAAGATACGCACCAGCGGCGTTTGTGGTGCAGACGTGGGCACGGCAGTCGGTGTGGGTTCCGGTGTTGCGGTGGCTTCTGGCGGCGCAGTGGGCAGCGCCGTGGCTGTCGGTTCGGGCGTCATGGTAGGGGTGGGCAAGGGCGGTGTGCCAAATTGCACAGGCACAGACGCCTCGGCCAGGATCGACCCGTCAGCAGGCGAGGATGCGAAGGCATAGATGCTGCCTTTCGTGCCCGGTTCGATCAGGCCAAGCGTCAATACGACTCGCCAGGGACCCGCACCCCCAGACCAGCGTCCACGCTGGTCGGCTGTTCGGAGAGGATCACGCCGTTGCTACTCAGGCGCGCACCACAAGGTTGTTTTCTGGCAGACCGCTGCCGGTGCCCTGTGCGACGACCTCCACATTGCTGACCACCTCGTTGGCCAACGGAATATCGATAGCGATCGACGCTGGAATCGGTTCGGGTGTCGGTACAGATGTTGGTTCAAGCGTTGGCTCAGCGGTTGGTTCAGGCGTCGGTTCAGCCGTTGGCTCCGGCTCTGGCGCCTGGCCAAAGGTAACCTGGATCGGCGCGTCGGCCACGATACTGCCATCGGCTGGCGAGGCAGAATAGGCGTAGATCTGGCCCGTTGTACCGGGCGCCACGCGCACTTCCAGCGTCGCCTCCCACGGCCCCTCAGCGCCAAGCTCGGCGTTGACCGTGGCAACCGTCTGGCCGAGCAACGTGCCGGCATCGTCCAGCCCCTGGATCACGACATTGTTTTCCGGCAGGCCAACACCCGTCCCGGTCACCGTGATGAACGACGGGTTGACCTCGCCCGGCTGGGGTGAGGTGATGGTAATCGCCGCGGCGGGCAATAACGTTTGAGCCAGCGCAGCCGCCGGCAGGATGCTGCTGATCAACAGCAGGCAGAGCAGGAAAGCGATCTGTTTTTTCATGTTGCACATCCGTTTCGATAGGTTAGACTTCAGGTCAAGTATTTTCTTGTCAATCGTGAGCTGATGGGTTTCCAGAAGTTGAAGTTTTGACATAAGTCGAACTTCTATGGCTTGTAGCCGCACAGGTTGCTGGGCGTGCGTGCGGTTCTACCATGACAGACACGGGATCATTCAGCAAACGGTCCCACATTGGACAGCGTTCCAAGGTTCACTCCTCAACGTCCAGCAGGTTCTCCTCCTGAGCGCTGCGCACGAGCAAGACGGTGCCCATGTTTTGGATCGGTGTCTCCATGCGCTCGCCGTACGTCTCGTCACATCTGGGATCAAGCCGAGGGCAGCGGGTCCACACGTCCTCGTCAACATCTGGGATCTAGCCCGAGGGTCAAGTCGGTGTCCAGGCAAGTGGGGGCTTGTCTTGCGCATCATGGGCTCACAATGGTGGGGGCGTATTGTGGAGATAGTGGGGGTTGTGGGGGCGATTTGGGGGTGCAGAATGATGCGACACCGGCTAGTCTTGGCATCATGGGATGGTGGGGGGATTGGGGAGTGGGGGCGTTGTTGTGAGAGGGGAGGGGGAGGGGAGGGGCATGAGATCGGCGTTGCCGCCACGCCCGCGCCACCAGACGTTGATCACGGTCTGACGGCCAAAGCCTAACTCCTCGTCTTCGCGCAGGAACAGGACCGACTTGCCCAGCGAGGCCGCTTGCCGCATCAGCTTGATCTGGTCCCCGCGTCCTTCTGGGTGTTGGTCAGCCGGTGGTCTGGTTCCAGCCCCGCCAGGCCGCCTTGCATGATCAGGAGGGGGCATGATGGTCAACGCGCGCCTTCCAACAAAATCCTTCTACGACATCCGCCTCGGCGAACGCCATCATGTCCCGCTCCAGAATATAGCTGCGTATGCGGCGACGGGCAGCCTGACGGAGCGACCGCCGCTCCAGATAAACCAGATGCCGTAGCTGATGACAATCGCTGCGACTGTTGCAATGGGATTGATCAGGAACATGGCCCCATAACAGCCCAGCGCGCCGAGCATGGACACGCCCCAGTGGATGTTGAACCGGGGCCGGTAGCTGGGGTTGCCGACCAATTTCTCGATGCCCGCCACCAGATTGGTCATGCCGTAGGTGTTGAGGAAGAACATGCTGATGACCGGCGCCACGAAGTTGAGATCGCCCAGCCAGACCACGCCGATGGCGATACCGGCTGTGAGCAGCACCGCCATGCGCGGCTCCGTCGAGCTGCCCAAGGTGGCGCCCAATTTTCGTGGCACGATGCCATCGAACGCCAGCGCCTGCAAGCACTCGGGGCGCTGCGATCACACTGCCCAGCGCCGACGAGAGCGTCGCCGCCCAGACGCCGATCAGCACCAGGATCGGCCAGAGCGCGATATCCTCCATGATCAGATTGTTGGTAATCAGTTCTGGTCGGCGTGCCGTGGAGCGAGAGCCAGATGACGGTGGCGATATAGATCACCGCCGTGACCGCGATCGAGGCCAGCGTCCCCTGCGGAATGCTCTTGCTCGGATTCTTCAGATCGCCCGACATGCTGGCGCCGACGGTGATGCCGGTCACCGCAGGAAAGAAGACGGCGAAGACGGTCCAGAACGAACTGCTTCTCCGTGTAGTTGGCTGTCAGCGTCGGCGTGATAAAGCTGTCCCAGCCGCCGAGGAAGAAGGAGACCAACGCAGCGCCCAGCGCAGCCAACACGACGTACTGGATCCGCAGCGCAAAGTCGGCGCCGATGTAGGCGATCAGACCAAAGCCCAGCACGACGACCGTCGTGATCAGCCGGGCGTCGATGGGCTGAAAGTAGGGCAACAGATTGCAGCGCTTCGGTAAAACCAATGAGGTAGAAAGCGACCGAGATGGCCTGGGAAAGATAGAGGGGGATGCCGATGGCGCCGCCGATCTCCAAGCCCAGCGAGCGTGAAATCAGGTAGTAGTTGCCGCCGGTGCGGACGTTCATGCTGGTGGCGATGGCCGACAATGAGAGACCGGTCAGCAGGGTGATGAGTTGGCGATCAGAACGATCACCATAGCGCCGACCAAGCCCTGCCTGACCCACCACCCAGCCGGTGCGCAGGAAGAGGATCAGGCCGAGGATAGTCAGTACATTGGGCGTGAAGACGCCGGCGAAGGTGCCGAAGCGCCCCTTGTGGGCACCGACGCCAGCGGGCGGCGGCTTCGTTTGGGTTACCATATTTGAGTGCTCTCTGTTGTCAGTTGAAAAATGAACTTATCGGGTCGCCTGCGGCCCACGGTCAGCCACCCTGGAGATAGCGACGCACATTTTCGGAGTGTTCCTCGAAGGTACGGGCAAAGACGTGGGCGCCGCTGCCATCGGGCAGGGCGACAAAGTAGAGGTAGTCGTGGACTTCGGGCGCCAACACGGCCTGGATGCTGCTCAGGCCTGGGCTGGCGATTGGACCGGGAGGCAGTCCTTCGTTGAGGTAGGTGTTGTAGGGGCTGATCACGCTGGTATATTCTTCCAGAAAGACCGGCGTCTTCCACCACTGGCCGCTCTGGGGTTGATAACCCATCGCGTACTGGACGGTCGGATCGGCCTCCAGCCTCATGCCATTGACCAGCCGGTTGAGATAGACGCCGGCGATGGTAGGACGCTCTTCCGGCACAACGGCTTCGCGCTCGACGATGCTGGCCACGGTCAGCACGGTGTGCAGGTCCAGATCGGTCTCGCCAGCCTCCAAGCGCTGCGTTGTAAAGGGGCAGCACGCGGCCGGCGAAGGTATCCAGTTGCCGCCCCAGCACATCGCTCGGCCAGCAGCGCCTGGGCGGCACCTCGTAGGTGTCTGGAAAGAGATAGCCCTCCAGCCGAGCTACCCGCCGGGCGATCTTCCAGAAACCCGTAGCGGCTGGCATCCAGGCCGGCCAGGTCTCCGCCAGAGACCAGTCTCAGGTATTCGGCGCCCTGCTCCGGCTGGTCGACAAAGAGGGTCCCTTGGTCAAAATAGTCGGCGATCTGTTCCAGTCGCCATCCTTCGGGAATCGTGACCGTCAGGCTGTCGGCCTGGGCGTTCTGCAATTCCGCGACGATCTCGACCATCGTCATGGACGGATCGAGCAGAAACTGGCCCGCCTCGAGCCGCGCGCCCAGCCCGTTGACCCGCACGTAGGCTTCAAAGAGCAGCTCATCGCGGATCAGGCCGGCCTGCTGCAATTGCTGGCCGATGGCGCGACCCGGCGTGCCCGGTTCGACCACAAAGCGGACCGGGCGGCTATCGACGCTGGTGGGGCGGTCGAGCTGGTCGCGATTGGCGTTGAGATAGGTCTCCAGGACGCGGTCGCCGCCGCGGCTGCATGCACCAAGCGTGAAGAGAAAAAGTGAGGCAAGCAGAAACAGGCCCAAGCGGATAGGGAACGACTTCAAGTTGTGCGTCCTTGGCGTGGCGTAGCGAGATGTGAATAGCCGTTGATGGCGGGCATGGGGGCGAATTGGGGATCCTCGGCGAGCAAGCGTTGTAACCCGGTGGCCAGGCTGACTTGTGGGCGACAACGTAACAATTGCTCGGCTTTGATGCAGTCGGCCACCAGGCGGGCGATACCGCCCGACTCTTCGCTGACGTAGAGCAGATCAGGCTCCATACCGACCGTCTCGCCGATCTGCGCCACCAGCTGGTTGATGGAGACCTCGACGCCGCTGCCCACGTTGATGATCTGCTGGTCCACGCCATCAGCGGACGCGGCGCTGGCCAGCGCTTCGACTACATCGTCCACAAAAACAAAATCGCGCGTCTGCGACCCATCGCCAAAGACGACGACTGAGCCGCGACCGAGAATCTGCTGGACGAATTGCGGGATCACCGGCGGGTGGGCGGGTGGCAACGGCTGGCCGGGTCCATAGGCGTTGAAGATGCGCAGCGCGACTGTCTCGAAACCGATCAGCCGGCCCATGTTGAAAAGATATTGCTCGGCGGCCAGCTTGCTGACCGCATAGGGTGCGGCCGGTCTTGGCTGCATCTCCTCGGTCACCGGTTGCCGGTCGTGGTCGCCATAGACGGTGGCGCTGCTGGCCAGGATCACCCGCTTGACGCCTACATCGCGGCACGCTTCCAACAGCGTCACCGTGCCGCCCACGTTGACAGCGTTGTACTCGCGCGGATAGAGGATCGAGGCGGGCACGCTGACCCGTGCGGCCAGGTGGTAGACCACATCCACACCCTTGAGTACCGACCAGAGTTTGGGCAGATCGACCACATCGCCGCGGTTAAAGTTGATGCCGGGCAGCAGACCGAAGGGATCGCCGCTGCTCAGGTCGTCCAGCACCCGCACATAGTGGCCGCGGGTATGGAGTTCGTTGGCCAGGTGGGCGCCGATAAAGCCAGCGCCGCCGGTAATCAGAACCTGCATTCGCTCACGATTCCTGTGCATTCAGCGCGAATCCAGGTCCCGCGCTGTCAAGCAAAATTCGGAGCGTCAGTATAGCATCGCCCCAATTCTGCGGCAAAGGAAGTCGGGATCGGCGACAGGTCAACGATTCATCTATTCGTCATCCATGCCCCACCCCTGTGGGTTGCCATTGCCCAAGCCAAGCTCGGAGGGGTCCAGCGTCAACTCATCCTGCTCAAACTGATCGATGTCAAGGATCAGTTCCTGGCGCCTAGCTTCCCGGCCAGCTGTTTGCGCCTGCTTGCCCTGGTCAATGACGCGCCTCATTTCCTTGGGAACGATCGACCATTTCGGAGGATTCTTGTGGTCATCAGAAGCATTACCGGCCAACATGGTCAAGTTGCGGATCAGCAACATGTACGCACGACGGAACGGTCCGCCCAGGCTACGTAAGCTCTTTCCCTTAGCCAGAAACCCCCATGAATCCACTACGCCACGGATCTGAAAGGCTTTTTTACTGATATCCCTCAACAGAAGCAGCTGCCGCATATAGTCTGTGTCGTCCAATGGAATTGCGTTGTACTCTTCGATCAACTGGCGCAGTTCGGCCAGCCACCCATTCACACGGCCACCGCTGTACTTCTGGCGCAGCCGCTTGTCTATTTTGAGGTTCTGGGCCTTGCGCTGGATCGTTGCAGGTCCATGGCCGGAAGCGCTTTGCTGTGCTGTATGCACCAACTCGTGAGTCATCAACTGCACGTCGAACTTGGATTGGCCCTTGCCCAGGAATATCTTATTGCCGTGGGTGAAGGCGTCGGAATGCAGTTGGTCGTTGAGCATGTGCGAGCGCTCACCGCTGAAGACGCGCACGCCACCCAACTTGGCGCCGGTCGCCTGCTCCGCCTTCCTGC
Source organism: uncultured Thermodesulfobacteriota bacterium (assembly GCA_942491525.1). Taxonomy (GTDB): domain Bacteria; phylum Desulfobacterota; class Desulfomonilia; order UBA1062; family UBA1062; genus CAYWBU01. Next base: position 36,770 of record CALOBW010000033.1, read on the forward strand.
GCACCACTTCAGGAACCAGGTCGCCGCCACCGGCCGGCGCACGAATCTTCGACTCCAGCCGACGATCCAACTGCGTGCCATCTTTTGCGACCTGTTTGCTCGGTTGAGCGTATCCGGCGACCTGATCGGCCTGCCGCTCCAGACGACTATCTGCGTTCCCCAGGGACAGCGCGCCCGTGCCCGCCCTGCCAATGGCAGACGGCACACGGTCGAAAGGCGCGCTGGCTGGTCAGGTGATGCGCCAGCGCCTGGTTGCCAATCGTCCGCTGCAGGTACCCGATGTCCCTTGCGTTCAGCAAATGGGGGGCGTTCTGGAGGCGTTGAACGATCTGGCCTGGCGAAGCACCGCGCTTGCGCGCGGCGTCGACCGGCTGCGCGTCGCGATCCTTGCCGATAACCTGTGGCGTCGCAGGACGGCGAATGGGCATCTTTCGTCGTTTTGGCTCAATCATTTTTTTCTCCTTGAGTGGGGTATGAAGCCTGCTGCACTGCGGGGCATTGGGGGTTGATGCCGCCACGCTCGAGACCCAAGTCGGTACCTACAATGATAAATCCTGTACGTCGTACGTGTCAACCCCCTGAGATTTCGTCGAACCAGCATCGCGCCAGCCATTAACGGTTCTCTGAGCAATTGTGGGGTTTAGCCACAGAAAGCAATAACGCGTAGGCGAAAGTGGTCAAAGTTGGGAATGCCGAAGGCAATGCGTTTGAGGACGCGAATCTTGCTGTTCATGCCTTCAACCAAGCCGCTGGTGATGCGATGATGAAAGAAATTCACGATTTCGGCTTGCCATTCAGTCAGCGTGTTGCAAAAGATGTCAAGCTGTTTCATGCCAAGCTGTCGAGCGTCAGCAATCCATGTATCGAGGGTGAGTCGGGCCAGGTCAGGCGTTGTCTGCGTTTGATACCAGTCATGCAGTTCTTGGCGCAGTTGCCAAAGGCGATAGAGGTCAGGATGTGAATCAGCCAGTGCGGAGAGCCGTTCTTTGTCAGCGTCAGTCAGGTTGTGCTCATTCTTGAGCAGCAAATAGTGTAAGCCTTTGAGTTGCTTCTGTTCATCGTCGCCGTCGGCAGCCTTCTGGGCTTCTCGCCGAACATGGTGGATCACGTCGTGCAGGTTCTGAACCACATGGAAGCGGTCAGCCACAACGGCTACTTCAGGAAAGACGGCATGTACGGCTGCCCGATAATGTGCCCAAAGATCGGTTGCGGCAAAGGCAAGTCAGGACGAGGACAAAATCGCCGTGGCCTTTTTTTGGGCGATCTCATCGATCCCCAGCCGAGTGACCTGGAGCGCTTCTTTGCGCCGGTCCGCCAACTTGAACTCACCAGCTTTGAGCAACATGCGTTCTACGACCTTGTAGCCTATCCCATAGAGTTCGGACAGGGTGGCCACATCTTGTTTCCGTTTCGGGTTGGTTATCTCATCATACAGCCGGTGAGTACAGGTGCAATCCGGCGCCACGTCGGCAATCTCTTGCGTGAACGCTTTCTTGCAATGAGCACAGTCAAACCGTCTGCTGTCGAAGAGCAGAATCACTTTCTCTCCCCTCAATGGCGCATCGTGAATCCGCCTTCGTTTGGGATAGTCATGAACGCTCTCGCTCAATTGCAGGCACTTCGGACAGAGCGCAACCTCCCACCGCGCAACGCAATATAGCTCGTGGGTCTGGCTCTCCCTATCGTAGCTTTGGCCAACAACGTCCAACCCCTCCAACCCGAGGAGCTCCGTCACCATCTTGTACTTCTCTCGTTCTGCCTGGGTGTACTCTATTGTCTTTGACATCCGTCTATTCTATCGCTTGTGCACTTCACCCCACAATTGCTCAGAGAGCCTGTCTTGTTCGACAAGCCTGCGTAGGTTCTCGATAAATAGGCCCGGCGTCTGAATTACAAGACCGCTTGACCGGCCCACCTCTGGTGTGAAGTCTTTCGTATTCAGTGTGACCAGACGTAAACACCATGGCCCATCACGAACAAATGTCCCAGTGATATCACTGGGACATTTGTTTCAACGATTCGAGCCGGTCGGCATGGTTTAAGGATCGTCGCTGACCGTCCAAGGTGGCTATTTTTTGATCCACGGATCCAGCGCATGTCGCGCAGGCCGTCGCCGAAGAGATAGATGCCCAACGTCGTCATGAAGATGAAGATGCCGGGCGCCAGCACAAGCCAGGGAGCATCGGTGAAGTTGCCTAGCGACCCCTGCATCATGTTGCCCCAACTGGGAAGCGGAGGCCCGATGCCCACGCCCAGATAGCTCAGACCGGCCTCGGCGATGATGGCGCCGGCAATGGTGAAGATGGCCGAGACGATGACGATCGACGAGACGTTTGGTAGTACGTGCCGGATCATGATGCGCCAGCTCGAGGTGCCGATGGCCTGGCTGGCCACGATATACTCGCGTTCTCGAATCGAGAAGATCTGTCCCGCGAACCAGTCTCGACAGTCCCATCCAACCGAAGATGCCGATCAGAAAGGCCAGACCCTCGGGTCCGGGCTGGAAGATGCGCGACAGAATGATGAGCAGAAAGAGCAGCGGAATACTGCCCAGCGTCATGATGACGGCGTTGATGATGTCGTCGATGAAGGTCGCGGCGTAGTAGCCGCTGATCAGCCCCACCGTCACGCCCAGCGTCAGCGAGATCACCGCCACCTAGACGCCAATGCGCAGCGAGATGCGCCCGCCGTAGATGCCGCGGGTCAGCACATCGCGGCCGGCCTGGTCGGTGCCCATCCAGTGGCATTCGCCCAGGTCGGCCGCCGCGCAAGCACGTAGCCCACTGGCGGATGACGCTAGAATTGCACCCCACATGCCCCAGTTGCAGCCGCCGTCCCCCTGGCAAGTGGTGGTAAATTCCTGAAACATGGGCCATGACTCGTCAGCCCAGGTCGGCGGCTTGCTCCGCATCCGCAGATTGGTGTCCAGTCGGGTCGAATCCCAAGACGTTGTCGCCGATCCAGGGTGCGCCCACCGAGATACCGATGACAAAAAGCACCAGCAGGATAGCCGAAGACCATGGCAGCTTGTCGCCCAGATCCTTGCCGCCGACCGCGCCCCAATAGCTGCGTTCCTTGGCGGACGGCTGGTCTGCGCTCCGCTTCGTTTGCGTGCCAACGATAGTGATCCTGTGGCCATTTTCATCTGCTGTCATGATCGTACTTCACCCGTGGGTCGACAACGCTGTAGAGGATGTCAACCATCAGGACGCCCATGATGCCGAGAAACGAAGCTGATGACAAAGAGCGCCATCATCACCGGATAGTCGCGTGCGTTGATGGCCGTGATGGTCAATCGCCCCATGCCCGGCCACGAAAAGACAATTTCGAAGAGTACGGAACCGGAGAGAACCAGCAGGAAGATGCCGCTCAATCCGGTGACAAAGGGCATCATCGCGTTGCGCAGGACGTGTCCAACGACGACGGACTTGCGCGAGAGTCCCTTGGCCTTGGCGGTGCGCACGTAGTCCTGGTTGAGCACATCCAGCATCTCGAAGCGCAGGATGCGCGAGAAGGCGATCCAGCCACCGATGGCGCTAACCGTCGCCGGCAAGATCAGGTGGTGCAGGCGGTCGCGCAGCGAGCCGTCGCCAATGGTGTACATGCCGCCCAGCGGCACCAGGCCCAGATAGCCGCCCAACACAATCAGCAAGATCAGCCCGATCCACCAGTCCGGCACGGTGTTGATCAGCACGGTGGTCACGCGGATGGTGTTGTCCGGCCAACGGCCCCGGTTCAGCGCCAGATGATGCCCAGTGGGACGCCGACCACAACGCTGATGACCAGGCTGGAAAAGCCAAGCAGGAAGGTCGCCGGGATGCGTTCGACGATCAGGTCGATGACCGGATTCGCCTTTGAACGAGAATGAGCGCCCAAAATCCAGCCGAACGATGCCTTTGCCGAACAGTCGGTCTGGATTGCTGAGACATTGGCCGCTCTGCCATCGGTCTCGGTGGTGGGCACCCAGTCTTCGCCAGTCAGCCAGGTCACATACTGAACCGGCAATCGAGCGATCCAGCCCATAGTGGCGCTCCAGGCGACTCCATCTTCCTGGGTACTGGTTGGGGTCGTCATCCAGAAACTGGAAGTGGTCCGCCGGGCGCCATCTGGTAGACGGTAAAGGCGATCAGGGTGGCGATGAACATCAGCAAAAATCGATTGCAGGCCACGTCGAACGATATAGCGTGTCATAATCACCCTTCAAGAAGATAGCAGCCACGGTCACGTGGTGCGAGTGATGCTGCAGTGCATCCCCGCACCACGGCACATCATTCGAACTTACTGTCCAGTCTCTTCGACATACCAATCTTCAGAGTTCCAGCCGATGCCCAGTGCGGTCTGGCTCGATGCCCTGAACATCCGGTTGTTCTGACCGCTCCAGGCCTTCGGTAGTCCAGGAAGATGTAGGGCGCTTCCTCAGCCACGATACGCTGGATCTCCTGGTACTTCTCGCGACGGAACTCGGTGTCATAGGTCGCGCCGGCTTCATCAAAGAGCGCTTCCACATCCTTGTTGATGTACGCAACCGAGTTCAACTCCGGAATGCTGTCTTCGGCCCAGATCGTGTACATGATGTGGGGTTCAATGGTTGCACGCCAGCCGCCGATGAACATATCCCAGTCGGGCTCCTCCGCGTCGGTGGCTTCCAGGAAGCTGGCCCATTCCAACGCTTGAATCTCGACGTTCACGCCAATCTTGCCCAGGAAGTCCTGTACAACCACGGCGATCAACTCGGCGTTCTTTACTGGTGTTGGGGCCGTAAATCAGCTTGAGTGTCAACTGCTCGCCGTCGGCATCCATCATCTTTTCGCCGTCAAAGGTATAGCCGGCTTCCTCGAACAACTCGAGCGCTTTGTCTACATCGTAGTCATAGCAGGGCACATCGGGATTGTAGACCCAGGAGGTCTCGGGGAAGACGGAGCAGAGGCGTTTGGCCTGGCCCAGCATCACTTCGTCGGTGAGCAGTTCTTTGTCGATGGCGTAGTTGAGCGCGTGGCGCACGTTGACATCGTGGGTCGGCTGCCCTCGCGCATGTTCAGGCCGATATAGCTCCAGACAGCGGCGGCCGGCCACCACTCATAGACAGTGATATTGTCGAGGTTGCGGGCCTCTTCCAGGTTTTCCGGCGCAATATAGGCCGTGTCGCTCTCGCCGCTCTTCATCTTCTGGTAGCCGATTTCATTGTCCGGTACGATTTCGATTACCTGGCTGGTGATATTCGGCGCGCCCTTGTACCAATAATTTTCGTTGGCCTCGAAGGTAGCGAACTGGTCGCGTTTCCATTCGGTCAGCTTATAGGGCCCAGAGACAACGCTGGGGCTATTGATCTCGGGATTGGTCTCCGGGTCATCCCACGAGAGATCCTGCCAGATATGCATCGGCAGCGGCGTAATCAAGCCGGACATCTGGCCCAGAGCCGGCGCGTAGATTTCGTCAATTTTGATCTCCAGCGTGTAATCGTCCAGCGCTTCGTAGCCGGTGATGAACTCAAGCTGAGATGGATAGGGATAGCCATTGTCGGGGTTGGTAGCCTGGTCGTAGGTCCATTTGAAGTCGTTGGCGGTAATCGGTTCGCCGTCGCTCCAAATCATCTCTTGGCGCAGGTTGAAGGTAAAGGTCAGACCATCTTCAGAGATGGTGTAACTCTCGGCCATGTTGGGGATGTATTCCAGCGTGTTTTCGTCCAGCCGCAGCAGCGACCCGCTGTAGACCATCGCCTGATAGCCACTCGAACCGGTATCGGTCGTCAACTAGGGATGAAAGTTGACTGCATCGGAGGCGGCTACACTTCGATATTCGCCGCCGAACTTGTCGCGAGGGTCGTCACATCCTCGTCGCTGGTCACGGTGACGCCAGCTTCCAGTTCCGTTGCCTGGGCAGCTTGAGACTCTTCGACGACCTCTTGCGAATCGTCACTGGCTTCGCTGGCAGCTTCTTCAGCCGGCTCTTCGGTCGGCTGCTCGGCAGGCGCTGCGGCTTCCGCCGCTTCGCTCTCGGTAGCGCCGCTGCTCTCGGTGGCGGAGCCGCCACATGCAGCCAAAACCAGGGCAAACACCACGAACATGGTCAGCGACAAAACGGTGCGTGAAACATGTTTGGTTCTCATTCACATTCTCCTTTGTTGATCAAATTGCTGCGATGAACCGACGACCGATCTGGTGTGCAATTACGGCCATTCTATGTGGATGTCTACGTTTCGGGAAATCCTGGTCACATGGCACAGCTTCGCAAAAAATGCGACAGCGCTCTGTTGTTCAGCACCCGCGACCTGCCCCATTGTGAACCGCCTGGCTGAAGCAAGCATGAGAAACGGCTTAGCTTCGCATAAGGAACGGCCAGCAGCGCCACAGCCTGTCGCTCCTCCCGCGCCGCGACGACCCGCAAGGCGCTCATTCTGTCGGAGACGCCTCCTCATCTTCTTGCCAGGCCTCGTCAACCCAATCATGGACGTTGTGATAGAAATCCCAGGGTCCTGGGTTGAGCCCCTGCCAACTGGCGCTGATGCCAATGTCAACGACGTCTCCGACCAGAAAAATGTAGGGCAGATCGTCGTAGATGATCCGTTGGATCTGTCGATAGACTGGCAGACGGTCGCTTGGCGCACAACCCGGCATGGCGTTGCCAGCATCAAGCAACTGGTCAACAACCGCATCCTGGTAGCTGACAAAGTTGTAGCCGCTCCCCGGCCGGTCAAAACGCGAGTGCCATAGCGATATATCACCGCCAGGGTCGGCCCCCAAGCCACTCCAGCCCAGAATGGCCATGTCGAATGTCTGGTCAAACAGCCGCTCACTCAACGAGTTGAAGTCCAGCGTTTCCAACTTGATGTCAAAGCCGACACGGTCCAACTGGCGGCGTACCTGCCTCGCCAGCTTCGCCCGCGCCGCGTTGTCCGTGTTGGTGATCAGTGTCAGCCTCAGATCTTGACCGGCTCGCTCGCGCACACCATCATTGTCCACAAAGACCCAGCCTGCGTCGTCCAGCAACCGTCGAGCAAGATTGATGTCAGATGGATAGGGCGCCAAACTCGGATCAAACGCCCATGTGATGCCCGGCAAGACATTTGCGCTCAGAGGGACACCTTGGCCGGCATAGACCTCGTCGATGATCGTCTGGCTATCCAGGCTGTGGGCGATCGCCAGGCGCACCACGCGCTCGGCGAGGATCGGGTGCGGCGCCTGTTCGATGCGCAGACCTGCCCCGTCCTGACCGGGCTGCGGGTTCTTGGGATCGGCCAGATTGAACGCGATAAAGCTGTAGCCATCGCCTGGCAAGCGGCGTAGAGCCAGCTCCGTGTCGCCCTTTTCCACCATCGCCTGCTGGGGGGACAGTTCAGCAACATCCAACACACCGCTCTGCAATTGTTGCCACTGCGCCAGCGGATCGGCCACGATCTTGAAGACCATGCTGTCCATGCCAACGGGGCCGCCCCAGTACAGATCGTTACGCGTCAGCACGATCTGCTCACCGGGCGTCCAGCTCTGGAAGCGAAAGGGTCCAGCGCTCACCGTTGGTGCGGTGTTGAACGAATTCTGCGCGAGGTCGCTAAAATCTGCGGCAAAGAGATGGCTCGGCAACCAGCGCCCCGCCAGGTCCATGAGCGCGTCACACTTGACTTCGCCAAAGGTCACCACGACGGTCAATGGATCGACAACCTCGATCTCTTGCACGTTGTTCAAGCGCTGTTTGAGCGCTGTGGTCACTTGGTCGCTGGCGATGGCAGCGAAGGTAAACTCAAAATCAGCGGCATCGACTGGGTCACCATCGCTCCACACCACCCCGTCGCGCAGGTAAAGGTCCATACCAGGCCATCGGCAGAGACATCCCACCGTTTGGCCATCGCGTTTGCCGCTTACCAGAGCGCCGCTAAACGGATCCACCGCAAAGAGCGTCGGCAAGAGCATAGCCTGGATCGCATGGCTGACCGGATCCATACTCAGGAGTGGGTTCAGGGTCACGGGGTCGGCTGCGATTGGACGGGTCCAAACGCCGCCTGGTGTGGCGATCATGCCTGTTGTTGAATTATCCGCATTGGCGCCGGTCGTACGTTCTGACTGGGGAAGATGGCGGGGGCCGGGGTCGCCCGGGAAAAACAAAGAGGCAAGACTGACGCAGCCAGAGATGGCGAACGCCATGAGCAAGATGGTCAGCAACGATGCGAGACGACGATGAGCGGGCAATGTCTTCACGTCTTGGTCAGGTCACTTCCGATCTGGCTACGATATCCGCGGACGCATCGCTCACAAGGTCATCCCGGCTGAAGAAGACCAACGGATATCCGGCACATCCACCAGAGGTAGCCAACGATTCTATCCGCCGTGGTATTTACGCCAAATAGGACTAATAAGGCTGCGGGACCATGCCCGATTCCACGATAATCGCCTGCTTATCGACAAGATGACAGGCGGCCCATTGGTCGGGCGCCTTCTCCTCGAGGACCGGCTCGACCTCCTTGCAGAGATCAACCGCAATCGGGCAGCGGGTGTGGAAGCGGCAGCCACTGGGCGGATTGAGCGGCGACGGCACTTCGCCGCGCAGGACAACGCGCTGGCGCCGCTGTTTGGGATCTGGCACCGGTATTGCTGACATCAAGGCTTGGGTGTATGGGTGGAGGGGGTTGCGATAGAGCTGCTCGCGCGGCGAGACTTCTACCAGCTTGCCGAGGTACATGACGCCAACGCGGTCGCTGATATGTTCGACGACGCTGAGGTCATGGGCCACAAAGAGATAGGTAAATCCAAACTCGGCCTGCAAGTTGCGAAGCAGATTGAGGATCTGGGACTGGATTGAAACGTCGAGCGCAGAGACTGGCTCGTCCAGCACAATGAAGCGCGGTTGCAGGGCCAAGGCGCGGGCGATGCCAATGCGTTGGCGCTGGCCGCCGGAAAATTCATGCGGATAACGATGGGCATGGTAGGGGCTCAGACCTACCTTCTCCAAAATCTCGTGCACGATCTCATAACGCCGCTGGCGATTGCCCATGCCCTGAATCTGCAACCCCTCCGCGATGATGTCGCCGACTGGCATCCGTGGATCGAGTGACGAGTACGGATCCTGGAAGATGATCTGCATCTCTCGACGCATTGCCTTCAGATCGTTGCGCCCTTTGGCAAGTACGTCTTCGCCGTCAAAAAAGACCGAGCCAGAGGTCGCATTCTGCAAACGCAGAATCGTTCGCGAAACCGTTGTCTTGCCACAGCCAGATTCCCCCACCAACCCAAAGGTCTCGCCTTCACGGATTGAGAAGCTGACGCCATCCACCGCCTTGACCCCGCGCTGGCGCGTTGAAACAAGCCGCTGCGAATTGGGAAGTGCGTTCTTAACTCCTCAACAACCAGTATCTCTTTGGGCGCGATCTTATCGGCAGCGATCATCATGGTCTCACAGTTCTGCCTCTAAAACTGACTCGACAAAAACCTCATCACCCCGGAAGCGCCAGTCAACTCGCTCTACACCGATCCATAAATGCGCAGTGGCCGGCGCACGCATGAAACAGCGTGCCTCGTGGCCGGTCTCAACCTCGAACAGGTCAGGCTCCTGCTCAGCGCAGATCGATCGCGCATACGGACAGCGAGGGGCAAACTTGCACCCCGGCGGCAGATTCAACAAGTTGGGCACGCTGCCAGGGATGACCGCCAGTGTCTCCTGGACCGAACCCAATACAGGAATGGCTGCCAGCAAGCCCTCTGTATACGGATGGAGCGGCTTTTCAAAGAGCGTCTCGACATCGGCGTACTCGACTACCTGCCCTGCATACATCACCGCGACCGAGTCGCATATTTCGGCAACCACACCCATGTCGTGCGTGATGAGCAGAATCGCCGTCCCGGTATCGTTGCGCAGATCACGCATCAGGTCCAGGATCTGTGCTTGAATCGTGACGTCCAAAGCGGTAGTCGGCTCGTCCGCGATCAAGAGTTGGGGCAGACAAGAGAGCGCCATCGCGATCATCACGCGCTGGGCCTGACCACCGGAGATCTCATGCGGAAACGCGCGCGCACGTTTTTCGGCATCTGGGATGCCCACTTTGCGCAGCATGTCTACAGCCTGAAGCCAGGCCTCTTGTTTGTTGAGGTCCTGGTGAATGATGATGGCTTCAGCGATCTGGTCTCCGATGCGAAAGACCGGATTCAGGCAGCTCGCTGGCTGCTGAAAGATCATCGATATTTCGTCGCCGCGCAGCTTCACCATCTCGCTTTCTGGTAGCTCTACGAGGTTGCGGCCGTTGAAGACAATCTCGCCGTCAACGACATTGCCCGATGAGCCGAGAAGCCCCATGATCGAGAGCGACGTAACGCTTTTTCCACTCCCCGATTCGCCAACCAAGCCCATGACTTGGCCTGGCATGATCTTGAAGCTTACACCATTGATCGCGCGCACGACACCATCTTCAGTATCGAAGTGGGTGTGCAATCCTCTTACATCGAGCAGTGGCTCGCCATCAACACGGATGTGCTCTTGCTTGTTGTTCGTCAACTGGTTCGCTTCTTCCTATCGTTTCAGCCGCGGATCGAGGGCGTCGCGCAGACCGTCGCCGATGAAGTTGAAGCCCAGCGCAACGATAACTAGCGGTACCCCTGGAATCAGCGGCAGCCATGGATTCTGAAACATATAACTCTGCGACAGATTGAGCATGTTTCCCCAGGTGGGCGTCGGGTCTTGCACACCCAGCCCCAAGAAACTCAGCGACGCCTCCAGGATAATCACACCGCCCAGGCTGAGGCTTGCGTTGACCAAGATGGGCGCCAGCCCGTTCGGGATCAGGTGCCGAAAGATGATGCGCGCATCTGATGCACCCAACGCCTTGAGCGATTCCACAAAATCCTGCTCCTTCAAGGAAAGCACCATGCCACGCATCAGGCGTGCGGCGCTCAGCCAGAGGAACGTGACCAACAGTAGGACCAGAACCACAATCTGTTGCGACTCGCGTTCAGAAGCGAGAAAGACAGAGCTTAAGAAGCTCACGACCACGCCAGGCAACGGCAACTGCGCATCTGTATTGATCAGAATCGCAGACACGATGAGCAAGATCGGCAATAGCGGGATCGACAGCATGAATTCGATCAAACGAGAGATGAGGCTGTCCGTGATGCCGCCATAATAGCCCGCCATTGCGCCAACGATGACGCCAACGGTTTCGGAAAAGATAACGACGGCGAAGGCAATCGACAGGGAGATTCGGGCCGCAAAAAGCACACGCGTATAGAGATCGCGGCCAAGGTGATCGATCCCCAGCCAGTGGATGCGACCATCGCTCCCCGCGATGCCAGGCGGACCAGGGCGCACCGGCGCCGAAATATCGACCGCATCGCGCGGAAATGTCGTGATCCAAGGCGCGAGCAAGGACAGGCCAAATATGATGGCAATCAATACCAGCGAGAAGACAGCCAGTTTGTGCCGACGAAATCGCCGAGCGACGATGGCAAACTGGCTCTCCTGTTGGGTCAGCGCCAGTTCCTTTGCAACGGGCACTGTCTCCGTGGCAGTAGTCATATCAGCAGAATTCCCATCTCCGGGCTAAGAGTACTTGATGCGTGGATCGACCACCGTATAGAGCAAGTCACCCATGAGCGTTGCAACCACGGTCAGGACTGCTGTAATAAAGATGAAGGCGAGCGCCACCGGCCAGTCGCTGCGATTCAGCGCATCAAAATAGAGACGACCCATGCCAGGCCAGGCAAATACCGTCTCTGTGATGATCGCGCCGGCGAACACATTTGGAATCTGCAGCACAAGGATCGTCACAAAGGGGATCAGCGCATTGCGCAGCGCGTGCTTTGCGATCACACTGCGCTCGACCAATCCCTTGGAGCGCGCCGTTCGCACATAGTCCTGACGCAGCACCTCCAGCATCGACGAACGAACGAATCGACTCCAGGTTGCCATACCAAAAAAGGTCAGGACCGTCAATGGCATCAGCAGATGCAAGGTGCGATCTGTGAGGCTGCCGGGATCCACCTTGGGCAGCCAGCTCGCCACCTCATATGGACGAATGGCCTCACGCAGACCGGATGGCAGGCTGGGAATCCAGGGGATGGTGTCTTCCAGAAAGGTGGGCATGACGGAGAACATGAGGATCAGCAGCAGCCCGAAGAAAAAGACCGGCATGGCGGAGCCGACAAACGCAAGCGTGGTGAAGAAGTAGTCGAAGCGCGAATATTGGCGCACCGCGCTGAGAATGCCAATCGGGATCCCAATCGCCAGCGACAGAAAGAGCGACAACAGCATCAGCTCCAGCGTTGCACCCAGGCGACTCATGATCAGATCAGAGACCGGCCGGCCTGGTGTGATCACGCTGGACGGGCCGAAGTCGCCGCGCAACACCCCTTCGCTGCTGCGAATTTCTGGGTGAAGCACCGGAATCTCGGCAAGATAGACATAGTCGTCACAGCCAGAGCCATCACCCGATGGCAAATAGCAGCCCACCGGTATACTGGAAAACCACTCGCGACCCGCGAAAACAACAGGCCCTGAAGGAAAGCCCGTCAGCCACCGGCTGAAACGCACTGGCCAGTACAGGTCCAGTTCATACTGCGCGCGAATCCGTGCGATATCCTCGCGCGTCAACTTCTGTTGCTGCTGCTGCAATCCTGTAAGCGGACCACCAGGCGCAATGTTGAACAGGAAATAGGTCGCCGCAGCAGCCAGCAGCACGACAAGCAACATCTGAATCAGCCGCCGAATGAGATAACTAGTCATGGAGGAAGCCTTGGAAGTAACGTTCGGGCAAATGGAGTACAGGCAAATGGGGCGGAATTGTGCGAGCCGTTTCGCCAGACCGGGCGGCAGGTCTACCTGTATGCCTGCACAACCCAGTTAACAGCACCAGACGAGGTTGTCTTATCGGCCCTGGTGTGGGTGCGATCCTACAACCTCGTCTGGCAGCACGAAAGTGGTATTGACCAGAAATCGGAAGTTTGCCAGCCTCGTTTTGTGCAAACATTCGGCACACAAAACTTCCGATTTCTGTGCGAACTCAGCATAGCTCCGACGAACTACTTGGTGAACAGGTTCATGTCGATATGTTCCCAAGTTGGGCTGGGCAGGATTTCGACATTGACCTTGCCGTCTGCAGCCGCATCGACCAACGTCTGCACCTCAGCGCCGCCGCCCAGGGTGGCGCGCTCCAGGAAATCGACGTCGCCGTTGAGCAACTGCGCGACCGCCTGGTTGGTGTCCTCGACGAAGATGATGACGATCTTGTTGACATCGGTCACATCGCCTTCCCAGTAAGGATTGCGTTCAAATTCAATCCGTTCGCCCTTGGCCCATTCAGAGATGTAGAAGGCGCCAAAGCTCAACGGCGTCTCTGATACCTCTGGCAGCGACTGCCACTCGGCTCCCGGCACGTCTTTCAGCATACGCCCATCGCTGACAACTTGATGGCTGGGATACATCGTGTCGCCACCGGCGCCACTCGAGAAGGGCGCCAGGTAATAGGTGGGATCCTGGACACCCGGCAGATAGGTGACGGTGTATTCGAGACCGTCACCGTACTCGATGCCCTGGATCTGTTCACAGGTGATGAACGAGGTGGCGCCCGATTCCTTGTCACAATTGATCTGAAATGCCAGTTCGACATCCGAGATGCTGCCAGGTGTGCCATCGCTCCAGGTGTAGGGCAACAGTTTGTAGGTCACGACGAGTTGTGGCAGTTCAAGTTCACTGGTGCCATCCCATGCCATCGGCTCGCCGTCCACCATCACCACGGTGCCTTCCTGCAACTCTTCAGGTTCGCCGTCTGCATTGTAGACAGTATCACCAGCGACGACCGCCACCATCTCGTTCGTGGCCATGCCATTCTCCAGAGAGCTAAATCCATCCTGAAGAACAGTTTGATAGTCGTAGTTGTACTGTGTATTGACAATGCCTCGCCCGATCTGCGCCGCCTGGCGCTGGACAGCCGCCGAGACGATCAGACTGAACATGGTCGAGGGTTCCTGCGAGAAGCCGATCACGATTGTGTCTCCACCATCGGCCAGCGACCATTCCCAGTTGTTGGCCGTGCTGTACTCGGTGGGATCGGGTCTAAAATTCTCTAAATTCAAGCCCCAGGCTTCTGCCTCGGCGCGCTGGAAGACCGGTAGAGATACCATGTCTTCGCCAAATTTCGTCTGCACGATGTCATAGAACTTGATTCGCTCGTCGCGTTCCAGCGTATTGTTAGCGGCGACGATGGCATTGCTGGCCTCATCGTTGCACCAGCCCATGTAATTCTGCCCTTCCCAGTTATTACTGGGCAACGGGACCTGGTTGCAGGCGTAGAGCGTGCGACCGCTGGGATCGGTCTGTCCGACCCATGCAAAGGCGCCCAGCTCAAAGTCGCGGCGCTGTAAACCCGTGGAGTCGCCAAACCACCACGAGGCGGGCGTGTGCAGGCGAATGATCTGAATGCCACAGCCTGCCAGGTTCTGCTCAGCCACGGCCGCCCACGTCTGACGGAACTGCGCGGTAGTTGTGGTGAATTTTAGACTCAATGGATCACCGTCAGCATTTTGGCGTATCGTACCGCCTTCTGGAAGCGTCCACCCAGCTTCGTCCAGAAGGGCCATGCCAGCTTCGGGATCATACGCATAGTCTGGGTAGGGACCACTATAGGCCCAGTGGGTCTTGGGTATCATGCTATCCATACGTAGCGCTGGCTTGATGTCGTCGGAGACGTAGGGATAGACAGAAGCGATCAGTTCGTCACGGTTAATACAGTGAGCGATGGCCTTGCGAACATTTGCATCGCTCAGGATCGGATGAGGCGTCGTATAATCTTCCAGATCAACTTCGACGATCTGCGGCGCCGCGGCCGGACCTGCGGGGGCTGAACCACAAGCCGCAAGCACCAAGCCAAATAGCGCAATAGCGGCCAACAAGAGATATCTACTTCGAGACATTTTGGACTCCTTTAACTTTACTCTTACAAAAATGGGGACTCGAACAAAAGACTGGAAGAACAACCATACAACCTTTTCTTACCAGTGACAAGCAACTCAGGGATGGAACGCTACATTTGCGTCTCCATCCCCAGGTCAAGGTAGCCCAATCCAGTTCCTATCTTGTTGAGAGTGTCGAATCGTCGGCTATTCGAACAGAAAGCAGGCGACGTAGTGGCCGTCGCCATATTCCTTGAAGTCAGGATCCTGCTCGCGACAGACGTCCATCACACGAGGACAGCGCGTCGAGAAGTTGCAGCCTTTGGGCGGGTTCGCCGGGCTGGGGACATCACCTTCGAGAATGATTCGCTGTCGCGTCTTCTCGATCTCCGGATCGGGAATCGGCACAGCCGAGAGCAGCGCCTGGGTGTACGGGTGCATAGGGTTGGCGTACAACTCATCGCGGTCTGCCAATTCAACGATCTTGCCCAGGTACATCACGGCGATACGGTCGGAAATATGGCGCACCACCGAGAGGTCATGGGCAATGAAGAGATAGGTCAGATTCAGTTCTGCCTGCAGGTCTTCGAGCAGGTTGATGATCTGGGCCTGGATCGACACGTCGAGCGCCGAGATCGGTTCGTCGCAGACGATCAGCTTGGGTTCGACGGCCAGAGCGCGGGCAATGCCGATGCGCTGGCGCTGGCCGCCGGAGAATTCATGCGGATAGCGGTTGACAAAGTAAGGATTCAGACCAACCGTCTTCAACAGGTCCTGCACCCGCTCCTGACGTTCTTTCTTGCTGTTGCCAATGTTGTGGACCTCCAGCGGCTCGCCAATGATGCTGCCCACGGTCATGCGTGGGTTGAGCGACGCGTAGGGATCCTGGAAGATCATCTGCATGCGCCGGCGCGTTTTGCGCAGATCTTCGCCTTTGGTGAGCGTCAAGTCTTTGCCCTCGAACAGGACATGCCCGTCTGTAGGACGATACAGCTGCAGAATGGCGCGGCCTGTGGTCGATTTGCCGCAGCCAGATTCGCCGACCAGGCCCAAGCGTTTCGCCGCTGAATCAGCGTGAACGAGACACCGTCCACAGCCTTGATTGCGCCAACCTGCGCTGGAAAGATGATCCCTTGGTGATGGGGAAGTGCATTTTCAGGTCAGTGACTTCCAACAGTGTCTCCGTTAGGGCTGCACCATTTGGCGCCGTTTTCGCTCATTGTCGCTCTGCTTCCTTCCTGCTTCTGCACATCTGTCTCTCACAACTTGGATCGCTACGCCGCTGATGTCTACCCAACACGCGGCCCGATGCTCCGGTCCAACAGTCTCCAAAGGTGGATTGGCCGTCCAACACTTGTCAACGACGAAGTCACAGCGTGGGGCAAAGGGGCATTGTGTTGGCATCTCCAACAGGTCTGGCGGCAGCCCATCAATCGGAACCAGGCGTTTTTGCCGGCCCAGGTCCAGCCGTGGAATCGAGCGCAGCAGGCCCAGCGTGTAGGGGTGGGCGGGCGCCTCGAAGATCGCATCGACCGGGCCCTCCTCGACGATCCGCCCGGCATACATCACCATGACCTGCTCGCACAGGCCGGCGACCACGCCCAGGTCATGGGTAATCCAGATGATCGCCATGCCCAGCTCATCCTTCAGACGCTTGACCAGGTCGACGATCTGGGCCTGAATCGTCACATCCAGCGCGGTGGTCGGCTCGTCGGCGATCAACAGCTTCGGCTCGTTGATCAGGGCCATGGCGATCATGGCACGCTGGCGCATGCCGCCGGAAAACTGGTGAGGATAGTCGTCCAGCCGGGCGTCGGCGCCGGGAATGCCCACCAGCTCCAGCATTGGACCGCACGCTTGCGGACTGGTCCTTGTTCATGTTCAGATGCAGTTCCAGCGCCTCGGTGATCTGGCGGCCAATGGTCAACACCGGATTGAGCGAGGTCATCGGGTCCTGGAAGATCATGGCAATGCGGTTGCCGCGAATCTGGCGCAGTTCATCTTCTTTTAGCGTGAGCAGGTCTTGGCCATCGAACCAGACTTCGCCATTCACAATCTTGCCCGGCGGTTGCGGTATCAAGCGGATCAGCGACATGACGCCAACGCTCTTGCCACAACCGGACTCGCCAACGATTGCTACGGTCTCGCCAGAATTTACTGAATAGGAGATACCGTTGACGGCGTGGACGATGCCATCCTGCGTGAAGAACTGAGTCTGAAGGTTCTTCACTTCCAAGAGTTTACCCATTAAGCTACACTCCTTCACATCAAGATAGAGGATTCAGCCATGCAGGTGGGGATCGTATAGATAGCTTATCACAACCCTACAAGTCGGCTCGTCTTTGAGAATTCGATCGGATGGCGAGATGTTCTGAATAATCGTGTTCTAGAGGTACATCAAGACACGATCTGCTTTGCAGCAATACGCAGCGTGCGCTTACGATGCGAAATATCTGCGGCTTCGAAGAGCAGTCTTTGTCCTTGCTTCGATTATCACCAGGCGATTCGACTGAGCCTAGGTGGCTGACGGTAACCAGTATCGTGGCCTGCTGACCAACTGGTATGGCTGATAGTCTGGGGCGACAGGGGACGAGCAATAACGCACCCACTCGACGATATCGCTCAATGCAACCAGTGCGTCAGAAAGCCAGATAAACCATTCCTGCCATCGTAGCAAAGTTTAATAGGCTTGTCAAACCAATTTGACAAAACTAGCTTCTGGGGCCACATCCTCTAATCCATAGTTAATCAAGCGTCCTCCAGCCATGCCCGAAGTTCGTCGGCTTGGGCGAGTACGGCGCGCCTGCTGGTGCCGCCGTAGGTGTCGCGGCGCTCCACGCTCTGCTCCACATCCCAGACCTCGGCGACATCTTCCTCGAATGCGTCGTGCAGCGTCAACAGATCGTCCAGTTCCAGGTCAGAAAGCCGCACTGCCTGTAGCTCGGCCATGCGCACAGCCGCGCCGGCGACATGGTGGGTCTCTCGAAAAGGCACGCCTTTGCGCACCAAATAGTCGGCCAGATCGGTGGCCAGCATTTCGCTGGTCAATGCCGCGACCATTACCGCCGCCTTGGGCGTCAAGCGTCGAAAGCACGCCGCACGCGATCTGCAGCGAACCGCTAAGACTCTCCACTGCGTCAAAGAGCGGCTCTTTGTCCTCCTGCAGGTCTTTGTTATAGGTGCTGGGCAACCCCTTCAGCGTCGTGAGCAATCCGGTCATGCTGCCCGCCACGCGACCCGATTTGCCCCGCAATAGCTCCAACGCGTCGGGATTTTTCTTCTGTGGCATCAAGCTGCTGCCGGTGCTATAGGCATCGGCCAGCACGACAAAGTTAAACTCGCGGCTGCTGTAGATGATCAGGTCTTCGGCCAGGCGGCTGAGGTGAAGCATGGTCAGCGTCGCCCAAAAGAGGAACTCAGCGATAAAGTCGCGATCACTCACGCCGTCAAGGCTGTTGGCGGTCGGCCCGGCAAAACCCAATTCCTCCGCCAGCCTGGCGCGGTCGATGGGAAACGGGTTGCCCGCCAGCGCGCCGTTGCCCAGCGGCATCATGTTGACGCGCGCGGTCAACTCGTCGAGCCGCTGGGCGTCGCGCTGCCAGGCCCACGCATGGCAAAGCAGCCAGTGGCTCCAGCGAATCGGCTGAGCAGGTTGAAGATGGGTGTACCCCGGCATCAGCAGATCGATCTCTACGACTGCCCGATCGACCGCTACCGTGATCAGTTGACGCAGATGGGCGCGCAGTTGGGCGATTTCGGTGCGCAGCCAGAGGCGCACATCGGTCGCAACCTGGTCGTTACGGCTGCGCCCGGTATGCAGTTTGCCCGCCACCGCGCCGACCAGTTCGGTCAAGCGCCGTTCATTGGCTGTGTGAATGTCCTCATCGCCGGCGACGACCTGGAACTTGCCCGCCCGCCACTCCTCTGCGACGACTTCCAGACCAGCTACCAGTTCATCCGCTTCGGCCTCGGTGACGATTCCGGCGCGGGCCAGGGCGCGGGCATAGGCCTGGCTGCCCTGGAGGTCGACTTGCCACATCTTTTGGTCGAAGCTGATCGAGGCATTGAAGCGCTCCATCAGCGGATCGGTTTCGCCGGTAAAACGGCCGCCCCACAATTGGCTAGACATCGTCGTACTCCTTGGTTTGAGCCGCTTCGTCGGCAGGTGTGGCTGCGCGAATGTTGCCGGGTGCGTGGCTATTGAATCGCCAGTGGTGCGTACAATGTGGGCGCCGGGTCCGCCAACCACCTGTACACCATCAGGCGACGGTAAACGCATCCGACTAAGAATGGCGCCAGACCAAACCGGCCTCGTTCCGTAAAACGCCGTGCGCCTCCAACGTTGCAGTTCAGCGATCGGGTCCGCCCTGCTCAATCGAGAATATCGTGGCGCCTGGGTAGTCGTTGCCACTGACCGGAAAACCAAAGACGTTGCCCTGGAAAAAATTCCATGTGATATGCAGGCCGATGGGAATAGCCAGGCTGCCGGTCATGACCAGGCCGAGACCGAGAAAGAGACCGGCCAGAACCAGATAGAGCGTGCTGATCAGGCTGGCGTTGGGGTTAAAAACATGCAGCACCCCAAGCGCGATCGACGAAGCAAACCACGCCAACAAGATCGCACCATGTACCAATCGGAGGGAAGTTCAACCCTTCAGCCAGGTTGCGCAGCTGATAGCCGCGGAAGACCAATTCTTCATAGACACCGACACAGATAAACGTGATCGCGGGCCCCAGGATCGCAAGCCAGAATGGCAGCTTGCCAAATGTGATCTCAAAGGTGCCGGTCACCCGAACCCAGCCGGCCATATACTCCAGCCCAAAAACCAGCATCATCAGCACTGCGCCCAATACCAGGCCAAAGAGCAGATCCAACCACCACTCCCGCCCAATCTGAAAACCAAGCTCGGCAAATGGGCGGTGATCCAGAAAACGCACCGCCAGCCAGGTGCTGATCAGGATGGCGATCAAGATGATCCCAAATGTCGCGACGCGGCCTGCAAAACCGTCAAGGCTGGGCAGGAAGCGGGCCGTCCAAGAGGTGAGCGGACCGCCGATGCTCAACTGAAGCAGAACCGTGATCAGGAGCCACAGGATAAAATGCAATCCAAGACGCCAGACGGCGCGCAAGCGAGCCTGATCGCGGTTCCAGAAGAGGTAAATTAACTGCTCCATGTGACCTGCATCGTCTGTCCTGACCCATCCTGTAAAAGCGGCTGTATTGTATACCGGATGCCGACAGGTGAAAAACGGTCCCGTCGCCCGCTGGGGCAGTCAGAATTCCCGGCATCCAGCAACTCAAATTAGGCAGCCAACCAAGTGGTCAGCAAGCCGCACGCCGACTAGACGCAGATCACAGCCGCCTGCTACAATCGGGTGGCGCAATGCGACGCAGCGTTACCGGGCACAGCACGACGAACGGAGGGTCAGGGTGCCAACCAATAATCATCCCACAAATCGCCGCAGCCCACAGGTGCAGCCAGAAGATGGGACCAAGCCGACGGTCAACGACCGCTATCAAGCGGCCAGGCAAAAAGCAGCCGACTACCAGGAAGGCGATGAACAGCCTGAAAAGTCGCGCGAGGCAGGTGGGGTCAAACCCGAATCTGAATGGATGGAATTGGCCAATCAGCGCATAGAGGAGGCGATCCGGCAAGGTGCTTTGGAGAACCTGCCCGGCGCCGGCAAACCGCTCGACCTGACGCCAGACCCCTTTCTGCCATCCGACCGGCAGATGGCCTTCAATCTGCTCAGGAACAATGAGCTTGTCCCAGGCTGGATCAGCGAACGCAAGGAGCTTCTGGCGGCGGTCGAAACGCTACGCAAGCGGATGGAAGCGACCGTCGCCCGCCTCCGAAACGAGGCTAGTCCAGAAACAGCGGAGTCGAACAGACAACGCTGGCACGTTCAGGTCGAAAAATGGCAGTCGGAGGCAGACAATTTGAACCGGCGCATTCGCTCGCATAACCTCCAGCAACCGGTCGCCCATCTTGAAATCTTTCTGTTCTTGCTCGACGAAGAATTGGCGAACCTGGGTGCCACGCGCGCGGCTTTCTGAGCAACAAAAACGGGGGATGGTGTCTCATCCCCCGAATTGATCCGCACAGTTCGAGTACGCTCACGCCGCTAGCCGTGGCGGCGCATAAAGCGATACATACGCTCCAACGCCTTGTGGATGTTCTCCTCGCTGGCTGCATAGGCGCAGCGCACATGACCTTCGCCGCCCACGCCAAACGCGCTGCCAGGGATAACGGCCACACGCTCTTCCAGCAACAGTTTCTCGGAAAATTCATGCTCGGTCATGCCCGTTTTGCGCACGCTGGGGAAGGCATAGAATGCGCCCTTTGGCTCGAAGCAGTCCAGACCGATCTCATTTAAGCCGGTCACGATCAGCCGACGGCGCTCGTCATAGCTCTCCACCATCTGCAGCACATACTCCTCGATGGCCGGATCGGTGAAGGCAGCCAGCGCCGCTTCCTGGTCCGGTGGTCGGCGCCGACATGATCAGGTATTGATGAATCTTGCGCATGGCGCCCAGCAGGTCCGTTGGACCCAACGCGTAGCCGATCCGCCATCCGGTCATGGCGTAATCTTTGCTCATGCCGCCCAGATGCACCGTGCGGTCGGCCATGCCAGGCAGCGATGCGAACATGACATGCTGATGGTCGGCGTAGACCAGCCGATCGTAGATCTCATCGGAGATGACAATCAGGTCGTGTCGCTCGGCAATCTTGGCGATTTCCAGCATGCCCTCGCGCTCCATCACCGCCCCGGTCGGGTTGCATGGGAAGCCAATCAGGATGGCCTTGGTGCGTGCGGTGATCGCCGCCTCGATATCTGACGGGCGCACGTGAAAATCGTCGTGGGCGTAGGTTGGCATATCCACCACCTCGCCGCCGGCCAGAATGACGCTGGCCGTGTAGCTGACAAAACAGGGCTGCGGCACAATCACCTCGTCGCCGAAATCGAGGATCGCCTGCATGATCAGGTACATGGCCTCGCTGACGCCGACGGTGATCAGCACCTCGGTTTCGGGGTCGTAAGCGCGAGGCGCCATAGTGCTTTGGCAGATTTTCCACCACGCGCGCGCGCAGCTCGATCATGCCCGCATTGGAGGTGTAAGCCGTGTTGCCCTCGTGCAGGCTGGCGATGCCGGCATTCAGGATCGGCGGCGGCGAGACAAAATCCGGTTCACCGATGCCGAGGCTGACAACATCGTCCATGGTGGCGGCAATGTCAAAGTAGCGGCGGATTCCCGATGGCGGCACCGCCTGTACTCGGCGGCTCAAGCGGCTTTCATGCGAACGGACGCCGACACGGACGCCGTTCGTTTCGTGCTTCGGGTTTTGAAGATGGGGTTGGGTCTGTACACCAACTGTATTCATAGGTTCGCCACCTCCCTGGCCGTGCAACTTGCATGTGAGTTACTTGATCGCAGACGCTTGGCGTGGAAACGGGAGCAGGCTTTCGAGAGTTCCCGTTTACGGGTGGGTCGGTGAGCGCCGTTCGCAACCAGAGATCGACCTGCTCTCTGGCCACCGGCCGCTAGCACTGGCCAACCCGCCCATGCCGTGTTCAAACTTCAATTGATGTCGTTTCATCTGTTCAGACTCGCAGTTCGATCTACGCCGGAGCTCTGGAAATGGGAGCTATGCGATCATGGCGACTCGATCCACTTGCTGGTCGCGAGTACGGGCTTCCCACGTTGGTGCCACGCAGTGTTCCGTTCATAGGCATAGGCAGTGCGCAGGATCGTCTCTTCGCCAAGATGCGGGCCGAGCAACTGCAGTCCAATGGGCAGACCCGCTTCGTCGAATCCACAGGGCACGCTGATGCCGCACATACCGGCCAGGTTCAGGCTGAGTGTGAAGATGTCGCTCAGATACATTTCCAGCGGATCGTCGGCCTTTTCGCCGATCTTGAAGGCAGTTGTCGGCGTCACCGGACAGGCGATGACATCCACCTGCTCGAAGGCGCGCTCAAAGTCCTGTTTGATCAGGGTGCGCACCTGCTGCGCCTTGAGGTAATAGGCGTCGTAGTAGCCGGCGCTTAATGCGCATAGGTGCCCAGCATGATGCGGCGCTTCACTTCGGGGCCGAAGCCCTGGCCGCGCGTCTGACGAAAATTGTCGAACATGCCATCCGCGCCCGCGCTGTGGCCAAAACGAACGCCATCATAACGGGCCAGGTTGGCGCTGGCTTCGGCGGTTGCGATCAGATAGTAGGTCGGCAACGCCTTGTCGGTGTTGGGCAGATGGATGGGCACGATCTCCGCACCCAGTGCTTCGAGTTCGCCAACCGCGGCGAGTACTGCGGCTTCGACCTCTAGCTGGATGCCATCGATGAAGTATTCGTCCGGCAGCCCGATGCGCAGCCCGGCACATCGCCTGTCAGCGCCGCCGTGTAATCGGGGCCGCGCCGGGCCAGCTGGTGCTGTCGTACGGATCCTGCACCGGCGATAACGCTGAGCAGCAGCGCAGCATCGGGCACATCTTTGGTCAGCGTGCCGATCTGGTCCAGGCTGCTGCCATAGGCGACCAGCCCATATCGACTGACACGTCCATAGGAAGGCTTCAAACCGACCACGCCGCAAAGCGCCGCCGGCTGCCGCACGCTGCCGCCGGTGTCCGTGCCCAATGCGCCCAGCGCTCCACCGGCCGCCACAGCCGCGGCCGAACCGCCGCTGCTGCCGCCCGGTACACGGTCCAAATCCCAGGGGTTGTGGGTGGTGAAGTAGCCGCTGTTCTCTGTGCTGGAGCCCATGGCGAACTCATCGGTGTTGGTCTTGCCCATCATCACCATGCCGGCCTCCTCGAGCCGCTCAACCGCAGTGGCCGTGAAGGGCGGGCGGTAGCCGTCCAGGATTCTGCTGCCGCAGGTCGTGCTGCACATCGGCTGTGGCCAGCACGTCCTTGATCGCCAGCGGGATGCCCAGCACGGGCGCTTCTTCTCCCGCGCGTCGGGCTGCGTCCGCGGCTTCGGCTTGTGCCAGAGCCCGCTCCGACGTCACCGTCAGATAGGCCTGGATGTCGCCGTCTACAGACTCGATACGACCGAGGACAGACTGGGTCAATTCCACAGCCGAGAATTCTCCGCCGCGCAGACCGGCCAATGCGGCTTGGATGGTCAATTCGTAGAGGTTGTCGTTCACAATCGGCTCATTCTCAGTGCCAGGGCAGAGACAAAAGGCTGGCGGCGGTTGATGGGCAAGGGGGTGCTATTCCTCGAAGCGCTGCTATTCTTCAAATACCGCGCGCACGCGGAAGAAGCCATCTTCATGGTCGGGCGCATTGGCCAGCGCAACCTCGTTGGTCAGGCACGGCTCGGTCACATCGTCGCGCATCACGCTGCTCAGCGGCAGCACGTAGGGCGTGGGCGGCACGCTGCTTGTGTCGACCGCCTGCAGGATTTCGGCATAGCCCAAAATATCGGAAAGCTGCTCGGTAAATTGAGCAACCTCGGCATCGGTCAGATGCAGTTTGGCAAGCTCGGCCACATGTTTCACTTCTTCGGCGGTCAAACGCATGGAATGGAGACTCCGCTCTGTAACGAAATTGCCCAGATCAGACCGGGCAGTTGTGCATGACACGGATGATAAGATCGTCCAAAAAGAGGGTGCAAATCAAACGCCGTGGTTTTGTCACCACGGCGTTGTGCAGCCAATCTAACCTGACACATCACCGTGAGTGTGCCCACGGCGACCAGTCCTTCACGTCACCGAGACACGCTGATAGCGGCCGCAGCCGCAGCGTTTGTTGCACCGGCGAAAGAGGTCAGTTGAATTTCTCTGGATGTTGGAACAGTGCTGTTCATTCGATGTGGACCAGGCAAGCAAGCCATTGGGCGGGCATCAGGTAAGAATCCAGTATAGCCATGCGCAAAATGGCTGTCAAACTCGGCAGCGTCCAAATGGCTTGAAACGACCCACTGCGCTAGCGGTCTTCGGTGGCGTGAGACACGTGGGCGATCTCTTCGTTGGTGATGTGAGGCGACCAGTGACGGTGATGAGCGCCATAACGCCGACCTTCCCAACCACAAGCTGTGTTGCGGCATTTGAAGCGGTAGATGGGAAGAAAGAGAATTCTGGACAAGACTTGGTCCCACCAACTACGATGAATGCGCACGATGCGACTGTCGCAACGGGGGCAGGAGGTGCCAGTGTAGCGTGGGTTGCTCAGAAAGTAGGTGCGCAACCGCCAGCCGATCACGACGACCGCCAAGGCGATCAGCACCAGGCCAAGCAGATCCGACGGCCCAAAACTGCTGAACATCCTGCCGGCGATATTCGCAATGCCAGAAAGGAGAGCCGAGCCAATCTCGACCAAACCTGACATCGTTTGCCAGAGCCAGCCGCGAATATCATAGGGTTCGACCAGCAGAAAAATGCCCAAAACAGCGAAGAACAGCGCAATCAGTTCGATGCGGTATCTTCGCTAGAAAGGAAAGATGGGGGGGGAGAAGAGGGGGGGGGTCATTTGCTTCATCATCTACCTCAGCACCAGCAAATACGCGATCCAGTGGAACCCCGGGCTACCGAATGCTTCCAGACGACAACTGTTTATGCTGCTGCCACAAAACAGGATCCTGAAATCCTGAGAGGAGGACAGGTACGAAACACGTGGCACGACCTTCTTGGAGGACGAAACTGTTTATGAAAAGTGAAAGGAGATGAGAAAGAAACCAAGGTGGGGGTTTAGGGGAACGTGAGATAGGAGTAGGATGGAACGTGTGGCTAACCGCAATAAAAAAGGAGGGGATAGGAGTGAGGAAAACACACAACATGCCCACAATCCGGTGGACTGGTATCCCTGGGGCGAGGAGGCCGCTGGACGCGGCGCGCGACCAGGACAAGCCGATCTTCCTGAGCATCGGCTACTCGGCCTGCCACTGGTGCCACGTGATGGAGCACGAGAGTTTCGAGAACCCCGAGATCGCCGCGGTACCTGAACGAGCCTCTACGTCAACATCAAGGTCGACCGCGAAGAGCGGCCCGATCTGGACGCATCTATATGGAGGCGGTGCCAGGCCATGACCGGGCCAGGGCGGCTGGCCCATGAGCGTCTTCCTGACGCCGGACGGGCAGCCCTTCTATGGCGGCACCTACTTCCCGCCCGGAGCCACGCTACGGCATGCCCAGCTTCCAGCAGGTGCTGCAGTCGGTCTCCGACGCGTACCGCAACCGCCGCGAGCGAGGTCGAGGAGCAGGCGCAGAGCGGAGATGCTCACCGCAGCGCCTCGATCCTGGACAGCGCCGAGCAGCCGACCTAGGCCCGGTCCGGAGTAACGCCCGGATTGAGCAGGTGCGCGATCAGGCAGCTTGCAGCAGCACTTCGACGACGACCATGGCGGCTTTGGCAGCACAGCCCAAGTTCCCGCAGCCGATGACCTTTGGACTTCGTCCACACGCAATATCGGCGCACGGGCGACCGGACCGCGCTCTACATGGCAGAGCGCACGCTGCGGCAGATGGCGCAGCGGCGGCATCTATGACCAGCTGGGCGGCGGCTTCCACCGCTACTGCGTCGACCCGGCGTGGGCGGTGCCCCACTTCGAGAAGATGCTCTACGACAACGCCCAGCTGTTGCGCAGCTATCTGCATGCCTGGCTGATGACCGGGCGACCGCTCTACCGCGCGTCGTCGCGAGACGATCGACTACGTCCTGCGCGAGATGACCGGCCCGAGGGGCGGCTTCTACAGCACGCAGGACGCCGACAGCGAAGGCGAGGAGGGCAAGTTCTTCGTCTGGACGCCAGAGGAGATCGACGATGTCATTGACGACGACAAGTCGGCTGCGATCTTCGGCGCCTACTATGGCGTCTCGCCCCGGGCAACTTCGAGGGCCGCCAACATCCTGTATGTCGACATGACCTCGGTCCGGACAGCGTGGCCGAGCGCTTTGGGCGGAGGCGAGAGCGACGAGGTGGAGCAGATGCTGGCGATCAACCGGCAGAGGCTCTTTGCCGTGCCGCGCAGTCGCGCATCGCGCCGGCGCACGGCGAGAAGATCCTCACCGAGTGGAACGGCCTGATGATCCACGCCCTGGCCGAGTGCGGCGTTGGGCTTCGAGCCGGCCGATGCGCTGGCCGCCAGGACGCCGCTGGCAACTTCATCCTGGAGAACATGAGCCAGCCCGATGGCAAACTCTTCCGCAGCTTCAAAGACGGCGCGCCCGCTTCAACGCCTATCTGGAGGATTACGCCTCTTCGTGCGCGCACTGATCGCGCTCTACGAGGCCACCTTCGAGCTGCGCTGGTTGGCCGAGGCCAGCCGGTTGACGCAGCTGATGTTCGCCCAGTTTGGCGACGGCGACCAGGGCGGCTTCTTCCAGACCGGCCTCGACCACGAGGCAGCTGGTGGTGCGACGCAAGGATTTCATCGACAACGCCATCCCCAGCGGCAACTCGGTTGCTGCCGAGGCGCTGTTGCGCCTGGCCACGCTGCCCGGCAACGACGACTATCGCAAGGCAGCGGCACGATCATGCTGACGATGCAGGCCTGCTGGCGCGCCAGTCGACGGGCTTCGGCCGCATGCTGATGTGCCTCGACTGCGCCTCTGGCGCCGAGCCAGGAGATCGCCATCGTGGGCGACCTGGCAGCCGACGAGACGCAGGCGCTGCTGAAGAGCGTGCGCGAGCGCTATCTGCCGCACACGTCGTCGCCGGCGCTGAAGCATCCGACGAGGAAATCCTCTGCCCCTGGTGCTGAAGGACGCAGGCATGGTGGATGGGCAAGCCGACAGCGTACGTCTGCGAGAACTACGCCTGTCGCTTGCCGGTGACGACGCCCGATGAGTTGGAGAAGCTGCTGGGGTAGTACGGGATCAGCGGCCGATTTTTGCCTCCGGCAGGCCGCGAGCTTCCTGCAAGATCGAGCTGTCATACCCGAACGCCTACCTAAAGCGGCCAGGGAGCAATCGGCTGGCCAGCACTTTACGATAGTCCTGAATGCGGGCCTTGCGAAGGGGCGTTTGTGGCTAAGCCAGCCATTTGCCACGCTCCAGCCGCAGGCGGCAGCGACACTCCAGCAAGACGTATCGGTGCAACGCCTCGACCAGCGCAGCCCGAAGTCCTTCTGATAATAGCGGACCTGGCTGCGGTTACAGCGGATCTCGCGCACCACCACCACCTGCTCGCTCCGCCCCTCGTAATGGACCAGTGCGCCCGCGGGCACGCAGCGAATCCGCCAGCACGCGCGCTTGCGCCGATGAGCACAGAGATCGACCTCCTCGCTGTACATGAAGAAGCCCTCATCGAACGGTCCGACATATGCCGGCATACGCACTGCTTCAAGCGCATCGCGCCGCGCCAGCATGGCCGCGCCCACCAGCCAATCGACGTCGTGGCTGAAGCTGGCCGGCCAGTCGAGCATGTAATACCACGCGACCGTGCGCGCCACGACGGGGTGCCTGCCCAGCCAGGTGCTTTCCACAAAACCGGTCAGCCGCCTGGCGAAGCGTCGCCGGCTGTTCTGCCAAACGCCGTCACCGTAACGCAGTTGCGGTCCAACCATGGCCACCTGTTCTTCGTCTGCCAGCGCAGAGAAGAGAAGCCATAGGCTGTCACCCTCCTCCTTGCCGGGGACAAGCTCGGTGTCGGGATTCAAGAAAAAGACGTGGTTGCCGATCGATGCCGGCATAGCCACGGTTGTTGCCCGCGGTGAAGCCCAGGTTTTCTTCGCTACGGATTAGGCGCACCCAGGGAAAGCGCGACGGCAGCAAATCCGCCGTCGCGTCGTCACTGGCATTATCGACGACAATCACTTCCAGCAGATGTTGCTGGTCTGGCGGCCCAAAGAGACGTTGCGTCGCCGCCTTGCCCGGCGCGAGTCGGCTAACAGCCTCGATCGACTGCAACGCAGCGCGCAGCAGGTCCCACACATTCCAACTGACGATGACGATGGAGAGGTCAATGTTTGGCATAGGCGAGTTCGGCCCGAGCCGAAGGGTGGGGCAATCGGGGACGCTGTTCTAATTCGTGCGCTGGACGACAAAATCGCACAGGTCCAGGAGCGAGGCTCTCTGGACGTTGTCTGGGAAACAGGAGAGATTTGTACGCGCTCGGTCCAGAAAATCTACCGCCACCCCTCGTGCGCCCGCCACGGCTGGACTTGCGCGCAGTTCCACAACGACCTCCGCAACAACAGCTTCCAACGTCGCCGAGTCGCCATCGTAGACCCGGTCATAGGCGTCTTGCAGGCGGTTCATCAACCCATCAGCGTTCGGGTGATCCTGAAGGAAAAAGAGGAAAGGCAGTGTCAGCGTTCCCTGGCGCAGATCGCTGCCAGCGGGTTTGCCGAGGCTGCTTTCGTTGCCGGTAAAATCGAGAATATCGTCCACGATCTGGAAGGCCATGCCGAAATTGTGGCCATATTGCTTCAAGTCGTGGATGCGATCCTCTGAAGCCCCGCTCAACACCCCCGCCGCCTCAGTGGCAGCCGCAAAAGGCTGGCCGTCTTAGCATCGATGCGCTGGTAGTAGTGGTCGATCTCTTGGCTATAGTCGCCAACGCGCAAACAACTGATGCAACTCGCCATCAACAATGGTTTGCAGTGTTTGGCTGAAGATCTTGATTACACGCGCGCTGCCGGTTTCGGCCGCAAAGTGAACCGCACGGCCAAACATGTAGTTACCGGCGAGCACCGTCGCCGCCCGATTCCACGATGCGTTGAGCGTCGGTGCGCCACGGCGCAAGAGCGCGCCGTCGATGACGTCATCATGCACCAGTGTTGCCGTATGCAACATCTCTGCCAGGGCACCCAGCGAAATCACCTGTGCGGCGACATCGGGGTCGCGGATCGGTCCTTCTAGCTCGGCGGCAAGCAGAGCCAGGGCAGGTCGCAGCCGTTTGCCACCGCTGCCGATCAGATCGACGAAGGCATCGGCCAGCGGCGCAAAAAGCGCTGAGTCCACAGCTTTCATCTTCTTCTCAACCTGCGCCAGACCCGGACGGACCGGATTCAACAGGCCGTTGACGCTGACGGCCTGCTTCGTCTGGACGCTTAGGATGCTAAGCGCAACAGAAGCGCGATCGCCGAGATTGCTATGCTCACGCATCTGCAATGACGTGTGCGGGGCGGGCGTGAGCGAAATGGAGTTGAGCACTTGTGAAGTTCTCCAGTCCAAAGAAACGCTGGGCAACAGCCGAGGTGCGTTCAGCAATCTCCCGGCGCGGTCACCGCGTACAATTCGGCCAATCGGTCGCGCACCAGCGCAACATAGGCAGGCTCGTTGCGACTGCCCCGATGTGGGTGCGGCGTCAAATAGGGTGCGTCCGTCTCCAACATCAGGCGGTCAAGGTGCAAACTGGGCGCCAGCGCGTGCAGGTCGTGCGCATTCTTGAAGGTGACCGGACCACCAAGGCTCAACACAAACCCCCACGAATAGGCTTCCTCAGCCAGCGCCAGATCGCCGCTGAAGGCATGAAGCACGCCAGCATAGGGGCGCATGGCCAGCGCCGAAGCGCGGAAGTGCGCGCCATGCACCCAGCGTCGGAGTACGTCGGCCACATCCTCGTTGGCCTCACGGCTGTGGATGATCACCGGCAGACCTACTTCCGCCGCCAGCGCCAGTTGAGCCTTGAAGGCGGCAAGCTGCTGGGCAGGCGCCACCTTGTCCCAATAGTAATCGAGACCGATCTCGCCAATCGCTACGACCTTGGGCGCGTCCGCCAACGTGCGCAACGTGTCCATCGTCGCGTTGGAAAAATCGGCGGCGCTGTTGGGATGAACACCGACCGCTGCGAACACCTCAGAGTATTTCTGTGTCAAGGCCAGCCCACGCTGGCTATGGGCCAGGTCAATGCCGGGATTGACGATCAGCCCGACGCCTGCGGCGCGCGCTCGCTCCACAACGAGATCCCGATCCAGATCGAATTGTTCGAGGTCGAGATGACAGTGGCTATCTATTAACATCTGGGATGGCTTCGCATTGGACATTTCAAGCCCCAAGCCTGTACATATCCTGTTCAAACATTACACCGAGATTCGTTTGTTCATTTTATCACAGACGCGATCAACCAATAAGTAGTGGCGCTCGCATTAGCGACGCCGGTTGTGCGGTCACGTCTCTCACGTGGGGCGTGACTTGTCCATGTACCACGAACTACGCCCACCGCTAGACGCCGGCCAGCTTCTGCCCATCTGCCAAGATGGCCGGCACAGCCGCCTGGTCGGTCGTTTCGGTGTAGATGCGGATCAGCGGTTCTGTGCCGGAAAAACGCACGAGCAGCCAGCCGCCGTCATCCATGACAAATTTGTAGCCATCCACCGTCACCAGCTCGACGACCTTGTGACCGCCCAGGCTTAAGCCGGAGATGTCGGTCGTATTGAGTCTGGCCATCGCCGCGCTCTTCATCTCATTGTCGGTCAGACGCGTGTCGATGCGGTCGTAATAATGGGCGCCCACCTTGGCGAAGAGCGCCTCCAGGAGCTGCGTCGGCGTCTTGCCGGTGCGCACCATCAGGTCGAGCAGGAAGAGGTTGGTGAGGATGCCGTCGCGCTCCGGCACGTGGCCGTGGAAGGCGTAGCCACCGCTCTCTTCGCCACCCACCATCGCGTCATGTTCCATCATGGCCGGGGCGACAAACTTGAAGCCCACGCCGGTGCTGACCACCGGAACGTCGTAGAGCTTGCCCAGCTTGTCGAGCATGGAGGTCGTGCTGATGGTCTTGACGATGGGGCCACGCTCGCCGCGCACTTCCAGCAGATAGTAGGCCAACAGACCGAAGACGCGCAGCTGATCGACAAACTCGCCGTTCTCGTCGCCAAAGCCGCAGCGGTCGGCGTCGCCATCGAGAATACAGACGCAGTTGGCGCCGACTTGCTTTCCGACCGCCAGACCGGCATCGACGTTGGGCGGGATGGGTTCGGGCCGCTGCATCTCTGGGAAGACAGGGTTGCGCTCAGCGTGTACCTCGATCAACTCGGTCGCGCCGCCGGCGAGGATCTCGCTGAGCCAGCCAGCGCCGTTGCCCCACATGTTATCCACCACCACCTTCAGCCCGGCATCTTTGATCGGCTGTACATCGATCAAGGTCGCCAGATGGGTCAGGTAGTCAGGTTTGGCGTTGAAATACTCGATCTTGCCAGCGGCCAGTGCGTCGCGCAGCGCCAGCCGCGGAATCTCAACGCCAGCCGCCGGGATCGACGCTTCGATCTGCACCAGGCCATCGGGTGCAATCGCGCCGCCATGCTCATCGCGCACCTTGAAGCCGCTATCCTCGGGCGGATTGTGGCTGGCGGTGACGTTGACCGCACCCACCGCGCCGCGTGCGCCCACGCTAAAGCTGATCACGGGGGTCGGCGTGGCGGCGTCGGTCAGCCAGACATGGTAGCCGTTGGCGGCCAGCACCTCGGCCACGGCAGCGGCAAAATGCTCCGCCAAAAAGCGCCGATCGTAGCCAACCACGACGCTACCCTGCTTGCCTTTGGTCCGCAGATAGTCCGCAAAACCTTGTGTACAGCGACGCACATTGGCAAAGGTATAGTCATCGGCGATGCGGCCACGCCAGCCGTCAGTGCCGAATTTGATGTCGCTCATGCCCGCTCCTTTACGCTGAAATTCTGGCTAGATCGTTGGCAAAACAGTTCGCCACCAGTATATCAGTATATGGAGGGGTGAGCGGAAACCAGATCGGCGGATTCGGGCTTTTGGAAATTGGGGAGCTGTGGTATGTGGGACGTGTAGGGGGGTGGGGTTCTGGGTGCGGTGGCGTCGTGGTAAGGTGATGGCGCGACTGGAGGAATGATCCGAACACCCGCCACCATCGTATCTCCTTCCCTCTTCCAAGCGTCTCTAATGTCAAAGATCAGATAGCTCCTATGCTCGGGTGGCCTCAATGCGGCGCGTCTTCCATCAGCACCTCGCTCAGCGTCGGGTGGGCGTGGACGTTGCGGGCGATCTCGGCGGGCGTGATCTCCATGAACTGGGCCAGGCTCAGCTCGGGCAACAGCTCGGTCACGTCCGGGCCGACCATGTGCGCGCCCAGGATCTCGCCGTATTGGGCGTCGCTGATGATCTTCACAAAGCCGCTGCGCTCGTTGAGCGCCTGGGCCTTGCCGTTGGGCATGAACGGGAACTTGCCGACGTTGATGGTGTAGCCGGCCTCCTTGGCCTGGGCCTCGGTCATGCCCAGGCTGGCCACCTGCGGATGGCAGTAGGTGCAGCGGGGCATGAACTTGTAGCGTTCGTCCGGGATGGGCAGCGTCTCGACGCCGGCGATGGTCTCAGCCGCGACCAGCGCCATGGCGCTGGCCACATGGGCCAAAGGCATCTTGCCCGTGCAGTCGCCGATGGCATAGATGTTGGGCACGTTGGTGCGCATCACCTCATTCACCTCGACAAAACCGTGTTGACTGGCGGCCACGCCCGCGCCGTCCAGGTTCACGCCGTCGGTGTTTGGCTGCACGCCGATGGCCACCAGCACCTTGTCGGCAGTCAGGACCTGTTCGCTGTCGTCAGTCAGGTTCTTGACCGTCACATTGACGCCCGCGTCCGTCAGTTCGATCTTTTCGGTGCGTGTGCTGACCATCGTGTTGATCTTGGCCCGCCGGAAGGCCTTGGCGACCTCGTCGGCCACGTCGGTGTCCTCCAACGGCAGCAACTGGTCCAGCATCTCGATCACGGTGACCTCGGCGCCGTAGGTGCTGTAGATGTAGCTGAACTCCATGCCGATGGCGCCGGAGCCGACCACGATCAGCTTCTCCGGCAATTCGTCCATCACAATGGCGTCCCGGTATTGGATGACCTTGTCGCCGTCGATGGCCATGCCCGGCAGGCTGCGCGCGCGTGCGCCCACGGCAATGATGAAGTTGTCCGCGGTCACGTTGCGATCCGCCGCCTCCGGTGCGATGGATGAAGCTGCGACGCTCAGGGTGTGGGCGTCGACAAACGATCCCTCGCCTTCGATGACGTCGATCTTGTTCTTCTTCATCAGAAAGGCGATGCCCTTGGTCTGGCGATCGACAATGCCGCGGCTGCGCTTGACCGCAGCCCCGAAGTCGACCTGCAGATTGTCAAAGCTGATGCCGTACGTCTTGGCGTCCTGGAAAGTCTCCAGGACCTCGGCGTTGTGGATCAGCGCCTTGGTCGGAATGCAGCCCCAGTTGAGGCAGACGCCGCCCAAATTCTCGCGTTCCACGATGGCTGTCTTCAGCCCCAATTGCGCCGCGCGGATGGCGGCCACATACCCGCCGGGACCGCTGCCGACGACAATTACGTCGTAGTCATAGGTGTGGTTGCTCATGATATCTCCTTGGAGATTGGGGGATTGGGAGATTAGGAGATTGGAGATTGGAGATTGGAAAAGTGCGCCAGTTCGGTCGTCACTCCCCCCAATCTCCAATCTCCTAATCCCCAATCCTCCAATCCCTAGTTCCGCTTTATCCCTCACGCTCAGTCCATGCTTCGAGCGTCTCTTTCACGCGTGATAGAAACTTGTCCGCCCTGGCCCCATCCAGAACCCGATGGTCGAAGGTCAAGCTCAGATAGCACATGGGGCGGATGACGATGGCGTCGTCGGCGCTGGGCAACAGCGACGGTTCGCCACTGTGCGCGACTGACCGCCGGTCGTTTCACGATGGCGCCGATGCCCAGGATGCCGGCCTGTGGCTGGTTGATGATGGGCGTGCCGATCAGGCTGCCGCCGGTGCCGTGGTTGGTGATGGTGAAGGTGCCGCCCTGCACCTGGTCGGGAGAGAGTTGGTTGGTCCGTGCCTGTTCGACCGTTCCATTGACTGGCCCGGGCCAGCCCCTCCAGCTTCATCTCGTCGGCGTCGCGCAGCACCGGCACATTCAAGCCATCTTCGACGGCCACGGCCACCCCGATGTGAATACGCCGATTGATCCACAGCCCCTCGTCTGTGAAACGTGCGTTTAGCTCAGGAACAAC
Organism: uncultured Thermodesulfobacteriota bacterium; assembly: GCA_942491525.1. Taxonomy (GTDB): domain Bacteria; phylum Desulfobacterota; class Desulfomonilia; order UBA1062; family UBA1062; genus CAYWBU01. The sequence goes on from CALOBW010000033.1 coordinate 71,520, forward strand.
TTTCAGCCCGGCGACCGCAGCCGCCACAAAATAGGGCGTGAACGTGAGCCGAATGCCCTTCTGCGCCAACTCGGCCTTACGGGCTTCTCGATGGCGCACCACAGCCGTCATATCGACCTCGAAAACGCTGGTGACATGCGGGCTGGTGCGTTTGCTCAAGGCCATGTGCCGGGCGATGGCGCGGCGCATGGTGGTGAGGGGGTGGAGGGTTTCGTCAGGTGAAGCTGAAGAGCCAGGATCGAAGATCGAAGAACTGACATCTTCACTCGAGACATCGGCATTCCGATCTTCGCTCTTTGACTTTTGATCTTCTAAATGCTTCAACACGTCCTTCTTGGTGATCCGTCCATTGAGGCCGGTGCCCCGGACATCGCCCAGATCGACGTCTGTGTTCTGCGGCCAAGCGCGCCACCACGGGGCTGATGAAGGATCGATCTGCCGGCTGCGCTGTCTCCGGGTTCGGGGGGGGCGGAGTCGGATCGGCTTTTGGGGAAACTTCAGATGCTGAGACGTCCGCTTGGTTTTGGTCCGTGTCGGCCCCAGGGGCGACGGTTTCGCCCGCTTCACCGATGTAGCCCAGCACTGTGCCCGCGTCGACTGTGCGGCCCTCGGCGACAAGCACGGTCAGCAGCACGCCGCCGATCGGCGCGGGCACTTCGGTATCGATCTTGTCGGTGGCGATCTCCAGCAGCGGCTCAAGCTTGTCGACGGTCTCCCCCTCGGCCTTGAGCCAGCGGTTCACCGTTCCCTCGACAACACTCTCCCCAAGCTGGGGCATAATCACAGCAGTCGGCATCGGTTAAAACTCTCTCTATGATAGACCGCGGAGTCGAATCCGCCCCATCCGCGTCCTATTCTTCCCGCAACATCAGCCGATCGGCCAATGCCGGTTCATCCATGTCGGCGGTGACGTACAGATATTTCTTGCCCGGCACGGTGGTGAAGCCCTGATGTGAGCCGTCCGGCGCCAGCGTGACGATGTTCATGTATTGGCCGGGGCCTGCGTTCAACTCGCCCAGATCGCGCAGCGACTCCAGGCCCGCTTCCTCCAGCGACATGCCCATCTTCATGTAGAGAATGATGCTGCGTGCCGTGGAGACGCGGATGGCCAGTTCGCCCATGCCGGTACAGCCGACCGCGCCGTAGCGGTTGTCGCAGTAGTTGCCCGCGCCGATGATGGGGCTGTCGCCCACACGGCCGGGATACTTCCAGGCCAGTCCGCTGGTGCTGACCGCCGAGGCGATGTCGCCGTGCTGATCCAGCGCCAGAAAGTTGACGGTGCCCAGCGTGTCGTCCTTGCCGGTATCCTTTTCAATGCTTCTTGTCAACCGGATCGCGCAGGTTGACCGGACGGGTCAGCGTGTTGGCCACGTTGCGCAGTTCGCTGTTGGCGTCTCCGGGTTCAGACCGTATTCCTCGTAGCGTTGGCGCCAACGGCGCAGCGCCTCTTCGGTCAGTTGATTGGTGGGCGAGTGATTCAACTCGGCGGCCAATTGCTCGGCTCCGCGACCGGCCACCAGCACATGGGGCAACTGCTCCATAACGCGCCGCGCCAGCGTGATGGCATTGCCGTAGCCGCACACTGCGGCCACGGCCCCGGTCTCCAGCGTGCGCCCGTCCATGATGCTGGCGTCCAGCTCGACCTGGCCGACCACATTGGGCAGGCCGCTGTAGCCGACGCTGTGTTCTTCGGGATCGTCCTCGACGATGCGACAGGCCAGTTCGACGGCATCGAATGCGCTGCCGCCGTTGCGCAACAGGTCCATGGCCGCGCTCATGCCGCGCCGTCCATTCTCGCTGGCCACGAGAATCGGCATCATCGCTCCGCAAACAGATCGTGGACGGCAAAGCGCCAGCCCGGCAAGGCTGGCTCGGCTTCGGCCATCTGGTCGCGGCGATAACAGTCGGCGCGGTCAGGCGCATCGTGACGATAGACAGCCACGACATCCTCATGCAACAGATCAACATCCCAGACCACCAGCGTGCCGGCGGCAAAGTAGTCGCGGCGCTTGGCGGCGATAGCCGCTTCCGCAGCGGGGCCATAGTCGCCCTCGCTACGCACTTCCAGCGCAAAAACGGGCGCGCCCTGCAAGAATTTCATTCCGGTCGGCTCGCCCGTGAAAAAGGCGGCATCGGGGCTAAACGAGCGGCGATGGGGCAGGTCGACCAGGAAGCCCACGTTGTCGCCAAGCGCGACCCCGGCGTGCGTGCGCCGGGCGTACTCGCGCAGGCTTGCGTAGATCTCGCCCGCGGCGTAGGCGGGCATGAAGCCGGTGGGGGACATAGCCATGATCTTTCCATCGACGATTTCGGCCTTGCCGTTGCCGGGCAGGTTATAAAGTTGCTGAACCAGGGTGAGCGTCTCAACAGCGGCCATGGTCCGCTCCGATCTGCGCCACTTCGCCGGCCCCGTCGTCAACAAACGCCGCCGCGAGCAGCGCCTGGACCTGCTCGGTCAGCGGCTGCCAGGGGGTCTCTGGCCGCTTGTTGACGGTGACAAAATCCTGGGCCAGAAAGACGTTGTAGACACCTTCCAGGGCAAAAAGCCGCGCCGCCAGCGGATGCTCGGCTGCCGCATCCGCGCTGGCAAAATTCTGCGGCTGCGCAAAGCGGACGCCGTCGATGACAAACTTGAGCGCATTAGGATTGGGCGTGGGCCGGGCGTGGATCTCCATGACCACAGTATAGCAGGGTTGCAGAGGGCGTTCAAAACAGCGCGGCAGAATTGGCAGGATGCCCAGACTTCCGAAGTCTGACAGACTTCGGAAGTCAAATGGTGGTTGCGTAACGCAACCAAGAAGAGTACACTTTGATACAGATAAAGCGATTGCGACGTGACCATTTCAAGGAGCAAGATCGTGGCGACCCTACACATTCGCAGCGTTCCCGATGAAGTCTACGACCGCGTGCGTCTGCTTGCCCAGCAACAGCAGCGTTCGCTCAGCGCACAGGTGGTGACGCTGCTCGAACAGGCATTGGTCTGGCAAGAGCAGCAAGAAGAACAGAGCGAATTGCTGGCGACGGCCCGGCGACGCCGCTTTCGTCCGCCTGGCTCCGCCCCAGACAGCAGCGACCTGCTGGCTGAAGACCGCGAGCACTGACCGTGGCGATGAGCAACGACTGCGTCGTCGACGCCAGCGTAGGCATCAAGCTCTTCGTGGACGAAGCGCTCTCCGACCAGGCGCACGCCCTGTTTGCCCGGCTGACCGAGGCGACGCCAGCCCGCCTCCATGTCCCGGACCTCTTCTACGTCGAATGCTCGAATGTATTGTGGAAATATGTGCGGCGGATGGGGATGGACGCCGGCGATGCCGGATCCTTTGTGGATATTTTGGGGCAACTGGCGCTGGTGGTCACGCCCAGCGCCATGCTGATCCGCGATGCCCTGACCATCGCGCTTGAGCATGAGATCACAGTCTACGACGCCAGCTATGTGGCGCTGGCCACGTCGCTGGCACTGCCGCTGTGGACCGCGGATCGGCGACTGGTTCGGGCGATCAGCGGCGCGCCGTTTGACGTCCGATTCCTGGGCGCAGAGGACCTTTTGCCAGCAGGCTGAATAGCCAGTTGCGGATCACCTGGCGGTCGCTACTGGTTGCCGCCTAGAAAGCGCCCGGTCTTCTCGGCGGAGACGCTCTGGAAGGTGGGCGACTGGGTCAGTTGGGCCAGCAGCCTCTCTTCCTCTGGCGAGAGGGCGGGGTCGTCCAGCACGGAGAGGCTGTTGACCAGTTGTTCCGGCAGGTCCGCGCCGACCAGCGCGACGGTGACGCCGGGTGCGGCCAGGTTCCATTTCAGGCTGAGCCGCGCCAGCAAGTCGCGGTCGGTCACGCCGATCTCGTCACCCATCTGGAAGAGCTTGCCCTTGAGAAAAACCTCGCGGGTGATCACCGCCATCCCCGGCCTGGGCGGCTGGCAGCACGACACGCAGCGCGCCGGCGTCGGCAAAGTTGAAGTTCATGGCCAGCGCGTCAAAGCAGCCAGCGTTGACCTGGGCCAGATAGGTCGCCTCGCCGGAGAAGTTGTCGGCGGTGGCAAAGCGGATCAGCCCTTCCTGCTTGAGCGCGGCGATGTTGTGGGCGATCTTATCGAGATAGTCGGGGTCGGCGTCCAGCGCCCACTGCAAAAAGGGGAAGTTGAGGAAGTCGATCCGCTCGCGCTGGAGCAGCGCCAGGCAGCGCACCACCTCGGCCTTGAGCAGATCGTATTGCGCAAGCTGGCGGTTGTTCTCGTCGTAGGCATAGCCCATGCCCTCTGGCCGGGTCTGGATATAGACCGGGTGCGGGGGCGGCATTTCTTTGAGATTGCGACCCAGCGCCTCCTTTTCTGGGTCAATGGTGACGTCGAAAAAGTTGATGCCATGTTCGTAGGCGGTGGCCAGCACGCGTCGTCGTTTTTCCTGGCCATAGCCATCGGCGCGATAACCCGGTCGCACCGCGGCCTTGAAATCCTCGTTGAAGCCGCGGAACTGCCGTCGGGCAGAAACTCGTGGCCGCCGAGACCGATGATCGAGAGATGAACGTCGCTGTCGCCTATTTGTCGGTAGATCATTTGGGCACCTCATGTGACGTAGGTTTGGTAAAAAAGAGACTCGGTCTCTTGCAGAAACCGAGTCTGCAAATGGATCAGATCAGGCTGCGTGCGCTGCCAGCTTAGCCGGACAGCCGCTCAGCCATCAACTCGGCGATGTCCTTGACTATGATGCCCTGGTCGGCCTCCTTGGAGGCGTCGGTCATCATGGTCAGGCAGAAGGGACAGCCGACGGCGATGGTCTTGGCGCCGGTTTCAGCGGCCTCTTCATAGCGAGCCATGTTGACCGCTCTGGCTGCCATGCTCTTCCTCTTTCCACATCTGCGCGCCGCCCGCGCCGCAGCAGAAGGATTGCTTGCCGTGGCGGGGCATCTCCACGCTGGACAGGCCCATGTCGCCCAGCAGGGTGCGCGGCGCATCGACAATGCCGTTGTGACGACCCAGATAGCAGGGATCGTGGAAGGTGATGGTATCGCTGTCGCCGTTGCCCTGCACGCTGATCTTCTTGGCCGCGGTCAGTTCGGAGAGCAATTGGGTGTGGTGAATCACGTCGTAGTGGCCGCCGAACTCGCCGTATTCCTTGCCCAGCGTCTGCAGGCAGTGGGGGCAGGTGGTGACGATGCGCTTGGGATCGACTTCGTTGAGCGTCTCGATGTTGGCCGTCGCCATCTCGTAGAAGAGCTCCTCGTTGCCGGAACGTCGCGCGGCGTCGCCGGTGCAGGTCTCCATCTCGCCCAGCACGGCAAAGTTGACGCCAGCGGCGTTGAGCACCTTGGCAAAGGCCTTGGCCGTCTGCTGCGCCCGCGGGTCATAGGCCGGCGCACAGCCGACCCACCAGAGCAACTCAAAGTCGGGATTGTCCTCGACTGTGGGCACATTCAGCCCGTCGGCCCAGGCCATGCGGTCGGCGGCGCTCAGGTTCCACGGATTGCCGCTGCGCTCCATGCCGCGATAGGCGGTCTGCAACTCGGCGGGGAATTCGTTTTCCATCAGCACCAGGGCGCGGCGAATATCGAGGATATCACGCATCGGCTCATTGCCCACCGGGCAGATCTCGATACAGGCGCCGCAGGCCGTGCAGGCCCAGACAGCCGACTCGCTAATGGCGTAATCGATCAGGTTGAACTCGGAGGCGTCGCCGTTGGCCAGCGAGGTCAGGTTCTCGTTGATGTAGTAGCGCTTGTTGACCTCCAGCGCAGAAGGCGAGAGCTCCTTGCCGGTGGTGTAGGCCGGGCAGACATCCTGGCAGCGGTTGCACATGATGCAAGAGTAGGTGTCGACCAGGTGGGTCCAGGGCAGTTGCTCCAGCTTGGCGACGCCGAATTCCTCGATGGACTCGTCCTCGAAGTCGATGGGTTCCAGCGTGCCCAGCGAGCGTGCGCTTGGGCTTGGTCAGGAAGTTGAGGCCCGACATGATCAGGTGGAAATGTTTGGTGTAGGGGAAGTAGGGCAGAAAGGCCAGGATCAGGCCGATGGCCACCCACCAGCCCAGATGTTGGCGCGCCACCAGCCGCCTTCGCTCATGCCCGCTCCAGAGTGCCGCTGGCTGCGTTGCCGAAGGGCTGGCAGGGATCGCCGCCGTGCAGCGCCACGGAAAAGCTTTCGCCCAAAAAGCGGAAACCGACGTGACAAAGGATGAAGATGCCGACGATCAGCGAGTCGCGGGGATGCCGCCCTTCTTCACCTTGTCCATCAACATGACGTTGTCACGATAGGTGAGCGCCTTGCTGTGGAAGACGAAACGGCGCAGCAGAAAGTAGACCATGCCGATCAGCACCGACACGGTGAAGAGGTCGGCCAGAAGACGGTAGAGATCACCGAAAATGCCTTCGCCCATAAAGGTGATGGGCAGCAGCCCCTGGAGGACGTCGCCAAAGTTGACCAGGAAATAGAAGATAAAGCCCCATGCCACCATGGCGTGAAAAATGCTGGCCGTCGGTCGCGTCTTCCAGATGGGCTTGGTGGTGATCCAGGTCACGGCGCGCGAATGACGTGACCACCCAGTTCCTTGAGCGGGGGTGGTTCGCCCGAACCGCCGGATGACCCGATAGACATTGCGAAAGCCGATGAATGTATAGATTAGGGAAGCGATGACCAGAACAATAAAAAGGAGTTTTTCCTGCGAAGTTAACATGGACCTCTGTTCCTCCTCGGACAGTTGGGCGTACCTACGACGGCAGAAATCTCGAACCCCTCTGGATTGTCGCACAGACGCATAGCCGCTAAGCATGGGCAATGCGCCACATGGTGCGCCGGAGAGAATACTCCTATCATGTACAACTGGACGGTTTTGGGGTCGTTGTGAGGCGGTTACTGTTTCATGTCGCGCGACGGCTCATCGCAGCGACCATCCTTCCCGGCATGGCGAGGCCAAGCCCAGCCGGATTTACAGGCTGCTGGCTTCTCCCCAGCGCAACAGCCTCATGCCGTTGAGGGTCACCAGCAGCGATGCGCCCACATCCGCCAGCACGGCCAGCCAGATCGAGCCGGTTCCCAGCAGAATCAGCACGAAGACCAGCAGCTTGATCGCGATGCTGAAGACGATGTTGCTGCGGATGGTGCGCATGGCCGCGCGGCTCAGGCGCACCGCATAGGGCAAGCGCCGCAGGTCGTCGCTCATCAGGGTGATGTCGCCTGCCTCCATGGCCAAGGCCGAGCCGCCGCTGGCCGCGCTCATGGAGATGCCCACATCGGCGTGGGCCAGGGCAGGCGCATCGTTGATACCGTCGCCCACCATCGCGATGGGACCATGCTCGGCGCGCAAGGATTCCAGCGCGGCCAGCTTCTGCGCCGGCAACAGCCCCGCTCGAACGTCACTGACGCCGACCTGATCGGCGATTACCTGGGCCGCGGCCATGCCGTCTCCGGTGAGCATGGCGATGTGGCGGATGCCTGCTTGCCGCAACTGCTCGACGCTCACGCGCGCTGGGGCGCACAGTGTCGCTCACCACAATCGCGCCCAGATACGCGCCGTCTGCCCCGACCATGATCGGGGTCAGCCCTTGCGCTTCGTCGGCTTTTGCCTGCGCGCACTGCTGCGGGCTGTGCAAGACATGGGCGTCGAAGTGGGCGTGGCTGCCCACCACTACCGCACGTCCTTCGACGGTTCCAGTGACGCCGAGACCCGAGATGGCGGTCACATCGGCGGCGGTGGGATAGACAACCAGCGCCGCCGATTCTTGCGATGCGACGAGGATGGCATGGGCCATGGGATGCTCGCTGCGCCGTTCCACCGCGCTGGCCAGCGCCAGCAGATCATCGCACGCGGCGCAGTGATCAAACCCGGTAGGCCAGGCGGCTTCGAGCGCGCTCGCACATTCGGGAGAACGCACGCTGACGACCGAAGGCTTGCCCTCGGTGAGCGTGCCGGTCTTGTCAAAGGCCAAGACCGTGATGCCGCTTAACGCCTCCAGGGCGGCGCCGCCCTTGAAGACCACGCCAGAGCGTGCGCCGTTGGCGATGGCGCTGATGATGCTGACCGGCGTGCTGATCACCAGCGCGCAAGGACAGGCTACTACCAGCAAAGCCAGCCCGCGATAGAGCCAGCCAAAGGAGCCGTCAGGTGGGTCGAGGAAGGGCTGACCAAAGAGCAGGGGCGGCAGGATCGCCACGGCCAGGGCCAGCACGACCACCACCGGGGTGTAGCTGGCGGCGAAGCGGTCGATGTAGCGCTGGGCTGGCGCCTGATGCTCCTGCGCCTCCTCCACCATACGCACCAAACGGCTGATGGTGTTGTCTTCGGCGATGCGCGCCACTTCGATCTCCAGCGCGCCGTGGCCGTTGACGCTGCCAGCGAAGACCGTATCACCCACCTCTTTCTCCACCAGACGGCTCTCGCCGGTGATCGGCGCCTGGTTGACCGCAGACGCACCCTCGACCACCAGACCATCCATGGGCAGGCGTTCACCCGGTCGCACCGCGATGGTATCGCCGACTGCAAGCTGGGCGACGGGCGTCACTGTCTCCAATATTCGGCCATCGACAACCTGGAGTTTCGTCGCTTGTGTCGGCGCAATCTCGCCCAACCCCTGGATGGCGCTGCGCGCCCGGCCAACGGTGTAGCCTTCCAGCGCCTCGCCGATCGCAAAGAGCACCATGACCACGGCGGCCTCGGTGACTTCGCCGATCAGCACCGCGCCAATGGCGGCAATGGTCATCAACACGCCGATGTTGATCGTACGGCTGAAGCGCAGCGTGCGCCACGCGCCGGCCGCAATCGGCGCGCCGGCGATCAGCAGCGCGCAGAACGAAAGGAGGTCGATCAGGGTGCTCTCGACCGCGGCGATTTCCACGAAGAGGATGCCGGGCAAAACAAGCAGCGCGCCGATCAAGGCGCGCTTTGTCTCGCTGTGTTGGGTGGCATAGGCCCAGAAGCTGGCGGGCTGCCCCTCGTGGGGCGTCCGTTGCGTCGGACGCAACGGCTGTGTCGTAGCCCAGATCGCGCACCCGCTGCGCCACATCCGCGGGCGGCACGACACCGGTTACCGACAGTTTTTCAGAGGTAAAGTTGATGTGGCAGCTCTCGACGCCATCGAGTTGGCTCACGCCGTTCTGGATCGACCGCGCACACTCGGCGCAGTCCATGCCCGTCACTTGTAGCGTAAAGGTAGCTGGCTCTGCCGACATCATCCACCTGCGATCATAAAATCGTCAACTCCGGGCCGGGCAACAGGGTCATCACGCTGATGCGCGCCGCCACGACGCGCGCCAGGTCGCGGAAGGCAATCGCCGTGGCGCTCTCCGGCGCATCGATCACGATGGGCCGCCCGCTGTCGCCGCCCTCCCGGATGCGCGAGTCCAGCTCGATGCGGCCCAGGAAGTCCAGACGCATCTGCTTGGCCGCCTCTTGACCGCCGCCGGTTCCAAAGACCTCGCCGGACATGTTCTCGATCACGCCCAGGATCGGCACCTCCAGCCCTTTGAACGCGGATGCGCCACGCTTGGCGTCGCTGACGGCGACGGCCTGCGGACTGGTCACGATGATGCCACCGGTCAGCGGTACACTCTGGGCCAGGCTTAGCTGGGCGTCGCCGGTGCCGGGTGGCAGGTCGACGATCAGATAGTCGAGTTCGCCCCAGCGCACATCGACAAAAAGCTGCTGAATGGCCTTGTGCAACATCGGCCCGCGCCAGACCACCGCCTCGCCATCCGGGATCAGAAAGCCCATGCTGATCACCTGCACGCCGTAGGCCTCGAAGGGCACCAGCTTGCCATTCTCCACCTTGGGCTGGCCGTGCAGTCCAAACATCATGGGGATGTTGGGGCCGTAGATGTCGGCGTCTAGCACGCCCACCGTGGCGCCATCCAGCGCAAGGCTGACCGCCAGATTCGTGCTGACCGTACTCTTGCCGACGCCGCCCTTGCCGCTGGCCACGGCCACGATATTTTTGACCGGAATATTGAGCTTGCCGGCGATGCGGCTGTCGGCGCGCACCTCAAAATCGAAGCGCACATTGACCTGTTTGACGGCAGGCAACGCGGCCTGCACGGCTTCCTGGCTGTCGCGTTCCATCTTGGCGCGCAACGGGCAAGCCGGCGTGGTCAGCATAATGGTGAAGCCCACCTCTTCGCCGCCGATGGTGATGTCGCGGATCATGTTGAGCGTCACCAGATCCTGGTGCAGTTCCGGCTCCTGCACCGTGCTGAGCGCGGCCAAGATAGCGGATTCGGTGATCACGTTCGTCTGTTGTGCGGACATTCTTTCTCCCTTTTGCAGAACCGTGCAGCCAGCGATGGCGGACGGAGTGTCGTATCTAGACCTTCCAGGAAGCTCGCAGCTTCCTGGAAGATGACTGTCGAGTCTTGATGCGCGAGGCCGGGCGCCTACGATTCTAGCCGATGGCTGGCGTAGAAGATGTGGTGAAGATTCGGTTGTCCACATCCTGCGCCACAAGGCCAGCCACCTTGCGCCCAATCTCGACGGCGTAGTTGGTGCCCCGATCCCACGGATAGACCTGGCTCATGGAGGCGAAATAGAGACCGGGCAACGGCGTGCGCAGGTCGGGGATCATCGTTGCGTAGCCAACCGGCGGGACTGGCTGGGCATACTTGGCCTTGTGTACCCACGCACCGGTGACCCAGTCGCGGCGAAAGGCGGGGTTGAAAGTGGGCAAATGGGGCGCAAACTCCTCCAGCAACTGCTCCGCCGTCAGGTCAAAATAGCGATGGTCCGGGTCCAGATAGTCGCCCAGATAGAGCAAGTGGTCGCCGCCATAATGAGCCGGATCGATCATGTTGGTATGTTCGACCAGGGCAAGAAAGGGGATGCCCTCCTGCTTGGGGACATTCACCCAATAGGTCGAGTCCATCAGCGGCCGATCCAGCGCCACGGTCAACACGACCGCGCCCATACTCTGGAGCTGCTGTAGCTGACCCAAATAGGCTGCCGGCAGATCGGGCGCCAGCCGCCGCATCAGGTCGGGGCTAACGGTGCTGACCACGGCGTCAAAGTGGTCGGGCGCGGCGCCGTCCGCTTCGACGAGAAAGCCACCCGCAGGATCGACCCGAATCGCTCGGATCGGCGTATCCGTTTGGAGCGTAACACCCTGGCTCCGCACCTTCTCCGCCAGCCCATCTACGAACGCCTGGAAACCACCGCGATAGTAGCCAAGCTGTGGCGTGCGTTTGTAGACGCGCGCCCAAAACCAGGCCAGGTTGACGGCGTCGTAATGCTCCCCAAATTTTCCCTGCAACATGGGCTGCCAGAGCGTCTCGTAGCCGGTCGCCCCCATCGAGCGGCGCAACCACACGTCGGCCACCTCGCGGTCGAAGCTGCGCCACGGCGGGCGCGGATGGTAGCGCAGGTAGGCAAGCGTGGCGCCCATGCGAATCTTGGCCGCCATCGACAGGTGAGGGAATTGCAGCAGGCGCAAGGGTGAATCGAACGGGTAGTTGCGCCCTTGAAAGTGCATCACCGTGGTCGGGCGATGGATCTTGAGCAGGTGAGATAAGCCCAGTTCCTCAGTCAGCCCGAAGATGGCATCGTCGTTGGTGAAGAGGTGGTGGTAGAAATGCTCCAGCGGCCATTCCCAACTGGCACGGCCCTTGAAGCCGGCGGCGAGACCGCCCAACTGCTTGCCCGCTTCGTAGACGGTCACCGCGGGCGGCGCACCCGCGGCATGACGCCCGGTCAGATCATAAGCAGCGCTCAGCCCGGCAATACCACCGCCGATGATGGCGATGCGCGGTTGGCCGGTCGGGCGCGCTGCCGTCACGGTTTGAGAAGGCCCCATTCAAACCGCTCGCAACCGCAACCAAAATGCAAAACCAGCACCCGAAAGCGCTGGTTTCAAGCACACTTCGATTGACAAGAGGTCAGGCCGCCAACGAGAGTTCATTCGAGGAAATTACGCCTTGCTGCAACCGCAAGTTCAACTCTTCCTTGGCGCGCTCATACATCTCCAGCAATTCCTGGTCGGTGCCCTTGAAGGACTGCACCGCCTGGGTGGCGCAAAGGTAGCAGCCGCGCAGAAATTTGTAGTTGTTGCTGTTGCACTTCAGACAACCATCCAGTTCGATCATCATCAAGACAAAGGCGAGGCTGTCTGGGTGCGTCTCTGGCAGCGCGGCGACCCGGTCGACCAGCGCGCGCCATTCGCTCTCGCGCAGGTCGCGCAGACTTGGGATCAGATGCGCTGGAAACAACAACTCAGCTTTGGACTGAATCGCAAATTCGCTTACTTCCGACATGATTCCTCCTATCCACACGCGAGGGCGGCTATCGACCTTTCCTCGCCACAATACACACAGTCACGCTCGCCAGGGTTGAGCCTAAAAACTGACCTCAACATTGGGTATTTTGACGAGCTGCGGGGGCTTCCCATTTAGGCCGGATGGCGTCGCAACCAACTGGTTCAGATTGTCGACCAGGGCGTCCACGCCGACGCCTGCATCCTGGCAGATCTTGGCCAATGAATCGTCCGGCGAAACCGCGCAACTGCTGCACCCGCCCAGGTGAAAACCAGCCAAGATCTGCTCTGCTTGGGGGTGAATCAACTGCGCCTCGCGCACAGACAAGTCGGGTGAGAAGCGAAGCTGCCCGCTATTGCGCATGATCTCGACGCGCAACTCGGAAGTGGCCGTCGTCAAGTCTTCTCGCAATTGGCGAATCTCATCGTTGGCGTCAAAGAGCGCCCGGTTATACCGATCCAGTCGTCGGGCCGCGGTCTGCAACTCCTGATGGAGCTTCCAGCCGTAGCCAAGCGCCGCAATACCAACTACCAATGCCAGCCAGCCAATGATCGTTCCCATCCTCAACCCCTCCTTGACCTCATCACGCCAATCTACGCCAACAAAAACGTCTCGCCAGGGGCCAAGACGGTGCAGTCGATTTCTGCGGCCTGACGCAACTGTTCGGCAAATGCTTGGGCATCCTGCTCGATGGCCGCAAAGGTGTTGTAATGAATGGGTATCACGTGCTTGGCCTGCACGAACTCGGCCGCACGAATCGCGTCTTCAGGACCCATCGTGTAGTTATCACCAATCGGCAGCAGCGCCAGGTCCACCCCGCCCACATCGCCGATCAACCGCATGTCATACGTCAAGCCAGTGTCACCGGCGAAATAGACGTCATTGCCGTCGTTCAGGTTGATCAGAAAGCCAGCGGGATTCCCGCCGTAGCTGCCGTCAGGCAAACAACTGCCGTGGTGGGCGATGGTCAGCTTTACCCGACCAAATGGGAACGAATGCGCGCCACCGATATGCATGGAGTGCAGTGTTTCAACACCCTGCCTCTGCAACCAATTGGAACACTCAAAGTTGCTGATCACCGTGGCGCCGGTGCGTTTGGCCAGTTCGACTGCGTCGCAAATGTGGTCATCGTGTCCGTGCGAGACCAGGACATAGTCGGCCTCGACTTCTCGGCAGGTTGCCGGCGCCAGCGGGTTGTTCGGTGCAAAAAACGGATCGATCACCAGCTTGACGCCGTCGCTCTCCACGGTAAAGGTGGAATGGCCAAAGTAGCGCAGTGTGGTTGTCATAGAGAGACTCCTTGCCACCAGAGATACATTCGGGCTTGGTTGGCGGTTCGCGCAAAAAAACATGAGCCAGACTCACCCTGTCGGCAAGTCCGGCTCCCTGTCGTCGATCTCTACTATGGAAAGAAGGGGGAGGGGGGGGGGGGGGGGCGAGCGGGTTGGCTTGGCCGCAGCCTTGGCCGCTTTCTCGGCTTCGGCCTGAGCTTTGGCTGCCGCTTTGGTGCGATCGTCCTCCTCTTTTTGAAGACGAATCGCTTCCTCTTCAGAGAACTGGGTCGGCCACAGCGCTGCATAGTACTCGACAGGCACCGTCAACTCGGCTTTGTCGTAGACCAGATGGGGATAGCGGTCATAGACGGCCAACTCGTAGTCATGGTTCATCTTGATCGCATCGAAGGGGCAAAATTCGACACAGAAACTGCAACTCATACAGACCGCGGCGTCGATGAAAAATTCGGCAGGGCGTGCGACCGGCTTACCGCGATCATCGCTATCGCGCACGATCCAGATGCACTGGGGCGGGCAGACTTTGGCACAGATGCCACAGGCGGTACATTTGTCTTCGCCCTTTTGGGTATCCCAGATCAACATGGGGATGTAGCGGAAGCGTTCGGGCAGCAGGCGCTTTTCTTCTGGGTATTGAATCGTCAGCAACCCATCCTGCGTGATAGGCTGTTCCATGATACGCCGACCCTGTCCCAGATCGACACTGTCTTCGTAGCGACTGGGTGTCTTCTGGCGGTCATCGGCAAACGTATCCTTAAAATGTTTGAAGGTGACGCCCAAACCCTTTAGTAACCCTGATCCAAACATGTTGATCCCTTTTCCTAGCGGTCGACTTCACCCAACACAATATCGATAGCACCCAAAATGACGACCGCATCGGCGATCTTCGGGATTGATGCTGAAAATGGTCGCCTGATCCAGGACGATGTCGTTTCTGATCATAAACTTCAGGGCATGCTTGAAGTCGCCCATGTCCAGGATGAACTCCTGGTCCAGCAGGTCGGCCAGCCGCTTGACCTCAAAGGTGAACTGCTCCTCATCCAGGCCCTCGGGGAAACGGATCAGAACGTTGCTGATCAGCGAAGAGGGCACAAAGAAGTTCAGGGTCGTATTCTTGTAGTACTCAAGGTTGATGCGCTTATCATCATCAACGGTGAAGATGTCGGGCGAATCCTCTTCGCGGTCAATCTGCATGAGCCCCTTGTCAACGACCACCTTGACCGTGTCGTTGAAGCCCTTCTCGAAATCATCCAGGGAGGAGGCCATGTTGCAGCCCGACTCCTTGAGGAAGGTGGCGAAGAGTATGAAGGCCTCCTTGACCAGGTCGGCATCCAGGGCGTAGGGCCGCGAGATCAGGATCGACGAGAGCAGGGTCAGGGGGGTGGCGACGGTCTCCTTGTAGATGGAGTCGATCAGGTCGTCAGCCAGGTCATCATAGAGCTGCTGGCGTTCGGCCTGCTCCATGTGCGAGTAGGGCGGGTGCTGCTTCATCCAGGCGTTCATGGAGATCGGCTCGGCAAAACGCACATAGACCTTGCCGTAGCGCTGCTTGAGAACCTTGCCGGCCTTGAGCAGCGACCAGAGATTCTCCTTCTCCTTGGGGGCGCCCTTCATCTCTCGCACATAGGCGCCCTCTTCAACCACGCGGTCATAACCGACATAGACCGGCACAAAGTAGACGTTGCGCGTGATGCCGGACTCCCAGCCCTGCACGATCATGGAGAGCAGCCCCTTCTTGGGCAGCATCAGCTTGCCGGAGCGGCTGCGGGTGCCCTCGATGAAGAACTCCATGGGGATGCGTTCGCCCAGAATGGTGCGGATGTAGGCTGAGAATGTCTGGGCGTAGACCGGGTCGCCCTTGAAGGTGCGGCGCATGAAGAAGGCCCCGCCGCGGCGGAAGAAGTAGCCCATGGGGAAGAATGCCAGGTTGATGCCGGCCGCAATCAGCGGAATGCTCATCCAGTTGAAGAAGAGTCCATAGGAGAGCACCAGATAGTCGATATGACTCTTGTGGCAGGGCACGTAGACGATGGATCCCCGCCGGGCCTTCTCTTTAACCCGGGCCAGGCCCTCCTTGTCGATGTCCATGCCGTCATAGATGTTGTTGAAGATGAAGGTCAGGGCGAACTTGAAGACATTAATGGTGGTCGGATTGAGGTCGGCCGCGATCTGGTTGAGGTTCTTGTTGACCCGTTTCTGCAGGGCCTCAAACTCCTCATCATTCTCGGCGGCATAGGTGCGCAGATAGGTTACCAGCACCGGATCCTTCATGGTTTTATTGATTATGAAATCGCGGCTGCGGATGGGTGCGCCGGTGATATTGTGGCGCAGAGCCGCCAGGCGGTGCTGGAGGTCATTATGCACGTCGCTGGCGATCTCCTCGATGAACTTGTTCTCGCTGCCGGAGTGCGCCACCAGATCCTTGAGGTTGATGGGGTCGCCGTGCTCGATCAGACCGCGGTCCTCAGCGCTGATCAAAGTGGTCAGCTTCTTACCCAGGGTGACGTTTTCATCGCTGTGCTTGCTGCGCAGCTTCTCGGGAATACGCCGGTAGATCAGGCGCTGGGGCATGATGTAGATCGGGGTCTTGATCTTGCGCTGCAGCTTGAGCAGCAGCAAGATGATCTCCTTCTGCTCCATAAACATCAGGGAGGCGCTGTTGGATTGCCCGAGGTGTCCGAGCAGCTCCCGGTCGGAGCCGTCATCGTCGCTCAGCAGGTCGCGCAGACTTGGTCTGGCTTCATGGCCGAGTACAATCTCGGGGGCCGGTAGCCCCTCCTCTTTCAGTTTGAAGTTCAGCAGCAGCGAGTCCATATCGCTCTGGGCATTCTGGGCATAGACGATATGCCCCTTGCCCGCCAGCGCCTCAATGGAGTCGCGGTAGGTGGCCGGCACATGAATCTGGGCGAAGAGCTTCTTGAGCAGAGAGCGCTTGACGAAGCCGTACTTGCCGCGGTGCAGATATCTGAAATTTTTCGAACCTTTTTTCATGCCTCACCTTATAGAACATGGCCAGTGAATTTTAAAGGCTATTTTACCGCCAGGCGGGAGTTTGCAATTCTTTAATGTTGGGCAATGTAATCTAAGATACTGGCGATATCACGCTCGCTGATGCCAGGGCAACCCTCAAGGTCGGCCCTGGTAAGCTCCTTGAAATCTTTGGCGGCTGTAAATTTGAGCAGTTTGGCGGCCTTGGCTGGACCGATGCCCGCAATCTCCTCAAAGGTGGAGACAAAAGTCTGACTCGAGCGTAAGTTACGATGATAGGTGATGGCGAAACGATGGGCCTCGTCGCGGATGTTCACCATAACCTTCAGCGCCGCGCTGCGGGCCGGCATATGGATGGGATCCTTGCGCCCCGGCAGAAAGAAGCGCTCGCTTTTGTTGCCGCGCTCCTTGGCCAGCGAGACGATCGGCAGCTGTTCCAGCTTGAGCTCACGCAATATTTTGAGGCAGCTGTTGAGCTGCCCCTTGCCGCCGTCGATCACCAGCAGGTCCGGGCGGCTCTCATCATTTTCGAAACGCCGCTGCAGTACCTCGTAGAGCATGGCAAAATCATCCTGGCCCTTGACGCCTGAAATCTTGTAGCGCCGGTAGAGGCTCTTGTCGGGTTCGCCGCCCACGAAAACCGTGCGCGAGCCAACCGAGTGGCGCCCCTGGATGGTCGAGATGTCGTAGCACTCCATTCTATAGGGTATGCGCGGCAGATGCAGATAGCGCGCAATGTCATCCAGTACGGTCTCGGCGGCCTGGCCCTGGCGGGCGTTCTCCTCGGCCATCCGCAGCCAGTTCAGGGGCCGGCCGCGCACCGCCTTGCGCAGCTCCACCCTGGCGCCGCGCCGCTCGCTCAGAATGTCGGCAATCTCCTGGTGCGCATCAGGCAGCTCGGCCATGTAGATCAAATTTGGGATGACGTTCTTGTTCTCATAGAGCTGCATCAGGCAGTGGCGCATCAGGTCGGAGCCGTTGTCGTCAAAGCTGAAGCTGCGGCTGTCGATCAGGGAGCCGGCCGAATAGCTCAGCACCACCAGATTGCAGTGATCGCGGTCCAGAAAGGTGCCCAGCACGTCAACATCACTGCCGCGGGTGCCCATGACCATCTGCGGCACCAGGGTGCTTTTGATGGCCTGGATCTGGTCGCGCACCTGGGCGGCCCGCTCGAAGTCCAGCTCCTCAGCGTAGGCCCGCATTCTTTTTTGCAGTCCGGCTTCCAGTTCACTGTTGCGCCCCTCCAGGAAGGCGGTCAAGTCGCTGATGACCGCGCGATACTCGGCGACATCGACCCGTCGGCAGCAGGGCGCCAGACAGAGGCCGATCTGGTGATAGAGGCAGGGGCGGCTGCGGTTGCGGAACTCACCATCCGAACAGCGCCTGACCGGAAAGATGCGCCCGATGGCCGAGAGGGTCTTGCGGGTGGCCTGGGAGGAGGAGTAGGGCCCGAAGTAGCGCGAACCGTCCTTGAGCACCTTGCGGGTTATATAGAGGCCCGGAAAGTCATGGGTCATGGTCAGTTTGAGGCTGACAAAGGTCTTGTCATCCTTGAGCAGGATGTTGTAGCGCGGCCGGTGGCGCTTGATTAGCTGATTTTCCAGCAGCAGCGCCTCCTTCTCGTTGGCCGTGATCAGGACCTCGACGGCGGTTGCGTTCTGGCGGATATGCCTGACATAGGGCCGGCTGTCGGCGCCCATATAGTCGCCGACCCGCGAGCGCAGATTGAGCGCCTTGCCTACATATATGACCCGGCCGGCACTATCTTTCATGATGTAGATGCCGGTGGCAACGGGCAGAGCCTTGATCATCTCCTGAGTTAAAGCCATATGCTGGGCATAGCATGATGCCGATAATGCGTAAAGCGTCCTTGACACTGATCATCACTCTGGCTAGAGTGGGTAAAAATAAGCACTATGGGTACTACATGAAATTGATTTACGGCCTGGGCAATCCGGGTGAGAAATATGCGACAACCAGACACAACATCGGCTTCATGGTCATCGACCGCCTCTCGCAGAAACTGGACATCCCCATCAACCGCAACCGCTTCAATGTGGCCTACGGTCATGGCGAATTTGAGGGCGAGGAGATCGTGCTGGCGAAGCCCCAAACCTTTATGAACTCATCCGGCGAGCCGTTAAAATTTTTACCGCTCGACCCGGACGACCTGATTGTTATCGTGGATGACATGGACATCCCCTTCGGTCAGCTCAGAATCCGCGGCCAGGGCTCAGCCGGCGGCCACAACGGCCTCAAGTCGATCATCGCCAATCTGGAGACCAAGAAATTCACCCGCATCAGAATGGGCATCGGACGACCGGTTGAGAGTTGTGAGGTCATAGATTATGTGTTAAGTTCTTATAAAGAAAATGAAATGAATTTGCTTGAGGAACAACTTGCATTGGCCGTTGAGGCACTTTTGAGCTGCATCACCGATGGTGTTCCCAAAGCAATGAATGCCTTTAATCAGAGGCAGAAGTAAATTTTAATTTTTCTAGGAGGGTTTATGGAACAATTTGCTAGTTATGCTTGGGTACTAGGTATTATCGGTCTTGCGATCGCAGGGGTTATGTATGCGTCCCTGAAGAAGAAGGATGCCGGTAATGAACTGATGCAGGATCTTGGCCGCCAGATCCATGAGGGCGCCATGGTATTTCTCAAAAGAGAGTACATGATTCTGGCCGGATTCGTGGCGGTTGTCTTTGTGCTGCTCTGTATCGCCCCCGACCTCGGAGTGAAGACCGGCGTGGCCTATCTGGGCGGTGCCTTCTGCTCAATCCTGGCCGGTTTCTTCGGTATGTCTTCAGCCACCGCGGCCAACACCCGCACCTCGCAGGCCGCTGCCACCAAGGGTCTGGAGGCCGCGCTCAACGTCTCCTACTTCGGCGGTGGTGCCGTCATGGGCATCTCGGTCGCCTCGCTGGGCCTGCTCGGCCTGGGCGCATTCTTTAGCTGGTTCTCCGGTGAAGGCCTGGACTCCCTCAAATATCTGAGCGGCTTCGGCATGGGCGCCTCCTCTGTTGCGCTCTTCTCCCGTGTGGGCGGCGGCATCTACACCAAGTCCGCCGACGTCGGCGCCGACCTGGTCGGCAAGGTTGAAGCCGGCATCCCTGAGGATGATCCGCGCAACCCCGGTGTTATTGCCGACAACGTCGGTGACAACGTTGGCGACATCGCCGGCATGGGCGCCGACATCTTTGAATCCTACGTCAACTCGATCATCGCCTCCATCGCCATCGCCGTCACCATGAGCCTGGCCAATATGAGCGGTGAGCGCACCGCCTACGTTGCCCTGCCCATCATCCTGGTCATGCTCGGTTTTGTCAGCTCACTGCTGGGCGTGCTCTCAGTCAAGGTCCTGGCCAAGGCCGGCCCGGCCGCCGCGCTGCGCTACTCTTCAATCATTGCCGGCGTGCTCTTCCTGATCCTCTCCTTTGCGGCAGTTTCCGCCATGGGCATCGAGATGGGCGCCTTCTGGGCCGTTCTCGGCGGCATGGTTGCCGGCACCCTGATCGGTCTGATCACCGAGTACTACACCGCCGCCAAGCCGATCCGCGATATTGCCGAGGCCTCCCAGACCGGTCCGGCCACCAATATCATCAGCGGCCTGGCGATCGGCATGGAATCAACCGCCATCCCCATGTTCCTGATCGTTGTCGCCATCGGCGTAGCCGCCAAGATGGCCGGCCTCTACGGCATCGGTCTGGCAGCCGTCGGCATGCTGGCCACGGTCGGCGCCACCATGAGTGTTGACGCTTACGGCCCGGTTGCCGATAACGCCGGCGGCATCTCGGAGATGGCCGGCCTGGGCAAAGATGTCCGCAAGATCACCGACGAGCTGGATGCCCTGGGCAACACCACTGCCGCCATCGGCAAGGGCTTCGCCATCGGTTCTGCCGCCCTGACCGCCCTGGCGCTCTTCTCGGCCTACGGCCAGGCTGTCGGCCTTGACACCCTCAACCTGATTGAGCCCCGCGTAGTTATGGGCCTCTTCATCGGCGGCGTCATTCCCTTCATCGTGGCCGCCATGACCATGACCTCTGTCGGCAAGGCCGCCTTCATGATGGTTGAAGAGATCAGACGCCAGTTCCGCGAGATCCCCGGCATCATGGAAGGCACCGGCAAGCCCGATCCCGCCCGCTGTGTCGACATCGCCACCACCGCAGCCCTGAAAGAGATGATCGCCCCCGGCGTGATCGCCATTGCAGCTCCCATCGCCGTTGGCTTCATCCTCGGACCCGAAGCACTGGGCGGCCTGCTGGCCGGTTCAGTTGTCACCGGTGCCCTGATGGCGCTCTTCATGGCCAACAGCGGCGGCGCCTGGGATAATGCCAAGAAGTACATTGAAGAGGGCAACTTCGGCGGCAAAGGCACCGAGGCTCATGCCGCGGCCGTCATCGGCGACACCGTTGGCGATCCCTTCAAGGATACCTCCGGCCCATCAATGAACATTCTGATCAAGCTGATGAGTGTCATCGCCCTGGTTATTGCACCCATGCTGGTATAGTTGTTCAAAAGAGAATATATAGGGAGAGGGGGCTTCTGCCCCCTCTTTTTTTTGTGAGGAGATAGCTTGATCTACATTGATGCGGATGCCTGCCCGGTTAAGCAGGAGGTCTACCGCGTGGCCGAGCGCTGCGCCCTGAAGGTGACTCTGGTGGCCAACAGCTTTATGCGTACGCCGGACTGGGTTCGGCTTGAAGTTGTGGCTGAGGGGCCGGATGTGGCCGATGACTGGATCGCCGAGCATGCCGGGCAAGGGGATATCGTGATCACGGCCGATATCCCGCTGGCAGACCGCTGCATCAAGCGCGGCGCATGCGTGCTGACCCCCACCGGCAGGGAGTACAGCGAAAACAACATCGGGGCGGCCATCGCCACCCGCAACCTGCTGGCCGGCCTGCGCGAGATCGGCGAGGTCGGCGGCGGTCCGGCGCCATTTTCCAAGCGAGACCGGTCCAACTTTCTGCAGCAGCTGGATCTGGTGATTCAGAGAATCAGACGCAGCCAATAGCACGGCGAATCATAATTATTGCAATCATTGGCATGTTGCCGGGCCGGCCCTATTTTATTGCGTATGCCGGACACAATAGGTGCCATCCTGCTGCAGCGCATTCAGGCCGAGCCATTCAACCTGGTGGCGACCATCATATTTTTATTCGCCATCCTGCACACCTTTACAGCGCCGGCCCTGCTGATACTGTCGCAGCGCTGTGTCCGGCGCCACGTCCGCCTGATGGAAAAGGGGCAGGCGGACCGCGATTCCATCAGCTTCTCAGCCGGTCTGCTCGAATTTATGGGCCAGCCCGAGGCGGTATTCGGAATATGGTCGGTGGTCTTGAGCTTGGCGATGATCCTGATGGTCGGCTGGCAGCCGACCGTCGAATATCTGGGGCAGGATGGCCGCTATGTGGAGCCGATGTTTGTGGTCGTGATCATGACCGTGGCCGCCAGCCGGCCCATCATCAAGCTGTTCGAGCTGCTGCTGTGGCGCATCACGAATCTGATGGGGGGCTCGCTCAGGGCCTGGTGGCTGGTGGTCCTGAGCCTGGGGCCGCTGTTGGGCTCTTTCATCACGGAGCCGGCCGCCATGACCATCTGCGCCTATCTGCTGGCGGAGAAGTTCTATGTCCTGCCGATCTCAGAGAGGCTGAAATATGTCACCATCGCCGCGCTCTTTGTCAATATCTCGGTCGGCGCAACCCTGACCAATTTTGCAGCGCCCCCGATTCTGATGGTGGCCGATGCCTGGCATTGGGATTTAAGCTTTATGCTGCGCAACTTCGGCTGGAAGGCCGTGCTGGCGATCCTGGCAATTAATCTGACCCACCTCTACATCTGCCGCCGCGAGCTGAATCTGCTCGAAGTGAATTTCAGGGTGCAGCAGCTGCAGCGGCACATCCTGCGCCGCTTCGTTGACCGGGATGAAGTCACCAACCGCATCGAAACTGTCATCCATGAGTTGAACAAGGATGTCGGTTTCATGGACTCCTTCACGCGGCTGTGCGCCGAGATCGAGGAGGAGATCGAAAACAAGGTCATGCATTCGCTCTCACATGTGGAGATTGAGCGCTACCATGTGCGTTCGGTGCTCAGCCAGTACTTCTGGAGTCTGCGCGAAAGCGCGCTGCGCAAGGCTTTTCCGGGCTTTCTGCCCGAAGAGGTCAGGCCGCCGTACCGTGACCCCGAGTGGGACCGGCGCGAAGCCTGGGTGCCGGCCTGGATTATGGTTGTCCATCTGCTCTTTTTGGGCGCCATCGTGTTGACCGCGTCTGAACCGGTGCTCTTTATCGGCATCTTTCTGTTCTACCTGGGCTTCGCCCAGATAACTGCTCCGCTGCAGAATAGAATCGACCTCAAACCGGCGCTGATGGTGGGCTTCTTTCTGGCCGGCCTGGTGATCATTGGCGGCCGGCAGGTCTGGTGGATAGAGGTGCTGCTGGGCAACCTTTCCGAGCTGCAGCTGATGTTCGGCGCCATCCTGCTGACCTCGTTCAACGACAACACGGCCGTGACCTATCTCTGCACCCTCGTGCCGGAGTTCACGCCGCAGATGAAGTACATGGTGGTGGCCGGGGCCGTAACCGGCGGCGGTCTGACAGTCATTGCCAATGCGCCCAATCCGGCCGGCCAGTCAATTCTCAAAGGTTTTTTCAATCATGGCGTATCGCCCATCCGCCTGCTGGCGGCCGCGCTGCTGCCGACTGTCATCTGTGCACTGTTTTTCATGCTGCCAACGCCCTGAGATATCAAGAGGTTGAAGTTGATTTGGACA
The DNA here is from genome assembly GCA_942491525.1 of uncultured Thermodesulfobacteriota bacterium. Lineage (GTDB taxonomy): Bacteria > Desulfobacterota > Desulfomonilia > UBA1062 > UBA1062 > CAYWBU01. Next base: position 94,794 of record CALOBW010000033.1, read on the forward strand.
CTGCAAATCAGCTATAGAAGAGCAGGGCGCCACCCCCACTTATATGGAGATAAAACATGCTTGAAAAATATCTGCGCGACGCACTCATGATCTGGGCAACCATCGACCCCATCGGGACCCTCTCACTCTTTGCCGCAGTCACTGCCGGATTGACGGCCCAGGAGCGCAGGAAAACAGCGTTCAAGGCCATTGGCTACTCAGCCATTATCTTGGTCTGCGCCATTATTATCGGCCAGCTGCTGTTGACCGCCATGGATATCAAACTGAAGTCGCTGCAGGTGGCCGGTGGCCTGATCCTGCTGATTCTGGCCCTGCAGATGATCTTTGGCCTGATGGACAGAAGCTCGGCCGAGCGTGGTCACGACCTGGCGGTCTTTCCCCTGGCCATCCCGTCCATTGCCAGCCCCGGCGCCATCATGGCCGTAATCCTGCTGACCGACTACCACATCTACAGCATACCGCAGCAGACCATTACAGCACTCATCATGCTGGGCATCCTGCTGATCACCTATCTGCTGCTGCGGGCAGCCGACCCGATAATGCGCATAATCGGCAAGAACGGCGCCGCCATCTTGATCCGCATCATGGGCATGATTCTGGCGGCACTCTCGGTGGAACTGATTATGGATGCGCTTAATCTGCCGGGGTGGGGGTGATTGTGTGGGTATATATCATTTAATTATGCTCAATTTTTAGGTATTTTAGGTTAGATGGTAGATAGCAGTTATGTGCACTCTGGAATTGATAATTCAATCTCCGCAATTATGAATTTGTCCACAAGACATCGCATATTCGGATGATATATTAAATTTTAAATATGATAAAAGTTAGAGACATGAACGACTTGGACCCATATCGCAATCTTGAAATTGACCGCAGCGAAGCCATAGCAGAGATATTCACCGATGAATGTCCCTTGTCGGATTTTGTTGAAGACCGGAGAACCACGATTGCCCTCAATGAGGCTGTGGAAATCGCAAAACCCGGCTATCGTCCATTTCTAGAAGCCCACTCCCTAGAGGGTTTGTCTATTCCGGAGATCCATGCTCGTCTCTCTGAAGCCAAAGGAGCAGCTTGGGCCGATCTTGCCCTGTCATGGCTACACTCGAGTATCCCGGCTGTCATTTACGTTCGGTTTCGATCTGGAGTTATCCCAGAGTATTTACTCGGCGATGGTCATCATAGACTCGCGCTAGCTGGTGCTTTAGGGCACTCAGCCATTCACGCTATTTTTGTTGGTCTTCGCCGACCACCGAAGCATACTACATAACTAGCCATTACCAACAATCCAACCAAACTGCACATATCAAATGACTATACCAATCACAGCATCAATAAGTAGCGATCCCCACACCCCAGATTAATATTTGTAAGATCAAGCAAACGAGGTGATGAAATGCCCGAAGTTGAAATGAAATTTTCAGGCTGGCAGGCGGTTGTCGCAATTATCGTTGTGGCGGCCCTGATGGGCGCAAGGGTGATGAGCTTCAGCGATCAAAGGGGCGACCAGGAGCTGATGAAGGATCTGGAGATCCAGATCATGTCAGACTATCTGCCCGAATATGTAGACAGGCTCAAAGCCGACTATGCCACCGGTGAGAGCGAGAAGATCGCGCAGATGGCCGAATCCTTCACCACGCACCAGGTCAATGTGGAGGAGGTCAAGATCAGCTCACCGCTGCTGGACTTCTCGGCGCCCCGGGACGTTGTGGTTAAGGTCACATACTCCCTGACTGACTCAGCGGGCACCCTTGAGCGGAAGACGGTCTACTTCCTCTACAGCCACGGCGGCCTGGCCAATCGCTGGTCCTATCAGTATGAGACAAGCGCAATTAGCTACTACCTGAACCTCCTGTGACAGAAGTGCCCAATAGGTAACTAGCTGTTCTTCTTAACCTTGCGCGGCAGATAGTCCAGATAGTCCGCCGGCACCTCGATGTCGCGCGGATCGCCCTTGATTCTATGCTGGCAGGCATATCTGACCTGATAGCTCAGCCTGTTCAGCCGTTCATCAAAGGCCTGGCGCAGAACCTCATACTCTTCGCGGCTCTTATCTGAGGGCACCTCCAGCAGTTGACTGTCATAGGCCACGATGATGCGCGCGAAGGGCTTGGGCAGGAAGGTGCGGTCCCAGGAGTTGAAGACCCAGCCCGGCTCACAGTCCACGGCATAGGGCAGAATTGAGGCGCCGGTGCGCGAGGCCAGGGTGATGATGCCGTGCTTAGCCTCATAGGGCGGACCGGTGGGGCCGTCGGCGGTGATGCAGCCGCAGCCGCCGGCCTGGATATGATCGATCATCTGATAGAAGGCGTCGCGACCGCCGCGCCGGGAGGATCCGCGGCAGGTTTTAAACTGGTAGCGTTTCAGCAAACCGTCGATAATCTCGCCGTCCTCCGACTGGGAGACGATGGCGCCCATGGAGCGACCGCGCAGATTCCAGGCACTGAAAATGGCGGTGCGGTGCCAGATGCCGTAGATCAGAGTGCGGCCCGCCCGCAGCTCAAGCTGCTCGGTTTCACGGCCATAGTATTCGATGCGGCAGGTTGCCAGAATGGCCCGCAGCAGCAGGTCGGCGGAGGTTGCGATCAATCTGTATTTCAGTCTCATAACTGAGTGCTAATCATAGAGCTGTAAAGAATGCAACAACCCAAAGTTTTTAAACTTATGCGTTGCCTGGGGCAGGGCCGGCATTATTATTCTGATTATGTTGTCCATAGGGGGGTGAGATGCTTAGGATTTCTTCTCTGGCATCCAATGAACTTAAACAGATCCAGCAGGCCTGCTGCTATATTTTTCTTGATGAGCGGCCGATGCTCTGCGATGAAATTCACGTTTATAACCGGTCCATTATCCGCAACGGCTTCATCGAGTCACTCAATGAGAATCAACTCAAGGACGCCTATCTGAAAAATGTGGCGTCCTATCATCCGGACAAGCATCGCCACGACTCCGAATATATGCGGCGCATGCTCGACGAGCACATCCGCAACGTCAACCAGTCCTACGATCTGCTGAGTCAGTACCTTGACGGCTACTGGCCGGATATCCACTACAAGTACAACCGCAGGGGCAAGGTGATCGCCATCGCCGGCGGACAGGAGGATGCCGGCAGCAGCATCTTTGCGGCCAACCTGGCCATGTTGCTCAGCATGCGGGGGCACTCGACGGCCTTGGTTGACATGAACGGCAAGGCAACCCGGATGCCGACCTATCTGGGAACCCCCGAGCGCGTCCCCATGCCGATTGCGCAGTTTCTCAATCCGCCGCAGCGCCGCCTCAGGGCAGTTGTGCGTCCCGGCGCCATGCGTCCCCAGTACACCTACATTGACCAGCACGACCACTTCCTGAAGTCGCTGCCGCTGCGCTCTCGCAAAAGGCTGATTAACCGCATCCGCGAGCTCAAGCTGGATTACTGCATCATTGATCTGGGAACCGACAGCAGCAACTTCAAGCTGGACTTCTTTCTCTCTGCCAACTACGGGATCCTGCTCTGCAAACCGGGCCCGGAGGCTGACCGGGCGGTTTACAACTACATCCACCGCGGCCTGCAACGCAAACTCAGGCACCTCTTCGGTGAGGGCTCCAGTTTCGCGGCCAGGGACGACACCCGGCTGCGCGAGATAATTTTCGAGGCCACCGGCACCGAAGATATTCCGGGCATGCTCAAGACGATCAAAAGCGAGCAGCCGCTGAATCTGCCGCCGGTGGCCAGTCAGATTCTGGATTACAAGCCCAATCTGATCATCAACCAGGTGGCAACCCTCAAGGATGCGGACTCCCTCAGAAACCAGCTGCGTGATGTGACCCGCCGCAAGCTGGCCGTCGAGCTTTTCTGTCCGGGCCACATTTCACACTATCCGTCCATCCAGAACAGCACCAACCACCTCTGCCATCCCATAGTCGCCAAGCACCAGGGCAAGCAACTGATCAAGGAGCTGACGCCAATCATCTCAAAACTGGAGATCATGCAGTAAGAACATTATTCAATCTTTCCCAGTGACGTGAATTGTGCTACTGAACCTTTTTTATGATGGAAAAGATACCGTTCTTGCATCGCAACACAGCCTATAACATCCTGGTTAAGGATGATATATCCTTTAATGACCTGCACAGCCTGCTTGATGACCTGATCTCCCAGGGAGCATTCCACCTGCCCGAAGGTAATGCCGAACTCTATCACATAAGTTGTAACGGCGTAGACTACACGGTCGGCGTGGACGGACAGGATGTCATGATCGTAGAAAAATAGGCCATGCTAGACATTCATCTCTGCCAGCCAGACAGTTGTAAATCCTGCGCAGCCTGCTGCGGGCTTTACAACTATGTCGCCAATGGCCGTGATGAGCTGCATGAGCGTCTCGCAAAGCGCACCATCCTCTTTGACCAGGTCAGGGCCAAGCATATGACCGTCGGCGATTACCGTCAGCGAATCCTTGATAAGGAGGACGGTCGGCGCCTGTTTGATACCATCTACAGCTGTGAATATGTCGGCTACCTGAACGCCGGCCAGAGCAGGGTGGGCTGCATGCTGCATCCATATATGAATGACGGCGCAGATATGCGCAACCTCAGCTTCTATGGCCAGGAGATCTGCGACGGCCACTTCTGCCCCAGCTATCAGAAGCTGACCGCCGTTGAGGCCGGAATCGTGCTGGACCTGGTTGATGACTGGTATCTTTATGGCGCCCTGATAACCGATATCGACTACGTCAAGGAGTTTTTCCGTCTGACCCAGGACCGCATCGGCGAGGCGGTCTCACCTAAACGTGTCAAAGAGTCCGGGGGGTTGCAGGAAATATTGCGCAACTACTTTGAACTTAAGCTTGACTGGCCCTATAGAGACCTCAGCCGGCCGCGCTTCGGAAAGTATTATTTTGTCGGTGAAGATTATGATATCGCTGCAATTGATTATGCCGCGCTGGGAGCCGAACAGTCACCCTTCGACCGTATCTTCCTCTCGCTGACCTCGGCCTTCAAAACCAGCGCCGAACTGAAGGCGGCCAACAATATAATAAATGAGCTTACGGAAGGATTTATCAGTGAATATTGAAAGCTTGATTGACCAGATCATTGATCTGGCCCTGATTGAAGATGGCGAGGACGTAACCTCAAACGCCTGTTTTGCTGAAGAGGACAACCTGGACGGCATTATCCGGGTCAAAGAGAACGGCATTGTGGCCGGACTTGAGATCGGCCAACGGGTGCTCAGGCACCTGGATGCGAAGATTGAGTTCAAGAGCGACTTCAAGGACGGCGACGCGGTCAAGGTCGGCGATATCGTGGCCCGCATCCACGGCCCGGCCCGCCAGGTCCTCAAGGGCGAGCGGGTTGTGCTCAACTTCATGCAGCGCATGTCGGGCATCGCCACCACCACCGCCACTTACGTCAAAGAGGTTGAGGGGACAAAGTGCCGCATTCTGGATACGCGCAAGACCCTGCCGGGCCTGCGCTACCTAGATAAGATGGCCGTCACCTTTGGCGGCGGCACCAACCACCGCCTGGGGCTCTATGACATGGCCATGCTCAAGGACAACCATGTGGACCGGGTCGGCTCCATCACCGAGGCCGTCAGCCGCATCCGCAAGACCTCGCCGGGCATACCCATCGAGGTCGAGGCCCGCAGCGTCGAGGACGTGCGCGAGCTGCTCAAGCTGGATGTGGACCGCATCATGCTCGACAACTTCAGCCTGGAGATGATGCGCGAGGCCGTTGAGCTGGTTGGTGGCAAAGTTGAACTGGAAGCATCCGGCGGCATCACCCTGGAGACCATCCATGACGTGGCCCTGACCGGGGTTGACTTCATCTCCGTGGGAGCCCTGACCCATTCGGTCAAGGCGCTGGATCTCTCGATGATATTGGAGGAGAGCAATGCTTAACGATAAGGCGGCTCAGCTGATCAACGACAAGCGGGCTGAACTGGGCGATCGCCTGGTCATCCTGGGTCATCACTACCAGAGTGACGAGGTAATCGAGTTTGCCGACCACAAGGGCGACTCCCTTGAACTGGCCCGCAAGATCCCCGAACTGGAGAGTGCCGAGAGCATCATCTTCTGCGGAGTCTACTTCATGGCTGAAACAGCTGCCATCCTGGCGCCCGAAAAGCGTGTCTACATCCCCGAACCCAAGGCCGGCTGCCCCATGGCCGATATGGCCGCCCTCGAGGACGTGGAGAGGGCCTGGGAGACGGTTCAGCAGCTGGAGGGCAAGGTGATGCCCATCACCTACGTCAACTCTTCGGCCGCCATCAAAGCCTTCTGCGGCCGCAATGGCGGCACAGTCTGCACCTCGGGCAACGCCCGCAAGGTTCTGGACTACGCCTTTACTGAGGCCGACAAGATCTTTTTCATGCCCGACAAGAATCTGGGCCGCAACATTGCCGATGAGCTTCAGATTCCGGCCAATCAGATCGTCACCTGGGACCCGGCCAAGGAGCGGGGCGGCCTCAATGATGCCGAACTAGCCCAGGCCCGCATCATCCTCTGGAAGGGCTGGTGTAGGGTTCATTGGCCGGCTTTCACGGCTGACGACGTGGCCCGGCTCAGGGCTGAACATCCCGGCATCCACACCATCGTGCATCTGGAGGCCGATCCGGCAACCATTCAGGCCTGCGACCGGGCCGGATCAACCGCCGACATCATCAAGTTCGTGGCCGGGCTCAAACAGGGCGAAAAGGTCGCTATCGGCACCGAGTTCAACTTGGTCAAGCGCCTGGCCAAACAGTATGCCGGTCAGGTGGAGATCTTGCCGCTGCGCAAGATGTTCTGCGCCAACATGGCCAAGATCACACCGGCCAAGCTGGGCGACACCCTGGCCGATCTGGATAGTCCGCTCAGGCGCGTTACGGTCGACCCGCAAACGGCGGAGCATGCCCGGCTGGCATTGATGCGCATGCTGGAGCTGAAGTGATGTCGACAATGGAAACCGAATGCCTGATTATCGGCACCGGCATCGCCGGCAGCACCTGCGCCCTGGCCGCCGCCGAGGCCGGACTCAAGGTCACTCTGGTCACCAAGAGATCCGACCCGACCTTCAACAACACCAACCGGGCCCAGGGCGGCATAATCTATAAGGGCAGCGGCGATTCGGCCGAACTGCTGCAGCAGGATATCATGCGGGCCGGCCGTGACCTGAACTACAGGGAGAACGTAAAGTTTCTGGCCGAGAACGGCCCGGATGTGGTCAAGAAAATCCTGATCGACAAGCTGCATGTGGATTTCAACCATGACAAGCAGCACTCCGAAGAGGAGCTCGACCTGACCCAGGAGGGCGGCCACTCCATCAAGCGCATCATCTATGCCGCCGACCATACCGGTGAGGTGATCCAGCAGGCCCTGACCGCCGCCATCAGCGCCCATGAAAACATCAGGCTGATCACCAAGGCGACCGCCATCGATCTGATCACCCTGCAGCACCACAGCGCCGACCGCCAGCTGCGCTACCAGCTCAATGACCGCTGCCTGGGGGCCTATGTCTTCCAGCACGACACCAAGGAGGTCGTAACCATCAAGGCCCAGTACACGGTGCTGGCCACCGGCGGTCTCGGCGACATCTACATCCACTCCACCAACGAGAAGGGCACCGTCGGTGACGGTATTGTCATGGCCCGCCGGGCCGGGGCCCGGGTCACCAATCTGGAGTATGTCCAGTTCCATCCCACGACCCTCTACGTGCCCGGCAAACAGCGCTTCCTGATTTCGGAGGCGGTGCGCGGCGAAGGCGCCAAGCTGATGAACCTGAGCGGCGAGTACTTCATGGAGCGCTACAATCCCGAGCTTAAGGATCTGGCGCCGCGGGATGAGGTCACGGCCTCGATCTGGCAGGAGATGATAATCAGCAAGGACAAGCACGTCATGCTCGATATTGCCGGCCAGGTCCATGAGGACATCCCGACGCGCTTCCCCAGCATCTACAACAACTGCCTCAAGGCCGGCATCGACATCACAAAAGAGCCGGTCCCGGTTGTGCCGGCGGCCCACTATCTGTGCGGCGGAGTGCATGTCAACCAGTGCGGCGAGACCACCCTCAACGGTCTCTATGCGGTTGGCGAGGTGGCCTGCAGCGGCGTGCACGGCGCCAACCGGCTGGCCTCAACCTCGCTGCTGGAGGGCCTGACCTGGGGCTACTATGCCGGCCGGAGCATTCAGCAGAAGATCAACTCGGGCGATACGGTCGGCAGCACAACCCTCAGTTCGCTGAGGGAGTGGATCGCCATGGGCAACATTGAGAATGAAGATCCGGCCCTGATCGCCCAGGACTGGATGCAGCTCAAATCCACCATGTGGAACTATGTCGGCATCGTGCGCACCGTACCGCGGCTGAAGCGGGCAATCGAGGACCTGCGCCATATGTATCTCAGAATTGAGGAGTTCTACAAGGAGACGCCGGTCTCCAAGGATATCATCAGTCTCTTCCACGGCGCCCAGGCGGCGATCCTGGTGGCCGAGGCTGCACTCAGAAATCCGCATTCGGCCGGCTGCCACCGCATGGGCACTCCTTGCGGCTCAACAGGATCTTTTCCGGCCATGTCGACCGGAAAAATTGGTTAAGCGCGTTCAACCGGGGCCATAGCAGAGCCGGGGGGCAAAAGATTTGGGAATTACTGGCAACAATTGCCTGTCGGGCCGCGAAACCCCTTGACATTCGCGCTATATTTATTTAATAGCTCTGCAAACTTTCATATAAAGCTTAGAGGTGTAACATGTATGCAGTTATAAAAACTGGCGGTAAGCAGTACCGGGTAGAAGAGGGCGACAAAATCCAGATCGAAAAGATCGCAGCCGAGAAGGGTGCGGATGTTGCCTTTGACGAAGTGCTCTTTGTTGGCGACGACGACGACTACAAACTGGGCACTCCCGTGGTTGACGGAGCTGCTGTTACTGGCCGTGTTGTCAGACAGATGCGTGATAAGAAGCTTATCATCTTCAAGATGAAACGCAGAAAAGGATATCATAAGAAGCAGGGTCACCGTCAGGATCTGACCGAAGTTGTGATTACCAAGATCGAGAAGGGGGCTTAAACAATGGCTCATAAGAAAGCTGGTGGTTCATCCAGAAACGGAAGAGATACAGAAGGCAAGCGCCTAGGCGTCAAGAAATTTGACGGCCAGAAAGTTAAGGCCGGCAACATCATCGTGCGCCAGCGCGGCACCAAAGTCCATCCCGGCGAAAATGTGGGATGCGGCAGAGATTACACCCTGTTTGCCCTTAAAGAAGGGGTTGTGAAGTTTGAAACCCTTTACAACAACAAAAAAAGGGTCAAGATTATAGAAGCTTAAAATAGATGGACTTTATCGATGAGTCCAAAATTTACGTCAAGGCGGGCAGTGGCGGAGATGGCTGCTGCTCGTTTCGTCGTGAAAAGTTTGTGCCTAAAGGTGGACCCGATGGTGGCGATGGCGGCAAAGGCGGCGATATCATCATCCGGGCAACCCGCAAGAACAACACCCTTCTAGATCAGCGCGTCCGGCCGCACTCAAAGGCCAAACGCGGTATCCACGGTATGGGCCGCAACAAGATCGGCAAGTGCGGCGATGATTTCATCATCGAGGTTCCCATCGGAACCATCATCAAAGATTTTGAGACCGGAGAAATTCTGGCCGATCTGATCCACGAGCACCAGGAGGTTGTTGCCGCCAAGGGCGGGCTGGGCGGCCGCGGCAACGCGCGCTTCACATCTTCCACCAGGCAGGCTCCGCGCTACTGCGAAGAGGGTCAGCCCGGCGAGGAGAAGACGCTTTTGCTGGAGCTCAAGCTGCTGGCCGATGTCGGCCTGGTTGGCTATCCCAATGCCGGCAAGTCGTCATTTATCTCCAGAATATCCAAGGCCAAGCCCAAAGTGGCAAACTATCCGTTCACCACGCTGACGCCCAATCTGGGCATGGTCAGGTGGCGTGATGCTGATTTTGTGGTGGCCGATATTCCCGGCATCATTGAAGGCGCCCATGAGGGGGTCGGCCTGGGACTGCGCTTCCTGAAACACATTGAGCGTACCCGCAGCCTGATCTACGTACTTGACCTTTCGCCCGACACGGGCCGCGAACTCCTGCACGAGTTTGAAACCCTGCAGCATGAGCTGGCCGCCTACTCGGCTGAACTGGTAAAGCGCCCCCAGATCGTCATGCTGAATAAATCTGACCTGCTTCATGACCATACGGCTGTGAATGAAGTCGTTGATATTATTAAGGGGAAGGGTTATCCTACCTTTGTTGTCTCCGCCGTGACCGGCGAGGGAATCGATCCCCTTTTGGATGAAATTACAAAGGTTATAAAGTGCGAAACACCCTAAAAGACACGAAACGCGTTATTGTTAAAATTGGCTCCAATGCCCTGACCACCCAGAGCGGTCTCAATTACCGCGTCATTGACCGTCTCTGCGACGAACTGGCTCTGCTCAAGGATGACGGCCGCGATTTTGCCCTGGTATCATCCGGTGCGGTGGCAGCGGGCCGGGCCAAAGTGCGCGGCAACGGCAGCCAGACCCTGGCCCACTCCCAGGCTTTGGCCGCCATCGGCCAGCTCTCGCTGATGAAGGCCTACAACAACGCCTTCAAGCGTTATGGCCATCTGGTATCCCAGATTCTGATCACCCGCGACGATCTGGATGACCGTCAGCGCTACCTCAATATCCGCAATACCTTCACGGCTCTGTTTGAGCTGGGCGTCATTCCCATCATCAATGAGAATGACACCGTCTCGGTTGAGGAGATCCAGTTCACCGACAACGACATGCTGACGGCCATGATCGCGCCCCTGGTTGAGGCGCAGGCTGTCATTATCCTGACCGACACCAACGGAGTCTTCGATGACGATCCGCGCATTAATCCCCAAGCCAAGCGCCGGTCAGTCATTGAGGAGATCAGGCGCAAGGATATCGAAGATATCAGCGGCAATGCCGGCCTAGTGGGCCGCGGCGGCATGCGTTCCAAGGTCAAGGCCGCCTATCATGCATCATTGCTGGGCATCCCGACTGTTGTGGCGCCTGCCAGCGAACCCAGCGTGATCACCAAGATCCTGAACGGCGATGACATCGGCACCTTCGTCTGTCCGCGCAAGACCGGTAAGATGACTCAGAAGGACCACTGGATCAGCTTCGTAACCCGCCCCAAGGGCGCCGTCCTGATAGACAACGGGGCTGCGCGCATGGTTGTTGAGGGCGGCAAAAGCCTGCTGCCCTGCGGCGTCATCGGCTGCCGGCAGCGCTTTGAAAAAGGCGATCCGGTTGAAATAATCAATGGCGACAATGTTCTGGCCGTTGGCCTGAGCAACTTCTCCTCCGATGAGGTGGAGCAGATCAAGGGCGCCAACAGCAAAGACATCAGCCGTATTCTCGGCCATGAGGCCAATGAGGAACTTGTTCATCGCAATAATATGATATTGAAGAAGGAGACTCCCTGATGGAAAGCGTAAGCGAGATAGCCAGACGGGCCAAGGTGGCCTCAAGGCAGCTGACGACCCTTTCAAGCGGACAGAAGAATGAGGCGCTCGAGGCCATGGCCGAAGCGCTTCTGGCCAGCAAGGTCATGCTGCAGGAGGCCAATCTTAAAGATCTTGAGCAGGCCAGGACCAACAACCTGAGCGCCGCCATGATCGACCGCCTGACCCTGAGTGACAAGGTTATTGAAGGTATGGCCAGAGCCCTTGATGAGATCGCCGAGCTGCCCGACCCCATTGGCAACATCTCCAACATGACCAGACGCCCCAACGGCCTGATGGTCGGCCGCATGCGCATTCCGCTGGGCGTCATGGCCATGATATATGAGTCCCGCCCCAACGTTACCGCCGACGCCGTCGGCCTGAGCCTCAAGTCCGGCAATGCCACCGTGCTCAGGGGCGGCTCCGAGGCCTTCAACTCCAACATAGCCATCGTGGGCGTTTTAAAGGACGCTTTGCGCAAGGTCGGCATCAACCCCGACATCATCGGTTTCATCCCGGTGACGGATCGCTCAGCCATCATGGAGATGCTTCAGCTGGAAGATCTGATCGACGTGGTTATCCCGCGCGGCGGCGAGGGGCTGATCAGAACCGTGGCCGAAAATTCGCGGATTCCGGTTCTCAAGCACTACAAGGGCGTCTGCCACATCTTTGTGGACCGCGAGGCCGACCTCGAAAAAGCCTACCGGATTTGCCACAACGCCAAGGTGCAGCGCCCCGGCGTCTGCAACGCCATGGAGACCCTGCTGGTCGATGCCCCGATTGCCGAAACTTTTCTGCCTGAAATGCTCAAGAGGCTGATGGACAGCGGTGTTGAGATCCGCGGCTGCGAACGTACCCGCGCGATTGTCGACGGTCTGAATGAGGCCAGCCCCGATGACTGGTCAACAGAATATGTCGATCTGATCCTCTCGGTCAAGGTTGTGGATGATATGTATAGGGCGGTTGATCACATCGAGGAGTTCAGCTCCGACCACACCGAAGCCATCATCACCGAGAACTATACGCGCGCCATGGAGTTTATCCGTCTGGTGGACTCATCATCCGTGATCGTCAACGCCAGCACCCGTTTTGCCGACGGCGGCGAATACGGTCTGGGAGCAGAGGTCGGCATCAGCACCTCCAAGGTTCACGCCTACGGGCCCATGGGCATTGAGGGGCTGACTATCGAGAAGTTTGTCTGTTTTGGAGATGGACAGATCCGCGAATGAAGCTAGGCATTTTTGGCGGCACCTTTAATCCGATCCACCTTGGCCACCTCGCTGTGGCCGAAGATGTCCGCCGTCAGCTGGAACTGGACCGGATAATCTTTGTGCCCTCACACATCCCGCCCCACAAGGCGCTGGCTGACGATGTGACGGCGGCCAAGCGCCTGGAGATGGTCCGTCTGGCAACAGCGGCCAATCCGCACTTCTCGGTTGACTCCTTTGAGTGCGATCAGGGCGGCAAATCCTACTCCCTCAAGACCATTGAACACATCCGTGACGCCTTTGACGTGACGCCCCACTTCATCATGGGCCAGGACGCCTTCGAGCTGATTGCCACCTGGCACAGGCCGGAGAAAATTCTGGCACTCAGCCATCTGATTGTCATGTCGCGCCCCGGGTCTCCGCGCAAAAGCGTCGAATTCCCCGGCTATCAGAACTATGAGAGCACCGAATGGGGATTTATGAGTCCGGCCGGCCTTGAGATCAGGTTTCTGGATGTGGTCGCCATGCAGATCTCGTCATCCGAAATCCGGCAGCAGATTAAGAATGATGATCATTCCCTGGACCTTGTACCCGACGAGGTCCGCAAATACATTATAGACGAGAGGTTATACCGATAAATGAAAGAACTCTGGCAGCGTATTGTTGAAGCCCTTGAAGAGCGTAAAGTTGAGGATCTAGTGGTGCTGGACGTGCGCCAGAACTGCTCATTTGCCGACGTGATCATTATCTGCTCCGGCAAATCGGACCGCCAGGTCAAATCGCTGGCCGACCACGTTATCGACAACCTCGGCAAACCCATGGGCCGGGAGGGCAGCAGCGACTGGATCCTGCTCGATTATGCCGATGTTGTTGTTCACATCCTGCAGGAGGATGAGCGCAGCTACTATGATCTTGAAGGCATGTGGCTGGAATCCAAGAGGCTGGTGGGGTGAAGCTGGTTTTCTGCTTCACGGGCAAGACGTTCAAGGGTCCCTTCCAGGAGCTGCAGGATGATTTTGCCGGCCGTCTGAAGCGTTATACCAGGGTTGAGATAATTGAGACCAAGGAGCTCAAGCCTCAGACCAGACCCGGCACACACGTGCTGCTGGATCCGACCGGCAAGGTTATGGACAGCCTCAAATTTTCAAAATTTATCGAGGTTCTGCTTAACCGCGGCCAGAAAAATATTTTTTTTTACATCGGCGGACCGACCGGCTTTGATGATGAATTCCAGCAGATCAATGCCCAGAAGATCTCATTCTCACCCATGACATTCAACCATCAGCTGATCAGGGTTATGCTGCTGGAGCAAGTCTACCGGGCCTTCACCATCATCAAGGGCGAGCCCTACCATAAATAAGCCTCAGCTGGCCTCGGCCAGTCCCCCATCCAGCAGGTCATCCAGCCAGCCGGCGCCGGCAATCATCTTGTGACTGAAGATCTCGCCGATGCGTTCCTCGTCGCGGGCCTGGTGGTACTTGAAGAATATCTGACCATCGTCAATGCCCAGGATCTCAATCTTGCCCGAATCATGGGACATGATAAAGCGAAAGCGTTTGCTGGGGCCGTTCAGAAGTTTGCGGGTCTCCTCAACGATGGCGACCGACTTGCTGAAGGGCAGCTGAAAATGACTCATGACCCGCGCCACCGGGCGGCACTGGAATAGATAGTAGGGGTTGACGCCCATGGCACTGAGGCGACTCATCAGCTCGCTCAGGATTGCCGGATCATCATTGACGCCGCGCATCAGGACGGCCTGATTGTTGACCACAACCCTGGCGCCGAGCAGTTTATCGATGGAGCGGATGGCCTCGGGGGTAAGCTCGCGCGGATGGTTGAATTGGGTCACCAGATGGATGCGGCGCTCAGGCTTTGAGTAGCGGGCGAAGAGATCCAGCAGCTGCTGATCATCGTAGATGCGGCTGGGCAGGGTTACGGGCATCCGGCTGCCAAAGCGGATAAAATCCAGGTGCTCAATATTATCCAGCGCCTGCAGAAATTTCTCAATAACGGCGGTCGGCAGTGTCAGTGAATCACCGCCCGAGATAAGCACGTTGCTGATCTCCTTATGCTCGTGAATATACTCAGCTGCGGCATCAAACCGTTTGACCAGCTCCGTATTTTCAACCCCAACCAGGCGCTTGCGAAAACAGTGACGGCAGTACATGGAGCACTGGTTGGTTGAGAGAATCAGCGCTGTCTGTCCATACTTGTGCTGCAGGCCGGGCAGGATGGTGCTCTGCTTCTCGCCGCTTGTATCATAGGAACCGGTCGCATCCGTTTCATGCAGTGACGGCAGGGCCATCTTGCGGATCGGGTCTTTGGGGTCGCGGTGATCTATCAGGGAGAGATAGTAGTGCGGCACCCGCATGGGATGCCTGTGCAGAATCTCCCTGAGGACCGTCTCTTCGGCCGGGGATACAGCGATATGTTTTTTTAATCCATCCAGGGTTGTAATTGAATTGTTCAGTTCGACTTGCCAACTCATAGTTTCCACCTTTTTTGAAGACAAAAAAAGAAACGGACAAGTGCCCATCTCCTCAGTGGCCTATTTAGTTTATAGGGATGCTATAGCAGAAAACGCCTGTTTTTACAAGTTACGCCCGGATGAACAGATATTCAGATGTTGCAGGACTCATTTGACGCCACAGTTGATCGCAGCGCGCGCATGGGCTATAGCAGTGCATGAGGTTAATATGTCAAGAGTTATTGAATTGATAGATCAGTATCCGCAGACCAGGGAGATGCCCTGCGCCGTCATGCACTTCATCGCTGCGATCAGCGACGCCCAGCCTCAAGTGGTGGCTGAGTGTGCGGCTACCGCCGGTAAGAAGGTTACCGCCTGCCAGCTGGGAGTTTTCGGCTATGGAAAAAAAGAGCTCGGCCGGATCAATGGTCGCCAGGTTAAGCTGACGGACGCGGTACTCGACGCCATCGGCATCAATGCCAAAGAGGGAGTCATCAGCTGCGCCGCCCTCTGGCAGATTGCGGCTGACTTCAAAGTCAACCGGGCCGAGATCGGCAATGCAGCCGACAGCCTGGGCCTTAAGATTGGCCGGTGCCAGTTGGGGATATTCTAAGCTTCTGGCGGATTGCGCCAAGATCAATGGCCAGGGCTGTGGCCAGCAGAATGGCTCCCTTAAGCAGGTCGCCCGGCAGAAAGATAAGCATGCCGCTCTTGAGCGCAATGGAGAAGGCTTCGGGTTTCTGGGCTATCAAGTGCAGATGCAATCCCAGATAGGTTGCCCCGACCAGATAGATGGTCAGCGTGCCCGCCGCAATTGACAGCACCAGACTCTTGATGCCCAGGCCCAGACGGTCAACCGCAAGCCCGCTCAGGCCGGCCGCCGCCACAAAGCCCAGCAGATAGCCGAAATGGGGCAGGGTGATGTAGTGCAGGCCGCCGCCGCCGGAAAATACCGGAAAGCCGCTCAGGCCGATAATCAGATAAACCAGCTGACTCAGCATGGCGGGACGGGCTCCCAGCACCACACCGGCCATAATCACAAAAAAGGACTGCATTGTGAATGGCACCGGCACAAAGGGAATCTTGATAAAGGCCCCGATGGCAGTCAGGGCGGCGAAGATGGCGATCATGACCAGACGGTAGCTCTGCATGATTCATGAGGTATCCCATTGAATCTTTTGAGTAAAGATAAAAATAAATTGAACTATATAGGCGCTTAGGATATTATCCCGCCTGGGGTAGGGTCCGTTTGGCGGATCCATGGGTTGGACATATGCAATATAGACTTATATTGTATTTATAAATTCTTACAAACTGGCCATATACAGCCACAATGAGTCATATGGACAAAAATCTCTTTGAACAGCTGAAATATACATATGGGAATGCCCCTTTCGGCACCTGCCTGATTGATGAAAGTGGTCTGATCACCTACGTCAACCCCGGCTTCAAGGCTGCCATCATGGAATCGCCCCAGCCCTTTGAGGGGCGTTCGATCTATGAGGTGATCAGCGAGCTCATTCAAGATGAGGGCCTTTCAAACCGGCTCAGGCTGCTGATCCACGATGACATTCCGTTCTCGATGATGACCGAGACCCTCACCTCACTGAGACTTAAATCCACCGGCTACATCAATGTTTTCGGTTACAAGCTGGAGAACATCAATATCCTGGTCGCCGATCTGATCGGCGGCCGCGACCGCTATACAAAACTGATCCAGGAGGCCCTGGATGCCATTGTCATAATGAAGGACGGCAAGATCATATTTTCCAACTACTCATTTGCCGATCTTTTAAACATTGATATCGAGCAGATCATCGGCCACAAGCTGACCGACTTCATCGCCGATATCGGCAATGATGCGCTGAACGCCATCAACTATGAACAGATCAAGGAGCTCTCGATCCAGTTCAAGATCCTGACCCGCAAGGGACCGCGCATTCTTGACGGCCGCATCCACTCCATTGAGGACCGTCCCGGCATCTCAATCGCCATCATGCGCGACATCACCGAAGATGTGGCCCTAGAACAGCGCCTGCTGCGCCAGAATCAGGATCTGGCCGTCATAAACCTGATTTCCGAGGTTCTGAGCTCATCGATCCAGCTCAAGGCGGTACTTGAGAGCACCCTGGGTAAAATTCTGCAGGTCATGAACATTGAAACCGGCTGGATCTTCATCCTCGATGAGGACCAGCAGGTCCTGCGCTGCGCCTATTCATACGGACTGCCGCAGTATGTGATCGACTCCATCAGCGAACTCAGTGTCGGCGAAGGTATCGCTGGCCGGGTTGCGCAGACCGGTGAGCCCATCGTCATCGAGAATGCATCCGCTGACTCACGCATCAGCTCACTGGCCTTCAAGGAACAGGGCATTCACTCCTTTGCCTCAATCCCCTTAAAATCACGCACCCGTTTGATCGGGGTCATGAATATCGGATCCTTCGGCCAACGCCAGCTCTCACCTGAGGATAAGCGCCTGCTGAAAAACATCGGCCTGCATATGGGTACTGTAATAGAAAATATACTTCTCTTTGAGGAGGTCACCAGCACCTCCCACGAACTCCAACGGGCCTTGGATACCATTGAGATGCGCAACGAAGAGCTCAAGAGTCTGGTGGATACGGTGACACATGATCTCAAGAGCCCCATCATCGCCATCAACGGTTTCTGCAAGAGACTGCTGAAATCAGCCGGCGACCGTCTCAGCGAGCGGGAGATTGAATATCTGCAGGCCATTCAGGAGAGCGGTCACAAGATGGAAAGTTTTGTCATGAACCTCTTGAGCGTCTCGGTGGCCGAACGCCAGAAAATTGAAAATGAAGAGATTGAGCTCGAGATGCTGATCCAGGAGATCATCCGCGAAGTCACCCCGCAGCTTGACATAAAGGATGGCAGGATTGAAATTGTCGGCAATCTGCCGATAATCACGGCTGACCGCACCCGCATATCACAAATTTTCTCAAACCTGATTACCAATGCCATCAAGTACTCACACCCGGAACGCCGCCCGCTGATTCAGATCGGTTCAAATCTGAATGACACGCAGCTGCTGCTCTATGTGCGCGACAACGGCATCGGCATCCCCAAAGAGCATCACAGCAATATCTTCGACATCTTCTTCCGCCACTATGAAGATATCGCCGAGGGTACCGGCATCGGGCTCTCGATCGTCCAGAAGGCCGTTCAGGCCATGCAGGGCGAGGTCTGGATCGAATCGGTGGAAGAGGGCGGCACAACTTTCTTCGTGGCCCTGCCAAAAGATATTAATCACTGAAAATAACTTGACATACCTAACTTACCAATAGTATCTATCGGCTGTTCTTGCGGGCCGCTAGCTCAGGGGGAGAGCACTGCCTTCACACGGCAGGGGTCACTGGTTCAATCCCAGTGCGGCCCACCAAAACCAAGGCCGACTCAATTGAGTCGGCCTTTTTCTTTAGCTGTTATGGATCAGGATGTCACCCGGATTGAGATGGTCGGCCACATTGATGAAGATGCGGATACCGAAGCGGTGCTCCAGATCGGCCAGAAAATCGCGCTGTTGGTTGAGCATGGCCAGGGCCACCTCGGCATGCAGATCGACCGAAAGGCGGTTGATACGGTTCTTGTTACGGATAACATGCAGCTGAATCTCACGCAGGGCCATGAAGATGGCCGACTCGACCGAACGCAGCAATCCGGTACCATCACAGTGATGGCAAGCCACATGGCTCTTTTCAATAAGGGGCGGGGAGAGTCGTTCACGGGAGAGCTCCAACAGGCCGAACTGGGATATCTTGCCCACAATCAGATGAGCCCGGTCACTCTTAAGCTCCTCGCGCAGGGCCTTTTCAACCTCACGATTATGGTCTCGTGAGCGCATATCAATGAAATCCACCACGATCAGGCCGCCAAGGTCGCGCAGGATCAGCTGGCGGGCAATCTCGACGGCGGCCTCCATGTTGGTGCTGAAGGCTGTATCCTCAATGCCGTTCTTGGTGGTCGCCTGGCCGGAATTGACATCGATACTGACCAGCGCTTCGGTCTGTTCGATGACGATGGAACCGCCGGAGTTGAGTCGCACGTCGCGGTTGTAGATCGACTCAATCTGACGTTCAAGTTCATACTTGGCGAAGATCGGTTTGGAATCCTTGTACAGTTTGAGGCGTTTGCGCCGACGTGGCATGGCCCGCTGCAAAAATGTGCCGACCTTCTTGTAGGCGGCCTCATCATCAATCAAGATCTCTGTGATATCATTGGTATAGTAATCCCGGATGGTGCGGATAATGATGTTGCCCTCATGATAGATGATGCCCGGCGCCTCATGAGTTTTAAGATCGTTCTGGATCGTTTTCCAGAGCCGCTGCAGGTAGCTGAGGTCGCGCTGCAGGGCGGCCTTGGTTTTGCCCAGCCCGGCCGTGCGCACGATGATGCCGTGGCCCTCGGGAATATCAAGTTCCCTAATGATTTCCTTCAGGCGCTGGCGCTGCTCTTCATCCTCAATCTTGCGCGAGATACCGGCCAGACGCTGATTGGGAACCAGTACCATATAGCGGCCGGGCAGGGATATATTGGTGGTCAGCAGGGCGCCTTTGCGGTTCTTCTCCTCACGGGCAACCTGTACCGGGATTTCCATGCCCTTTTGCAGTACGCTCATTACATCTGCGCCTGCCTGCAACTCAACGGGCAGGAAGGCCGGATTGATATCACCCACCGGCAGGAAGCCGTTGCGCTCACGCCCGAAATCGACAAAGACGGCATTCAGACTGTGCTCAATCCGGGTGATCTTGCCCTTATAGATGTTGCCGCGCAGCTGCTCCTTGAGAGATGTCTCAACATAGAGGCCGATCAGGGTCGCATCCTCAACAATTGCCACCCGCACCTCTTCGGGGTGGATGGCATTTATCAACATTTTTTTCATAAGAATCCTATTCTAAAAAATCTGTTCGCCCCAGGCCCTGACGCAGCACCTCGATATTGTCATTCTCCATGGAGATGACGGTCGAGGGGATGTCCGGCAGGATGCCGCTGTCAACGACGGCATCAACCATGTGGCCCAGGTCATTTTCTATCATCAGCGGATCGATATGAATCCGCTCACTCTCAAGTGGAATACTGGTGGTGATTATGGGTTCGCCCAACTCATCCAGCAGGGCCTGACAGAACCAGTGGTCGGCAATCCTGACCCCCAGAGCCTTGCGATTGGACTGCAGCAGCTTGGGCACCAGCCGGGTCGCCGGCAGGATGAAGGTGTAGGGCCCGGGAACCACCGAGCGGATCAGGCGGAAGGCCTCATTGCTGACCTTGGCATAGTCACTGATCGACTTGATGCCCGGCAGCATGATACTCATGGGTTTCTTGGAGTTCTTAATGGCCTGGATCTTTTCAATACCCTTCTTGTTGCTCATCAAACAGCCCAAGCCATAGACGGTATCGGTCGGATAGACGATGATGCCGCCCTTCCTAAGAATTTCGGCCACCTGGGCTACCGCCCGGGGCTTGGGACGCTGCGGATCAATTATTACTCTCAAGACTCCCCTCCTTAATGCAGAGGCTGCGCATGTCTATGTTGCCCAGCGCAGCGAAGATCGAATGCTTAATCTCTGGTATATCACGCTCAAGCTCGCTAAGATACGCCCGAATCATGTCTCGTTTGCTATCTTTGCGAATTATACACTTGTTTTCGACAGCATCAAGTTCAAGGCGTTTAAAATATTCCAGCACCATCTCGCCGCTGCAGGCGGCCATGGGTCTGATTACCCGGTTGCGGCCGTCATTTGAAACACGGGCCGGGGCCATGGCACCGGCCTGGCCGGTAAAAAATGTGCGCAGCAGAAAGGTCTCAATGATATCATCCATATGATGGCCCAACGCAATCGAATCGGCCCCCAGCTCCTCTGCCAGCTCATAGAGTTTGCCGCGCCGCAGACGCGCACAGAGGGCACAGGGGCTCTTGCCCGGATCGGCCACATCGTCCATGATCTCGGCGATCTTAGAGTCAACCACCAGCATATCCATTCCGAGATCACGCTTGCACCATTCACTGATGCGCTCAAAGCCGACCTCATAGCCGGTCGAGATATGGACTGGAATAACTTCAAAATCGAGCGGGGCAGCCTTCTGCAGATCATGCAGCAGTTTCAGCAGAACGATGGAGTCCTTGCCGCCGGATATTGCAGCAATCACCCGGTCACCATCCTTGATCATGGAGTAGTCGGCAATGGCCTGACCGGTCTTCCGGCGCAGGCGACGTTCATAGTAACGCAAATTTTTAACTTTCACGGATCAATCCATTAGCACAAGGAGCAGGCTCTTTCAATCGGCGCCCGTCAATGCCTCCAACTCTCTTGCGATCCGGTCATAGGCGGCATCACGGGCATCAAAAGTCCGGTACTCTTTATGGTTCTTAAACCAGGTGATCTGACGTTTGGCATAGTGCCGGGTATCACGCTGAATCAACTCGACGCAGCGTTCATACTCAATATCACCGTCAAGCATGGCCACCACATGTTTATAGGCCAGCGTCTGCATGGAGCGCAGCTTGCGGTCAAAACCGCGCTCGAGGATATCAACGGTTTCGCCGATCAGGCCGGCATCCATCATCAACTCGGTACGGTGGTTGATATTTTCATAAAGCAGGTCTCGCTGAGGCATCAGCGCAAAATGACGGGCAGCGTATAGGCCCTGCCTGAAAGCATGTTCGCGGTAGATCTCACTGGGTCGGCGCCCGCTCTTGAATATGATTTCCAAACTGCGCAGAATGCGCACGGAATCGTTTGCCTTGACTGTGGCAGCACACTCGGGATCGAGGCGTCTGAGCATCGTCCAGAGCCGATCCAGCCCCTCTGTCTGAGCCATGGCGTTTAAGACGGCCCGCAATTCAGGGTCCTGATCGGGAACCTCAGCCAGGCCGAAGACCAGGGCCTTGATGTAGAGTCCGGTGCCGCCGACCACTATGGGCATTTTTCCGCGGGCGTAGATCTGATCAATTAAAACATTCGCCCGCTTGGCGAACTCGCCCGCATTGAACTCCTGATCAGGCTCAACCACGTCGATCAGATGGTGGGGCAGAAGATCCCGTTCGACAGGCGTGGGTTTAGCGGTGGCGATATCCATGTGGCGGTAGACCTGCATGGAGTCGGCCGAAATCAGCTCAATCGGGAAGTTCTCAGCCAGACGCAGGGCCAGAGCTGTCTTGCCCGAAGCGGTTGGCCCGCCTAGGATGATCAGGGACGTCTGCCGATCCATTTTTCGATCTCGTAGAAGGATATCTTCTTGTAGATTGGGCGTCCGTGCGGACAGGTTGTGGGGGAACCGGCTTCATCCAGAGCCTTCAACAGGGCATTCTGCTCGGCAACCGTGATCTGATCGCCGGCTTTAATGCTTTTGTGGCAGGCGATGCTGGCCAGGATGTCATCCAGATAGTTGCCCTTGGAGATCTTGCCATCAATCACGCCATGCAAAAGCTCCATGATGATAGCCTTGATATTGCCCATCCTGAGCAGCACGGGGATGGATCTGATGGAGACGGCGCTTTCGCCGAATATCTCACACTCCAGCCCGATGGAGTTCAGATGGGCGGCGATGTCCTCAAAAGCCATAAACTCTGAACGGCTGAGCTCCATGATCATTGGCTGCATCAGGGTCTGTGCCGGCTGCTGATCAACCTTGCGTATATCTTTGAGCGCCTGATAATTCACCCGCTCATGGGCGGCATGCTGATCCAGAATGTAGAGCGCCTCATCATCCTCCAGCAGAATGTATGATGAATTAAGCAGGCCAATTGCCCTTTTATCATCGTACCTGAAGGTTGGTCGCGGATCCTGGCTGAACATGCTGGTCTGCTGGTTTAATTGCTGCGGTCTGAACAGCGGCTGGCTGACCGGCCTGGGGCTTGGCGGCATATAGGACGGCTGCGTATAACTCTCGGCCGCCGCCATGGCCACCGGTTCCACTGGGGCCTGATAAACAGGCTCGACAAAAGCCGGCTGCTCATTGGGCTCAAGCAGATCCCTGACGGTGGCGGCAATGATACCGAAAACCGCCGACGGATGGCGGAAGCGCACTTCAGCCTTGGCCGGGTGGACATTGACATCCACATCTTCCGGATCAATCTCCACAAAGAGGATGGCCACCGGAAAACGGCGCTGCATCAGATAACCGCGAAAACCCTCAATCATGGCCGTGGTCAGAGTGGTATCCCTGACGGCCCGGCCGTTGACAAAGGGATAGATGTTGTTGCGGGTAGGGCGGGTCAGCTCTGGTCCTGCCACATAGCCGCTGATGCGAATACCGGGCTTCTGATTGACAAAGGGCACCATCTTGCCGCGACAATCCTTGCCCAGGATGCTCACGATGCGAGCAGGCAGGTCGGCGTCAGCCGGAAGTTTGAGCAGGGTGCGTCCGTTCATCTGCAGATTAAACTTAACCTGCGGCGATGCCAGGGCATATCGGGATACCACATCAACGATATTGCGCTGCTCGGTGGCGGTGGTTTTCAGGAACTTCTTACGGGCCGGGGTATTGAAGAAAAGGTCCCTGACCTCGATGGTGGTGCCGACGGGCAGCCCCTTCTTGCCCTCTTTGAGAACCTGGCCGCCCTCCAATACAAGGTAGGCGCCCGATCCGGCATCTTCGTGCCGCGAAAAAACCGACGAACGGCTGACTGAGATGATGCTGGGCAGGGCCTCGCCGCGGAAACCGAGGCTGCGGATGGCGAACAGATCATCAACTGAGGCGATCTTACTGGTGGCATGCCTCAGGATGGCTGTCTTAAGATCATCGGCTGCCATGCCGCAACCGTTGTCGCTGACGCGGATCAAACCGATGCCGCCATCTTCAACCTCGATTGAGATGGCATCGGCACCGGCATCCAGTGCATTTTCAACCAGCTCTTTGACCACCGATGCCGGCCGCTCGACAACTTCACCGGCGGCAATCTGGTTGATCAACTCCTGATCTAATACTTTGACTTTACTCAACTTAAAACTCGATTACCATCTCCTGATCAGGAGTATACTCGCTTCTGTGCTCTTCATAACCTTCGCGTCCCATCAGGCCGAAGGTGATGACCTTGCCCAATTCAACGCCGGGCTGGTCAAACGGATCGATATTGAGCAGATAGCCGGCAAAGGCAGTGGCAGCCTCGAAGAACATGAAAAGCGCCCCCATATTCTCGGCATTGATCTCATCAATTGAGATATGGCTGACCATGCGCTCATTCTTCATCAGAGCCGACATGGTGCCGCGGGCCTCGGCATTAATCAGGGTGCCGATCGATTTTTCGCAGAGATAGGCAACGCCCTCAACATCATCCATGATTTTAGGGATGGGAAGATCAGTCCTGAACTTGTCGACGGTTATGACATTGACAATCTTATCATAGGGCCCCTCCATGTAGAGCTGCACCTGGGAGTGCTGATCGGTGGCCCCCAAAGCCTTGACCGGGGTCTGGCCCACATGCACGGTCTTGCCGTCCAGGGAGTTCTTCTTACCCAGACTTTCGGCCCAGATCTGCCGGTACCAGTCGGCCAGATCATAAAGAGCGTTGGAGTAGGGCATCAGGACAGATATATTGACCCCCCTCTTGAGTGCCAGGTAGTGAATGGCGCCGTAGAGGTAGGCCGGATTCTTAAAGATATCAGCATTGAGGCAGAGGTCTGCCATCTTGGATGCGCCCTGCATCATGGCGTTGATGTCAATATCCATCATGGCCGCCGGAAAGAGGCCCACCGGCGTCATGACACTGAAACGTCCACCCACCGCCGGCGGAATATCCAGGGTGCGGACCCCCTCATCCTTGGCCATCTGGCGCAGAACTCCGCGCTCCGGGTCGGTCACAAATACCAGATTGTCCTTGAAATCAGCGCCCAATGCACTCTTGAGCATATCAAGCACAACCATGAACTGGGCCGCCGGCTCAGCCGTGGTGCCGGATTTGCTGATAACGATAAAGAGTGTCTCCTTGATATCCAACTGACCGAAAACACTGGTCATATATTCAGGGTCAACATTTTCAAAGAAGAATAGTCGCGGTTCGCCATGCAGGTTGTGCAGGGCATCTTTAAGGGCTGTGAATAGGGTCTTGGGGCCGAGCGATGATCCGCCGATTCCCAGGCTGACAACGTTCTTGAAGCGTGGTTTCAGTTCATCGGCCAGGGCCTGAACCTGATCGATCACATCCTGGCCGGCGGGCAGATCGTAAAACTGGATACGGCCGTCACTCTTGCGGCTGGTGATTTCATCATGGGCCTTCTTGATTAACGGTTGAATGGCATCCAAGTCCGACTTGGCGATACCATGGTTGCCTACAAACTCAGTGGTGCAGCCTGAAAAATCAAATCTAATCATCGGTAAACCTCCAAATTATTACTGGCAAAGGTATCGCTAAGAAGGGCCAATGTCAATGATTGGAGCAATTAATTTTTAGTCATACAAATCAAATTATCTGTATAAACGGCTATCTATGTTTTGCAACTATATTATCTTATTAAGCTGGGGCTGGGAGTTGCCGGCGATAGCCGCATAGAGGTTGACCGCTTTGCGCGTGAGTGAGCCATCATGCGCTGCTTCGGTTGCGCCATCATCCGTACCATCTACCGCCTCACGCTGCCTGGCGGCAATCTCCTGACTGGCCTGTGCGGCTCTGGCGGCAGCCTGGGCGGCAACTTTGCGGTCCTGCGGACTGGGATTGGCCGGGGCCAGGGCAGCCCGCTTAACTTGATTCATCTTTTGCAGAGTCTCTTCGGGGGTCTGTCCCTTGGAGCTGTCGATGGGAACTTCGCCGCCGGTGGCATAGAGTACGCCGTCAGGACCGCGGGTAAAACTGAAGCTTGCTCCACCACGGGTGATGCCCGAACCTGCGGCCATATGCGCCGCCTCATGGGTGCGGACCTCCTGGTCGATACGCTTTAGCTCTGCAACCTTACGCTGTTCGCTATCAGTCAGCGCTTCCTCTTCACTTGAGGGCGACAACGAGACACGGTCGGGCGGCTGTTCAGTTTTGTCGGCTGGTTCCAGAGGCGGATCCCCGTAAGATCGGGGGCGCTGATACATCTGAGTTGAGTTAATCTGATCAATCTTCATCTATACCTCCTGAAGATGATCCCTTCATTAATCATATCGGCTATTATTAGCAGCTCTAAAGAAATTTATCAAATCAGATGCGCAGGATTGGCCGTTTTGACGTCAACTAATACCAGAGTTCATCTGCGGCCGCAAATCAGTCAATTTTTAAGTCGTCGTTGAAGGATCTTGGCGGGGCGACTCATCAATGTTGATCAATTGGTAGCCGGAACGCTATTTAACATAACATATATTATCGGAACACATGGCCATATTTAAAGGGGAGCAATGCGCTCCCCTCTGCTTACTCAGGTACGGTACTCGGCATTGATCTTGACGTACTCATATGAAAAGTCGGTTGTCCAAGCCCTGAAGCTGCCCGGACCGCTACCCAGAACAACCTCAATCGCAACGTCATGCGCAGTCAAAATTTCATGGACCTTCTCTTCACTGAAGCCTTCGGCCTCGCGGCCACCCACGACCACATCCAAACCACCAATCCTGATGATTACATCAGAAGGATCAAACACGGCCCCGCTGTATCCGGCCGCACAGAGGATACGTCCCCAATTGGGGTCCTCACCAAAGAGCGCAGTTTTAACCAGCGGCGACTTGGCAATGCTCATGGCTACCTTAACCGCATCATCATGCGTAGCGGCACCATTGACATCTATGCAGGCCAGCTTGGTGGCGCCTTCACCGTCACGCACAACCATCTGGGCCAAATCATGGATCACCGAATGGATCGCACAGCGCAAGTCGTCAAGTTCACAATCAACATAACCGGAAGCCATGGCCAGCAAGGTATCATTGGTGGAGGTATCGCCATCAACAGTGATGGCATTAAAGGTAGACATAATTGACTCGCTCACAATGTTGTCGAGCGTCGCTTTATCTACAACCGCATCGGTCATTACTATGGCCAATGTGGTTGCCATGTTGGGCGAAATCATGCCCGAGCCTTTGGCCACACCGACAACCTTGGCATCGCCGCAGGATCTACGAGCCACCTTTATGCAGGTATCGGTTGTTAAGATTGATTCGGCAAAAGCATCAAGGTTAACCCCAAGATTATCTTTTAATTGATGCGCCTTAGCGCACATACGTTCAACCGGCAGAGCCACCCCGATGACACCGGTAGAGAGCGGCACCACACTGTCCATACTAACATCCAGCTCTTGGGCGACGGCACTCATGACGGCCTTGGCATCAGTGATCCCGGCTTCGCCGGTGCAGGCGTTGGCATTGCCGGCATTAGTCACAATGGCCCTGGCCGAGCCGACGGCAACCTGCTGCATGCCAATCAGAACCGGAGCAGCCTTGACTACATTCTGGGTAAAAACACCAGCCAAGACCGCATCCCGGTCACAGTAGACCAGTCCCATGTCCAGCCTGGTCACGGCTGGTGACTTTACTCCGGCGTTAACCGATGCAACGCGAAATCCTTTGGGCAGCATATTTAACTTCTCCCGCAACACTGCTTGAACTTTTTGCCGGAGCCGCAGGGACACTGGTCGTTGCGGCCGACCTTTCTGCCATCGCGCTTAACAGTTTCGGGCGAACTCTCAGCGCGACCTCGCCCCATCTGCATGCGCTGATTGCGCTCACGTCGATCGATTCTTTCAACATCCTCTTCACGCTGTATCTGAATCTTAAACAACCGTTCAAGCGAGAGCTCAGTCATCCGTGAATGCATTGCCATAAAGAGCTCGAACCCCTCGCGCTGATACTCGCGCAGCGGATTTTTCTGACCATAGCCGCGCAGGCCAATGCCATCCTTGAGGTGATCCATGCTGAGCAGGTGATCCTTCCAGAGGCTGTCCAGCGTCATCAGCAGAATCTGCCGCTCAACCATGCGCATAACCGGCTCGCTGAATTCATCCTCGCGCTCCTGATAGCGTGCAGCAACCATCTCATTGATAAGATCCCTAAGGGCAGCATCGCCTTTGGATGAACCGGGCTGATAATCAACTTCCAGATCAAAAGTATTCTTAAGGGCGGCGTTGAGACCCTCCATATCCAGGGGGGCACCCTTGTGTCCGGCATACTCTCCTACAGCGTCATCAATAAAATCGTCTGCAAGCTCGAGCACATACTCCTTCAGATTCTCATCGGAAAGGATGTCTCGGCGCTGAGTGTAGATGGCCTCGCGCTGCTTATTCATGACATCATCATACTCAAGCAGATGTTTACGGATATCAAAGTTGCGGGCCTCGACCTTTTTCTGGGCGTTCTCGATGCTCTTGGAGATCAAGTTGTGCTCAATGGGCTCGTTCTCCTCAACACCGAGTCGATCCATGATGGCCGAGATGCGTTCAGAGCCGAAAATCCGCAGCAGGTCGTCCTCAAGTGAGAGATAAAAGCGCGACTCGCCGGGGTCTCCCTGGCGCCCTGCCCGGCCCCTGAGCTGGTTATCGATACGCCTGCTCTCGGAGCGCTCAGTGCCCAGAATCATCAGACCGCCAGCCGCCAGCACCTCTTCATGTTCCTGAGCACACTGTTCCTTAAGCTGTGCCAGGACCTCTTGATAGTTGTCGACCCCGGCCTTCTGTTTGGCCATAAACTCCGGGTTACCGCCCAGAACGATGTCAGTACCACGACCTGCCATGTTGGTGGCAATGGTCACCGAGCCCTTGCGCCCGGCCTGGGCGACAATTTCGGCCTCACGCTCATGCTGTTTTGCATTCAGAACATGATGCCGGATGGCTTTCTTCTTGAGCATTCTGGAAACTTTTTCCGAATCCTCGATTGAGTTTGTGCCCACCAGAACGGGCTGCCCCTTCTTATGCGAAGTTATAATCTGCTCAATCACCGCACGATACTTCTCGGTTCCTGACTTATAAATCACATCCGGATAGTCCTTGCGGCCCAGCGGCTTATTGGTCGGCACGACGCAGACGTCCAGATTGTAGATATTTTTAAATTCGAGTGCTTCAGTATCAGCCGTACCGGTCATGCCGGCCAGCTTGTCATACATGCGGAAATAGTTCTGGAAGGTGACCGAAGCCAGAGTCTGATTCTCATTCTCGACCTTGACACCCTCCTTGGCCTCCAATGCCTGATGCAGGCCTTCAGAGTAGCGCCGGCCCGGCATCAAACGGCCGGTAAACTCGTCGACAATGACGACCTCACCATCCTTAAGCACATAGTCGACATCTTTGGAGAATAGAATGTGCGCTCTAAGGGCCTGGTTAAGATGGTGAATTGTTTCAAACTCTGCCGGGTCATAGAGATTTTCCTTGCCGGTGATATCCTGCAGAATCTCTACGCCCTCTTCCGAGAACATGACCGTATTGGCCTTTTCATCCCGGGTATAAAGTTCATCATTACCGCTATGACGGTGCAAAAACTTGGTAATAACCTCATTTGCATCATAGTATTTGGTGGTGGAGTCTTCAGATGGCCCGGAGATGATCAGCGGCGTACGGGCCTCGTCGATCAAAATCGAGTCAACCTCATCAACAATGGCATAGTTGAAATCACGCTGCACATAGTCGGCAAAGGTGAACTTCATGTTGTCACGCAGATAATCAAAGCCAAACTCATTATTGGTACCATAGGTGATATCGGCAGCGTAGGCCTCTTTGCGCTCGGCATCATTCAGCCCATGCACGATTACACCGACACTTAAGCCCAGAAAGCGATAGACCTGCCCCATCCACTCGGAGTCACGCGATGCAAGATAGTCATTTACTGTGACCACATGCACGCCACGACCGGTCAGAGCATTCAGATAGACAGGCAGAGTGGCCACCAGGGTCTTACCCTCACCCGTTTTCATTTCGGCAATGTTGCCCTGATGCAGAATCAGACCGCCAATCAGCTGCACATCAAATGGTCGCATGCCCAACACACGGCGGGCCGCCTCTCGCACTGTGGCAAACGCCTCTGGCAGAATATCATCCAGGCTCTCTCCCTCTTCCAGGCGAGCCCTGAATGCGGGAGTCATGGACTTGAGCTCATCATCACTCATGGATCTGAAACGATCCTCAAGGCCATTAATCTGATTGACGATGGGTTGCAATGATTTAATTACACGGTCATTTTTACTGCCGACAAGTTTAATAATCCAGTCAAACATAGATACACATCATCCTTTAGAAAATTGCTGGAAAGAAGATAGAATATGGCTAGGCTTATTTCAACATGTATCTTTGCGGATTGACATGAATACCGTTAACCATAACCTCATAATGAACATGCGGACCGGTTGAACGGCCAGTATTGCCGATCAGCGCAATCCGGTCCCCCTTCTTAACCTGCTGTCCAATCTGAACGGTGCTGTTCTGCAGGTGACCGTAGCGGGTAACCATGCCAAAGCCGTGGTTGACGACCAGGAAATTGCCATAGGCCCCATTCTTGCGGTAGGAGGTGATCACTCCGTCAGCCGGAGCATATATCGGAGTACCGCGTCGCGCGGCGATATCGATACCCTTATGAAAGTCACGACGGCCGGTGAACGGCGAATTGCGCCAACCGTAGCGCGATGAGATCCAGCCACGGGCCGGCCAGGTTGAAGGAGTATGGGCCATCAGTGAACGTTTGCGCTCCATCTGCGTCAACAGATCTTTGGTGATCTTCTTCTCGATATCGATATTATCTTCGATCTGACGAATATTGGAGTGCAGCTTGCGGGTAAGAATCTTATCGGTTACGATCTCACTTTCAAGGCTCTCCTTGACTGAGCCGGGCTCACCGCCACCAACACCCACAATCTCCTCCTGACTGCCAAGATCCAGCTTGGCAATCTCGGAGAGATGGATATTGTAACTTCTGAGTTCATTCATCTCACTATCAAGAGTCACAACCTTTTCAGTCAGCAGTGCGAGCTGCTTCTTTTGGTCTTTATTGACATCTTTAATGCTGCTGACGCGAGCCAGATCGGCACGCAGACTATAGAGCCGATAGCCGGCAACACCTGAAAAGATAAAGAGACCGAGAATCAGACAGAGGCAGGCGCTGATCAAGGGCATTGAGATAGTTGTTTTTTTCATTCCCTGATTGTTTTCCGGGATAACTAATATGGTCCACCGTGATTTCATACTACTCCTCTATCCCAATTGACTCATTGACGGCCCCTCGAAGCAATCAATAAAAATAAAGTCAGAAAGAGAGCCACGCAAGCAATGGCAGTAAAAACGGCCAATTATCTGTTCATTTTTTTCTCTAATTATGGGCTCTGTCCTACGCATACCCATAATATCGGTTACTTGCATTTTTCGCTTTAATTTTTTTCATTTTTAACAGCTTACACTTATTACAGCATTGCCAGCACAATGACAATCAAAAGCTTAACATCCAGAAATAGAAGCACAATGATGACTATTGATCACACTATTCGAAAGTATAGAGCAGAGCCACTTCTCGACAGTCCGGAAAATACGGACAGTGAATGCACTCCGACCAGATTTTGTTTGGAAGCTGAGATTTGTCAACTTCCACGAAACCCATGGATTTAAAGAAGTCAGGTACATATGTCAGCGTGAAGACCCTTTTAAGACCTAAGGCCGGAGCCTCCTCAAGGCAACGCTCGACCATCTGGCGCCCGTAGCCCTGACCATGAAACTCCTCATTGACCGCCAGCGTGCGAATCTCACCATAATCTTCCCAGGAGACCTGCAAGGCGCAACAACCGATTACCCGTCGCTCAGCCGCGGCATCATCAGTGACAACCCAGAAATCACGCAGCGTCGTATAGAGGGCATGCAGCGATTTGGGCAGCATCTGGCCGGTTGCGGCAAATGGTTCAATCAGGGATTTAATGGCCTGAACATCGGTAACTCTGGGTTTGACTAACATCTAGGTACTCCAAAATTTTTTGTAGATAGATCACCAGTTAGAACAAATGTCAATCAAGAACTACCCAGCAGTGCACGGGCATGCTCGACAACAGACGGATCTGGATTCTCTCCGCCCATCATGCGGGCCAACTCCCCTACCCGCTCATCATAACTGATGGGAGTTACACAGGAGACAGTATTGCCCTGCTGCTGATGCTTGGTGATGGTGAAGTGCTGATCAGCCGCAGCCGCCACCTGGTGCAGATGTGTAATCACAATTGATTGCGAACGGCTGCCAATACTTTTAAGTTTCTCTGCCACCATCAGTGCAGTCTGACCACTGATGCCGGCATCAATCTCATCAAAAATCATGGCCGTGGTGTGCGCAACTTTCTGCTGCGACTTGATTGCCAGCATGATACGACTCAATTCGCCGCCGGAAGCGATTTTAGCCAGCGGCAGACTGGGTTGCCCCAGATTGGTGGCAATCATAAACTCGCCGCCCAACAACGCTGCCGGCGAAGCATGCGCACGATCAACCTGACCGAGTACAGCGCTGGACGTCACACTGAAATCAGCTCCCTGCATGCCGAGATCGGCCAGATCACTATTAATGCGCAACCTGAAATCATCAGCAAAAGCTAGCCGCTGCTCAAGGAATTTTCCGACAGCGGCAATATAGGCTTCCCAGGCATGCTCACGCTCTTCTCTAAGTTTCTCGAGGGCACCCGACGAGTCATCGAGCAGGCCGACCCTTTGGCGTAAATTTTCTGCCAGACCAAGCAGTCCGGCCTCATCAGTTGAATGCTTGCGCTTCAAGCCCCGCAATACATAGAGACGCTCCTCAAGCTCCTCCTGTTTTTGCGGATCGGTCTCATAGGCTTCACTGCTGCGGTCAAGTCTGAGATGCATATCTTCTATGATGCCCATCACTTCATGGGCCGACTCGACTAAAGGCTCCAATTGAACGTCTTTGAGGGCCAGCCCCTGTATCAACTGCTGAACACCGGCCATTAGATCGGTCACCGAATTGCTGTCGCGATACAGCATGCCCAGGGCCCGCTGGGAACCATCTTTTAATTCGACGGCCGAGCGGGCGATAGTTAACTCGGCCTCCAGGTCGGCCTCCTGGCCTACATAAACTGCAGCCGCGTCAATTTCAGTCAGATCAAAACGCAACTGATCCTGCTCCTGCAGACCGCGCTCAATCTCGTCACTTAAGTCATCCAGCCGTGCCGACTTTTCCCGGTAAACGTCATAGAGCCCTTCAATGGCGCTGCGATCGAGGCCGGCCAATCGCTCCAGGATGGTCATATGTTCCCGCGAGTTGAGCAGATCCTGATATTGATGCTGACCATAGATATGAATATGACGCTTGGTGATCTCAGACAACTGGGCAACCGTTGCCAGCGAACCGTTTATATAACAGCGACTGCGGCCGTTAGCCGCAATCTCACGGCGCACAACAAACTCATCCTCGCCTTCAACGAAAAGGGCTTCAATTACTGCCTTATCCGAGCCGTTACGCACTACATCAGCATTGGTTCTGGCCCCCATCAGCTGAGTCAGAGCGCCTATAATCAAAGATTTACCGGCACCAGTCTCACCGGTCATGCAGTTCAGGCCATCACCGAACTCAATTGACACTTCATCAAAGATTGCATAGGAGGAGATCCGAAGCAGTTCTATCATCGTTCCTGCCACTTCAATTTGGTACGCAAGACCTGAAAGAAGTCACGTTTGGGGAACTTATACATCACGGCCCGCTCCTGACAGCGTTTGATCTTCAGCTTGTCACCGCTGACCAGCGGATAACCCTGCTGACCGTCAAGGGTCAAAAAGATATGATCATTCCCATTAACGATGATGGTCCCCTCCTGGCTGTCGGGAATAACGATACTGCGGTTAGACAGAACATGCGGACAGATGGGGGTATAAATCACAGCCGGAACTGCAGGATGAACAATGGGGCCGTCAGCCGCCAGATTGTAAGCTGTAGAGCCGGTTGGTGTCGCAACTATCAGGCCATCGGCACGGTAGCGCGTAATGAAGGTTGAATCTGACCAGACCTCAATATCAAAGATACGGGCCAGCGCACCCTTGGAAATCACAATATCATTGAGCACCACCTGGGAGGTGATAACTTCATCGCCGCGAACCAGCGACACATCCAGCATCGCGCGCTCATCCTGGACCATCCGGCCATCCAGAACAGCCTCAAGGGCATCGAAAACCTCATCCTGGGTGATTTCAGTTAAGAAACCAAGAAAGCCCATGTGGACGCCCATGATAGGCACAACCTTGGGATAACACATCCGCACAGCCCGTAGCAGGGTGCCGTCTCCACCCAAAACAACCAGGACATCAGAGCCCGACCAGACCGAGTCGGTCTCGGGCAGATCCATATACTCCGAGATGTGCTCTTCAAGCAGACAGCTCATCCCTCTGTCCGTCAGCCAGCGGTAAACTTCTCCGGCCAACTCAAGCGCCTCGCGATTTTCCTTACAGGCAATTCCAACAACCATACTTTTGCTTATACTCGGCATTTTAAATTCCTGTCCAGATCATTCAGAATCATATTCAAGATAACTAACCGATTCTATATGATAGGTTTGCGGAAACATGTCAAACAGACGCAAACTTTTAAGGCGATAGCCCTGATCAACCAGCACCTTGAGGTCGCGTGCAAGAGTTGTGGGATTACAGGAGACGTAGACCAGACGCCTGACGCCGCAATCCTTCAGGTGAGGCACAATATCCTTTGCACCTTCACGGGGCGGATCAATCACAGCGCACTCAAAGGCCAACTCTTCACGCACAATGGACCGGACAGCCTTGGGTGCGTCCATGGCGATGGAGCGCACATTCTTAAGTCCGTTACGTTTTGCATTCTTTAACCCCTGACGCGACTGCCGCCGGTTAACTTCAACAGCCACCACCTCATCGGCGATACAACCGAGGGGAAGACTGAAGTTGCCGCAGCCACTATAGAGATCCAGCACACGCTCAACCCGACCGACCAATTCAACAACATGTTCAACCATGCTGCGATTGACGGCCAGATTAGACTGAATAAAACTGCCGAATCCACTGGCGACACTGAGCTGCCGGCCATCACAGGAGAGATCATAACGCCCAACCTTTTGGCCAAAGACATACTCCCCCTGCCCCTTCTGATCGGAACGAACCGCCATGCCGGCGATCTCCAGATCATTATAGATTTTATTAAGCAGGGTGAGATCATTTATCGGCGCATGACTCTGCAGCTGGACCAGAACATCGTGCTCTGGAGCCTGAATCTCAATGGAGGCCAGGTTGCCGAGCTTTGTTTTCCGCAAAGCCGCCATGGTGTGCCGGATGGACTGATTCATGACCGGACAGTCTTCCAGATCAACAACCCGATTGGATCGCTTAGAGTGAAAGCCGATTTCGCCATCCTCTGAGCACTGAAAACGGGCCTGACCGCGATAGCCAAACGGGACGGGCGAACAACCGGGGTCATACACCGTCTCCGGGGTACAGCCGACTACGCGTTCAATCTCCGAAAGCAGTATCATCTGCTTATAATCGAGCTGTCTGGAATAAGGGATATGTTGCCAATCACAGCCTCCGCAGACCCCGAAGTGTGGACAGTCAGGAACAACCCGCTCAGGCGATGCAACCAACAGCTCAAGCAGATCAGCCTCAATGTGGCGCTTATGTTCCCGCAACACCTTTACCTTGACAGTTTCACCGGGAAGAACATACGGCACAAACACTACCTTGCCATCTTTACGGCGCCCCACCCCACTGCCACCATAGGCCAACCTGTCGATCAACAGATCAAACTGATCACACTCCATCGCTACCCATTCACCTGGCTTTTTTGATTGATATCCATAACAATAGAGGATCTTAGACACCAAAAAGAAAGAAAGCAATCTCAAACTATTGAACTCTCCGTCAAGTGTAACCTGCGACACTTATGTAACACCCACAAGGTGTAACATGTAACACCTTAGCCTACATGGATTACATTATAGAAATTGAGCATTTGACGCCTCAAGCGCCTAGACATGGGCATCCCGACACACATACACCACCATTGTGATTAGTGGCATGCTCCTTGCTGAACTGTGCCCCGGGAAACAGAAGGGTTTTGAGGAGAATTTTTATGCATGATTATTTGAACCAGAACGATACAACAACTACGCCAGCTATCCTCAAATGCAATCTTCTTAATTACTCTCATGCATCATCAGCTCTTCATCAGGACATTGAGAAATTCAGGTCTACCCATAAAGGAGGGGATTATGGCAAGCAAATTTTCATCTAGTGATCTTGAAATTTATACACGAAGAATCAAGGACTACCCGTTACTTACTCCCGAAGAGGAGCTGGACCTCGCCTATAAGTACAAGGGCGGCGATATTGAGGCCGGGCAGCGTATAATTACAGCCAACCTCCGTTTTGTAGTTAAGATGTCACAGCCATACTTCCATCAGGGCTACGCTCCCCTGGAGATCATCCAGGAGGGCAACATGGGCCTCGTTAAGGCCCTGATCAGATTCGACCCGGACCGTGGTGTAAGATTCATCTGCTATGCCATCTGGTGGATCAAGGCCTATATCAAGAACTTTGTCCAGAAGAGCTACAAGGTTCACATCGGTCGCCTGACTCATGCCAAAGGCCTGATCTCCCTTGACTCAAGCATCTCAACCGACGGTGAAAACGACGAAACGCTTCTTGACCATCTGCACTACGAGGGCCCCGACCAGGAGGATAACTTCGCATCCAAGGAGCGCTACTCATACCTGATAGACCTGCTGAACTCCGAGCCGGCCATCCTCTCCGAACGCGAGCGCTTCATCATCCAGCAGCGCTTCTTTGCCGACCCCCCAGCCACCCTCAAGGATATCGCCACCCAGATCGGAGTCACTCGCGAGCGCGTCCGTCAGATCGAGTGCCGTTCACTCAAGCGCATGCGTGACGCTATAGAGAAGGAGCAGATGATCTGCCCCGAAGATATCCACATCGGACACAACTATCCGATGCGCAGAAGAAGAATTTAACTATTCCCGATGTGAAAGAGAGGAGAACGTAGTGGTTTCACCGCGCCAGGCAAGCTTAACTGTGCCGGTGGAGCCATTACGATGCTTGGCAAAGATGATTTCAGCGATACCCTTTTCCGGGGTATCCTCATTGTAGACCTCGTCACGATAAATGAACATGATTATATCGGCATCCTGCTCAATAGCGCCGGACTCTCGCAACTCAGACATCATGGGACGCTTATCCTCACGACCCTCAGTTTTACGGTTAAGCTGACTGAGAGCTACAACCGGAACCTCAAATTCTTTGGCAATAATCTTGAGCGTACGCGAAATTTCAGAAATCTCCTGCTCGCGCGACTGGGCCCCCGGACGCCCCTGCATCAGCTGCAGGTAGTCGATAACCACCAGGCCGATTTTCTCATGGGTTGCCAAACGCCTGATCTTTGCCCGGATCTCCATGGCGGTAATGCCGGGTTTATCATCAATATAGAGAGGCGCCTCCGACATCTCGTTCATGGCGTCGATCAACTGCCCCCACTCCTCGCGCTTCAGGGCGCCGGTACGGATGCGACTCTGATCAATATTGGCCGCCGAGGCCAACATGCGCAGAGCCAGCTGTTCACGCCCCATCTCCAGCGAGAAGACCACAGCCGGCAGATTTTCAACGGTAGCCACGTAGTGAGCAATGTTCATGGCGAACGAGGTCTTACCCATCGCCGGTCTGGCCGCCAGCACAATCAGGTCGGTACCATGCAGACCCCCCAGCATCTTTTCATTCATGTCATGATACTGAGTGGGAGTGGTGTTACCGGAAGTCTCACCCTTGGAGAGCTTATTGAGGTTCTCATACAGATTCGGCAGCACTTCACCGATCTTTGTGAGCCCGCCCTTCTGATCACGAACAGATTTATTTATACCAAATATGATCTGCTCTGAACGCTCCAGAATTCCGGCAACATCCTCAACCGGACTGCGGGCCTCTTTGATAATATCGCCGGCACCCACAATCAAAGAACGCAACACAGCCTTATCTTTTATGATCTGAGCGTAATGCTCCATATTGGCCGTGGTGGGAATGCGCTCGCTGAGCTGCGAGATATAGGAGATGCCCCCCACCTTTTCCATCAAACCCTTGGATGCGATAGCCTCGGGCAGCGAAACAATATCGATGGCGATACCCTTGTTGCGCAGCTCAAGCATCTCCTCATAGATAATCTGATGCCGTTCGGCATAGAAATCCTGGGGGGTAATGATCTCAGTAGTAATATCAAGGGAGGAATTCTCCATGAGAATTCCTCCCAGAATGTACTCTTCGGCGTCTTTATTGTGTGGCAATGCAGCCAGAGCTGCAGCAGCTCTTTCCAAAGCTTACTCCTCGGTCTGCCCCTTTACTTCGACGGCGACTTCGGCGCTGATCTCGGGATAGAGACGAACACCGACGGTATGGCTGCCAACGTGACGGATGGGCTCAGCCAGAACCACCTTCTTCTTGTCAATCTCATAGCCCTTCTCATTGAGAGCATCGGCAATATTGGCGGAGGTGATTGATCCGAACAACTTGCCTTCCTGACCAACCTTTACCTCAAACTCAAGGCTCACCTTGGCCAGATCAGCAGCCAGCTGCTCTGCATGGGCCTTGGTCTTGGCCTCTTTCTTGATGCTGGCCTCAATTTTATCTTTAAAAGTTTTGAGATTCTTGTCTGTAGCAGCCAGAGCCAGACCTTTGGGCACGAGGTAATTTCTGGCATAGCCATCCTTTACCTTGACCTCCTGACCTGCGGTTCCAAGACCCTCAATACTTTCCAAAAGTACTACCTTCATCTTATCTCTCCTTCTTTCTTTCCTATCTTATCCCTGAAATTAAACCAGGTATCGAAAAGCCCGATTAAAGACACAACGATATATAGCTGAAGCAAAATCATTATGTAAAGCAGACTTTTTAGCAAAATCGGCCACCGCCGTTCATTAACATACGTGCTGATTATTGCAAGCCCCTGAAAGAAATATAAATGACTTATAATCAGCACACCATTGATACCCCAGATTTGGTATTTCCAGGGCATCACCGCCGTCAAACCGGCTGCGATAAAGATCCAGACAACCCAATCCGGACTCTGCCACTTGCGCAGCCTGATACCGGGTCGATTGCCCGTAAAGAGCAGCAGGTTGATCCAGGCATAACTGATGGCACTGGATGCAATCAGTGATGGAAAAAACCTTACCATCTGACGCTGCAACTGTTCCTGCTGAATACGCAGACCAACAACGCCACCGGGATCAACTGCAGCCTGATCTGTCATAAAGAGCGCATCTGCAAACCTGACGACCAGATCTTC
Source organism: uncultured Thermodesulfobacteriota bacterium (assembly GCA_942491525.1). Classification (GTDB taxonomy): domain Bacteria; phylum Desulfobacterota; class Desulfomonilia; order UBA1062; family UBA1062; genus CAYWBU01. Next base: position 134,072 of record CALOBW010000033.1, read on the forward strand.
AACAAATACCCCAAGCGCGACGCCCTCAGCGGCCTTCAGGATAGCCGCCGCGAACACCGCCACAAGCAGCAGCGCCGGCAACCAGACTGCCCGGGCAACATCTCCACGCACAACGGCATGGTGAATCAGAAAGCCAACCAGCAGCACCCCCAGATAGACCAACGCGGCAATCGCATAAGGCGGATAGAGCCCCAACAACGCCGGCGCCAACACGATAAGCGCGCTGCGTCCCGCCCGATCGAGCAGAGTTGCAAAGATGGCCGGCAGAAACATGACCACAAACCACGAATGCTGCGGCACGACAACACAAAGGCTGCCGATAAAAAGAAAGACCCCGATTAATATCAGGGTCTTATTTCCTCCATCATAGAGGGGCATATTATTTGTCGTGAACAGTGAACGGAATCAGAGCCATCTGCCTGGCGCGCTTGATCTCAAGAGTCAGCTTTCTCTGATGTCTTGAGCAGGTGCCAGTGATACGGCGGGGCAGAATCTTGCCGCGCTCGGTTACGAAGCTCTTCATCAGATCCTTGTCCTTGTAATCAATGGCAAGGTTCTTGTCTTCACAGAATCTGCAAACTTTCTTTTTGTAATACTGCCTAAATCTGGGTCTTCTCTTCTGTGGCATAGCCATAATTATTCCGCTGCCTCCTCTGCTTTAGGTTCTTCAACGACAGCCTCAGCCGGCTCTTCAACTACCGGAGCCTTCTTTTCAAAGTCAGCTCTGGTGGCCTTGTCATCCTGCTTTACAATGATGAAACGCATGACATTCTCATCAATTCTGAGAATACGCTCCAGTTCGGAAATCAGGGCACCGGGGGCCTCAAAGTAACCCAGGAAGTAGTTACCACGACCCTTCTTGTTGATCTTGTAGGCCAGAGCTTTCATGCCCTGATCTTCCATGTTGATAATGCTGCCATCACCCTTGGTGATAACCTTATCAAGACGCTTTGAGAACTTCTCTTTGGCTTCCTGGCCCATTTCCGGGTCAAGAATAAACATAATTTCGTAAATGCTCATATAATTCCTCCTTATGGTCTTCCAGCCCCAACTCTAAGCGGATGGGGCAAGGAGCAGAGATCCAATATACTAAAGCACCGGCAGAAGCAAGAGCCAATGTCAATAGATCACCCTAAAATCAGCCAAATCCGCATCAAGATCTACTGCGGTCTGCACGACACGGTCAACCCTGGCCCCCATAGGTCCGCGCTGACACCAGCGCACCATCTGCAGCAAAACATCCTCTTCGGCCTGAACCAGGGTCAGCACGGAGCCATCCGGCATATTTTTTACCCAGCCGACCACCCCCAGGCGATCGGCCTCGCCTTTGGTGCTGGCCCGAAACCAGACACCTTGGACAACCCCGTAGATCTGAAGCTGTTTAGCCTTCACCTTCAGCCTCCATCATCGCAATGAACTCATCTTCACTCAAAACAGTGACCCCCAGCTGGCGGGCCTTCGCCAACTTTGAACCAGCCTTGGCTCCGGCCACCAGATAGTCAAGCTTAGCCCTTACCGAACCGACCACCTTGCCGCCCTGACTCTCAACAAACTTCTTGGCGTCGGCGCGCTTAAGTTTTTCAAGCGTGCCGGTAAAGCAAAACTGGGCCCCACCCAGATTATCCGACACACCAACGGAGAGATCGTGCCGAGGCATGACCCCGGCCGCCAGCAGACCGGCTACAACCGCACCATTATGCGGACTGGCAAAAAATGTCCGAATTGAACGGGCGATCTCAGGACCGACGCCATCAATCGTCAGCAGATCCTCTTCAGTTGCCAGGGCGATCGCGTCCAATGACCCATAGCGCTCAGCCAGAGCCCTGGATGCCACTGCCCCAACATTTAAGATCCCCAGAGCATAGATAAACCTGCTAAGAGTGACCGCCCTACTCCTATCGATGGCAGCAATCAGGTTATCGGCCGACTTCTGCGCAAAACCATCCAACTTAAGCAGCTGCTCAACCTTCAGATCGTAGAGATCTCGAAAATCTCGCACCAGCCCTTTTTCAACTAAGATATTTATGATGCCACGGCCCAATCCATCAATGTCCATGGCATCCTTGGCTGCAAAATGAAAAACCTTCTCCTTAATTATTGATGGGCAGGCAACATTGACACAGCGGCGCTCAATTACCGCATTACCAACTTCATCACTCACTACCGGGCAGGCCGTATTGCAGACCGGACAGCTATCCGGCATGACGAAAAGTTTCTCGCTGCCATCACGTTTGGAAACAACCGGACCAACCACCTCTGGAATGACGTCACCGGCCCGCTGAATGATAACAGTGTCTCCAATCATGACTCCCTTACGGGCAATCTCATCCTCATTATGCAGGGTGGCATTACTGACCACCACTCCCGATACCGGCACCGGATCCAGCTTGGCCACCGGCGTAAAGGTACCGGTGCGCCCGACCTGCACCTCAATATTGAGCAGCTTGGTGGTCGCCTGCATAGGCGGAAACTTATAGGCAATTACCCAGCGCGGCGCCCGCGCCTTTACACCCAGCCGTTGCTGCAGCACAACATTATCCAGCTTAACGACTACACCATCTATTTCATACGGCAGGGCATCACGGGCGTTTCCCATCAGATTCACAAAGTCTTCAACCGCGCTTATGTCTGAACAGAGCCTGGTATCGGGATTAATTCTGAAACCCATGGCACTCAGTTTCTGTAAAACATCGAACTGCGAATCGGCATTCAAAACCGCTGCTTCGGAAACGCCATAGGCAAAGAAGCGCAACGGCCGCCTGGCAGTGATGGCCGAATCAAGCTGACGCAGGGATCCGGCCGCGGCATTGCGCGGATTGGCAAAGGGCGCCTCAAGGCTGGCGGCGCGGGTGAGGTTAAGCTGCTCAAAATCAGCCTTGTTGATCAACACTTCACCCCTGACTTCAAGCAGCGGCGGGATGCGCTCTCCCTGCAGCTTGAGCGGGATGCTGCCGATTGTCTTGAGATTGACGGTCACATCTTCACCTATTGCGCCGTCACCGCGCGTCCCTCCCCGCACAAAGATGCCATTTTCATAGATCAGCTCAACCGCCAGACCATCAAACTTAGGCTCACAGCAGTAGCTGACGTTGCCCGATTCAACCCATCTGTTGATCCGCTGATCAAAAGCCAGCAACTCATCGATATCCATTGCATTGTCAATGCTAAGAAGCGGAATGCGATGCAGCAATGGCGCAAATGAATCCAACGGCGGGGCACCAACCCGCTGGGACGGGGAAGTGGATAACAGAAACTCGGGATGAGCTTCTTCTAGGGAGATCAACTCCCGCAAAAGTTGATCATACTCACCGTCTGCAATCTCGGGTGAATCGAGAACGTAGTAGCGGTGATTATGATAATTAAGTGTCTCACTAAGCTCTTTAATACGCTGCTGGTAATCCATAAAATTTCTCTAACAAAAAAGACTTGATCAATAAAGTTTAATGATTAATATATACACCAAATCAAGCATCATGAGTTATCTCATTAAACTAAGGAGTTTGTTATGCCCAAAGTTGTATTCAATGTTCAGGATCAGTTTCTCAACCAGGCAAGAAAAGAGAGAGTATCCATTGTGATTATTCTTAATGATGGCACTCAAATGGAAGGGCTGGTTAAGAGCTTTGACCCTTTCTGTGTTCTACTCCAGACTGATAAGCCTATCCTTATCTACAAGCATGCTATCTCAAGTATAGCGCCCGCTGAAGTGAACTCAAAGCTGAAAGACTTTCTCGCAGGATGAACCTAGGAAATCTGCGTTTTAGCTTTCTGCTGACAGCACTATTTCTCTGTCTACAGGGGCCGGTCCATGCGGACTCGGCCCTTGTTGTACAGGGTTTAGGTGCAATCAAGAACGATAACATTGCCGCAGCTGAGCAAACAGCACTCGATGATGCATTTTATAAAGCAATTATTAGCGAGGCCCTTAAATACATTCCCCGCAGCGCTTCAACCGATCTAATCCTGTCCCTGCCTGAATACCATAAGATCAGGGGCAGTAAAGATATCACCCAATACCAGATTACCGCTCGCGACCAGCGTCAGGATACCCTCAATCTGACCGTTGAACTTAAGATTGATCCCACCTATCTCAAGCAGTGGCTGCACAGCAACTCACTAAATACGCCGCTGGCCAACCGTCCCAACATCGCGGTTATGTTTTCAATCCAGCACCCTGAAAATGACATGCCCTACGAATGGTGGACCATGCGCAGCAAGGCCAAGTACTCTGCTTTTGAGGAAGCATTGACTGAGGCTTTGGTAATCAGAGGGGAAAATATCAGCCTGCAGACACCGAAACTTAAAGGCTTCCGCCAGGACTTCTCCGATCCATTCAACTTGGCAGAGAAACTGGAAGCTGACATTCTGATTAATGGAGTTGTCAGCTACACCACGCTTCAGGAGAACCTTTATGCCGTTAATGTTGAAGCACATATCCTGGATGCCCAGAGCCGTTCGGTCATCAAGCGCATTGAAGTTTTCCAGCGTGCTGACTTCAATAATAAAACCATAAATAAACTGATTGCAGAAAGCATTGCCGATGACTTGCACTCAGAGATAGCCAGACGTCTGGCATCATCCACCCCAATCACAACCAGACAGGAAATAATTATCAGCGGAATTCGAGATTTCCGTACCTACCAGGCCATGCTGGCGGCAATTGATGCAATGAATGACGTGGAAGACATTCAGATTGCCTCAATCCAAGGTCACGAAATCAGGCACACCGCCACGATCCAGGGCAACATTGAGGATGTACTGAAAAACCTCGCCAGCAAGCAGATCGCCGAAATTGACGTCAGCATCAAGAACAATGCCGCCATCATAGAAATAATATCCCGCTGATCAGTTAGGTTCGTTGCGTTTAATAAAAGTCATGGAAATGGTGTGATTGGTATCATCACGCCAATCAACATCAACGGTGATGGTCTTAAGGTTGGCCGCCGAATCAACAACGGTCAACCTGGCCTGACCCAGGCGCCCAGCAACCTCATTTATGGGTTTATAATCGAGCGTGAAAACCTGATCCACCTTTGCATTTAGCATCGGATCATCAAAGTCAAGACTTCGCAAATACTCAACGCTGTTTTCAAGCAGGCTGGTGGCTCTGGCAAAATTCATGCTGTAAGCGTTGGTCTTGACTGCAATTCCCTGCATGGCAAAAATGCCGGTGATACCGATGGCAAAAATGACAATGGCCACAACCAGTTCAATCAGTGTAAATCCAGATTTATCGTTCGGCAATTTAACTACAACCCCCAATTCCTAAGCTGAAAACGCTTCCACAAAACCCGCTCAAACTGCTTTGTGGGATCTTCGACTACAAGTTTAACATCCACATAGGCGATACTATCATTGTCGTCAGCAACAAAACCGTAGGCTTGGTGAGGCTGAACGGCATCGCCCATATTTCGATTATCAGCCGGATTAGCAGTCCCACTCCCACTAGTAACTAAAGTTTTACCATCCTGCCCATAATAAGCAAACGCCATAGTGGTTACATTCTGTGCCAAAACAGCCTGTGCTTCGTTAAGTTGCTGGCGAATAACGGTGTCACTTATGGGATCATGCCAGTACTGAACCTGTTCACTTGTAGTAATAGCACCGCTATCATCAAGATCCATCTGTAAACCAATTTCATATTGTCCAGAATTTGGCATAAAAACAGAAAAAATCACACCATCAGGATTACAACCAGCATTACGAATATCTCGCGACATAATATCCATAACCGCCCGCAGATCATTCTGCAGGGCCGCAACAGCCTGCTGTTCGGTTCCGGTACGGTGCTGGATCTGATAGGCCAGATAGACCGCCCCCATCAGCAGCGTAGTCAACATCATGGTAATCATGAGCTCGACCAAAGTCAGGCCAGAACGCGAGGTCATTGTTTCTCTAAATTTCATTTAACTCCTCATTCAGTCCAATTGATAGTTTCAGCGGGAATAAGCGTTTTCATGGATTTGGTATAATACTCCGGCATAACATAAATCTCTTTGGCTACAATTATCGGACTCATATGAAACTTCTCTGCCATCAGAATGGGGTTATAGCTGCCCCTGACGAAAATTTTAGCTCCACGAGGAATATCACCCAACTGCAGAACCTTCTCACCTTCCATATCCGTAATTGCGGTCTTATAACGCCGGCCATCAATCTCATAATCAACAATCCCGATCAGCATCTCCTCTGTAGCCTGCATGGCCGACCGCTCCTGCCAGATGTAAGCAATATCAAAGAACACGCCGCAGCTGGCCCAATGGTCACGAACGACAGTAAACATCTCCTCCGTGACCAGGGGCGGGACATCGTCCTGCGCCGACAGATTAAAAGGAGCCACAATCAGGAACGCCAAAATAATTAATTTAATTTTTCGCATAGCATTCACCTCAAATATTACTGCTGCTTCCAGTAGAAACGAGTAAGCCCGATGCGGGAGTCCAAAGTTAACGACCGCGTTGTCCCCTTGGTGCCAACGCTAATATAGACACCATGCTGAGAGATGATGATTGTCGGACCAGAACCCATGCCCGAGCCAACCTCAATGAAACGGTCTTCCTTGGTAAGCATGCCCTCGCTCGCATTATAGATAGTTGACTCATCATTATTCTGCTTGCCGTCCTGATAGAAGTTATAAACAGCCTTACCAGTCAGATAATCAATCGCCCAGAGCCTGGTTTTACCATTACCGACCGCCTGACACAAGTCAGCCTTATCATCACCTACAATTAATATCTGCGGTACATATGTGGTGAAATAAACGATATTATTGTAGATTATGGGGCTGGACAGCATAATCTCCGGCGTACCATGCCAGTTATCCTCAGAATCTTTCCACCGCACACCTTCAAAGTTAATGTACCAGCCGTTTTTGGCTCGCATATCCTCAAGATAGGCCTTCTCAGCATCATCCTCAATGTCGTCATCCAACAATCCGGAAGTACCGTCAACCTCGCTGCCCTGCAGTCGGTCATCGGTTATATCCTTAAGGTCAGAATCAGTTATTACTTCATCCTTCCAAGCATTCTTTATGCAGTAGAAACGATTAAGCTCAGTCTTACCTTTACCGTTGATATCCGTTCCCTCCGAGGGATGCTCACGGTCACCGGAACCGATATAGACATAGTCGGTACCACCCACCTGGACTACACCAGGGGCGTAGAAAAACTTGCGTCGATACTTGGTGCCTTTTTTACCATCCGAATCGTCAGTTTCAGCAGCAAACACTTTTTTAACGCTAAATTGACCATCCTTTGTGCCACCGCCGTTCTTAGTATCAGCAATTACAAAGAGCTGACCTCCCAGATCAGGCGCATAGATCACATCATCGACAGTTTCAGCGCCGACGCTATCAGCATAAGACGTCAGGGACACAATTGAATACTTCATCTCGCTGGTATGGAATTCATTAAGCAGATTGCCATCCAGATCAACAATATAAACTGCCTTGCCCACTGTATCAACGTCAGCCGGATACTCCCGATCCTGATTGGTGTCATACCCGCCAGCCATCAAAAATACCTTGCGAGAAGTTCCACCGGCATTGGCGATGCTAACCAGCCGTGGTTCAAACCAGGATTGTCCAAGCTTGTTGTCACCCGAAAGGATATTATCATTAATTACCCAATTAAGGGTTGGTCCAGTATTCGGAAGAGTATCAGTTTTCGGATCAGCGAACTTCAAAGAGTAATAACTACTGCCTCCACGGCGCAGACCGAAGACAACATTCTCCGAATCAGAGGTGCTGTAAACAACCGGAGTACCATCAACATATGCCTGATGGGAGACGTCTCCAATCGCCTGTTCCACCTGCCAGGGAGCCGGGAAATTTTTCAAATTCGGCAAGACAGCCGAAGGCACAAATGCCCAGGCTTCGGCGACAGTATCATTGGTAATATCATATTTCTTATCAGCGCCAGCCTTCTCTGCATCACGATTATGGGTGTCAATGACACAGTGCAGAGCACCATCATTGGCCCCAAAGAAGATAACATTTTTATTGTTCTTACCATCACCGTCACGCAGGTAGTGCACAGCGGGCATGGAGTGCAAAATATCACCCAGCAGCCAGTCCCGTTTGTAATCAGCATTGGTACCCTTGGGATTGAACTTGTCGGTGCCGCGCACAAAATCAACCAGCTCAGCGATGGCAACCGGCTCATTACCGCGATCAACATCGGGATCGCTGTAGAAATCGATCCCCAGTCTCTTGCCGGCCAGCTGCGGCGCTCCTAAAACCAGATCGCCGTGCGAATTGATAGTTTTCGTATAATCAAAGGCGGCCATACCGGTCTCATCGTTGTTAAGGGTATAAAACTTACGGTTGGCGGTATCACTTAAAATCTGTTCGCCAAGCCCGCCTTCATAAATTTTAAGGCTGTCATTGGGAGTTGAACTCCAGACAGAGGTGGCGGCATTCTCACCCTCAACAATTTTATTGAATGAATTAAAGACCGGCTTACCGTTCTTGCCATACATATCAAGCTTATTGTTGGAAGGATTGTGCCGCAGCTCAAACTTCTTCAGGTTACCGGACCAGACGCCGCTGTCATCCACATCAAAGACAGATATATAGGTGTAATCGGCATCAAAAAGCCCCTTCATGCCGCCGCCGCCAGTGCCGGTAATGGGTACGATGGGAGAGCAGGCGCTATAGGTCTGATCTACCATTTGTTTCAGTGCGTCATCGAAAATCTTATAGAGATCATCCTTGCCATCATAGACATTGGCCGTGTTGCTGAACTGTCCTCCGCCGGCCAGGGCCGCGTTGCGGTTACGACTGGAATTTGAATCCAACCCAACAACATAGGTGATGATATTCTGACAAACCCACTCATCCTTGGTTGTATAGTCTGGATATTTATCTGCATTAACCGGCTCATCATTCCAACTGAAGGCACCTGATGCATCCGTCTCGCTCTCAAACGGCATCAAATCGGCCAGATAGAGATAGTTGGTTGTCTCATCAAGGAAGAAATTTTCCAGACTTGCACTATTGCCGATCCCCGGGATCGGGTCACCATTTTTATCAATTACATCCCATTCATCAAGTCTGGTCTTCTTCTGTTTTACAGAGGCATATTTAACAGGCATATAATCCCTGAGATTGAAGACATACTCATCACCATCAAAATAGGATACGCCATCAGTCAGAATAATTACAAAGTTCGGCTGACAACGCCACTTAATGGGACTGACATAGTTACCCCCGTCATCCATGATGCCGGGTATTTTAGCTCCGGAGCTGATCTTGCTGTTTTTACCCTTCCAGACGCCGCTGTTGTCCGTGTGGTAATCGGTGAATAGCGGAGCCGAGGTATTCTTCTTATATTCGATGGCCCCCAGGGCATCTGACGCCTTACCATAGGACAGCGTCTTCTGGCCGGCAAAGTAGCGACCTATTTCGGCCATAGCTTCTGCAATTGGCGTCTCAATGGCATAGGCAAAGCCACTCATCTTATAGGCCTTGTCATTACCAACCGAGTTGACCTGCAACGCGGCGAATTCGTTGGGAGTAAGATTCAGCTGGTCTTTCAGGTCATCGCTGCCGCAAGGTGCAATAATAGTGCAGCCATCCGTATCCCAGAGATCCCAACCGTTCTTATCATAAACGGCCACACCAAAATTAAAGTAGTCACTGTAGGCAGTTATAAGTTCAGAGACAACCTCCTGCACCGTCAGATACTTCTGCTGCTGATGGCTGCCACCGGTCAGATCATATCTGATGTAGTTACCCGAAGCTATGCCACCCCATGACCAGCCTTCATAGTACCAGAAACGACCATCCCTTGCTTGGTCGTACCAGCGACGCGGCATGACGAGTAAAGGCTTGGTACCTTCACCAAACATGGCATCTGCAATATGTCCATATATATTAAACTCATCTCTACGATCACTGTTGCCATCGACATCGGGCACGCCCTCACTGGTGACCTGTCCATAATGAAGCTCATTTGCCCCGTCCGTACCGGTCGGTTTGACGAGCTCATCAATATATGAGGTTTGAATCCAGGCCTGATCCTCATGAATATCCCAGCCGTCATTATCCCAGTCGGCATAGAGGGCATTGCGCGAAAGCACCCATCCGCCCGGCTGGTCATAGGCAGTGCGCGGATTATAGGCGCTGTCCTTCAGGGTGCCGTCATTAGCCATACTACTTGAGGTATCAAAAAGGATCATGACATTGGGTTTGACCGGCATGGGGTTGCCGTGCATGGCATCAGTGTCGCCCCCGGCGAAGACATTCAGCGGCAAAAGCACCAAAACTGCAAGCAGTGGTCTAAAATTATTAAATTTCATAGTCATACTCCCTTCATCGGCCTCTGGCGAAAATCTTCCAACCGCCAGTCTCTACGGTGTGACTACCATTAACATTGGTGGATGTTATTACATAATTATGTCTTTCGAAGCGGGTGACATCATAGCCAACCGGCGCCTTCGATTTATTGCTGAATCTTAAATTGACATCAACATTACCCCTAAGGTTATCCGGCAAAGTATCTTCAGGATAATCATATCCGTTAGCAACCTGAACCTCTGCAGTATCAACAGCAGTGGCATATACAATTTCAGCAAAGTCACAGGCGGCTTCTGTGTCCATGAAACGCTGAATATAGACACGTTCATTACCGGCCAGCTTGATCTCGGTATTTGAAGTCTTGAGACTGGTCACGCCAATTATGACAGAAGCTACCAAGACAATCAGAACCAGAACGAGAACCATACCATCCTCGTTGCAGACCAACTCACCATACTCTGAATGATTTTCTTTCAATGTCCCATTCCCCTAAAAATACGAATAATTCTTTTGTTGCACGCCAGAGAGTGTAGATCCTACATAAAAAGCATACTTTACAAATATATCTTCGGCCCAATTATCACTTCCCTTTAATACAGACAGAAAATGCAGGCCACTACAATCTAAAAACAATATAAAAAAAGACCGGGCAAACACCCGGTCTTTTAACTACCACTTTGTCACCAATGCTTTATGCAAGGCTTCATCAAACCGTCCATCCTTATCTCCCAGATAGACAATTCGCGCGAAAACAACCTCACCGCCCATATCCCAGTCCAGAACACCGCCGCCCTTGACCATCACGACATCACCAACAGCTAGAGTTTCGAGTCTCACGGGTGCACCTGACTGCTCCTTGATTTCAGTACGACAGGCCACGCCATTAACCACACGATCAACAACGAAAACCTTAGTCTCGGCAACTGAAATGAAATCAGGCCCAATCTCCATAACCTTACCGCTTAGTGTAAGCGGATTCTTGAATCCATTCAGCGTCTCTTCAATCGGCTCCGCCTGCAGAACGGTTGAACTAAGCATAATCAACAAAAAACCTATTATCTTATTCATTTACATACTCCTTATCAGTTGGACTGCCACCAATAGAATGGGGTAAAGGTACGCTGCTCATTTAGATCTTTTGTGGCAACTTTACGCTCTGCGGCAATCATCAGTATCATCTTATTCTCGGTTGCCACAGCAATAGGATCAGAAGGTATTCCGGTTCCAATTATTACACTGCGGTCATTACCGGGAACCTCATCCAGATCAAGCACAGCCGAACCGGTCTTGTAGTTTACAGCATAGAGTCGAGCAATGCCAGCACCACCACCGGTAGCACACATATCTGTCAGAACAGCGGTGGTTGAGCTTGGAGTAAACGTAGTAAAATAGACAATATTTTCGAAAACAAGCGGCGAAGAGACACACTTCTCGCCGGCATTCGGCAGATCAAACCACCAACCCGCGCCATTCTCAATGGACTGCAGTAAAAGATCCTTTTGTGCCTGAGTTGCCATGGGATCATTAAATAGATCCGTGCTGACATTAATCAGATCTGATGACGCCGCAGTGGTCGCTTCAAGGGCGTCTTGATTATCAAGCCACCACTCGTGCGGCCAGCTGTTAACAATGCCATAGAAGCGGTTCTGAATTGTTGTATTGTTGGGATGTTCACGATCACCTGACCCGATGAAAACATAATCCGCATCACCCGTACCAGAGGGAAACTGCATTACCGCCGGGGCCTTGAAAAATTTGCGCAGGCCCGTTGTGCCACCGTCATTGCCGGCATTGAATAGATGTCGTTTATCCCAGACACCATCTCCGTCACGATCGGCAAAAACAAACAGATTGCCGCCTAAGTCGGGAGCATAGACCACATCATCCATGAAGCCGGCAGCATCGATATGATGATCATAAGAAGCGAAATCAACAATCGAGTATTTCATCTTAGCATAGTTACTGTTATTGAAGTTAAGCTGACTGGAAAGTGCCCCTGTTTCAGCATCAATCGCAAAGAAAGCCCTGCCCTTACTATCAGCAACTCCCGGATCGAGATTGTCCTGATTGGGATCATATCCACCCGTCAGCAGAATAACCTTGGCCCCATCGGTGTCACCACTGGAGCGTTTAATCTTTGTGTAAACCGGCTCGGCCCAACTCTGACCAAGCGGCGCTGTAGCACCGAGGATAGTGTTGGAAACTTCCCACAGGAACGTCGGACTGGTATAGGTCGATACATCAAGGGCGTAGTACTTCTCGCCACCTCGCCGCAGCCCAAATATAACATGATGCTTATTGACGGCCGGCTCATACACCACCGGCACTCCATCAACAAAGTAGTCATGATTATTGTCTCCGGCTATCTCAGCGGTAGCGCTCACCGATGGAATATTCTTTAAATTTGGCACGAGGTCCCAGGGTGTAAACGCCCAGGCTTCCGTCAGAGTATCATCCGTCAGAATATCTGAAGTTGCATTATCATTATCCACAAAGCAGTGCAGGAAACCGTCATTTGAACCAACAAAAATTATATTGCGGTCATTGTAATTGGCATCATGCAGAATGGCCGGGCGCGAATGGATAATATCACCCAGCAGCCAAGTACGCGGGAGCGTCCCGGCACCGGTAGCATCCGGTGCATAGTTGCCCTGTCCCTTAAGATAATCGATCAAATCCGCTTTTTCAGTCTCACTGGTCAAACCAAGCTCAGTGGGCGTAACACTTGAGGAAGTTTTATCTATACTGAGCATGACCGATCCGGTTCTGCGGGTATAAAATGTACGCGATGCCTGTGAAAGCAGCACCTGTCCGGCGCCGCCCTTGTCCACGGTCATACCTTCGGGACCAACCACCTCATACCAACACGAGTGTGCGCCATCCTTAATCGCACCGGCATTGGGCTCGCCTTCGGGAATTGTGGCCGGATTGCCGTCCCGATCCACAATCACGCCATCAGGCGTCAAGCCAAATTTTTTGATATTTCCGGCCCACTCGCCTTCATTGCCGGGCATAAAGACACAAACATACATGGCATTGTCGGCATAAGTCTTGTTGGTTCTATTGACCGGCACAACCGGTGCCACAAACTCAGAACTGGATGAAATAATGTCAGCTATGATTGTCCGGAAGATTTCAGCCAGTGAAATATTATCCTGAGTCGTGTAGTAGTCGCCCTGCCCATGGCTTGAGTCAGCAGTTTCACTCAATAGTGTGTTGGCGATATCAAAGCCGATGGTGTAGGTTATGATATTCTGAGTCGGAAATGAATCATCCTCAAAAGATTCACCCACTTTATCGGTGCCACTCTCAAGCAGATCATTCTCGTAAAGGAACTTTGCCACATCATCCAGATAGTCGCTTCCATCGCTACTATCAAAGGTATTATCCTTGCCGTCGCCGTCATAATCACCAATCTTCTTGCCATTCAGATAAGTGCTGGTCAGGATCGAATTACGATCCTTGGTTGAAGCGCCATCGGTCATAATGATTACGTAATTCTGCTGGCAACGCCACTCAATCGGCGACTTATAGTTGCGACCGACGTCCATGACGCCCGCAACCGATGAAGATGAGTTAAACCAAGAATCTGCACCGGCAAAGTAGAGGCCTGCCTCGGCCAGAGTCTCGGCCAGGGGCGTCCAGGTCGAGGGGGTGAGCGCATTGATAACACTTGTCAGCTCTGAAACCTCAGCCGCGGTACGCGATTTAATCGGCGCCACAACCCGGCCACCCTCATCAGTGTTAAAGATCATAATACCAAAACGCACGCCGCTGGTTGTCATAAAGAGGTCATTGACAACCTCTTTGGCAACATCGATCTTTTTACGCGAAGTTACTGTATTTGCCTCGAGATAATTCCAGTAATTTCCAGTGCGTACACGATAAGCCTGTCCGCGATTAATACATTGACCATCCTGATTTATACGACCCTGCCAATGTCCATACTGATTTAAACTTTCGCGGGTGTCCGTACAGGGAATCTCTCCAGAATCCACAATGCCATCACTACCAATGTAAATGAAGTAGTACCAGTTACGGCCGCTCTTAATAAATGTATAGTCGCTGCGATAGGGACCGGAATAGGTAACAGACGGATCGTAATCACCAAGAGAGTACTCCTGGATGGTACCATCCATACTTCCTGAATTATCAAAGATAATTAGAACATTAGGCGGAACATTGATTTCACCACCGCCAAAGATATCCGTGTCATCAGCAGCGGCTAAGCTGGAGATGAGCATAAAGACGATTATTGACGAACAAAGCTTTAACCTTTTCATGCTGTCCTCCATTATTGTTTAGGAAAAATTTTATATGAACCTGACCGCACCTGCATAGATCCCTTGGAAGAGTCTATCATATAGTGACGAGCCCTGAAGTCAGTCACACTGTAACCTGAACCAATGGGCGGATTGGTAATGGCCTCAAGGTCTACCGAGATTGTTACCCCCTGCAGGATATCAGGAAGATCTGCTGCCAGATATGTGTAGGTGGCATTCAAATCGATACCGATAGAACTAAGCGGATCAGATGGATTGGCATAAACCTGCTCAAGGCCACTATCGATGGCGTAAAAGTCCTGTTTATAGACTCTCTGATTGCCCACAATCTTTGTATCCAGAGTTGCGGTCTTCATCAAAACCACACCGGTAATAACGACGGCTACCAACATAATGGTCACCATCATCAGCACCATCATACCATCTTGATTGTTGATCAATTCAAGCCTTTTCTGCATAAGGGTTACTCCTGCCCAATGATAAAACTGAGGTTCAATGCATGCGGTTGGCTCTTCTCCATCCAGCTGACAGTCAAATCAACCCGTCGCGAGAGTCCATTCCCATACTGTGATACAACCCACGTTGGCGTATATGTCACCCCTTGGGCAACAGTCGCGGCACCAGCCTGATTACCAATTGCAAGGTTAGCCGGAACGTTGGCCTGACCGAGCTCATCACGCAACATCTGACCGGAAAGCTGTTCAATCTGATCTTCAGCAACATTAATGGCGTTGGTCAACTGCATACTGAATGCCGTTCCTTGAACAGCATAAGTCTGCATCTTGGCTACCCCCAGTATACCCAGGGAAAAAACTAGAATAGCTAAACATAGCTCAATCAGAGTAAAGCCTTGTCTATTCATACAACACCTACATCAACTCCATATTACGACAACGGACACGACGAGACATGGTTCGGGTCACCGGCTGGCCACTATCAGGATCGTTACGCTCTGTCCTGACAGTCACACTCACCGTGATACTACGGATACCAACCGTATTCAGAGCCAGACCACCATTCTGGTTAAAATATTGGAACGCAAGGTTGGTGCAGTTGGAGATCAACGTGATGCCGTTGCGGGTAACAGCCTCACCATTCAAGGTATAGGTGGCAGATTCATTGGCCCCGGTGTCAACATTTACATATTGAGCGACAAGCGTCGTAGCATTGCTGCCGGCAAAGCCATCCGAACTGCTATAGGTCGTGGTGCATCCGGCATGCCTGATATCCTTCTCAATGACATCCATCACGGCCCTCAGATCCTGCTGCATGGTAACTACCATCTGCTGACCTTCACCACGGCGCTGCTGAGTCTGATAAGCCATGTAGACTGCCGACATCAGCAGCAGCGACAGTGCCATGACTATCAACAGCTCAACGAGGGTGACTCCCTGTTCATGATAAAGGATTTTTAGGCTTTTCATGGCAATATACTAATTCCGCCTCCCAGCGTAACATCTATGGCACGAATCCCCATGCTTGAGGCTGTCGAGGGCAAAGAATCAACCAGCGGATCATGCCTGACATTGACTCTGCCAGATTTAGTCGAAAGCCCGCGTCCATTAAAACCGGTAGAATTCTCAGTAAAAGCCTGGATAATCGAAAGCTTGTCTCCCAGATCAATACCAACATTCTGATTTGCAAGCTTAATAGTGTAACCATGATCCGCAAAAACAATTGCAGTCTCAATGTTGTCTTTCACCGCCTCGCTGCGGGCAAGTTGCAAGTGACCTGCCAGATTCCGCGCCGAACTGTTGAGCTCGCGGCGGGCGAGCCAGCCGCTCATATTGGGGGCTGCCACGGCCGCCATAATGCCAATGATCACTACGACCGTCATCAACTCCATTAAAGAATAGCCTTTATTATCCATGAATTAATCTCCTTAGCCTTACTCGCACTGTGCTAAATGCAAATCATGAATATTATCGGCACCTGATGCACCCAACTTGATGTTCAGCCAATTCCCGTTAGCGGTGATCTTAACCGCACCTGTTTCTTCGAGCCTTAAAACCTGACTGCCAACTTCATGAAGCCGTGAATTTACCGTATCGACCAATCCGGCCGACCTACCAGTAACTACCGAATAGCGCGGGAAAACCTTTTGAATAAAGGCACTCTGGCAAGATGCTTCTGAACCATGATTGGCAACTTTCAAGATGTCAGCCCTGATATCTTGATTAAGATGGGCTACATTAAGTTCACCCAAGCCGTCCGCGTCTGCCATAAAAATACCACTCATCTTAGCATCTCCTATCCAAAGGCAGATGGAATGCAAGTTAGGGTCCAATCCACGGACGCCATCAGGAATCGGC
This sequence comes from uncultured Thermodesulfobacteriota bacterium, assembly GCA_942491525.1. GTDB lineage: Bacteria > Desulfobacterota > Desulfomonilia > UBA1062 > UBA1062 > CAYWBU01. The sequence goes on from CALOBW010000033.1 coordinate 150,964, forward strand.
CATGGAGGATTCAATGCCTTAATAATTATACCGTTCTCAAAATATGATTCACCAGCAACAATATTCCGAATCGGTATTGATTTCTTTTTTGTAACCCGTTCAACATCAATGTAATCCGCATTCCAACTTGCCAAGCCTGAGGACCAGAGTTCAGCAACTGCAAAATTGCGCAGAATATATGGCAGACCACCGCTCCTGTGACTATCCGGGTGAGTTAATACAACAACATCCAGCTGAGTAATCCCGCGTTGCAGCAGCCTGCGTGCAACAATATATCGCCCGGCATCAAATTTCCCATAACGCCCTCCACCATCAATCAGCAAAGCAAAGTCGCCTTTGGATACAAGAGTGCACTCTCCCTGCCCGACATTGATAAATTCAAAGCATAGGGGCTGTTGCCGAACAGAGTAAGAATCAAGTGCCGGTTTCAATGACATGAACATGACCAAAAACAATATTGAAACATTGCGCAACGGACTACTGGAGCCCAGTATAAGCAGCAGCATAGACAGAAGCGTTGCAAAGACCCAGATAACACCATAGTTGGTAACAGGATAGAGCCTCCCCCAACGCTCAGAAAGCAACATTATGCAACCAAAGAGGTCGAGCGGAACAGCGATTAGCCAGCCGGCCAATAACTCAGAAACACCCCACAGCAAATAGGCCAGCAAGCTCAACGGCATAATCACAAAACTAAAAAGAGGCACCAGCAGCAAATTAGACAAAAAACCAACCGCAGAAACAAAACCAAACATAAATGCCGAAATAGGTAACGTAAAGGCCATGGCGGCCAGAGGGACTGCGGCATATCTTACTGCGGCAGGACGCCCACGGAGCCTTGCAAGTACAATCACTATCCCCAGTACCGCAGCAAAAGACAACAGGAAGCTGGCGTCATAAATTGACCAGGGCCAGACAATCAGGATTATGCATCCCGCCAGAGCCAGGGGCGTAAGCATGGAATGATGCCTCTTCATCCAGAAACCAACCACCAGGACTGCAGCCATAATAGCCGCCCGCAATGTAGGAGCAGCGGCTCCGACAATTATTACATATAGAACCACACCCCATAGCGCTAAGAATTTTGAGATCTGCGGCAGGTCATAGCGCTGATTCAGACATGGAGCCATCCTCAAGACACCCCAAACGACCCCATAACCGAAAAGGAGCACCAACCCGATATGCAGGCCCGAAATCGCCATCAGATGCGAAATACCCAGTCCGGCGAAACTGTCCCTGATCTGGTGCGTCAAGCCACCGCGCTGCCCCAACAGAATGGCCCGCAGAAGCTCGGCCTCAGGCCGTGAATAGCTACGCAGGAAGTCAGCAAAGTCGGCAGTATATCCATTCTGAATGCAGTCAACATCATATGTTCCCACAGCGGCGGCGCGCAAAGTGATCTTACGGGCCCTTAGATAGCGGCCATAATCATATTCATCAAAATTATTCAAACGAACAAACGGAGTATATTCGATGCGCGACCTAAAATACGCACCCGGCAAGATTGGATCATCGACATGCCCCAGCCTGAGCATGGCAAGGCCGCGGGCAGCCGTACCATCGACTGAGTAACGGCGCAGCAGCAGCTGCCCATCTATCAAATCAGCCTTGGCCACCCGCCCCTCAATCACATACTCTCCTGCGCTTAGAGTGAGGGGTTCTGGAGACAGATGGATGGCAAGTATTCCAAGCAGCACTCCCGCCAGCACGAAGAACAACCGATTCAGAGCAACAGTCAGGGCCAACAGCACAAAGACAAGTCCGACCGCCATATAATCACGACAGCACAAGAGGATACCGAGACAGATCCCCAAGAAGACTACCAGGAGTGGATTGTGCCTCCCGACATGACGCAGCATCTCTCCTCCCAATGCTGAATATAATGTCGGGAGAGCTGTTGGCTAGATCTTCAGCGCACCAGTCAAGTCAGCAAGACGCTCAAGCTTGTGGTGCTGCAAATACTCTTTGAGACCATCGATGATTTTCAAGAAACAATATGGATCCCGCAGGGAAGCACTCCCAACCTCAACAGCGGATGCACCAGCCAGCATAAACTGGATTACATCACGGGCATCACAGATGCCGCCGGCTGCAACAATGGGAATCTCAACAACTTTGGAAACTTCCCAGACCAGTTTGAGGGCCACCGGTTTAATTGCCGGACCGGAAAGCCCACCGGTAACATTGCCCAACACCGGACGCATGCTCACCTCATCAATGGCCATTGCCGGCAGAGTGTTGATACAGGTCAGACAGTCCGCACCACCATCCTGTGCAGCCATGGCCATCTCAGCAATACTACTTACCATGGGCGAGAGCTTGACTATTAATGGTTTATCCACCACCTTCCTGACCCTTGCCACCAGCGCTTGCAATGTTTTCGGGTCAGTGCCAAATTGAATGCCACCCTTCTTAACATTGGGGCATGATACATTCATCTCGAGCGCATCAACTTCGATGCCATTCAACATCTCCGCACAGCGGACGTACTCATCCTCAGCGTTGCCAAAGAAGTTGGCAATCACCGGCACCTGCGCCGCCCTCAATCCGGGCAGTTTCTGATCAATAAAAGATTCAATGCCGATGTTTTCAAGGCCAATGGCATTCAGAACACCGGCCGGGGTTTCAGTTATACGCGGAGTCGGATTACCAACCTTGGGATTGAGACTCAGCCCCTTGGTGACAACCGCTCCAAGAGTTGAGAGATCCATAACTTCCGCAAACTCCTCACCGTAGGCAAATGTACCCGAGGCGTTCATGATGGGGTTCTTCAGTTCCAGACCATCTGCAATCTTAACTTTCAAATCCATGCTAGCTCCAAACAATCTGCGCGGCATCAAAGACCGGCCCCTCTTTGCAGACCCTCTTATTGCCATCAACAGTCATCACAACACACCCGGAACAGACACCGAAGCCGCATCCCATGCGCTCTTCCAATGATACCTGACAGGGAACCCTGCCGACCTTGGCGCTGATCGCCCGCAGCATGGGGGTCGGACCGCAGGCGTAAATCTGGGCGGCCCCGATCTGATCACCGATCAAATCAGTCACCAGCCCCTTTCTGCCGAGGGAGCCATCTTCGGTGACCATCTCCACGCCGTCCATTTGCTCAAGCCGCTCACGCAGCGGCATATCGGCGGCAGTGCGGGCGCCAACAATAAGCCGACATGCATCAAGACTCTGAGCCAGAGACCAAATGGGCGGCAGCCCGGTTCCACCGGCGATTAAGATATGCTCAGACGCAGAGGCGGCAACCGAGAATCCATTACCCAGCGGCCCCAAGACCTCAACAACATCACCGCGGGTGGCCTTGGACATGGCAAGAGTGCCATCTCCCTTTAGGCGGTAAAAAATCTCAAGCACACCGCCGCCTGCCGCAAGGATACCAAATGGTCGCCGCAGAAACGGATCCATTGAACTGTTGACCTGCAGCATTACAAACTGCCCGGGACGCCAGTCGGAAAGCTGACACTCAAGACGCATCAGAAAGCAGCCGGCGCCCAGCGGCAGATTATCTATTACCTTAGATGTATAGTTATTCATATATTTCCCAGTAGTTAATTTTGCTACCTAATAGCAACATAAAGAATAACGATGCAATCAAATTCGATTGCAGGTTCTATGCGAAGAAAAACTGAATCGAGATGGTTATCAACGCGGCTCCGATCAAAACAAATGAGCGTTGAACAATTGCATGGCGATTGTAGAAGATACCGGCAAGTCCCAGCATGATTGCCGCAATCGGCATCATTGAAAGTGCATCGTTAAGCTCGGTCGGCAGATAGCCACGCACAGAGGCTGCCAGGAAACCGGCAACGCTGATATAGCATACCATTCCGAGCAAAACCGCACCGAAACTACGCATCAATGCAAGCAGCATCACCCGGCCACTTCCCTGCACAAGGTCATTATTTTGCCTGCGGATCCAGGCGTCAATCTGGCGTCCGAGAAGAGCGGCGGGCAGACACAGAAGCAATGCCAGCCCCACAGCCGGCATAAGACTCAAGCCGGAGAGTGAAGCAACCGGGACGGCAACGGCAGCACAGAAACTGTCATCATAAGGCAGATAAGCACCGACCGGCGGCGCATTTAGCCACAGCAGCTCCAGAGAGGCGCCCACCAGAAAGCCCACCTCCGGGTTTCCAAGTATAAAACCGAGAATTGGAGCAAGAAAGATTGGACGATGAATCATCGCCTGCAGCACATATGTACGGTCAAGCCAGATTAAAGCAGCAACAACCGCAGCCAGCGCATAGAGCATCTAATTGGACTCCATATCGATAACCGATCCCATGCCGACGCCCGACTCCCTGGGTACGGTCTGCATAATAACCTCCAGTCCATCTTTCAGCATCTGTCGGATCATTTCAATCTGAGCCGGATCAATCCAGACAGAGTAGGAAAACTGACGCCCGCCTTCGCAACAGCCCATATTGCCAACATTCAGGCAACCGAAACTGACCCCACCTCTATAGATCTTATAAGCATCTATGATATTGGATGTTATAACCAGAATGGAGCGGTCGGAATACTCCGGGCCGCCCAAATACTTGCCAATCTCGGCGACCGGGATAATCTGAAGTTCTATCCTGTCGGGCAAGGCCAGTGACATGATCGTCTTCTGAAACGAGTCGGCAGCCAGAACGTCATTGACGACGATTACAACTTCAGCGTCAAGATGCGGAATCCAGGACTCCAGAATCTGGCCATGTATAAACCTGTCGTCGACTCTGACCAGCTTAACCATAATTAGTGATCCAGATTGGCAGCCAAAACTTCTGATGCGATATAGATATTATTGCAGCCACTGCTTTTAAGAACCCTGACAAGTTCATCCATACTGCGGCCGGTGCGCTTGGTAAGTGCCGTTATAACCATGGGCAGGTTGACCCCAGTGATAACTTCAATATTGCTACCATCAAGGAATGAAAGACTGATGTTGGACGGCGTCCCACCGAACATATCCGTCAGGATCACAACACCGCTGCCATCATCAACATCATTGATGGACTGTTTCAGCATCTTACGCAGCTGCTCAGCATCACTTCCCTGCGGAAATGAGCAAGCCTTGAAATTATCAGACCGGCCAACAATCATTTCAACTGTTTCAGCAAAGGCGTCAGCCAGCCCCCCGTGTGCAACTATTATCACTCCAATCATGCTTAAGCCCCAATTTCACGGTGTTTCAATTTTGCGGTAAAACCGGCTTTCTGGACCAGATTATTGATCGCCTCGGCCACGGCAACCGAACGATGCCGACCGCCAGTGCAACCAACCGCAATATTAAGATAAGCCCGCCCTTCCCTCTTATACAGTGGCAGCATAAAGTCAATCAAATCCTCAAAGCGCCTGGTAAACTCAATATACTCAGGCTGTTGTTCCAAGAACTCCTTCACCTCCCGGTCACGGCCCGTCTTCTCCTTAAGGCCACTGACAAAGTAGGGGTTGGGCAGAAACCTGACATCCATGACAATATCTGCATCAACCGGGGCACCATACTTAAAACCGAAAGATCTAATTTCGATCAGCATCTGGCGAGCCTGATCATCACTGGCGATCATCTCTTCAATGCGAGACTTGAGTTCGTGCACGTTAAGCTTTGATGTATTGATGACAATATCGGCCATCTCCTTGACCGGAGCCATAAGCTCAGCCTCAGCATCAATCGCATCCATCAGATTGGGATACTGATCACTCAACGGATGACGCCGGCGGGTCTCCTTGAAACGATGCAGGATCTGATCCTTTTCTGAATCCAGAAAAATCAGTTTGAAACCAGGGACGGTGTCGCGCATATACGAAAATTTATTGACCGATTTCTCGACAAAACGACTCGCACCACTGCGGACGTCTACCCCCAGGCACAGCTTGCTGACATCCATAGTCTCAAATTCACTGATCTCAATCAGCTTAATCATAATATCAAGGGGAACGTTATCCATGCAGAAGTAGCCGGCATCTTCAATGACCTTCATGGCTGAAGATTTACCCGATCCAGATAGGCCAGTCAGAATAATCAGAAGTGGATGAAACATCTATTACAACCCCTTGTACTCGATATACCCAAAAAGTTTGAATTAACGAAAACCGCAATTAGAATTAGATATCTCTCATTTAATTAACTGTCAATGAACATGTTGTCATAATTCAGATTCCACTTATCTTTAGTAAATTAAGATAAAGAAACGGGATTATTTTTCCGACTAACTCAGTAATACAGGATTTTAAACATATTTAGTTTTGCCAGCCAAGGGGTATGAATATTGACGATGTTGAGCCGCGAGACAACTCAAGAGGAGATTCAAGGGCAACTTGCTTCAATCCGAAAAAGCATTGAATCTGCCACAGCCTCGATTGATAACTTTTATTATGATCTGGGATTAATTCTCCCGGACATCAATCTTGAGATCTACAAAACCAACAATAAGGCTGCAGCCACCCTCGACTCTCTGCGTTCGGAATCAACCGACGGCAAGATTGATCTCGCCATCGAGATGATCAGCAATGAACTTGCCGCGGTACTCCAGAAACTTCACGACATCAACAGTCAGGACTCCAGAGTCATGGACGCAGTCTGCCTGCTCGGCAACCTGCTAGGCCGCAGCTCATCCGCCATTGAGCAGCTGGCCCTCATTGATCGTCCGGGTGAAGATTTCAAGCATCTTTTACAAAAACTTACCAACGTTGATCACGAGCTTGGGACTCTACATGCAGAGCTCTCTGATCCAATGAAAAAAATATCTGAGATGGAGATCTCGCTGCTTGAGTCACTGAAAGACCATATCGATGACGACATCCAGTCGCTTAACGAGACTCTGGGCGGAATTCTTTACGTTCTCAAAGATCTTGTAAAACGCACCGACTCCGCCAAACCTCCCATCCTCAACATCATGACCAGCCTACAAATCCACGACATAATCTCCCAGGATTTAGCCAATATCCATCGGGGCCTCGGGGAGTCCGAAGAGGCATCCGTCAACCTGAGCAATCCGGAAAATCTAAAATTCACCGAATCGGTAATCATCTACAGCAGCGACCTGATCAACTCCATCATTGACATCCTGACTACTGAAACGGAAAAAATCCGGCTCGAAACGAACCATCTATTGCAGATCACAACCAGCGAACGCGACGACAAGGTCCTCCTGTCAGACTACCTGCTTGAGAACAGGGAGCAGCTATCATCATTTGATGCCGCCATCTCGGAATTCTGCGACACCCTCAGCAATATCCAGTCGCGGCTTGAGTTGCTGGCCGCCAACAAGTGGCTGATCCCCGGACATCTGCATGAACTGGCCAAAAAGGCTGAGCTGATGATGACGCTTTGCATTGATATCAAGCAGACCACGAGCACTAACACCGACTATCTCAATCCCGTCATATCTGCTCTTAACGACATCTGTTCCCTGCATGAAAAACTTGACGGCTACAGCCTGAAAGACCTCAAGGCATTTATTGAGCATATCAACGAGGTGATCACAAATGTCCTCCTTGAATTATCCGACATAAAAACCATCATGCTTGACTCCATAGCCGGGGTTGACGGCTACTGCCAGCGCAGCCTGAACTATATCAGCCAGTTTAAAAAAACGATCGATTCAAGCAGAATCTTCATTGAAGAGCTCTATCATGTCGAGAAAAAAATCAAAGATTTTGCCGGCGCTGATGTCAATAGCAATGGCATACCCGCAGCTCTGCCGGATGCAAACTTCAGCTCCGACAGGATGCAACATACCATCAACAGACTGGCCCTGCCCCATATAAGCACAATCAATCAACCGGAAGAGGACTTAGAGGATGGCATTACTCTATTTTAGCCCTATTATTGAATTCATGATTAGAAACAAAAACAAATATAAAGATCTAAACGGTGAGTTCCGATTAATACTCCCAAGTTATTCGGAGTTTAACGGAAACAGCTTACCAAGATACCACTAAGGAGGGTGACATGGATTTTTCTACCAACGTGACTGGTAATGAGGTTGTTATTAAAATTTCAGGTGCAATTGACACTGAAGCAGCTGAAAAACTCAGGGCAGAGTTAAATAAGGTTGCCAAAACCAACCCCAAGAAAGTCGTCATGAACCTGAAGCTTGTCCCGACCATCGGATCATCGGGCATTGGCAAAATCCTTATATTCTTCAAAGAACTTGACAAGAATGGTGCATCCTTTGAGATCAAAGGCATCCATGACAGCCTCTTTAATATTTTCAAATCCATTAAACTGGACAAGCTATTTCCAATATCAAAAGGTTAGACCATGAAAATTTCCAAACTAAAAGATGGAACAATTAAACTTAAAGGTGATCTGATCGTCTCAGAGATAGAGACAATCTATCACGACATTGAACAGATACTTGATGACACAGATGCAGGACTGATGCTCGACCTGAGTGACATCGGCGACATCGATACTGCCGGGCTCCAACTTTTGGTTGCAATCAAACGCAGTGTCGAAGAGCACGCCCCCTTCCACATCACAAACATCACCGACGACATTAGGCGTACAATGAGATTGTCTGGTTTTGATATGGTATTCAAGGAGGTTGCCTGATGGGTAAATATATTCTAGTCGTTGATGACTCAGCAACCCTGAGAGCTTCCGTTAATTTCACCCTCAAAGAAGCCGGGTTTGAAGTCCTCAACGCCATCAATGGTCAGGACGGTCTCGACAGACTTATGCAGGCCTCCAAAGAGAAAAAACAGATCGGCATGATTATCAGCGACATTAATATGCCGATCATGGATGGCATCACATTCATCCAGGAAGTCAAAAAGACACCCTTCAAATTCATTCCGATACTAGTTCTGACTACCGAGTCTCAGGAAGAGATGAAGATGAAAGGCAAAAAGGCAGGGGCATCCGGTTGGCTGGTCAAGCCATTCAAACCAGAACAATTAATCTACGTAACCAAGAAGTTTATGAGGTAAATCATGGCTAGTGATGAACTCCTGCAAATATTTATAGAGGAAAGCGAAGAGGAAATCCGGGAGATGGAGGCCGGATTGATCCGTCTTGAAGAGGATCATGAAGATGCCGAGACCATCAATATTGTATTCAGAGCCGCCCATACCATTAAGGGTTCGGCCGGTCTGGTGGGTTTTGAAAATGTGAGCAACTTCACCCATACAATTGAAAATATCCTGGACCGCATTCGCAACGGCGAACTTAAAACCACCAAAATGCTGATCTCTGAGCTGCTCAACTCCATTGATGTGCTCAAACGCATGATTGCAGCATCAACCGAGGGCGGTGAAGTCAGTCAGGATGAGATCGACGGCGTCACAGCCAAACTGAAACGTTTTACCAGTCAGTATGCGCCCTCCTCGGCCGCAGAAACAGCTAAGGCACCCGAAGAGCCGGTGGAGAAATTCTACTCAATCACAATGAAGTTCCGTGATGATATCTTCGCCACCGGCCAGGACCCCATCATGCTCTTAAGAGAGCTTGAAGAAACATGCACGGTCAAAGAGGTGTTTGCTCACACCGATTCCATTCCGGATTACTACACGCTCTCGGCCACCAACTGCTATACATGGTGGGAGCTGGTAGTCAGCACAAAACGCCCGCTGTCTGAAATTCAGAATATCTTCATCTTTGTATTTGATGAAAACAGCATCTTGATTGAGGATATTTCCGACCAGTACAAAGATGGCGTTGACCTCTCGCTGGCAGATAAACCGATCGGCGAAATTCTGGTTGAACGCGGCATTGTCAAAGATGAAGCCATGCAGGAAACCCTGCGCGAGCATAAAACAACCGGCCAGGCGCTGGTCGAAAAGGGCCTGGCACCCAAGCAAGAGGTCGAAAAAATTGCCTTGGAGCAATCCCAGAGCCGTAAAGTTGCCAAAGCAGCTACAATCCGGGTTGATACCGACAAGCTTGACCGACTCGTTAATCTGGTGGGAGAAATGGTCATCAGCGTAGCCCGCATGTCCCAGCTGGCCACCGAGGCCGAACAGACATCCCAGATCAGCTCACTGCAGAATGCATCATCCTCGCTTGAGCGAATTTCGCGCGACCTTCAGGAACAGGTCATGCGCGTACGCATGGTCCCGGTTGAGGGAACCTTTAACCGTTTCCGCCGCGTTGTGCGTGATCTTGCTTTTGATCAGGGCAAAAAGATTGAGTTGCGCATGAGTGGTACAGAGACCGAGCTCGACAAAAATGTTATTGAACAGATCGGCGATCCACTCAAACATATGATCAGGAATTCAATTGACCACGGAATAGAGTCGCCTCAGGAGAGGTTGGCCAAGGGCAAACCGGAAGTTGGAATCATCTGGCTCAAAGCTTTCCAGCAGGAGGGCAACATCTTTATCGAGATCACCGACGACGGCCGCGGAATCAATAAGGACAAGGTTCTCAACAAGGCCATCGATAAGGGCCTGGCTAATCCAGATGAAACCTACAGCGACAAGGAGATCTTTGACTTCCTCTTTGCCCCGGGCCTCTCGACCGCCGACAAAGTGACTGAACTGTCGGGCCGCGGCGTCGGCATGGATGTGGTCAAAAAGAACATCGAAGATCTGCGCGGCTCAGCTGAAGTTATATCTGAAGTTGACAAGGGCTCCACCTTCCGCGTCAAACTGCCTCTGACGCTTGCCATCATTGATGGCATGATGGTCAAAGTCGGCGATGAGGTATTGACGGTTCCCCTCTCTGTCATCGACAAATCGGTCCGCCCCACAACGGCTGAAATCAAAACAGTTGAAGGCCGCGGCGAGCTGGTTGAAATCCGGGGTGACTACATCCCGCTGGTGCGCCTCTACAATATCTTCAATATCCCGACCGAGAAGACCGACCCCACAGAGGCACTCGTTGTGGTTCTTCAGAGCGGCGAAGAGCGGTTCGGCATTCTGGTTGATGATGTTCTTGGACAAACTCAGGCCGTCATCAAGAGTGTCGACAAGAACTTCCGCAAGATTGAAGGCACCTCAGGCGCAACAATTCTCGGCAATGGCAAGGTTTCACTCATCTTAGATGTTTACGGAATCAAAAGAATCGCCTTCCGTGAAAACCAAATTCAGCTTTAGGGGTTTACAATGAAAATGAAATGGAAACTGCGTGAAAAGATTTTGGCCATGAGCTTTCTGCTTGTTGCCTTTCCGTCAATCTTTGCCCTGTTTATAATTAGTTACACCGCAAACCTGCTTGAAGACTCGGCCAATGACTATATGGCCATCCGGGTGGAATCATTCGCCCGCATTGTCGACCTGCGCTACTCATCGATCCAGGGCAACCTGGAGATCATTCTCAAACAGCTTACAGCCAACCTCAAGAAGGAGCTGGTGGCCGAAGTTGCCAAGGAGAAGTACTTCGAATCCGGCTATATGGCAATCTTCCAGTCAGACGGAACCTGTGTATACCACCCCGACTCACAGAACATTGGCAATAAGGAGCTGTTCAATAAATACGACTTCGTGCGCGATGCCGTTGAAACCCGCACAGGCAACTTTGCCTACGAAGCCGACGGCTCAAGACGCATAGGATACCTAAAATACAACGAGGGCCTGGACTGGATCATGTGGGGCGCCGTCCCCGAAGCAGAGGTCATGAAAGATGTCAACCGCATGCGCGGTGTCGTCATCATACTTCTGCTGATCGTCTTTGCGGGCGCCCTTATGGGTGGAATCTGGTTTGCCCGCGGGCTCTCCCAGAAGGCCAATCTCTTCGTCCATCACATGCGCGAGATGGCTCAAGGCGAAGGTGACCTGACCGTGCGCCTGCCGATCATATCAACCGATGAATTCGGCGACATCGCCCACTGGTTCAATGAGTTTATGGCCAGCCTGGAAGCTGTCATCACAACCGTGCGCAACTCAGCCACCCAGGTCGACTCAGCCACCCAGGAGGTTTCCGCCGGCTCACAGGGACTGTCATCATCCACCCAGGAGCAGGCCTCTGCCATTGAGCAGGTTGCGGCAACGATTGAAGAGATGACATCATCCATCAAGCACAATGCTGAAAATGCCAACAGCGGCCAGAGCAAGACCCGCGCCACTGAGCAGGCGGTCATCAACAACGTCGAGATCGCCAACGAACTCTCGACGGCCATGGACGGTATCAGCGAGGCGTCCAAAAAGATCGGAGACATCATTGTGACAGTCAATGACGTCTCATTCCAGACCAACCTGCTGGCCCTCAATGCGGCTGTCGAGGCGGCCCGGGCCGGCGAACATGGCAAAGGTTTTGCCGTGGTGGCCGAAGAGGTCCGCGCATTGGCCCAGCGTTCCGCTGACGCCGCCAAGCAGATCAAGAACCTGATTGAGGACACCGTCAACCGCATCGCCGCCGGCGATCAGATGGCCAAGAAGTCCGGAGAATCACTGCAGGAGATCCAGTCTCACATCGCAGAACTCGCCCAAACCATGGAGGAGATCGCCGCCGCTTCAGCCGAGCAGGCCACCGGCGTGGATGAGGTCAACCGAGCCATAGCCCAGATCGACTCCACAACCCAGCAGAATGCTTCCACTGTTGAAGAGCTGGCCAGCACCGCCGACAACCTCAACACCGAGGCCCGCGACCTGGCGGCCACAGTTATCAGGTTCAAAGTATCACAGGCAGTCCAGGCATCACCCGGCACCACTCCAAAGGTGCAGCCCACTCCAGCAGCACCGATCAGTCAGGATCTGGGTGATGACGATTTTGAGGAATTCTAGGAGGAACAAATGGCTCAGGTAAATGTAGACACAAACAGTGCTTCATCACAGTACGTAACCTTCACCCTCAGCGGGGAGACCTACGGCATACCCATCATGAAGCTTAATGAGATAATTGCATATCAGCAGCTGACTACGCTGCCCAATGTGCCCGACTTCATTAAGGGCATCCTGAATCTGCGTGGTGTGGTTGTGCCCGTAATTGATATGCGCGAGCGTTTCAACATCCAGACCAAGGAGTATGACCAGTTCACGGTCATCATGATTCTGGATGTTTCCGGTCGCACCATGGGGCTTGTGGTTGATGCCGTCAGCGACGTCCTTACCATCAACCACGATGACATCAAGTCCGGCCCCAGCTTCTCAAACGGCATCAATACCGAGTATATCCAAGGCATGGTAAGTTATGATGAGGGCAAGAAGTTCATCATGCTGCTCAATGTTGACAGAATCTTCTCTGACGAAGAGTTAGACATGGTCGATGGTGTATAAAGTTGCTGGCACAATCATTCGACATTACCGACAAAGAGTTTCAAAAATTCAGGGAGATGATCTATGACCAGACCGGCATAGATCTCTCCGAAAGAAAGAAGCGACTGGTTATAGCCCGTCTGTCACGCAGACTGCGGGCTCTCAACCTCAGTTCATTTACCGAATATTACGATTTCTTAACCTCAAGCGAAGACTCTCAGACGGAGCTTGTGCACCTCATCAACCGCATCACCACTAATAAGACCGACTTCTTCCGCGAAAAACACCATTTTGATTTTTTATCAAATGAACTTTTCCCGGTAATTATCGGTGCGGCGGAAAAGAGCGGACAGAAAAGACTGCGTATCTGGTCGGCCGGCTGCTCATCGGGCGAAGAACCCTATACTCTGGCAATGACGGTGCACAACTCTTTCAAGAACCTCAGGGGCTGGGATATCAAAATTCTGGCAACCGACCTGGATACAGATATTCTTAGCCGCGCCGCCGCTGGTGTCTATCCGACCCAGACCGTGGCCCCGATACCACCCGAGTATCTGCGCTCCTATTTCCGCCAGACCAGAGAGGGCTACGAGGTCGTGCCAGAACTCAAAAACATGATCGCCTTCCGTAAACTTAATTTCATGTCCCCCTCCTTCCCCATGAAGCGTCCCTTTGACATCATATTCTGCCGCAATGTTATCATCTACTTTGACGCCGAAACTAAAGCGACGCTGATGGGCAAGTTCCACCACCACCTAAAGGACAACGGTTATATGTTCATCGGCCACTCGGAATCCCTGATGGGAATGAAGGATAAGTTTAAATACATGAAGAATACAATCTACCAGAAGATCTAACATGCTGAAAAGATACAGTCAAAAATTCCAGAAAGAGATGATGATCATCTACCCTGGTGAATACCACGTCAGTCATTCGCAGATAATCGCCACGGTGCTGGGTTCCTGCATATCGGTCTGCATCAAGGACAAGAAAACCGGCATCGCCGGCATGAATCACTTCATGCTGCCAGGCGACGTACGTTCTGAAGACCTCTTCTTCTCCGAATCCTCCAAATACGGTATGTTTGCAATGGAGCAGCTGATTAACGATATGATCAAGGAGGGTGGCTCAAAAAAACATTTTGAGAGTAAAATTTTCGGCGGCGGCCATGTGATCAACTTCAGGCGCACCGACGGTAACGTGCCGGAATCCAACATCAGCTTCGTCAAAGCTTTTCTGGAGATGGAGCAGATCCCGGTCATCACTGAGGATGTAGGCGGCTATGCCGGCCGCAAAATCCTCTACTTCTGCGACACATCCAAAGTTTTGATGAAACGACTCAAAACTACGGTTGATTCCAAGATTATCGAAGCCGAAAAAAGTTATAAAACCAAACTATTCAGTGAAAAAGCCAAGCTCGAGAAAGAAGGCGGCGATTTAACCCTATTCTGAGGATTCTATGTCAAAAACACGAGTACTTATTGTTGATGATTCTGCGCTGGTCAGAAAAATACTGCAGGACATATTGAGCAGTGATCCGGCCATTGAGGTGATCGGCACGGCGCCGGATCCCTATATTGCCATCAAAAAGATTAAAGCCCTGCAGCCAGATGTCCTGACCCTGGACATTGAGATGCCGCGCATGGACGGGCTGTCCTTCCTTGAAAAACTGATGAAGGCGCACCCGATGCCGGTAGTCATGTTCTCCACCCTGACCGAGGCCGGTGCTCAGTCCACCATGAAGGCCCTCTCGCTGGGAGCCATCGACTACATAGCCAAACCCAAGGTTCGCCAAAGCCAGGAGATAGAAAACCTGCGCGAAGAACTAACCAGCAAGGTCAAGGCAGCCGCCCAGGCTCGCGTCAAGCGCGCGGTGGCCCCCAAACTTGAAGTTCCACCAAAGCTCAGCATGGATGCGATCATCAGGGCCAACAAAACGAGGCCCGTCGTGACTGATGAGAAGATCTTCGTGATCGGCGCATCCACCGGCGGAACCGTCGCCCTGGAACAGATCCTCAACAAGTTTCCGGCCGATGGCCCGCCGACGCTGATCGTGCAGCACATGCCGCCGGTATTCACCAAATCATTTGCCGACCGCGTTGACAAGACCTCGCCGGCCAGAGTTATGGAGGCCGAGGATAATGCCCGCCTGATGCATGGCGTGGTAATGATCGCCCCAGGCGGCAAACATATGATCGTCAACCGCGACTCCCAAGGATACTATGTAAGCATCAAGGACGGCCCGCCCGTCAACCGCCACAAACCATCAGTGGACGTTCTTTTCCGTTCAGCAGCCAATACCCTGGGCACCAATGCCATTGCCGCCATTCTGACTGGCATGGGCGACGACGGAGCCCGGGGCATGAAAGAGCTGCGCGACTCGGGCGCCTATACTATCGCTCAGGATGAAGAATCCTGCGTGGTCTTCGGCATGCCCAAAGTTGCCATAGAACTTGGAGGCGTCTGCAAAATAATGTCACTGGAGAAGATCGCCGGCCACATGCTCAGCCAAACCAGAAAAACGGAGTAAAAATGAGCACACAGAGTTGGGCTGAACTGCTGCCGACACTCTCGAGGGTCGACCTGAGCTTCAGCTTCAAGATCGGTGATATTGATGCGGATGTGATTTCGCGCAGAATCTGCAGCGCCATAGAGGCATTGAATCTGCCAGATGATCTGAATCTGCTTGAAATCGAGATGGCCCTGACTGAAGCCATGATCAATGCAATTGATCATGGCTGTCTTGAATTGCACTCTGAGGATAAATCATCCAGCCTGGATGCCTGCGGACGCTACCTGGAGTTACGCGAGGCACGCATCAAGGATCCGCGCTACTCGCAGATGGAGGTCAAAGTTCGCATCCTGCTTAATGAGAGCCGCCTAACCTTTCTGGTGACTGACCCTGGCGCCGGTATTCCCAAGAGAATCAAGTCCCATAAAAAGATCGTGCCTTACGGCCGGGGACTGCCGATGATAAAAAGCTTGATGGACCGCACTATTATCAGGCATAACCCATCAACGATACAGATGACGAAATACCTGAACAGCGACGAAGCAAACACCAAGAAGAGAAACATGAAAAACGAGCAGATCTCCCGCAACCTTCTGGACATGATGGACTCCGGCCTGGTCATTATCGACCATACCGGCGAGGTTGTCCTGTGGAACCGGGCCGCAGAGCAGATCACTTCACTTAGCGTTGACGCGGTCGAAGGCAGGTTGATTGACGAGCTGCCGGACATTCTGCCGGGACTGATAGACTCCCGCCGCCACAATTTACATATTGAGACTCCCGGCAATGGCTCCAAGTATCTGGAAAAAGTTATCAACTCCATTGATATCGGCCAGGAGCAGCCGGCCAAAGCCATTCTATTCACGGACATCACCGATATCACCACCGCCCGTCAGGAGATGGAGAACTACCTGATGGAAACGGCCGAGACCAAGGACATGCTGGAGGAGCAGGCCGCCCAGCTGGCCATCAGCCTGGCAGAGGTGGATGAGAAGAAGGACATCATTGAGGCCCAGAACGAAAAGATGATGCACGAGCTTGAGATGGCCGGAGAATTACAGAAAAGCCTGCTGCCTGACATCTATCAGAGCTTCAACGGGGTCAACTTTGCATCCAAGCACACCCCGTCCATTGGTATCGGCGGTGATCTTTACGATGTGGTCGATCTGGGACAGGGGCTGACCGGCTTCATCATTGCCGACGTTTCCGGTCACGGCGTGGCCGCGGCCCTTGTGGCATCCATGTTCAAGATGAGCTTTCACACCCATGCCGCCAATGTTGCCAGCCCCAAAATTCTATTCCACATGCTCAATGAGATGATGAACCCCCTGCTGGCTGAAGATTACATCACATCCTTCTATCTGATCGTCGACAAGGAGGAGAGCACCATCACCTACTCTAACGCCGGCCACCCTGCGCCGCTCTTCTACCGACGCGAGACCGATGAGATCATCGAGCTCGATACGGACGGCTTCTTCATCGGCATGTTTGAAAACGGCGACTATCAGGAAAAAAGTCTGCCGATAGCCGAAGGCGACGCCCTGCTGCTTTTCACCGACTGCATCCTGGAGGCGCAGAACGCCGACCAGGAGGAGTTTGGCCGCGACCGCCTGAAGGAGTTGTTCATGCAGGCCATAAAAGAAGGTCAGGGGCAGGAGGTTATCGACAGGGTCGAGGCGAGCGGCTATGAGTATATCGCAACCGAGCGCTTCGATGACGATTTCACCGTCCTGCTGCTTGAATTCTCAAAGCGGGCCAAAAGCTCAATCCCGGATGTGGAGGAGAATCCCCACGGCGGTGAGTTTGAAGAGTTTTAGCCCAGATATGGGTTGAAATATCCGCCGCGCACCGGCAGATTCTCAATCAGGTTTTTGACTCCCAGCCCCTCTTCGGGCTCAATCCTCAGCTGCTTGATATAGAAATCAGGGTCAATATTGAGGTTGCGCCACTGCACCATATCGGCCCCGGTCCTTGATATAAAGTCCTCAAGGGCGTCAACCTCAGCCGGCGAATCGGTCAGCCCCGGAAAGACGAAGAGATTCAGCGAGACAAATTTGCCGCGCTGCTTCATCTCAATGGCACTCCGGCGCACATCGTCAAAGCTGTAACTCTGCCGATAATAGCGGCCGTAGGTCTGCGGGTTGGCCGAATTCATGCTGACCCGCAGGCTATCAAGCCCGGCATCGGCCAGAGCCGCCACCTTATCCGGCAGACTGGCATTGGAATTAAGATTGATCGTACCCCTGCTCGTACGGCTGCGGATCAGACGGATGGCCTGCTCCAGCACATCGGCCACCAATAAAGGCTCGCCCTCGCAGCCCTGTCCGAAGCTGACAACGGGATTGGGCGCGCTCTCAAGATGCTTGACCGCCACCTGGGCAATCTCCTCCGGGGTCGGAGTAATGGTAATGCGCTGCTGGGGCGACGGCGGACCGTAACCCGGCTGGTATGAGATGCAGCCCAGGCAGTTGGCATTACACTTTGGCGAGGTCGGCAACGGCCCCTCCTCGCGCCCCTGAAAAAGATTGATGGCTGCCGGGCAACCATAACAGGTGGCGCAATGGGAAAGCTGTTTGACCATGCGATTATCGGGAAACTCTGCAACCCACTCTCTGACGCCCGCCGCCACCAGATCCATGTTGAAGGTTTCAGGATCCTGGCGGTCGGAAAGATCGGTGCGCACACCGCAGGCCACAAAACCGTCACCCGCCCATCCCAGGGCAGTATAGGCAAAGAGCGGCAGCACCGGCGGCGCTTCACAACCTGAATACCAGGCCGGCAGAAACGTCTGGGTGTGAGCCGCCGGCAAAAAGGCAGCCACCGCATAGGCCGGCTCATCATCATTATAGGGATTGCGCTCCAACACAATCGCCTCACCAGTTTCACGATCCAGCCCGACTGGATGGCGGTCAGGCAGTACATAAATTTCAGCACCGGCCGGCAGCGCAATAACGTCATCCGGCTGCATGGGATAGAAATCATTCCAGGAGCGCCCCAGCATGGCCAAGGGCTCAAACTCCATAACGTTACCGTCTTTATCTGCAAAAACCAGGCTGGGTGAATTCATATGGAGTGAATATTCCATCTTTGCATAATTGGCAAGATGTTATATCTCAGCAAGAGGAGATCATATGCATAAGAACTGGAATCTGCTTTCAAGCCACGAGGCATTCAGAGATAACCTGCTCAAGGTGCAGCACGACCGCTACCGCCTGATCCCCAGCGGAACCGAGCAGGACTTCACCGTGCTGAATTTTGCCGACTGGGTCAACATCATCCCCCTGACCGCTGACGGCCAGGTAATCATGATCAGACAGTACCGCCACGGCAACCGCCAGACCTCCATCGAAATCCCCGGCGGAGTCATCGATCCCGGCGAAAGCCCGATGGCCGCCGCCAGACGGGAGCTGCTGGAGGAAACGGGCTACAGCAGCAACGAGCTTATCGAGCTTGGCAGCGTCGCCCCCAACCCGGCTCTGCAGAACAACCGCTGCCACACCTTCTTGGCCAAGGGCGTCTGGCGCGAAGCCGAGCAAAGCCTTGACCCGATGGAAGAGATCCAGATCACACCCTACCCGCTCGAACAGGTACTGCAGATGGTCGGAAACGGTCAGATTGACCACGCCCTGGTGGTGGCGGCCTTCTCCCTCTATATGCTCTATGATCAAAGATCAAGATGACGCATTGAATTGTCATTCATTTTGCAATTGACATCTCAAAAATCATATGCCCTAGATATAACCGCTTGTCTTTAAAATCTTATTCTGGAGGTATCGCATGGAATTTGAAAACCTGATCCTGGAAAAACAAAATAACATCGGCATCCTGACCATTAACCGCCCCTCGGCCAACGCCATCAACCTGGCCACCATGGAGGAGTTTGGCAAAGCCCTCGACGCAATTGAAAATGACTCTGACATCAGAGTCCTGATCATCACCGGCGCCGGCGAAAAAGGCTTCTCAGCCGGATTCGATGTCAGTGATGCCGCCAATGCCGAGAAGATCGGCATCCTGGGCTCAGCCACCTGGACCCGCATAGAACGCATGGCCAAACCGGTGATTGCCGCGATCAACGGCTTTGCCCTCGGCGGCGGCTGCGAACTGGCCCTGGCCTGCCACTTCCGCGTCATGTCGGACGCCGAGAAGGCCAAGATCGGCCTGACCGAGCTGAACCTGGGCATCATCCCGGGCTGGGGCGGCACCCAGCGCATGATGCGCATTGTTGGCCGCGCCAAAGCCATGGACCTTATTCTTTTCAGTAGACGTCTCAATGCCGTCGAAGCTCAGGAGATCGGCCTGGTCAACTCGGTGGTGCCGGCTGACGCCGTCCTGAGCAGCGCCATCACCCTGGCTGAAAAACTGGCCAAACGCCCGCCCCTGGCCGTCGCTGCGGTGCTCAAGGCCATGTCGACCGGACAGGACTACGGCATCGACGAGGGTCTCAAGGTAGAGCAGGAGGGTGTTGTGATCACCAAGAACTCCAAAGATGCCATGGAGGGCTTCACGGCCTTTTTTGAGAAGCGCGAGGCCAACTTCATCGGCCAGTGATCAGAAGTAGTCTGCTATCAGCAGCCGGCGCCTGAGCTGCCGAAAAAGAGCCGGATAGACAACTGAACTTATAATAGCTGCACCTGTTATGATTTCAACATCATACAATCTGAGCAGGTGCAGCTCCTCGCCGATCTGTGCCACGGCCACCACCAGCGGCAGCGGAAAGGCCATGGCAATCGGAATCAGGACCGACTCGCGCAGCCCAAACCCCGCCAACGGCAGAACTATGCCAGCGGCCAGTCTGACGGCCAGAGTCAGACCAACCAGCCCCAGCGCACGGCCGATGACAAGTGGTTTTATCAGGGCCAGCGGATCAAGCGCCATGCCCACATGAATAAAGAATATCGGAATCAGAAAGCCATAGCCGATTGCACTCATTCCTGACATTATATCGCGTTTCTGGCTAAATATGGCGGCAAACAGCAGACCACCCAGAAACGCCCCCAGCATAACCTCCAGATCAAAAAGAGCCGCCAGGGCAACGAAGACAAACATGTTCAGAAAGTTGCTGCGGATACCGCTCTCACTGGCGGTTCCGGTCCGCGTAAACAGGACCGCCAGCTCCGGATGCCACCAGAGCAGCAACTTAAAAAGGCGCATCAGCACGTATGCAAGCAGGACGAACATCCCGACTTTCAGCCAGTGCTGCATTCCGGCAGGCGTCAGACCGAAACGCACACTGAGACTGACGACGCTCAAGGCGGCAAGGCTCACAATCTCGCCAATGCTGCTAACAAAGAGCAGCTCCTGGCCGAGCGCGGTGTGCTGAAGATGCATCTCCCTCAGAACCGCATAAACCAGTGCAACCGAAGTTGTCAGTAGGATCAGAGCATAGAAAGGCGCCATGCCGATAAAGCCGACGGCCAAAGCGCTGATCAGCAGCACCAGTCCGAAATACATGAGCAGAACCAGCAGCCGAGAATATCCAGCGGGCCCAAAAACGCCTGGCTCAATCTCAAGGCCCGCCATATACATCAGAACGATAAATCCGAACATGGCCAGAAATTCCAACAAGCTGCCGCTTACCGGCTCGTAGCCGATCAGCAGGCCGATGGTGACCCCGTAGAAAATCTCGCCCACCGCCGCCGGTATGCGCAATCGATCGCTGAATATGGGCATCATAAAACCGCCCAAGACAACCAGCAAAACCCTCACGGCCTCAAGCTTATCCATCCGCCACCAACACCAGAGTCGATATCGCAGCTCGACTCGCCAACAGAAATGGCACTGAGGGCCTGAAGTATGAGAGTGACTCCATCTGCGCATAGCCGACCACCAAGAGGGCCGGAGCTTCCAACAGCCGCAGCGTCTCCAGCACCGGATTCCCAGCCATGGTCACATACTCAATTTCGGCATCATGTATCTTGGAGAAGTCAGCAACAAGCTCACTGCGGCGCACAAAGTCATCAACATCTTGCTCAATCTGCAACTCTGGCGGCGGCGTCACGAAGACGGCCTTCAACTTGACATGCAGGAGTTTGCAAATCTCAATCGCAGGCTCAATCACACTTACCGGATTATTGCAGTTGAGCGAAACCACCACCTCGCCATACGGGAAGCTGCCGCGGGCCAGCAGGAAAGGCCGCCGGCACTGTCTGAAAATCTGCTTCAGCTTATGCCTGCCCATAAGGCGGTGACGCTGGTCACTGAGCACATAGAGCCCGATATCCTCGACGGACTGGACCATCTGCAGGGTCGAGCTGACCTCCCGCAACAGCATCACATTTTCATGCTTTACGCGCTCAAGCACAGTTTTATCGATATGGCTGCGATAGGGATAAAAAATCATGGCCGTCGAGCGCATATGATCATGCAGGTAGATGGCCTCATCGAGCAAGTGCGGTCTTTCGGTATGCAAAGCCAAAGCGAGGTTGGCCCCGAATTGCAGCGGGAACTGCGGCACCCCCTCCAGAAAGATATTGGCGAGCCCGTTCAAAACACTGGATTCCCCGACCAGCACGATGCGGTCCCCCACCCGAATGGTGGAGCTGCCATCGGGAACTATCATCTCCGAATCACGTTGGATTGCCGCCAGACGCCAACCGTCCTGCTTGAGCGAGCTGACTTCGCGATCAGTAAAGGGCGACTTGGCCGCAACCTGATACTCGACAACCTGACCACGCTCCCGCAGCGTCTCAAGCACGTGCATAGAGCAGCCGCTGACTCGGCTGCCGAGCAGACGGAAGGCGGTCACGGCCGGATCAATCAGCATAACCCCATACGATTCAAACGGCTGGGCATCATCCCAGCGCAGCACTACAATCGGCAGATCAAGCTTAAGAATCTCACGCACGAGGCGACAGACCTCCAGGCTGTATTGCTGCTCAGCATAGGCCAGCAGGATACAGCCAAGGCCGGCCAGGTCCAGATCCTGCCAGACCCTGATGCCGCAGGCGTCTCCCGCGATGAAGTTCACATCTGGCAGCTGGCTGCGCATTTCCGCCAGCCAAGCCTGATCATGCTCAACCACATATGTACTCCAGTGATTGGCTATCTCATGCAGGAGTGCCAGATCAGCCGCACTGAATCCGCAGAGCAGTGCGCCAAATTCGCTGTCAGAATAAAAAAGGCCCATGGATACAATATAATGTCCATGGGCCCTGTGCACTATTGAACGGTCAATTATTCCAGACCGACCTCCCACTCAAGCTCTTCAAGTTCGGCGGGGGTAAGCTTGGCGGTCACAATTTCCAGATTGGCCTGAGCCTGCTCGTCACCAAGTTTGGCAGCCTTATAGAACCACCGGTATGCCTCTTTATAATCCTGCGCAACGCCCTGACCCACGGCATAGAAAGTTCCGATCTGAGCCATAGCGAGCACATATCCCTTTTCAGCTGCCGCCTTATAGAGATTCAGCGCTTCACCATAGTTCCGATCAACCCCCTGGCCGTTGGCATACATATAACCGAGCCTGAAGGTGGACTCAACATCCCCCTGTTCGGCAGCTGATCTCAACCAGCGGGCAGCCTTCGGGAAATCCTGAGGCACACCGTCGCCGTTATAATAGACATACCCCAGTACGTTCTGGGCCAGCATCTTGCCCTGCTCCGCCGCCATGATATACCACTTGACGGCCTCGGGAACATTGCGCCCGACCCCGGTGCCCTCATAGAAGATCGCCCCAAGGTCCATCTGAGCATCAACGTTGCCGGCCTCAGCCGCCAGCTTATACCACTTGACCGCCGAGGAGATGTTTTGAGTGACTCCCGGCCCCTGGTAGTGCATGCGGGCTGCATTGTACTGATCGTCAACCTGACCCTGGGCCGCAGCTTTCTCATACCAATAAAGCGCCTTCTCATAATCCTGGAAGACGCCAGTACCCTCATAGTACATGCTGGCGATATTATGCTGCGCCTGACCGTCGCCATTTTCGGCCGACAGTTCATACCATTTGGCGGCCTCATCATAGTTCTGAAAGACCCCCTGACCCTGGTAGTACATCTCCCCTATGAAGCGCTGGGCGTCGGGATTCTTCTGTTCAGCGGCCTTCATGAACCACTGCATGGCCAGATCATAGTTTTGCTCAACCTCATCACCGGTCAGATACCGCACCCCAAGCATGGTCTGAAAGGTGTCCTTACCGCGATTGGCTTCACGCATAATCTTATTCAGATCAGCCGAGGCGGCCATAGCCGGCAGGCCAATCAACATAATCATGAGCAGTAGAATATTTCGTTTCATCTTTACCTCCAAGGCAGTCATATCATGCACTATCGACATCTGGCCGGAAACACATTAAGGAGTCACATCCGCCGCTGGCATCATCTGCTGATTTCAAGTAGTATCGTTTGCAACTATATTTCAGGAGAAACAAGTGCGTTTAATTTCATGGAACGTCAACGGCATTCGCGCCGCGATTAAAAAGGGCTTCACAGAGTTTGTGCTTGCTGACCAGCCTGACATCATCGCCATCCAGGAGACCAAGGCCCAGCCCGAACAGGTCGCACTAGACCTGCCCGGCTATAGCCAGTATTGGAACAGCGCCGAAAGAAAAGGCTACTCCGGCACCGCAATCTTCAGCCGAATTGAACCCAGCGGCGTATCTTACGGTCTTGGCATCGAGCAGCACGACCATGAGGGTCGCGTCATCACATTGGAGTTCGGCGAGTACTACCTGGTCAACGTCTACACCCCCAACTCCCAGAATGAGCTGACCCGGCTGGGGTACCGGCAGATCTGGGATCAGGACTTCCTGGACTACCTCAAAAAGCTTGAAGAGCATAAGCCCGTAATTCTCTGCGGAGACCTCAATGTGGCCCACAAGGAGATTGACCTCAAAAATCCCAAGCCCAACGAGCGCAATGCCGGTTTCACCATTGAAGAGCGCGAGGGGTTCAGCCGCTACCTGGATAACGGCTTCATCGACACCTTCCGCGAATTCAACCAGGAGGGCGGCAACTACTCCTGGTGGTCGTATCGCTTCAATGCCCGCGCCAACAATGCCGGCTGGCGTATAGACTATTTCGTCATATCCGAGGCTCTGCGTCCACAACTTGCAGATGCGTTCATTCTGCCCGAAATAATGGGCTCAGATCACTGTCCAGTGGGGATCATAATAAAATGAAGAAACTAATTATCCTAGTCAGCCTGTGCCTGCTGGCTGCCTGCAGCCAGATCAAACCCCAAGATCAAGAGATTGAATACATCGGCCCGATCTTTATCCTGCCGGCCGATGACAGCCGCAACTCGATCAGCAGCGTCTTCATCAATCAAACATGCAGCGGCGACCGGCTGACCAGCGAAATTACTGTTGTCTTCAGCGACGAGGACCATCCGAACGGGCTGATCGATCTGCTCTATGACGGCTACCGCCAGATGAAATATGGCCGCAGTGCCGATGTGGAGACCTTCACCATCCACAGCCAGCATGGAGTGATCGAAAAGATCGACTTCAAGCACGTCTATGCAGCCGATCAAACCTTCTACTTCGCCCAAGTCCAGCACTATGATGCAACCCCGGCCGGCTCAACCTTTGAATACGAGGGCAATCGTCCAGTCATCTACATCAACACCTGGAACCATATGTTCAGCGAGACGGACAACAACCCGGCGCTGCAGAAACTGATCATCAGGACCTACCCGACCTACCCCGGCAGCCGCATGGATGTTGAGGCGCTCTTCTGAGAACCCTCCCGGGGCTCTGAACAGACTCAGCCGGCTGCCGGCCGGGCAGATATTTAGTGAAGTTTTCCCTGACTCTTCCGATAAATGCAATAACACCCAATAATGCCTGCGAATATCTAGCCGTTATATTCTTCACAATAACAGGAATGATAAATGATGAGTCAATTTACGACAGAATCCACAGAAACCAATATTATCAACATATTAACAAAGGATAACCTTTTCAAGCTCACTCCACTTGTTAATAAATTGCTTGCGTTCTTCCTGAAAAGAGACGATAAAAAAACAACGAACGATCGTTTGGCAGCATAGTTTTATGACTTCCGAATGACGGACTCAGATAGTTAAAGAAATAACAACGAGGGGAAAGCAAATGGTAAAACAGAATGTACTAGATCTGGCAAACAAGATTAGCAGAACAAAACGCGGCGCCAAGGATGAGATCCTGCCACATCATCCGGAGTATCTGGTTTTAGAGCCGGTCGTTTCCGAAGAGATGGCCGCAGTTGGCCTTTGCCTCAAGTTCCGCGACGGACAGACCCCCGAAGAGATTGCCCCCCAGTGCGGCAAATCAGTCGAAGAGACCGCGAAACTGCTGTGGGACCTGGCTGTTGCCGGCGCTGCCTGTATGGGCAATGTTGACGGCGTTGACAAGTACTGGCATGAAATCTGGGTTCCCGGCCACATGGAAGCCATCGTCAACCATACCGAAAACCGCAAGAAATATCCGCAGATCGGCAAGGCCTTTGATGATTACGGCCGCAAGAGAGCGCCCCTGGCCGTCGGCAACTTCCCGATCGGCACCGGTCCCATGCGTACAATCCCCATCGAGACGGCGCTTGACGGCGAAACCCGCAACGCATCTTATGAAGAGATCTCCAAGTATCTCAACGAAGCCACCAGATTCTCGGTAGCCGACTGCTCCTGCCGCACCTCCCGCGAAGTCATGGGCGAAGGCTGCGGCCACCTCAAGGAGGATATGTGCATCCAGCTGGACTGGGGCGCCGAATACTATATCCGCACCGGACGAGCCCGCGAGATCACCCGCGAAGAGGCTTTTGAGATCATTAAGAAAGCTGAAGAGAACGGCCTGATGCACAACATTCCCAACGTTGAGGGCCCCGGGCACACCCACGCCATCTGCAACTGCTGCGGCTGCTCCTGCCTGGCACTCAGAAATGCCAACATGTGGTCCAACTACGACTTCGTACGCTCCAACTATGTCTCCAAGGTTGATATCGACAAATGTGTGGCCTGCGGCGAATGCGTCGAGGTCTGCCCGACCAACTCTCTCAAACTGGGCCAGAAGCTCTGCTCCAACGAGCCGGCTCCCAAGAAGAAAAAGCGCGAGCTGCCTTACGACACCGAGTGGACCCAGGATAAGTGGAATGAAGACTACCGCATCAACCGCGAGGTTGTAGTCGAGACCGGATCCAGCCCCTGTAAAGCTGAGTGCCCGGCCCATATCGGCATCCAAGGCTACCTCAAGCTGGCCTCCCAGGGCAAATATACCGAGGCCCTTGAGCTGATCAAACGCGAGAATCCCTTCCCCGCTGTCTGTGGACGCATCTGCCCCAGAAAGTGCGAATCAGCCTGTACCAGAGGTGACGTCGACGATCCCATCGCCATCGATGATGTCAAGAAGTTCATCGCTCAGCAGGATCTGAACGCCGAAGTGCGCTATGTTCCGGCCAAGCGCCACGAGTACGGCAAGAAGATTGCCGTCATCGGCGCCGGCCCGGCCGGCCTCTCCTGCGCCTTCTACCTGGCCATCGACGGCTACAAGGTAACTGTATTCGAGAAGCAGCCCGTCCTCGGCGGCATGCTGACCCTCGGCATTCCCTCCTACAGACTGGAGAAGGATGTCATCAACGCCGAGATCGACATCCTCAAAGAGATGGGGGTTGAGTTCAAATGCGGCGTTGAGGTCGGCAAGGATGTCAGCCTTGATGAACTCAGAAGCCAGGACTACAAGGCCTTCTACATGGCCATCGGCGCCCAGAACGGCCGCATGATCGGCGTTGAGGGCGAGGACAGCGAAGGCGTTGTCACCGGCGTCGACTTCCTGCGCAGCGTCAACCTCGGTGAAGAGGTCAAGCTTGACGGCAATGTGATTGTCATCGGCGGCGGTAACGTTGCCATCGATGTTGCCAGGACCGCCAACAAGGTCGGCGCCACAAATGTCGACATGTTCTGCCTTGAGAGCCGCGCGCAGATGCCAGCCCTCGAAGAAGAGATCGACGAGGCCCTGGGCGAAGATATCAAGATCAACAACTCATGGGGCCCCAAGCGTATCGTCACCGAGAACGGCAAGGTTATGGGCGTTGAGTTCAAGAAGTGCACCTCAGTCTTTGACGAACAGGGCCGTTTCAGCCCCAAGTTTGACGAGAACGACACCAAGATCGTTGAGGCCAGCCACGTGCTGCTCTCCGTCGGCCAGGGAATGAACTGGGGCAACCTGCTCGAGGGCAGCAAAGTCCAGCTCAACCCCAACCAGACCATCAAGGCTGACCTGACCACCTTCCAGACCGATGAGCCCGACATCTTTGCCGGCGGCGACGCCCTGACCGGCCCGCGTTTTGCCATCGACGCCATCGCCCTGGGCAAGGAGGGCGCCATCTCCATTCACCGCTATGTCCAGCCCGGACAGAGCCTGGTACTTGGGCGTCTCAAGAGAGACTACGTCGCCTTTGACAAGAAAACCCTCAACCTGGACGGCTATGATGCCATGCCCAGACAGAAGACCGACCATGTTGACGGCCAGGAGTCCAAGAAGACCTTCAAGGACTTGCGCGGCACCTTTACCGAGGAGCAGGTCAAGAAAGAGACCGAACGCTGCCTGGGCTGCGGCGCCACCATCACTGATGAGATCAGCTGTATCGGCTGCGGTGCCTGTACCACCAGATGTAAGTTTGATGCAATCTCGCTGGTGCGGAAGTATGACGAAGCCGGCGTTGAATTTGAAGATCTCAAATCAACAGTCATCAAGCATGCATTGAAGCGCAAGGTAAGAATTGCGGTTAAGAAACCCGTCAAACGGATCAAATCAGCCTTGTCTGGCGACAAGGAGTAACACAAAGGGCCGGGGAGACAAGCTCCCCGGCCTTTTTTTGTTCATTTGCGATCACAGCTGCCGCAAAGCATACTCATGGCCTGTTTGTAATACTCACAGTCCGAGCAGTGCATCATCTTAACCGCCCCTGCCCCGCCATAGACAACACCGCAGAGCGTATTGGTTTCACGCCAGCAGAGCACCACATCCGCCTCCTCAACGTCGCCATTATGGTCTGACATCATCCGACTGACGGGGCAGACACCATACTCATCCACCCTGGCGCCGCCGACCTCCCGGCCGCATCTTTTAATCTCCCAGCATCTCATCTGCGCAGTTCACCACCCCGCTATAAATCATCCGGCAATATCAAGGCCGGTCATCTCTTTTATCCAGGCCTCGGCGCTCCCCTTATCTCTGAAAACCTTTGTCCTGCGGACCATGTCACTGTTCCCCATCAGCACCTCCCACGCCTTGACCACGCCCTGAATGGCATCATGAGTGGAAGCTATGGCCGTAATAATTCCTGAATTGACGCTGGCGGCCTTATAATCCTGAAATACACATCGACTGAACTCCTTCAGTGAGATATTGGCCGCTTCGGCACTGCTGGCATCTATGTAAACAAATTGAATTCGCCTGATGGTTTCATCAGATGAATAAGCAACATCATTGGCCTGGTAGAGCTCTTCACCGGTCACGGTCCCACTGCAGCAAAGAATAACCCCTGCACCGCCATGCACAAATTTTACATCTATGGGCATAACCACCTCATTTAACATTAATCCAATTATAATTCAGTCGGTTGCAATTGCCAGCCCACAGGCAAACCAGATAATCCGATTTATAAATATTGAAGGCCTGTCATCTCCTCTATCCAGGCTAACGCGCTCTGCTTGTCGGAAAAAAGTTTTGTGCTCAGGGATACATCTCCATGTTTCATCAAGAAAAGCCACATACGCATCAATCCCACAGCCACATCACTGCTGGACACTACGGCGGTGACAATATCAGGATTGATCCGCGAAGCCCTATAGTCCTGAAATGCGCACCGACTCAGCTCCCCCATGGTTATGTCGGCGGAATCAGCACCACTGGCATCAATAAGAAAAAACCTGAGTTTTCTGATCGCAGCTTCAGAGCAATAGGCTTTCGCATTAGATTGATGCAACTCCCCGCCCGTCAGCTTGCCGCTGCAGTGGAAGACGGCCCCTGCGCCATCAAGAACCGATTCGAAGTCAATTGCCATAAACTCCAATCCCTTTAATTGACACTACTCTTTTTGCAGCACCTCGCGGATCTTGGCGCTCAGATCATGCCGAGAGAATGGTTTCTGCAGAAAATTGATTCCCCTGTCCAGCACCCCGTGATGCGAGATCACATTGGCCGTATAACCCGAAACAAACAGCCGTTTCAGGTTTGGGTAGCTCGAAGCCAGCTGATCGCTCAAATCTCGTCCATTCATCTCGGGCATAATCACGTCCGTCATCAGCAGGTCAATCTTCCCGGCATACTCAGCAGCCATCTTGATGGCCTCACGCGGAGTGCTTGCTGCCAGAACATGGTAGCCCAAGGACTCCACCATCCTCTTGCTGACCGTCAAGAGCGGGATCTCATCCTCAACCAGTAAAATAGTCTCAGCTCCCCCAGCGATAACCAGCGACTCCCTTGCCGGCGCCAGCGCTTCCTCCTTGCCGACACAGCGGGAGAAGTATATCCGAAAAGCGCTGCCCTCTCCCGGCTCACTGTAGACATTGATGAAACCGTTATTCTGCTTAATGATGCCATAGACAGTGGAAAGCCCCAGGCCGGTGCCCTCGCCAAGCCCCTTGCTGGTGACAAATGGCTCAAATATATTATCCAGATACTCCTTATCTATGCCGCATCCATCATCACTCACCGTCAGCCGCACATATTCACCGGGAATAAAGCCCACATGATCGGCACAGTACCTTTCATCAAATGTCACATTGGCTGTCTCAATGATGATTTTGCCGACCCCTGATATTGCATCCCGGGCATTGACGCACAGATTGGCCAGAACCTGATCGACCTGGCCGGGATCCATCTCCACAGGCCAGAGGCCATCCCCCGGCAGCCATACCAGTTCGATATCCTCACCGATGAGCCGCTGCAGCATCTTGAACATGCCCTCAACAGTCAGATTGATATCCAGAACCTCAGGCGCAATGGCCTGTTTCCTGGCAAATGTGAGCAGCTGCCTGGTAAGTATGGACGCCCGGCGCCCCGCCCGCAGTATCTCTGCAAGATCAGAAGAGAGCGGATCTTCGGGCGCCACCCGGTCATGCGCCATTTCCGCAAAGCCAAGGATCACACTCAGAATGTTATTAAAATCATGCGCAACCCCTCCCGCCAGCCGGCCCACAGATTCCATCTTCTGTGACTGCAGAAACTGCTCCAACAGCATCCGGTTATCCTCTTCGGTCCGCTTCCGGACAACGGTCTCCCAGGCCAGCTCAGCCAACTGGCCTACAATCTTGACATCATATTGGTCATAGTCAGTCCCCTTATTGCCCACCCCCAGCACCGCCACCAGCTTGCCGCCCCGCACGACGGGCACCACCAGTTCTCGGACAAGCGCAACATGACCATCCGGCAGGCCTTTCTTATGCGGTAAACTGGCATAGTCATTATGGATCACAGGCTTCCCCTGATGCACGCAGTCAACCCAGACACCGGCCTGCTGGATCAGATAATGGGTTCCGGCACCCGGCGCCGTGCATACCTGCAGAGTGTTGCTGGACCAAGTTTGCAGCGAGAGCGACAGCTGGTCATCATCAACAAAGTGATAGAATCCAATCTGGCTGTCCGTAAGAGCTTCCGCCTCATCAAGAAATGCCTGCAACAGCTCTTTGGATGAATGATTGGTTGCAAAATCAAGCAGCCGCAAAAGTGCGGCCATCGCCCTCTCCTGGCGGTTATACTGCAGCATGTAATCGGTAAGACTGAAGACTGTCACAACCGTACCCCGAATGGTGCCGGCGGCATCTCGGATCGGCGCCGCCTTTGCCAGCCGCCCATGTTCCACGCCGGACAGCTGCCCCTCATCCGCAAACTCGGCCATCGCCGGTTCGCCGGTCTGGATAGCGACCTCCGCGGGGCAGCCTGCACAGGGCGCGGTCCGCCCCCAAAGAGAGTAGCACTTCTCACCGATAATATCGGTCATAGGCAGTCCGGTGGCCATTTGACAGGCCCGGTTTGCCCACTGAATGTTGTGGTCCAAGTCCTGAAAAAGACTTATCATGGGAGCGTTGTCCAGCAAGTCAGCCTTCAGTTTATCCTGAATCTGATCATCCATAATAGATCACGGCATCGCCTCTCTGACACATATGGCCACTATATGCTTTACCTGATATATTAATGTGATCTTGAGACAAGAAAACCGACAGATTGCCTTTTACAGTGCAAGCTTAGCGCTGCTCCACCAGGATCAGCTCATCGGTCATAAAACCAAGCCTGCTAGACATTGAGATAAACCGTTCCATTACTGCCGGCTCTACGCTCGGAGTTCTGGCAAGCAGCCATAAGTACGACCTGTTCTGACCAGACACAAATGCATATTGATAATTGTCCCGCTCCAATTCAAACACCACATATGATCCATAAAACGGACCGAAGAATGACACCTTAAGGTAACCGCTGTCTGCTGAATCAACAAAGTAGGCCTTGCCCTCTGCCTCGCGCCATTGACCGTCAACCGTAGAATAACCCCTGTTCAGCACCGCAACACCGCCATCTGCACGCAGTGTGTATTCGGCGGTTACATTGACCAGCCCGCGTTCAAATGAGTGATCCAGGCGTGCAATCTCGTACCACCGGCCCAGATAGCGCTCCAATTCAAACCGCTCCACCGGCGTCACGGATTGAGGCATGCCCAGGCACCCGTTAAGGAGCAGCATTGCCATTATCAAGAAACTTCTATTCATCATCATTGGAGCCATCCAGAAGTTTTTTCCGATCTGCGAACGGAGAATGAGTGACCGAGTCCCGCCCCGCATCAGCCCGATCTGGCGCACTCAGCCATTCAGCATCCAGGGCACGGGAGTGTTCGGCATCATGGCAATAGATACAGAGCAGCTCCCAGTTGCTGCCGTCGGACGGGTTGTTGTCATGGTTGTGGTCTTTGTGGTGGACAGTGAGCTGTTTAAGGTTTTTGCTGGTATGCTCGCGACCGCAGCGGGCGCAGACCCAGGGTAGGATTTTTAGGGCTTGATTGCGGTAGTCTATTTTTTTCATGAGACTGACTCCCTGACAGCCAGAATTCATATTATTCAGTTGGCAAAGGCAATTTGTGCATACGCAGAAAAGATAGCTTGTCCCAATAGCCTCGCTGAAAAATAATCTTGCCGTCTACAATATGAAAGAATCCGCATCCCCTAAGTCCAAGGGGGTCTTTCCACTCAAGAATTGCCCACTCACCATCTTCGAATATATTCTCAATGATGCATGTCATTTCAGCACCACTTCTCTGGGTTGCATCACGTCTCCACTCATTTAAGTTCATCAGAGCATAATACTGCATTATGAAGATTGCTATACATTAAATAACCCAATATTATCAAATGCTTGAATACCTTGAATTTGCCGCGCTCCAGCCTACCGGCCCAACTCACGCTTCAGCTGCTTGAAATACTCACACTGGGTGCAGTTCATTATCCGCAAAGAAAAATCACCACCCGACTGCTGATCGCTAAGAGTCCCTGACTGCCCCAACAGAAATACCCCTCAAGGTTTTCATTTCGATGACCCAGGCCATTGATCTTAAAACTGACAGGACACACCCCAAGGTTTGCCGCGCTCCCGCATCCAACCTCCCGGCCGCATCCATTTACCTCCCAGCACCTCTTCAGCATAGACAGAAATAGTAACCACAGAGATCAGCAATTCAATGCCGTGCAATTTGACATCCGTTGCGCCGCCGCAAAACATGATCCTGATGCCCTATCCTGAGCTTCCGATCAATCTGCCATTATTTGCAATCCCCAATGGGTTAAACAGATTAAGGGTATGACTGATTGAGCCTACTCAACCTCATCGATCGCGCTGAGCTCATCAGCGGCCCACTGCTCATTCTCCTGATTGCCGGTCTCGCGATAGATCTCCATGCACTTACTGAAAGCTGATCGGGCGGCATCATAGTTTCCCTGCAGCTTTTCCAGGCGGCCGAAGCACATCCAGATATTGGCGACATCCTCGCGGTCATCCGCCTCTTCATAGATCTTGAGGGCCCGGCTGAAGGCAGCCCGGGCTTCATCATAACTGCCCGTCTGACAGGCCAGGTCACCGAGGAAGAAGCAGGTCATGGCGACGCCATAGCGATTGTCATTCTGCTCGGAGACAACCTGGGACTCAAGGAACAGACTGCGGGCCAGTTCAAGCTCGCCCTGCCCGCGCTCCATGATTCCCAGTGACACCAGGGCTCCGGCCACACCCTCATGATCACCGTCCTGATCATAGAACTTACGGGCCTCTTGATAGGCTTCGCGGGCAGCATCATAGTTTTGCTCAAACTCGAAGCGCTCGGCATCCGAGAAGGCTTTGCGGGCCGGGGTGATAACAGCACCCTGCCTTCTGTGACGGATATGGATGATTAGATAGACAGCCAACAGGGCGCCGACAATACCGGCAAATTCGAGTAACAGTTCCATGGTCTTTCAACTATTGGCGAGAGGACCGGGTGTCAACCCATTTCGCTCATCGTCTAGCTGTTTAATGAGGTCGACAAATATGCGGGAGTGGTCATTGGGAAATAGGCGCACCACCAGAAAAGGTGGTTATAAAGATTGGAATGGTGGAGGCGGGGGGAATCGAACCCCCGTCCGAAAGTCTTCAGCACAAGGCTACTACATGTTTAGTCTATGTTTAAGATCTCGGTTGCAGTTTCAACCCACAGACAGGTCAACCACAACCCAGCCCCTTAAGTACTCATCTGGCCCAGGGGCCGAACCGTCAGAGTTGTCCACCTTCATTTGACGACTTAAGCAACCCAGTGGACGAGGTTACTTAAATCGTGGCAGTCAATTAAGCTGCCAGTGCGTAATTGTAATCGTCGGCACTTATATGTGCGCAGCCTTTTTTACGAGGAGACCAACTCGACATGCTCCTTGTACATCAATCACCTCCGTCGAACCCATTGCGCCCCCGAAGATGCGATACTTACTAGTATCTATACTATCTGATGTCAAACAGATTAGTTGGATTCAGAGGCAATGGAGTCCTCAATGAAACCGCAAAGCATATGGCCGATCAGGATATGAACCTCCTGAATACGCGGAGTATCACTGGAGGGCACCGCTATTCCGCAGTCCGCCATATCCTTAAGTTGACCGCCGGCGCCGGTCAGAGTGACAACCTTGATGCCGCGCTCCTTGCAGACCTCGACGGCGCGCACGATGTTGCCAGAATTTCCGCTAGTGGAGATGCCCAGAAAGACGTCGCCGGCCTGCCCCAGGGCCTCGATCTGCTTGGAAAAGATCTCCTCATAGGAGTAGTCGTTGGCGATGGAGGTCAGGTTTGAGCTGTCGGTAGTCAGAGCCAGGCCAGGCAGCGGCCGACGCTCGCGCAGAAAGCGATTGACCAGTTCGGCAGCCAGATGCTGGGCGTCGGCAGCCGAACCGCCGTTGCCGGCAAACATTATCTTTGAGCCACCCTTGACTGCATCAATCATCAGTTCAGCCGCCGCCTCAATGGACGGGATGATGGAGTGTAGATTTTTATGCAGCTCGAGGCTGTCCGTCAGGATCTTATCAATTGCACTTCGCATTGCACCCTCACAAAAGTTTTAGTGCAGATATAGTGGAAGTGGGGTGTACAGACAAGCAGATTCTATAAAGCCTGCCGGCCGGATTCACACCCTGAAGTGACCGTCACCATGGTTGAAATCAATATAAAAAAGCCGCTGATTATCTTTAAAAATCACCTTAAGATCCCGGTCATACTCCTCGGCCGACCGGTATGACTTGAAATCCCTGCCGGGGCGCGGAACCCTGTGGGCAGCAACACTGCGACCATATACAAAATCATCTCTAAAATCCATGTTGTCAAAATCAATATCTGATATCAAAGACGCTGTTGAGCGAAATGAAAGCTGGTGCATGAATGCCTTAATGCGCTTTAATAACTTCATGATCCTTGCTCTATCCCCCTTGGTAAGCACCTTATCGGCCAGTTAAATTATAGCTTAACCAGCAAAAATGTTAGCAAGATATCCCTAAAGAATCTCTGTTACTTAACCGATAGAAGCTGCATATGAAGGGTTCCATAAAAGATTTATTAAAAATTTCCGGAGTTCACGGATATGCGATTGTCAGAGGCAAAAACATCTCAATCAAGTTGCCCTCGCGTCACAAGTTCGCCAAAGCCAAACCCCTGATGAACAACCTATATCAGCAGCTCAATACACCGGAGCGACCCGGCAATATCATTGAGCTCTACATTGATGACATGATCATGACGGTCTTCATGGCCAAGAACATGATGTTGGTTATCTTCCTCAGCAGCCATACCAATCTGGCACTGCTCAGAATGACCGGCAAGCTGGTTTTAGCCAACCTAGTTAAGGAGAAATAACGGATGGACCAAGAGATCAGAGGCGATCTTGAAAATACCCGCTGCCCCGAGATTATCAAAATACTTTCCCTGGGCAAGCGCACCGGACGGCTGCTGCTCAACAAGGGCGCCGAAACCGGCAACATCTATTTCCAGGACGGCAATATCGTACACGCCAAATGCGGCACCATCGAGGGCCTGAAGGCGATCTTCGAACTCACAATCTGGACCGCCGGCGAATACAGCTTCTTTGTGGACGACAGACCAGACAACGTGACCATTGACATGGCCCTGGATACCATCCTGAGCGAAGCTTCAGAGCGCATCCGCCAGATGGACCGCATCACATCACTGATCCCGTCCAGCAACATTGTCTATGCACTGGAACCCGACATCAGCGAACCCGAATTTTCGCTCAAGTCAATCCAATGGCGCGTCATATCCAATATCAACGGCGAGCGCTCAATTTCAGATATCGCCCAGATGATCGGCCTGACCGTCTTCGACGCCATGAAGGTCTTCTACACCCTGGTCAAGCTGGGACTGCTGCATGAGGCAGTCAAACAGGAGGCCAAACGGCGGACCTTTGCAATTGATCTGCCCGAGACCCCCTTCATCCAGGCCCTGAAAGAGGATCTGACAACGGCAATCGGGCCCATCGCCCCCTACATAATTCAGGAAACATCCGAAGAGATGAACTACAACCTGCTGACCAACGACATAGATGAACGCGCAGCCTTCATCGAGACCCTCTCAAGCAAGATTGTCGACGAGGAGATGTCACTCAACTTCCTGAACGTCATGACTGACTGGCTCAGAACAGGAGACATATGATGAAGATCAGGATCTTTCTTATCTCGCTGATTGGATCCCTGCTGATGCTGGCCGGTTCAACCTATGTAATTATCGATCAGATCGGCAAGGCCAAGTCGATCGACATAAATCCCCTCCAGGAGACCCTCTATGCCGAGAACAGCAGCATTATGGCCTCACTGCTGGATGCCATCGACATCGAGCGTTTGGAGACGGTCAGTCTGCCGGAATCCTGGGCCGAAATCATGCTGCTCGACTCCGCCTCACTGGAGATCCTCAACTCAACCGCCCCCGAGAGCAGGGGCAACAAGATTCACAGCCATAAACTGCTGCTCGACCAGGCCGACCAACTCATGGCGGCCCTCAGTGCCGAGACGCCCCAAAAGATCAGCTCCAACCAGTACCTGATCGCCATCAAGCCGCTTGGCGCCGGCCAGGTGCTGCTGGCGTTCAAGGACAAGTCCTGGGAACACAACATCATCGCCAAACAGGATGACCTGATCAGCAGCGCCATCAGACACATGAACATGAGCCTCAAGATATTTATCGGCGCCGGCCTACTGGGTTCGCT
Organism: uncultured Thermodesulfobacteriota bacterium; assembly: GCA_942491525.1. Lineage (GTDB taxonomy): Bacteria > Desulfobacterota > Desulfomonilia > UBA1062 > UBA1062 > CAYWBU01. The sequence goes on from CALOBW010000033.1 coordinate 188,290, forward strand.
GCTGATCGCCCTGATCATATCTTTCTCGGTCTCCCGCCACTACATGCGCAGCATGAATGCTTTTAATGATCTGAGCCTCGGCAAACTTGATACGCCGGCCCCCAAGCTGCCACAGAAGGAGCAGATGACCTTCATCAGAATCAAGACAACCCTGAACCTCGCCCTTGAGCGACTTGGAAACAGATAATATGGCCAAACAAGTTCTGATAGTTGATGACGAAGAGACCCTAACCTGGTCGCTGGCCAAATCACTCTCCCACGACCGGGAAAGTTATGAAGTCACCACTGTCAATGACGGCGAAGCCGCCATGTCGACATTCATGGCCAAGCCCTTTGACCTGGTGGTGCTTGACATCAGAATGCCCGGCATCAACGGTTTGGATGTGCTGACCAAAATCAAAGACATGCGTCCATCCACCAAGGTCATCATCATGACGGCCTTCGGCTCAATGGACATCAAGGCCGAGGCAAAATCGCGCGGCTCCCTCTTCTACATCGAGAAGCCATTTGAAATTGACCACATGCGCTCACTGATTCTCAAAGCCCTCAAGCAGGAGACAGACAGGGGCTTCAACGGCAGCATGACCGGCCTGCAGCTGCCAGACATCATCCAGATGAACTGCCTGAGCCAGATCACCACTGCGCTCTACGTCACCAAAGACCAGCGGGAAGGCGTGATCTACTTTGAAGACGGGCAGATAACCCACGCCCAGATCGAGGCATTGGAGGGCGAAGAGGCTCTGTTTGCCATTCTTTCATGGCAGAGCGGCAGCTTCAAATTTGCTGGCGGGCAGAAGGCCCCCGTCATCAGCATCAACTCCAACTGGGAGTATCTGCTGATCGAAGGCATGCGCAAAGCCGACGAGATGAGCCTGGCGCTCGAACAGGGCGACGTGGACGACACTGACATCGCCCCCATCGATGAGCAGACCCGCCTGATGGTCAAAAACATCTCATCCCTGAATGAGTGCAAGGGGCTGGCGGTGCTGAATACCGATGGTGACTTCATCCACAAGTCAGGCCAGATTGGCGACTCGATCTCCTATGTCACACGCTTTTTCATGAATATCAGCGATGAGATCACCGACATTGTGCCGATCACGCCGGAAAAAATATCATTCATCGATCAGAACTGCCTGACCATGGTCTTCCCGTTCAGGATCTATATTCTGGTGCTCTATTTTGACCGGGCAGTGCTCTCACCCGACACCAGCGCCACCATCGAACGGGTTATCAGCCGCTACAAGGCCTAGCTCGTTGAGCGCGTCCCGGTCGAAACGGCCGGCCTCAATCAGCAGATCCTCAGCCTCGCGGGCCTTAATATGCAGCTTGCTGATGCGTGATGTGCGCATCTCATCGATGCCGTAGCGCTCCAGCAGGTCCTCAAAGCGCCGATCCAGCGAAACAACCCGGTCATGCATGACCCGCTTATCGGCATAATAGATTACCAACGATTCGTTGACCCTAAAATCTTTCAGTTTGACATGTTCACCGATGATAGCGCCAACTTCAGGATAACCGTGAGCATTCAGCAGTTCAGCACCCAGGCGGGCATGATCTTCGCCGCTATTGATCTGATCGATCTTGCAGATATCGTGCAGCACGGCAGCCACACTGACGAGATCAAGGTTAAGCTGATGCCCCTGCTCTGCAAGCGAATGTCCGATGCTCATGGCAACCTCTCTGACCATCAGACTGTGGTGCAGAATATGTTCAGGCATGCCCCGCTCAACGATCAGAGCACCGACCCAGCTGTTATCAGGAATCTTTATCTTCGAAGCCATATTTTGTTTTAATCACATCACCTATGCCGAGCAGGTTGATTGTCAGATTTAAAGTTACGTTGCGCGGTATGACCGGCCTAGGGTTTATATCGGCAGGATTCAGCGATCCTCCAGTAACAACCGAACCGATAATCGCATTCTCGATATCCAGATCATGATAGTATGAGTCACGCGGCTCAACTTCAACAAACAGATCGATGCTGTCGCACTGCCGCTTGTAGCGCAGCCCCAGAATCCAGAACTCATCACGCTGTTTGATGTAGTCATGTTTGGCATCCAGCCTGAGGTCAAAGCCATAACCAAGATTGACCGCACCGCCAATGGCCAGCGAATTGGCATCGTCCCGATTATACTCGGAGGTGAGGCTGAGCGAGTCGCCGCGCTCATCCTTGAACCGCACGGTGGTCTTATTCTCATGGGTCGCATAGGGGCGCTTGAGCGAATAGGTATCTAGAGTTGTCCCAGGAATGGCGTACTCCCGGTGCTCACGACCGAAGCTGTTGGTATGTTCCATGGAGATCCAGGAAGCCGGATTGAGCTTCAATGTCAGTTTGGCCAGATCCCAGCGGTCGGTGATATGATTGAAACTACGCGAAAGATTGGCCTCGGCCAGGGCCCGCCCCTGGTCATTGCGGATATAGTTGGCGATTGAGAAGGTTGCCAGATTGGATTTTGACCAATCCTCGCCGCTGAAGAGCTGCGGATAGATATCGCGGTTATACATAGGATCATTGACGTCATAATTACTGCCCAGGCGCGAATTGTAGCTGAAGGAGACGGCAGGCACCAGCTGGTGATAAAGATCATTCAGGAACCGCTGCGAATAGAGGGTGGTCGTTGCGGTCACGCCGCGGGTCTGCCAATGCTCCGAGTAACTGTCCATGGCATAGGGTCTACCTTCATATATCCAGTCCTGATCCTCATGCTGGTAGTGTTTCCAGCCGGCATCATTGTTATCGAGGCGCGTGTCCCGGTAACTGCCCTTGAGGTAGGGCTTAAGGGTCAGATAGGGGAAAATGTTAATAGGGTATGAGATCTCGGCACTGGCCCTGTTCTTGGTGCCCCTGAGCCACTCCTGCGTATAGAAATACATGGAATCCACGTCGGCTGTAACCTTAAAGGGGGTGTTGGGCAGCTCACGCTGCGCCATGCGGGCCTTGAAGCGCGGCAGCTCCTGCAGCGTCTTGTCATCGCCCCGTACCATCAGATCCTGCTTCCACTGGGCCGAAAGGTTATACGAGATACCCCGGTAGGCGCTGTTCCACTCCAGGCGCGACTTGAGCTCTTTAAGGTCGCTGCCGTATGAAGCATCCTCGCCATTATACATGGTGCCGATATCACGAAAATAGTCCTCATGACTGACCAGATTGAGGTCAACATTCAGATCATCCTGCTTATGCTTAAAGCGCATGAACCAGCGGTCGTCGGCAATCAGCGGCAAAATTCCGGCCTCCATCCGTTCACCGCCCTTTTTGTCATGCAGAGCCTCTATGTAGAGCTCGCCGCTGACATTGTAGGCCGGCTGATAACGGAACTGATTGCCCAGCAGCAGCCCCCGGCTGCGCAGCAGGTGGGGCGTCACGGTCAGATCATAGGATGGACCAATGGTGAAGTAGAGCGGCAGACCGATCTGATAGCCGGTGTCGGATGAACTGCCCAATTCAGGAAAGAGTACGCCGCTTTGGCGCTCAAGCTTTGCGGGGTAGTAGATGTAAGGAAAATAAAGCAGCGGCTTATCAAAAACCTGCAGACGGGCATGTTTGACTGAAGCATAACCATCGATGGGTATATCAATCTGGGATGCCTTGATCGACCAGTCAGGCAGCTCGGCCAGACAGGTCGTGTAGCTGACATCCTCACCCTGATAGATATCGTAGCCGTAGCGCCTAATGGAGCGGCCGCTGATCTGGATGGGCTGGGCCGTATCGATGATCATACCGTCTTCGAGGTAAAGATCATTGCGCTGGGTATTGAAATAGATCACCGCGGCCCGACTGGTAGCGCTTGTCTCCTGCAGAAAACAGTCGCCGGTTGCCCAGATATCAAAGGAGGCGCTGTCATAAATCAGATAGTTACAGCGCAACTCAAGATTTTCACCGGTGACGATTACATTGCCGCGGGCCTCGATGCGGTCCCCGAAGCGCTCAATCTGATCAGCCTCAACATCCAACGGCACAGCCTGCAGCGGCGACGAGACAACCAGCAGCGCAAATATAAGAATTAAGGCTCTCAACCCTAAGGCTCTCAACCCTGACATATGATCGATTCCCTAACCTCTCCCACAGTTAAAAATGATCCGGTAACAAGCAGCGGTTTATCAAAACCGGCCGCATCAAAGGCTTCGGCAACACTCTGGCAGGCCACAACCCTGCCCGGCAGTGCTTTGATCTCTGCAAGACTCCAGGAGCGTTCACTCTGCAAAGGCGCTGCATAAAACAGATCACAGCGACAACTTAAAAGCTCCAGCATGGAGCGATAATCCTTGTCCGCCAGCACGCCGATGACACAATTGCCCCTAAAATCAACTTGATCCAGATACTGCACAAGGCTTAACACAGATGCAGGGTTGTGTGCCACATCCATAATCAGGCGACCGCCCACTGACTCCTGGCGCCCGGGCATGAATGAGCTGCTCAGGGCCGCCCTCTTCTGCCTCACCGTCAGATCAAGCCCCAGACACTCGGCCGCCTTCAACGCCAGGGCCGCATTGTAGCCCTGACCTCCACCGCTGATGCCGGTCTGATACTCCGCCGGATCCGTGATCTCAATCAGCCTGGCGCCGATTTTGGCGGCATAGTCAGCAATCACGGCCCGCGCCGGCTCCACCGCGGCCGAGATCAGCGGTTTGGCTCTGCGCGATATCTGAACCTTTTCCAGGGCTATCTCAGGAATTGTGCTGCCCAGAAAAGCTGTGTGATCCAGGTCAACATTGGTGATAACGGCCAGATCGGTATCCAAAGCATTAACTGCATCCAGCCGGCCACCCATGCCGACCTCAAAGAGTGCCACGTCCACCGAAGCCTCTCTGAAGGCAACCGCGGCGAGCACGACACACCATTCAAAATAGGTCAGTTCAGCCTCCGGCAAGCAGCCATCGATCCGGGCCTTGATCTGATCCAGGTTGTGCTGATCAACGCCGTTGATGCGCACCCGCTCGGCAAAACGCGAGATATGGGGGGAAATATTGGCGCCGACTCTAAGCCCGCCGGCAATCAGGAGACGCTCGAGATATGCCACGGTCGAGCCCTTGCCATTGGTTCCGCCGACAGTGACTATGCGGTAGCTGTGCTGAGGATTACCAAGGACTTCAAGAGCAGCGCGGATGCGCTCCAGCCCCAGATCCCAATGGTTCGGATCAATATTATCTAAAACCATTCCAACAGATAGGCTAGGGTCTCACGCAGATGGCTGCGGTGCACAATATTATCAAGGAACCCGTTCTTGAGCAGACGGCGGGCATCCTGGAAGTCAGGCGGCAGTTCATAGTTGATGGTGGACTCGATCACGCGGGCACCGGCAAAACCGATGCGGCAGCCCGGCTCGGCAATCAAGAGGTCGGAAAGCGAGGCAAAGCTGGCCGTCACACCGCCCAATGTGGGATCGGTAAAGATGGTCACCATCGGCACGTTGCTGGTGCGGTTGCGGGCATGCGATGTTCTGAGCATCTGCATCAGCCCCATAATCCCCTCCTGAACGCGCACTCCGCCGGAGGCACAGAACATCAGCAGCGGACACCCCTCCTCATGGGCGGCCTGCATGACCTGCACGATCACCTCGGCCATCATCACTCCCATGGTGCCTCCGCGGTAGGAGAAGTCCATTACGGCGATACAGCATGGACGGCCATCAATCCTGGCATAACCGGCCATGATGCCATCTTCGTAGTCATCATCCTCAAGCAGCGGCAGTGTCCGGAATGACTCCTGATCACAAACCATGTTGATGCGCTGCGCAGCCTTAAGCCGCAGATGATAATCGCAGTGCGGACAGATCCAGAAGTTATCGTTAAGTCTCTCGGTGATAATAATCTCGGAACAACCGGGACACTCGGTCCAGCGGCCATCCCGCTTGGCAATATCTAAAACTTCACTCAAAAGTTAAAAACCTCCCCACCCTTGATGTACTCGACACCAGGGGGCAACTCACAAACTATCTGGTCCATATACTGCGGTTTGAGATGATATGCAACCACCCTGCAGTTTGCATCCAGGCCATGCTCAAGGCCACGCGCAAGCATGGCGGGCGTAAGATGCTTGGAGGAAACAGCTACCGCATCCATATGATTGGGAAAGGAGACTTCAATGAAGAGCGCATTGAGGGCGGCGCCCAATTTGGCAGCCTGCTCGAAAACAGCATCCTGATAGCCGGTGTCACCACTGATGATAACCGTCTGATCAGCTTCGCTGATAATATATGAGACTGAGCCTGGAATATGATCGGTGGGCAGGCTGGTTATGGTTACCCCATCCAGCTCGACCGGTTCTCCGAGCGCCATGGCACAGAAGTTAAGCTTGGTCTTATCCTGGATTATGCGCTGCATATCTGGCCAGATCTGACCGTTGAATATGTGCTCGCTGATGGCCTCAATGGTCTTGACGCTGCCCCAGAGATTGATCGGTTCAGGGTCATCCGAAAAAAGCGGCTCAAGCAAGAACGGCAGCTCCTTAATATGGTCCATATGAGTATGGGTCAGAAAGATGTGTCGGATAGCCCGGCAGGAGCCTTCGTTCATCACCGAAGCAGCCGAACCCGCATCCACAAGTATATTAGAATTTATCAGCAGGCTGGTGGTATTGTACCCCTGCATCACTGATCCATTGCACCCAAGAATCTCTATCCTCATAAGCCGGCTCTCATTTATAAATTCGCTTCCCAAACAGTATTCGGCAACTAACCACAAAATCTATAATCATTCGGGCGACTAATCTTTAACGCGCCTGGCGATTCCACTGACATCCTGCGCCCGGCTGCGCGGACAGACCAAGATAGCATCCGGCCCCTCCACCACAACCAGATCCTCAACCCCCAGCAGTACAATCTTCTTATCCGCGCCGAAGCAGACATTGTTGCGGGAGCCTTCAATCATAACATCACCACGCGCCACATTGCCGGCAGCATCTCCATCCAGCACCGCCCCCAGCGCGTCCCACGAGCCGATATCATCCCAGCCGAAATCAACCGGAATAACTCCGACCCGGTCCGAGCGTTCCATAATCCCATAATCGATCGAGATTGATTCGACCGAACTAAAAAAGTAGTCGATCCCATTGGGCTGGCTCAGCGATTCAAGCAGCAGCTGATACAGCTCCGGCAGATACTGGGCAAAACTCTTCAGGATAGACTCCAACTTAAAAACAAACATTCCCGCATTCCAGAGATAGCCGGACTCAATATACCCGGCAGCCTTAATTGCATCGGGCTTCTCGTGGAAGGCGGCCACATGCTTGAGCGTAAAACCATTATCTGAGCTCAGCTCCTGCCGAGGGGCGATGTAGCCATAGCCGGTTTCGGCATGCGTGGGCACAATCCCCAGGGTCAGCAGATAATCGGGAAATTCATTGAGCGACCGGGTCGCAAACTCCAGACTACCGACAAATACATCCTCGTCAGCTATCAGATGGTCGGAGGGAAAAACCGCCATAACACCCTCGGGGTCCCGCTTGGCGATCACCCCGGCCATATAGGCGATGCAGGGCGCGGTGTTGCGGCCAACAGGTTCGGCCACAATATTTTTAATCCCGGGCAGCTGGGCCGAGACCTCATCCGCAATGGCCTGGCTGACTACAATATAGATGTTATCAGCTGCAGTCAGCTTCAGGCAGCGCTCAACAGTTTTGCATAACAGCGAACCGTCGCCGTCAAAATCCAGCAACTGCTTAGGTTTGTTCTCCAACGAGAGCGGCCAGAGACGCTCACCCTTCCCCCCAGCCATAATCACAACATTCAGTGCCATAGATCCACCTTTGATAAAATTTGCTAGACTCTAACGAAAACAAATACTTCGAGTCAACCCGGACTATAATTAGTTTGCAATTATAGATAGCATTTAGTAGAATCTATGCAAATCTTTATATAGCAGCATATAGAGGGACAACTCATGGATAACATAGATTACGAAAGCGCCTACAGGGAACTCCTGGCCCAATATGAACACCAGAGGCGCAACCTGCTCAACATGAACATCTCTCTGGCAAAAATAGACACCCACTTCCAGCTGGTGACCAATCACACCAAAGACGTCATCTGGACAACCGACATGGATTTCAACACAACATTCATCACACCATCCATTCTACAGATGACCGGCTACACCCCGGCTGAGATACTCTACAAAAATTTCGAAACATTCCTCAGCCCAGAATCAAGAACCAGAGCCCACAACCATCTATCAGAATGCCTGGCGCAAATGGACCGGCCGGAGTATGAGAATCTGCGCCAGCAGCCGATTGAGATCCAATATATCCACAAGGATGGCTCATATGTCGATGTGGAGATCACCTCCTCCTTCATTCGTGACGAGCGCGGCGAGATAGTCGGCATCGCCGGCATCAGCCGCAACTTAACCAACCGCAACCAGGATCGCCAGCAGCTTGAGCAGATGGTCTCAGAACGCACCCAAGCTCTTGCAAAAAGCGAAAAGCGCTACCGCCTGCTGGCTGACAATTCAAAAGATGTTATCGTAACCTTCGACCTGAGCCTCAAAACAACCTACGTATCCCCCTCAATCGAAGGGGCAACCGGTTACTCAATTGCAGAATTCCTCAACTGCGACATCAACGAACTGCTGACACCTCAGTCGCTGCAGACAATTCTGAACTATTACAACACCGTCATCGCAAGCCCTGAAGATAAACGTCCGCAACCATTCAGCGATAAGATTGAGATCGAATGCATCTGCAAGGACGGACACAAGATGTGGGTTGAAATGAATACAGCCTTCCTGCGCGACGATAGCTGCAGCCCCATCGGCATCCTGGCTGTCGGCCGTGACATCTCGGACCGCAAGGCCGCGGAGGCAGAGAACCTTAAAATCCAGGAGCAGCTGATCCAGGCCCAGAAGATGGAATCCATCGGCCGTCTGGCCGGCGGCGTGGCCCATGATTTCAACAACATGCTAACCGCCATGCTGGGCTATACCGATCTGCTGCTGCTCAAGACCGGTCACAATGCCGAGATCAGCTCAGACCTCAGAAAGATCAGGCAGGTCTGCAACCGGGCAACATCTCTGACCAACCAGCTGCTGGCCTTCTCCAGACGCCAGATGCTGAAGAAGAACAACATCCATCTGAACGACCTGCTGAGTGATATCGACAGCATGCTGGGCTGCCTCATGGACAACCGCATCACGCTCCGGCGCAACCTTGCCGAAGAGCTCTGGCCGGTCTGCGCCGATAAAATCAACATCGAACAGGTGATCATGAACCTCTTTATCAATGCCATTGATGCGATTGACGGTGCCGGCACGATCGAAATCAGTACCGCCAACATTGAGATTGACCACAACGATGATGAGAAACACCCCGGAAATTTTGTCTGTCTTTCGATCACCGACAGCGGCCAAGGGATGGATGCCGCCATGATCGGCGAGATTTTCGAACCATTTTTCACAACCAAGGAAACCGGCAAAGGCACCGGGCTCGGCCTCGCTGTGGTCTACGGCATCATCAAGCAGCACGACGGCTGGATCGACATCAGCAGCAATCCGGGCAGCGGCAGCACATTCAAAGTCTACCTGCCGGCCGTTCTGGACGAAGAGCAGAAGGTTGAATCTATCCAGCGCAGAAATGAGCCGACATTAAGCGCCGGCGAAAAGATTCTGCTGGTGGAAGACGAAAAAGATGTGCGCGAACTGGCCCGCATCGCCCTGACCCAGCACCGCTACCAGGTCATCGAAGCATCAAACGCCGAGGATGCCATTGAGATCTATAAATCGGATGGCGATTTCGATCTGGTATTCTCCGATGTGATCCTGCCCAACATGAGCGGTCTTGAGCTCAGCCAGGCCATCCGCGAGATATCGCCCAACATACCCATCGTCCTGACCAGCGGGCATATGGACAACCGCTCCCAATGGCCCCAGATTAAGGAGCGCGGCCTGCCATTCCTGCAGAAGCCCTACTCCCTGCGCGACCTGATCGCAACTATCCAGCGCAGCCTCAACTAACCGATTGACAAAGCAGCCCTGCTGTCCTAAGTGTTCTCAATCATGAATAAGATACTTACATTCTTCAAAGAATATCGGCTTACACTGTCACGCCTCTTCGGCCTGGCCATCCTGGTGCTTCTGATTGTCTCCGACTTTTCCTGGGAGAGAACCATTGCAGTCGACCTGACCATCAGCATCATCGGTTTTATTATGGTTATCCTCTGCACCTTCGGGCGACTCTGGACCCTGACCTACATCAGCGGCCACAAGACTGCCGATCTGATCACAGTAGGCCCCTACTCCATGGTCAGAAATCCACTCTACTTCTTCAGCCTGATCGGCGCCATCGGCATCGGTCTGACCTCCAAGAATCTGCTGGTGCTGGGCATGATTGTCATCATGTTCCTCTTCTACTACCCCTTCGTCATCAGGGCCGAGGAGCGCGGCCTGGAGAAAGTTCACGGCGACGCCTTCCTGAAGTTCAGAGAGAGCGTACCAATGTTCCTGCCCAGATTCTCCCAGTACCACACGCCCGAGTTCTACGAAATCAGCGCCAAGCACTTCAGGCGCTCCTTCTTCAGCGTGGTCTGGTTCCCGCTGATCTACATGATCGTGCTGGTGATCGACGTGCTGCACGGCTTTGACCTGCTGCCGGTGCTTTTCAGAATTCCATAAGTTGCATCATTGACTGATGCAAGCTATACTGCCTCCTGAATCTTAAAAGTTTCAGGAGGTTTTATGTTTCCAGAACAACGTCCCCGCCGCCTGCGCAAGAGCGCCGCAATGCGAAGCCTGGTGCGCGAGACAACCCTGACCGCTGACGATCTGATCTACCCGATCTTTGTTATTGAAGGCAAATCCCGCAAAGAGCCAATCCCGTCCATGCCGGGCCAGTTCCGTTACTCGCCCGACAAGCTGCCCGGACTGATCTGCGAACTGCAGGAGATTGGCGCACAGGCCGTCATCCTCTTTGGAATTCCGGCCAAGAAGGACAGGTACGGCACCGGCTCCCACAAGAAGGACGGCGCCGTGCAGCAGGCCATCCGCCTGATCAAGGATTGTGCGCCTGAAATCATCGTTATCAGCGACATCTGCCTCTGCGAATACACCGATCACGGCCACTGCGGTATCCTGGATGGTGACGGCAACGTCTCCAATGACGACACCCTCGAAGTCCTGGCCAAGGTAGCCCTATCCCATGCCAAGGCCGGCTGCGATATTGTGGCCCCATCGGACATGATGGACGGCCGGGTTGGCATAATCCGCGAAGCCCTGGATGAGGGCGGCTACGAGGAGCTGCCGATCCTCAGCTACTCGGCCAAGTATGCATCAGCATTCTATGGACCCTTCCGGGACGCCGCCGAGTGCGCACCATCTTTCGGCGACCGCAAGAGCTATCAAATGGATCCGGCCAACCTGCGTGAGGCCATTCGCGAGGCCCAGCTGGATGTTGAAGAGGGAGCCGACATGCTCATGGTCAAACCGGCCGGAGCCTATCTGGACGTCATCCGCACCCTGGCCGAAGAGTTCAATGAGCCGCTCTGCGCCTATCAGGTCTCGGGCGAATATGCCATGATCAAGGCCGCCGCCATGAACGGCTGGCTGGATGAAGATGCCGCCATTATGGAGAGCCTGATTGCCATCAAACGGGCCGGCGCCGACATGATTATCAGTTACTTCACCCCCCAGGCCCTGAGGCTGCTGAAATGAGCAGGCCGCCGTTCCTGGTGGCGCTGGAACTGACAAAATCCTGCAATCTCAACTGCGTGCACTGCCGGGCGGATGCCGACGCCGCCCTGCGACCTCACGAGCTCAAGACCGAGGAGATCAAGTGCCTGCTGAAGAGTCTGCACGCCTTCGGCGTCAAGATGGTCATCCTGACCGGCGGCGAAGCCCTCTTCCGCGATGACACCATGGAGATCGCCCGCTACGGCCACAACCTGGGCCTGCGCATGACCCTGGCAACCAACGGCGCCCTGGTCACCGATGAAATTGCTCAGGAGATCAAAGCGTCCGGCATCAGCCGAGTCTCAGTCAGTCTGGACGGCATTGATGCCGGCATGCACGACAGGTTCAGAGGCCTTGACGGCGCCTTCAATCAAGCCTTGAGAGGCATCGAACTTCTCAAAGCCGCCGATGTGCCGCTGCAGGTGAACACCACGGTGGCGGCCATGAACATCAGCCAGATGCATGACTTCCCGGACTTCATCAAAAGCATCGGCGCAGTGGCCTGGCACGTCTTCTTTCTGGTGCCGACAGGCCGCGGCCATACCCTGGAATCGGCCAAGATTGATGAGTACCGAGAGATGCTGGACATCTTCTACGATGTCTATACTTCCACCGACATCGAATGCAAAGCCACCTGCGCGCCCCAGTTCTACCGTCTGCTTAAGGAGAAGGGTCATCAGGTCCAGACCAAAGGCTGCCTGGCCGGCAGCGGCTTCGGCTTCATCTCATCCACCGGCGACGTCCAGCCCTGCGGTTTCTTCGACCAGCCCTGCGGCAACGTGCGTCAGAGCGACTTTTCAAGGATCTGGAATGAGTCCAAACTTCTGACAATGATCAGAGACGAAGCCCAGCTTGAGGACGCCTGCGGCGCCTGCGCCTATCGCAAGGTCTGCGGCGGCTGCCGGGCCCGGGCCCATGAGGTGATCGACTCAACCATGGGGACCGACCCCATCTGCTGGTACGCCCATGGATAGCATCGACAAGCAGATTCTAAACCGCATCAACCATGACTTCCCGCTGGAGGCCGAACCATTCAAGACCCTGGCCACGGAGCTTAAGATCAAGGACCTTCAAGAACGCATTCAAAGACTCAAGACCGAGGGGCTGATCCGCCGTCTGGGCGCCACCATCTCACCCAAGCAGCTGGGCTGGTACTCAACCCTGTGCGCCTGCGAGATCGAAGAGAGCCGTATTGATGAATTTGCGGCCCTGACCAGTGAGTACAATGAGATCACCCACAACTATGTACGCAGCGGCGAGATTAACTGCTGGTTTACGGTGATCGCCCCCAGCCAGGAGGAGTGCAGCCGGATTCTTAACGAGATCAGTCAAAAGATGAATATTGAGATTAGAGAGATGCCGGCCCGGAAAGTTTTTAAAATCCGGGCCAGCTTTGAGATTAGATAGAACTACTTCTTCCAGTTGAACAGTTTACTGAAGAGGCCACCTTCAAGACTCTCGGCATGCTGACGGATCTCCTCCTCATAACCGATGGTCACTGCAATGATGATGCGGTCAAAGAAGAGCACAACCTTGTTATTGAGCTCCAGTGATTTGTTCATGGCATAGGTCGTATCAAAGAAATTCTTCTCAAGAATAAAGAGCCAAAGATGACGTTTAATCAGCATGAAGGCCAGGATGAGCTCATGCAGCGGAATACCTTCATTATAGCGTTTACGGCCCAAGTTGATGTAAAACTTCTTGATGCCCTCCGATGAGCCGCGCTCAAGCCAGGCATCCAGTTTGCTGTAGACGTCAAAGACCCGCTCATACATCAAATCTTCAGGAATCGACCAGAAGCTACGAGTCTCCTCACGGCTATAGAGATCCTTAATGAACCTCCTGGAAAGCTCATCAGCATTATCAGTAATAAGTGTAACCAGACTCTGTGAAATCATTATCCCCTCCTTATTTCAAAGGCAGAAGAACAACCTCCACCTTTAGGTCTAATTCTGAGGATCGCTGCTGTTGTCGTTGCTGTTTTCGGGAACTCTGGGCATCAGCTTATCGCTGCGCCAATCCTCTTTGGTCCAATGGTCAATGCTCCTGGCTACAAAAATAGCATCATCACCGCGCAGTTCAACCGTGCCGTTCAGATCACGGGCTGAAAGGGTCAGATTACCGGAGAGCCAATCACTGGCAACATTGTCGCCGCTGAGCAGGAAACGATCATCATCAATGGTGAAGAAGCCATCAATTGCAAGAATGCTGTTCGTATTCACATAGCTCAAGCCGCTAAAAAGATACTCAATCTTATCATCCAGCCTAAATAATCCATTGAGCGTGTAGTCCACCTGGGCAGACCCATCGCTCATCGCCATGCTCCAGACAGCATAAAGCGCCTCTTTGTAGGAGCGCCCGCTGGTCTTGACGCTCAGGACAGCCGCCTCTGGATCGATCGGATTGTTGCTCACCACAATGGTGTGCTTCTGATGTTTGATTGTTGCAGCAGAACTAATCCCGCCGGGATAGCTGACTGTCACCTGCGCCGGATCAGCATTTGTACTGATGGTGACCGCCCCCTTATAAGTCTGGGAACCGTTAACATAATCAGACAGATTGATGCTGGCAGTATAATCCACAATACCACCGGAATTAGCAGTAGCGGTAAAAGTGCTGATGTTGATGGTGCCGCTCATTCCTGTCGGTGCCGTCACACTGGGAGAGCTAAGATCAATGCTGGATCCGTCAGCCAGAGTATAGCCGCCATCCTTCTGCTCCTGCTGGATTATCTTACCGATCTCCACAGCCAGAACATCAAAATCATTAATCAGCAGACCATTCATCTCCTGATCCTTGGTAATGCCGGCATAGGCCAGATAGAGCGTCTCCTCAATATTGCCCTGTTTGAACCAGACCGTATTTTCGGAGTCATCTCCGCAGCCGGTCAGCGAAAAACAGAGAGCAAAAACAGCTATTGTGTATATAAATTTTCTGAGTAACTTCACAGTAAATCCTTATCGAAAGTTTTATTGCTAAACTAAAGTAATATATATACTATTACCAGATGCCTAGCAAGGAACGTGTAATTAGCCTCAGATTGAGGCCCATAACCAAAGCAGTACAGCGTTACGTGTGGCTACTCAACCATCCCTCTGCCACAGTTCGTACACTGAGTCTGCTAATCTTTGCAATCATCACCTTCAGCTCGGCGATCTTCTTTTTTGAGATAATCGACCCCTATCCACTCAAAGACTGGGTCTATCTGCGCCTGACCCTAGCCGACCTGGGGCCGCTGGGAGCCCTGATCTACATCCTCATGCTGGCCATTATCCCGCTCTTTTCGCCACTGAGTCTTTTCATTGTTACCGGATCCGCTGCATTCGGCCCCATTCTGGGCATACTGCTCTCCTACATCGGCACCCTGATAAATGCTAATCTGGCCTTCCTCTTGGTCAAGGGACTGGCTGTGGGTGACTTCTGGAGCGACAATCCAAAACTTAAAAAATATATGGAGGCCATTAACCGCCGCGGCTACATCATCGTACTACTGCTGCAGCTGGCCACCATCTTCCCCTTCACCTTGATCAACGCCGCAGCCGCAGCCGCCGGCATCAAATGGCACGATTTCATGAAAGCCACCGCCGTGGGGGTATGGCCCTGCGTGATCATCTACTCGATCCTGGGCGACAATCTGGTGGCCCAGACAGTCTCACCCCAGATCTACTTCAGCGGCCTCTGCGTGGTGGCCGCAACCCTGCTGATGCTCTCGATCCGCAAACGCAAATCCAAGGCGGTCCTCAAAAACGGCCCTGAGTCGATCGACAAACCAGCCTAAATCAAACTCAGGGTTAATCTCCAGCAGACCGCGATATTTTGAGCAGGCTTTCACACCAAAGACCCGTTCCACCATCTCGTAATTGACAGTTAGCGGAATGACCCCCTGCTGAAGGAAGTAGCCTCTGGAGCGCATCTGGGCGGCACCCATGACCTTCAGGCCATCCACGACCAACTCCTTCTCGGCACTGCGATCAAAACAGACCGGCGAAAATGAAGCCTTCTTGTCGGCCAGACAGACCGGAATGCCGCTCAGGCGCAGCGCCTCGGCAAAGAGCTCAGCTATGGCAGCATAGCTCGACACAATATCATGACCAAGACAACCATCCAGAGGGGCCGCAACGCAGTAGGTTAAATCATCAGCGTGCAGCACCGTGCCGCCGCCGGTGGGCCGGGAAAACTTACCGATCCGCAGTTCCGGGTCATGGCAGAGATAGTCCTTCTGATTGTAACCCAGAGTCAGAGCCGGCTCGCTCCAGTTATAGAGACGCAAAAGACCGGGAACATCACCAGAGCTGACACTCTGAAAACACTCCCGGTCAATATTCATATTCTGGTTCGACGGCACACGACCGTCATAGATGAACTGCCAGTTGATCATGCCTCTTCGATAATAAAGAGGTGATCTCCGTAGCCTACCTTTTCACCATCCGGCTTCAAAATGGCAGTCACCACACCGTCGACATGGGACTCAATCTCATTCATCAGTTTCATGGCTTCAATAATGCAAAGGCACTGACCTTTGCTGACCCGGTCGCCCACCTGCACAAATGGCTGACTCTCGGTCGAAGGCGCCCGGTAGAATGTCCCCACCAGCGGCGATGTCACCGTGACTGTCGGACGATCCTTGGGCTGCTCAACCTCGGCCGGCTTGGCGGTCTCAGCAGCCGCTGCCGCAGGAGCTTGGCGGGCAGCCCCCCTGACGATATGCACACGATCGGCTGTCCACTCAATCTCAACAATATCCGTATCTTTGATTAGTGCGATCAGATCTTTGACAGTCTTAATGTTCATCAGCTGACGCGCTCCATATACTCACCGGTACGGGTGTCAACCCTGACAACCTCGCCCTCTGAGATAAAGAGCGGCACCTGGACAACCACGCCGGTCTCAAGTTTGGCCGGCTTGGAACCACCGGACGCGGTATTGCCCTTGACGCCGGGATCGGTCTCGGCCACGACCAGCTCCATGAACATCGGAATCTCGATACCGATGGGTTTGCCGTTATGGAAGAGAATCTTAACTTCCATATTCTCCTTCATGTAGCCGTCGGCATCGCTGCACTGATCAGGAGTCAGGCTCATCTGCTCAAAGGTCTCGCTGTCCATGAAACAGTAGTCGCTGCCGTCATTGTAGAGGTACTGCATGGTGCGCTCATCCAGGTCGGGCTTGTCAACCTTCTCGCCTGAGCGGAAAGTTTTATCAAGCACATTGCCTGAAATCAGCGATTTGATCTTGGTTCTAACAAACGCACCACCCTTGCCGGGCTTAACGTGCTGAAAATCGACTATGATGAAGGGCTCTCCAGACATCTCAATCTTAAGACCCTTTCTGAATTGTGCGGTTGAATACTGCATTAACACTCCCTCAATTAATTATTCGAATAGAACTCTTATCAATTTTAGTTATCGACTGGCAAGAATTATCTGTCACAACAAGGGTATCTTCGATACGAATACCATATTTTTCGGCCAGATAGATGCCAGGCTCAACGGTTACAACCATGCCTTGACGCAGGACATCACTGCTGGTGGGCGACAGGGTCGGCATCTCGTGCACATTTAGCCCGACGCCATGTCCCAGGCCGTGACCAAAAAACTTGGCCAGACCGGCACTCTCCAAATGACCGCGGGCCTGTCTGTCGACCTCGGCAGAGACTGCACCGGGCTTCAATGCAGCAATGGCCTTCTGCTGGGCCTCATAGACCAGCTTATAGTAATCGACAAATTCAGCAGGAGGCTCACCGGTCCACATGGTAACTGTCTGATCCGAGGCATAGCCCATATAGACGCAGCCAAAATCAATCAACAGCGCCTCATCCCTGCCGATGAGCCTGTCAGAGGCGACACCGTGAGGCATGGCAGCCCGCGGACCGGAGGCCACTATCAGATCAAATGAGACCGCTGAAGCGCCCAACCTGCGCATCTTGCATTCAAGATCAAAGGCCACATCGCACTCGCGGCGGCCAACCACCCCCCGGCCAAGAACATCATCAAGGGCAACCTCGGAGATGCGCGCCGCCTCGTTCATCAGCTCGATCTCGGCCGAGTCCTTGGCGACCCGAAGATATTTGAGCTGCGAGCCCAGCGGGGTAAGCTCAATCCCCTTGTAGAGGTTCTTGATCTTCATATAGGTGTCAAGATCCATGACATTGGATTCGACCCCCAGAGTGGCAATCTCAAGATTTTGCATCTTCAAGAAGATATCCTGCCAGCGCTCCCTGACCTCAATCACCTGACAGTCGGTCTGATCAAGGGCCTGGGTTGTATAGCGCGAATCCACAAAGAGGATGGCCCGGCCCCGGCTGACAACCAGGGCTGACTCCGTACCGGTGAAACCGGAGAGATAGCGGATATTGAGCCGGTCTGTAAAGAGAATGGCGTCCAACCCCTTGAGGCAGCCCCGGGCGGCCGCGATTCGCTCCATCATCGCTGCACCAGCGCTTCCAGCCCCATCAGATAGCCCTCGGGTCCATGGCCGGCAAAGGTTTTATAAGCAATATCCGAGTAAAAATTGACTTGACGAAAATCTTCGCGGGACTTCACGTCACTGATATGAATCTCAACAAAGGGCAGACTGACTGCCAAGAGCGCGTCCCGGATGGCGACCGAGGTATGCGTGTAGGCCGCCGGGTTGATCAGGATGGCGTCAACACTTTCATCGGCTGCAGCCTGCACCCGATCCACAATGGATCCCTCATGGTTTGACTGAAAGAAGGCAACCTCAACATTCAGCTCTGAAGCCCGCCGGGAGATCATATCCTCAATCCCGCTGAGCGTCATATCACCATAGACCGAGACCTCGCGCCGGCCGAGCATATTCAGATTGGGTCCGTTGATCACCAGAATCTTCATCCGCGCAACCTCTCCAGCCAGGACTCCAAAGTCTTGACTATGTACATATCCTGAGTCTTGACCGCCTGAACCTTAAGCGACTCGTCGGCGCCATCCCTGATGGCCTTGGCGAAGATATCAAGAGCCTGCTCATAATGCCCCTGCTGCGCATAGATCATGCCCAGTTCCGGCGTACCCTCACTGACAAACTCATCAACCTCCTGGGCCTCATCAAAGAGATCCAGAGCGTCATCATCATCGGGATAGAAGGCCAGATAGCGCTCAACCGAGCGGCGGGCACCGTTAGGATCACCCAGCTCCTGGCGCAGCTTGGCCAGCGAAAAGAGCCCCTTGGCCAGAACCTCCAGCTCATCTTCCAGTGAAGCCAGCACATCAAGGGCTTCACGCTTGCGCCCGAGCTTATAGAGCGAGATCCCCAGCATCAGGCGATCCTCCTGACTGACAAGCTCGCTACGTTTACCGACTACCTCAAGGTAGTCGCCGCTTTCAAAGCAGCTCTTTATATCCATCGCTAAACCTCGTGTACGCCTCAAGCAACTCACCACTGGTGATATTTCGATCAAAGGCTGATCCCACCCCGTCACTCAGGATAAAGTGGATGCCGGCCGCACTGCTCTTTTTATCCAACGCCATGGCATCTGCCAGCACCGCCGGCCCCGGCAGCTCCAGGCTTGCCGGGATCATCTCCAGGCGCCTGATTAGTCCGATTATACGGATCATCTCTTTTTTAGCAAGCAGGCCAAGGTCACACGAGAGCCAGGTGGCAAAAAGCATCCCCACTGCAACCCCCAGACCGTGATGAATCTTATAGTCAAAAGATTTCTCTACCGCATGCCCCAAGGTGTGGCCGAAATTAAGAATACGTCTGAGGCCGCCCTCCTTCTCATCACGGGCCACAACATAGGCCTTGTCGAGAGAACAGAGCCGCACCAGTCTGGCATAGTCATAGTTTTGATGCTGCTCGAGATACTCCATCAGCGGCCTATCCATGATGATGCCGTACTTGACGATCTCAGCCATGGACCCGGCGAACTCGGCCCTACCGAGACTCTGCAGAAAATCAACATCACTTAGCACCAGCAGGGGCTGATGGAAGCTGCCCACCAGATTCTTGCCGCGGGCCGTATTGATGGCGGTCTTACCGCCGATGCTGGAGTCAACCTGAGCCAACAGGGTGGTCGGCACCTGCACAACCGGGATGCCGCGCATGAAGACGCTGGCTGCAAAACCGGCCAGATCACCGGTGACGCCGCCACCGATGGCCACCACAACCCAGTTGCGGTTCATTTTCTCGGCCAGCATGCGGTCTAGCACCTGCTCCAGGAAGGCGTATGATTTTGAGGCCTCGCCGCTGGGAACGACCATCTCAACCTGTCGCAGCCCATCAAGGGCAGCATCTATCCTTGACGAGTGCAGCCGCTTGACATTTTCATCCACCAGCACGAAGAGTCCGTCCGGCTGACTATGACGCGCGATCAGCTCAGCAATGCGGTCTATCTTTGCAATATAGACCGGATAGGGCTTGTCGCCGGTCAAAACCGGCACCGGCATATCCAAAGCGCCGCAGCGCTGCATAACCAGTTCGACAACAGCATCGTGCTCAAGCCCGTCGGTATCGATGATAAAATCGCAGTCCGCATAAGCCGACTGCCTGGACTCAAACAGCTGCTGGGCGTCGTCCCTCCAATTGGGCCGGCCAGAGTCGGCCGGAACTCTTGCCTTGAGCGTTTCAAACTCAGCCCGCAGATAGACTGTATAGCCCGACGCCTTCATCAGCCGCCGATTTGCCGGATCGACGGGCAGACCACCGCCGGTGGCGACTACGGCCTCTTCACCGGCCAGCACCAGCTCTCTGAGGCTCTGACGTTCAAGATAGCGAAAGGCCTCCTCGCCGGCCGCCTGGAAAATCTCCGGTATGGAGCTGCCGGCACGTTTGCAGATCTCACTGTCCAGATCAACAAACGGCAGATCCATGGCACGGGCCAGCCGGCGTCCGACTGTGGATTTGCCGGATCCCATGAAGCCGGTCAGGTAGATCATAGGGACTCCCAGTAGCGCCGCTGGGATTCAAAGGCCTCCTTCAAGGCATCCATGTTGGCCGACGGGAAATTTTCAAGAATCACCGAACAGACCGCAATGATCAGCATGGCTTCACCGACCACGCTGGCCGCAGGCACGGCGCAGTAGTCGGAGCGTTCATAGTCGGCATGCACGGCGGATCCGTCACGGATATCAATTGTACCCAGGCCCCTCTTGAGGGTCGGGATGGGTTTCATGGTACAGGTCAGCACGATATCCTCACCATTGCTGATGCCGCCTTCGACACCGCCGGCATTGTTTGTCGTATGCGCCTTGGGGCTGGTGGCCTCAATCTCATCATGCACCCTGGAACCGGGCAGGATGCCGCAGTCGATGCCCATGCCGGACTGGACGGCCTTGATGGCCGGGATCGACATCAGATGGGCGGCGATGGCCGTATCCAGGCGCTGATCCCACTGGGTGCAGCTGCCGATGCCGGCCGGCATACCGGTCAAGACAACCTTGAACTCGCCGCCGATGGTGTCGCCATCCTCCATGATGCGGTCAATCTCGGCCTCCATGGCTTTTGATGCCTCGGCATCGGGGCAGAAAACACTGGAGGCGTCACGCTTCTCGATATCAAATGGTCCATCAAATGCAACCTGGCCGATGCGACTGACCCAGGAGTGCGCCTCAAGGCCGAGCTCATGGAGCAGAGAGCGCAGAATGCCGCCGGCCGCCACCCTGCCGGCTGTTTCGCGGGCACTGGAGCGCTCGAGCACATTTCTTAAATCCTGATGTTTGAAACGCGCCGCCCCTGGCAGATCAGCATGACCCGGCCGCGGCGTATAGAGCTCCTTGCCGGGCTTGATACTCCAAGGATCCATCAGCTCCTGCCAATTTTCAAAATCACGATTCCAGACCGCACCGACAACCGGCGAGCCCAGGGTCTTGCCGCCCCGGATACCGCTCATGACGTCAATCTGATCCCTCTCTATCTTCATGCGGCCGCCACGGCCGTAACCCATCTGACGGCGGGCCAGATCACGGTCAATCAGCTCCCGGCTGACCGCAAGTCCGGCGGGCAGCCCGTCGATAAATGTAAACACGCCTCTGCCATGCGACTCACCGGCAGTATAGAACTTAAGCATCACTCCTCCACGTATATCAGTTGGGTGGAAAGGTAGCATACAACCCATTAACAAGACAAGTCTGCTCTGATACGGAGAAACTGCAGAGTTCACCGCACCTAACTTTTATACTTGACGACTCAGTCGATTAATCCTATTGAAAGTATGAAAGGATCTGACATGAGCGAAGCCATCACTCTGATCATTGTATTAACGGCCATCCTCTACCTGGCGCGTCTGGGCCAGCAGAAGATGCGCAATATCGACAATCAGGCCTGCGACGGCTGCCCGTCCAAAAGCAGCTGCCTCAGCGGCAACTGCGAACTGCCGGCCTACTGCCATATTGAACCACCGAGCAAACACTAGGAGCTAGCAATTGTTATCTAAAATTCTATATGTCGGCGCCGGCGGTTTTATCGGTTCCAGCCTGCGCTTCCTGACCAGTACAGCATCCCAGCAACTCTTCCCGCGCCTCAACTTCCCGCTCGGAACCCTGCTGGTCAATACACTGGGATGTTTTGCCATCGGACTGCTGCTGACCCTGGCCCATAGCCGCCAGCTCTTCTCGCCTGAGCTGCGCATGTTTATCTTTGTGGGCATCCTGGGCGGCTTCACAACATTTTCAACTTTCGGTTACGAATCATTTGCCATGCTGGTGGACCGCCAGCCGCATCTGTTTATTTTAAATATCGGCCTCAACCTGATTCTGGGCCTGCTGGCCGTCTGGGGCGGCATGCTGCTGGCCCGTTTCATCTAGGAGGGAAAATGGAACAGTGCAATGACGGAACCCTGTTGAAAATCTATATCGGCGAGAGCGACCGCCACGAGGGTCAGCCACTTTACGAATGGATCCTGCAGGAGGCCCGCCGCCGCAACCTGGCCGGTGCAACCGTTATCAGGGGCCTGGCCGGTTTCGGAGCCAAAAGCATGATCCACACATCCAAGATTCTGAGCCTCTCCCAGGACCTACCCATCATGATCGAAATCGTCGACCGCAAAGAGCGGATCGACTCATTCCTGCCACTGCTCAAGGATGTCATCAAGGATGGCCTGGTAACCGAGGAGAACATCAAAATTCACCTTTACCGCAGCTCCTGATACGCCCCTGCAGATTAGTGTAGCGCTGCTGGGTCCGATCATTCTTAACCGCCATCGCCAGAGCCCTCTTGGACCCCACCATCACGACCAGACGCTTACCCCGGCTGATGGCCGTATAGATCAGATTTCGCTGCAGCATCATGTAGTGCTGAGTTACAATCGGTATGATCACCGCCGGATACTCGGAGCCCTGTGACTTATGAACCGTGACGGCATAGGCCAGGGCCACATCTTCCATCTCATTAAAATCATACACAACATCACGGCCGTCATAGGATATGACGACCTCCTGGTCCGCACTTGATATATGAACAACTCGTCCGATATCACCGTTGTAGACCTCTTTCATGTAGTCGTTGCGCAACTGCATAACCTTATCATGGAGTTTGAAGGCGCGCTGATTAATCAGCACCTCACGCTTCTCCCGGTTGAGCATGCGCTGCAGAGAGTCATTGAGACTTCCCACACCGACCGGTCCACGATGGATGGGCGAGAGAATCTGAATATCTTTGATGGGATCCAGGGCAAAGCGCTGGGGAATATTCTCGGTGGCCAGGGCCAGGACCGTCTCCAGGACCGCTTCAGGATCTTCGCGATTGATAAAGAAAAAATCCGTATCAACGGACTGGGACAGGTCGGGCATCATGCCATGATTGATCAGATGGGCGTTGGAGATAATCATACTCTCGCCAGCCTGCCGGAATATCTCATCCAGAATCACCACCGGAATCTCGCCCGAATTGATGATATCGGCCAGCACCATCCCGGCCCCAACCGAGGGCAGCTGATCAACATCCCCCACCAGAATCAAAGAGCTAGAGGATGGAATGGCGCGCAGCAGATAGTACATCAGGGAGGTGTCGACCATGGAGGCCTCATCAACCACGATGAAGTCGGCCTCCAGCGGATTGTCGGGGCCGCGCTTGAAACCTTCACTGAGAGTATACTCCAGCAGCCGATGAATCGTGCTGGCCTCATGGCCGGCGGCCTCCCCCAAACGCTTGGCGGCCCGACCGGTAGGCGCGGCCAGCTGGATGGTGGCATGCTGCGCGTGCAGAATATTGAGGATGGCCAGCATAATGGTGGTTTTACCGGTGCCGGGCCCACCCGAAATCACGCTGACGCCGCTGCTGACCGCCATGCGCACGGCTTCCTGCTGCTTTTCGGCCAGTTCAAAGCTGAGCCCGGCCTGCACCTGCTCAATAGCGTAATCAACATCAAAGGGCGGCAGAAACTTGGGCGTATTGTGAATCGACAGCAGCGAAGCGGCGATGCCCTCCTCGTAGCGATAGAAACGGCTCAGATAGATCACGTCGCGCTTATCAACATGATCCACCATAATCAGACGTTTGACGTTCAACTCATCCAGGGCCCCCAGCACGATCGTCTCATCCACCTTCAGGATCTCACATGACCTGGAAACCAGCTCTGCCTGCGGATAGTAGACATGCCCCTCAAGATTAAGCTGATTCAGAACATAAAGAATACCGGCCTCGGCCCGCTGCTCTGAATTACGTTCGAAGCCGAGATTCTGGGCGATGCGGTCGGCCATCATGAAACCGATGCCCGGAATATCCATGGCCACCCGATAGGGATTCTCGGTAATCAGATTAATGGCGTCCCGGCCATAGGTGTTATAGATGCGCGCGGCATAGGCCGGCGACACCTCATAGCTCTGCAGAAAAATCATCACCTGGCGCACATCCTTGGTGTCCGACCAGGCCAACCGGATCGCCTCAGCCTTGCGCTTGCCAATACCGGGAATTGAAGGCAGTCGGTAAGGCTCGTGCTCGAGCACATCCAGGGTCTCCACACCGAAGGACTCGACAATCTTGGCGGCCATGGACGGCCCGATGCCCTTGATCACGCCGGAGGCCAGATAACGCTCAATCCCCTCAAGTGAGGCCGGGGCGATGGCTTTGAATGATGCAACCTTGAACTGGCTGCCATAGGTCGGATGCACACCCCAGCGGCCCTGCATGTCCAGAATCTCACCCAACATGGGCCCGCAAAGATTGCCCACCACGGTCACCAGCTCAAGCTCGCCATCCACAGCCACCTTGGCGATGGTGTAGCCGTTCTCGTCATTCTGATATGTGATTCGCTCCACCTGACCGATCAGGCGCGCGCTTGCATCCTCCAACATGCGGGCGATACTACTGGATAATCAACAATCTGTAAACGATCCAGCAGAGTGCTGTATTTTTCACTTGCCGTTTAATTTTCGCTGTTCTAAAGACTACAAAAACCGGAGACAACTTTAATGAATCACGAGTCACTGGAACTGAAACATAAAACTCCGGCCTGCTCCCTCTATCAACTGCCGGCCACCCCAGACACCAAACTTTCCCGTTTCATATCATCAACCCCCCAGACCAGAGCCATCTGCAACGACCCGATCATCTGCGGTGTCGAATACACCGATCTGCTGCGCGAGGCCTGTTCAGCCACCCTGGAGGCTCTGGCCAGCGAAAAGCTCTTCAGCATGCAGGAGATGGAGACGATCGTCTTTCATGTGCTGAGGGGCGGACTCAATTTTGGCCTGCGCGAAGCCCTGGCCACCGCCCATGGCTGGAACCGCCACGGATCAGCCTTCATCAGCGCCCAGCGGGCCCGCGACAGCAAGGACTCCGAAGACTGGCACATCACCGAAAGCGCCTACAAAAAGGTCTACCTGCCCAAAATTGCCACGGCCGTCCTCGGTGACGTGGTCGCCACCGGCACCAGCCTGGAACACGCCCTCCAAGAACTACTTAAAGCCGTTGATCAACAGGGCGCTCAGTTGAAATCGATCCTATTCTTCACCATCGGCGGCGAGCGTTCCGAGGAGATCATCCGTGAGATCGACGCCATCTGCATGCAGCGCTACGAGGAGTATGAGGGCTCAGCGGTCATCTACGTCGAGGGCCGCTTCGAGGTGGCCCAGATCGACACCCAACTCTCAATCCGCCTCACCGGCACCGATCTGCTGCGCCGCGGATCACTGATGGCGCCTGAATTCATCGAGTCACAATATGCCAACCCGGCCTACCCCATCGAGCGCTGCACCATCTACGATGCCGGTTCGCGCGCCTTCTGGCTGCCCGAATACTTTGCCGACATCCACAACTACTGGCTGCAATGCCTCAGTCTGGCCGAGTCGGGCATGAGCTTCTCTGAACTTCTGAAGGAGCGGTTTCCGGAGTTGGACGTAAGCCGCTTCAGCTCCACCAACCTGAAAGAGATCTGCCGCATGCAGATTGAAGCAATTGAAAAGATAAAGGATTAAGCATGCAAGAAAACGACTTCTCAC
This sequence comes from uncultured Thermodesulfobacteriota bacterium, assembly GCA_942491525.1. Classification (GTDB taxonomy): domain Bacteria; phylum Desulfobacterota; class Desulfomonilia; order UBA1062; family UBA1062; genus CAYWBU01. Next base: position 214,338 of record CALOBW010000033.1, read on the forward strand.
TGGAATCGGTCCCCCGGGAATCGCGCCGCGGCTTCTGGGCCATGTTCGTGGTCATGATGGGCTTCACCTTCTTCTCGGCCAGCATGTGGTCGGGCGGCAAGCTGGGCGTCGGTCTGACCGCCAGCCAGTTCTTTCTGGCCGTACTGGCGGGCAATCTAATCCTGGGCGCCTACACCGGAACCCTGGCCTACATCGCCAGCAAGACCGGCCTCTCAACCCATCTGCTGGCGCGCTACTCCTTCGGCGTCAAGGGTTCCTACCTGCCCTCCTTCCTGCTGGCCATCACCCAGGTCGGCTGGTTCGGTGTCGGCGTGGCCATGTTTGCCCTGCCGATCCAGAAGTTCACCGGCGAAACGTTCAGCGGCGCCAGCTTCTACCTGCTGATCGCCATCAGCGGCATCCTGATGACCGCCACGGCCTATTACGGCTTCAAGGCCCTCACCATTCTCTCATCAATTGCGGTGCCGGCCATCGCCATCCTGGGCTTCTTCTCGGTCGGCAGAGCCGTCAACGAAGCCGGCGGTATGGAGTTCTTCATGGGTCTCAATCCCAGCGAACCCCTGGGCATGAGCGTGGCCATCGGCATCTGCGTGGCCTCCTTCATTTCGGGCGGCACCCTGACCCCGGACTTCACCAGATTTGCCAAGAACAAGAGAGTTGCCGTCAGCACCACCGTGCTGGCCTTCTTCATCGGCAACTCGCTGATGTTCATCTTCGGTGCCGTCGGATCAGCATTCTATCAGCAGGCCGACATCTCAGAGGTGCTCTACCTGCAGGGCCTGATCATCCCGGCCATGCTGCTGCTGGGGCTCAACATCTGGACCACCAACGACAACGCCCTCTATGCCTCAGGACTGGGCTTCGCCAACATCACCGGCCTGCCCAAGAGGTACATCGTCATCTTCAACGGCCTGCTGGGCACGGTGCTGGCCATGTACCTCTACAACAACTTCGTGGGCTGGCTGGCCCTGCTCAACACCATGCTGCCGCCCATCGGCGCCATCATCATGACCGACTACCTGCTGCGCGGTAGCTATCGTGAATTTAGCGAGCATGAGTTCAAGAGTGTGCGTCCGACGGCCATCATCGGCTGGGCCAGCGGCGCAGCGGCGGCCAAGTTTATAACGATCGGCATTGCCCCCATCAACGGACTGCTGACCGCCTTTGTGGTCTATCTGGTGGCCGAGAAGATCAGCGAAGTGACCGGCGCGAATGAGCCGGAAGCGGCTCTGGACTAATCAGAAATTGGCGGGGCGAAAGCCCCGCTTTTACTTATTAAATTCTCTGATAACCTTGGCCTGGGAATCCAGCGAGATGCCCTGTCCCTGTTTAAACCCAATCATCAGACACTCAACAATCGGCGCATTGATGGCCTTGTCGGCCTGCCAGCGCACGATGAAGTTGGCGCCCACCCCGGCCTTGACCTCGTCCTCGCGGATCAGGATATGCTTGGAGGCCAGCGGGCCCAGCACAACCGGCTGACCGAAATAACGGCGCATCAGATGTCCCTCACTGTCATAATAATCGGCACTGCTGACCCTGATTGTATTGTGCATGTCAGTGTTCTGAATGCTCAAAATAACCGAGAGATTGAACGGCAGGTCCTTGGGCCCGCTGAAGAGATGCGAGTAGACCGGCACATAGAGAGTCTGTCCCTTGGACAGCGCAACTTCATCCGCCAGCAGCGGCTGAGAAAACAGGGCCAGAAAACTTAACAAAAGAACAGCTCTTTTCATAGATCCCCCTTAGAGTTTGGCAACTACGCCGTCTACTATACTCTGCAGCCAGTGACGGCCATCCAGTGAAGCGCAGTTCTTAATCGCCTCTATGTAACCGACATCAGCTTTAAGCTCGGCCAGAAACGCATCCCTCAACTCATGATCACCACTGAAATCGGCAAGCCCGCCCAGGCGATACTTCATCATGGTCCAGCGCTCACAGAAGGCCCGCTGACCGGCCAGCAGCTCCTCGCTGAGGCCGAGCTCCTGACCGATATTGACCGAACGCTCAAGCTTTTCGGCCAGAGCCCCCAAGCGGGCGATGCGCTCTTCGACGGCCTGATCTATCTTGTCAAGGGCCCCGGCCAGCAGCGCCTGCTCCATCTCGCTGCGATAAAACTGCGAGCGCACGTGCAGATACCACTGCCGCAAAGCCAGCATGTTAGCAATGTAGCAGACCGAGTTATCAACCTTCGTCTCGATCCTGCCGTAGAGCCCGCCGGTAAAAGAGCGCTGCTTGGCCTCAACCGGAGGCACAAAGACCATCTGGTCTTCATCCAGAATATCGCGGCGCACAATTGATCCGGCGGCCACAACCGTACCGTAGGCGATTCTGGCCGGCCCAACCAGGCCGCCCTGGCCGCCCAGGAAGATGGGCCGCCGATCAAGCATGACCCCGCCGGGAACATCGCCGACCAGCGAGGCGGTGGCCTTATCCTGATTGGGGGTGTAGTTGAAGTGGATATAGGAGCTGCCGACCTCCGAGTGGTCCTTGCGGCTGGTGCCGCCGGCCATGAAGATATCGCAGAAATTGATCTGCGAACCCAGGGTCACAAAGGGGAAGAGGATGGTCTGCTTGAGCCCGACATTATGGGCGCCGCCCGCCTCCTCCTCCAGCAGGCAGGCATCACGCACCTGCGCTCCGGAGCCCATATTGGCGCCATCCAGAAAGGTGGAGTTTCTGAAGTAGCCGCCGTTCAAGTGAACATTGCGGCCCAGCTGACAATTTGCAACAGTTACCGGGGCCTCGCGCCCCAGCCGGCAACCGGCCATGATCAGGGTATCCGGCCCGCTCAGCTTACAGCCCGCATGGATGGTCACATCCGGATCGATCAGATCGGGATTAAGATCAGCCGAGATCTCGACACTCTGCGGTGCCGGGATCCGGACGCCCCGCTTCAATAGCTCATCAAGCATGATCAGGCCAGCTCCTGTCTGACGACCTCGGCAATCCGTTCACAGGCATCGCTGGTGATCTCGGCCGTGGGCCCCTCAACCATCACACGACACATCTGCTGGGTGCCGGAGTAACGCACCAGCACACGCCCCTGGTCGCCCAGTTCATTTTCAATTTTTTCGATAATCTCGAGCAGGGCCGGCACAGACTCGATGGCCGGCTTGGACTTAACATCAATATTGATCAGGATCTGAGGATAGACCTTCATCTGATCGCGCAGTTCGGAAAGCGGCCTGTTCTCAGACAGCATTACGCGCAAAATTTGCAGGGCCGCCACCATGCCGTCGCCGGTGCTGTGGTGGTCAAGGAAGATCAGATGGCCGGAGTCCTCGCCGCCGAGCACGGCCCCGCTCTGCTGCATCTGCTCCAGCACATAGCGGTCGCCCACATCGGCGGTCAAATAGTCGATGTCCATACGTTTGAGCGCCAGACCGAAGCCCAGGTTGCTCATGACCGTGCCGACCACCAGGTTGTTCCTAAGCCTGCCCTCACGTTTCAATGAATTGGCGCAGAGCACCAGAATCTGGTCGCCGGTCAGCACCTGTCCCTTTTCATCCACGGCAATCACGCGGTCGCCGTCGCCATCAAAGGCAAAGCCGGCCACGGCGCCATGTTTGACAACCTCGGCCGCCAGGGTTTCGGGATGCTGGGAGCCGCAACTGTCATTGATATTACGCCCGTCGGGCTCATGGAAGATGGTGATGACTTCAGCACCCAGCTCGGCAAAGGCCTCGGGGGCAACCTTGTAGGTTGCGCCATTGGAGCAGTCCAACACAACTTTCTTGCCCTCAAGCGAGTATTCGAAGGTGCTCTGCAGGAAACTGATATAACGACCGCGGGCATTATCAACCTTATGCGCTGTCCCTATATTCCCCGGCGCACTTTCAAGTTCATCTCCCAGAATGTACTGCTCAATCAGGGCTTCGCGCTCATCGGGCAGCTTGAAGCCGTCGCCCGAGAAGATCTTGATGCCGTTATCCTCAAAGGGGTTGTGGGATGCCGAGATGACAATGCCGGCATCGGCCCGCATGGAGCGCGCCAGATAGGCCACGCCGGGTGTGGGCATCGGTCCTAAAATAAGGACATCGGCTCCCATGGCGCAGGCGCCCGATGCACAGGCACTCTCGAGCATGTAGCCCGAGATGCGCGTATCTTTGCCGATCACGATTCTGGGGGTATGTCCCTCGCGCCTAAAGGCTAGAGCCACGGCTTTGCCGATGCGCATGGCCATTTCGGCCGTGATCGGATACTGGCCGGCTACTCCGCGAATTCCGTCTGTTCCAAAAAGTCTACCCATATCAATGCTCCAACTTGTTCTGAATCTCGGCAGCGATCACATCGGCGGCCTCACCCAGCAGATACTTCATTGAGATGCCGTTCAGCAGATCATCCTTCCAATCCAGGTTGCGCTCATCGACCATGTTTCTGATGTCATTATATTTCTCGCCCAGAACGGCAGCCCTATCCTCGCCGACCAGGGCGTCATCAAACTCAACATGGGCCAGCAGGATATGATCAATCTCATACCCCTCTCCAATCAGGGGGATAGCGATAATGCTGGCGTCATCAGACTTGCCGGCGCCCGCATATACATCACCGGTCCTGAGAATTGACTTCTTGGTGCCCCTTACCGGTTTGGGCTCGGATATTCTGGTGTCCATCTTATTGGCAATGCCGTCACGTTTTTCTATTGAGATGATTGTGCTGTTGGAAGGCATCCCCTCCTCATCAAGACCCTTGATGGAGTAGAGGGTGTAACCATTGATCCCCTTGACGGCTCGCTGCAGACGCTTGAGGGTATAGCCATCTTTGGCCTTAAGATTCTCCATGGAGTAGCCGTGCTCAGCCAGCATATCGAAGAGAATGCCCTCAAGCTTCTCAACCTTGCGGCTTGTTCCAACAGTAACCGTCTTGGCTTGATGGCGGATGGCATCGATGGGCCGCGCCAATTCGTCAATGGCCTTACCCAGCACGAGGTCGAGCATATCAAGCGGCGATGAAGAGATCCGCTTATCCTCAAAATCGATCCAGAACTCCTCCAGCGGCAGCTTACCGGCTGCATATTTAAGCAGCAGCATGATGTCGGAGGCGGTTTCAATGCTCATGGTTGCCAGGGCACCGGATGAACGCCAGGGGTTGAACTGCTTGCTGAACTCATCAACGATGCGGTGCAGCTCACGATCCGCGAGACTCTCAAAGGTTGAGAGACCCCGGCTGGTGTGTTCAGCCATCAAGACCGAGAGATTGGTGCGGAACTGCTTAAAAATCTCAGCCTGCTCATCAAGACTGCTGGCGGCATAGTAGCCCCAGATGTGACCGGCCAGGGTATTGAGGATAACCGAGAGCGGGAACGGCGCCCGCGGCACCTGGATGACCTCATCGGCAACCTTGTCGAAACGGAACTCGCCCTCATCGGCAATCACCACCACCCGGGCGGCGTGGGCCTTGAAAATGGCTGTATCCTTGACGATGTCTTCCAACACGATCTCGGGCGAACCGGCCGCCATCACCAGGATCAGGGGCTCACTGGAGAGGTCGATATGTTTCTTGTCCTCGATGATATCCGAGGAGATGGTCTTGTAGCAGAGCTCACTGAGCTTGATGCGCACCTCATCCGAGGCCACCTTATTGGTGCCGCTGCCCACAACGGCCCAGTACTTCTTGTTACGTACATGCTGCCAGGCCGTAGCCTTGATTGAATCGCGGCGGGCAATCACACGGTTCATGAGCCGCGGAATCTTCTCGAGACTGTTGAGCTCCCTGGCAATCTGACTGCCGGCGATTGAGCCGGTCAGTCTGGCAAAGTAGAGTGCCAGAACATAGCCGGCGCAGATCTGCGAGTAGAAGGCTTTGGTGGAGGCCACCGACATCTCGATATCGCGGCCGTCCGAGGTGTAGTAGACGCCACTGGCCTTGGTGGTGATGTCGGACTGGCGGCGGTTGACGATGGCGATCACATGGGCCCCGCGCTTGGCGACCATGGCCACGGCGCGGTTGGTGTCAGTGGTGGTACCCGACTGGGTCACGGCGATCACCATGCTGTCGCTCAGATCATCATCCAGGCCGAAGCCGCTCAGATCCGAGGCGGTCTTGGCCTGCACATTGATGTGGGTGCCCTTGAGATAGATATTGAGGGCCTCGGAGATGGCGCAGCCGGCCACAGCCGCCGTGCCCTGCCCCACCACATAGATGCGGCGAATCTTGCCCGAGGCCAGCGCATCACAGGTGGCCTGCGGCACAACCTCCTCATCGAGATTGAAGGTCACTTCGCCGCCTTCAATGCGGTACTTGCCGCGCAGGGTCTTGCGGATCGAACCCGGCGCATCCAGAATCTCCTTGATCAGATAGTGCGAAAAACCGCGACGGTCAATGTCACGGGTGGTGATCTCAGCCACCTGGATATCGGCTTCGGTCAACGCAATCGGATGACCGTCATAGAAACAGGCCTCAATACCGGCCAGGTCGGCGCCTTTGTCATTGCTCAGGGTAAAGAGCTGACCGCGGGTGACCTTGCCGTCCACCTCATGCTCCAGCTCACCATCCATCTTGATGAAGCGCGGAGTCTCCTCAACCAGGCCGTAGATCTCGGATGAGAAGGAGTACTGCTGCTCGCCCAGGCCCACATAGATGCTCTGGCCGCTGCCGCGTTGAGCAAGAAAAACTTTGCCGGGCTCCAGGTTGGACTCACACGCAATGGCGTGGGAACCCTCAAATGTGTTCAGCGCCAGGCGCATGGCCTCTTTAAGATCGTGCCCCTTACGCAGGAACTCCTCAATCTTCATCGGAATCACTTTGGTGTCGGTGGTCACATTGGCATCCAGCTGAACGCCGTCATTTTCAAAGCCGGCTCTCAGCTCCGCATAGTTGTCGATATCACCGTTGAGGGCCACATTGATGTACCAGCTGCCATTGCCGTAGGCCGGATAGTCCCGCTCAGAGGAGCCCTTGGCGTGATTGTTGAGCGGGTGGCAGTTGTGCTCATTGATGGCACCCACCGAAGCCCAGCGGGTGTGGGCCAGATACATCTCATCGCAGCCGGGGTAGCTCAGGAAGAAGTGCAGGATCTCGTCATCCTTCATGCTCTTACGCAGCATGCGGCAGTTGCGCCCCAGTTTACCGGTCACGGATGCGGTCTTATAGGTGAAGATCAACCCCTCGGGACTGTAACTGATGGAGCCGTTCATCAGGTCACCAGGCTGAATGCGTTTTTCAAACTCAGCATCAAGCCCGACATCCTTGAGGACCGCAAGCAAATCAGCGAAAGACACCGCATCATTGAAGAGGAAGTTGAGCTGAATACCGGTCGAGTCGCGACCGCGGACCTCCAGGCGATCCAGCGAATTGAGCACAAAATTGAAGCGCTGCAGCCGTTTGAACGCCTGATCCGTCAGTTCATTCTCCGCCCCGTAAAGGTCCAGAATCTTATCCTGATTGCTGAGCAGATCCTCCTGCAGCCCCCAAAGGACATCCTTAAGGATAATCAGGCGGCCGGAGATGATCTCCATATCCTTGGTGCTGATGGAGTCGGCATGCTTCTCAATCAGCACATCCTGCTCGGCCACAAAGGCCTCCAGGTCGCGGGCCAGGTCACGCATCCGCTCAATCGAACCACTGGCATGCATGGAGTACTGCAGGTCCAGATCCTGCTTCAGATGAAAGAGATCGGCAGCCATCTGGCGCAAGAGCTCCTCACTGACCAGAAAATCGGCCACCTGGCCGTCCATAACGGCGTCCAGGGCGAATTCTACAATTTCAGCATAGGCCGCCGGCAACTCACAGACCGGATCACGACCAGCGGCGGAACCTTCATTTTTTATGGCCAGCAGCCCGGCCAGGCCGCAGCAGAGCATATTGGGCTGATAGGGAAATAGACAGATTGACTTGGCCGGCAGCTCAGCCGGATTCTTGGCCAGATAAACTTTCCAGCTGGACAGTGGGCGCAAGCACGCCATGATGTTTCTCACGAGTGTTGTCTCCTCTTTGTGGCAGAATAAAATCAAAGCCCTGCATAACATTTTTTTACAAATTGTAGAACAGGAAATTCCACCCGCCTCGCAGACCTAACACTCCAGCAACTCTCTGATTTCAGATAACTTATAACCGCTGCGCTGGGACTTGGCAATAATCGCGCCCGCGTCACCAATTTTAAACTGCCCCGTGCCATAGAGGAAGTCGATCAGAATGCGCCAATAGACCAGAACCTCAAATGACTCGGCATCATACCACCAGTGGCCGTCATACAGATTGACTCCCAGGTAGCTGTGCACACTCAACTCATCAAAACTTTCCGGCAGATCCTTAGCGCCACTTGCCAGCAGGGCCCGCAGCAGACCGAGCTCTGCTACAACATCTTCAACTTCCCACCCATGAAGCAGCTCAGCCAAGGGCTGATCCAGATACCAGTAGTCAAACAGATCGAGGCCCGGACTCAACTCACTCAACGGCTGCAACAGACTATAGAGCAGCAGCCTGCGCCAGACAGTATCCTGCAGACTGAAGCGGCCGGTCATACTGCCGGCAAAGTATCTCTTTACATCTTCATCCAGGCCATCGGCCTGCAGATCAAACTGCAGCAATCGACGAAAAGCGCGTACAACCTCAGCATGGATCAATCCCGGCTGACACCCGCCAATGGCGCACATGACATCCAGCAACCCCTGCAGACACTCCTGATCAACGCCACCGCCCCTGGCAACCCCGACCAGCAGCTCATTCAGCTTGGCATGCACCGGGCGCAGTCGATAGGAATTAATGGCTGAATCTATATCGCCGACACCGCGGCCGGCCAGTTCCTGGGCCAGCCCGGCACAGGCCCCGTCAAAGTCATAGTGCTCCCTAAATTCCAAGAGCACGTTAACCTGATAAGCCCCCAGTTCGACATAGAGCCCGCCGGCAGTCAGGTCGCCGGCCGAACGCAGATACTCAAGCCCGGAGCGCTGCTCTTTAAAACTGTAATAAATCTGGGGCATAAACTTAAGCGCCAATCCCTCAATCAGCGAACAGTGCACAACATGCCCACCCTCGCCCTGACTGATGCCCACCGAGGTCCGCAGCCAACCCCGCGCTTCGGCATAGCGATTATTGTACAGGATCAGCGCCCGCTCGGCGCCACAACGGTTAGAGTAGGCAAAGACATCTTCATTAACCGTGCCGTGCTCGGTCACCAGATCATAGAAAATGAAGTTTTCAACCCCGCTGAAGAGGTGGCGCAGCTTCATGAGCGGGAAAATCTCACGGCGGTGGCGCTCAATCAAATCATGATCAGGCTGTTCATCCCAGTAGGCCCGGGCGTACTCCATGCCGTACTTCTCATAAAAGCCCTCGATCTGGCCATGGCCGAACATGGGCAGCCCCGGCATGGTAACCATCAGGGTCGCCACCCCAAAATATTTGTCACCCTTGCCGAACTGTTCGGCCGCCGGTTCCTCATCGGGGTTGTTCATAAAGTTGACAAAGCGGCGCAAGATCTCGGGGTTGAAACGCAGCACATTTTTAACCACATCGCGGTACTTGGAGTTCTCCTCACTCTTGAGCATATTCATAAAGGCGCTGTTATAGACCCGATGCATGCCAAGGGAGCGCACAAAGTAGCCCTCCATTAGCCAGAAAGCCTCGGCCAGCAAAAGAGTATCGGGCACCTCCTGGGCGATGCGATCAACCAGTTCGCGCCAGAACTCGGGCCCGAAGAGACGCTGAAAATCATCATTGGAGATCGAATTCTCCGTACGCGACGGGATATCGCCGCCGCAACCCGGCAACGGGTACCAGAGGCGCTGGAAATGACGTTTAGCCAGAGTCATGGCCGCATCAAAGCGAATGACCTGAAACTGCCTGGCAACCTTGATCGTCTCCTGAATAACCGCCTCACGCACCTCCGGCAGCAACATGTTAAGCTGAGCCGTATCGTTCCAGGGCATGCTGGTGCCATCATTGCCATGATAGATATAGCGCGTCTCGCCAGAATTCCGGTCATACCGCTTGAATACCACGGCGGCATCCGAATGCGACCAGTAACCGTCCTCAAGCTGCAGGACCACCGACGGATCATGCGAGAGGTCCTCCCCATTAAACTGGTAGGCCGGAAAAGGCGGATGCCCAAGCTGGATAAAGCGCTCGGGATGCTCAATGACCCATCTGGAATAGATGCCCATATGGTTGGGAACCATGTCGGTGGCCATGCGAATGCCAAAACCCCAGGCCCGGCTTTTAAGATTCTCAAAGGCGGCCTGTCCGCCGAGGTCATCAGCTATCTCATAATCATAGATCGAGTAGGCACTCGAGAGAGCCTCGGGGTTGCCCATAATCTGCTTGATGCGCGCCGAGGCCGGCGAACGCTGCCAGATACCGATCAGCCAGAGGCCGGTGAAGCCCCAGTCCGCCAGCATGCGCAACTCTGCATCCGGAATCTGATCCAGAGTATTAATATTGAAACCATACTTGACCGAGAGCTGATGCAGCCAGACATGGGTGCTCTTGGCCATCAGCACCAGACGCGGCATCCAGTCCAGGTCCGGGCTGAAGCGCACATAATCACTAAGGTCAGCCTGCGAGAAGCGCAGGGCCTCATTGGGACCGGGGCCAAGGCCGCGGACTTTATCCTCCTCCTGCATCAAGTCAAGGCTGCGGATAATCTCCATCAACAACTTTGCCAGAGATCCGGTCAGCAGATAACCCCAGTTGTCCCTAATAAACTTAAGCTGGCCGGCCAGCGAGTCGGGAGACGCCCTGAATGGAGCCCTAAGCATGTCCATCAGGCTGAGTCCATGCGGCGGAACATAGGGCAGACTGCGGGAATACTCCTCCAGCAGAGTGATTATCTTAAGATAGTCACTCTGCTGGGCCAGAGATGTGTCATCAATCAGTTCCTTATAGCCGCTGAACGCAGGATTTTCATTTTCCAGCCTGAGCAGCAGCATCTCCTCAATGGAGATGACACGATTGGAGATACCGCCATCATCCTCCAGCAGATAGTCGGCCACGCTCTTATGACCACGGTAGACATCGCGCGGCGGAAAAGCCTCGCAAAAGTTCCGGATACTGGCTTCGAGGCGATCTTTGGGGATGCTCTGGCCCATGAAATTGCTGGCCTCCAGCATAATCTCGATCCCAAGATTATCCGAATAGTAGCGCACAACCTGATGCATGACCTCATCGATGATGCCCATGGCATAGATCTCGCTGGTACGGGCCTGCAGCGTGGCGGAGCGCGAATTTATACTGTGGGCCAGCTTGCGGGCCGCCGCAATGTCGGCGTATACAACCCGGCCGCTGGTGACAAAGAGGGTTTCACTCAACTCATAACGCACCCTTGATTCAAGGGAGATGTGAAATTCAAACATAGATACTCCTGTCCTGCATAGATACATCAAAACTAATTGCGCGAATTAACTAGTCAAGGGTTACCAAACAAAAAGGGACAGGGACTATTTGATTAAAATCCGTTTGATATATAAGCCAATCAGGGCTTGATGACGCCAGAACTCCCGGCCAATTCAATTTCAGCAATCCACTCCATTGCATCCTCACGACTGCGAAAAACATTATGATGACAGGCCAGATCATAGAGGCCCAGATCCCATATCCGGGAGAGCCCGAACTTGAGATCCGTAGGTGCGATGACGACCAGGATCGCACTATTATTTTTGGAGGCCAGATCTCTGAAGATGGGGAGCAGCTCCCTGACTTCCGCACCGGTGACTCTAACTTCGTCAACATCGGTGTAGTCCGCAATGTTTACCCTCAGACGTTTAATTGCCTCAATGTCAGAAAACCTGTCCTTAAACGAATCGAAAATATCTGACAGGGTCACTAAACCCCAAAAGTTAACTGTAATCCTCTTTCCGCCATCCTCAGATAAAATCTCATAAGGCATCGTTGCATTTCCTTTCCTGATGACAAGCAGGGAGAGCGGCTATCCGTCTCCCAAAACTTTTGCCGTTATAACATGACGTGATCATCACATGAAAGGCTTTTGCTAACCAGCGTTAATCTAACAACAGAATACAGCCGGGAAAACCTCCTGTAAGAAGTTTTCCCGGCGCAACTTCTACCCCAGGCCAAGCAGTTTGCCGGACTGGTAAACGACCACCGCCAGCGCAAAGGCAAAGGTGGTGTTGAAGATCATGGAGAAGGCGCCCCACTTCCAGGAGCCCGCCTCCCGCACAATGCAAACCACAGTTACAAAACAGGGTGCATAGAACATGACGAAGAGGATCAGGGAGAAGGCCATCAAGGGTGACCAACCCGGCTCATTCTGCAGGCGCTCGGAGAGCGAGGTTGCCTCTTCAGCGTCGACCTCACCCAACGAGTAGGCCGTGCCGAGGGTCGAGACGATGACCTCCTTGGCGACGAAGCCACCCAGCAGGGCGATATCGGTGCGCCAGTCAAAACCGGCCCAGAGGGTAACCTTCTCCATGGATTTACCGATGCGGCCAGCCACGGAGTTTTCGAGGGCGGCGCCGGCCTCGAGGCGCTCAATTTCGGCCAACTGCTCATCCGGCGCACCGGACGCGATCAGAGCTTCGCGCTGGACAGAGTAGTGATTCTCAGCCGGCAGTTCGGGGAAGGTCATCATGGCCCAGAGCACAATCGAGATACCGAGAATGACGGTGCCGGCCTTTTTGATGTACTGCCAGGTACGCTCCCAGGTGTGGATCATGAGCCCCTTAAAGGTCGGGATGCGGTAGGGCGGCAGCTCCATGACAAAGGGCATGGACTCGCCGCGCACAACGGTCATGCGCAGAATCTTGGCCACGATCAGGGCGCCAAACCATGAGATCAGTGTAATGATAAACATCATGCGCGCCTGATGGGCCGAGAAGAAGGCTCCGATCAGGAGGGCGAATACCGGCAGCTTGGCGCCGCAGTTCATGAAGGGCACGGTCAACAGGGTTGCGATGCGCTCACGGCGCGACTTCAGAGTACGGGTGGCCATGACACCGGGTACGGCACAGCCGCCGGCAATCCCGCCGGAGACAATGAAGGCCATTACCGAAGAGCCGTGCAGACCGAAGATGGAGAAGATGCGATCCATCATGTAGGCCACGCGGGCCAGATAGCCGGAGTCCTCAAGGATGGCGATACCGAAGAACATGAACATGATCAGGGGCACAAAGCCCAGCACGCCGCCAACGCCGTCGATAATGCCGGAAACCACCAGCGACTCCAGCTTGCCGTCGGGCAGCACACTGGAGGCCCAGTCGGCCAGCCAGCCGAAAAAGCCCTCAAACCAGCCCACAGGCACGGCACTGTAGGTGAAGGTAAACTGATAGAGGGCATAGATCACGGCCAACATCAGCAGCGGACCGATGATCCGATGGGTAACCACCTGATCGATCTTGTCCGAGGTATAGACCCGCTCGAGCTCATCCTGCTCGGTTGTAACCACCATCTTGATCAGGGAGCTGATGAAACCGTAGCGGTAATCGGTAATCAGGGCCTCGGGGTAGCTATTGAAGGTCTCAGCCAGATGCTTCTCAAGCCTGGCAACCAGGGCCTCCAACTCGGCAGAAACCGGGGCATTGTGCGAACGGCCCATCTCAATGATCAGCTCATCACGCTCAAGGTATTTCAGCGCCACCCAGCGCGGATTATACAGCTCCGCCACCAGACCGCTGCCAGCAATCAGCTCTTCCATCTGAATCAGGGCACTGTCCAGATCCTCGCCATATGAGACAATCAGCGGCTCGCGGTGCTCGCCAGACTCAATCATGTTGTGCACCACATCCATGAGAGCATCCTTGCCCTCGCCGCTGCGGGCAATCACCGGCCTGACCGGCACCCCCAGGACCTCACTCATCTTACTTGTATCAATATTTATCCCGCGCCGGCTGGCCACATCCATCATATTGAGGGCGATGCAGATCGGCGCCCCCATCTCGAGCAGCTGCACAGTCAAATAGAGATTGCGCTCCAGATTGGAGGCATCCACAATATCAATGACTGCCTCGGGTTTTGCCTCGGTAATATAGTTGCGGGCCACCACCTCGTCCTCGGAATACGCCGTCAAGGAGTAGGTTCCCGGCAGATCAACAATGTTCATGCGCAGCTGACCGCGCAGATAATCACCCTCCTTGCGCTCGACCGTGACACCGGGATAGTTGCCCACATGCTGGCGGGCGCCGGTCAATTCATTAAAAAGAGTCGTCTTGCCGGAGTTGGGATTGCCGGCCAGGGCTATGTTATGCTGATCCATCATTGACCTCCACCTCGATATAGTCCGCCTCAGAGTTACGCAGCGTCAACTTGAACCCCTTGACGCGCAAGGCCACCGGATCCTTGAGCGGCGCCCGCCCCTGAATCTTAAAACGGGTACCCGGAACCAGGCCCATCTCGCGAATACGCCGGCCTAGCTCACCACCCACATTAACCCTGGCAATCGTGCCAATCTGATTATCCTTCATCTCTCGCATGTTGATAACTGCCACTTACGACTCCTTCCTAAGTCAGAAACAAATGTTAGGCTCATCGAACATCAGGTGTTAAATAAGACAAACTCTCCCCCCGGTCAAGCAAATTTTCACAAAAAACTATCAAACTATAGGCATAGATAAACAGCCACTTATTATAAAGTTATAAAATAGTGACGGAGGTAACTATGAAGAACCTGAGACGTCTAATCATTTTCAGCCTCATGGCCGCCCTGCTCGGCCTGCCGGCCTGGGCCACCAACGGCGACAACCTGATCGGCATCGGCCCCATCTCCCGCGCCATGGGCGGAGTCGGCATAGCTGCGCCCCAGGACGCCATCAGCGCAGTTTTTTCCAACCCGGCCAGCATGTGCTACGGCGCATTCTGCCCGGAATCGGACTTTGATTTTTCCGGCACCCTATTCCGGCCCAAGGTTGAGGCCAAGATTATCGACAGCGGCACCACGGCGATGGCCGAAGGCAACCAGCACACCTTTGCCATACCGGCCATCGGTCTTTCGGTGCCCATCAAAAAGAGCGGCATGCCGCTGCGCTTCGGCATTGCCGCCTACGGATCCTCCGGGGCCGGCGTGGACTACCGCGACACGCTGCTCGATCAGCCGACCGCCATACTCGGCGTCAATCCGCTGATCACCGGCGAGTACACCGCCCTGCAGATCATGAAGTTTGCCCCGACCCTGGCGGCCCAGGTGGGCGACAACATCTCAATTGGCGGCTCACTCCACATCAACTATGCCAGCCTCGATCTGCGTAACGGCTCATCACCGGGCTACGGCTACGGCATCCAGCTGGGCACCCTTTTCCAGCCTATCGAAAGCGTCTCGCTCGGCCTGACCTACGTTTCTCCGCAAACGGTCAAACATGAAAAAGTTGTCGACTTCGACCAGAACGGATTTGAAGACAACCTGCGCCTGCAGGCCCCGCAACAGCTGGGCGCCGGCATGGCCTATGCTTTCGACGGCGACCTACAGGCCCTGCTGGAGCTGAATCTCAAGTGGTACAACTGGTCAGACGCCAAGGGTTATGATGATTTTGACTGGGACGACCAGCTGATCACAGCCCTGGGAGTTCAGATCAAGCCGACCGACAGAATATCACTCAGAGCCGGCTACAACTACGGAGCCAGTCCGCTCAAAGAGCATAACGGCTTCAACGGCACCCTCAACCTTGGCCCGCCACCCTCGCCGGTTGTACCGGTAGTTGTGCAGGGCAAGGTTCTGCCGACCTACTACTATGAAACATTCCGCATCATCGGTTTTCCGGCCATCACCGAGCACCATATCACCCTAGGATTTGGCTACAACTTCGGAGACACCTTCCACCTGAATCTGGGCTATATGTATGGACTGGAGAACACTGTCCGCCAATACGGTCTCAACCTCTTCGGACAACCGACCGTCATGGAGTCAACACTCAGCATGCAGGGCCTGGATTTCGGCCTGACCTGGATCTTCTAGACAGAGGGGGGGGCTTAGCCCCCCTTCTTCATTCCACCAAAAACGGCAAAACTGAAACTTTTATACCAGCACTCCACATCTGCAAAGCCGGCATCCTTCAGCCAGCGCAACTGATCTGTCAGAGTGGACATCCGATCCTCCTTGGTCCGTTCGAGGGCTGAATCCACTTGATCCTCGGTTAAACCACTGACACGGATCTTAGCGAGCCAGTCCCGGCGGTAGAGAGCCTCGATCTCAGCGCTGCCGCCGCAGACCTGATCCGCATTGATAAAGAGCCCGCCATCCTTTAGGTGACGGTGGCACTTACCAAAGAGCCGGGCCTTATCATGACCATCCAGATGATGAATAGAGAGGCCAGATACAATCAGATCAAACTGACCGTCAAATGACTCAGCAACATAGTCAGCCAGACATAATTCAACCGCCTGCCCCCTGAATCGCTCGGCAGCCACGGCCAGCATCTCATCGGCCAGATCCAGCAGCACAAAGCTGGCTTTGGGGTAGCGCTCAAGCAGAAACTGAGTAATCAGGCCGGTGCCACACCCCAGATCAAGCACCCGGATTTCTGCCTGAACATCAAACGGCAGCACATCCAAGATGGTGCCGTAGAAATCATAGAAGCATGGAATCAACTGCGGCCGATAACGGTCATACTCGCCGGCAATGGCATTGAAGGTGTCCCTGATCGCCATGACTAACCTCTGCTGAGCGCAATGAAACTGCCGCGTTCCACCCCCAGATCGTTGGCCACCACATCGCATTTAGCCATCAGCAGGAAGAACTGTTCACGCGGCGGACACGACATGGTCTCAAAGTTGCCCTGCCCCTTACTGAGGACCACATCGGCCTTCTCATAATGATTAAGAAACAGGTCATTGCAGAGCTCAAGCGGCGTTCCGGGTGCACCAGAACCGCTCTCAATCACAGCGCAGGGCATAGCGACCTGATCGGCATCCAACAGAGTCACATCATTGATGATGGGCTCACTGCGCACCACATAGGTTACTTTTTCAGGTCCGATGATCTCGATAAAGAGTCGATCAAAAACAATCTCACCCGCATTGTCACCAATATAGAGCACCGTGGCGGCAGCCTTAAGCTGGGCCTTAAGCTTTTCGATATGATCAATAGCGAAATCAGATGCAATGGCCCGTTCAACCGTGGCCTCCACATCGATATCGGCTTCACTGGCCAAACCAAAATCAATTATGTTGCCTGAAACCGCGATCCTAAGCGCCATATCCAGCGGATCTGAACTTTTAAGCACCCGCTCCTTCAGCGCCGGATAGAGCCCCAGGGCCACCTTGTTGTAACGGTCCTTCTGGGTGGCGTACGGATCGTGAATATCGGCCAGGCGCCGGGCTGCGCCATACATATCCTTCGCCAGCATGGGCGGCGATTTGGTGAAATCAAAATCGGCCAGCTGATGCACCATATCGCGCACATAGCCTTCCCGCTGATCAGCGGGAAGGTGAGAGCTGGCAATGTCAACCGCCTGTTTGGAGAGGCAGCTTACACACTCCAGGTAAGTCTTCATCCCTCAATTTCCTGAAGGATGCCGTCCAGCACACTATCAAAGGCTTTTGTGACCAGACGATCATTATCCTCCGCCATGAAGGGCCGGCCGGCATCGGTATCGATAACAACCTGATGATCAATGGGGATCGCCCCCAGGAAGGGCACATTCAGATCACTGGCCGCACGGCTGCCGCCGCCGGTTTTGAAAAGATCAATGTTATTGTTGCAGTGCGGACAGGTGAATCCGCTCATATTTTCGACAATACCGAGCAGATTGATCTCAAGTTTGCCGGCAAACTCGACACTCTTGCGTGAGTCCAGCAGAGCCACATCCTGCGGGGTTGTGACCACAATCGCAGAGGGACGATGCACGCCCTCGGTGCTCAATATGATCTGAGCGATGGAGAGGGGCTCATCACCCGTTCCCGGCGGCAGGTCCACCACCAGGAAATCCAGATCACCCCAGCTCACATCCTTGACAAACTGATTCATAATCTGATGCTTGACCGGGCCACGCCAGACAACCGGCGTATCCTGACTCTCGAGCATGAAGCTGACCGAAACAACCTTAAGTTTGCCGCCCATGCTCTCAATCGGCACAATATTCCTGTCCTCATCAACCATGAGTTCATTATCTTCAACCCCAAGCACCTTAGGCATGTTGGGGCCGTGAATATCACCATCAATAACACCGACGGTATAGCCGCGTTTAACCAGACCGGTGGCCAGATTGGCGGAAACCGTCGACTTACCGACCCCACCCTTGCCGCTCATGACCAGAATAGTGTTCTTTATACGTGAGAGATTGGCTTTCAGCTTCGCTGCGTCGATCTCTTTCTGACGGGCCTCATTCAAATCCTGCATATCATTTCTCCTTACGTAGTAGTTTTGGGCACTAACACACATCGCCCGCCAATTCAATGCAGCCGTTCCCATTAAGTGCCGAGCCGTTATTAATAGACCTGAGGGGGAAGAACATGCGTAATAAAATTATTCTGATATCCATCCTGACGGTTGCAATTGCAATTTTTGGCAGTCGCTTCACCGCCACATCCATATGGATTGCCATCATCAGCTGCCTGGTCGTGCTGGGCGGAACCTTCCTGGGTACAATATTCTCCTTCAATCGATTGACGATCGAACATCTGATGGAGAGTTTGCAAAATCTGGCGCCCTACACACCCAATGACCATGAAGCATTGGTTGAGTATATTGTGGATCTGGCCCGCAAACGACGCACCGAGGGCCGCCGCGCACTTGAAGCCGAAGCCCTCTCCATAGATAACCCGGTACTGAAGAAGGGCATCGAAATGATCGCCGATGGCTATTCGCGCTATGAAATCCAGACAACCCTTGAAAAACAGTATGAGATATACTGCGCAACCCGCGAATCCGAACTCAATGTACTCAACACCCTGGTCAAGCTGGCTCCCATCTTCGGCTTCATTGGCACCATCATCGGCCTGATGTCGGTGCTGCGCAACATCGGATCACCTGAAGAGGTCGGACAAGGCATGGCCGTGGCCCTGCTGACCACACTCTACGGCCTGCTCTACGCCAACCTGTTCTTTCTGCCGCTCTCCAAACAGCATGCCGAGAAGACCAAGTCAGAGGTCTCTTTCTTCAACATCATAATCGAAGGCATCCTTGACATATTTGAAAGCAAGAATGCCAAAGCGATCAAGTATCGCCAGCAGACCTACCTTAAAATGGCCGGCGGCGAAGAGCATGAAGAGAAAGAGTGATGCCATCTGCACACGTCAAAGAGCTCAATGAGCGCCTGCAGGAGTCTATCCGCAAATATTCACGCCTGAAGAAATCGAGCCTCATCGGCGGCAGCGACGATGAGGCCCACCTCTGGTCCATGATCGACCTGCTGACCCTTTTGCTGATCTTCTTTGTGATCTTCTACTCTCACTCATCCAGCACCAACATCACTGCCGGCAACACCGAGAAACTTAACATCATGCCCCCACCCGAGGAGGAGTTGCTCGGCATGCCGTCGCCCCAGGATACAACGCTCAAACGTCTGCTGGGACAGGCCGAGCAGAATAAAAACTTTGCCATCCGCTACGACGAAAACCGCATCGTTTTCATTCTGGGCGAACAGATCACATTTGCCCTCGGTGAGGCCGAACTGCGCAGCAACTTCATACCCGAGCTGGACGGCATTGCCGCCTACATCATCGAGAATCCGGAGCCCCGCGTTATCGTCTCGGGACACACTGACAATCTGCCCATCAACAATGCCCGGTTCGCCTCAAATTGGGAGCTCTCGGCGGCCCGCTCCCTGACGGTAACCCGCTATCTGATCAGCCGCGGCGTCGATCCATTTCAGATATCATCGGCCGCCTACGGAGAGTTTGACCCGCTGCTGCCAAACTCCAGTGCTCAAAACCGCCAGGCCAACCGCAGAGTCGAGATCGAACTGATCAAAGACCAGGACTGACCTCAGCTGCCATCACCAAAATCCAGCTTGCCGCTCAGTCGCATTTATTGTAATCCTGCTTGCTTCTGATTGATCAAATCGATGCAAGGAGATTTTTATGGGTTTAATGGCCAACAGCGTTAGCATTTACCAGTACCAGGTCAAGGGTACTGCTCCCGATACAATCAAGCTGGACGAGTGGGTACGCGAATGCCTCGCGCGCAACGCCTTCCAGCCCATTGACCAGACTGCCGATGAGGAGTCAGTCGGCTGGGTCAACTTCTATAATCCCATGGACTATGAGTTTGAGGATGTCTTCGCCTTCAAGAATGAACAGTACTTCGCCCTCGCCCTGCGCCGTGACCAGCGCAAGGTCCCCGGCGCCCTGCTCAAGAACATGCTCTCTCAGGAGTGCGACCAGTGGCTATCGGTGCGACCGCAGCTCAACCGCGTACCGGTCAAGGCCCGTATCGAAATGCGCGAAAATCTCAATGCCGCCCTGCTGTCCCGCACCCTGCCCATACCCCAGACCTGGGATATGATCTGGAACACGGAGCAGAACATTCTGACGGTCTCCAACATCAGCCAGAAGGTGCTCGACCTCATCGAGGACAAATTTCAGGAAACCTTTGACGGCCTGCGTCTGGTACCGATCCACCCCATGGCGCGCGCCAAAAGGGTGCTCAATGAGGAGCAAAACCAGGCCCTGAGCCGGCTGAACAACTCGTCATCCCAGGATGTGCTTGAGCAGATCAACGCCAATAAATGGATGGGCTGGGACTTCCTGCTCTGGCTGATGTACCAGACCGCCAACGGATCCTCCGAATACTGCGTAACCCAGGAGGGGCCGCTGGAAATGGAGGAGCCCTTCATCAGCTTCATCCATGACCGTTTCATCCTCTCCAACGAACAGGAGGAGGGCATTCGCAAGAGCTCCATCATCGGTCCCCAGGACAACTTTGCCGAAGCCCGCGAAGCCATCCAGAGCGGCAAGAACATCACCGAAGGCATCATCTATTTTGAGCGCGGCGAAGATCAGTGGAAGCTGACCCTTAAAGCCGACATCTTCGCCTTTGGTTCACTGAAATCGCCCAAGGTGCAGCTCGAACAGGACGAGGCCACCTCACCAATTGAGGAGCGCCAGGCGGTCTTCTATGAGCGCATGTATCTGCTGGAAACAGCCACCCAGCTCTTTGACAGCCTGCTGCAAGCCTTCCTGCTGGACCGCATCCAGGGGCGTTGGCCGGAATTCAACTCCAAGATCAATCAGTGGCTAGTCTCTTAATGCAGCCAAAGGGGAAACGGATAACGTTTCCCCTTTTTTTAACGACAGCTTGCAATTTCATGCACCGGATCTATTAAATTAACATACGTCGGATAAGGGATTTTGCACTTTTTAAAATATATTTAAGGAAACGATATAGAAATCCCGATAGTTGGAATAATGGTTTGCCTGCAAACCGTCAGGCGGACGAGAACCGCTATCATCAGGGAGGATTGGGAATGGATGTACAACTTGTTAACCCCTTTATTAATGCTACAATGAATGTGCTTACGACAATGGCGTTCGTAAAACCCTCTGCCGGAAAGCCATATCTGAAAAAAGACAATATTGCCAAAGGGGATGTTACCGGTGTGATAGGCATCACCGGCGTAGCCAACGGTACAATCTCGGTCACCTTTGACCAGGGCAGCATCCTGCAAGTCGTCACCAACATGTTCGGTGAAGAGATCAATGAGATCGACAAAGAAGTTGCCGACGCGGTGGGCGAGCTGACAAACATGATCTCGGGCCAGGCCAGACGCGAGCTGGAAGCCCAGGGCAAACACTTTCAGGCTGCCATTCCCTCCGTGATCACCGGCCCCAACCATACAGTCACCCACATTACCAAGGGCCCCAAAATTGCAATCCCATTTACCATAGAACAGGGCGTCTTCACCATCGAAGTCTGCCTCGAAAGCTAAGCGGAGGGCCACTCGCCCTCCTCGCCTTTGCAACACAAAAACCTTTAGATTTCCAATCTAAATCCACCCTTCAATCTCCAACAGTCAGGCACTAGCGGTTGTCAATCCGCCTCAACTTGTGTATTGGTAGGGCAAAAGTAAAATTTAGGATCAAGCATGAAAAAATTTGAAGAACTGTTTGCAGAAATTAATCGGAAGATCGCTGAGCGTGACCCCAACTCCGGCAGCGTTAAAGAGTTCGATAAGGGTGTCCACTTCATCGGCAAAAAAATCATTGAAGAGGCCGGCGAAGTCTGGATTGCCGCTGAATATGAAGGCAAAGAGAAGACTGCCGAAGAGATCTCCCAACTGCTCTACCATCTCCAGGTCATGATGATCGCATGTGATATCGACCTGGATGACGTCTACAAATATCTATAATCGAGGATAATTATGTTAAGAATTGCGATCCCCAACAAGGGCTCTCTCTCAGAGAAGACCGTCCAGCTGCTCAAAGAGGCCGGCTACAAATGCAGACGCGCCAGCCGCGAACTGCTTGTACTGGACGAAAAGAATGATATCGAATTTTTCTTCCTGCGGCCTCGCGACATCGCCGTCTACGTCGGTACCGGCGTTCTTGATCTGGGCATAACGGGCCGCGACCTGGCCCTGGACAGCGAGTCCGGCACCACTGAGCTGCAGGCGCTCAACTTTGGCAACTCATCGTTCTTCTATGCCCTGCCCAAAGAGAAAAAACTGTTGCCCAAAGACTTTAACGGACTGCGCATTGCCACATCCTACCCCAACCTGGTCAAGCAGGACCTGGCCAAGATGGGCGTCGATGCCAAGGTGGTAAAACTGGACGGCGCCGTCGAAATCTCTATCAGACTCGGGGTGGCCGATGCCATTGCCGATGTGGTCGAGTCCGGCCGCACCCTGATTGAGGCCGGCCTTAACACTGTCGGCGATCCGATTCTCAACTCCGAAGCAATTCTGGTGGCCCGCTCGGCTGAGTTTGCCGAGAAACCCCAGGTCCGCATCCTGATGGAGCGCCTAAAGGGCATCATCGTAGCCCGCGAGTACGCCATGATCGAATATGACATCAACAAGGAGCAGCTGGATCAGGCCTGCACCCTGACGCCCGGCATTGAGTCCCCCACCCTGGCCCCCCTGAGCAGGGAGAATTGGGTGGCGGTCAAGGCCATGATTCAGCGCAAGGACATCAATGCGATCATGGATCAACTCAAAGAGCTCGGCGCCAAGGGCATCATCGTTACCGACATCCGCACCTGCCGCATCTAAACCCAAAGCCGGAGATTATCTCCGGCTTTTCTTCTGTGTCGAAATTCAAGCATAATCTATAGAACTCAAAACTTCTGCCGATAAATTATTTACCCATAAGTAGACCTTCTTTACGAAGGGCAAAAGCCGGGGCCTTGACTGAGCACCCGGCTTTTGTTTATTCAGATTTTCTTATTCAGTTGCCGATACTCTTTTTATTGAAATTAATTAGTAAAAAGGAGCATCAATGATTCGAGTTACCTGTCTTGGCGCGGCCGGCTCTGTTACCGGCTCCTGTTATCTGGTTGAATCATCCCACGGCAGAAAAATTCTGGTTGACTGCGGCCTGTTTCAAGGCGGCAAGCAAATTGAAGCACGCAACTGGAAAAGCTGGGGTTTCGATCCTGCTGAAATCAATACCGTTCTGATTACCCATGCCCATCTTGACCACATCGGCCGTCTGCCCAAACTGGTTCGAGACGGCTTCAGCGGCAAGGTGATCACCTCACACCCCACGGCTGAGCTCAGCAGAATCATGCTTCTGGACTCGGCCCACATTCAGGAGATGGACAGCGAGTGGCAGAACCGCAAAAACCGCCGCAAAAACAACTCTCCGGTTAAGCCGCTATATTCAACTGAAGATGCAGAGAAAACACTCAATTTCATCAAAGGCGTCGATCGCGATCAGAAAATTGAGATCGAACCCGGATTCACAGCCCGTTTTCGCAATGCCGGACACATCCTCGGATCATCCATTATCGAGCTCTGGGTGGAAGATGAAAATGAGACCAAAAAGATCATCTTCTCCGGCGACATCGGCAAGAATGACCAGCTGATTGTCAAGGACCCTGAGCTGATCCATGATGCCGACTATGTATTCATCGAATCAACCTACGGCGACCGGCTGCACCGCTCTTTTGACGACAGCAAAGAGGAACTTCTTGAAGCCATTAACTATGCCGTCGAGAATGGAGAGAAGATTATCATCCCGGCCTTTGCGGTCGAGCGCACCC
This sequence comes from uncultured Thermodesulfobacteriota bacterium, assembly GCA_942491525.1. GTDB lineage: Bacteria > Desulfobacterota > Desulfomonilia > UBA1062 > UBA1062 > CAYWBU01. Next base: position 238,363 of record CALOBW010000033.1, read on the forward strand.
AGGAGATTCTCTATATCCTGGGCGAATTCTCCCGTCAGGGCAAGCTGCCCGATATCCCGATCTACCTTGACAGCCCCCTGGCCATCAAGGCGACAGAGATCTTCCGCAATAACACAAAGTACTACGATGATAAGGCGAAGGCGATCCTGGCCAGCGGTGAAGATCCATTCAGCCTTCCGCGCCTGCAGTTCACGCCCGATGCCCGACAGTCCGCCGACATCAATGAACTGGACGGTTCGGCCATTGTAATCGCCGGCAGCGGCATGTGCAACGCCGGTCGCATCAAGCATCATTTGAAGCACAACCTCTGGAAACCCGGCGCCAGCATTGTTTTTGTCGGTTACCAGGCCGCCGGTACAACCGGGCGCATGATTCTGGAGGGCAAGAAATGGGTCAAGATCTTCTGGCAGAGCGTGGCGGTCAAGGCCAGAGTCTTCAGTATCGGCGGATTCTCCGCCCATGCCGATCAGGCCGGCCTGCTTGAGTGGCTCAGTAATTTCAAAGATTCTAGACCGATGGTGTTTGTCATGCACGGCGAGCCGGATACCAGCAAGAAATTGGCGGAAAACATCCGTCACGATCTTGGGCTACAGGCCCATGTTCCCATGTGGCGCGAAAAGCTCAACCTGACAGCCGCCGTTAGCGAGCAGGAGCTCTTCCCGGCTGATGAACGTCAATACATGCTCAGTCAGTCCACAAAGGCCATTCAGGAACTGGAAGCGGAGCTGCGACGCCTCAAAGAGGCCACCATCAAGGCGGCCCAGAACGATCAACTCAGCGACGATGACCTGGAACGCCTCGAGACAGCGCTCGAGGAACTGAAAGGAATTATGCCCGAGGTTATCAACACGGAAAAAATGACGATATAGTGTTATACAACGAAGGCTTCGGCCTTCTCATTATAGAAGCCAGACAAGATTTTTTTGTCTGGCTTTTTGTTTATGATTCAAACTGGACCTCGCCCTTAGGCCTCGACCAGCGCTTATGGGCCCAGAACCACTCCTGCGGATAGAGACGCACATACTTCTCGACAACCGCCAGAAACTCATCAACATAGCGGCAATAGGTCTGCTCCTTGCTGCCCTGATCCTCAACCCAGATCGGCTCCTCCAGATGCAGCCTAAACTTGTCGCCCTCCGGAACCAAAAAAGCACCCACCACCGGAACTTTGCCGAAGTGCGCCAGATTCACCAGATGATAGGGCGTAAAGGCTGGATAACCCATAAAATTCCGGACAATGCCTTTCGCGTGACTGACATTACGATCAAGGATAGTGCAGACAAACTCTCCATTGCTGAGTTTTTCAGTCAGCTGCCGCGAGGTGACACAGCTGTCGAGATATGTATGAACATTCACGCGTGCCCGCGAATTAACCACAAATGAGTCGAACTGTTTTTGGGACCGGGCGATAGCACCGGTTTTACAAAAACGGGATATGGCCGCAAAAAGCAACTCCCAATTACCCAGATGAGCTGTCAGAATGACAGCGCCGCTGGTTTTAATCTGATCCAGCACCCGCTGGGAATCATCATCAATCAGCAGCCGTTCAAAAAACTTATCCTGGCGATAGGAGTAGTAGAAAAAAACCATGGACGAACGCAGAATAGAACGAATCGACTGGTAGTGCAGCTGCTCTTTCTCCCGCCTGCTCTTATGATCGCCATAGATCAGATCCAGGTTGCCCATGCCTAATTTATAGGAGGCGGAACTGGCCTTAAACCAGACTTTGGCTATACCATCCGCAATGATCAGAAGGAGCTTCAGGGGCATCACTCGCAAAATAAACAGGAAGACTGGAGTCAAAATGGCCAAAATGGGCCAGAGAACCTTCTTGAGGTATTTACCGATCAGACGCTGTTTTCTCAAAACAATTACTCCTCGCCGGAACCGTGACTGAAATGCATCAGATATACTGACACGGAAATCAGAAGAATCCCAATGCTGAGGTAGAGCAAACTTTTGATGTCCTGAAAATCATAGGCAATAGCATATTCAAAAAAGGTAACAATCAGAACCATGATGATCACCTTGGCCACCTTCTCCTTGAGTTCATCCAGGGTATGGATCACAAGAATTTTAGAGGAGCGGACATCGTTCTCGGCAAAATCGATCTTACTGATAAAGAGCTCATAGAGGCCGATGCCAAAAATCAGAAGCACTGTTGCAATCAGATAGGAGTCAAGAGAGCTGACAACCCCGGAAAGGGCCTCATGGTGAAAATGCTCAAAGGCCTCAGCGTCACCAAACACATGCATGAAATCTTTAAAAATCATACAGACATCGTAGGTTCCGATCATGATCATCACAAAGGCGGACACAATGGCGGCCACCACGGCAATGAAAATCATATAGCGGCTCTGCCAAAGAGCCTTTTCAACATAGTATTCAATTTTATTCATCTGACATGCTCCTCAATGTTGCCCCCCTTCTTAGCTGACATGGATGCAATCCTTCAAGCCAATTTTATAACAAATATTGTTCAGTCAACATGAGTTGCTATATTGGATATGGGAGCACCGATTATGGTAGAGCACTCTAAAATTGAAGCAGTTGTCAAATACCTTGCAGGTAAGTTCTGCGGCTACACAATTGAGCATAAATATGATCAAAGCCTGGGAGCTGAGGCCTTTCGAATCAGGCACAGCCATTCATATTACGTTAAAATCACAGAGGACTACCTCAACCACTCTTCATGCAGCCAAATCCTTGCTGACATGCAACAGTGGCGAACGGACGAATACATCAGGGATAAGGGCTCTAAAATTATCTTCATCAATGAGAATGGACCGCATCTTCTTGAATATGTAAGAACCATCGGTGAAATTGACCTGTAAAAAAAGAAGCGAGCCTTAGATATCCAGACACCTAAGGCTCTGAGGAGAACTTGTAGCGATTGGGTAATGATAACCCCCCTCACCCGGTTGTCAATAGGAGCAGCAAAATTTAGCATACTCCTGAAACCCTTTTTTTGAATACAAATTCACAATCATCGAATACATTCAAAATATTAACTAAGTTCAAGCGTTTTCAATAAATTTTGCCCTTTATCTTGGACACAAAGCGTTGTATGTATTGCAACCGTTGTTATTATATTTGGCATACCTGATAAATTTTTTGAGAGTGAGGATGTATGATCACTGAAGGATTGACCTTGATGGTCGCCGGCATGACAACGGTGTTCCTGTTCCTGTTGCTCATGATGTTTACGATCCAAGTTGTAGCCTATCTGACCCGCAACATCACAGCCCGTGAAATTGCAGAAATCAACCGGGCCAAACAGATCCAGGGTCGCAAAAAGGAAAAGGATACATCTGTTCCCATCGCGGTAATCGCCGCAGCAATCTCAGCTTTTGAGCGTGATCGATCCCGCAAATAGGCCGGGATCACAATCAAGTTAACAAGGAGACACGGACAATGAAAAAGATTTTATTCATGGACACATCTTTCAGAGATGGCTTTCAATCATGCTATGGTGCCCGCGTTGCCACCGAAGATTTCTTACCGGCCCTGGAGGCCAGCGTAGAAGCCGGCATTGACTACTTTGAAGCCGGCGGCGGAGCCCGTTTCCAGAGTCTCTTCTTCTACTGCAACGAGAGCGCCTTCGACATGATGGACAAGTTCCGCGAAGTTGCCGGACCGAATGCCAATCTGCAGACCCTGGCCCGCGGCATCAACGTTGTGGCCCTCAGCCAGCAGCCCCGCGATATCATCGACCTGCATGCCAAGATGTTCAAGAAGCACGGCATCACCACCATCCGCAACTTTGACGCACTCAACGATGTACGCAACCTCAAGTACTCATCCGAGTGCATCACCAACCACGGTCTGAAAAACCAGATCGTAGTCACCATGATGGATCTGCCGCCCGGATGCGAAGGCGCCCACACCCCCGAGTTCTACCTGCAGTGCGTGCGCAACATCCTCGACGAGGGCGTTCCCTTTGACTCTCTCTGCTTCAAGGACGCCAGCGGCACCGCTAACCCGCAGAAGGTCTACGACACCATCAAGGCCACCCGCGAGCTGCTCGGCGAAGATGCCACCATCTGGTTCCACAGCCATGACACGGCCGGCGTGGGCGTTGCCCAGTACACCGCTGCCATCAACGCCGGCGCCACCGGCATCGACCTCTCCAAGGCCCCGGTCAGCGGCGGCACCTGCCAGCCCGACATCCTCTCCATGTGGCACGCCCTCAAGGGCACCGAATACACCCTCGACATCGACTACAAGAAGATCCTCAAGGCTGAGGAAGTCTTCAAGGAGTGTATGAAAGACTACTTCGTGCCACCAGAGGCCAAGATGGTCTCCCCCAACATCCCTCTCTCACCCATGCCCGGCGGCGCACTGACCGCCAACACCATGATGATGAGAGACACCGGCACCCTGCACCTCTACCCTGAAGTCATCACCGAGATGTCCGAGGTCGTCAAGAAGGGCGGCTTCGGCTCATCGGTTACCCCGGTCAGCCAGTTCTACTTCCAGCAGGCCTACACCAATGTGACCCAGGGACGCTGGAAGAAGATCCAGGAGAACTACGGCAACATGGTGCTGGGCTACTTCGGCCGCACCCCGGTCGAGCCCGACCCCGAGATCGTCAAGCTGGCCAGTGAGCAGCTCGGCAAGCCGGTCTTCAAAGATGACCCGCTCGATATCCTTGAAGATGGCATCCCCAAAGCCACCAAGATTCTCAAGGACAACAACCTGCCGGTCACCGATGAAAACATCTTCATCATTGCCAGCTGCGAGTCCAAGGGGCTCGACTTCCTGCAGGGCAAGGCCGTGGCCAATATCCGCAGAATTTCAGACGAAGCCAAACCGGCTGCTCCGGCAGCGCCGGCCGAAGGCCCCAGAAGCTATGCCATCAGCGTTGACGGCAAGAACTACAACGTAACCGTTGCCGACGGCCAGTTTGATGCCACGGCAGCAGCTCCGGCGGCAACCGCTGCCCCGGCTCCCATCAACATCGACGGTACCGAGATTGAAGCCCCCACTCCGGGCAACATTCTCAGGGTTGAAGTTGAAGTTGGCGACACCGTCAGCAAAGACGACGTGCTGCTGGTGATGGAAGCCATGAAGATGGAAAGCGAGATCAAGGCGCCCCACGACGGCAAGGTTCTCGACATCCATGTCAAGGCCGGCGAAACTGTCCAGGCGTCAACTCCGCTGCTGATCATAGGCTAAAATCATGAAAAAAGTTTTACTGAGTATGCTTATATGGCTGGGGATCTTCTCCCCGGCCGTGGCCGCTGAAATGATTGACATCATCATTCCAGCCGACGCCAAAGTAATCAAGATCAAGGCCCACCCGGGTGACTTCGTCTACAGCGGCGATGAGATCGTCACCCTTAAGGACAAGGCCGGCAACACCATCCACCTGCGTTCGGGCGTCGCCGGCAGCATCGAAAGCCTGGATGTCAGCCTCTACAAGAAGCTTCACAAAGGTGACACCATCGGCACGATCAAACCCAGCCTGATTGTGGCCGACACCCCCATGAGCGAAGGCACCAACAAGCTGCCGCCCATCAAGACCCTGATGGTCAATCTATACAAATCGACCGGCTTTGCCGACCTGATCGCCATGCAGAAGCTGGAGTGGACAGTCGGCATCGGTAAAGTGATCATGATTGTGGTGGGTTGCCTGTTCCTGTTTCTGGGAATCAAAAAGGAGTATGAACCACTGCTGCTGATCCCAATCGGTTTCGGTGCCGTGCTCTCTAACATTCCACTAGCCGGCATTGCCGACGACGGCGGACTGCTATTCTACTTCTATGAAGTCGGCATTACGACCGGCATCTTCCCGCTGCTGATCTTTATGGGTGTCGGCGCCATGACTGATTTCGGCCCCATGATCGCCAACCCCAAGACCGCAATTTTGGGAGCTGCGGCCCAGTTCGGCATCTTCTTCACCCTGATCGGCGCCCTGGCCCTCAACCACATTCCCGGGATCGACTTCTCCCTGCGGGATGCGGCCGCCATCGGCATCATCGGCGGTGCGGACGGCCCGACGGCAATTTTCCTTTCATCACAACTCTCGCCGCGACTGCTTGGCTCTATCGCAGTCGCCGCCTACTCCTACATGGCTCTTGTGCCGATCATCCAGCCCCCTATCATGCGGGCGCTGACCACCGAAGATGAACGTAAGATCCAGATGAAGCAGATGCGCTATGTATCCAAACTGGAAAAGATCCTCTTCCCCATGGTAGTTCTGACCATCTGCGCACTGCTGCTGCCCTCGGCCGCACCGCTGATCGGCGCCTTGATGTTCGGCAATCTGGTTAAGGAGTGCGGTGTAATCGATCGGCTCTCAAATACCATCCAGAACTCACTGATCAACATTGTGACCATCTTCCTGGGGCTCGGTGTCGGCAGTAAGCTTTCAGCCGACAAATTCCTCAATCTGGAAACGCTGGGTATCCTGGCTCTGGGCATCATTGCCTTCAGCATCGGCACCGCATCCGGCATCCTGATGGCCAAGCTGATGTCAAAGATGAGCAAAGAACCCATCAACCCGTTGATTGGTGCCGCCGGAGTTTCGGCTGTACCGATGGCGGCCAGGGTGGTTAACAAGGTTGGACAGGAATCCAACTCACAAAACTTCCTGCTCATGCACGCCATGGGCCCCAACGTTTCCGGTGTTATCGGATCGGCGGTGGCTGCCGGCGTACTGCTTTCAGTTCTTTAAACCAACAGGCGGGAAACTTCGGTTTCCCGCCTACTGTTCCGGCAAGAGAGCCAGGAGCTCGGTTGAACTCTGACCGGTATGAATAAAACGAACGCCCATCCCGTCATAGCTCTTACGCATCACCTGCCCCTGAACACTGATCTTCTTACCCACGTCCAGCCCCAGGCTGACAGTCAGATAATCTCCCGGCGGCAGAGGGTCAAGGGTTGAGATAAAAACCCCATCATGGCTAAGATTGGTTGCCAGGCCACGGTTGTGATAGGCTTTGTCACTGCGGTAGGTTACCCGCATCTGAGAATTGTAGCGGTTGCACACCCTGCGTTCAATCATAAGACCTCCTTCATCGGCGGATGAAACTGCCATGACTACACGCTGATAATTATAATTTTTAGCACAATAAACTCAACAGTTACACTTGTTTTTGTCTAAAATGATCATAAACTTAACAGCAGTAATGGCGCACTCTATATTGACCGGCAAATTATTTTCTGTTACTTAAACCAGCACCCGACTGTGGATTCAAGGGAACCCGGTGTGATTCCGGGACGGGCCCGCCGCTGTAAGCGAGGACGGAGAAGCCAGCATTAACGACCACTGCCTGAGGGCGGGAAGGTCAGGCAATCCGATTGATTCGTAAGTCAGAAGACCTATCCACGGTTATAAGCCGTATCTGCGGGAGCCGGATAGCTGGTTTGGGGTAGTTGAGGACCCCATGAAGAAACTACTGTACATTTTCATACTGCTACTGTGCCCTTGGCAGATCCAGGCCGAGGAGATCTACATCCTCGATCCGGTGATCGTGACCGCCGAGCGCATTGACGAGCCGGTTGAGATCGAAACCACAGCTTTCTCCGAAACCATTCACACGGCTGAACTTGACGAGCGCTATACGACCACTGAAGAGGTGCTCAGAACTGCCTCCGGTTCCAATGTACGCTCAATCGGCGGCCTGGGCGCCCGCTCCACCATTTCTCTGCGCGGATCCAGCGCCAGCCAGACCCTGATCCTGATCGACGGCATGCGCCTCAACTCCGGCAGCGGCGTCGACCTTTCCAAGCTTCCGCTCAACAATGTTGAACGCATTGAGATCATCCGCGGCAGCAACGCGGCCCTCTTCGGCGACAATGCCATGGGTGGCATCGTTAACATCATCACCAAGGACCCATCAGATGAGTTCTCCGGCAATGTCGGCAGCTCGATCGGTTCCTACAAAACATACGAACTGCAGGCCGGCCTCAATATCCCCTGCGCCGACAACATAGGTCTGGGACTCAACATTGCGCGGCGCCACTCTGATAACGACTTCAAGTATACAACCAACAACGGCACCGAGAATGACCCCCGCGATGACTATGAGACCGAGCGGGCCAACAACCAGTTTGACGACCTCTCGATCATGTCCAACTTCAAGGCCGTCGGCGACAGCTGGAAGATCAAGCTGCTGGGCAGCTGGTACGTGGCCGACAAGGAGATCCCCGGCACCATCACCTTCCCGACCCCCTACGCCACCCAGTATAACCGCCGTGCCACCCTCAACCTGGGCAGCGAACTCTTTCTGACCGACTACATGGACCTCAACTTCAACCTGGGGCGTGTCATGCAGGATGATGTCTACAAGGATCCGGAATCAAGGCTGGCGCCCTACTCCAGTAACATGACGGCCAATGACCAGTTCATGCTCAACACCAACTTCTATGCCGGTCTCTTCACCATCACACCCGGCTTCTCCTATCTCAAGGAGAGCATGGATGACCTCAATATCGACAAAAAGTATCGCCACACCCGCAGCGCGCTCATGCGCGTCAAGGTGGGTAACGACATTGCCGAGAGTCTGACAACCGTACGCTTCGACAACAACTCGTCTTACGGCAACCAGTGGACCTACCGCACCGGGGCGACCTGGTTCATCAATGACCACCTCTTCCTCAAGGGCAACACCGGCACGGGCTACCGCATCCCGAGCTTCTATGAGCTCTACTTCAGTCAGGGCTTCATCGTGAGCAACCCCAATCTGAAGCCCGAGGAGTCGGTCAGCTACGACATCGGCCCGGGCTTCAAGACCCGCCTTGTGGGCGGCTCCATCAACTACTTTGTGCAGCACTACCGCAACGGCATCGTCTACATCATGCAGTCCGGTTTCTACTACAAGCCCTACAACATCAGCCGCAGCAAAGCCCAGGGCTTCGAGGCCCATCTCTGGACCGAACCGATCGAAGGACTGCGCATCTCCGGCAACTACACCTACAACAAGGCCATCGACACCACCGGTGAGTTCAACCGCGACGGCAACCAGCTGCCGGGCATCCCGCGCAACGTCTACAATGTGCAGCTGGACTATGCGACCAAGCTCAAGAGTGTGGCCCTGAGCACCTATGCCTCCTTCAACTATACCGAGGGCAACTTTGTGACCCGCGCCAACACCAAAAAGCTGGATGACCGCGAGATCCTGAACCTGGGATTCACCATCAAGCCCATCGAAGAGCTGAGCATCACCTGGGACGTCAAAAACGCCCTCGACCAAGAGGCCACCGACCTGCGCGGTTTCCCGCTGGAGGGCCGCTCTTATTATCTGACTCTAAGAGGAGAGTTCTAATGAAACGATTTTACCCATTCCTCATTTTAGCTATGCTGTTGACAGGCTGCGACAAGGCCGAAGAGCAGATGGAGATCAGCCTGCCGGCCACCAGCGAAGATCTCAGTGACGGCATCCTGATCGCCAACAACCTGGGTGAAACCCTCTCGATCCTTACTCCCGGCGGCCAGATCAAAAACCGCATCGCCTACACCGGTCAGGCGCCCAACCAAATCCTGACCGACGATGAGCACATCTACATTGTCAACTCTCTCAGCAACTCAATCCAGGTGCTGAACCGCACAAATCTAAGTCCGGTCAAAGAGATATCAACCGGAGCCAAATCCAACCCCTGGAATGCCGCCATTGTTGCACCAGGAATTCTGGCAGTCAGCCAGTTTGCAGCCGGAGCTCTCGCGCTGATCGACATCAATAACGGTCAGATACTGCAAAGCGTCGATCTAAATAACGTCCTGCTCGACCAGGAGACCAACGCCAGCCTCTGCTCACCAACGGGCGTTGCCGTCAATGGCAGCAGGGTCTATGTGACACTGGGCAACCTGAGCAACTATCAGGGCGGCCTGACAGCCGCCGGGCACGGCATGATAGCGGTGCTTGAATACTCTGACAGAAAACTAGAGCTGATCGATCTTGATCCCCTGACGCCGGCGACCGATGGCATCAGGATTGAGAATGGCTGGAACCCGGTCTATGCAGAGCAGTGGGGCGGACAGATTATCATTGCCTGCGGTGGACACTATCAGGGCAACATCAACTCCATCAATCCCGGTGGCTTTGAGGGTGACGGCAGCATCGCAATCCTTAATCCGGCTTCAAATACTATCCAGAATATTGCACTTGAAGGTGCGGCACCCTTCGGCTTCAGCATCAGTCCGGACGGCGTGCTGCATACATCCAACGCCCTGAACAGCGGCATCCAACGTATCAATATGGATTCACTCATGAAACTGCCAGCCATCCCAACATCCTCGCTCTACACTTCGGGCGTTCTGGCCACAGCCGACCGGGTTTATGCACTCAACTTTAACGATGATACGATTACAACCTTCGACCGCGGCGGCAACAAGATCGGTATAGCCCTGACCGGCGATGGCCCCATTGCCATGGTTCAGACGCAAACGCCTGAAGCGGAGGAGATCATATCCTTCAGCGCCTACCCCTCCAGATCGGTTCCCAAGGCTGAAATCTGTTTTGAGGCCGCGGGCAGCGGTGACTACATCTGGGATTTCGGTGACGGGAATCAGGCCAGCGGCAACCGCGTCCTGCACAGCTACGAGCAGACCGGCATCTACGAGGTCAGCCTGAAGCTGGCCGACAGCCCCGTGATAAGGGCCCGCAAGAGCATTGAAATAGCCGCAAGCTCGCCATTTGCGGTCCACATGATCGACTGGCAGCCCAGGCCGGGCCAGTTTGTTGGCAACACCCAGTTCAACAACCCCTACAAGGCCCTCGGAGCCCCGGTCGGTGGCGGCAACTTTGCCCCCAACAACTCATCCATCGTTACCCTGGGCGGATTTGAGGGCAGCATCACTCTGGCCTTTGACCATGAAGTGGTAGACCGGCCTGGGTTTGATTTTATTGTCTATGGCAATGCCTTCAACGGCTCACAGGAGCCGGGCCGCGTCGAAATCAGCCTGGATGGCGTCAGCTGGTTCGACTGCCCCGGCGCTTTTGCCGACACCACGGCGACCATGCAGCTTGGCGATGATGATCCGGAGATTTTCTACACCCAGCCCGATGACCCCGCTACGCCCGAGATTGAAGGCGGCGGCGGAGACGCCTTTGATATCGCCTGGGCCAAGCAACACAACGGCCCCGATAGTATCCGCTTTGTAAGGATAACCACAGCCCAGGACATCGACAATGGCACTCTGGGCGAACTTTCGACCGAAATTGATGCCGTGGCAGAAGTGCGGCTTAATTAAATAAGAGGAGAATTAACATGAAAAAAACATTTAGCTATCTGATGATTTTATTGGCATTATTAGGTTTAAACGGTTGTGGTAGTGATACTGAAACTGAGTTCCTGCCTTACTACATTACCAACACTACGACTGAAGAGGTACAGGTTGAAGTGCCCGGCAAACTACAACTTGTTAAATACCCCTGCCCGATTATCCCCAATGATCCCAATATGATCAACTCACAGAACCGCGATATCAATATTACATTGCCAATAGTAAGCTTTCTTGATGATGGACGAATGATTGTGGCTGATGGCGACTGGTATGAATCTGATGGACCTGAGGTAGCTATTGAAACCAGTCCGGGTAGCAAACAATTTGACCTCATCTGTCTACCTACAGATACGACAGGAGCCCCAGTCTACATGACCAACTTTATGACCATCAGTTCTGAATCTATCTTCATTGGCACGTATGGTAAAACAGGCGAACTACCTATAATCGAAATTAAACTCTCGGACTACTCGGCTGATATTATTTTCGACATGCCTAACTATTCTGGTGCATACTTTGATGGTAGCCTATATATCAATGGAAGCGCAGGTGCAGGCGCAACTATAACTAAAATCGATATTGATAATATTGACAATAAAAAAGAAGTCATCAAGATTGCTGGCGCATCAGGCGGCATCCTAATTAATAATGGCACCCTTTACACCGCACCCGGAACCAATCCTCAAAGCGGGAGAATCAAGAAATTTGAAATTGCAGAACTTGCTCAGAAAAACGAACCAGTTATCTTTGAAGACTCCAATGATATTTTTTTCCAATCCACATCAGCAAGTTCAATGGCAACCTTTGGAGACTACATGTTCGTAGCCAATTCTCTGATGGTTGACTGGGCATGTATCGACAATCATTGTTCTATTGTCTCATTAGATAATGGCACAGAAATTATGACATTGGATCTTGATAATACTGGAATCAATGATAGTTACAATGTCAGCGGCAATGGGAATAAGCTTGCTATAATCCACACTCGCTATGCTACCTTGACAGAAACTGATCTGTATGTGGGATCTGTGAATAATTAGAAGTCCGGGATGCGGGCAACCGCATCCCCCACAATTATGAAAATATCAAAAATATTCCTGACATTAATGTTATTACCGGTTCTGCTATGCGCAGAACCCACCCGCATCATATCCCTCTCGCCGGCCGTGACCCGAGAGATCTATGACCTTGAAGCCCAGGACAAACTAGTCGGCGTCACCAAGTATCGCCCTGAAATTGCCAAGGACAAGATGGTTGTCGGCAGTCTGACCGAACTCAACTTTGAACAGATCCTGGCCCTCAAGCCAGATCTGGTCATCGGCGCCAAGGACTGCAACCGTCAGCAGGATATTAAGCGTCTGAGAGAGCTGGGACTCAAGGTGGAGGTATTTGAAGGGCCTGAAGACATCGAGACCATCTGCAGTGAATTTGTGCGCCTCGGGATACTGCTCGGCAAAGAGCCCCAGGCCAGCAGCATCTGTGATGATGTCAGAACCGAGATCAGCCGCATTGCCACCAGCAAGCCTGAGCCCAGGCGGGTCTTCTGGCTGCTGGGCAGCGATCCCCTGGTAACCGTCAATGACCAGACCTTCAGCGGGCTATTCATCAAGCATACCGGCGGGGTCAATATCTTCGGCAACAGCCCGACACGCTATCCACGGATCGGCATCGAAGAGGTGCTGGCAAAGAATCCGGAGATAATTATAATCGTCGACCAGATGGGCTCAAATACAACCTTTAATGATTATCAGGCGATTGATGCGGTGCGCAACAAGCGCGTCCACCACATTGATGCCGACAAGGTCTGTCAGCCCACCCCCCTAAGTTTTTTAGAGGGGCTCAGAGCGGTCGATAAAATCATGCAGAATTAATCACCCTCGATGCGGTTGGCCAGGCCGTTGATGGAGGCGGCCAGGTTGCGCAGTTCACGCACCATCTGGGCCGGGTCATCACCGTTTGCATCAACCATCTCTTTCATGAGCAGCATCAGCTCAAACCTGGTGCGGGAGTGACGTTTGCCCGAAACCATCAGATCCACCGCAAGGCGGGTGGCACTCTCAGCCCGGCACCTGATGCCCAGGCTGTCATTCTCAGGCAGCACGGCGTTCCAATACTCCACCGGCACAAACTCATTGAACACATCCCAATCCTCATTGACCAGGGCCGCTAAAACCGTCGTTGCATCTTTAAGTTCCATTGTATCTCCTAATCCTTGAGGCCGCTGTGACGCAGCAGGGCATCGGTCTGCGGCTCACGCCCCCTGAAAGCCTTGAACACCTGCATGGGTGGCTGGCTGCCCCCCAGGCTCAGAACCGTGTCCCGGAAACGCCGGCCGGTTGCACTGAGCGAGGCTGGATCATCAAGACCGGCCTCCTCAAAGGCGGCAAAGGCGTCTGCACTCAGGACTTCGGCATACTTGTAGCTGTAGTAGCCGGCCGCATAGCCGCCGGCAAAGATGTGCGAGAATGAACAGAGGAAGCAGCCATCCTCAAAGGGCGGGAAGACGCTGACCTTTTCAGCAATGCGGCGGTGACACTCAAAGGGGGTCTCGGCTCCTTCGGGGTCAAACTCATGGTGCAGCTCCATATCGACCATGCCGAACTCCAGCTGGCGCAGCATCATGGAGCCGGAGCGGAAATTCTTGGCCGCGTAGACCTTCTCGAAGAGCTCGTCAGGCAATGCTTCACCGGTCTGGTAGTGGCCGGAGAGCCCCAGCAGGGTCTCCTTGTGATAGCACCAGTTCTCCATGAACTGGCTGGGCAGCTCGACCGCATCCCACTCCACACCACTGATGCCGGCCACATCCGGATAGTCAACCTTGGTCAGCATGGCCTGTAGGCCGTGGCCGAACTCATGGAAGAGGGTCTCGACCTCGCGGAAGCTCATCAGGGATGGGGTCTCGCCGACCGGCGGGGTCGAGTTGCAGCAGAGATAGACCACCGGCAGCCGCATGCCGCCATTAAGGGGCCGACGCCCCAAACACTCATCCATCCAGGCGCCGCCGCGCTTGTTCTCGGGCCGCGAGTATGGATCGAGATAGAAGGAGGCCAGCTGCTGCCCGCCGTCAAAAACCTTGAAGTAGCGCACATCAGCATGCCAGACAGGGGCAGCGCCGTCGGCAGCCTCGATGCGGATGGCGAAAAGTTTTCCGGCCAGGGAAAAGAGCCCGCCCAGGACCTTCTCGAGCGGGAAGTATGGGCGCAGCTCATCCTCGGTAAAGCTGAAGCGCTGCTCGCGCAAACGCTCGCTCCAGAAGGCCATATCCCAGTGATTAAGCTCACAGCCGGCCAGCTCCTCCAGCTCTCTCAGATCCTGCTCGGCATGGCTGCGCGAGGCGCTAAAGAGCTCATCCTCGAGCTCCTCGACGGCCTTGACGCCCGGGGCCATCTTGCGGTCCAGGCTGAGCTCGGCGTATGTTTCAAAACCGAGCAGCCGGGCCTTTTCGCGCCGCAGCTTGAGGATGCGCTCAATCAATGGTCCGTTATCAAGTTCTCCGCTGGAGGCGCGGCCCATGAAGGCGCGGTAGACCTCTTCGCGCTGTTTGCGGTTGCAGGAGTGCTGCATGAAGGGCCCGAAGGAGGGAAAGTCGAGCGTGATCCGCCACGGGCCGTCTTCCGGGGAAGCCTCGGCATCCTTAGCAGTAGCGAACGAATGCGCCGCAAGCTGTTTTAAGCTTTCCGGCCAACCCTCGGTATCGCTGACCTCCTCAACAACAAGTTCATAGGCTTTGGTGGCATCCAGCACATGGTTGGAAAAATCGGTTGTCAACCTGGAGAGTTCATCGGCGATCTCCTTGAAGCGCTCACGCGCCTGCCCCTCCAGGCCAATACCCGAATGCTCGGCAGACTTAATCTTAAGCTCAATGATACGCTGCTGAGCATCATCGAGCCTCTGCCACTCTCCACCGTCGCGGATGGCCAGCAGCCCCTCATAGATGGGCCGGCTCTGGGAGATGCGCAGCGAGGTAGCCACAACCTCTGGCAGAATCGCCTCATGGGCCTGCCTGAGCTCATCAGAGTTCATGACCCCCAGCAGATGATTGATGGGCCCCCAGGCATACTCAAAGGGAATATCCAGATCTTCGAGCGGGCGGATCAGACCGTCCCAGGTGGGGATGATGTTGCTCTCCAGCTTCTCAACTTCATTAACGACATCACTGAGAACCTGGCGCATGGCCGGCACAACATGTTCAGCTTTTATCTTATCAAAGGGCGGCAGGCCCTCGCGCACCAAGAGCGGATTGTCACTCATATTTACCTCCGTTGTTTATCTAAATTGGGCACAACAGACCCACAGGTTTATATTCATTCGGCTATCCGGAAATACAACCTTACGACCAATAGTCGGTGGAATACTTTTTAAACAGCTCCTCGGCAGCAGGCAGGCATTCGCGACACCCCAGGCCGAACATCAGACGGGCCTGCATCTCTTTGAAATCAGTGACACCGTGCAGTACGGCCTCTTCAATCTCGGAAGCCTTGACGCCCACACATTCACAGACAGTGCGATCTTGCGGTGTCCTGATTTTAGAAGCCTGACCCTGACGGAAGTAGTAGTCATCAATGGCCAGTTTAAGGGCCTTGTCCCCGATTACCGAGCAATGCATCTTGTTTTTGGGCAGGCCGCCCAATTCAGCCAGAATCTGCTGGGGTGTGATAATGTATGCCTGGTCGACATGCAGGCCGATGACCATCTCGGAAAGGATGGAGGTACTGGCAATGGCACTGGGGCAGCCGTAGGTCTGCCACTTGCAGTCTGTGATCAGCTCGTCAGCGACTTTGATCAGCATCACGATCTCATCGCCGCAGGCCGGAGAGCCCACCCGACCCTTGCCGTCGGCTGCAAAACTATCCTCATCCTGCAGGATATTGCGTGGATTCTGAAAATGATCTTTAACTTTATCTGAGTATATCCATTCCATAATAGTTCACGCCCACCTGTCTCACTAACAGATGGGCGTGAACCTGGCAATCGTGTCTATTTAATCAGGCTGATAAAGCAGCTGCTCTCCTCAGAATCATCGGGCAACAGGGACGCCTTGAGCTGGCCTTCAGCCGCAACCACCCCGCCCTTGGCATCATTATGGCTCAACAGGTAGTCATTGAATGAATCAAACTGCTGCTCGCCGCGACTAAAGCCCTCATCCGGCAGCCACAGCCAGTTGTCGCCCTCGCCCACACTGTTATCGGTTGTCTTAAAATCAAGCACGGCGGGATGATCAACATCGATCACGATCTCACTACTTGAGGGGGTCATGACCGGTATGAGGTGCGGGAAGTCGGAGCCGGTCAGCGATACGCGCACCCGGTGGCCAGCTTTGAAGATGTTGCAGGTCGGCCAGAACTCGAGCACATACTTGTAGAGCTCACCCTCGTTGATGGGACTCGGGGTAATATCCGGCTTGTTATAGAAGGGATCAAAAGGCACATAGCTACTGTCAACCTCATGAGGGTCTTTATCATCATAAGGCCTATGGCTGGCCCTTAGGCAACCAGAGGCAACATTTCTGGCCCGCCCATCGGGGAAGACATCATTGATCTCGGCCACCCACTGAACGGTGCGCTCCTTCATCTGCTCTTCGAAGAGGTTGCTCTCCACATCAAACATGCCGCTGATCAGCTCATTCATCCAGCCGGTTGAGCCATCATAGAGCAGATTGAATATTTCAGCCGGCAGACCAAAATCGGTCCTGGCCCAGAAGGTCAGCGTGGCGGGACCGACAATCTCCAGATCTTCAGCAAGCGGTTCTGTAGTGAAGGTCGGAATACCGATCTCATCTTCGCGCTCATCCTCACCGGCCATCTCGTCACCGCCCAGCATGGTGGTCATGCCACCCAGCCAGCGTACGGTTGATCTAGATGTTTTTCCATGCAATCTGCGGGGATCATGAACCATAACAGGATTATCGTTCTCAGACGCCAAAGCTAGAGGAGCAACGTCGATCAAACCACAAATGATGTTGCCCTGGGGATTAGATGGATCGGTGAACAGATCACCATCAATCGGACTTGGGGTATTTTTTGAAAGATAAAGTTTTTTATCGATGGCACGACTAACCGGCCAATCCCGCTCGGCACGCCACTTATTCTCACCCATGACATAGAGAATCACGGGATACTCAACCATGAAGGGCTCGCCCTTGCCCTTGATCTTCCAGTCAAACCAGCGGGCCGGCAGCTCACCTGAGAGGATCGACGGAATGCCCATGCCCATGCCGGCCGCATCAATGTGATAGCCCTCACCCATGATCAGAACCTTGTCCGCGTTAGAGTGCCGGCTAAGACCATAGACGTAGTTGTTAATGGTGCCGACGGTGAAGATGTCAAACCAGGAGCCCATGGTAAAGGCCGGCAAGCTGGCTGGAATGGCTTTATCGCCTTCAGGGAAACCCCAACCACCCGCGGGCTTAACCGGCCAGTAGATCATGGGCGACTTTTGGTCAAACCAGGGCCCGTCATACTGCAGCTCAGGGTTGAATATGTTACCGAATACATCGGGGGTGTGCTCAATGTGGTCTTGCCAGATCTGCTGAGCAGATTCACGGCCACCCTGCAAGTCTGATGGCGGCAGCATGGCCAGCACATCGGTCATAACCAGCCAGACCGCGGTAAATGATACATGCACATTACCGCCCTGCCCGATCATGTCCTTATAGGTGTCGGCAACCTGGGCCATGGGAAAGATAGCCTTCAAATGCTTAGGGTTGCCATCACTGTCACGTTCAATCAGTCCGGCCGCCTGCAGCTGGGTGATGGCCATATATGACCCGCCAAACATACCAACCTGCTTATCTGACCAGGGCTGCTTAGGGATCCAGTGATCAATGATGTAGGCCAGATCGTGCTGTTCAGCCAGGTCGAGCAGCTGCCAGACGCCGCCGGAAGATCCTGACCCGCGCACATCCACCACAACGATGTTGTACTCAAAATTGGCCAGCATAGAGCTCATCATGTTGACGAACTCATGACGGTAGGCGGTGGCGGTCAGGATTGTCGGCAGCGGCTTCTCCTTGGCCTTATCATGAACAACCACGGTGGCCAGCAGCTCCACAGCCCCTCCATGGGGATTTGCGGGTACATCGATGACTACATTCTTCAGAATCGTGACATTTTCAAGCGCGGCTCCCGCCACCATATCCAGGATGCTACCCGTCTGGTCCGCGGCCTGCAGCGGCATTCCCAAAAAAGATATGCCAATTATGATGCAGAATAAACGTTTAAGCTGATGCATTATTGCCTCCTTCATAAGTACAATGCCCCAAGGGCCTAATTAACTGCTGGATAATAGCAAATAACATACCCAATTACATTCCATTAAAATCAAGCACTTACACCAAGAAGGGCAGATCAGATCAGACATATGGAAAACTATTACTCAAAAAAAGTAAATATCATTTACCACATAAAAGGCAGTTCATCACGCAGAGCATAAACGCTTGGGGTGGGATACCCACCCGTTGCGGAATCAAGGAATCACTCTCAGCAGCACAGTTCGATTTGCCTGCCCGGCCAGCTCTCTCTGGGCAGCGACCAGAGCAGGGTAGGCCTCCGGCCCGATCACGGCCGCATTCAACTTAACAATCTGCTCAACCTTAAGCCCCCCGCCGGTGGCACTCTGGGTAGTTAGGACATAGCCCATTGACGGCAGGTTAATCTGGCTCCGCTGCGGGGGCCTGACCTGGGTCAACTCAAGCCCGTCTGCCAGATGCAGAGTCAGCATAAGCCGATGATCCTTGGTTTCATCCCTAAATAGAGGACTCTGGCGAACATCGCGCCCAACGCCGCCAATTCCGCTGACCATATAGGGCAGTTCCAAGGCCAGAAATTGATCCTGGCGGGCGGCAAAATCATTGATTCCGATCGAAAACCGCTCAACCCCGGGATAGCCTTCAAAATTTGTCTCATAATCGCTCAACGACTCACCACCCATGCGCACGCCAGAGACCAATTCCTCATAGTAGCGTTTACGCTCTTCAGGAGTCTGCTCGCTGAGCCGCCGCTTAAGTATGGCATACGGCTCTCCCCAGTAGCGCCGCTCAACAGTCATAATCGCCCTGCCGCTGGCGTCTAGATCGATGCGCACCTGAGTCTCACTGCGGTTGGCATACTCTGACGCAAGGGCCTTGATGGCCGTCAGGCGGCCATTCCTGAGCCGCAGTCCCGGGTGACCATCATACCCGGTCGAACCAAGGGCGGCATACTGATCAGTGTCGCCCAGATAGATCCAGCCGCCCTGACTGTTAACCCTGACCAGCAGATCCTCATAGAGCAGCCGGCTGGGCACCCTGGCGAAAATGCGGTTAAGGTCACCATTCTGCGGCAAACTTGACGGCAGAACAAATTCGGGATCAAATCCGGCCGAACGCAGCAGCGCGAACAACAGAACCGCCCGGTCACAGGAGTTGCCATAGCCATCACGCAGAGTTGTGACAGCCGGCGAAATGTGCGGCATTTCAAAGATGCCGATATCCAAACGGTGAATATCTCTGGCCACATAATCCCGGATAATACGGATACGCTCAAAATCATCAGTGATTTGCCCAATAAGATCACCAGCCAGCTGATCAATTGCCGGATCAGAAGCCGCGGCTTTGAGCAGCACCTCGTTCAATGATGGGCCAAAATGACTCAGCCGCCCGCTGGAGGCATGCACTACCGGTCTATAACTGAAGCCGGGGGCCATGCCATCCTCGCGCAGTGCAGCAGGTATATCGCGGGCCGCAAAGGTGTATTCCCTTGCGCCGCCCGCCAAGATCTCAACGTCCGACTCAACCAGCCCCTCGGGATCAATCTCGTGCCAAAAAAGTTTCATGCCGGCCGGGACACTGATCTGCAGCTCCTTCTTCAAAACCGGAACTTCTGCGCCAAAGACCCCGTCAGCCAAGAGATAGAAACGATGGCCTCTGGTTTGACGCGCCAGACGGTCATTTAGGATGTAGTCATCATTGATACTGAAAAATGGTCGCTTAACTTTGCGCCGGCGCACTTTCAAGTCAATCACGCTGCCCTCAACGACACCCGGCAGACTTAAGACCATAATCTTGGCGGCCGGATAGCGAGGGGCCTCGCCGGCCCAGGGCGCATCCATCAGGTTGACCTCCTTTTCAGAGGCCTCAAGCACCGCACCTGACGGCGCCGCCACGCGGGCGTGCAGGATTTCAACCTCATCCCAGGCCGGATTATAGGCAATGTGCACGTCGCCGAAACGTTTGCGCCCGGCATAGGTCAACACTTTGATCTGCAGCTCCTTGGTCTCGCTCCAGCTGTGATCAGACTCGACATCAAAGCGACTGACATCACTCAGAATAACCGCATCGCTGCCGACCGGATCATGCTGCGCGGCCTTATCCAGAATAACTCGCTGCTGCATCGCGGCCTCGACCCGGGCCAAGCTTTGCTGCAGCTCGGCATACTCGGCCGGCGAAAACTCGGTAACATTGAGCATGAAGCTGCTGCTACTGCGGAGACGTTCTCCAACCAGTTCAACGCTACGCTGCCAACTATGGGTGGAATTATTGATCGGGTCATTGACCGGCAGACTCGCCTGCCCCTGCAGTCTCTTGGGAAGGCTGACTTCCAACTCTTCATAAACGCCGCAGGTATAGCCGGTTAAGACCGGATATTGACGCTCCTTAAGGCCCATGTCACCCAGAATATAGTTAAGCATGCCCAGGCTATCCCCCAGCTGCAGCAGGGGCAGCGTCGCCAGATCAGCCGATTCCACCAGATAGTCCGGGACAGCAAATACCAGCCTGACGGAAAGCGGTTCCGCCGTATCGAGCATATTCAGAGGATCAATTGTGACGGCCTGCAATGTTGCCGCAGGCGCGCTGCGCTTAATTATCTTTTCAAAGAAACCGCGCAGCTCATGCTCGCTGAGGCGCGCAAAATAACCACGATAGGCGTTATCATTGATCCCCTCAAAATCAAGAAGCGATTCAACTGACAACTGGCCATCATCCTGCAGCCTGGCATGACTGCTGATTTTCATCAGATTGTTCGCGGCCGGTTCAACCGGGCTGGTTCTCAAAATATCGCCATCCGGTCTGGCAACCAGATAACTCTGGTTGTTAAGATAGGCCGGCAGCAGATCCTTGGTGTTCTCGTCGGTGGAGTCCATCAGGACATATGAATCATCTTTCAGACGGACGGCCGTGATAGCATGATTAAAATATGGCTGAGGCACTTCATCATCCTTGCGCGGGCCGTTCATCATCAACACCGGATAGGCGTCATGCCCGGCCAGGCGCAGCATCGTCACCAGCAGGGCAGCCTTGTCCCGACAGACGCCGGCCCGGCTGTTGAAGGTCAGACTGACCGGATGGGGTTCATATCCCGGAGCCTCCTCCTCAACCGTAATTCCCAGATAGCGCACCTCCTGGGACACCCAGCGGAAAATCAGCCGGATCTGCTGCATGGGATCATCAACCCCCGCTATGATCTCATCCACCTTCAACTGCATGGCCGCAGTATCATCTTCAATGGCCGGCTGGCAGAGATTCCAGTACCAGCGCGACAGCTCCTGCCAATCCTTGACCGTACTGATCAGCAGCCGCTGAACCTGCGTATAGAGCGGCGGCATATCCGGTTCCTGGAAGGTACGCGGCACATCGCGTGCGACCCAGCGATAGACAAGCGTGTCGCCGACAGAAGACTGGGTCTGACTGACAGTTTCCTCTACCCTAGATTTCAGCGCTATGCTTCTGAGCGGCAGGGACTTGGGCGCCACCACCGTGTATTCGGCACTTATTATCGGATTCTCACCCTCAAAGGTCACGAAATCACTGAAGGTATCCGGCACCCGCACCTTGGCGAAACGGTCATACATGATAAAGTGCACGGTATCCCCGATTTTGACCTCAGGAATTGTGACGGTCAGCATGCGGCTGTTGGGATTATAGATATTGGTGTTCATCTGCGACTGTTCAACCATCACCCGCGAGTTGCGCTTCAGGTCAACATTTAAACGGCTGCCATCAGCCCTGATGACTTCGACGACATGAAACTCCGTCTCATTGTACGGAACCACAAATGAAGAAGTGATGCTCTTAAAATCCCGGCGGCCCTTCTCAGTTAAAACCTTGGCGTAGATCTCATAGTACTCGTCATATGTCCCATCAACCGCATAACTGATCCAGGTTTTGCGGGCCACGTCGACCACGTCGGCATTGGGATAACGCTGGGCATCGGCCGCAGCAGCCAGCTCCATCGCCCACTGGAAATTGATAGGCTGCCACTCCTCCGCCTGCAGCAGCAGAGGCGCAAGCAACATAACCAGAAACAGACCGAGATTTCGCTTAGTATCCATCATCACACCTTTAAATTTGTTAATAGACCACAAGATACCATCTTATAAAAAAGAAGCCACAACAAAACCACCTTGTTCTGCTTGACAAGATCAAAACTAATAAATATGACGAATTAGTCACGGGAGGATTAATGAAGACAAAACAGGAACTGGCAAAAATTTTCTGCGACATAGAAGATCCCAAAGAGATGGAGCAGCTCTTCCAGGAACTCTTCACTCCCAAAGAGCGTGAAGATCTTTACCTAAGATGGGAACTGCTCAAGGATCTTTACAACGGCAAGACCCATCGGTCCATCGCCGCAGATCACGGCATCAGCCTCTGCAAGATCACCCGCGGATCCAAGATACTTAAAGAGAAATCATCAATCTCAAACAAAATCTTAGACAAATATTACGGAGATAAATTCAAATGAAAAATTATGCGATGCCTGACAAGGACGGTTATTTTGGCGAGTACGGCGGCAGCTTCATCCCGCCCCAGCTGCAGGAGATCATGGATCAGATCACCGAGGAGTACATCAAAATCAAGGATGATCCCGAATTCAGAACAGAGCTGGCCAGACTCTACAAGCACTATGTCGGCCGCCCCAGCCCCATATTTGAAGCCCGCAAGCTATCCAAGAAGCTCGGCGGCGCTCAAATCTTCCTGAAACGCGAAGACCTCAACCACACCGGCGCCCACAAGATCAACCACTGCCTGGGCGAGGCTCTGCTGGCCAAAAAGATGGGCAAAGAGACCATCATCGCCGAGACCGGCGCCGGTCAGCACGGCGTGGCCCTGGCCACCGCCGCAGCCCTGGTGGGACTGAAATGCGACATCTACATGGGCGAGATCGACATTGCCAAGGAGCACCCCAATGTTACCCGCATGAAGATCCTGGGCGCCCGCGTCATCCCTGTTGACCGCGGCACCAAAACGCTCAAGGACGCCGTTGACGCCGCATTCGAGGCCTACCTGGCCGATCCGGTCACCCAGCTCTACGCCATCGGCAGCGTGGTCGGCCCACACCCCTTCCCCATGATGGTCCGCGACTTCCAGCAGATCATCGGCGAAGAGGCCAAGGTTCAGTTTGAAGAGCTGACCGGCAAGCTGCCTGACAACCTGGTCGCCTGCGTCGGCGGCGGCTCCAACGCCATGGGTCTCTTCACCGCCTTCCTGAACGATGACGAAGTAAACATCTACGGTGTTGAGCCCTCCGGCGTAAGCCTGGAGGACGGCAAACATGCCGCCACCCTGACCCTGGGCAAACCCGGCATGCTGCACGGATTCAAATCCTACCTGCTGCAGGATGAGAACGGCGAACCCCTGCCCGTCTACTCGGCCGCCAGCGGCCTGGACTATCCCGGTGTCGGCCCCCAGCACAGCCTGCTCAAGGATATCGGCAGAGTTAATTATGTGACCGCCAGCGATGACGAGGCCATTGATGCCTTCTTTGAACTGTCACGCGAAGAGGGAATAATCCCGGCCATTGAGAGCGCTCATGCAGTTGCCTACGCCATCAAGCTGGCTCAGGAGCTCGAGCCCGGTAAAACCATCCTGGTAAACCTGAGTGGCCGCGGCGATAAAGATATCGACTATGTAGTCGAGAAGTACGGCGCCAAATTCGGAATTTAAAAAAAAGGGGGGAACCAAGTTCCCCCCCTGACCTTGCTCGACAAATTTAATAGTGCGGCGGCAGCGGATCCTCTCCGGCTCTGGAGTGATCGTCATTGTTCATGGATTTCAACTGATCCAGAGCCAGCCGCAGCTTTTCCTCAAGTTCATCAATTTTTTTCTGCTGATTGTAGACAACATCATTGAGCTGCTGAATGGTATCCTCCTGGTAGGCCAGGGTGGTTTCAATCGCGGCGAATCTTTCCTCGTTGTTCATTAACATCTCCGGACGGGCTAGATAAATGGAGCCAGCGAAGGGAATTGAACCCTTGACCTGATCATTACGAGTGAACTGCTCTACCCCTGAGCTACGCTGGCAACGAAGATCTTATTTACATAAGCCCACTTAGCTTGTCAATCAGATCAAGCGCAAATCACTTCAGAATATAGTCCCTTGCTAAGTCGGCAACAATCGATTAAATATTTCCATGAAAAATTGAGGTGTTAATTTGCTGAACTTTGCAACCAATATACTCTCTTACGGCATCCAGACCAAGCTTATGGGTCAGCGCAACCCGCTGCTGGCCAGTTTCAAACTGACCTTCCGCTGCAACCTCACCTGCAGCGGCTGCCCCTACCACCTGCGTTCCGGCGAGAACCTCGCGCACATGGATAAGCAGACCGCCCTGAGCGCGCTCAAGCACCTGCATGAGATCGGCTGCCGCTTCATAATCTTTGAAGGCGGCGAGCCGCTACTCTGGCGCGATAACGACTTCTCATTCCTAGATCTGGTCACAGTGGCCAAC
This sequence comes from uncultured Thermodesulfobacteriota bacterium, assembly GCA_942491525.1. GTDB lineage: Bacteria > Desulfobacterota > Desulfomonilia > UBA1062 > UBA1062 > CAYWBU01. Next base: position 263,300 of record CALOBW010000033.1, read on the forward strand.
TCGATGTTTGTACGCACCGGGGTGACGACCAACGGCACCCTGCCCCTGAACATCCCCACGGATCTGCTCTGGGTCAGCATCGACGGCACCCCGCAACAGCACGACAAGCTGCGCAGCCTCTCCTATAACCGGATCATGAATAATATCGAAAACTCCGGCCATACCAAGATAATGATCCACTATACGGTCAACTCAGATAACTATCAGGAGATCCAGGCCGCCACACAGGCCCTCAGCCGTCACCGCAATATCAAAGGCATCACCTTCCAGTTCTTCTACCCCTACGATCAGGGCGAGGCAGACCTGCTGCTCACGCAGCAACAGCGCAGTCAGGCCATTGAGACCATCCTGGAGCTCAAGCAGCACGGTCCCCTGCCCGTGCTCAACTCCCGTAAAGGCCTGAAGGTGATGCTGAACAATCAGTGGCAGTGCCATGAATGGATGCTGGCCAATGCCGACCCCGATGGCCGCATATCCTCAGGCTGCTATGTGCGCGGGCGCGGAGAGATCCACTGTGAGAACTGCGGCTTCACGCCGGTTGCCGAGGCTTCCCTGGCCTATGACCTGCACCCCGGGCCGATCATGGCCGGATTCAATATTTTCAGCTGATACCAAACGGAGGATACAATGTTTAAACTACTGCAAGAACGGCGCAGCATCAGAAAATTTACCGGCACCCAGCTCAGCCCAGAGCAGATCGGGATCCTCAAGGAAGCGGCACTGCGGGCACCATCCGGCCGCACCCTGCGCCCCTGTGAATTTGTCTTTGTAACCGAGCGCGAACTATTAGAGAAACTCTCAAAAGCCAAACCGCACGGAGTGGCCTTTCTGGCCGAAGCCGGACTGGGAGTCGTGGTCTTGGCCGACCAGGAGGTTACCGATGTCTGGATCGAGGATGCCTCCATCGCCTGCATCACCCTGCAGTACGTGGCCGAATCCATAGGCCTGGGATCCTGCTGGGGCCAGATGCGCAACCGCGACCATGATGAAAGTACCTCGTCTGAAACCTACATCCAGGCCCTGCTGGGCATTCCGGCCCACCTGCGCGTCGAGGCCGTGATCGGCATCGGCCAGGCGGCCGAAAAGAAGGAGCCGCGCAGCATAGATGAGCTGCCCTTCGAGAAGATCCACAACCAGCGTTATGCCAAATAAAAAAGGCCGGGCAAATGCCCGGCCTTTTACTCTTGAGCAGGTAACTCCTACCAGTTCATGTTGAACGAGATACCGCCGGCGAAGGCGTCGCCCTCAACCTTGTAGCTCTGCTGGGCGGATGAGCCCTGAGTCCAGTTACTCCAGCCGTCGACACCATCCTTGTAGACCGTGATATCCTCAAGGTTCTGATACTGGAACATGCCGGTGATCGTGATGTCCGGCACCATGAAGGACGGGCGCATCACATAACTGCAGCCCAGAGAGAGGGTGTTGCGGTCGCGGTCGATGTAGTTGGAGATGCGCCAGGACTGGTCTGGCACCGGGGTCGGCACGTGCGAGAGGCCGGCCAGCAGGCTCCAGTCATCATTGAAGCGATACTCAAAGCCCAGGTAGTAGTTGATGGTATCATCAAAGTTGGGACTGCCGGTCTCAGGGATCGGCGCGGTCAGCTCAGAATTACCGGGGTAGAAGTTGACCATGTCGGTCATGGAATACTTGTAGTTGCTCCAGAGCTGCTGGGCCACATCAAAGCTGAGCAGGAAGTTGTCCATATCCACAGCCAGACCGACCCGGTGCTCGGCCGGAGTAAAGAATGAGTTGATGTCCAGCATCATGGTCACCGGCAGATTGAATCCAAGCTTCATCTGCGCCATGATCGGAATCGGCCCCATATGCATCTCATACTCATGATCATAGGAGTAACCGATCTTCAGCTTACCATCAAAGGGGGTCAGCAATATACCGTAGGACGGCTCATAGACCCAGAGGGCGCCGAACTCGGACTGGTTGGCAACATCAATGGTGCCCGAAGAGAGAATGTTCTGCAGGCTGTCGATATGAAAGGTTCCGGGACCGCTCAGCATGACATTCAGGCCGGCGCCCAGGTGCAGCAGATTCTCGACAACCTCGACCCCCAGGCCCATGGCCAGGGTCATGCGGTCAATATTATCGCCATAACGGATGAAGTGCGGCTGGTCCGGCGGAAAGTCATTCATCTGATAGCCGGAGTCAAACATCTGGGGCATTGAGATACCCAGGCCGAACTGCACATTGACCGGCAGCTTGGTCGCAATGCGGTTAACGTCCAGCACGGCGCCCAGCATGATGATCGGCAGATCCATGCCGTGGTCATACTGGGTCTGGGTCGGATCCGTACGGATGCCGCCGGTGGCGTCAATGGTGCGCAGATCCATGCCATTCAGGGTGGTCACCTCAAACTGGGGCGAGGTGTACATCACATTCAGCGACACCTCATGGCCCCGCATCTGGCTCAGACCGGCCGGATTGTAGTGGGCGGCCGAAAAATCATCAGCCACAGCCGTAAAGGCATTGCCCAGCGCCGTGGCGCGCACGCCGAAACCATACGTATCCGGGAAGCCGGATCCCCAGGCACTCCCGAGCATCGATACAAACATGAATATGGTCAAAACTATCTTTCTAGTCATTGGAAACCCCTTTCTCATCATAACAAACCTACCAGGCCACACTCACTGCCAGACCACCAGCAAGCGCTGAGCCTTCAACAGTATAAGATTCCTGGTCAATCCAGGTAAAGCCCCTGACACCGTTTTTGACAACTTCAAGGTCATCAAACATCTGATACTGAATGGTGCCGGCAAGTTTGAGGGGTTCCTTGATGCCCAGGAACGGCAGGTAGAATGAGTAGGATGCGCCAGCCGAAAGGATGTGCTTATCCATGTCAATATAGTTGGAAATCTTATAGGACTGATCCGGCACCGGCGAGGGCTGGTAGCCGTAGCCACACATGACTGATGCCATCTCATTGATGCGGTATTCGAAACCTAATTTCAGGTTGAAGGTATCATTGAACTCAGGCTTGCCGCTTTCAATTCCTTGCGCAACCACGGAGTCATTGACATTGACGGGATTGAAGATCGTCTTATCTCCTGGAGAGTACTCATACTTACTCCACTGCTGCCAGGTCAGGTCAGCCGAGACCATCCACTTCTCAGCGTCATAGGCCAGACCGGCGGCAACCTCAGCAGGGGTATAGTAGGCCAGCATGCCCATCAGCATGGTCAGATCTACTTCATTGACAACCGGCATGGTCAGACTCATCAATGCGGTCGTCGGATCTACGATCAGCTCAAACTCGGGACGAGCCGCAAGACCAATTTTCAACTTCTGATCGAGCAGGGTCAAGAGGGCACCGGCATGGGCATGATTCTTCATCATGGATGAGATCTCAGCCTGCGAGGCAGGATAGAGATTCTGGGGATTAAGGCCCATGGTAACCCGGTCCATATAGATGACACCGTCACCGGCCAGCATGGACTGGACACCGGCACCTAGGTAGAGCATCTCGGGAATCGCCTCAATTGAGAGGCCTATCACTATGTTGATGCGGCTGATGTTGTCGCCATAACGCAGGAAATGCGGCTGATCGGGCGGAAAACTGTGGATGCGGTAGAGCACGTCACCCTGCTCTCCGGGAGCCAGACAGAGGCCCATCTGCATGTTGGGCAGCGCCTTATTGTGAAAGAGCGCATTGATATCAAAGGTGGCGCCAATGATGGGCACCTGCAGATCAAGACCCCTGCCGCCCCTGTATTCGGTCGGATTGTTGCGCACGACGCTGCCGTCAGCCGACAGAGTCACAAGATCCTGACCGATCATATTCTTGACCTCAATGTCCGGTGAAGCGTAGATGAAGTCCAGCGTCATCGAGCTGCCGGTATTCTGGGCCAATCCGGCCGGATTATAATATGCGGCCGAGTAGTCGTCGGCGACCGCGGTAAATGCTCCGCCCAGAGCAATGGGACGCGAACCGAAACCGTAGGTATCAGCCAACCCGGAAGCCCAGGCCTGCGGCGCCATACCGACCAAACATATGAGAATGATTAATAACCTTTTGCCCATACAAAACCCCTTTCAACCATTTAATACATCATACACATTTAACGCTTATTTCAACCCATGTCGCAGAAAAGTAAAAATATCGATACTACCCCGAGCAATAAAGTCAAGAACGATTTAAAGCTACTGAATATTTCACATTAGACTATCACATTTCTGTTTTGGTTTGAAAGATGCAAGTCAGCAGTCACCTAACAGATTGACATCTGAGCATATTGCATTGGGATATGACGCAAAAAGGGGAGGCTACAGCCTCCCCTTCCCCTATTGAATTAATTGAAGTTACCAGGCCAGATTGAACGATATGCCGGCGGCGAGCACGTCGCCATCGATCTTGTAGCTCTCCTGGCTCTTGCTGCGGTTGATGCCGTCCCAGTAGGTCAGGCCGCTGACATTGTTTTTGTAGACCTTGATCTCGTCAACATCCTGATACTGAAGGACACCGGTGATCTTAACCGGAGGATGCATGATCTTGGGATGAAACGTGTAGCTCGCGCCCAGCGAATAGACTTTCTTATCAGCATCCAGATAGTTTGAAATACGGCCGGACTGACTTGGAACCGGGGTCGGCACATGCGAGAAGCCCATCAACAGGCTGGCATCCTGATTGATGCGGTACTCGCCGCCCAGGGAGATGTTGACCGTGTCATCAAAATCGGGGCTGCCGGTCTCAATACCGACATAGCCGCGCGGATTGTTAATCGGATCATAAGCATTGGCGATATTGTAGTGGTGCTTGTCAGTCTCGGAGTAGTCATACTTGCTCCACTGCTGATGGGCCACATCCAGGCTGATCAGGAAGTTGTCCAGATCGACAGCCAGGCCCATACGGGTCTGCGCCGGTGTGTAGAAGCAGTTGATATCAAGGGTCATGGGAATTCCAACATGCAGCGATCCGCCGATCACCATGCGCGAGAGAATATGAACCGGCCCCATATCAACTTCACCGGCCGCGGCATAGGAAAGGCCCAGCTTGAGCTTGCCGTCAAAAGGCGTAACCAGGATGCCGGCAACCGGCTCAAATGACCAGGTCGGCACAAATTCCGCCTGGGCCACAACCTCGTTCTGATAAGCCTGCAGGATGTCCTGCTGATCATCCACAAAGAACATACCGGGGCCGCCAAGCATGACATAGGTTCCGAGGCCCAGGTGCAGCAGATCTTCAACGCACTCGATGCCGATGCCCAGGTTCAAGACCATGCGATCGATATTGTCACCGTAACGGATGAAGTGCGGCTGATCGGGCGGATAGTCGTGCATCTGATAACTGGAGTCGAAGCCCTGGGGCATGGAGACTCCGACACCGAAGCGCACGTTCATGGGCAGCACGGGCACCACTCGACTGACATCCAGCACCGCGCCTATCAGAGGCACTGCCAGTTTCAGATCATGACCACTCATGGCTTCAGTGGGATCGGTACGAATATAGCCGTTAGTATCTACAGTAACAAGCTTCTGACCACTCAAGGTGGTGACTTCAAACTGGGGCGCGCCATACATCACATTTAATTCAACTTCATGGCCGCTCTTCTGGCTCAGGCCAGCTGGATTATAGTAGACCGCAGAAAAGTCATCAGCCACGGCAGTAAAAGCATTACCCATAGCCATGGCACGGATGCCGAAACCATACGTATCCGGAAAACCTGAAGCAATGGCCGGCGCGGCCAGAGCTGCGAGCATCAGAACAGACAGCAAAACTCTCTTACCCATAAAAAACCCCTTTCTTGCGTACAAAAGATCAGATTTCATGACAATCACCATGCAACCGTTACTGCCACATTTGCGGCAATCACATCACCCTCAACAGTGAATGATTCCTGATTGCGCCATGACTTACCTAAGACGCCAGTATTATTAACGGTATAATCATCAAGCATCTGGTACTGGAGAGAACCGGCAATCTTGAACGGCTTATCCATCTTCAGGAAAGGAACATCAAAGGAGTAATCAGCTCCGGTTGAAATAACATGCCTGTCCATGTCGAGATAGTTTGTTATCCTGCCGGACTGATTAGGAACCGGAGTGGGCAGATAGGCATAGCCAAACATCAGATTTACAGAGGGGGTAAGCTTATACTCAAAACCAAGCCTAACATTGACGATGTCATCAAAATCGGGTCCTGACACTCCCAGACCGACCAGATCTGTATTGGCAATATTGTAATGATACTGAGCGCTCTCAGAAAACTCATAAGAGCTCCAGCGCAGGTAGTTCAGATCAAGAGCGACCATGAACTTATCACTCTCATAGGCCAGACCGAAATCAAACTCCTGGGGCGAGTAAAAAGCCTCCATCCCCATCACCATGGCCATGCCGAGCGTGTCATTATTCATGGTGATTACCGTCGGCAGCGGATCAATCACCAGCTCAATCTTGTCGCGATAATTAAAGGCCAGCCGCAGACTCTGATCACCCAACGGTGTAACAATAAAGCCGCCCCTCAGACAGTTCTTCATGAAGGAGGTCTGCTTCATCTGGGCAATCACGTTCTGACCTGAAGGATCAGGCGTGGTGGTGAGTTCATCAACATAGAACATGCCGTCACCGAACATCATACTCTCGGCACCGGCACCGAGATAGAAATAATCCTTCACCAGTTCAAATCCGAGTCCCAGCACAATGTAGACCCGGCTCGAGTTGTCGCCGAAATTTACAAAATGGGGCTGATCCGGCGGATAACTGTGGATGTTGTAGAGTTTCTTGTTCTGCGTGGGCGAAATTGCCAGGCCCATCTGAATATTGGGGCTGACGTTAACCATGCCGTTAACATCAAAAGTGGCGCCGATAATGGGAGCGTAGTTATCCAACCCATCCCGTCCGCCGCGGTACTCATTGGGATTGTTTCTAATCCGGCCGTCGCTGGCGCGAATAATTAGGTCCTGACCATACAGATTCTTCACTTCAATGTTCGGACTGCCATAGTTGTACTCCATGGTCATTGAACTGCCGTCCTGCAGTGCCAAACCAGCCGGATTGTAATAGACCGCCGAATAGTCATCGGCCACAGCAGTAAAGGCCCCGCCCAAAGCGATGGCCCGGCTGCCAAATCCATAGGTATCCCCCATACCGGCTGCCAGAACGGGTTGCGCACACAAGAGCAGAAGTGTCAGAACATAATAAAACTTTTTCACCATCAGAAACCCCTTTCAATAATATATAGCCGGAGGGAGAGATCTTCTCCCCCCGGCAGTAAATTAAACAGACAATTAATGAATTGACATATTATTGAGCACGAACTCAAGCGTGTTCAACAGCTCAATATAAGCATGGGAGCCGGGCGTCATGGGCTCGCCTCCCTCAGAAGAGAGGTCATGAAGCTCAGAGAGCAGACCATTCATCTCAACATTTTCCAGATGAATCACGTCCAGTAGCTGTTTGACCACGGAACCGCGGGCATCCACATCCACAAAGAGAGCCTGGATGAAGCTCAACTCAAGATCGCCGAGGCCGAGCGTTTCGATCAGGGTGGGTTCTTTCTCGCCACCGGCGATGGGCAGAACCAGTTCGACTACGCTGTCCAGCAGACCATCCAGGTCGTCATTGGCTGATTCAGACTCTTTTTTAAGATCGTCGATGAAATTCTTAATGAAGTAGACCTCATATAACCCATCATCAACGATAATCTCACCGTTTTCACCCTTTGTGGGCTCTTCCTTAACCAAATGCGCAATGGCATCAGACAATTTTGTTTCATCGTTGATGGTCCCACCGGGGTTGTAGGTGTCATCCTGCAGATCCAGGATCTTGCAACCCAGCAGCTTGGCATTGCTGATCAACTCATTATCACTGCCATCAGCATTGGTGGCGGTCAGATAATCCAACAGATCAGACATAGTTGAGGGCTCGCCGCTGCCGGCACTTACCTCGGCACCAGAGACCAGATTGAGCAGAGTACAGACATTGGACCAGGTACCCTCATCGGCAACTACCTGGAGCGTTTCACCAAGAGCCACCATGACCGCCTTGATCTCATTCCGGTTGTTGCCAATCTTATCAACCAGATTAGCCGGACCATCTTCGCCGAACATCTCATCCACATCAGCCGCAACGTCCTCAGCAGTCGGTGCGGCATGAACCGGCAGCTCATCAACCAGAGCCTGCAGCACACCATCCGGATAAGTATCCCGGGCCTGATCAAGCTCAGCCAGCAAGCCGATCACAAGTTTAAGGGCAGGATCGACAACGCCATCATCGCCATGAGCACGCAACAGACGATAGGTCAAGCCCTTGCCAATCTCGCCATCAGCGGAATGTCCTTCGACCACACGCATTATGCTCAAGGCTGGCTCGGAGTCTTCACCGCAGACAGTAAACTTAGAGTTGGGACCAAATACCTTCTTGTCTCCGGGATTCGCAAATTCATTCAGACCTATCAGCATACCGTTCATGGCATCGATATTGTCGATATCCCAGTAGTATTCCATCAGGGTGCCAAAGAGGGCAAACAGATTATGCTTAGTCCCGGCAGTGCCATAAACACTGTCAACAGGCTTATTGAAATCAATGTTGCCACCGGCCAGATAGACAAAGGCGGCAAAATTATCGAAGACAGCGTGCGGCACAGGCAGCATGAATGTCAAACTGACGGTGCTGTCCATCATACCAACAAGACCGTCAAACTGCATAATGCTCATCATATTATAATTCTTACGGTAGAGTACCCAATCAAAGACCTCCAATGAAGTAATAGTACCGTCACCGTTAAAATCAGCACTCTTGATAGAATCATACTTAACATAGGGTTCATTGCCAAAGGCCACAAAGTATTGACTCGCATAGTCCGCGCTACCGCACTGATTAGCGATGCGGGCAGCCTTGATGGCGGTCACAACTTCACCAATGGTCCAGGCGCCCATATTAACAACACCCTCATGACCGATAGTGGGGCGCCCCGGGAAGGCATCATCAGATTCAGTACCCTCCATCATGGGCGAACCAAGCAGTTCGGGTACAAAGTCTGAGGCTTCAAGCATCAAAGCCAATGAGCGGAACCAGCTCATATCAACTTCAAAATCATCACCCCACAGATCTTTAGGAGTATCACTGCCGGTACGCTCTTGGCCGTACATATTGCAGACAAACCAATCTTCCAGGCCAAGTCCAATTCCAGCAACATTATCACGGCCGATACGAGAGAGAGGCACCAGCATATCAGTGGTCACATTAGAGTCAGCCTTGGTGGTGGCGCCGATCATGGCGTTTTTGGCAAATTCCTTCAACTGTGCATCCGAATAATGAGTGCTATCCAAAATATCCAGTACGTCAACCAATATCTCGGCAGAATCCTCAATCAGCAGGTTGGCCAGACTATTCAGCAGATCCCTAGTATCTTTCTGGAACCCATCCTGGGTTCCAAGATAACCAATTACCACATCCAGCACAGCCGCCATGATGTCAGCATCGACAGATTCATCATCTTCAGCCTCAGCAGCATCGTTAGCCGAACTATCATCGGAGTTCAGCCCCAACATATCTTTCAGCTCGCCGACTGTCATCTCTTTGGTCGGATCAGAATCCTGGGACTCAGCCAAGACCTTGACAGCATCGTAAAGATTTTTGAACGCCTTATTGAGCTGACCATGTTTGGCAGGATCACCATTACCATCATCCAATGCATCTTTCAAAAGCGCCTTAAGGGCAGCCTGATGAGTCGCATCAACGGTCAAGCCTTTCAGGTCAACCGCGGGTCCGCCGCCGGCTGCATTCTCAAGCACCTGACCGTCGGCAGCCATCACATATGCAAGCATGGGGTAGATATTTGAGCGGATCAGATTGGCCCGGTCGGGAGTGTTATCCAGGACCTGGTCGAGCAGCACGCCGACTCTGTTCTCGACGGCCAGTTCCAGCATGCGGGCCATGTCATTGCTGGCGGCTTCGGCGTCAATCTTCTCCTGATTCTGCTCCTCGGGACTTAAGGCATCATACTCGGCCTTCTCGGCCTTCATATGATCATAGAGCTTCTCAATGATCCCCTTGAGGGTTGCATAATCCTGCGCCGTGGTCAGTCCCTGTTTGGAGAGCTCATCCAGGGTGTCGAGCGCATTGGCGAGTACGTTCATCAGATCATTGGGATTCATCCCGCCGATCAGATTGTTCAGATTGGGGGTATCACCTTCCCCAAGCAGCGCCTCTGAATTCAGTCTGCCGGCCGCAAAATCTTTACGATTAACAGTCTCTTTACTGTCACATCCGGCCAGAACCAGCGCCGCCATCAAAATCAGAACAACAAAACGATAATTTTTTACCATATCTACCTCCCGATATCTCTAGAATCACAAACAAAGCAATCAACATGCCAATATTTAGCGCATTAAATAGAATCAATCAATAATCTTTATAAGAAAATCTCAGATAATAAGTTACATAAAAGTTAATTATAATGTTCATAACTACTTTTAATATAGTCATTTCTCACTTACTTAACCGAAGTGGTATTCAAACAATCTTACCTAACAGAAAACATTTTCAATATTGGAATGGAATTCAATTAACGTAGGTTAATCCCAATATGACACATGTTAATGATAGATTGACCTGCCTGATAAAATTTAATAAATCACTTGACCATGTCTCTCAAAATTACCGGCGGAATTTTCAGATCAAGAATCATCGACTGCCCCAAGCAGGGCGTACGGCCGACCACCAACCGGGTCAAAGAGGCCCTCTTCTCAACCATCGGCCAGAACCTCTCCGGCTGCCACGTTCTTGATCTGTTTGCCGGCAGCGGCAACCTCGGTTTTGAAGCCCTGAGCCGCGGCGCCGAGCATATAACCTTCGTTGAGAAGAGCCGCAAACATGCCCAGATCATCCGCAAGAACATCCAGGGCCTTGGCGTAACCGACGTGTGCAGTCTGGAAATCCGCGACGCGATCTCGTTTGCCGAAAGCTGTCAGAAAAAATTTGACCTGATCTTTATGGATCCGCCCTATAACATTGATCTTGTTTCCAAAACCGCCGGCAAGCTGTATAACCTACTGACAGAGGACGGCATCCTGGTCATCGAGCACTCACCATCCGAAGCAGTTGGGATGCCAGTCTGGAGAAGCCGTTCCTACGGCGACTCCGTGATCAGCTACATAAGGAGAGAGCCTGATGCATAAAGTTGCCGTTTGCCCCGGATCATTCGACCCCATAACCAATGGACACATCGACATCGCCCAACGCGCCCTGGGGGTTTTTGATCAAGTTATCATCGCGGTGGGACACAATCCGGATAAGAAGAGCCTCTTCACCACCGAGGAGAAGGTCGCCATGATCCAAGCGTCTGTTGTGGATGAGCCGCGCATCCAGGTTGAAAGTTTCGAGGGACTTTTAGTGGATTACTGCCAGGAAGTTGAAGCCCATGCCATTGTCAGAGGCCTGAGAGCCATTGCCGATTTTGAGATGGAACTTCAGCTGGCCCTCATGAATCGCAAACTCTCCAAAGACATCGAAACCCTCTTTCTGATGACCAGCTACCGTTACCTCTTCGTCAGTTCATCCATCATCAAAGCCACCGCCTCGGCCGGAGGCTCAGTGGCAGGCCTGGTGCCCGAGCCGGTCTTCCAGGAGCTGCAGCGAAAATTCCCGCGCATGAAACGCAAGTAGGTAGCGCCGAACGTATTCGGCGCCGCCATATCTCATGCGATCAGAGCGAGCCTTATGTCCATCACATTGGTCAGCGTCGGTCCGGTCTTAATCAAGTCACCGGCTGCCTCCAGGTAGTGATAGGCATCATTATCAGCCAGATAAACACCAAGCTCCATACCCTGATCACGTCCGCGCTGGGCAGAGTATGGATCAGCCAGTCCGCCGGCAGCATCAGTCGGCCCATCGGTTCCATCAGTTCCGCCACTCAGCATGACGATATTATCTTCTGAGCCATCCAGATATTGTCCGCATACCAGGGCGTATTCCTGATTGCGTCCCCCGAGCCCTTTGCCCTTGATGACAACCGTGGTCTCGCCGCCGGATATTATACACGCCGGAGATTCAATCGGATTGGCGCTGCGCACCACCTCGCGCGCAATGGCACAGTGGGCCCTGGCAATCTCGGTTGTGTCGCCCTCAATCATGGATGAGAGAATCAGACTGCCATAACCAAGCTCCCTGGCCTTGTTCTGCGCCGCCTGGCAGGCAATTATGTTGCTGCCCACAATCAAGTTGACAACCTTGGCAAAGATGTCACCATTATCATGACCGTCACCACTGGCGGCCTTCCCGCGCAGATAATCCATCACGGCCACAGGCATTCGATCGCCGACGCCATAACCATCGATAATACCGAGGGCGTCACTGTAACTGGAACTGTCAGGCACAAATGGTCCCGAGGCGATCACATCCATGTCATCACCCACCACATCAGAAAGCATCAGGTTGATAACCGTGGCCGGATAGGCCGATGCGGCCATGCCGCCGCCCTTGGTGGAGGAGAGGTGCTTGCGAATGGAGTTAATCTCATGAATGGTAGCGCCGCACCCCAAGAGAACCTGGGTTACGCGCTGCTTATCATCCAGCGAGAGCCCCTCAACCGGCTGCGGCAGAAGGGCGGAACCGCCACCCGAGATGAGCGAAATCACAAGATCTTCTGCACCGAGCCCCTTGAGCATTGAGGTTATTTCAGCGGTTCCCTTCAATCCGGCGTCATCCGGCAACGGATGGGCGGCTTCAACGGTGCGCACCCGCTGCAGATCAGCAGTGTGACCATACTTAACAACCACAAGGCCGTCACTGATGCGTTCAGCCAGAATTTCTTCTACCGCCACAGCCATAGCGGCCGAAGCTTTACCGCCGCCGACCACAACAATCTTTTTGAACAGTGAGAGGTCAAATGTGGCATCGGCCACCCTGAGCAGACTGCCTTCAAGGCTGAGCGCATTCAAAACTGCATTCTGTGGATTCACGGCGGCAATCGAGGCCTTGAAAATTTCCAGCGCATCAGCTCTCATCTCTTGAATATTTTTTACCATCCAACCCTCCTCAATGTTAACCTTTTGATTTGTTTTATGATAGTTCTATCGCCCTTTATTAATCAAAAGATAACAGCTAATTTAACTAAAGGAATAGAATCACAACTCCGATATATGAATCAGTACTATAGTTGGGGGTATAGTTTCGCCATGAACGTTAGCGGATACCAAGCATACAAGAAGGCACAAGTTCAAACGGCCGATCAGGGCAAGTTAATTCTGATGTGTTATGACGGTGCAATTAATTTCTTAAAACAGGCCAAACTAAACATGCAGGACAACAAAGAGTCCGGCACCTTACTTAACAAAGCCCAAAACATTATCTGGGAGCTGACCAACAGTCTCAACCATGATGCCGGCGAGATTGCCTACAATCTGGACGCGCTTTACAACTACATGATCCGCAGGATCATTGATGCTGAATACCAGAACAGCACCGACGCCATAGATGAGGTTATTCAGCACCTCTGCGAGATCAAGGAATCATGGGAAACGATTATTCTAAAGACCAGATAGACCAGCTGATCAGGGATTGGCGAAGGCTGATTGATCTTGAGATCAAGGCCCTTAAGGACAGCGATCTTGAAATGCTGGAGAAATCCATTGATCGCAGCATCTACTTTCAAGATTCCCTGGACAGCATCCTCAAGCCCGGCAAAACTGCCCTGACCATTGAGCAGATTAACCGACTCAAAGAGATCCAGGAAATTCAAGCCAATCTTGCCACTGAAATCACCAAAGGGCGTGACATGATTGCCGAGAAGATCGCAAAACTTAAAAGCTCCAGAGCATCCATCGGCGGCTACAAACAAAACAAATCGCGCAAACCGCGTTTCTTCAGCCAGAAAACTTAACTTAGCGCACATAACACACCATTCACGGGCACTTAAATCAGACAGTTGACACATACTGTGATTTCTCCTAGTCTGCCTCGATATGCAGATAATACTGGCCTCAGCATCCCCTCGTAGAAAGGATCTCCTCGCCCAGATCGGGCTTAATTTTGAGATCATTATTCCTCAGGTGGATGAGTCATGTCTTGATGACGAACTTCCCATCGATTTCGTAAAACGACTCAGTCTCGATAAGGCCAATGCCGTTAACAAAAAACACCCAGACGCAACCATCATCGCCGCCGACACGGCAGTTGTGGTTGATCAACACATTCTCGGCAAACCCGCCAATCACGATGAGGCATTCAACTACCTGCAGCTTCTGAAAAACAGGGGACATCAGGTATACACCGGCTACTCAATCCTCAATACACAGAGTCAGACTGCAATCACCCGCGCAATCTGCACGGATGTTTATTTCAGAGATCTTTCAGATGATGAAATTAACTGGTATATTGCAACCGGTGAACCTTTTGACAAAGCCGGGGCCTATGCGATACAGGGAATCGCAGGAGCATTTATCACTCACATCAGCGGGTCACACACCAATGTGATCGGCCTGCCTTTGGCCGAGGTCTACAGTGATCTAAAAAGCTTAGGGTTACACCTGAGAGATTAATACATAAAAGGGGGAGATTTATGGAAAAGTACATCATGGCAATTGATGAAGGCACTACGGGTACCCGCGTTCTGATCGTGGACAAAGAGGCCCGTATTGTTGCCTCAGCATATTCTGAATTCCCGCAGATCTATCCGCAGCCCGGCTGGGTAGAGCACAATGCCGAGATAATTTGGGCTACCACCCTGGAGCAGATGAAAGAGGCCCTCAATGAGGCCAACATCAAGGCCAGACAGATTGAGGGCATCGGCATCACCAACCAGCGCGAAACCTGCCTGCTTTGGGACCGCAAAACCCTTCAGCCAGTACATCACGCCATCGTCTGGCAGTGCCGCCGCTCGGCCGGCATCTGTGAACAGATCAAAGCTGATGGCCACGCAGAGCTGTTTAAAGAGAAGACCGGCCTGGTGGTGGACGCCTACTTCTCCGGCACCAAGATCAAGTGGCTCTTCGACAATAATCCAAAACTGTTGGAGCGCGCCAAAGCCGGCAAACTGGCCTTCGGCACCATCGACACCTGGCTGATAGCCAAACTTTCCAAAGGCAAAGTCCATGTCACCGACCATACAAACGCCTCACGCACGTTGATGTACAATATCCACGATAAGTGCTGGGACGATGAACTGCTTGACATCCTCGGCATCCCCAAGGAGATCCTGCCCGAAGTTGTCGACTCGGCCGGCATCGCAGGCCATGCCGATGCAAGCGTACTGGGCGCCAAGATCCCGATTGCCGGTATCGCCGGCGACCAGCAGGCCGCCCTCTTCGGCCAGGGCTGTTTTGAGCCCGGCCAGGCCAAGAACTCCTACGGCACCGGCTGCTTCCTGCTGCGCAACATCGGTAAGAACAAAGTTGACCCCAAAGGTGGCCTGCTGCTGACGCTGGCCTGTGATGCAGAGGGCAAGCCCTGCTACGCCCTGGAAGGCTCAGTCTTCATGGCCGGCGCCATCATCCAGTGGCTGCGTGACGGTCTTGGGATTATCACCAACGCAAAAGAGACCGACATGATTGCAAAAAGCGTCAAGGACTCCGGCGGAGTATACATGGTTCCGGCTTTTGCCGGCCTGGGCGCGCCCTACTGGGACATGCACGCCAGAGGCGCCATCCAGGGTCTGACCCGCAGCTCGACCAGGGCCCACATCGTACGTGCCGCCCTCGAGGGTATCGCCTACCAGGTTAAAGACCTCATGGGTGCCTTCCTGGATACAACCGGCAGAGCCTGTACCGAGCTGCGAGTCGACGGCGGCGTCTGCCGCAACGACTTCCTGATGCAGTTCCAGGCCGACATCCTGGGCTTCGCGGTTGACCGCGCCGAGCAGATCGAATCCACCGGCGTCGGCGCAGCCTTCCTGGCCGGCATTGCCACCGGTTTCTGGCAGCCGGGCGAAGAGATTTCCAACCTGCGCCGCAGCGCCAAGCACTTCAACCCGACCATCGGCGAAGCCGAGCGCTCCTCCCTCTATGACGGCTGGGGCAAAGCCGTCAGACGAGTCAAAAGCGACTTCTAGACTATGAATTTCTTCAGATATGTCGGAGGCCTGACCATTACCCTCATCGAGGAGCTGGGGGCCTTCGGCATATTCTGTTACCAGACCCTCTTCTGGCTGATCAGAAAACCATTCTACATCCGCGAATTCTTCAAACAGCTGACCTTCATCGGCATCGGCTCCACTGCCGTTGTGATGCTGACCGGCATCTTTACCGGCATGGTGCTGGCCCTGCAGATGGACTATGGCTTTGGACTTTTCGGCGCCGAAGCGCTGGTGGGCTCGACCACCGCCCTGGGACTCCTCAGAGAGCTGGGACCGGTTCTGGCGGCCCTGATGGTGACTGCCCGCGCCGGAAGCGCCATGACCGCCGAACTGGGTACGATGCGCGTCACCGAACAGATCGATGCCATGACCGTCATGGGGGTCAATCCCTTCCAGTATCTGATCATTCCCCGTATCCTGGCCAGCATCATCATGATGCCGCTGTTGACCATCGTCTTTGACTGCGTCGGCATGATCGGATCATACTTTGTCGGCGTGCACCTGCTGCGCATTGACGCCGGTCTCTACGGCGCCAAGATCCTGGCCTACGTCGACTATGAAGATCTCTTCTCCGGCCTGATCAAGGCTGGCTACTTCGGGGCGATTCTCTCCACGGTCGGCTGCTACAAGGGCTATACCACGGCGGGAGGCGCAGAAGGTGTCGGCCAGGCCACCACCTACTCAGTTGTCATATCCTCGGTTACAATTCTGGTGGCCGACTACATACTGACGGCCCTGATGTTCAGCTAGCGCCTACGACCGCACAGCTGCAAATCCTGCGGCAGATAGATCTCCATTGACAGCGGCAGATGGTCAGAGAAAGTGCTGTCCAGCACGGTTGCATCCTTGATTCTGATTGATGGCGAGACCAGTATATGATCAAGGCGCTTACGGGGTTTCCAGCTCGGATAGGTCGGCAGTTCGCATAGCGGCGTCTGTAGCCCGCCGCTGTCACGCAGCACCTGGAACTCGGCACTCTCCGGCGAACAGTTCATGTCACCCATCACAATCACATGCTGATACTCCTGCAGCAGGTCCACGATATACTCCATCTGCTGCATGCGACCGCGCCTGCCCAATGCCAGATGCACCAAAACAAGCACAAGGGGATTCTCATAGCCAAAGAGACTGATCAATGCCCCCCGCCCGGGCAGCCAGCCCGGCAGAGCCTGCCGGTAGGTCTGGGTAGAACGGACCTTGCTCAACAGCCCGAGGCTGTGGCGGGCCATGTTGCCAATGTTACGATTGGTTCTGTCGGCCCAGTAGGGAAAGCCGGCGTGCAGAGCAAGGTACTCGGTCTGATTGATGAAACCGCTGCGCAGGGAGCCGCTGTCCAGCTCCTGCAGGCCGACAATATCATAATCACGGATCAAGCCGGCAATGCCGCGCAGGTTGGTTTCACGGGCGGCATGGGGCAGCACATACTTCCAGCTGTGAGTCACATAATGGTGGTGGTGGGCGGTGGTGATTCCCACCTGCACGTTGTAGCTTAACAGTTTGAGAGTCTTCAGGTCACTGCTGGTCTTATCATAAAATTTTGAAATCTGATTAATATTCAAGCGCGCCCCCTGTTACACTGATATAAGATTTGATACACGCTCAAAAAGTTGGGTTCATGAATTGGAGGCGGGCCAGGGCCCGCCTCCGTTTTTTACTGATTGCGCCTGAAAATACGCTTGGCATCGCCAAAGACCTCAAACACCAGCTCCTTGACATCAACCTCGATCATATAGAAAGCCGGCACCAGCAGCAGAGTGATCAGGGTGGCGAAGAGCACACCGAAACCAAGCGACAGCGCCATGGGTATCAGGAACCGCGCCTGCAGCGAAGTCTCCAGAATCATGGGCATCAAGCCCAGAAAGGTTGTCATGGAGGTCAGCACAATCGGCCTAAAACGCCGGATGCCGGCCTGCTCAATCGACTCCTGCAGGGGCATACCGCTCTTGCGCAACTCATTGGCCTTATGAACCAGCACCAGCGAGTCGTTGATAACAACCCCCGAGAGCGCAACCAGGCCGAACATGCTCATCAGACTCAGATTGTAGCCCATGATCAGATGGCCGATCAAGGCCCCAACAAATCCAAAGGGAATCGCCAGCAGCACAACCCAGGACTGTATATAGCTCCTGAAGGGAATCGCCACCAGACAGTACATCACCAGCAGAGCCACGACAAAACCACTGAAGAGCGACCCCATGGCCTCACCCGATGAGCGCTTGTCGCCCTCAAACGAGTAGCTCAGGCCCGGATACTTGCGCACAAGATCCGGCAGCTCCTCAATTGTCAGGGAACTCAGTATGGTCTCAAGATCCGCCCCGCTGCCCTTCTCGATATCGGCACCGACAGTCAGCGATCGTTTGCGGTCGCTGCGCTTGATCGACGTATAGGATGTGCCCCGGGTCAGGCTGGCGGCCTGGGACAAGGGCAGCTCTCCACCCTCAGCAGTGCGGATCATCAGGTCCTCAACATCGTAGATATTGCGGCGCTGCTCCTCGGGCAGCCGGACCATGACCTTGACCGTATCGCGCCCGCGCTGCTGGGAGAAAGCCTCCACCCCATAGAATGCATTCCGCACCTGGCGGCCCAACTCAAAATTGGTCAGTCCGAGGCTGCGCCCCTCAGGGGTCAGCTGGAAATCAAACTGAGGCTTGCCGGCCGTGAAACCGTCATTAATATCGATCACGCCACTGTAGCCCTGCATGCGTTCGGCCAGCTCAGTGGCGGCCTTTTCCAGGGTCGTGATATCCCGATGCGAAAGCTGAACCTCGATGGCGGAATGCCCGCCGCCGGGCCCCAGCTTGGCCGCGGCAATCTTCATGGACTCAATACCCGGAATTACACCCACCTCTTCACGCCAGGCATTTGAAAACTCGTTAACATTGATATCGCGCTTATCGGGCGTCTCCAGAAAAGCCACCACGCTCACCTTGCTGGATTCCACCCAGGTAATCAATCCGCGAATAATCTCATCACCGCCGTTGTCGACCACAACGATCTTGGCACTCTGCTCAAGTCTGGAGCGAATCTTCTGGGCATCCTGAATGGGCGCATCATAGGCCAGTTCAACTTCAGCAACGACCCAGTCGGATTCAACCTCAGGCATGGGCCTGATATTGACCCGGCCGCCCTTGACGAACCCGATGGCGATCAACAGCACGGCAATGCCGACAGCAAAGGTCTGCCAGCGGTTGCGAACACACCATTTGACCGCTGGGCCATAGACGTTCTCGGCAAAAGCCACGATGCCGTTGGCAAACTTAAGCTGAAAACGCTCCAGCCGGTTGGGATCCTTGCGCTTCATTTTGAGATGGCCCAGATGAGCCGGCAGAATATAGAGCGACTCAAAGAGCGAGATCAGCAGGATTGTGATTACCACCAGCGGAATGTTGCGCATGATCTGCCCCCACGCTCCCTGCACGAAGAGCAGCGGCGAGAAAGCGGCCACAGTCGTCAAAATCGAGAAGGTTACCGGCATGGCAACTTCACGGGCCCCGCGGATGGACGAAAGCATGCGGTCATCCCCGCTCTGACGATGTTCGAAGATATTCTCACCCACCACAATGGCGTCGTCAACCACGATACCCAGGGTGACGATGAAGGCAAAGAGCGAGATCATATTGATCGAGACCCCCAAGCCGGGCAGAAAGAGAAAAGCGCCCATAAATGATATGGGGATGCCCATGGTGACCCAGAATGCCAATGATGGGTGCAAGAAGAGCCCCAGAAATACGAAGACCAGCACCAGGCCTATCTTGGCGTTCTTGACCAGCAGACCGATACGGTCCTCATAGATCTCAGACATGTCGGCCCAGGTGGCGGTATAGACGCCCTCGGGCAACTGCGCCTCCAGGTCCTTCTGATAGTCCTTAACCGCCCGGGCCACTTCAACCGGAGTCTGTTTGCCGACCCGGTAGACCTTGAGCATGGCGGTACGGTAGCCGTTATAGTAGTTGTAGAACTCGATATCTTCAAAGTCGTCGGTTATGTTGGCGATCTGCCCGAGGGTTACGCCGCTGCCCTCGGCATTGCGCACGACCACAATATCCTCAAACTCCTTAGCCCAGTCGCGGCGATCCTTGGTGCGCAGCAGCACCTTGCCGGCTTCGCTCTTGACCTCGCCACCCGGCAGTTCGATGGCCGAAGCCCTAACTGCCTGAGCCACCTGATCCATGGTAAGGTTGTAATGCCGTAACGTCTCCTGAGGCACCTCAATGCTGATCTCGATGGGGCGCACAGACTCCAGATCAACCTGAGAGATCACCGGATCCTGCAGCAGGTCGTCGCGCATAGTCTCGGCCAGCTCCTTAAGCACACTCTCTTCAACGTCCCCGTAGACCGCCAGCTGAATAACTTCACTCTTGTTGTTCAACAGCTCAACATTCGGGTCCTCGGCATCGGCAGGCAGAGTTGTGATGCGGTCAACTTCATTCTTAATGTCGGTTGAGACCTTATCATCATCGGCATCCGAATAGAGCTCGACATAAACCACCGCAACCCCTTCACTGGCCGTTGAGGTAATCTTCTTGATGCCGTCGATGCCGTCAACGGCCTCCTCAATCGCCAGAATGACGCCATTTTCAACCTCTTCGGGCGAAGCTCCCGGATAGGGCACGGTAATCGTGATGTAATCCGTGTCGATCTCAGGAAAGACCTCCTGTTTCATGTTGCTCATGAGCATGATCAGGCCGCCAATCAGACAGATCATCATCAGCAGGTTAGCCGCAACATGGTTCTGGGCCATCCAGGCGATGGGGCCCTTCAAGTCACTCTTCATAACCTACCCCCGCACCTTCTTGAAAATCTTAAGCTGCTTTTTATCCAGCACTTCCGCCAACTGGCCGGTAAGCTCTCTGCGCTGTATTTTTAGTTCTTTGGCAACATCCTGGCCATCTTTCTCTATCTGCTTGCGCTTGATCAGATCGCTCTGCAGCAAAGGAAGAACCGCTGCTTTCTGTTCAGCGCTCAGTTCAAGCTTTTTAATCAGCGCGGCAAGCTCAGGATCCAGCCTATCCTTCTGCTCAGCGCCATTGATGATCAACTGCATGCCGTCAATGGGCATGGAGATTCGGCTGGCGATAATCTGCTCACCCTCTTTAATATCGCCGCGCACAATGGCCTGCTCTCCCCTGGCCCAGACGATATTTATATCCCGGATGGAGAGACGCTGTTCAGCATCCAGCACCCAGACTTTTGAATCATGCAGCGCCAGCTGGGGCAGCACAAATACATCTTCAACCTCTCTGCCCATGATCTGGACGTTGACATAGCTGCCCAGCAGCAGCGGCAGACTGTTGGCATCATCCAGGGCCAGCGGATCCTTAACACTGATCAGGATGCGCGCCATGCGCCCCATGGGGTCAACATCACTCATCAAACCGATGACCTGCCCATCCCGCTGACCGCCGTCGAGCATAACCTTAACCCCTGAACCCCGCTTGGCATTAACACCGGGAATACTGATATGACCGAGCTGGGACTGGGATACGGAGGCCTGGATGCGGAACTCGTCGGTCCCCACCAACTTGGCCACCGGACTGCCGGGGGTTACCATCTGCCCCGGGTCAACACTCTCATCCTGAATCAGAGCATTGAAGGGAGCGATGATATTGGTACGACTCAGATCAAGCTCCGCCTTCTGCAATGCAGCCTGAGCCGATTTAAGCGCGGCCCTAGCCGTCAGCTCCTGGGGCTTGCGCAGCGCCAGCAGCCGGCCCTCTTCAGTTGTCTCAACCTCACTGCCCAGCAGCTCCCATTCGCGCTCAGCCACAGCCTGACGACCTAGTTCAAGCTGCAGTTCAACCTCGGCAGCTGCCACCTGTGATTGGAGCTGATCTACAATCAGCTGATAATCGCGAGCATCAACCTTGACCAGCGTCTCGCCCTTCTTGACACTGGCGCCGGGAACCATGGATTTGCTCTGCCAGACGATCTTGCCGCTGACCTGCGGCTGGACAGTCACAATACTGGCAGCCTTAACTGTACCCATGGCACTGACCTCGATGATGGCATCCTGAAGCTTGGCCGGCATAACCTCCACCAGCGGCGCACCGAGGGAGACGGGCTTCTTCTGGGCCGCCGGCTTAGTCCTTACCAGGCCCACCATAATCATCATTCCGAATCCCACAATCAAAAAGACACTCAGTAGTTTATAAAATGATCTCACTCTTCTTCTCCTGCATTCTCAAGCTCAGCAGTCCACTCACCGCCAAGGGTTCGACAAATTTTAATCCGGTTGGAAATCAGGGTTCTTTCGGCCGCTATCAGATCACGCTCGGTCTGCTGCAATGCCTGCAGGGATGTCAACACCGGCAGATAGTCACTCAAACCATTGATGTAACGCTGCCAAGATGCATCAAAGGTTGCCTGAGCCAGAGTCTCGCGCTTCCTGACCCGTTCCAGGTAGGTCATCTGACTCTCCTCACTGCGGTAGGCATCCTCAACTTCACTGACCGCAGTCAGAACAACCTTGGTATAGGAGTGCAGCTGCTCTTTAACAACCGCCTTCTGTTTTTCAACTTCTAGATTCTTCCGGTGTCCGTCAAAAATGGTGACCGCCAGACTGTCGGCTATGGACCAGATCCAATTTTCGAGCAGGTCTGAATAATCGGCGGCAGCATAGCCGGTGGAGGCCATGATGGTAAACGACGGCAAGCGGTCGGCAACAGCCTGTCCCACCGTATTATCGGCTGCCATAACCCGCAGCTGGGCGGCCTTGACATCGGGCCGGCGCGTCAAAAGATCTGCCGGCAGACCGGCAGACGGTCGCAGCCAAAGATCCGGCAGACCTGCGGGGATAGCTCCCAGATCAGCCTGGGAAGAGCGCCCCAGCAGAATATTAATCTGAGACTTGAGGTTCTCAACGCCGACCTCAAGCAGCGGTAGCGACGCGTACTGGGCCACCAGCTGCTGGCGCTGCTGCAGCACATCGACACTGCTGGCCAGCCCGAGACCGAATCGCAGTTCAACCAGCTGCAGATAGGTGCGGTTGGCCGCTATCTGCTCACGCAACAGATCCAGCTGAGCCTGTTGCTCGATCAGGGTATACCAGAGATCAGCCATCTGAGCCGCCAGGGTCATGGCCGCCGATTCAAGCTCCAGTCGACTGGCCCGATAACTGAGATCAGCAGCCCTGTTCATGGAGGCAATCTTACCCCAGAGATCCAGTTCATAAGCCGCGGCCAGATTCAGCTTATGCTGATTGCCGTGCACGGCCTTGGTATCGATAACATTACCGTATGAGTCGGTAATATTGACATTGCTGCGTTGACGGCCACTGGCGGCTTCAAGTGACAGTGTGGGCCAATACGCTGCCCCGGCCTGCCCCCTCAGGGCCTCAACCTGCTCAAGGCGCGCCCAGGCGATCTGCAGATCATGATTACTAGCCAGAGCCTCCTCAATCAAAACATTGAGGGCCGGATCCTCAAACATCAGCCACCAGCGATCAATGGTCGCCTGTCCATCCTGAGCCACCAGATAGTTCTCCGGCACCTCAACCAGCGGATCAGGATCAACCACGGCCTTGTAGACCGAGCAGCCGCTCAAGGGTATCAGCAGAATTAAAACTAAGACAAATCTTCTCATGAGTTCCTCTTCTCGATCATTGCTTTGATGCCGGCCAGACTAAAATCCGTGATATGACGGGCTGTCATCTTGATCTCCTCATCGCTCATAAAACTTATCCGGTTCTCGAAAACTTTTTCACCAAACGGAGAGTAGATCATGCACTGACCGCCGATACTTCTGGCGCAGAACAGAATCTCTTCCTCAGTTGCAGCCGGACCGAGCAAGTCCCTGGCAATGCTCAGGTTGGCTGCAACCACACTTGCAAAATATTTCCGGTGCAACTTCTTGCCCACCGGTACCGGATCAAGCAGCAGCTTCGCAAAGATCGCCCCACGCTTGACCATATTTATCCTGCGCAACGCCCCCTCTACAAAACCCATCAGGCGCTCCTCTGCCGGGTCATCCTCGTTTCTATCCAGCAAGATAGGATAGGTCTCAAAAGCCTGATCAATCGCATCTTCTATTACCGCATTCATCAAGGCCTCTTTATCACCGAAGTGATAATTAACCGAGGCTACCCCAACCCCGGCCCGGCTGCAGATGTCGCGCACCGTGGCTGACTTAAATCCCTTTTCACCAAAGACTTCTGTGGCGACATGCAATATATGTTCACGTGTATCCTTAGGCATACATCCTCCTTGAACAAATGTTCCAAACATACATTTGGAACATTTGTTCAAGCCTGTCAACGCAATTTTTAGAAAGCCGCCGCCCGCCATAATGTATACATAAGTCCCTCAAGCAATACCGATGGTTACAAAAAAAGGCGACAGCTCAATCGAGATGCCGCCCCTGCTAATCTACTACAGTTAATATTAAATCAACCCCTCCTGCAGGATTGAACCGTCGCGAGCTATTGTGATCGAACGCACCGGCAGATCAACGCCGGCCTGCTGCACGGCCATCTGGGCCCCGCGTACAATACCGCCGCAGCAGGGAACTTCCATGTGCAGAATAGTCAATGAATTCAGATGGGCCGACCTGAGGATATCCACAAGTTTCTGAACATGGGCCTGCATATCGTCCAGCTTGGGACAAGCCATGGCAATGGTATGTCCTTTAATAAACCTGGAATGCAGATTGGCATAGGCCACTGCGGTACAGTCAGCGACAAGAATCAGATCGGACCCCAACAAAAAAGGAGCTTCCGGATTCAAAAGCTGCAGCTGTATGGGCCACTGGCTAAGCTGCGAAGTCTGCTCTGCACCAGCCTGGGCAGCCGGAGTCAGAATCTGCGCCATGGATCCGGGGCAACCGCTGGCCAGCGACTCGGGGCCGGCGGCAATGGTCGCAGCCGCTTCAGCTTCACGGCCAGAGAGACGGGCATGCACAGCCTCCTCATCGAAGGCGGCCGCTTCGCGCTCAATCATCGAAATGGCGCCCTGCGGGCACTCCCCCAGGCAGGCGCCGAGGCCATCGCAGTACCTGTCGCTTACCAAACGGGCCTTGCCGTCAACAATCTCAAGGGCCCCCTCGGCACAGGCTACGATGCACTCACCGCAACCATCACACTTATCTTCATCAATCTTAATAATTGTACGCCGACTCATAACGCTGTCTCCTAATTATTGTCTTAGTTGCCTGCCATCATGGCATCCAGGTCACCCTGAACATCCGCAATGGGCATGATGTTGAAATTATCCACCAGCACCTTGGCCACATTGGGCGAGAGGAAGGCCGGCAGGGTCGGTCCGAGGCGGATGCCCTTCACTCCCAGATAGAGCAGCGCCAGCAGCACGGTCACAGCCTTCTGCTCATACCATGCGATATCAAATGATATGGGCAGCTCATTGATATCTTCAAGCTCAAACACCTCTTTCAGCTTCAGCGCGATCACTGCCAGCGAATAGCTGTCGTTGCACTGACCGGCATCCAGAATACGGGGGATACCACCGATATCGCCCAGTTCAAGCTTATTATAACGAAACTTGGCGCAACCGGCAGTCAGAATCACCGTGTCAGCCGGCAGCGCTTCAGCCATATCGGTAAAATAGCTGCGCCCCTTCTGGCGGCCGTCACAACCGGCCATAACGATAAATCTCTTGATGGCGCCGGATTTCACCGCGGCGACAACCTTGTCCGCCAGCGCCATGACCTGATTGTGAGCAAATCCGCCCACGATCTCGCCCTTCTCAATTTCCACCGGTGGCTGACACTGCTTGGCCAGCGCAATAATCTGACTAAAATCTTTGCGCCCATCCTGTTCAGGCACATGCTTCAGTCCGGGATAGCCTGCCTGACCGGTTGTGAACATACGATCCCTGTAGGAGTCCTTAACCGGCACGATGCAGTTGGTGGTCATCAGGATCGGCCCATTGAAGGACTCAAACTCCTTATGCTGTTTCCACCAGGCATTGCCATAGTTGCCCACGAAGTGATCATACTGTTTAAAGGCCGGGTAGTAGTTGGCCGGCAGCATCTCGGAATGGGTATAGACATCAACACCGGTGTCCTTTGTCTGCTCAAGCAGTTCGGCCATATCCTTGAGATCATGACCGGAGATCAATATACCGGGACGAGAGCCGACACCGATATTGACCTTGCTGATCTCAGGATTACCATAGGTCTCGGTATTGGCCCTATCCAACAGAGCCATGGTTTTCACGGCATACTCTCCGGCTTTAAGCACCAGACCAACCATCTCATCCAGACTCAATGACTGCGTGGTGGACGCAAGCGCCTCAACCATAAACTCATAGATCGTCTGATCCTCATAGCCCAGTTGAGCAGCATGATCAGCATAGGCCGCAGAACCCTTGATGCCATAGATCAGAAGTTCACGCAGGGAGCGCACATCTTCATTCTCGGTCGCCATGACACCGACACTCCCGGCCTTGGCGCGATAGTCGGCCTCCGAAATGCCGCTCCAGGTGACACAGTCAGGTGCATCAGCCGATACGCCTTGCCTGGACTTCAGCTCCTCGCGGATCTCAAGGGCCCGGTCGATCATGACAATTATGCGCTCGTCATCAAAGTTGGCATTTGTGATGGTGGTGAAGAGCGCCTGAACGATGAAGCGTCCATGGACCGGGTCAACTGCCCCCTGAGCCTTGGCCAACACGGCAATGCCCTTCAGGGCATGGACCAGAAGGTCCATCAGATTGGCCGTGGGGGCCTTTTTGCCACAGGCTCCATTAATGTTGCAGCCAACATTATTGGTGGCTTCCTGACACTGGTAACAGAACATATCCATAAATTTCCTCCTGGGTTATATTTAAGGTCTGATCTACACTAAACATCAAACGCGCAACTTGACTTGAGTCAAAGGGTTGCAAATAATATTAATTTAATCTGCCGCCGACAAAAGACAAGGAGTCAACGTTTTGAAATTGCGTCAAAAATCCAGGAGACAGCCATGATCTACATGGACCACAACGCCACCACCCCACTCCACCCCGCGGTTCTGGCTGCCATGCTGGAGACGGCCAAAATCTACGGCAACCCATCCAGCCGGCACGCACCCGGCAGTCTGGCCCGCGCTATGCTGGATAACTGCCGTGCTCAAATCGCCAGCTTCATCAACGCTGAACCCGACGAGATAATATTCTGCGCCTCTGGCAGCGAAGCCAACAATATGGTCATGAACAGTTTTGAGAGCTGCCTCATCAGCTCAATCGAACACCCCAGCATCAGCGCACACAGTGCCGCGCAGATCAGGGTTGACCGACACGGCACAGTTGACATGGATGACTTGGCAGCCAAACTCAAGCAGCGCCCCCAACTGGTCAGCATCATACTGGCCAACAATGAGATCGGCACCATCCAGAATATCAAAGGGATCTCAAAGCTGGTGCATGATAATGGAGCCAGGCTGCACAGTGACGGCGTGCAGGCGGTGGGCAAGATCCCGATTGACGTCAAGGCGCTCAAACTTGACTATCTGAGTTTCTCGGCCCACAAAATCTATGGCCCCCGCGGATCTGCAGTCCTGTTTGTCCGGCAGGGCGCCCCGATCAAGCCACTGATCATGGGCGGCGGCCAGGAGTATGGGCTGCGGTCCGGGACCGAGAATCTGATGGCCATTGCCGGTTTTGCCAAGGCACTGGAGTTGCGGGCCGCAGATATGGAGCACGAAGCGCAAGCGCTCTGCACCATGCACCGGATGCTGCTCGAAGGCCTCAGCAGGATCAGCGATGTCTACATCACCGGTCACCCCGAAAACTGCCTGCCGGGCACGATTAACGCCGCGTTTATGGGAGCTGAAGGCGAAAGGATTGTGGACTGTCTGAGTGATGCCGGATTTGCCGTCAGTACCGGATCAGCCTGTTCTTCTGGCTCATTTGAACCGTCGCATGTCCTGGAGGCCTGCAATACTCCCTGTGAATATGCCCGCGGCGCCATCCGCATCAGCCTGGGGCGCAGCAACACCATCCGGCATATCCAAGCCCTCCTCAAAATCCTGCCACAAGTAGTTGATCGGGTAAGATGCGAGATCTAAATTATTTATGTAACCGCTTCACTGCCGCCTTCGACTTAGGCTACACAAAGCCGGCGCAAACAAACCAAGGAGATCAAAAATGAAAAAAATTACGTTAACAACTTTAACCCTCGGCCTCATGATATTCAGCTTCATCTCCACTGCATCGGCATTTGGCCCCAGACACTCCGATGATATTGAGCGTGGACAGTGCTGGGAAGAACTCGGCCTGAACCTTGAACAGGAAAAGAAAATCGACCAGATCAGATCAGACTTCAGAGAGGAGAACCGGGATACGATTGCGGCCCTCAAAACTGCCCGCAGCGAACTGCATGGGCTGATGCGCGCAAATGACCCTGATACAGACGCCATCAAAAGGGCCAACGCCAAGGTCAACTCCTTAAAAGAGAGCCTGATGCTGGCCAGATTGGAAATGCATAAGGACATCAAGAATATCCTGACTCCCGAACAAGCCAAAACCATGGAGGGGTTGCGTGACGAACGCGGTTATGGACATCACGGCAAGGGAGATAGGCCCTGCAGAAGCTAGCCTCTTTCCCCCAAACCGAACTGCTGCTAATATAGTGCAAGTGAACAGGAGCCTAGAGACAGACTTTACGGATCTGCCGGATGAGGAGATCATCCGGCAGATCTTAGATGGTGACGTGGATGCGTTTGAATTACTCATGACACGTTACAGGGAGCACGTTATGCGCATAGCTGCCCGACATCTACCATATGATGAGGTGGAAGAAGCCGCCCAGGAGATCTTTATCCGGGTCTACAAATCCTTGCCCTCCTACAAGAATCAGAGCAGCTTCAAGCAGTGGATCTCATCAATTGCAGTCCGCAACTGCTACGACTACTGGCGCAGGCACTATCGCAACAGGGAGATACCGCTGAGCTCCCTCTCCGACAACCATCAGGATTGGCTTGAAGCCGTTTCCGCCCCCGACGCCAAACTTATCTTTGACAGCAGCAACAGCCAGAAAGAGGCCCGCGAACTGCTCGACTGGTCCCTGGCCAAACTTTCGGCAGAAGAACGCATGGTGCTGGAGCTGGTCCACCTGGAAGGCCACTCGGTCAAGGAAGCTGCCCGCCTTTTAGGCTGGAGTGCAGCAAACGTTAAGGTCAGGGCCTTCAGGGCCCGAAAGAAGCTATATAACATTATCAACCAAGTTATGGAGGACGACGGCTATGAATACATCAATGCATAACAAAATTTTTAAAAGCCTCAGACAGGCCCACCTCCAGAAGCCCATACCCGAAGCCGGCCCCTACTGGCAGTCCCAGACCATGCACAAGATCAAGGCGCTGCCCCCCCTCGGACAACAGGGCATCCTGGGCTTCCAGCAGAGCGCGCTGGGCCTCTTTGATCTGCTGGTATGGCGTATGGTGCCGGTCAGCGCTCTCCTCACAATCATGCTTACCGTCGGCATCGTCACCTACAACCCGGTCAATGAGATTGTCGCGGCCGACCTGGCCGAATATCCAACCGAATACGCCATGAACCTCTACTATGGAGATTTTTAAATGAATAAAGTAAAAGTCTTTCTGGGCATCTTGCTCCTGTTTACCCTGGGCACCGCCAGCGGCTCGCTGGGAACCATGATCTACATGAAGCAGCACATGATGTACTATACCCAGCCCCAGCCGCGCCAGGCCACAGCCACAATTACCATCTCAGGCCGGCGCTACCCCAATCGCATGGCCCGTCACCTGACAAATGAGCTGGGACTCAACCCGCAGCAGCAGCAGCAAATCGACCGCATCATGCTGGAGACAAATATGCAGCTAGCCGAAATCTTCGCCCAAAGCAAACCTCAGGTCGATCTGGTAATGCAGGAGTCGCTAACGAAAATGCTGGAACATCTCAGCGAGGAGCAGCAGCAGCGGCTGCTTAAGATCCGTGAACAGATGATGAGCAGACCCAGATTCAATCCGGCTGACATGCACCATCCAGACAGCATGATGCCTGACCACAAACGCTAGTCTCTAACAGCCATAAGATCATCAACAATCCTGGCCAGTCCGCCAAAATCTTCATCCGCATATCCGACGTAACGCGGCTCAATGGCCCTGGCCTGGGAGATGGTCTCCTGATCATGGTCAGGCAGGATCACAAATATTTTCAGATCATCCAGAACAGAGCGCATGGCCAGCAGGTCACGCCACTCCTCGCGATCCTCGGCCAAGTATATTACCAGCTGACCGAGGGAATGGTGCCTGATAAGGCGGTTGGCAAACTCAGCTATACTATTATACTCTTCACGCGCACGACCGGGGATATGACTCACAACCTGGCGATTGAAACGGCGACCGGCCTCACTCTGAGGATTCCGATAGTATACTATCTTCTCTTTAACCATAAAACCCCTCTGGCTAAAGGTAATCCCCTGCTAGTTTAAAACAAGATCAGACCACGTGCTGCTTCCAGGATTGGGTATCCCAATCCCAGGTTTCAATAGAGAGCCACTGTTCAGCAGCAATGGCGGCAAAAGTCATACGCCACTCGCGGGACTTGGCCCCATGGGCCCGGGCGGTCCGCTGCAACACCTTGACCTCCCGCTTGTCGATTCCGCTCAAGGAGACATACTCCCTCCAGTGGTAGGGTGCCAGATCCGGTTCAACCTCAATCCGCAGCAGGCCATACTGCAGATAGGTGCTCTTCTTATCACCCAGACTCAGATGGCCATCGTTGCCGCGACAGGTGCGGTTGGCCGACTCGTCCCAGACCGGGTTGACCGAAAGCCAGACCGTTGGTTTCTCACTTTCACAGACGCTCTTGGTCGTAGGCATGATCATGCCGGTTGCCAACAGATAGGAGAGATCTTTCTGGGCCGTGTAAAACCACAGCCGCTGCTGTTTTTTCTTGAAGCACATATACCTAATCCTTATGAAATTGCGGTGCGCACCTCGTCAGATATTGCGAAATCAGACAGTTTTTAGGCTTAGTTGCCCGCCAGTTGTTCAACGCCTGCATATCAACCATTTCCGGATCACTCAAATTAAATATCATCAGCAGATCCTGACGGTCATCATCGCTGGTCAGAACAAAAAGCCCCCACCAGACATCGCTGGGGTTGTCCGACTTCACCACCTTGGAGTTAAACATGCTGCCGGTCAGACCGCAGACCCAGTTATTAAGATCACCGCCAACATCAAAGACTGCAAACCCATCCAGTCCGGTGGAATCGATCAGGGTCTTGAAAACCGTAAAACTGATCTGCGTAGGCTGATAGAGACCATCTACCGGCTGAGAACTTTTCAAGATTTCATTCATGGCCAGAGTTTTATCCATTCTTCCCCCCTCTGCCGTTCAACCAATTAATCAGCTCGTCGCGCAGCATGGGCTTAAACACCACCGGCAGCACCTGATCTGGTTGCAGCTGAGATACATACACCTGATGCCAACGTTTCTGAGCCGGTACAACCAGCCGTAAAATATCCTGATCCGACATTCCCATGCGCTGGGCCAACTCAACCTGCGGCATATAAAGCGTATGTTCACTTAAACCGGTTACCAGATAATTGAAAAGACTTACGCGATAGATCTGAAGTTTGCCATCCTGCCAGAGGGGATTCTGAACTTTACCGGCGTCAACGGCAACGCGCAGCTGATCGATCTCGCTACCGGTGACGTTGTTGCAATAATCCCAGACCTCATAACGGGTGAGCTTCCTGGCACTAACATTGACCTTGCGATATGGCCGCATCTGGTAAAAGTGCTCATCATAATCCTTCAATATCTGCAGCGCAGGACGCTTGCCGAGCTCAAGCATGTGACCATTTACGCTGAGCGCCCGCATGTCATCTCGCGGAGAGTTCATAAATTTTTCAAGCCCGCCCACAGTGTCAACCTTTTGAAAGGTAATCGGCAGGATTCCCATCAATGAGAGCACCAGAGTGGCCCCCAGCACCAGCGCGATCAGTGCCAGAGAAATAATCAGTTTTCGCGAGCTTTCATTTTCAGGCATCCTTATTCTCCTTAGTCATATCCTCAAAGATCTCTTTGAGCTTCGGCGATTTGATCCGCGCAATATCTGCGGGATCTATCTGGGGCACATATGGTTTGGGGCGCAAGGCCTTGATCTCGGGCGCGGCATTGGCAACACCAAACTTGGCATCCAGGCCACCGAGACGCACCCCGGTTATTTCACGGATTCGCGGAAGCAGCTGGGCCTCAAGAATACCGACCTGCTGAACCCAGGCCGGTGAATCGCAAACCAGCAGAAGCTTCTTACCTTTGATCTGAACAGGATCGGTATGCTGAGCAAGCAGCTCACCAGCAATCTCGGGCCAACGACGGCGAACCTTCATCACCCGGCCCAGATTTCGATCCAAATTACCAAGAACAGCACCAACTTTTTGCATTTGCCAATAATCACCATGGCGCCCCGGTCTGTCAAGAAACAAGCTCTACATTCCGGAGATTATTCCATCGGCATATTTCTCCATTCTACTCTTGATATCGGGCAGCTCTGCACGTTCAATCCCCAGATGCTCAAGAACATCAGCATCAAAACCATCCTCCAGAGAGTCAGCATCCATCTTGGCCAGCAGATCAGCCGCATTAAGAATCCAGGCCAGATCATTCTCCTCGGAAAGTCCAGGGCGATGATGGAACTTAATGCCCTCAGCAATCACTGGCGGAATCTTCCAATTAACACAGACTGATCCGGCCAGCTGGGCATGATCAAAACCAAGGACCTCCTTCTCAGCTAACAAATAATCATTATTGAAGTTGGCCAACTGGGCCTGAAACTCATCTTCACGTTCAACGATATACTTATCGAGAATAACCTTGCCCACATCATGCATCAGGCCCGCAGTAAATGCGTCACCGGCCAGTTCGTGAAACCGTTCCTCCGCCAGGATCTGCGCCCCGCTGGCCACGCACAGGGAGTGACGCCACATATCTCCGGCATCCAGACCATAGCCATCAAGGCTGCCAGCCAAAACCTCAACCGAACATGCCAATGTCAACAGCTCCATCAAGGTATCAATGCCCAGTACAACCGAAGCATGCTGGACCGATGAGACCTTGCCGCTCATTCCGTAGTACGGCGAGTTGGCAATTCGAAGCACCTTGGTGACAATGCTCTGATCTGTCTCGATCACCTTGGCCAGATCGGAAAAACTTGAGTTAGGGTCCGAGATGATACTGCGCGCCTTTTGGGCGACCTGGGGCAGTGGCGGAAAATCTTCGACACTCTTCAGGATCTTATTCTTCAGCTCACTCCCATAGGCCCCGTTGGATTTGGTTTTCGGCAGGGCCACCCTAATATTTTCGCGACACGACGGACACGGAAACACAAACGATCTACCAATCGCAGCAACCTTTTCATCCGCAATATTGTAGGTTTTGCGACACTTGGGACATTCTACCTTCATAGTTAAGTCTCCCCTGAGTATTGTTATGCAGCATGGTTGCGTTATCGACTGTTGAAATTTAAATATTTAATTAGACTCGAATTTATCACGCCTTAGTTGCTAAGCGTTCCACATAATCCTGTGCCCGGAGCGCCAGATCCTGCAACTCATCTTTGGTGAAATCCAGCAGCGTTGCCATATCATAATCAATGAATTCGCGCTGTTTTATGAAGCGCGACCGCAGGCCGATACTCAGAGCAATCTGATCGGCCAGATAGATGATATTGGCCATATTATTACCGACCGAAGCCAGCGGATTATGGTGATAACTAATGGCCATGGCCATGGCATCCGGAATCAGCCAGCGCTCACAGATCATGGCGGCAAGTTCGGCATGATCGAGTCCCAGCAGCAGCCGTTCTGACTCCAGCATGCTCATCTCACCGTCCTGCAGCAACTCTTCAAGCTGATCACGACGATCCCGCAGATACTTATCCATGACCAGTTTGCCGGCATCATGGATGAGTCCAGCGGCATAGGCATCTTCAGCCAGCTCAGGATAGTGTTTCTCGGCAATACTTTGAGAACAGAATGCCACCGCCAGACAGTGCCGCCAGAGCAACCCGGATCGATAACCGTAACCCGGCATGATATCCCCCAGCAGATCGGCTGAACATGAGGCCGCCAGGAGTTCCATAATAACATCCACCCCCAATACCGCGGATGCATGCTCTATGGATGATACGCGCCCGCTCAGCCCATAGTAGGGAGAGTTTGCCAGGCGCAGCAGATTGACCACCACCGCCGGATCGGTCTCAATCACCCGGGCCAGATCGGTGTAATTTTTCGAGGGATCCTGAATGATCAGGCGGGCCTGGCGCACAACCTGCGGCATGGGCGGCAGGTTGGTCACATCCCGCATGATCAGATCCAGCAGCATCTCGCCCTGAGGCTTGAACTCAACCCGAATCTTATGGCCGCAACGGCTGCAGGGCAGCAGAAAATCTTTGCCGAAAGCAGCCAGACGTTCATCGGGTATGTCGTAATAGACACCACAACCCTTGCAGACAATTTTCAAAACCCACCCCCACATCTAGAGGTTAGATTTCAAAGGCTGAAAGTCAACCAGCCTCAGAGATAGAGACAAGCAATTTTGAGCGGATGCCTGTCATCCTTGGCTGGAAAGTCCGCCTCGGGAACAATAATCTCAATATCACGGATAGTCCGGCCATTCTTGGCAGCGCAGCGCCGCAGGAGATCAAGCCATTCATCCAGCGCCACCCCGGGAACATGATTTGTACAGATCATACGTCCGCCGTCACCGGTGGCCAGCAGCGCCGGTTTAAAGACACTCTGATAGTCTCGCACCAGATCAACTGTGCCGAATGGCGATCTGACCCAGCGGGGCGGATCCATGATCACCAGATCAAAAAAGCGCTGTTCTAAAGGCAAATAGTTGCGGCTGCGCCCGCCAACTTTGAGCCCGGCCAGCTGACGCACCGCCGGAAAAAAATCCGAATGCACAAAGGTTACACTGTCATCTGAAAGACCATTCAGGCGAGCATTGCGGCGGCCGAAATTGAGACTGGAGATGGCAAAATCAACATTCCAGACCTCACTGGCACCAGCCTGCGCAGCGCAGATTCCGATACCGCAGGTGTAGGCAAAAAGATTGAGCACACTCAGGTTGCGGCAATCCTGCAGCACATACCGCCGTGCTGCACGAAAATCCAGAAAGAGCAGCGGATCCTGGCCGCGGTGAGCGTCACAGACGGCATAGTTAACACCAAGTTCACGGCACTGCCCAACACTCTCGGGCTCAGCGGGTTTACTTTTGCGGGTCCGGTCATGATAGACTCCATAGAGTCCGAGACCGAGCTCATCATTTACCAGCCGCAGGATCCTGTCCGCCTCGCCAGCCTCAAGCGGCTCATGAAAGGACTGTACCAGCAGCTGCTCACCATAGCGGTCAACAGTCAGGCCGGGACGCCCCTCAACCGTGCCATGAAACAGACGATAACAGTCCGTATCCTCACTATGCAGCTTTTCCAAAAGTTTATGACGCCTGGCAATTGACTCCCTGAGCAGATCCATGGGCGAGAAGGTAACAGAGAGAGTTACCCTTTGTCCAGTCGGCTCTGCAGCTCCAGCATATCGGCCGGCAGCGGAGCCTTAAACTCCAGGTACTCGCCACCGACGGGATGTTTAAATCCCAACAGAGTTGCATGCAGCATCTGGCGCTCAATGCGCCTGATGTAACCACGCAGGGCCGGATCCATGATCTCCTTGACACGCTTGCGGCCACCATAGACCGGATCACCGACCACCGGATGGTTCATATCCGCCAGATGAACCCGGATCTGATGGGTACGCCCGGTCTGCAGCTGCAGGCGCAAGCGCGAAAGTCCGGGCCACTCGCTAAGAACCTTCCAGTGGGTGATGGCTTCACGGCCGTCGCTGACCCGC
This sequence comes from uncultured Thermodesulfobacteriota bacterium, assembly GCA_942491525.1. Lineage (GTDB taxonomy): Bacteria > Desulfobacterota > Desulfomonilia > UBA1062 > UBA1062 > CAYWBU01. The sequence goes on from CALOBW010000033.1 coordinate 299,140, forward strand.
GTGCTCATTCGCTTACGGTCCTTCGGATGGCGCCCGATCAGAGTCTCGATCCGACCCTCGGCCTGGGGCAGATGGCCATAGCAGATGCACTCATACTCCCGCTGCTGTCCATGGCGTTTAAAGGCCGCCGCCAGCTCAGTGTACGCCTCGCATGAACGGGCAACCACCATCACGCCGCTGGTCAGCTTATCCAAACGATGCACAATGCCAGGACGCTCCGGATCGCCGACAGCGGCAATCTCAGGATAACGGGCCAGCAGTCCGTTGACCATGGTATCTCCCTCGCCGCCGGCCCCGGGATGAACGACCAGGCCGGCGGGCTTGTTGATCACAACAATATCTCTGTCTTCGAAGATGATGGGCAGATCCATCGCCCGGGGCTGCGGGCCTGCAGCCGTTTGATCCTCCGCCACCGAGGCCACAATCTGCATGCCGGCTTCAACCTTGAATGCCGCTTTGCGCTTTCGTCCGTCGACCAGCACACAACCATCATCCACAAGTTTGGCTGCCTTGGAGCGGCTCACATCCAGGGCCACCGCCAGATAGGCATCCAGGCGCAACCCGCCATCCTCAACCAACAACTCAGTCTGCATTAAATTCTTCCAGCCTTTTTACGTTTCTTAATATAGGGAATGGCCGCTTCTCCGGCCTCAAAACCCGCCTCAATATAATCGTCAATATGGTCAAAATCATACCATACGGCGTTCCTGACCTGGGGCGCAACCAGCAGATCAGCCATTTCGGCCCGCTGTCGGTTAAGAATCCTCCGTGAAATCTCGTCGGCCCGGGTGATGATATCGATGGTATTCTGCAAATCGTCAGCCGATTCACACGGCTCGATGCGTTGCGAGACATCTACACCGACTACATACCTGCCACCGAGCTTACGGGCAACGGAGACCGGCACAGCCTCGGCCCATCCGCCGTCCACATGATTCTCACCGTCAATCACCACCGGCGGCAGAATCCCGGGCACGGCACAGGTAGCTTTGATGGCCTGGCGCAGAGGTCCGCTTAGCATGACATTCTCTGTTCCCTGACAGATGTTGAGGGCGTTACAGCCAAACGACATGGGCAGATCTTCAAAGCTGATATCCGGAATCAGTTCGTCCATCCCCAGCAGAAAGGCCTCGGGATTGATCACCGAACGGTGCAGGAAGACCCGGTAGTAGTAGTACCCCTTACGGGCCCTGTCCGAGATGCGCTGCCAAAAGGTGTCATTGCCGCTGCCCTTGAGGGTATCAGCGTGATCCCTGAAGGTTGATGACTCCAGAAACTCCTTGAGAATCTTCTCAGTCTGGAGGGCACTAAGGGTCTGGGCATAGATAACGCCCACAACCGCGCCCATACTGGTGCCGGCCACTACAGATGGTCGCAAACCGTCTTTTTCAAGGGCCTTGAGGAAACCGATATTGGCCAGGCCGCGGACACCGCCACCACCCAATGCCACACCAAAACTTGCTGCCATACAAAAAACCTCCCGATATATTCAATATATCGGGAGGTCCGGTAATTTCAATCTAGAACTTATCAACAACCAGCGAAAGGATTGCGAAAAGATCGATGACCAGCAGCATGGGCGTGATCTCTTCACGCTTGCCCATGGCCAGCTTGATCACTGTCCAGCTCAAGAATCCCCAGACAATACCCTGGGTAATTGAATAAGTTGCCGGAATCAGGATCATCGCAAGGAAGGCTGGGATGGCATCATCAAGGTTGCCCCAGTTAATCTTGGTAACCGGTTTCATCATAAACACACCCACCAGAACCAGCGCGGCTGAGGTGGCGATGGACGGTACAACCGAGAGCAGCGGAGAGAGGAACATGAAGGGCAGAAAGAGGAGGCCGGCCACAACAGAGGTCAGACCGGTACGCCCGCCCTCCTCGACTCCGGCCGCGCTCTCAATGTAGCTGGTGCCTGAGCTGGTGCCAAAAAGTCCGGAGATGGTGGTCGAGACAGAGTCAACAATCATAGCCTGCTTGATGTTGCGGGGCTCGCCGTTCTCATCGGTCAGATCAGCGGCCTCAGCCACACCGATGAAGGTAGAGAGCGAGTCAAACATGTCGGTGAACAGAAAGGCAAAGATAATCGGCCAGACAGCCAGTTTGATAGACGCTACGAAATCGATGGCCATAAACACGCTGAAGTCCGGCATGGCGACCAGACCGCTCCAGTTGACCATAGGGGCAGAACCCCAGCCGCTGACACGGCCGATTGGAATAGCCAGCAAGGTGGTAATGATAATACCGATGATCAGAGCCCCCTTGCGGTGTTTGGCTACCATAATGGAGGTTATCAGCAGCCCGACTACAAAGGTTACGGTTGCGGCATTCAAATGGCCGAATGTCAGCAGGGTGGCCGGATGATCCACGATGAAACCGGCATTTATGAAGCCGATCAGTGTAATGAAAAGACCGATACCGGCCGCCACGGCATATCTGATCTGCTTCGGGATCGATTTAACAATGTAAGTACGAACATTGAAAATGGACAGAATCAGAAAGACGATGCCCGACCAGAAGACTGCACCGAGCGCCACTTCCCAGCTGGCCTTGCCTGAAAGCACAACCGAGTAGGTAAAGAAAGCGTTGAGGCCCATGCCCGGCGCCAGCGCAATCGGGTTATTGGCATAGAGTCCCATCATAATCGAACTGAATGCACTGACCAGAACGGTAGCAGTCAGAACGCCACTGAACGGCATGCCGGTGGCGCTTATGATGGCCGGATTAACTACGACGATATACATCATAGCCAGGAAAGTTGTGATACCGGCTACAACTTCCGTCTTGAAATCCGTCCCAAAATCACTGAAGCCAAAAAATTTATCCATTTCTCCCCCCAAGGTTATTTATAGCGTTTTCATATATTGGGATTATCAAATGAGGTCAACCAATTAAGCCAATGTCCCCATTATTCCGGCGCAGAGCGGTATTAGATGCTCATCATAGTTATTTTTATGAAGTTTATCTAAGCATTATTTAAGTTTAGGATTTTAAATACCGAAATCTAGTTACAATTGTTTTATGTGTCACAAAGCAAAACCAATGTGAGCTGCAACAAATTAAGTATCAGAGGAGAACAGATGCTTTGTTATAAGAGAGAAAAGAACATGAATCTGCATCCGTCCATGACTCAAATGATTGTTACATTGACTCTTGTAATGCTGATTTCAACAGCGCTGCCCCCAGCCGACATTTCCGCAGATGAGATCGATGACTTCACCGAACTGAGTCTTGAAGAGCTGATGAATATTGAGGTGACCTCGGTATCCAAGAAGGCGCAGAAGATTTCAGATGCACCGGCGGCCATCTTTGTAGTCAGCGATGAAGATATTCGGCGCTCCGGCGTCACAACTATCCAAGACGCATTACGGATGGTGCCGGGTATTCAGGTTGCCAAGATCGACGCCAACAAATGGGCCATAACTTCACGCGGCTTCAACGACCGTTTCGCCAACAAGCTGCTGGTACTCGTTGACGGCCGCAGCGTCTACACCCCCATGTTTTCAGGTGTCTACTGGAATATGCAGGACATCATCCTTGAAGATGTGGCCCGCATCGAAGTCATCAGGGGACCGGGTGCAGCCCTCTGGGGCGCCAATGCCGTTAACGGCGTCATTAATATCATCACCAAGACAACAGCCGAAACCCAGGGCGTCATGGCTTCAGCCGGCGCCGGCAGCGAAGAGCGTGGCTTTGTAAACCTGCGCTACGGCGGCAAATTTGGTGACGATGACGCCTATCGGGTCTGGGCCAAGTATTTCAACCGCGACAGTTCGGTTGACAGCTACGGCCATAAGGCCAATGATGACTGGGAAGGCCTGCGCAGCGGTTTCAGAGTCGACCTTCAGGAGGGAGCCAATGATACGGTCACCCTACAGGGTGATGTTTACAAGGGCCTGGCCAACGAAACCATCAACCGCAAACTGCTGGTAGCGCCCTACTCGTTAAATCTCAACCAGCAGATAGATCTCTTCGAGGCCAATTTGCTGAGCCGCTGGGACCACACCTTTGGAGGTGGTTCCGATATGTCACTGCAATTCTACTACGACCACATCGACCGCGATGCATCCAATCTATCACCCATGCGCAACACCTTTGACGTGGACTTCCAGCACCGCATTCAGGCTGACGATATCAATGAGATCGTCTGGGGCCTGGGCTACCGCTATACGGCCGATAAAGTAGAAGGCTCACTGGATTCGGCCCTGCTGCCTAAGAGCGACAAGACCAGCCTCTACTCGGCCTTTATCCAGAATCAGATCAGCCTTATTCCGACTGAACTGAGCATGACCGTCGGCAGTAAATTTGAACACAACTCCTACACCGGCCTAGAGATTCAGCCCAGCCTGCGTATGATCTGGACACCCCAGGACAAATTATCTTTCTGGGGTTCGGTATCCAGGGCGGTTAGAACACCCAGCCGCGGTGAGAGAAACGTCCTTGCCACCAATGCGGTCTATGAACCCGGCACCTATCACCCGACTCTGCCGACCGCACTGCACATCTTTGGCAATTCAGAGATGGAGTCCGAAAGCATGATGGCCTACGAGATGGGCACCCGGATCCTGCCGCTGAACAACCTTTCTCTGGACATGAGCACCTTCTACAATGACTACGACAAACTGCAGTCTGTGGAACTGGTACCCTTCATGATGAGCGAGATCAACTACTACGGCCAACACTACATGATCCCGAACATGGCAGGCAACAAGATGGAAGCCTACACTTACGGCTTTGAAATGGCCGCCGACTGGCGCCCGATGGAGTGGTGGCAGTTCAAACTGGCCTACACCTATCTGCAGATGAAAATTGAACCCAAGAGCAGCAGCCTTGACTTCTTCTCGCCCACAATTGCCGGTTCCAGCCCACACAACCAGATCTCGCTGCGCTCCGTCATGGATCTGCCCCACAACCTGGAGCTGGACCTCTGGCTGCGCTATGTGGACGATTTAAGAAAGCAGGCCACGGTCGACAGTTACACAACCATGGATTTAAGATTTGGCTGGCACATTCGCGAGGATCTGGAACTCAGCATCGTCGGACAGAATCTGTTCCAGAAACGCCATGCAGAATTCTCTCCAAGCTACCTGCTTGACACCTTGCCGTCCGAGATGGAACGCGGTATTTATGCCAAAATCACCTGGGAGATGTAAAATTTCATGAGAGCAGCCAAACTGATTACAATCTGGTCGGTGGCGTTACTTTGCGCTCTGCCATGCCATGCACAGCAGAACGTATCGCGCGAATATATCATCAAGGCGGCCACCCTCTACAATATCTGCCGCTACATTGAATGGCCCATCGGAGCCTTCAGCAGCGCCGACGCCCCTCTCGGCCTGGTAATCCTCGGCCAGGATCCTTTTGGCGAATCTATCCAGGCCATCGCCGGCAAGCAGGTGCGCGGCCGGAATATCGAAATCAGTTACATTGACACCCTCCAGGATTTTCATGGTGGACACATCTTATTCATCAGCCGATCAGCCGCGTCAGAGATCTCTTCCATTCTGAAGTTCATGTCATCACAGCCAATCCTGACCGTCGGCGACATGGACAATTTTGCTGAACTGGGCGGTATGATCAACTTCTACATTGAGAACAACCGCATCCGCTTTGACATCAACGCTGACGAGGCTGAGAATGCCAATCTTAAGATCAGCTCAAACCTGATGAAACTGGGTAATATTGTTGAGACCGGGAGTGCCAGATGAAACTGATCAGCAAATTCTCCCTCAAACGCAAACTCAACCTGATCACCATCTCAATCGCATTCATGGTGCTCTTGATCTCAGCTGTTCTTTCGACCGGCTACAAGGTATACAGCTTCCGTCAGACAATGCTGGAAAACCTGGCCACCCTCGCGGCCGTCACCGCCTACAACAGCTCTGCCGCCATAGTCTTCTTTGACCAGGATTCAGCCCGCGAAACGCTCTCGGCCCTCAAGGTCGAGCCCAATATCGTTTCTGCGGCCATCTTTGACCTTCAGGGACAGATCTTTGCATCGTACGGCAATGACCATGAGCTGATTGAAAAATCACGCCAGCTGATAGACCCGGACACGCGCTACGCCTTCGACAATGAGCATCTGCACATGAGCCAGCCGATAAATCTCGACGACGAGCAGCTGGGGACAATCTACATCGTATCCAACCTGACCAAACTCTACCAGGATATTAAATTCAACGCCATGGCCCTCTCGCTGGTCGTTCTGATTTCAGTTCTGATAAGCTACCTCCTATCCTCCCGACTGCACGACCTGATCTCCAAGCCCATTCTGAGCATGGCCGACAAGATGAACATGGTTTCGCACGACAAAAACTATTCAATCAGGATAGAGAAACAGCGCAACGATGAACTGGGCATCCTGATAGAGGGATTCAACGACATGCTCAGTCAGATCCAGTCGCGCGACAAGCGTTTGGAAAAACAGCGTGACGAACTTGAAGACCAGGTCAAAGAACGCACCGCGGCGCTAGAGAACCAGAAGAATGAACTTGAACAGGCCCTTGAAGAGATTAAGATCCTGACCGTTACCGATCCACTTACGGAAAGCTATAACCGGACCTATCTGACCGACAACCTGCCCCATGAACTCAAACGCGCCAAGCGCTACAGGCACCCGATCTCTGTCATCATGTGCGATATTGACTACTTCAAACAGATCAATGATACCTACGGTCATCAGGCCGGCGACCAGGTTCTGATGGACTTTGTGCTCTGCGTAATGGACCATATCCGGGTCAATGTTGACTGGGTCGTGCGCTACGGCGGCGAAGAATTCCTGATTATCCTGCCAGAAACCGACCTGACCGGCGCCCTCTGCCTGGGCGAAAGACTGCGCAAATCAGTTGAAGAGACTGAGATCCGCACCGGCATGGAGAGCATAAACATCACGGCAAGTTTCGGCGTGGCCTGTTACACACCCGACAGTTTTTCCCCGGCCATCTCACCTGAAGCCATGATCAATCTGGCCGACGAGTGCATGTACCGCGCCAAGGACGGCGGCCGCAACCGTGTAATCGGCGAGCTGACCCGCAGCAAGGAATCCCAGGCCCACTCCGCTGACTGTTGAATCACACGCCCCGGGCAGCATCTGTCCGGGGCAGAAAGAGGCTGAAGGTACATCCATAGCCCGGCCTGTTCTGAAGTTGGATGCCACCCTTATGAGCTCTGACAAGTCCCAAGACCTCCGGTAGCCCCAGGCCCCTGCCGACAAACTTGGTCGTAAAGAACGGATCAAAAATCTTGCTTAGATGTTCAGAATCGATACCGGGCCCACTGTCACTAATATCTACCACGACATACCTGCCAGCGGGCAGTACATCGTTGAGGTAGGTCTGAACGTCTTCAGCATGCTGCACCTCATAGATCCGCAGCGCAACGCTCCCGCCACTCTCAGCCATGGCCTCCATTGAGTTCGTCAGCAGATTGACCAACGCCTTGCGAATCGAGCTACTGTCCACATCCACAACACACGGGTCACTAGGAAGCTCCAGTCTGAGCTCAATTTTATCCTGCAGGCTAACATCAATCTCCTCACCAATTGCTGCAACCAGCCCCACCAGATCAACCGGCGCCTTGTCAATCTTGGCCTGCCCGACAAAGGTAAGCATGATGTTTGACATCTCGGCCGCCCGTTTTGCTGAATTATAGGCCCCGATGACATTGTGTGAAATGCTATCCGCGGACGAGATCTCGCCCATCACCATCTCCAGATTGCCCATGACAGCCATCAGAATATTGTTAAAATTATGGGCGATACTGCCGGCCATCACATTCAGGCTCTCAAACTTGCGGGTCAGCTCAATCTGTTTTTGAAGTTTCTGGCGCTCCTGTTCCGCCCTTTTCCTGGCACTGATGTCACGGGTTATGCCGTGCAGTCCGACAGGCTTGCCACTCTCATCACGAATGAATGACACACTCAGTTCCACCCAAAATAGTGAATTGTGCGGATGATAGTGCTCTAGCTCAAAGGTGATAAACCGGTTGGGATCCGCGTTGCCCGCATTTTCAATCTCCATCTCCCTGGCCAAAATCAACGCCGCCTTCTCCATCGACTGGGGCGGCAGTTTGTCCTCAAGTTTAATCTTCATAAACTCATCAGGCGAGACCCCAAAAACGCTTTGACAGGAGGGACTGATGTAGTAGGACTGCATATTCATATCTGTCATCCAGACCACATCAGGACTGGCCTCCGTGAGGAATCTGTACCTGGCCTCACTCTGGCGTAATTGATCCTCAATCTTCTTGCGGGCACTGATATCGATGGATATGCCCAATGCGGCATAGACCTGATCTGCGGCATCCACCAACGGATAGGCGGTAAACAGAGCTGCAAACTCCTCCCCCCCGCTGCGTACAAGGGTCATCTCCCCATGAAAACTCTGGCGCCGGCAAACCATATCGTCGATCAGATCAGGAAATTTATCAACGTCTTCCGGCCTATGCAGCATTGCAACGGGCTTGCCGATCACATCATCCCGTTTGAAACCAAAAATATTTTCAGCCCCGGTGCTGAATTCGGTTATATGGGCATCGCGCCCGTCCAGATCAGTCACAATGATTGAAACATCGACTGCCGCATCAAATATTGAACGTAAAAAATCGCGGTTGCGCAGAATCTCATCCTGAATCTTTTTACGTTTAGTAATATCCAGGCCGATCAGGGTCAGAGCAGTTATCCGTCCATCCTGCCATATTGGACCGACATTTGTTTCAAAATAGCGTCTGGACGCCATCCTGCCGCCTGAGCGATATTCGCACCTGGCCGGCTGACCGCTGACAAAAACATCCCTCAAAACGCTGCGGGCTGCCTCGTGATAGTCCGGATCAACATAATCAAAAATAGAACTGCCCAGTACATCGCGTTCAGTCAGGCCCTCGGGAAACATATTTGCAAATTCTATACGCCCATCCTGATCAGTGATGATAATATAATTGGGAGCATGCTGCACCAGTGAGCGCCACTTCGACTCTGATATCTGGAGCTGCTTTTCCATCTCCTTGCGCTCTGTGATATCGGTGCCAAAGCTCAACGTTCCGGCCGGCACCCCATGCTCATCCCTCAGCAGCGTATTATTCCAGACAACCGATCGTTCCTGGCCGCTGCTAGTTACAACAAGCCCCTCCACTTGCGGCACGCACTCCATCTGCCCAGCCATAACCTGATTAAAGGCCTCCCAAGCGGCGGCAGTATGATGTTTAGGCAGCACCAGACTGAACCATTCCCGGCTGATCAGTTCATCCTGCTCATAACCCAGAATCTGGCTCCCCTCCGCATTAATCAGAGTAACTTCGCCGCGCCGGTCCAGCGCCAGAATAATGCCCCCCGCGATATCAAGATACTGACGAGCCCTCTCCCGCTCTTTAGCCAGGGCATCGCGAGTCTCTTTCTGGTCAGTAACATCATATCCAAAGACCTGGACAGCCGTAATCTTCCCGCTTAAATCACGGACAGGCTGAAATGTCGTGCTGAACCAGTATCCCCGCCCACGAATAACGATGAAATCTTCACTCTGATGCGCGGTTCCACTCTGAACTACCCCCGCAATTAGTTCAACAATCCGACCCTCCAAAGCCGGCAGGTAATCATATATCGACGTCCCTTCAATATCAGCAGGCGTACCACCCAGAATTTTAGCTGAAGCAGGATTTACCATTAAAATAATCCCGTTAAGATCAAGGTAGGTGATCGGAGCATCAACATTATCGAACAGCACCCGGTGTTTCTCTTCACTCTGACGCAACTGCAGAGTCCGTTCCTCAAGCAGATCCTCGACACCCAGCAGCGCCCGCTCACGACTGGTCTGTTCCACTATCTTAACCACATACTCCGGTGCAAAGGGTTTACGAATATATGCACTGATGCCCTTACGCATCAGATCAACGGCCAGCCGGGGGTCAGCATCCTCGGTCATCACCACAAAAGCAGTCTGCGGAAAAAGAACCCGGAATCGATCAATCAGACAACTCCCCGTGCAATCGGGCAGATGGTATTCAAACAGAACTACATCAGGCCGCCACTCATCAAATTTCCGACTGCCGCTTTCAATTGAACCCTCGCTGGCAACTTCATAGCCATAGGTTTCAAATACATCCGCAAGCAGCTCAACGGTATTCGCATCATGATCTATAATCAGAATCCTGGATCGTTTGGCCTCCCCCTGCCCATCCAGTAAACGTTTAACCTCATCCTCAAAGGCATCCCTCTTAACCGGCATCGCCAGAAAACTGTTTGCGCCCAGATCACGTGTAATCCTTCTGACATCCTCCCCCGCAAATGTCGCCGAAACCACCAGAATGGGCCGTGTATTGAATTCAGAAAACTCAGGTGAACGCAACAGGCGACAGAACTGCCAGCCATCTATTCCTGGCATATGCAGGTCAGTAACTATCAGATCGGGCAGACAATCAGTTCGCAGCAGCTCAAGCGCATCAATGGCATCGCCGGCCCGCGTCACATTGTAACCGGATTTCTCCAGAACCCTGGACAGAAATACCAACTGGGTCGGATCATCATTAACAACCATTACAGAGTACTCTGTCATATCCTGCCTGCCATTAGTCGTGATAGATCAAGGATAAGATTGTTTACCAATATTTCAAACTCTAACCGCCTCAGCATAAATCTCATGAACTTAAACTGTAATCACAATTACAATCCAATCGTAACCAAGATTACAATAACGCAACCAGACCCCACGACACCAAAATCTATCCGTCGAGCCATAACACTCTAACATCATGTAATAACTATACTTTAATCACCTATATCATCTCAAATACCCTCTTGGCACCGTCCTTGCCCTATAGGCGGTGGGGAAAGAAAAAAACCAAGGGGGAATTGGGGAAATGAAAAAATTATCAATCATCGCATCAATCGTTTTTAGTCTGGTAGTTTCCGGCAATCTTTTCGCCGCCGAATATGTCGAAGGCGAAGTCATCGTAAAGTTCAGAGCCGGCTCAGCCATGAGCGCCGTCTACACCGAGAATGAAGATGAATCGGTGATGGTGGCCGTGGACAACACCGAGCAGGCCGTCAATAATCTGAAGAATCGCGCCGACGTCGAGTACGTCGAGCCCAACTATATCGTCTACGCCGAAGAGGTTCCCACCGACTGGGCCTACAACGAGAATACCGAGTGGGAAGATGTTGAGCTGCCCAAGGCCTGGAACCTGACCGAGCCCGCCGCTGAAGTTGTGGTGGCCGTGATCGACTCCGGTGTCGATCTTGATCATCCGGAGCTGGTAGACGCTCTGGTTCCTGGTAAAAGCTTTGTGGCCGGTTTCGCCACTCCGACTGACGACGCCGGTCACGGTACCCGCGTTGCCGGTATCATCGCCGCCAAGGGCAACAACGGCGCCAACGGCATGGCCGGTGTGGCCTGGGACATCAACGTTAAGATCATGCCGCTCAAGTTCATGTATAAGAACGGCACCTCAACCACCGGTAAAATTTCCGACGCAGTTGCCGCCATCCGCTACGCAGTTGACAACGGCGCCCATGTGATCAACGCCAGCTGGGGCTTCTCATCCTACTCCAGCTCGCTGCGCGACGCCATCAACTATGCCCGCGCCAACGGCGTGCTCTTCATCTGCTCCGCCGGCAACTCCGGCGCCGACAACGATGTCGAGTCCCACTATCCTTCCAACTACAACAAGGATCTGGACAACGTGATCGCCGTGGCCGCCATGAACCGCAACGGCGACCTGGCCAGCTTCTCCAACTACGGCTACTACAGCGTTGACGTGGCCGCCCCCGGCGAAGGTCTCAAGACCACCGATAATGACGGCGGTTACAAGACCTGGGCCTCCGGCACCTCCTATGCCGCCCCCTTCGTCTCCGCCATCGCCGCCATGGTCATCAGCGAGCATCCGACCGTCGGTTATCAGGATCTGCGCGACCGTCTGGTGAAGACCACCAAGCTGGATGACTCCTACTCCAAGGATCTGGCCGAGGCCGGCGGCTGTATCAACGCCTACAACGCCATCATGAACATCAATATCCACGACGTGGTTGCCAAGGATGGCTGGAGCGCCCCCGAGGCCCAGAATGCCGACGCAAGCGCTTTGGTAAGCTCAGGTGACGACAGCGACAGCGGTTACGGCTGTTTCATCGGCAGCGTTGAGAACAATATTCTGATGATAGCATTGGCGCTGGTCAGCCTGATCCTGGTTGCCCCCAGAAAAAAAGCTTAAGCCCCCAACAGTCCCTGATCCATCCCCCATGGGTCAAGAACTGAATCCCCCCGAACCTCCGGTCCCCCAGCCGGAGGTTCTTTTATTTCACGAGTCAAGCCAGACCCGCATAGCGCCATTGCCGCGGTTACCCCACGCAAAGTATGGAACCAGGGTTAGCTTATGGCCGGATATTGATTGGGCCTCGATAATACCGCCACGCTCTTTATGACCATGATAGATCAACGTGTCTGGCACAAGTTTACCGAGGATTGGATTATCAACCTCTTCCATGCAGTAGACCAACGGACCGCGCGCAACAGCCAGCTTTCCTCTACTGTCCTCAACACTGGGATCAGACTTGATAGTATAGACAGGCATCTCAAAATAGATATTTATATTAGCTTCATCACCGTTCTTAACAACAACCCTATGGTAAGTATGATGCGTGAAAAAGTCAGGGCCAAACTGGGATGGAGATTCAAAATTCATCACCAAGGTGTCATCAATAGAACATTTGCCGCCCCAGACCGGAAGGCGCAGATTAAGCTTAAGCTCCCTGCCGGTATAGTTCCTGAGGTTGACAGACACACCGCCTGACCAGGGCAATTGGGACTCTATCCTGATCTCCAGTTTATCGTCAATGGATGTCTGGTTGCTGATATACTGATTTATCCAGAGTTCATCATCGCCGACGGTATAGATGTAACGTCCGATCTCCGCCCAGAGCCGAGATATGTTAGACGGGCAGCAGGCCGTTTCAAACCAGGCCTGGCGAGCAAGGGCCCCGCCTGATTTCAAAGGATTGCGATAGAAGTAGGCTTTGCCATCGGCCGAAATTCCTACTGAGGCTGCATTATAGAGCTGCCACTCCATGAGGGCCGCATAACGCGCATCATCGCTGCTTTTAAGCATCTCCCAGTTCCAGAAGATGCTGCCGATAGCAGCGCAGGTTTCACAGTAGGCAAACTCGCCATGAAGTTCATATGGCCTACCGAATCCCTCAACGTATGGCAGGGATCCGATACCGCCGGTGACATACATCTTTTCGCCAACCAGTCGCTGCCAGGTTTCGACCATCCAGTTTTTAAGGCTGCTGTCACCACTCTCATCAGCAAGCATCGCAGCAGCAGTCACCATGTAGGCCCAGCGCACTGAATGACCCACCGGATCAAGCTGCTCACGAATGGGCCTGTGCTGCTGCTGATACGAACCCGTCAGGTACTGCACCATGGAGCGGAGTAAAATAAAGGGCGGCTCCCTGTCCTGAACATTTTCACCAAACTCGAAGCCCACACCCTGATCACCCTTCGCCTGCCTAGATATCAGGTGCGCCCGCCGAAAATGAGACACCCCCTCTTTGAGAAACTGCAGCCAGAACTTCTTAATCCGACCGCGCTGCTCAAGAAAATGCTTGGCCGTCTGCAGATATTTAGTTTCACCGGTTAAGCGATAGAGTTTAATGAGAGCTATCTCTATCTGCTGATGTCCCGGGGTTTGCTCGGGTCCTGCAGACTTGAAATCAGCCACAATCAGATCGGCGCACTTGATAACCAGATCCAGCAGATCTCGCCTGCCCGTGGCCAGGCTATGCTCCACGCCGGCTTCAATGAAATGCCCCATGCAGTAGAGTTCATGCTCCAGCTGCAGATTTTTCCAACGGACCTCTGGAAAGTAGATCTGGTTATAGGTAAACAGGTACCCGTCGGCCTGCTGGGCAGATCGCATGATCCCGATATACTCATCAAGCAGCTCCTCCAACCTGGCATCAGAGCCACTGGCCAGAACGCGCGACGCTGCATCTGCCCATTTGTGAAGATCCGAATCAGTGTAGAAAAACCCCCGCCGCTGCCCCGACAGCAACTTCCCAGTGATCCTGAAATTATCGATGGTGCCGCACTCTTCATACTGCTGCCACTGATAAGTCAAGGCCTGCTCGCGGTTGAGCTCTTGGCGCTGATGCCAAAAACCATTTGTGATTCTGATGTATTTAAGCGGTAATTCTTTTATCAATTTCATATTTTTGGACCCCGGTGCATTTTAGCTCAAAATGATATTTATTCAACCCAAAAGGAGACTTGACGGATAAAAACTAACTGCTAAGATACGCACATGAACACTGGAGCCATGTTACTCACCGACATCAATCAGAGTATTCTGCATACCCTGAATCTGCCTCGCATCAGCCAGCTCGGCATCGTTGTTAAGGATCTCGATCAGAGCATTCAGGAGTACAAGGCAATCTTCAACATCCACCCCTGGTATCGGGCCAACAGCGCTTCACACGAAGCCAGACTGGCCCAACGCCCCATCGAGATCAACACGGAAATGGCCTTTGCCTACAGCGGCCGCCTGCAGCTTGAACTGATTCAGGTAAAAGGCGGCGACCGCAACATTTACTCGGAACATTTCAGGCAGCGCGGCGAAGGCCTCCATCATCTGGGATTCATCGTCGGTGACATGGACGCCAAAATTAAGACCATGGACAGGCTCGGCATCAAGGTTGCCCAGTCGGGTCAGATCAAAAGCACAGGCGGTGCAATTACACGCTACGCCTACCTCGACACCCGAGAACTTTGCGGCTACTACATCGAGCTGCTGGAGACGCGCCTGCTGGGCATCAATGTGGGCCAGTCAAAGCTGATGATGAACCTGGGGCTGATCACCGGCGACACGGCAATCATCACCCCCTAGGGCGCTTTGATACAGTCAACCGGGCACTCATCAGCGCAGGCGCCGCACTCGATGCAGTCATCGGCAACAATAAAACGCGCCCCATCCTGCTCGCTGATGCAATCCACCGGGCAGACATCCTCGCAGGCGCCGCAATTCGTACAATCATCCTTAACAATTAAGTATGCCATCTCTTCCTCCTTTTATTGCCAGACAAAAAACTGCAGAACCTGCCAGCCGCTCCACAACTGCCAGAGAGCCAGCAACACACATCCCAGATTAAGAACAGCATGCAACAAAGGCAAGATCCGCCGGCGCGCCTTTCTATGGTCCATGTAGAGACCAGTGGAAATAGCAGCCAAACCCAGACATACAATTACGAACCCGACCCTGCCATGTTGCCCGGTTACAAACAGCGAACCCCAATATTTCAGACTGACAGCAACAGCCAGCAGGAAACCTGCCAGCCATAGCAGCTGAGCCAGCAGACCAACTTTGACATGCAACTTCCAGTTGAACTTCAGCCTGCGCTTTAAAAGCTGACTCGACAGCCGGGCATACCCCAGATACAGCGCATACAAAGCCAAGCATGTCGCCATAAACTGGATGGCCGGATGAATCAGCAACATGTCAGACTCATATCACCAGATGGACCCTAGCAACTCAGCTGCACTATCCATAAACCTCCCCCAGTAAAAACCCATAATAAGGACGCCCCTACTTAAGGTCCACCTCAAGCTGGCTTAAATTGAAATCAGACCCGGCATACCCGGTAAAGAGCGACTTCTGTGCCGCCTGATCCTTGAGGTAGATATTGAACCAGGCCAGAATATAGGCCTGAGTAATCTCCTTCTGCCGGTCGATCCCAATCAGCGAAGGATTATCAATCATCGTACCGCGGGCAACGTTGGCGTAGAACTTATCCACGTAGCCCACATGATTGGCGCCATCAACCTCCAGGAAAGCTTTAGGCGTAGTCTCGGGTAACAGATCATAGTAACCCTTGACCTCCGGATTGTAGATGAAGCGATCATTGCTGCCGAGAATCATCATGGTCGGCACCTTGATGTTGGCAGCGGCAATCTTGATCTCTTCAATCACACCGTCATACCACCACTGATCCTCATCTTCGAGGGCCACCGGCGCCAAGGGGGCAGCCGCCGTGATCCGCGAATCCATACTGGTCGCCTCAATTGTGCCGCCGCCGCCCATTGAAAATCCACTGACACCAATACGGCTCATGTCGGCAATTGCGTAGACAGCTCCATGCTGCCTGGCATTCTGTTCCTCAAGCATGTCAATGGCACCGATAAATGCATTCGCCCACTGGGTGGCATTGCTTGAGGCCGACATGGGCGGTGTAATGGTTACCGTGACATAGCCGTGGGATGTCAAGTGCTCGGCCAGCCATGTATGGTTCCAGCGCGCACCCAGAAACCCGGAACTGGTCAGCACCACCGGATAGGGTTTCGCATTCATGGCCTGGGGCTTGTGCCAGCCGTCTTCAACCGCCGGATAACGAATGGTGGCCCAGTGCAGACCATAGGGTTTCTGCCAGTAACTGATTGAATCGTGACCAACTTTGTATGGCCCGGGGCTGCCGAGTTCAGCAAAATCAGACGCCAGCAGCGGTGAAACAAAACACAGCAACAACACAAAACAGACAAACTTAGCCCTCATAAAACTCTCCCTTATCACTTGTTAACAAAAGAGTTTCATGACAACCGGCCCTGTGTCAAACTAAAATTGGTGTGCCTCTGGCAGATGCATATTCAGATGCCAAAGCCTATCGAGATGGGTATGCCTAACACGAACAACCCACCCTGAAAGTCCGACAAACTCCAACATCATCGCCATTGCCGTGAGCAAGAACAGCCCGTTAAATACTATCTTCAGCATAACGCACCTCCTGCCTCTTTGGATGCACTGATTCAGATTAGGAACCACTCCCATCGGCCGCCTGATCGAGAGACTCGTCGATAAACTTCACGACCCGGTTACGCCCAGAACGCTTGGCCTCATACATGGCACTGTCTGCCGCCGAAATGATGGCGTCGGGATTTTCAATCTGTTTGGGCAGCAAGGTCGCCACCCCGATGCTTACCGTTAATTCAATCGCGCTGGCATCAAAATCGATTGCCAAAGCCTCAATGGCTCTGCGGACTGACTCCGCCACAACCAGAGCGCCATCTTCAGGTGTGCTGGGCAGAATCACGGCAAACTCTTCACCGCCATAGCGGGCCACGGCATCCGCGGGCCGCTGAACTGTGCGCTTGATAATTTGGGCCACAGCCCGCAAACATTCGTCCCCGGCCAGATGACCATACTGGTCATTGATCAGTTTGAAGTGATCGATATCAATCATCAAAATCGAGAGGGGCTGACCTTCGCGCCTGAGACGCAGCCACTCGGCCTTATACTTGTCATCAAAATAACGGCGATTCTTGACTCCGGTCAGGCCATCCACCGTACTGAGCGCCTCAAGCACCTTATTGGCCTCGGCCAGTTCACGCAACGCGCCCCTGAGCTCGACGGTGCGCTGCTCAACGCGCTGCTCCAGATCGGCATTGAGGGCCCGGACTTCGGCCTCACTGGCCGCCAGGGCATCCTTCATAATGGCGGCTCTGACAACACCCTGCGACAAGGAGTGGGTCATGATCAGCATGATACCCAGGAAAGCATACTCCATGGCATAGATCGACGCCACCACGCCGCAGTTAACCAGCGTATCGTTTATCAGACCGGCCAGCAACACCATCAGCGCCGCCATCAGCGCCCAGGCCTTGCGCCCATTCTGGTGGCGGTAATAACTGACGCTGATCCAGATCATGTACGCAATCATAACCACGCCCACAGCATGCTGCAAAACAGTTACAACGCCCGGTGCCACTTCATAATAGGTGACGTGCAGCCCAAAAGGCAGGTCGATCTCCTTCAGCAGCGGCTGATCAACGAGCCAGGCCAACCCGCTGCGGTCAAATATCCCAATGATTGCCGTCAGAATGAAAAAGGCCATGAAGGCATGCACCCAGCGCATTGAAGGCAGCTTGATATAATCAGCTATGAAACGCAGGAAGAAGACACCGCCAAGAACCAAGGTTGAGACCTGCAGACGCTGCCAGAAAAGACCGTCCGCCACCGAATCAACATTGTAGTTGCCGATGCAGAATATGTCATAGAACAGCATCGCAAAACAGCAGAGCGCAAAACTAAGATCTTCACGATGCTCGCGCCGCTGAAAATAGATCATCAGATGATAGATGCCGACATAGAGTGAGATGCCGGCCATCACGATAACCGGTACAGATAAAACATTCATTACAAGTCCCCCATTAATATACACAGTAGATCAAGCTAACCCACTAATTGTCAAAATACTATTACCAGAAAGGTCTCTTCAGGCTAATTTTGCTCGAATACCCGATCCGACGAACCTGGTTAAAAGATATGATAACATATTCACCTTTCTTAACCAAATCTTAACTTAGCCCTTATCTGCACTTAACAGCACTGCTCCAAAAAAGATTTAGATTTCAAAAATTGGAGGAAATTATGATTAAGAGAATAATAACAATAATATCATTGCTGGGCTTGCTCGGCATGCCGGCTATGGCAGCCGAACGCATCACGGTCAAGGGATCCACAACCGTTCTGCCCATCGCCCAGATAGCTGCAGAAGTCTACATGGAGCGCAATACCGAGGTGAACATATCGATTCAGGGCGGCGGTTCCGGCGTCGGCATAGCAGCTCTGCTGGACGGCACCACCGACATCGCCAACGCCTCGCGCAAAATCAAGCCCAAAGAGCTTACCAGGGCCGCCAACAAAGGCATCAAGATCCACGAGACCATCGTTGCCATGGACGGCATGGCCATAGTGCTGCACCCGTCCAACAAGATCTCGGCCCTGACAACGGACCAGATCAGGGCCATCTATACCGGCAAGATCTCAAACTGGCAGGATCTCGGCGGTGCAGACAAAAAGATCGTGGTGATCTCACGCGACTCTTCCAGCGGCACCTTTGAAGCCTTTGAAAGCCTGGCCCTCAACAATGAAAAAGTTCGGCCCGACGCCCTGACCTCTGCATCCAACCAGGGTGTGGCCCAGACCGTGGCCCAGACCCCCGGCGCCATCGGCTACATCGGCCTCGGCTACCTGACGAGCAGGGTCAAGCCGGTTCTTGTTGACGGCGTCGGGTGCAGCAAGGCCACCATCATCGACGGCAGCTATCCGCTGGCCCGCCCTCTGCAGATGTACACCCCCGGCGAACCTCAGGGGCAGGTCAGGGATTTCCTCAACTTCATCCTGAGCGCTGAGGGCCAGAAACTGGCCGAAGAGGAAGGATTTGTCGGACTCCGGTAATGCAACACTTCAGAGAAAAACTATACAAATGGATATTTAGCATTCTGGCCTTGGCATCCCTCTTCTTCCTGGTCGGGATTATCCTGACTCTGTTTAGCCAGGCGCTGCCGATCTTTCATGAGGTCAGCCTGACTGAGTTCCTGGGCGGCAAAGCGTGGTATCCCACCCACGACGAACCGGAATTCGGCATCCTGGCGCTGATAACGGCCTCACTGCTGACCACCCTTGGAGCCATGGCCATCTGCGTACCCGTCGGCGTCGGCAGCGCGCTCTACATCCACGAGCTGGCCGGCGAACGCCAGCGAGCCATCCTGAAACCGATGATCGAGATCCTGGCCGGCATTCCGTCCATCATCTACGGCTTCTTCGGCATGGTAATTGTCGCCCCGTTACTGCAGAACATGCTGGATATCCCGACCGGCCTGTGTGCCTTCACCGCCAGCCTGATGCTGGGAATCATGGCCACCCCGACCGTCTGCAGCATCACCGAAGACGCCCTAAGCTTTGTGCCGCGCTCATTCAGAGAGGCATCCTTAGCGCTGGGGGCCAACCGCTGGCAGACCCTGACCAGGGTGATCATGCCGGCGGCCGGTTCCGGCATCTCAACCGCCATCATCCTCGGCATGAGCCGGGCCGTCGGCGAAACCATGACCGTACTGATGGTGGCCGGCGGCGCCGCCGTGATTCCAACGGGTCTCTGGGATCCGGTCAGACCCATGACCGCAACCATTGCCGCCGAGATGGGTGAAGCCGTGATGGGCAGCGCCCACTTCAGCGCCCTCTTCGCCATCGGGCTGATCCTTTTTCTAATCACGCTCATAATCAACATTCTGGCAGAAATAGTGAGCCGCCGTTTCAGGCTGAAACTGGGGCTGGGAAGATAACATGGAACAAGCATACTACACCGGATCCAGCCCCAGGCTTAAGGACCTCTCTCAGATACTCGGATTCAGCCTGCTCTGCATCTGCGCATTTGTAACCCTGGTCTTTCTTGGATCAATCATCTACTTCATCACAACCCGCGGCATCGGCATCATCAGCTGGGAATTCCTGACTGAGGTTCCGCGGCGCGCCATGACCAAGGGCGGTGTCGCTCCGGCAATCGTCGGCACCCTCTACCTGACGGTGGGGGCGATCCTTTTTGCGCTGCCGCTGGGTCTGGCCTGCGCCATCTACCTGACCGAGTACTCGCCCAAGGGCGTGATCGTCAACATCATCCGCCTCTCAATCAACAACCTGGCAGGCGTGCCCTCGGTGGTCTTCGGCCTCTTCGGCTTTGCGGTCTTCGTTAAGCTGTTCGGCTTTGGGGTCTCGATCCTCTCAGGCAGCCTGACCCTGGGCATCATGGCCCTGCCGGGCATCATCTCGGCCTCGCAGGAGGCCATCATCGCCGTACCGCAATCTTACCGGGAAGCCTCCCTGGCCCTCGGCGCAACCCACTGGCAGACAATCCGCAAAGTGGTGCTGCCGGCGGCCCTGCCCGGCATCTTGACCGGCGTGATCCTGAATGTCGGCCGGGTGGCCGGCGAGACCGCACCGATTCTCTTTACAGCAGCCACCTTCTACACCCGCGGCTTCCCGGACTCGATCATGTCGGAGGTCATGGCCCTGCCCTACCACATCTACGCTCTGATGACTGAAGGCACCCATCCCGAAATCCAGACCTCCATCGCCTACGGCTGCGCCCTGATCCTGCTCAGCCTGGTGCTGATCATCTCAGCCGTCGCCATCATCCTCAGACAGAAACAAAGGAGTACCTATGGACACTAAAATCAAAGCCGCGGGCGTTGACTTCTACTATGGCAAGAGTCACGCCCTGAAGGGCATCGACATGGACATCTTCGACAAACAGGTCACGGCCCTGATCGGCCCGTCAGGCTGCGGCAAATCAACCTTTATCCGACTGATTAACCGCATGAACGATCTGATCCCGGGCGCCCGCGTCGAAGGCAGCCTGACCATGGACGGCAAGGATATCAACCATCCCAAGACCGACGTGGTCGCCCTGAGGCGCAAGGTGGGCATGGTTTTTCAAAAACCGAACCCCTTCCCCAAGAGCATCTATGAGAATCTGGCCTATGGCCTCAAAATAAACGGCATCCGCGACAAAGCCTACATAGAGGAGCGGGTCATGGACTCGCTCAAGAAGGCCGCCCTCTGGAGTGACATCAAGGATCGCCTGCATGACAGCGCCTTGCAGCTCTCAGGCGGCCAGCAACAGCGTCTCTGCATCGCCCGCTGCCTGGTTGTTGAGCCGGAGGTGATCCTCTTTGACGAGCCCTGTGCCAGCCTGGACCCCATCTCGACGCGCAAGATTGAGGAGCTGATCCTGGAGCTCAAAAAAGACTACACCATCGCCATCGTGACCCACAACATGCAGCAGGCGGCCCGTGTCTCTGACTTTACGGCCTTCCTCTACCTGGGCGAACTGATCGAATTCGGCCCAACCGACAAACTGTTTACCGTACCGCGCGAAAAGATGACAGAAGAGTATCTGACCGGCCGCTTCGGCTGATAAGGAGATAACCATGCTAGAAGAGGCAAAACTGACCCAGATTAAAAGAGAACTGATCGAATACGCCGACCTGGTTGAAAACATGATCAGAAAAGCCATGCAGGGCCTGAGTGATAAAAACCATGAACTGCTGAATGAAGTCATCAATCAGGACGAGCCCCGCGTTAACCAGCTGGAGCTCTTCTTTGACGAGATCTGCATCCAGCTGATCGCCCAGCACCAGCCGGCCGGCCGCAGCCTGCGCACCATTCTGATGATCTACAGCATTAACAACAACCTGGAACGCATGGGTGACCACGCCGTCAATGTTGCCGAGGCCGCCCTCTATCTGATTGAACGCCCGGAGGTCAAACCTCTGATTGACACCCCGACCATGGGTGGGATCGTAATCGGCATGATCAACGACTCCATCGGCGCCTTCGTGGCCGAAGATGCGGCGCTTGCCATCGAGGTCTGCAATCGCGATGACACGGTCGATAATCTGCGAACCCAGATCTACCGCGAGCTGATCACCTACATGATGAGCGACTCCTCGACAATTGAGCGTTCATTGCAGCTGATGAAGATTGCCAGCAACCTGGAGCGCGTGGCCGACCGCAGCACCAACATCTGTGAAGATGTGATCTATATGGTCGAGGGGAGAGTCATTAAACATAAGAGCGACTGATTTCAGCGCAGCCCTTTAAATTTTAAACAAAAAAGTTTATATCCCACAACAAGAGGACAGTTTGATGAAAAAATATATTGCAGTCATCGATGATGAACCCGACATCCTGACCCTGGTTTCAATTCATCTGCAGAAGGCCGCCTTCGAAGTTGCCACCTTTGAAGACGCCGCCTCTTTTTTTGCAACCCTTCCAAGCCGCATCCCGGACCTGATCATCCTGGACCTGATGCTGCCCGACAAGGACGGCCTGGATGTCTGCCGCGAATTGAGGGCCGACAGGCGCTACGCCCGCCTGCCGATTATCATGCTGACCGCCAAGAGCCAGGAGACCGACAAGGTCCTCGGCCTGGAGCTGGGGGCCGATGATTACGTCACCAAACCATTCTCACCCAAGGAGCTGGTGGCCCGCGTGCGCGCCCGCCTGCGCAACACAACTGACCCAATTCAGGCGAGCGCTATCACCATCGGCGAAACCATCCAGATCGATACCGAGCGCTACGAGGTCAGGATCTACGACGACAAGGTCAACCTGACCACGGCCGAGTTCAAGATTCTGGCCCTGCTGGCCGGAGCCCCTGGCCGGGTCTACAGCCGCGAGATGATCCTGGACCATCTCTGGGGCAACGAAAAGGCCGTACTTGACCGTACGGTCGACGTGCATATCCGCAACCTGCGTGAAAAGATGGGGCCGGCCGCCGCGCTGATCAAGAACATTCGCGGTGTCGGCTACAAGCTGGAGGAGTAGTGTCGATCTTCAACCGCATCCTGACCGGCCTGATCGCGGTTATTATAACCCTGGCGATCCTGATCCCGGCCCTGTCGCTGCAGCTGATCCGCGACCACCACATCGACGGCACCATTCAGAAACTCTACAATCTTAGTCAGCCCATCGAAGAGCTGGCCGTCACCTTTCTGGAGCGCGACGATCTTGACGGCCTGAACGATCTGATCAAGCGTGAGGGCGCCCAACTGCAGACGCGTATCACCATGACTGACCCTGCAGGCGCCGTGATCGCAGACAGCGACAATGATCCGCGGCTGATGGAGAATCACTCCAACCGGCCCGAAATCAAGCAGGCCATGGACGGTATGGTCAGCCACTCCATCCGTTACAGCACAACCCTCGACAAGCAGATGCTCTATATGGCCAGACCCATGCGGGGCAGCGATCCGGCCGTTATCCGGCTCAGCCTGCCGCTGGAGGATATCGACCTGCTGCTGGACGCACTCAAGGGCCGCATTCTGCGCATCGTGCTGGCTGTGGCCCTCATGGCCGTGCTGGCGGCGCTGGGCATCGCCCACGTCATCTCGCAACCCCTGCGAGCAATCAGCCGCGGTGTCGCGCGGGTTGCCCAGGGCGATTTCAGCTACCGGGTCGATTATGACCGGCCGGATGAGCTGGGCGAACTGGCTGACGGTTTCAATCAGATGAGCCGGCAGCTGGATGAAAACTTCAAACAGATCACCACCGTCAAGGAGGAGCTGGAAAGCATCATCTCATCCGTTTCCGAAGGCATGATGCTGCTGGACATGGAGGGACGCATCAAGCTTTACAACTCCCCCCTGCATGCGCTGACCGGACTCAAGATCCAGGACATCAAAAACCGCTACCACTGGGAGGTGCTGCGCAACTCGGAACTTAACCAGATTCTGAAGGCGCCCCATGACAAACGCCAGACCTGCGAATTGGCCATCGACCAGCGCCACTACCTGCTCAGCATGGCGCCCTGCGGGCCCATGCGCCGCATCGTGCTGCTGCACGACATCAGCCAGCTCAAGGAGATGGAGCAGATCAAGAAAGACCTGGTGGTCAACGTCTCGCATGAGCTCAAGACACCGCTGACAGCCATCAAAGGTTTCGTCGAGACCCTGATCGACGAACAGGAGTTCAACGCCGACTATCTGGCCATCATCCAGCGCCATACCGAGCGGCTGATCAACATCGTCAACGACCTGATGGACCTCTCTGAACTTGAAAAGAGCGGCACGCAACTGGATATCGAGGCGACCGACATCAGGGAGCTGATCAAACATCTGCTGGACTCACTGGAGCGCAAGGCGTCTGAAAAGGGACTCAAGCTCTCACTGAATGCACCAGACAGCCTGCCGACCCTCCAGGCCGACCCCTTCCGGCTGGAGCAGCTCTTCACCAACCTGATCGATAACGCAATCAAGTACACCGATAGAGGCGGGGTCAGCATAAACATCACCAGCAGCACCGACCGCATCACGGTGGCAGTCAGTGACAGCGGATCAGGCATCCCCGCCCGGCACCTGGACCGGCTTTTCGAGCGGTTCTACGTGGTTGACAAGTCGCGCTCCCGCGCGGTGGGCGGCACCGGCCTGGGCCTGGCCATCGTCAAGCACATCGCCGGCCTGCACCGCGGCGTCGTGGAAGTGGAGAGCGAGCCGGGCCGCGGCACCACCTTCAGGGTTATTCTGCCCCTGATCTGAGCCCTTTCGCCTGACGGACAGCGGCCGACGCTCGATAATTTCAATTGACTTCTAGGCCTCGCCCATATATATGCGCAGCCAAAAGTTCACTAAAATAAACTTCTGAGAATACTTAAATAAGGACCAGTTATGGCTGATATTGGTGCAAAGATTAAAAACATGCGATTGTCTCATGAGTTGACCCAGGAAGAACTAGCCAACCGTGCCGATCTCACCAAAGGCTTCATCTCCATGGTCGAACGCGACCTGCAGTCACCCTCGCTGGACACGCTGGAGAACATCCTGACAGCCCTTGACTCGAGCCTGGCCGATTTCTTCAAGGAAGCCCAGTCTCCGACCGTGGTCTTCACTCCCGAAAACCGCATCATCAGCGAAGACGAGAACGGCATCATCAAAGAGATTCTGATCCCGGCGGCCCAGGGCCGCGAGGCCGACATGCTGCTGGTGACACTCCCGGCCAACAGTTCCATGGAGCCCGAAGATCCGCACTACGGGGATGAATGCGGCATAGTTGTCTCAGGCAAGGTCTGCATCCATATCAGCAAGGAGGTCCATAAGGCCGTCAGAGGCGACACCTTCTACTACACGGCCGACCGCCGGCACTGGATTGAAAATAAATCCAACACTCCGGCAAAGATCTTCTGGATCTCGGCCCCGCCCAGTTTCTAGGAGTTAGATAATGAAAACTTCAGCCGGCAACACCAATATCCACGAGGCCGCATTCATGCTGCCCAACTTCATCCGGGAGGCTTTATGAGTTCATTCATCGGCGCCAAGAGTGAGGGACGCATCTGCATCTTTGGTGCGCCCTTTGACTGCACCACCAGCTTCAGACCCGGCGCCCGCTCCGGTCCCGGCGCCCTGCGTGAAGCGTCCTACGGCCTGGAATCTTTCTCACCGATCCTGCAGGCAGACCTTGAAGACCTTGACTTCATGGATATGGGAGATCTTGAGCTGCCATTCGGTGATCCCCGCCCGGCGCTGAAAATGATCGAAGAAAATACAGCGGCCCTTCTGCAGGACGGCCGCCTGCCGGTGCTGCTGGGCGGCGAGCATCTGGTCAGCCTCGGGGCTATCCGTGCGGTCGCCGCCAAACATGCCGGACTTAAAATTGTGCACCTGGATGCCCACGCCGATCTGCGTGAAGAATACCTGGGGCAGCAGCTTTCTCATGCCACCGTCATCAGACGTGCATCCGAGCTCGTCGGCCTGGACAGCATCCGCCAGATCGGCATCCGATCCTGCGATCGCAGCGAATTTAAGGATGCGAGCCGTCTGAGAGCCGAGCCGCAGGATGTCATCGACTGGGCCGGCGACTCTCCGGTCTATCTGACCCTCGACCTCGACATCCTCGATCCGTCGGTCTTCCCCGGCACCGGCACACCTGAACCGGGCGGCTACTCCTTCCAGCAGCTGAACGCAACCCTCATGCAGCTGATCGACTCACTCAACATCGTTGGCATGGATCTGGTCGAGCTGGCGCCCATGCTGGATGCCAGCGGAGTTTCTGCTGTCACAGCCGCCAAGATTCTCCGCGAATGCCTGCTTGCGCTCAAATAAAAATATTCGCAAGTAATAACAATGCCCTGAAATAAAATTTAATAAAATTTCACTTTAGGTGTTAACCATTTCGCCTTACCACCGATATATATAGTAACGGTTCTCCGTAAAGAACCTCCTCTTTAGCCAGGCACCTAAAAGCCTGGCCTTTTTTTTGCCCTTTTTCAAGTCAGCTGCCGCTCCCGCCTGGGCATCTCAACCACATCGCCATCCTCCAGCGCCTTGACATCAGGGTGGATGCGTCCGGCTTCAACTTCAAAGAGTCTGGAGTCCGTGTAACGATGCGAGTAGTGGGCCATGAGCAGTTTGCCGGCGCCGGCCGCATGCGCGATTGTGGCGGCCTGGCTGGCGGTCAGGTGACCATACTCGGCGGCACACTCAAGATTGTCATCCAGATAGGTGGTCTCCATCAGCACCATATCGGCGCCGCGGGCCAGTTTAGCGGCATTCTCACAAACTTTAGTGTCCATGATATGGGCATAGCCCTGCCCTCGCCTCACGTGGGCCACATCCTCAATGCGGACAGTCCCGAGACGGCCCCGTGCCTTGAGCTGCCCAACCTCAAGCCCGCTGATCCCCAACTCTCTGAGTTTTTCAGGCCGCATGGTGAAACTGTCCTTCTCCTGCAGGCGGTAACCGAAGACCTCGACCGGATGCTCCAGGCGCCGGGCCTCGATTGTCATGCGGCTGTCCTCAAAGACGATCCCCTCATCAGCAATGGGTTTAGGTACGATGTGGCCGCCCTTATAGTAGATGGCCGCATCAAACAGATTATTGAAGTAGTGCTCGCCCGAGGCCGGAAAGTAGACCTCGACCGGATGAGATACCCGGTCCAGCGAAATGCGCTGCAGGATGCCGGCCAGCCCCAGGCAGTGGTCGCCATGAAAGTGGGTGATGAAGATCTTGGTGATCTCACTGGCCGAGACACCGCAATAGATCATCTGGCGCTGGGAGCCCTCGCCGGGATCAAAGAGCAGCCCCTCATCATCCCAACGCAGAAAGTAACCGTTCTGATTTCTGAAGCGCCCGGGCACCTGCGAACCGGTGCCCATGGCGATTAATTTTCTGTCTGACATATTCCACCTATACACGCTTCAGGCGCGGCTTGCCAAACCCATATTGACCATCACTCCATCAATAATATTATTAAAACAGGAGACGACATGGAGATATTTACCATCAATGAAGCACCGGGGCTTCGCCAGGTGGCGGTCACGGGAGACCTGAGCGGCAAGCAGGCCGCGCGTCTCAAACGCATCCTGGGCGATACCATCGATCACGGACAGAACCTTGAACTTGACCTGCAGCAGATCCGCTCCATCGACATGACCTGCATCCAGGTAATCATGATGGCCAAGAAGCTCTCAATGGAGCTTGAGCGGCCGATCAACTACAAGGTGATCTTTCCCAGACAGCTGGCCAAGATATTCGAAGAGTCGCAGTTCTACAAGGTTCTGATGGGCATCAAGGATTGAGCTCGCCGCCACAGATGCGGCAGAATCTGGCATCCTGCTTATGGCCGTCAGATCCGCAGTGCGGACAGCTGATGTTGGACTTCTTGGAGAGCATCTCATGGGTCATTTCAGCGCTGATGATACCGGTGGGCACAGCCAGAATCGCAAAACCCATAATCATGATAATTGCGGCCACAAACTGCCCCAGATTGGTCTGCGGTGAAATATCGCCGTAACCGACGGTGGTCAGGGTCACAATGGCCCAGTAGATGCTGCGCGGAATGCTGGTGAAACCGTTGGCCTCGCCCTCAATAATATACATGAAAGATCCCAGAATGCAGACCAGGATCACCACATCCACCAGAAAAACTATGATCTTGCGCTTGGCCGAGCGGATGGCGCCCAGCAGAAAGCTGGCCTCGCTGACATACTTGGCCAGCTTCAGGATTCTGAAGATCCGCAACACGCGCAGAAACCGGAGCACCAGAAAGTAGCGGGCACCCGGTATCAGCAGGCTCAGATAGCTGGGCAGGATCGCCAGCAGATCAATGATGCCGTAAAAGGAGCGCGCATAGTGCCAGGGCCGGCTGACGCAGATCAGGCGCAGCGCATATTCAATCGAGAAGAGAATGGTGAAGAACCACTCGGCATAGAGGAGCCACTGGCCGTAACGCAAATTAAGGCTGCGCACACTGTCGGCCATGACCAGCAGCACACTCAGTACAATGCTTATAATCAGCAGCAGATCAAATATCTTACCGGCCCTTGTTTCAGAACCAAAAATAATTTCATTGATCTTCATGCGCCAGGGACTCATCAGACCTCATCCTCCTCAATGGCCAGATCCTCAAGATCATCGGGGTGCACATAGTCTTCGCTGATCACGCGGCCCATGACTGAGAAACCCAGCTGATGAACCCGGTCCGGATCGCCGCAGACCAGATGATGCCACTCAGGCAGCCGCCGCCCTCCTGCAGCAGGCGGTAGGCGCAGGTGGAGGGCAACAGATAGGCGTGGTTGGCCACAAATTCGGAACTCAAAACCATGCAGGTCAGCACCTTGCGGCCGCGATCCGCATAGGCCCGGCAGCGGCAGTGCTCAATGTCCAGCAGGGTGCAGGCCACCCGCGTATAGCGCACCGTGCCGTCAGGCAGCTCCATCTTCTTCAGACAGCAGCGCCCGCAGCCGTCGCAAAGCTGCTCCCACTCGTCCAGACTCATGGCGGCCAGGGGCTTAACCTGCCAGAAAGGTGCCATTACTTGCCGTCAACCGTCTTACGGATGTCTTCAGCCTTATCCGAAGCCGCTTCCGTGGCCTCATCAATGGAAGCTTCAACCTTATCGGCGGCATCCTGCACGGCCCGCTCAACTTCATCAGCCGTGCGCTCAACCTTGGTGGCCGTATCCTTGATCATCTTATCGATCTTCTTACCGGCCCGTTCAGCCGGCCCCTCATTGGAGAACTTATCCTTAACGTCCTCAATGGCCCGGTCAATCTTCTTGCCGGCCTTCTCGGCCTCACCCTCCTGGGCGCAGCCGCCCAGCAACAGAATGAGCGCACAGGCAATCATGAATCTCTTCACAACCTACTCCTCAATAATTCTGATGGACCTGATTATCACCGGCTCTAGCGGCACATCCTGATGCATGCCCCTGCTGCCGGTCCTGACCGCTGCGATACGGTCGACAATCTCCATACCCTCGATAACCCTGCCGAAAACGGCATAGCCGTAGTCACGCTTGCCATGATCCAGCAGAAAATTGTCGTTCAAATTTATGAAGAACTGGGAAGTGGCGGAATCAATCACATTGGTGCGCGCCATAGCCAGGGTGCCGCGTCTGTTCTTCAGTCCGTTATGGGCCTCATTCTCGATCGGAGCGTAGGTCATGCCCTCGCGCATATTGACGT
>CALOBW010000034.1:0-7133 GCA_942491525.1 uncultured Thermodesulfobacteriota bacterium
TGGCCTGCTTGAGGTCGATGTAGGCCGCGTCCGGCTCCCGGTTCAGTTCATAGACGTAGGCCGAGACGTAGTAGCCGAAGGCGCTCTGGTAGGCGCTGGCCGCGGCAACCCTCTTGACCTCGTCATAGGCCCTGTCGTTCAGCGGGTTGGCGTCGCTGCGGTTCTCGCGCAGGTCTTGTTCGTGTTTTTTGCGCAGCTCCTGCTGGCGCGTGTAGCTGCGGCGGATCTCGACCCGCGCCCCCTCAAGGTCGCCCAGCATCAGGTAGTTGAGCGCCGCATGGGTGTGCAGCAGGATCTTTTCAAAATCTTCGCCCTGATACTCGGTGACCTGCTCATTGAGCAGGAGGGAGCCGGCCTGGGCCGTGACTTGGCGCCCCGAGATCACGGCGCGCTCCTCAATCTTCCTGATCATTGCGTTGGCCAGCTCAAGCTCGTCGATGCTCTGCTGGAAATTGCCCATCTTCTGCTGAATCAGGCCGCGCTCCAGGGCGTAGAGCAGCTTGTCGCGCCCGCTGGCGGGAAACTGGGTCAGGGCCGTTGCATAGTCGCCGGCGGCGACGGCCTGGCGGGCCTTGATGGCCCGCGTGCCGTAGCTGGCGCAGCCGCAGCAGCAGATCAGGAGCAGGATCAGGAGGCGCTTCTTCATGCAGTTTAGAAGGCCACCCCTAAACTCATCACGATGCCGCGCTGCACATCATAGCCGATGCCCAAGTTTAGCAGCTCGCGGGTGTAGCGCACCCCCGCCATCCAGGGCGTCTCATGCTCGGTCCGGTTGCGGATCAGGTAGTAGGCACTGTTGCCGAAGCCGAGCTGGGCAACTTTCTGGGTGGTGTAGCCCAGGCCGAGCACGCCAAAGATGCTGGGCACCAGCTCGGCGCCGCCCACCAGCGAGATCTGGGACTGATTGCTGTCGTTGTAGTCCTGCAGCCAGGTCAGGCTCTGGCCCGTGTAGGGCAGGTTGGCCGGCACGCTCTCTTTGGTGTCGGCCACGCTGACCCCGAAGCCGCCGAAGATGGCCCCGCCGGTGGGGTGCAGGTTGGAGAGCACGATGCCGCCCATCTCCAGGCCGAAGCTGGTGGCGTCGCTGTCTCCGCCCGAGCCGTAGGAGAAGTTGAGGTAGCCGGCTGCCAGCAGGGGCAGGGGCAGCAGACTGACGATCAGAATGGCCAATAGTTTTTTCATGGGGCACCTCCGTAGGCTAAAGACTAGCAGTCTGGGGCCATAAATCAAGCAGAGTCTTGTACTTGGGCATCTGAATCATATTTTTAACTCAGGCCTTGACTTCCATGCTTGATGGTTATATTAGAATATACGAATATTGAATTAAGGAGATTGACGTGGATACAGAGAAGATGGCTGCATATCTGAAAGCCCTGGGACATCCCACGCGCCTGATGATCGTCAAGACCCTGCTTCAAGAACAGTGCAAATGTGTCGGCGAGATGGAGTCGCTGCTCAAGATCCGCCAGGCCAATGCTTCTCAACACCTGACAATTTTGAAGAATCAGGGTATTGTGAATTGCCATCAGGACGGCAACCTGCGCTGCTACTCCCTGCAGGAGCCGCAAAAGATGCAGCAGCTGCTGGATTTGATCTCAACGGAAAGGATTGATTAATGAAGATTTTTGACACCATTATTATCGGCGGCGGGCCCGGCGGCTACACCGCAGCTATCTATGCCACCCGCGGCGGCATGCAGACCCTGCTGATCAAGAGCGCCTTCAAGCAGAGCCAGATCACCATCACCGATGACGTGGAGAACTATCCCGGCTTCGATCTGATCGGCGGCTTCGAGCTGATGAGCAAGTTCAGCGAGCAGGCCGCGAAATTCGGCCTCGAGACCGTCGACGGCGATGTGGAGAGTCTGAAACGCGACGGCGACCACTGGGCCGTGAGCGTCGGCGACGACGTCTACAGGGCCACCACCATCATCATCGCCACCGGCGCGGCCCCCAACAAGCTGGGCGCACAAGGCGAGGCCGAGCTGGCCGGGCGCGGCGTATCCTACTGCGCCACCTGCGACGGCCCCTTCTACCGCAACCGCGAAGTTGTGGTGGTGGGCGGCGGCGACACCGCTGTGCAGGAGGCCTGCTTCCTGACCAAGTTTGCCAGCAAGGTCACCATCGTGC
The DNA here is from genome assembly GCA_942491525.1 of uncultured Thermodesulfobacteriota bacterium. GTDB lineage: Bacteria > Desulfobacterota > Desulfomonilia > UBA1062 > UBA1062 > CAYWBU01. The sequence continues at coordinate 2,130 of CALOBW010000034.1, forward strand.
ACCGCCGCGACCGCCTGCGCGCCACCGGCGTGCTCAGCGACCGCGCCCATAATAATGATAGAATCGACTTTGCCTGGAACTCGACTGTGGAGAAGATCTACGGCGAGGGCGGCGTCGAGGGCGTGACCGTCAAGGATGTCAAGAGCGGCGAAACCCGCGACATCGCGGCCGAAGGCGCCTTCATCTTCGTGGGCTACACCCCGGAGACCGGGATCTTCAAGGATCTGATCGACCTGGACGAGAGCGGCTACATCGTGACCGATGAGCATATGCAGACCTCCGCCCCCGGCATCTTTGCCGCCGGCGACTGCCGCGTCTCGCCCCTCAAACAGGTAATTACGGCCTGCGGCGACGGCGCCATCGCCGCCGTGGCAGCCGAGCACTATGTGGAAGAACTAAAAGGACAAGCATACAAATAAGGAGGATATTATGAGTGATAAATTTGTAGACAGCCCGTCAAGCGCTCTGGATGTAACCGATGCCGATGTCAAGGAAGCGGTAAGCAAATACCCCTTCCTGGTGGTGGACTGCTGGGCTCCCTGGTGCGGCCCCTGCAAGATGCTCGGCCCGATCATCGAGACCCTGGCCGAGAAGGAGCAGGGCAACATCGTCTTCGCCAAGCTGAACGTGGATGAGAACCAGGCCACCGCCGCCGAGTACGGCATCCGCTCGATTCCCAACCTGCTGATCTTTAAGGATGGCCAGAAGGTTGGCGACATCGTGGGCGCCATGCCCGAGAAGCAGCTTTTGGAAGAGATTAATAAGTATAAATAATGGGAGAGAGGGAGCTTGAGGGCTCCCTCTCTTTTAACATTAAATAATGTTTTAAATTAATTTTGCGCCAATAATGGTTGCTGTTAGCGAAACCAAGAAAGCTATAACAATTCCCCACTTAATTTTTGAAACTTTTTGCGTAAATGCATCATGAGTTGCGATTACATCTCCCCAGTAAAAGACGCTGGTGTTAGATATCTTTTGTAATTTTTCTAATGGGCGGAATTCGAGTACATAAAAGAATGCAACGAATAGAAGAGTAAAACTAGATATAAAGCCAATGAGATTAAATCCATCTGTATTATATCGTGCCTCTATTAGATAGTTGAGTTTTTCGTCAATGCTGTATCGTAGTAGCTCTTCTAGCTCAATGGTTTGGGTGGAGGTTGTATCGTTAAAGAATGCTAACCAGGCTAATGGTACTACAAGAATACTTATCGCTAGAATTAGGTTTAATAATCTTGTTGCTCTATCAGATAGAGGTTTTTTCTTTACAACTCGTTGTATTTGGCTATCTAGTTCATCTGCTAATAAAAAACACCAATCTCTGTCGTCGTAAGATGCTCCAAATTTAATTTTGGTCTCTTTGTCTTTCATGAAGCCGATTGCAGCTTTGGAGTCCTTTTTGTTATATTCTCCATCTAAATTCTTTTCTATGATTTCCATGCTGAAAGTTGTTATTGCTTTGCCGCAAATATTCTCTTCAGTAAGTACTTTTTCGAAATCTTTAGTTTCTATATAGGAGTTGTTCTCTCTGTCTACATATATAGATACATAAGCATCATTATTACTTTTAGACGCAAAATCTGACATTATGCTGTATATTTTTCTAACATGTGCTTCGGTTAACTTGAAATTATTGTCATAGTGTTTATAAATTCCAGCACTGTCTTTCATAATGCCTCTCTAATAGTATGAATTGCTTTTTTATAAGTATACATGTTTGTTCATGAAATGAATATATTTTAGTTTGGTTTGATAATTGTAGGAAGGTTGGCGTGCAAAGCTACTTGACAACTCCCGTCACATAGCTCGCTGCGCTCCCAATATGACCTACAACTTCTAAAACAACCCCCTCCCTCAATCCCTCCCACCAGGGGAGGGAAAATACCGGCTTCGCAAACCAAGTTCCTCCCCACTGGTGGGGGAGGACAGGTGGGGGGGGAAGCCTCTAAAACCCCTTCCGACTATCCAACATCAAAGTAACCGGCCCCCAATTCAAAATATCCACATCCATCATGGCCTGAAACTGTCCGGTCGCAACCCTACCTTCAAAGTTCTTCTGCACATGCTCAACAAACCGCTCAAAAACCGCCTTGGCATCTTCCGGCTTGCCGGCTTTTGCATATGACGGTCTTCTACCCTTGCGGCAGTCGCCCAGCAGAGTAAACTGCGAAACCAAAAGCAGCTCGCCGCCCACCTGCTGCACGTCCAGGTTCATGGTGCCGTGTTCATCTTCAAAGATGCGCAGCCCCATGATCTTGCGCGCCAGATAGTCGATGTCGTTAGCGTCGTCGCCCTCCTCCACGCCGATCAGGCAGCAGAGGCCGGCGCCGATCTGGCCGACAACCTTATCTTCAACGCTGACGCTGGCGCGCTTAACTCTCTGGATGACTGCCCGCATCTTTGGCCTCGGCCTGCTTGGCCGCGATCAGCAGCTCGTGCACGTTCAGGATGCGCGTGATCTGCCAGCCCTTGTCCCACTTGACCATCTCCAGCTTGAGCAGCAGGTCGTCGCCAACGGCAAAGCTGGCGATGCAGCGCTCGCCGTCCTTCTGGATGTCCCGCAGGCTGACCTCGGTCTGCTGGTCGACCGGCGGCAGGATTGAGCGCAGCGCGCTCTGGCGCCCCTCGGGGTAGACGCCCGTGATCCAGCCCTGGATGTCCTGCTCAAAGAGCGGGATCATGCCGGCGGCCATGAAGGCCGAGATTCCGCGCGCGAAGAGTTTGGGTGCATTCTGCTGCTCCATGACGCCGGTGGCCAGCTTGGCCATGTCGCCGGCCATGGCGCGGCTCATGGTGTTGACATCCACATAGCGGTCGAAGAGCTCCCAGTCGTGGGTCTGAATGGCCTTGCCGACCTGGCTCAGAGTGTAGGTCGGGGTGCTGCGCCAGTGGCTGTAGCCGGCCAGTCCGGCAATTATGAGGGCCAGGGTCAGGCCGATGATCCAGTTGCGTTTCATAAATTCTCCTCTATCTGATGATGGTGGTGGTCATGACCGAGCCCTGGCGCCAGATGGAGAGTTTGATTTTGTGGCCTTTGATCGAATTCAGGGCCCGATTAAAACTCTGGCTGTCGTGGATCTCGCTGCGGTTGATGTTCATGATCACATCGCCGGGGCGCAGGCCGGTGGACATGGCGGCACTGCCGCGCTCAACTTTGGTGACCACCACGCCCTTGAGCTCGTCGGGGGCGCGCAGTTTTTCGCGGTAGGCCGGGGTCAGGTCGGCGATGCTGGCGCCGCCCAGGAACTTGTTCTCCTCAATCTGCTGGCTCTCATCCTGGGCCGAGGCAACGGCCTGGGAGAGGTCGCCGATCACCAGCCTGGCGTTTTTGAGCTGGCCGGCACGCATGAACTTGATATCGGCACTGCTCGCGGGCGGCAGGCCGGCGGCCAGGACGCGCAAAGCGGCGGCCGAGTCGGCCTCCTTGCCGTTGATGCTCAGGATGACGTCCTCCTGCTTGAGTCCGGCTTCTGCGGCCGGCGAGCCCTCATAGACCTGGGTTACCAGCACGCCCCTGGCGCTCTCAAGACCCAGGGCCTCGGCCAGTTTGGGGTCGATGTCCTGCACGCCCACGCCCAGCCAGCCGCGCACGACTTTGCCGTAGTTGAGCAGGCTGTTCTTGATCTGGAAGGCCAGGTCGATGGGGATGGCGAAGCCGATGCCCTCGTTGCCGCCCGAGCGCGAGTAGATGGCCGAGTTGATGCCCACCAGCTCGCCCTGCATGTTGACCAGGGCGCCGCCCGAGTTGCCGGGGTTGATGGCGGCGTCGGTCTGGATGAAATTTTCATAGTCCACGATGCCCAGACCGGTGCGGTTCATGGCGCTGACGATGCCCATGGTGACGGTCTGGCCCAGGCCGAAGGCGTTGCCGATGGCCACCACGAAGGAGCCGGTGCGCAGAGTCTCGATGTCGGCCACCTTGATCGGTTTGAGATTGTCGGCCTCGATCCGGATCACCGCGATGTCGGTCTTGGGGTCGCCGCCGATGATGGTGGCGCTGAAGGTGCGGCCGTCGTAGAGGCGCACATTGATCTCGTCGGCGCCGCCGATCACATGGTGGTTGGTGATGATGACGCCGTCAGCCGAGATGATGACGCCCGAGCCCTGGGAGGCGCTCTTGCGCTGGCCGCTCGGGTTGCCGTAGTAGTATTCGAAGAGCGAGCGCGGGGCCTGCGCAACCTTGGTCGAGTAGATGTTGACCACCGAGGGCAGGACCTGGTCGGCCACATCCGCCACCCAGTCGCCCTGGGGCGCGGCCGTCAGGCTGAGGGGCAGCATCAGAAATGTTAACAAGAGATATTTGATTTTTTGCATAGTTTACCTCCGAGTCTGCAAACTATCACAGAGGTCAGCCAGCATCAAGCAGCTGTACACTCCATGATTATTTAGCTATATTGGGGTCTTATGAAATGTAATTCAACCCGCGACTACCATCTGCAGACAAGTGTCGACCTCATGAGCGAGTACACCATCTGCGAGTCCTTCGGCCATCAGGAGACGCCCTATCAGCAGCTCCTGAAGGAGCCCCGGGCCTACGGCGCCCTGCTGGGCGACTTCCTCAAAAAGGAGGGTGTGCTGGGCCGGCGCATCCAGGAGCTGGGCGGCGGCTACGGCACTCTGATGCGCGGCCTGCTGGAAACCTATGACATCGAGCGGGTGCACATGCTGGACCTTTCGCCGAGTCTGCTCAGGCGCCAGCGCCAGACGCTGGCGGGCTGGCCAGTTGAGTTTGAGCAGGGCGACATGCTCGAGTATGAGCCCGGGGATGTGGATCTGATCATCTGCAATGAGGTCATCGGCGACCTGGACACCCTTGTCGATGTCAGCGCAGCCGAAGAGATTGAGCGCTACGGCCTGGAGACGCCGGGCACCTCCTTCAACTTCAACCTGGGCGCGGTCAGGCTGGTGGAGCGCCTCGCAGGGTATGATGTCCCCATCTTCCTGAGCGAGCACTCCTCTGACCCCATTATTCCTGAGGGTTTCGACTATCTGGCGGCGGGGCTG
>CALOBW010000035.1:0-2494 GCA_942491525.1 uncultured Thermodesulfobacteriota bacterium
CAACAGCAGCATGACACCCGAATCGGACAGAGAACGGGCTATTGCGGAAGTTGCTGGTGAGCTTTACATGACTTTTATTATCTCCAGTCATAAGGCAAATAAGCTTTTTCATACCTAAGGCCTTGGTTGCAGCGGTGCGAAATGTCGCCGCTCAACCAAGGATTTATGTTTTCAAGTCAGATAAACATAACTCTTAACATTAAAAAAATCATTAATAAGATGAATAAAAAACAAGATAATAAAAGCACCGTTGAAGTTCAACCTCCAAAAGATTTGTTCGAGTACAAGAAAATGAAAGAGGCGGGATTGTCCCAAGAGTTTGACAAACAAGCTCGTCGTGAATCTTCACTTACACAGTTGAATACTGGACTTAGATTTGTGCCTTATCAATACTCTAGAATGGAAGAATATTATCCATCAGCTCTTATTGACAAAGCACCTTCCAGCTATAACATTGTAAAAGAAAATTTAACCCATCTTTAGAAATGTCACTTTCAAAGATGTGGATGGAAGCACCACCCCTAGCTTGAATGAATTTATTAATGAGCCTGGTAACAGACTACAGTTTGCTTTGATGATACATAAAGGGAAGGTTATTTTTGAGAGCTGTCTTGGAATGCCAAAAGGAGACCGTCATCTTTGGAATTCTGCCTCTAAGAGTACGCCTGGTATTCTTACTGCTATTTTAGCTGTTGAAGAAGGCATCGGCGGCAACCTGAGCGCGGCGCAGCGCAGGGCTTGGTTTCACTCTGGGCAGTGGGCTGAGGATATGCCTAAGTTTGCCGAGAGATGGCGTGAGCGGTGGCCGGGCAAAGCATCGCCAAGCTCGCTGCATGCGAGCGCTTGGCCGAATGATGACTATGCGGCCATTGAGCTGGTGCCTTGCGGCCATGGCTTTGGTTTGCCGATGGCTGGCGGATCGTTTCGTTATTCGCTTCCTCAGCATGTTGCCGTTGCGCTCATCGCTCTTGAGATGGCCTCAGAGTATGGCTGGCCCGATGACTTTGAGCACACAGGCAGGCTGGTAGGGCATGAGGATGTTGGCCCTCATGCCAGGGTTGGGCCGGCAGGCAATCCTGCCGATGGTGAGGCCTGGGATCCTGGCGTGATCAGAGAGAGCCCCTGGCTCTGCTGGTCTACGATCCAAGAGTGGATCACAGTCGGCAGGGCGCAGGGGCTCTCCTGGCTCTCTGGCTTTGTTGAGGTTCTCTATGCCACTCAGCCGGACTGATCGAGCATTACCGCGATCGATCGCAGGGCCTTGGCTGCCTCTGCCCTGCTGATCTTGGTTGGGCTCTCAAGCGCAGTCCGGATCATGAATTTGCTGCGCGAGGTGCCAGCCGCAGCGGCCAGCCGATCGATCTCATTTAGCTCATCGGTTGTGCAGCTGACGTGCAGCCGCTCTCTTTCGTCACTCATCAATCTGCTCCTTTTCGGTTGATACAAAGTCAAGCAGGGCAGCGAACGCATCCCGCTTGCGGTCAAAGACACCCTCAGGGCTCAGCCCCGTGCTCAGGCACCAGCTGCCTCGATCGTCATCGAGGCAGGCAAGCGCAATGCACGGCCAGCTCGATGCCCAGACCGAAACTTCCCAATCATCGCGCTTGCCACCCATTGGCCCGGTCGGCTGGTCTTTGTAGCAAACCAGCTGATAGAGATGGCCCTTGATGGTGTCGCGGTATGTCCATGCACCAGCAGCGCGGTGCACTAGCTTGAGCCTATCGATCACAGGATCCGCATCGCTCATGAGGCCAGCTCCCGCTTGCGCTTGCAGACAATGCAGGGGCAGCCCAGGTCATCCATCAGATCGCTGAACCTCAGGACAGAACCGTCAATGTCTCCGGTGAGCGCGCTGATTGTTTTCCTATGCTGCGGCTGACCAAGCTGCAATGCGCACTCAGATGCGGTGATCAGATGAGCCTTGGCGATGGCCAGCAGGGCCATGGCTGTATCAAGATTCTCAAGCAGCGATCTGTGATTCTGATTGGCCTCGCTGTGGTTGCGGCCGATGCACTCGGCGCAGCTCTCTCGATTGCAGTTGCAGCTCATCGGTCACCCTTCCTTCCCACGATCAACGCCGGCGCAGTATGCAACCAGGCCAACGAACAGAGTCACCCATCGGAGCCAGGGCCAACCCGGCTGTAACCAGCCAGCTCACCGGGCTCATCGTGAAAGCTCCGCATCAGTGGTGAGCGCATCGATGGGCAGGAGGCCGAAGGCGATCATGGTGTGCTCAAGGCGCTCAAGCTGCTTGCGCGCATTCCCTTTGATGGCGTAGCGCTTGCGGCAGATAGTGGTGCATTTGGGGGCTTTGGCGGTGAGCCTGGCGCCAGGGTTCCGGATCTCAAAGCGGAGGCCGCTGCGCAGCTGGATCAGCTGAAATACCAGGCCCTGGCCGAGGCGGGCAGAGGTATCGCGGATCGCGCTCTCGGTCTCTTCTGAGACATCAAGCTAGCGGGGCAACAAAGAGAGCATCTGCACGCCAGCCATGCTT
>CALOBW010000036.1:0-6701 GCA_942491525.1 uncultured Thermodesulfobacteriota bacterium
TGCCAATACCGGTTTCATTATATCTTTGGAGGGTAAGTAATGACCAACTTTTCCAATAACCAGGGGATTACTCTGATTGAACTGATGGTCGTCCTGGTCCTGGTTGTCCTCCTGATGTCGGCCGCCTATCTCGCCTATCAGGCCCAACATCAGACCAGCATCCACCAACAGCACGTCAGCGCCATACAGATGGACCTGCGCGCCGCCACTGACAACCTGGAGTTTGACATCCGCCTGGCCGGCCTCGACCCAACCATAAGCGGGATTACCCCCTTCACCACCATAGATAGCGGCGACATTCAGATGCAAATGGACCTGGATGAAAACGGTTCGATCGACAGCGGCGAAACTATCCGATACTACCTTAACGGCACGGATCTACTGCGCCAGGTTGATGCCGACACCCCTGGCCTGATGGCCCACAATGTAACCAACTTGGAATTTATCTACCTGAATGCAAACGGCGCAGTTACAACAGACCCCATTCTGGTTCAAACCGTCACGGCCAACCTGCAGCTCAGAACCGCCCAGCAAGAGAGCGGCAGCTACAAATACCGCAACCTAACTCGCCGGGTCCGATTGAGGAACTGACAATGAAGAGATACGGATTTACCCTAGTGGAACTGCTGGTGGCTCTGCTGGTCTTCTCAGTCGGCATCCTGGGCCTGGCCAAGATGCAGACCATGACCATCCAGGGCAACAGCTATTCCAACCACTTCACCCAGGCATTAAATGAGGCCAACAATCAAATCGAGCGGCTCTCGGAGCTGCCCCTGACCACTGCGGAGCTGAGCCTGGGAGCGCACACCACCGGCATCAATCCGGTCTACCAGGGCGTCACTTACGATGTCTCCTGGAATGTGGAAGCCATACCCAACAGCGCTGCCCGCAGCGTCAATGTCACCATCAGCTGGCAGGACAAATTCTCTAACCCAAGCATTGATGTCGCCTTCATCAAAGGCGTACCTTAGGAGTACAATGGATGAATAACAGAGGCATGGCCCTGGTAATGGTTCTAATTGTGCTGGTGGCAACCACCATCATCGGCGTCTTCGGCATGCGCACCGCCACCCTGGAAACCAAGATTACCGGTAATGAGCGCGCCTACAAACAGAGCTTCTATGCGGCCGAAGGGGCCGGCGAATTTTTTATCACCCAGTTTGACAACATCATGACCCAAAATGCCATCAACCTCAACCAGACCCTCGACCTGAGCGACAGCCTACCGGGTGGCCTGCCCATCAGCGTAGCTGGCCTAACCATAACCCTGAGCACCACCGGCATGCCACCCATCGGCTCTGGCACCAGCGTCTCACAAACCCAAACCAACTACTACCGTATCAGCACCAGCATCGATAACCACAACGTGGTCGTGGGAGTCTGGAAATCATTCCCCACCAATTAAGGGAGAGTTAACATGTTAAAAAAAATCTACAGATTGGTCTTTTTAACAATCCTCTTAAGCGCCCCCCTGCTGCAAGCGGACGATGTTGACGTCTTCTCCGGCAGCGTCATCAACGTGCCCCCCAACGTGCTGATAGTTTTTGACACCTCGGGCTCCATGAGCGAACAGGTGCCCACAGACATATATGACCCAAACTATGATTATGGCGCCGACATCACCGGCGGCTGGGACGACCCCTACGATAAAGACACGGTCTACCGCAAAGCCGGCGGCGGCTGGGGCTCTGAAACCTGGGAATCCTTCTCTAATGATGTCAACAACATCGGCTGCACCGATGCCAAGCAGGCCCTGGGCATAACCGGCCACTGGGTCGGTTACATCGAAGACGCCACGCCCTTTAACTGCCACGACACCAACGACGAATCCCTGGCCATGGGCAACTTCTTGAACTTCCTGGATTCTCCCAACACAGCCTTTGACTCCAAGATCAATGTGGCAAAACAGGCCGTCAACAACCTACTGGACAGCTACGGCGATAATACTGTGCGCTTCGGCCTGATGCGTTTCAACAACCATCTGGGCGGCGAGGTGATTGCCCCCATTGGTTCCACCGACGCCCAGATCAAGACCCAGATCAACACTCTGACCGCTGACGGCTGGACACCTCTGGCCGAAACCCTGGCCGAGGCCGGACTCTACTTCGCCGGCCAGCCATCCTGGGCCAACCCCGGCACAACCTACGTGACTCCGATCCAGTGGCGCTGCCAAAAGAACTTTATCATTCTAATGACCGACGGCAACTCCACCCAGGATTTGGGCGACGGCAACGGCGACAACATCTTCACACGCTCCAGCTACATGCACAACAAGCCCATCGGCGACTATGACAACGATGGCGCCGACCCAGGCATCGACGGCAACAACGGCACCCACTGGCTGGATGATGTGGCCAAGTTCCTCTACGAGGAGGACCTGCTGGTTTCGCCGGCCACCGATGATGCCAGCAAAACTTTTGACGACCCGATCTTTGAACGCCAGCACATCATCACCTATGGCATCGGTTTTGCCACCGGCACCAATGACATCCTGCTGCAGCGCATGGCCGACAATCAGCATAGTCGCGGAGCATACTACTCGGCCGAGAACTCCAAAGAGCTTGAAGCGGCCTTCTCAGGCATCCTGGGCACCATCCTCTCTCAGAACTCCAACTTTGTGGCCCCGGTTGTGCCGGTCAGCAAGATGAACAAGGTCTACTCCGGCAGCGGCCTCTACCTGGGATTATTCCAGTCGGCCGGAGATGGACTCTGGCTAGGCAACCTCAAGAAGTACGGCCTCAGCCGTGACGGCATCGTGCTGCAAAAAGATGCAACCTCGGCCACTGACCCGACAACCGGCAACATTCTGACCTCATCCACATCCATCTGGACCAGCGGCAACGCCGACGGCCTGGAGGTCACCGAGGGCGGTGCCGGCGCCGACATGCTGGGATCATCGCGCAACTTCTACACCTACCAAACCGGCAACACCAACAAAGCCCTGAGTTACGGCACTCTACCCAACAGCAACCTATTCAATAAAGCCAACACCGGCATCACCGCCGCCACCCTGGGCGTCACCACTGACACCGAACGCGACGATCTGATCGACTATATCCGCGCCGAAGGCGTCTATGCCGTAGGCGGCTCATCCGAGCGCAAATGGATCATGGGCGACATCATCCACTCCCTGCCGGTAGTCATGCAGGAAAACACCAGCAACAAGACCATCATCTTTGTCGGCTCCAATGACGGTTTTCTGCACTGCTTTGTAGACAACGACCAGGGCGACAATGACAACGCCATACCACCCTCCCTGCCGAACTTTGCCAATGACACAATTGATGAGGCCTGGACGTTTGCCCCCTGGGACCTGCTGGGAAGATTCAACACCCTGCACTCCACCTATAAAGCCGACAACACGCACGAATACTTTGTGGACGGCTCACCCCTGATCTACCAATATGACCTCAACCAGCAGCTAACCTTTGGCCTGCGCCGCGGCGGCAACAAATACTACACCCTCAAGGTGGGCAGCTTTAACGCCATCAGCAAAGATTACACCGACGGTTCCTACGCCAATCCGGAGTTCCTCTGGGAAATGGGCCCCACCGTGCCCCACCTGTCTGAAACTATGGGTCAATCATGGTTCAAGCCCCATGTGGTCCAATTTAAGACCGGCAGCGGAGACAACAACTACACCACCGCACTACTCTTTACCGGCGGCTATGATGCAGACCAAGATGACGACACCCCCAACGATAAAACCACTCCCACCAACACTCCGGCCAGCAATGATGAGGTGGGTCGCGCCATCTTTGCGGTTGACCCTAAGTGGGATGCAGCCAACCGCATCATCGGCGGCAGCTCACCCAAACTGCGCTTCTCATTCAGTGATGGCCATACGGCCATGACTCACAGCATCATCTCCATGACCTCCTTTGACTCCTCCGGCAACGGCTATACCGACTCGATCTACGCACCCGACCTAGCCGGTAACCTCTTTGCCTTTACCGACCGCGGTGTAAACGGCGGCACGGCCGCTGACGGCACCTGGGAGATGCGCCAGATCTTCAAAGCCCGCCAGGGCGCCAACGGCAACACCCGCTGGCTCAAATGTTTCTACGCCCCGGACATCACCATGGACAACTTCACCTATGAGGATGATTTGGGGGTAACTCATCAGACCGTAGGCGAATTCGTCTTCATGGGCACCGGCGACCGCGCCAACCCGGGCGACTGCTACACCGTCAACCGTTTCTACGGCATCAAAAACAAGTGGCAAAGCACCTGGAGCCGACCACTCTATGAGAGCGACCTGGGCAACGTCCGCGACTACAACTACCCCTACACCACCGGCTACCTGGATAACGGCTGGTTCTTCAACCTGGATGCCGGCGAAAAGGTAATCTCCACCCCCATCACATTTGAAGGGGTGGTCTACTTCACCACCTTCCTGGCCGACTGCGGCACCCTCTCCAGCAGCGACATGTGCGCCACCTCAGGCACCGGCGTTGGACGCCTCTATGCCGTCAAGTACCAGACCGGCGAAGCGGCCTTCAACTATACCGGCAACGATGTGGACACCGACGCATCCGGCACCATTGAAGAGGATGAGCACGTCTACGAACACCGCGACCGCTACCTGACCCTGGTGGGACTGCCCACCGTGCCTGTCCTAATCGTAACCGCCCAAGGCCCGCAGCTGCTGACCGGAACCACCCAGGGTATCTTCCAGTTCGACATCGGCAGCGGCGCCCCAGTCAACCGTTACTTCTGGAAACAACAGTAAGGAGACTACTATGAAAAGCAAACTACTGATTCTAGGCATGCTTATACTAATGGCTACCCCGGCCGCCGCCGACAAAATCCGGCGCCCGGTTGATAACTGGATCTACACTCAGTTTCAGGGGCAAATAACCTCCATCAGTCCCCAGCGCGACTATCTGATGATCTCAGAAAATCAGGTCTTTCTGGTGGACATCTTCATCTTGCGCAAAAACCGACGTTACCAGACCCAACTACTGGACCTGAAGGGCAATGAACTCACCATCGACGACTTCACTCCCGGCAAATGGGCCATCGTCAAGGGCGGCACCCTGCCAAACAAAACTATAGGAGCCCGGGTCATCTTTCTACTGGATGAGCGGCTAACGCGCGCCGAGGCACAAAAATATCCGATACTGATTGGACAGCAGGAGTGGGACAGATCAATCTTTGGATTCCGCAACTAGAGAGAGGCTGACATGCACAACTGGATTCATCACATCATCGACTATCAGGAACAGAAGAGCTACTCGCTCTATACCGTACTGATCTTTGCCATCTTTGTCGGCCTGGCACGCAGCCTGCTAGAGGTCATGCTGGCCCACAGGCTCTACCTAGAAATTCACGTCCTCAACAACTGCATCTTCTACTTTCTTATGATCTGGGGATTCACCCTGGCGCTGACCAGCTTAACAAATATGCCCTGGCGCAAAGTCATCATGCCGGTGCTTTTGGGCATCCTGCTGGGACTGCTGCCGCCACTCATCGACGTCTTCATCTATGGCATAGGAGGCTTCAAATACACCTACCACTTTGGTACACCCACCATCCTCAGCCTGACCATGTTTGACCGCGACCACGGCTTTCCCTTTGGCGAAGGGTTAACCCTCTGGCTGGGCATCATCTTTGGCAGCTACTACATCTACCTCAAGACTACCAGCGCCTGGCGCACCCTGATTGGAGCCATTCTGCTCTACGGCGTACTGCTCATCTCTGGCCTACTACTACCCAGCCTGGGCCACCTGATCTACCGCCGTCTAGACCTCACCAGCATGACCGCCATCTCGCTGCTGCAGGTCATGCTCAGTATCATCTTCTACCTGGCACTCAATCCCACAATCACCTACTCACTGCTTAAACGCAGCCTGCACTGCATGCCCTTTGTCCTAATCACCTTTGTGGGTGGCGCTGTGGCTGGCGAGATTACCCCCCTGACGCTGCTGATGGCAATTTTAGTCCTAACCGCCGGACTGACCACCCTGGTACAGAATGACTTCTACGATATGGCCGAAGATGCCATCTCGGGCCGCAAGCTGGTTATCAACAAAGATGATGTCAACTTCTTCAACTGCACCTTCCTGGCTCTGGCCTTCATCATCTATCACCTCAACTCACTGCTCTTCCTACCACTGATCATGATGTTTACCTGCTCGGTGCTCTACAACTATGACTTCTACCGCGCCAAACGCTACTTTCCGGCCAACTATCAGATTGAGGGACTATGGGGCCTGGGATCGTTCCTGTGCGGTATTCTTTCGCAGCCCAAACCCAATTTCAATGCCGAGCTGATCATCTACTGCGTACTGGTCTTTGCGGGCTGGTCGCTGGTTTCTACCTTCAAAGACGGTAAGGATATTGAGGCTGACAAGGCCGTGGGCAACCAGACCGCCTACCTGATGCTAATGAAGCTGGGACTTAGCCTGCGACAAGCCCATATTTCCATTGCCACCATCTCCATCATCTGCTTTGCCTGCCCGGCCATCTGGCTCTGCTTTCAAAATGTACCCTTAGCCATCTGCATCGGATTTCCGCTGCTCAGCCTACCGCCATTGCTGTTGGCATTCAAAATCACGCCGGGCAAACGCGGGGTAGTCAGCATCCTCTACGCAACCATCTTTCATCTAAGCATCCTACTGACCACCATCATCATCTACTATCAACCCAATATCATACCATTCTAAAATAGCTTGCACCCATAAAGATACCCATTATTA
>CALOBW010000037.1:0-8187 GCA_942491525.1 uncultured Thermodesulfobacteriota bacterium
TGGATCTGCAACTGATCACCGGCCGTGCCGCCGTCGCCATACTCAAACCGGCCGCTCAGATAGAAGTTGCGCGGCAGGCCGATCCGGCCCAGCAGGCGCAGACGCCACATGAAGCCCACGCCGTCGGCACGGGAGATGATCCTGCGCATCAGATGCTTGTCCTCATCCTCCGAGTAGAGCAGCGGCGAGCCGGCCAGGGCACCTTCAACGGCAAACTTGCCACCCTGCCAGCCAAGCCTGATCTCAGGATAGATCCAGCTGAAAAGCGCCCGGTACTCGATGGTATCGCCGGCAATAAAATGGACCGGCGACGGCTGACCCATATAGAGGGGCCAGGAGGGGTAGTACTGCAGGGTGTCATAGGCCACGAAGCCGAACTCATCACGCCGGTAACCGCCGCCGAGCTTGAGGCTGAAGCCGCCCTTATCCAGAACCTCATAGTGCGCGGCACCCTCCATGCAGAGCACATACTGGTCGACATCACTCTCAGACTCAATATCCAGCGACGTCGGCAAAGCGCCCTGGGTTCCCTGCAGGAAGTGCACGCCCCAGTCGGAGTCAATCAGCTTGGCATCGCCGGCACATCTCAGATTGCTCTGCAGCAAGCCGCTCAGATAAAGCCCCCGCCACACATTCCACTCGGCGCTGATGGTCGGCGCAAAGGTATCCAGACTGAAATCCAGCTCACTCAGCGGAAACTGGATCAGGCCGTAGCCCCCCAGTGAGTTGGCCACCTTGCCGCCGATCTGATAGACCACATTGCCGCTCAGCCAACTCAGATCGAGCTGCAGACGGGCCTCTTCGGCATGCAGGGGCAGCGCCAGCAGGAGCAGCAGCAACCCGGCCGCAAGCTGCCGCATTACTGCATCTCTTCCAGCACCCGTCTCAAGTCATCACGATTGAAAGCGTACTTCTGGCTGCAAAAATCGCAAACGATCTCGACAACTTCCTCATCCGCGACAATTTTATTGACCTCATCCTTGCCCAGTGAGATCAGGGCCCGCTCCATGCGCTCACGGCTGCAGCTGCACTTGAAGAAGAGCTCCTTGGTCTCCAGCAGCTCATAGCCGATATGACCGAAGATGTGGCGAATCAGATCCTCGGGCAGAGCCCCCTCCTTCAGCAGCTGACTGACCGGCGGCATCTCCGCGATGCGATCGACCAGGGCATCCACAACCGCATCCTCGGCGCCGGGCATGGACTGGATCATGAATCCGCCGGCTGAGGCCACCCTGCCGCTGGGCTCCACAAAGACCCCCAGACCCACAGCCGAAGGAATCTGCTCCGAATCGGTCAGATAGAAGGCCAGGTCCTCGGCAATCTCACTGGTGAAGAGCTGCACGACCCCGCTGTAGGGCTCGCGCAGGCGCAGATCCTTGGTGACGGTCAGAAAACCGGCCTTGCCGATGGCCGCAGCCACATCCAGCTTGCCTTCAGCATTGGGCGGCAGACGGACAGCCGCCACGCCTGGATAACCGCGCACATTGCCGTAGCTGTCGGCCTCAACCAGAATCTTCTGCATGGGACCGTTACCCTCAAACTTCAGGGCCACGCGCTGATCATCATCAAGCAGGCCGCCCATCAGGACTCCGCCGCTCAGGGCGCGCCCCAGGGCCGCCGAAGCGGTCGGACAGGTGCCGTGCAAACCGCAGGCCTCACCCACCAGGTTGGTCGTCAAACAGGCCAGCGCGCGGACGCCGCCATCCTTACTCATTACCCGTACCAAATAGTCTTTCACTATGTTCTCCTAAATCTTGCTGGCGCGACTATAGCAGAAACTCTTTGCGGGAGGAAACCTTCTTAAATCAGCGCCACAGCCCCCGGCGGCGCTGAACGACCTGCGGCAGGGCCTGCAAAAGGACCCCGGCTGCAATGGTGGGCTGCGCTTTGACACTCAGGGCTTCAAGGCGGCGTATGCGCTCTTCAATTGACGGATGCGTGCGCAGGATGGAGGGCTCACTGCGTTGCGGCCTGAAGATACGCATCAGCACGGAACCGGGCGGGCTGTCCAGCTTATGCAGCGCGCTGACCAGGGCCTTGGGATCGCCGGTCAGACCGGCAGCGCCCAGGTCGGCGTTGAACTCACGGGTACGCGACAGGGCCAGCTGCATCATGGAGCTCAGATAGGGGGCCCCCAGCAGCAACAACACTACCGACCAGGGCACAACCACATGACCGGTCAGGAGCAATGGCAGATTAATGAAGAGCAACAGCTGACCGACCAGGGAGAGCGCACCTGTGACGCGGCTCAGAATATCGGCCAGCGCCATGACCCGGGTATCGCCGTAGCGGATGTGTGAGATCTCATGGGCAAGGGTGGCGGCCAGCTCACGCGAGTTGAGACCACGCAGCAGACCGTCAGTCACGCCGATGGCGGCCGCGCCATCCCGACCAAGGGCAAAGGCGTTCATGCTGCTGCTCGGAATGTAGAAGAGGCTCGGCATAGCGCTTAAATTTGCCCGGCCGGCCAGCTCATGCACCATACGGTAGAGCCCCGGGGCGCTGCGCAGATCAAGCTCCTGACCGCGATAGATGCGCTGCATAAGCGCGGGCGAGATGCGCGGCGTGAAGAACATAATGCCGAAGCTCAGCAGCAGAGCCCAGCCAAAACCAGCAGGACCGGCAAAGAGATATCCCAGCAAACCCAACAGGCCGAGCATGCCGCCCAGAAGCAGCAGGGTGTGCAGCAGATTGTGCAGAGAGTGAGACACGACCTCATCGCGGTCCAGCATATCGTTCATGGGTTAAATGTAGGGCCCCGGGCCGGAAAAGAAAAGGCGCCCGGTTGGGCGCCTTTGCTTGGAACAAATTATGAAAGTTATTTCGGCTCTACGCCGGGCAGAGAGTTGATGATGTCTCTGGCAAGCTGATGGGTATCAGTAATCGTCTTACCAACAAATGCCAAGAATTCGTCCAGAATCTTTTCAGCATCACTGTCATCCGGCACCAATACATGCAGAACCAGAGCAGCCAATTCAAGCTGAACTCCCTGGATCTCTTCGGAGATATCATTCAATTTATCGGCCAGAGCCTGAACATCACCAGTCTTGGCAATTTCCAAACACTCCATGAAAGCTTGGGCCAGCGGCATGACCTTGATGTACTGTATTTCAAGCCCCTTGTCGGCAGCCGCAAGAATCAGGGCCACTAAAGCGCCAGCCTCAGATTCTTCATCAATAAAACCGTACAGAATATCCGCGGCCAGTTTAAGCTGCGCATCAGTAATCTCATTAGTAGCGGTCAAGATCTCCTGCAGCAGCGCCAGATCTTTTACCAAACTCTCAAAGTCAACCTTTCCCTCTGAATCGATGCCGCTCAACAACTCAACTAAACCCTCAAGCTCTGCCGGCAACTCAACCTCACCCTTGATACCTTCAGCATAGGCAGCAATATCGGCAGCCGTGAAGATACCCTTTGAATCAATCTGGGGACGTTCTGCGCCAGATTCTCCGACCAGGATGCCTTCCAGGTCAGGCAAGACTCCACTCATGATAGCCTCAACATTGTCGGTGGAAGCACCTATGGTATTAGCTACAAAATCGAGCAGTTCAAGAGCCATGTCCCTCGCCGGACCTTCCGGAACAACTGTTGAAAGAATCTCTCTAGCCATCTCAACATTGGAAGCCGTAATGTCACGAGCTACAACAAAACCGATGAAACTTTCAGCATCACCACTGTTAACTGCATCAGCAGCAGCCCCAGCTGTTTCAATATCAAGCGCCGAAGCCTCAGATTTTGCACTTTCCTGCGCCAGCAGTGCTGCCGCCATAGTCATGTCATCTGAACTCTCACTGCCTGAACAGCCCACCATCAAGCCCAGCAGGGCCACCATAATCACCTTAATCCCCAGGTTCCTCTTAGACATAATTTTCCTCCATAAATGAATTAAACATCCTGCCTCCCGCCGTGCGCCCATGACACAGATCAGTGGCATTTTTACACTATTTTACACTTTAGCCAACAGAGAGCTATCCTGAGACAGGCTTGACTTAAATTGACAGCGACTAGACCACCCACAATAAATAACAATCACATAGAGCTGCAAAAACAAGCTGTTATCTCTGATGCCTCCTACTTTACAACATGCAGCGCGATGACTGAGCGCCACAACAACAATGACTCAATATAAACTACACTAGCATATTTGCAATGCAGATGCCAGAAAATGAACTAAAATTCATTACAAAAATTTAAACTTTAACAAATCTTTAAACCAGGGGCGCTGACGCGCCCCCGAGATCATCTATTTCTTACCAACCATCTCATTAATAATACGGCTGGCAACATCATGCGGAATCTGACGATGCAGATCGACAAGCTGCATAAACTCCTCAGTCGCCGTGATCAGCTCCTGGTTATTCGTGAAAGCGCGAATGGTACCTACCATGATGATTCTGGCCAGAGCCATATTGCGGTCACTGACTGTGCGGGCATACTCATTGGTCAGAGCAACCAGTGCTTCAACCTGCACAGAAACATCCGCCCCTGAGGGCTGAACAGCAATATCCTTAATTATTGTGCCGGCAGCAAACACATAGGCAACCGTTGCAGCGGAAAACTCATTATCAACCTGACAACCGGCGCGGGCAACATCCAGCAACGCCAAGGTCAGATCACGCCCCTGCTCGTCACGCACACAGAACATCAGAATATCTTCAGCCAAATCCAGATTCATATTGTTGATGTCCGCAACCATGGCCGGAATTTCAATTTCCATCCTGGCGGTAAAAGCCGCCAAATCAAAATTCTGATCAGCAACAAAAATTTCCTTAACCGAGGTCAGCAGAGCAGCCACGCCCAGATCGTTACCACCAAGGTCAAGATCGGCACTGACACCAGAGAGATCATTAAAGTAGGTGGTCAGATCCGCGGCCAACTGAATTCTGTTATCAACTCCGGAGTTCACCAACGCCATGAGTTCATCAACCAGCTGCTGTGCCTCGGGAGTCTTGGCCATGCCACTCAGAATCTGATCAGCCATATCAATCTGGGCCTGGGTAATCTTTTCAGAAAGAGCAATCGCGGCAGCCACAGCACCATCCGGCGCATCGGCAACTTCCAGGATATCACCCAGCATCTCATCGCCCCAGGTCGCAAAGTCAATCGTGCCAGGCTCTACACCCTTAACAGCCTTCTTACTCTCAAGAGCTGCCGCAAAGGTACTGGCAACCGCCATATCCTTGGCAGTAGCCCCGATGGCTCTATCCTGCGAAGCCAACAGCACGGCCATAGCCAGATCATCCGAACTTTCAGATCCGGAACAGCCGGCCAGCAGACCTAACGCAAGAATCAATACAGAAAAATAACGCTTCAACATAATTCCCTCCATAATTTAGCTAATTTTCGCCACAACGGGCATCTACTATGGGGAGGATAAACAAGAAAAAACAATACGTCTTCAAAAAATGAATATAATTCCGAAATAAAATAAAAAAAAAGCCCTCTCCCCACTACGTACTATTAAGGGCGCCCCAATGGGACGCCCTCAATATGTTGCAATTTAAAGTTTCATCTTGTCCTTAATCCAAGCCTCAAGATCAGCAAAGCCTTCATCCAGACCGCCGTCCAGCAGCTTGAGGAACCCGGCTTCAGTGTAGAGCTCGGTCATGGTAGCAATGAAGCCCTTTTCGCAGTACTCAAAGTATGACTTCTTTATGCTGCGCACAATACCGTCAACAATCACATTAGTGGCCTCTTCATCAGCCACATCAGCAGCAGTGATGCCGAGAGTCTGCAGGGTGTCACCGACGGTCTTGACCAGACCGAACATTCCATCCTGAATGGCGCCGCTCGGGAAGAGCATGTCAATCACCAGCTTGGCGATGTCGATGCCGGGACCGTAGCAGTGGACAGAGAAGGTATACATCTTCGTAACCAGACCCTCAACATACTCCTGATCCCAGAAAAGTTCGGGATTATCTTCGAAGTACTCAAAGCCCGACTCATAATTGGAAACCACATATACATACTTGGCCTCGATAACCTGGCCATCCTCATCCTTAAAGACCGGCATGAAACCATCAGGCTTTGCTTCACCGTCACCCGACACACAGATCGGAATGTTGTTAGCAAAATCCTTGACATAGACCTGAGGACCATCAACAGCAGTATAGGCATAGACAGCTTTGGTCGCGGCATCATTCTCCAGCTTCAGGTAATCACCCTCATTAGCCGCATAACCGGGCATTGAAGCGATACCATTCGCTTTGAGGTAGTACGATGGATTGAAGCCCATCTGAGTGTACTTTTTATTTTTGATCTCAAACTGCTCAGCCAGAAACTCCAGAATTCCGATGAACTCTTCCATGCTCTTCTTGGCGCCCTCAAAATAGATCTGCTGACCGGCCTTGGCAACATCAAAGAACATATCGATTACTGAGTAGCGGTTGGGATCAAGGGGCGTGAACTTACAAAGAATCTCCTTGGCAATCTCCATCTGGGTGGTGGTGGCCGCTTCTGCCGCACCGAAGAAGAAGTCCAGCATGCTGATCTTTTCATCCAGGGTGGTCTGACTGAAACCGGACATGTCGCCGTTCATCATCTCCATTGCGATACTGGAGGCCAGGAATATCTCGGACTGCGCATCAACGCCGTCCCTATAAAACTCCTCAAACATTGCATCCACAATTCTTCTGTTGGTATTGCTGTGCGCTTCAACCTCATCCATAATCTGCAGGAGAATGGTGCGCGCACCAGGATCTTCAACGCCAGTTTCAAAAATTTCACGGACAGTCGCAATATTGTGCTCATCAACTCTTTCGATAGAACCGGCAATATCTGTAATTTCGAGCAACTGCGTCAACTCTTCATAATTGCCCTCAACCGCCATGGCGACAGCAGCCGCAAAGGTCATATCAAATGCTGTGGCCTCTTTGGCAGCCTCAACCTGGGCTGAAGCCAGATAGGCCATCATTGCATCATCATCGCCATCACTGCCGCAGCCACTTAGCATACTCACGGCGACAGCCATTACCAGCATCAAAATCGAAGATCTAAACATTTTCATCGATGCGTCCTCCTAAGACTTGTATTCAAAACTTTTCTCGCCCCGTAGGCGTCTGTTCCTCAAAATCCAACCACTGGCAAAGAATTCACCAACGGCAAGTAAATAGCAATATACATGCCTAAGTTTAGTCTAAAAAAATCAACAACTTACACTGGAAGCAAGCCATTCTACAATCACAGGGGGAAATCTTTTGGACACAAAAGGAAGAAATTCTTTCACCAAAACAAAAAGGGCGCCCAATGGGCGCCCTTTACGAAATCAATAATATATATTCTATTTTGCGTACTTCTGAATGAGCATAATAATTTTCTCAGGACTATTAACTATCCAGCCAACAATCTGAGGATTAAGATTAACTCCCCACTGAGCCAGACTGAGAACTACATCCACACACCAGAAGGGGAAATCGCCAATGGCGGGAACACTCTTGATGCCGGCATAATCATCCGAATGAGGGATAATCAGAGTTAGAATTGCTCTGGCCAGAACAATCTGCTCAGTCTGAATCTTATTGGCCACATCAGCCAAAATCTCTACACCCTCTTTAACCTCAACCGGATCACCACTGAGCAGCTTCTGGCTTGCGAGAAGCAGACCGTCATACACACCTTCAGCCAACTCACTGCGACGAACCTGAGCTTCATTGATAATCACAGCGATAGCGGCAATAAAATCAGCATAGGCATTGCCCTCTTTGACATCGCCATTCTCATCAGAACAGATTGCCAAAAGAATATCGGTGGCAATTGCCAGCTGCTCATCTTCAATCTGAGCTGCCAGATCAAGAATCTCCATCAACGAGGCTTTGGCGCCCTCGAAATCTGAAGGAATGCCCTTCTGAAGGCTGGCAATCAGATCCAGCAACTGCAGATATGCAGTATCGCTATCATCAACATTACCATAAGGGTAACCAAGCGCCTCAAGCAGATCGCCAACCTTGGCAGCAACCTCGCTGTTCGCAATATCACCATTGAATGCAGACTCGAGAACATCCATCACCTGCAGCTCGAGATCACCGGCATAGTTGCTCAACAAGGTCTCAATGGCTTCAAAGTTAAGGGCCGACTCAAGCAGCTGCTCCACATCCACCAGGGCAGCGCCCACATCAGCCTGCGCCTTAGCATGGGCAGCCTCAACAATGGCTACATAGGTCTCAAGATCAGCATTGCTAGCATCAACTG
>CALOBW010000038.1:0-5800 GCA_942491525.1 uncultured Thermodesulfobacteriota bacterium
TGCCGCCCTGGGCGCGGCCATCGCCTTCGGCCACCCCCTGACGATCCTGGTGGCCGGCGCGGCCTCGCCGATCACCTCCATGAACCCGACTCTGGCGGCCGGCTGGTTCGCCGGCCTGACCGAAGCCTGGCTGCGCAAGCCCAAGGTGGCCGACTTTGAGAGCCTGCACGACGACATCAGCGGCGTGACCGGCTTCTGGCGCAACCCCATCACCCGCATCCTGATGGTGGTGGTGCTGGCCAATCTGGGCAGCTCCATGGGCGCCTTCATCGCCATCCCGATCCTTTCGAAGATTGCGCTGATCGGCTAACCTACCCGCTTGAAACATCAGCCGCGGCTGATATTTTTATCCCATGAACATCTACCGCTGCATGGCCGATGCGGTTCTAATCTTGCACGGCCTGGTCGTACTCTTCATCCTGCTGGGGCAGCTCATGGTTATGCTGGGCGGCTGGCGCAATTGGGCCTGGGTGCGCAACCTCTGCTTCAGAAGCCTGCACCTGCTGGCCATCCTGATCGTCACGCTTCAGGCCTGGCTGAACCTGCTCTGCCCGCTGACGACTATTGAGATGAAACTGCGGGAGCTGGCCGGGCAAGAGGGTTATGAGGTTAGCTTTGTGCAGTACTGGCTGAACGAGCTGCTTTACTATTCTGCGCCTTGGTGGGTGTTTGTGATTATTTATAGTTTGTTTGCTTTGGTTGTGGTTGGGAGTTGGGTTTGGGTGCGGCCGGGGCATCCAAGATCATCTCAATGACAAAGACATTGCATAAATCACTAATCTATGAATTTAGTAAAATACCTTCAATAAACAGAGGATATTTTGAAGATATTAAACACTCTTACAAACAACCTTGAAGGAGACACCAGAAGACAAATCTTCCGTAGATATGATGCTTTCATTAGACAGCTAGAGTACCTCAAATCTCAAAATGACCAAAAAATAATTATACTCCGCGAGGATGGCTGGAGTGACAACAAATTCAAAGTTATTTTTGCGCTCAATTCATTCTATCAGGAAGTTATTGGCCCGCTATCTAGCTCTGCACAATCAGATCGAGCAACAGGGTTAGGATCCCAAATCCCAATCGTTTATGGATCAATGGTCAAATTCACTAGTTCACGATCCAATAAAATCCAAGAAGCCTATAATGATTTTATCCAACTAGCTTACGACTTAGATATCACTGATATGGCTACTTTGTCTCAACTCGACCAGTGAAATCATATTTTATCTTCACAGGAAAATTTCAGATGGCGAATGATGCTTGGCTAGAATCCGTCGAAACGATGGTCGAAAGATTCTCAAAAAAACACTCACATACATACACCAAGAAAAAGAGAGAACTCTCAGCTTCTTTTGAGATTGGCTGTTTCCACACACTATTAGGATACTATCGCAAGAAGGGATTCATACTTTCAGTCAACAACCTCACGAAAGACAATGAATTCCGCTACTTGACCACACCCAGTGGAAACCCTGCAAACTTTTCTTACGTTGTAGTCCGGGTTGGGTCTGTAGAATACGAAATCAGACAACAGTTGAAAATTTACTCACACCTCGATGATCAGATTGCATTCTCTCCAGATTTGGCCGTTGTAAAACGCAATACAACAATCGAAGAAAAAAAAGATCCCGACTATGCAAACGGGAAACGACCATTTTATCGTGTATCTAACTGCGATGTAATTGCAGCTCACGAATGCAAATCTCTTCCTCCATTTCCTGAACTTATGGTCTCATTCATTGGAATGTATATCACCGCACATACATGGCACAGTATAAATTCTGACATATGTCATGATAATGAAACGGGCCTACACTTAGCTCCAACATTATTTGTAGGTGGGCATGCCAAAGGTCTACATCTCAAAATGATTAGAGCAATCGAAAATACATATCCCATCAATATAGTAGTTGGTCTACATTCAGGCACATGGGACTTAGAGTCACACGATAGAATCTTAAATAAACTCAAAGTAGATTGCGATGATATTTCGGCTCTCACGTTAGACAATCTATTGATTAAGGCTAATTAACATTTTCCTAAGAAGAGCTCAACCACGCCTCAGCCTCATCAACACTCCTAAAAACCATATGCGGCCAGGCAATCCCATCCAGGTAGACCTCCCACATGCGGCTGATGCCGTAGAGCAGATCGGACGGCGCAATCACGGCCAGCTTCACTTCGGGGTTATGCTCGGCAAGCTTTTTAAACCAGTAGGCCGCTTCGCGCACCTCATGGTTATCGGACTCCATCGAGACCACGGCGCTGTGGTCGGCCAGCAGAACCTTGACCTGCTGAATATCATTTTTATCGGGAAGGCGCTCGCGCAACGACTGCAAAACTTCAGCCGAGGTCAGATCGCCCCAATATCTGAAACAGAGGCGCTGGCCGTTCTGTTTGTAGGTAACCTGATAGGGCATTGTTCTTCCTCCTGCCTACCCCATATCAATGCAGGCGGCAGTAATTAAAAGCCAGGGACTTAGGCTGATTCTCTGACGCGGACCCTGCTGCCGGAAATTTTCGTGCCGTCAATTGCCTTCATGGCCGCCTGGGCCTCTTCACTATCGGGCATCTCGACAAAACCAAAGCCCTTGGATTTGCCGGTGGCGTCATCCATTACAAGGGCGCAGGAGTCCACTGTGCCGTAAGCCTCAAATATTGCCTGAATTTCTGATTCCGTGGTTGATCGCTTGAGATTTCTGATTAGTAATTTCATAAAGCAAACTATCCATTCCCGCGCAGATTGTCAATTATTCATGCCGCTGAATGATGAAGTTGCGGCCCTTAATCTTCTTGGTCGAGAGGGCCTCCTGAGCTTGATCTACCTGTGACCTCTCAATAGCCACATAGGAGTAGAAATCAAAACAGTCGATCTTGCCCACGCAGCTGCCGGGCAGACCCGCCTCCTTGGTCAGGGCGCCCAGAATATCGCCGGGCCGCAGCTTGCTCTTCTTGCCGCCATTGATGGAGAGGGTCACCATGGCCGGTCGCACCGCCGCAATGGTTGCGGGCTCCAGTTCGGCCAGATCCGAAACTGCATGTTCCCGGCCCAGCAGGGCGTTGATGTCATCCAGACGGGAGCGCTCTTTGGCGGAGATCAGCGAGAAGGCCTGACCCTCCCGGCCGGCCCGCCCGGTACGGCCGATGCGGTGCACATAGACCTCGGGCTCAAAGGGCAGCTCATAGTTTATGACTGCGCTGAGATCATTGATGTCAAGACCGCGGGCCGCCACGTCGGTGGCCACCAGAATGGAGCTGCTGCCGTTGGCAAAGCGCACCAATACTTCGGTGCGCTGCTTCTGCTCCAGATCGCCATGGATGGCCAGGGCGCCGAACCCCAGCCTGCAGAGCGCCGCCGCCAGCGTGCGACAGTCCTGCTTGGTGTTACAGAAGATCAGCACCGAGGCCGGCTTGTAGGTATTCAGAATCTCAGCCACCACATCGCACTTGTTTGCGGTTTCATAAAAATGCTGGCGGATGATGTTCTCTGCATGCGCCACATCCACGGCCACCCGCAGCGCATCCTTTTGAAAGCGCCCACTCAGCGCTAGAATCGTTTCGGGAAAGGTGGCCGAGAAGAGCAGCACCTGACGCCGCTGCGGCACATGCGTCATAATCGCATCGATACTCTGTGCAAACCCGATATCCAGCATACGGTCAGCCTCATCAAAGACCAGCGTTTTCAAGTGCTGCAAACTGAGCGCGCCGCGCTCCAGATGGCGCTCAATGCGCCCCGGCGTCCCCACGATGATATGGGCCTGATGCTCAAGCGAGAGCTGCTGGGGCCGGATCGGCACCCCGCCGCAGACGGTCAGAATCTTGATATTGTGCTTGAAGCGCGCGATGCGGCGCAGCTCGCCGGCCACCTGCTCGGCCAGCTCGCGGGTCGGGCACATCACCAGGGCCTGAACCCTGAAGAGCTTGACATCCAGATTGTGCAGCAGGCCGATACCGAAGGCTGCGGTCTTGCCGCTGCCGGTCTTGGCCTGGGCCAGCAGGTCGGCGCCCTTAAGCACCTGCGGCAAACACTCGGCCTGCACCGGGGTCATCTCGCTATAGCCCATGCTCTGCAGATTGTTGATCATGGGTTTGGTTAGGGGCAGTGTTGTAAAAGCGCTCATCTCTTTCCTTTTCGGGCCATTTGGGCCACGCCCAAGCATAGAACACAAATCATAGATAAAAGCCATGCCTAAGGCGCTCCCACAAATGCGTTGCCATAGCCCGCCAATTCTTTATACTGAACCTAGTGCAGTATAAGGAGGTCCCATGCAGACACGCATAACCGAACTCTTCGGCATCCAGCACCCCATCATCCAGGGCGGCATGCACTATGTGGGTTTCGCCCAGCTGGCCGCGGCCGTCTCAAATGCCGGCGGCCTGGGCATCATCACCGGCCTGACCCAGAAAAGTCCGGCCGACCTGGCAGCAGAGATCGCCAGGTGCCGCGAACTGACCGACAAGCCCTTCGGCGTCAACCTGACCTTTCTGCCCACGGTCAACGCGCCCGACTATCCCGGCTACATCGAGGCCATCATTAGGGGCGGCGTGACTATTGTGGAGACGGCCGGGCGCAACCCCCAGGAGCATCTGCCCCGACTCAAGGATGCCGGCATCAGGGTGATCCACAAGTGCACCTCGGTGCGCCACGCCCTCAAGGCCGAGAGCATCGGCTGCGACGCGGTCTCGGTGGACGGCTTCGAGTGCGGCGGCCATCCGGGCGAAGATGACATCCCCAACATGATCCTGCTGCCGCGCGCCGCCGAGGAGCTCAAGATTCCCTTCGTGGCTTCGGGCGGCATGGCGGACGGCCGCAGCCTGGTGGCGGCCCTGGCCCTGGGCGCCGAGGGCATCAACATGGGCACGCGCTTCATCGCCACTAAAGAGTCGCCGGTGCATGAAAATGTCAAACAGGCCATCCTGAATGCCAGCGAGCTCGACACGCGCCTGATCATGCGCCCTCTGCGCAACACCGAACGCGTCCTGAACAATGCGGCCGTGGAACGCCTGCTGGCAAAGGAGGGTGAGCTGGGCGCTAAGATCAGCTTCGAGGATATCATTGCGGAGGTGGCCGGCGTCTACCCAAGAATCATGCTGGAGGGCGAGCTGGACGCCGGGGCCTGGTCCTGCGGCATGGTGGCCGGCCTGATTCACGACATCCCCTCCTGTCGGGAGCTGATCGACAGGATCATGCAGCAGGCCCGGAGCATAATTACCGGCCGGCTGCAAGCCGTGCTTGATTAACAGCGCTGGTTTCAACTAGATAAACAGCATGACACCGGGAGCAGTTCAAGGAGAACAAAATGCGCAGACATGAACGCGAAATCAAAGACCAGGAATCAATCGAAGCCATCATCAAAGAGGCTATAGTTTGCCGGCTGGCCATGATCGACGGCGAGTGGCCCTACATCGTGCCCATGAACTTCGGCTATCAAGACAACACCTTATACTTCCACTGCGCGCGCAAGGGGAGTAAAGCCGGGCTGCTCGAAAACAACCCCAAGGTGGGCTTTGAGATCGACCAACCCATCGAGATCATCGAGGGTGAGAAGGCCTGCAGATGGACCCAGAAGTACCGCAGCGTCATCGGCACCGGAGAGGCCAGCTTCATCGAAGACATGGATGAAAAACGCACCGCCATGGACATCATCATGGCCCAGTACAGTGACGGCCAGTGGGACTATCCGGACAAGATGCTCGGGGTGATGGGCTTCGTCAAGGTTGAGATCCGCGAGATGCGGGCCAAGGCTAACGCCAGCTGAAGCCGCTCTCATCCCAGACCAGATACTCCCCGCGG
>CALOBW010000039.1:0-167616 GCA_942491525.1 uncultured Thermodesulfobacteriota bacterium
TGATGGGCGGCCTGCTGGTAATGATCCCGATTGTCTTCTGGGATTTTCTGGTGACCGAGCAGTACCGGCCCAATGTAAGGCCGCTCTACCCGGTGATCTACGGCGCCTTCGCCGTGGCCGGCATCATTATCGGCATCTTGGGCGTCCTGGGCTTCGTCAAGAAGCAGGCCGCCAAGCCGGGCAATGTTTTCACCAACTACATTGGGCCCCTCCTTGCGGTTGTGGTGGGCGCGGGTCTCTTCGCGGTCCTCTGGGAGCTCTACAGCACCACCGAGTACCTGGCGGCCGACAACCTCTACTGGCTGATCCTCGCGACCCTGATCCTGGGCATCCTGCTGCTCCTGCTGCTGGTTCCGGCCGGAGTGGCGGTCATGGTCAATGCGGTCCGGCGGCAGGATGTTTCACCGGCCAGCCGGCGGGCGGTGGCCTCGGCCTTCGTGATGGTGCTGATGTTCGCCACCCTCGGCGCGGTCCTGACCCTGCCGGCGGACTCCGTCGCCAAGCCCTATCCGGCAGATTTGCCCTACAAGCAGGTGCTCTACGCCCAGGGCCAGGCCGGCTACAACACCTTCAAGATTCCCACCATGATCACGGCGCCCAACGGCACGATCCTCTCCTTCGCCGAGGCCAGGACCGAGCACAAGGATGACTGGTCCAAGACCGACATCGTGCTGCGCAAGAGCTACGATCTGGGCGACAGCTGGACGCCCCTCGAGGTGCTCGTCAGCGAGGGCGACCTGATCATCGGCAACGCCTGCCCGGTTATCGACCGCAACACCGGCTATATCTGGCTGCTCTTCTGCAAGCAGAATTTTACGGCCTGGAAGATGGTCAGCAGGGACAACGGTGAAACCTGGTCGGAGCCGGTCGAGATCACAGACGATGTCAAGCTGCCCGGCTGGACCTGGTACGCCTTCGGCCCCAGCCACGGCGTTCAGCTCAAGGACGGCACCCTGGTCATCCCGGCCGACCACATCGTGGACCGCAAGATGCAGGGCCATGTGGTCTACAGCAACGACGGCGGCGCAACCTGGCAGCTGGGCGCGACCGTTGGGACCGGCGAGGAGGGCACATTGGCCGAGCTCGACAACGGCGACCTCTACATCAACATCCGCCCCGTCAAACCCGGCTACCGCGTCACCGCCATCAGCCAGGACAGGGGTTTGACCTGGCTGCCCTACACCTATGACAAACAGCTGCCCGACCCGGCTGTGCAGGGCAACCTGATCAAGATCGAGAAGCCGGAGGGCAGCCTCTACCTCTTCACCAACCCGGCCGACAAGCTGCACCGCGAGAAGATGACCGTGCGCCTGAGCAGTGATGAGTGCCAGACCTGGTCAAAATCCAGGGTGCTCTATGAGGGGCTGGCCTCCTACTCGGCCATCTCGCTGATCGACGCCGAGAACGACATCATCGGTTGCATCTTCGAGCGCGGCGCCAACTTCTACGCCGAGGAGATCGTCTTCGTGCGCTTCCCGCTCAGCTATCTGGAACACAACGAGTAAGCTGAAAGATCTCTGCCGGGGGACGCGCCGTCCCCCGGCATCTATTCCTTCGCCTATCCCGTTTAATTTGTGTATAATTTGTGCGCAGAAGCCAAGGGAAGGAGTTCAGGAATGACAGTTGAAATTCGACTTGAAGAGCCAACGGATTATAGGGAAGTTGAGGAGCTGACGCGCGAGGCCTTCTGGAATCTCTACCGGCCCGGCTGCGACGAACACTATACGGCGCATGTGATGCGCGCGCATCCTGATTTCATGCCCGAGCTGACCCATGTGGCGGAGCTGGACGGTGAGATCGTCGGCAGCATCATGTACACCCGCTCATATGTAACCAACGAAAATGGTGAAAGGCTAGAGACTGCAACCTTCGGCCCGCTCTGCGTGCACCCGCGCCTGCAGCGCGAGGGCATCGGCACTATGCTGATTGAACACACCAAAGCCCTGGCCATTCAGATGGGTTTTGCGGCCATCATCATCCTGGGCGATCCGCACAACTACTGCAAGCACGGCTTCCACACCGGCCGGGACCTCAACATCAGCGCCAGCGACGGCCGGTATCCGCTGGGGCTGCTGGTGCTGGAACTGAAGCGGGGCGCCTTTGCCGAGCATCAGTGGAAGTTCCAGGAGAGCAGCGCCTATGAGATGGATCTGGAGAAGGCTGAGGAGTTTGACAAAAACTTTCCGGCCAAGCAGAAGGCCTATGGATACAGCCAGGAGCTCTTCTCGATGATGGTTAGATCCTTTGTTGAATAGGGTGTCAGGCCTACACGATCGAAAAGACTGAGCAGGAGTTTAAGGAGTATGTCCAGAGCAGTAATTCAAGAAATTAAATAGTTAATGCAAAGACTTAAAGAGTTAGCTATTAATATGAAATGAATGCTGAATTTATGATAATGATCCCAGTTCTATTGGGTCTGCTGCTCATTGCGAGTGGACTACTTTTCCTTCAGAGAAAACTTGAAAGTTATATTAAAACTTTCAAGCCCGAAACGCTTGTTGGCGTAACAACCAGAGCCAATTTTATAGGTGAGCAGTTAAAGGGTGGGATACGTGGCAATGGTGCATTTGTTCTGACCAGAGATGCTGCCCATGTTATCAGAGCGCTGCCCTTTAAAGAGTATGTGATTCCTCTAACTGCGATAACTGATGTCTCCCTTACAAGCTCGTTTAATGGCAAAACAGTCTTTGCGGAGCTGCTGTGTATTCATTACCAGACTGATGCAGGACCAGATGCAATTGCCATCGCAATCAGAAAACCTGAGGCGTGGAAAGCAGCTATTGAGGGTGTAATTACGTGATAAATGCCTATCGACATGTCCAGCATGCAGCCAAATGGGTCCATGCCCGGCTGCCCGAATTCATAACGCCGGACTCCAGTGAGGCGACCATCGCGGCCAAGGCAACGGAGCTGCTGATTGAGAGCGGCATCGTTGAGACCTGGTACCACGGCGTGCCAGCTTTTGTACTGCTGGGTAGCCGCTCCTGCCTCTCCATCTCAGGCCGCGACTATACGCCCTCCAAAGAGAAGGTCGGGGAAACAAATCTGATCACGGTTGATCTGAGCCCCATGCTGGGAAATATCTGGGGCGATTGCGCCCGTTCCTTCTTTGTTGAAGAGGGTATCTGTACCATGGAACCGCTGCGGCCCGAGTTCAGGGACGGCGCCTTTGCGGAGCAGGAGCTGCACCAGCGCATGCTGGAGTATGTCACTCCAGGTACGCTCTTCTCGGAGCTCTTTGAGTTCGGCAATGATCAGATCAGGGAGCTGGGCTATGAGAACCTCGACTTCCTGGGCAATCTGGGCCACAGTATCGAGACCAGCCCGGAGAAGCGGCGCTTCATTGACCGGCACTGCCACGAGCAGCTGAGCCCGCTCTTCACCTTTGAGCCGCACATCAGAAAGCCGGGCGGCCAGTGGGGCTTCAAGCATGAGAACATCTACTGCTTTGACAGCAGCGGCCGGGCGCTTGAGTTGTAATATTCGGGTGTCAGGCCTACACAAGCCGCTGGTTTCCCGCCTACGCGGGGAATGTTTTATTAGTCAGTTTTGAGGAGATCTAGATGTTTGAAACACTGTATGCAAAAACATTCGCCATTCTGGGCTTACAGCTATTCATCACTTGGCTGGTGACTGTCTTGGTCATTAAGAGTGTGACAGCGCTTTATTATGCGAACGCGCCGGGAATCAGTGGAACGACTAATGAGGATGGTTTGCTGGATCTGGTGATAGATTCGGCCATGATTAAGCCGTACCTAATAGGTTTGCTGGTGTTCGATGGTATTATATTTCTAGCGTTATTACTTATTGGTACAGATATACCTACCATCGGAATACCGCTCTTTTGTGCCTGGTCCATTCTGACTGGAATTAGCTTGGCTCTGTCGCTGATCTCTGTGGATGAGAATCTTGGTGGAAAGGTATTGGCCATAACTGTAACCGTTACAGCCGTATGTGCTGTGATAGGAATTTATTCGGGGATCGATTTCGGATTCATGGGAGGATTCCTTCTGATTGCCCTGCTGGGACTGCTTGCTGCAAACATTGTGCGTTTGTTTGTTGCGATTCCGCGAGCGAGTCAAAGGGTGGTGGCAGGCTTTGGTGTGGTAGTCTTTACAGGGTATCTGCTCTTTGATTTTAACCGACTGGCAAAGCTGCACGGTAATGCGGACGCCAACACATGGTCCATTGCCATGGATCTTTCGATTGAGATCTATCTTGATATTATTAATTTCTTTCTTCATTTGCTGGATCTTATGAGTAATTAAAATGAAACGGTGTCAGGCCTACACAAGCCGCAGGAATGACAGGGAGATGATATGAGTAAAGCTTTTCAGGACCGCTACCCCGACGACTACGCCCACTGCTACGGCTGCGGCCGGCTGAATGCGCAGGGCCTGCAAATTAAAAGTTACTGGGAGGGCGAGGAGAGCGTCTGCCGCTTCAGGCCCGCAGCGCACCATACCGGCGGCCGGAAGGATATTGTCTACGGCGGGCTGATCGCCTCGCTGATGGACTGCCACGGCGCGGGCACGGCTGCGGCGGCCAGGTCGAGCGGCGATGAGCTGCCGCGCTTTGTGACCGCCTCCTTGAAGGTGGACTATCTGGCCCCCACCCCGGTTGGCTGCGAGCTTGAGCTGCGGGCCAGGGTCAGGGAGATGGCGGGGCGCAAGGTCTATGTAGAGATTGACCTGCTGGCCGAGGATAAGATCTGCGCCAGGGGTGAACTGCTCTACATTCAACTGAAAGAGTAACGGGTGTCAGGCCTACACTGGGGGTAGCAATGCAGATCAGAAGAGCATCGAGTGAAGATGCCGAAATTTTGCTGAAGTTCTCAAATGAGCTCTTCAGCGAGCTTGGCCATCCCTTCAGCGGCGGGATCCTGCCGTTG
The DNA here is from genome assembly GCA_942491525.1 of uncultured Thermodesulfobacteriota bacterium. GTDB lineage: Bacteria > Desulfobacterota > Desulfomonilia > UBA1062 > UBA1062 > CAYWBU01. Next base: position 4,892 of record CALOBW010000039.1, read on the forward strand.
GAGCTGCTGGAGAGTGGCGCCTACACTGCGCTGCTGGCCCTGGATGATGACGGCCAGGTCTGCGGCATCCTCAGCCTGAATGAGGGCGCCGCAATCTATGCCGGCGGCCGCTTCGGGGTGATCCGTGAGTTCTACGTGCTGGAGCAGCAGCGCTCGCGCGGGGTCGGCCGGTCCCTGCTGCAGGCGGCGCGGCAGATTGCGGTCAGCCGGGGCTGGAAAAGGCTGGAGGTGACCCCGCCGCACAGGGATCACTGGCGCCGGACCTATGCTTTTTACATGCGTGAGGGTTTTGTCGAGATCGGCCCGCGGCTGAAGCTTGAAAATATTGCTCAATCAACTGGGTGTCAGGCCTACACAGGAGATAGCGATGCAGATCAGACGAGCAGCTGAAGATGACCTGATCCGGGTGGCAAGCTGGTTTTCAACCGCGGCTGAGGCCACCCGCTGGGGCGGGCCCCTGATCCCTTTCCCGCTGGTGCTGGCAGAGCTCAAGGTTGCCATGGAGTGGGGCGCGGCCGAAGCTTATGTCCTTGAGGCGGATGAATTGCTGGGTTTTGCGCAAGTCTCAGACAAGTTCGGCTACCGGCATCTGAGCCGCATCGCGATTGCGCCCGAGATGCGCGGTCAGGGACTGGGCCGGGAACTGCTGCAGCGGCTGATGCAGCCCGCTCAGAGCTACGCCCTCTTTGTCTATGCCGACAACGCCCCGGCAATCAGGCTCTATCAGAAGCTGGGCTTCGTGAGCCATGCCCATCCAAGAGATTTTGTTGAGGGCTGCCTCTTCATGGTAAAGCGATGAATCTGGGAATCATACTGATGGTGCTGATCGGGGCCGGGGTGGTCTACTTGCTGGTCTTTCACGCGCCCGCGTCCGACTGGCTCTGCTCATCTGAGATGATTACCGAGCTGGAGGATCTGCAGCGTTATCTGGCCGATCAGGGCATCCTGACCTACATCAAGAGCGCCCATATCCACAGCCTGCAGCTGCCCGTGGAGAGCACGCACCGCAGTCCCAGCTTGCATGTGCAGGATGTGCGCCAGCTGCCGCGGGCCGCGGCACTGCTCCGTGAGCTCGAACATTGATCTGCGGATTTGACCCGGAATCATCTGCGCTTACTTTTAACTATGGGGTGAGAGGCAAAAATTAGGAGCGGATATGCTGTCAAGGTCATACAAACTTGCAATTCAGAACCGGCTGATCGGTCTTTCGATACTGGTCGGCATAGGTGTCATCGCATTTCTGTTCTTCTTCTACAATTCTTTCTCCTCCAGCCTGGAAGAGGAGAAGAAGCTGCAGTCCAAGTCGCTGTCGCAGTCGGCCATGGGGGTGATCGAGCACTTTCATGTGCAGGCCCTGGCGGGGGTGATGTCGCAGGCCGAGGCACAGCAGATTGCCATGGAGGGCCTGAAGGCGGCGACCTACGGTGACCAGGGCTACTTCTGGATCAACAGCGGTGACGGCCTGTTGCTGATGCAGCCCCATACGCCGGAGCTGGTGGGTAATAGTCAGCTCGATATGAAGGATGTTAAGGGGCAGTATATTTTCCGCAACTTTATCGAGGTGGCCAAGCAGGGCGGCTGGGTCTCCTACTACTGGCCCAAGCCGGGCAAAGTTGAGGAGTATCCCAAGATCTCCTACGTGGCCTATTTTGCGCCCTGGGACTGGGTGCTGGGCACGGGGGTCTATCTGGATGACATGCGCAAAAATGTCTGGCAGACGGTGCTCAAGGCCTCCGGTCTCCTGATCGTGGGCTTCCTGGTGTTCATGTTGATGGTGATGCTGGTGGTCAACTATCTGCTCTATCAGCTCAGCAATCTGGCTATCCGGGATGAGCTGACCGATCTCTACACCAAGCGCTTTCTGAATGAGATCGTGCCTTCGCTGGTGAAGAAGCAGCAGCGTCTCAGCGGCAGCTATCTGGCGGTGATCTTCATGGATATCGACTATTTCAAGCGGGTTAATGACAGCTATGGCCATGCCTGGGGAGATGCGGTGCTGAGGCGGCTGGCCGGGGTCATGCAGAACAACACTCGGCCGGATGACTACTGTATTCGCTATGGCGGCGAGGAGTTTGTGCTGGTGGGCATCTATGAGAACCTTTCAAGTGTGATGCAGGTGGCCGAGAGGGTGCGCAGCGAGACGGCCAAGGTGATCTTCAGGGATGAAAAAGTTGAGTTTCAGGTCTCCATGAGCGCCGGCGTGGCCATCTATGATGGGCAAGAAATTTTTGCGGAGACGCTTAAGCGGGCCGACGCCAAGCTCTATGAGGCCAAGTCGCTGGGGCGCGACCGGGTCGTGATTTAAACGGAGGAGCCGGATTTGAAAGTTTGGACCACAGGCGGCGGTCAGCAGATAGAGCGCATTCTGGGCGGGCGCTGCAACTGTTATCTGATTTCATATGAGGGTCGCCGGCTGCTGGTGGATACGAGCCGGGAAAGTTTCCGGCAGCGGCTGCAGTCCCGCCTTGAGCTGCGTGGCATCGGCAGGCTCAGCGCTCTGGTCCTGACCCACACCCATTTTGATCATGTGGAGAATGCCGCCTGGCTCAAGGAGCAGTTCAAGATGCCCATCATCGTGCATGCGGCGGAAGCGGCGCTGCTGGCGCAGGGACTCAATCCGGTCATTCGCGGCACCAACCCACTCAGCCGCCTGGTGGCGGCGGCCGCGGCGCAGGCCGATCTGGACTACAGCCCGGCAGAGCCTGATATTCTGGTGGGGGAGCGGTACGATCTGGCCGGTCTGGGGTTTAACGGTTATGTTGTGCATACCCCGGGCCACACCGGCGGATCTATGAGTGTGATCCTGGATGATGAGATAGCCCTGGCCGGCGATACGATTGTCGGCCTGAAGCGCTGGGTCATGCCGCCCTTTGTCGAGGATCAGCGGCTGCTGATGCGCAGCTGGGGCCGGCTGCTGGAGACGGGCTGCTCACTCTTTCTGCCGGCTCACGGCTTTGAGTGCCGCCGGGCCGAGCTGGAAAATCAGTGGTGGCAGAAAGGCTAGGAGGCCTGCACGTCAGGCGTGATTGCGCAGCTTCAGTTCAAGGGGGTGGGGGTTCAGGTAGAACTGCTCCTTGAGGTAGGGTTGCTCATACTTGCTGACGTAGTGGTTTAGCAGGGTGACAGGCACGATCAGCGGGATGTTCTCCTTGCGGTACTGCTCGATGAGTTCCAGCAGCTCCTGCTTTTCATTTTTGTCGAGCTCTTTTTTGAAGTAGCCCAGCATGTGCATCAGTACATTGGTGTTCTTGCGTACCGTTGCGCGCAGCTTCAGCGCACCCATGAGCTGCTCAAGGTAGTTGCTGTAGAGTCCCCGGATCTCATGCTGCTTGCCCTCGGCCAGCAGTTTGCCCAGGCTGCGGTAGGTCTCGACGCTGTGGGCCATGATGAGCAGCTTGTGGCGGGTGTGGAAGTTGATCAGGGCTCCCAGGCGCGGCGCCTCCCGGTTGAGCTCCTGCCAGCGCTGCATGACGAAGATGCGTGTGATGAAGTTTTCGCGCAGGCCCGTGTCGTGCAGGCGGCCCTCATCCTCGACCGGCAGCAGGGGGAAGTGCTGCATGAAGGCGCGGGCGAAGATTCCCACGCCGCTCTTGGAGGGGATGCCGTCCTGGTTGTAGACCTTGACGCTGCGCATGCCGCTGGATGGTGAGGCGGCCTTGAAGATGAAGCCGCAGAGGTCTTCATCTTTCAGCTCGGCGCAGCGTTTTTCAGCCCAGCTGAGCATGGCATCGGTATGGTCGATGCCGCTCTTGCGGGTTATCAGCCGGGGGCTGTCGGCTTTGCCGACCTGGCGCAGGGCCTCGCGCGGGATGCCCAGGCCGATCTCAACTTCGGGGCAGACCGGCACGAACTCCACGAACTGGCCCAGAATGTCGTGGATGTAGTGGTCAAGTTTGTGGCCGCCGTCGTAGCGCACCCGGTTGCCCAGCAGGCAGCTGCTGATGCCCAGTTTGATATTCGCCATGCGGAGATAATAGGGCGGCGGGTTCGGAAAACAAGAGTGCTAGAACTCCTTGAAATTTACAGTGTCGGGCTTATTTGAATAGGGATTGAAGCGACAGGGGGAAGTATGGATGACTGCCTGAAGTCAGAGCTTTTAGACCGGGCGCCGGCAAGAATCGTCATCCACGACCGGGACCACAATATCCGGTGGGCCAACCGGGCCTATCAGAAGGTTAGTTGCCGGACACTGGAACAGCTGATGGGGCAGAAGTGTTATGCTGTTCTGGGAAATGCGGCGCCTTGTGGTAACTGTGAGCCGTTGGCCACCTTCCGTGACTTCAGTCTCTGCATGAAGAAGACCAGGACGCAGGAGTTGGTGGAGGATGCCCTGCTCCGCAGTGAGGAGAGCCTGCGCGAGGCTCAGCGCTTGGCCCATATCGGTTCCTGGGAGCTGGATCTGCAGAGCAGGACGTTGAGCTGGTCCGACGAGATTCACCGCATCTTTGGCACCGACCGTGAGCGTTTCAATGTGTCATATGAGGCCTTTCTTAATTTGGTACACCCCGATGACCGGGCCGATGTTGACAGGGTCTACATTGAGTCTGTCGCCAATCGGGAGCCCTATGCCATTGAGCACCGTCTGCTGTTGCCTGATGGCAGCATCAAGTATGTTCATGACCGTTGTGAAACGTTTTATGGAGAGGATGGTGTGCCGCTGCGTTCAATTGGCACGGTGCAGGATATTACCGAGCGTACTCTGGGAGAGCAGGAGAACCGCAAGCTGCAGGCCCAGTACGCCCAGGCTCAGAAGATGGAATCCATCGGACGCCTGGCCGGCGGGGTGGCGCATGACTTCAACAATATGCTCTTCATCATCTTGGGGCACGTGGACATGGCGCTGGAACGGTTGGCTGATGATGATTTACTGGGGGGCTCACTGCAGGAGATCCGTAAGGCCGCCGAGCGTTCGGCCAACCTGACGCGTCAGCTGTTGGCCTTTGCCCGCAACCAGGCCGCCGCGCCGCGCCGCTTGAACCTCAATGACTCGGTGGGCGACATGCTCAAGATGCTGCAGCGCCTGATCGGTGAGGATATTGATCTGGCGTGGCTGCCGGCGCCTGATCTGGGACCGGTCAGGATTGACCCGGTGCAGGTCGATCAGATTCTGGCCAATCTCTGCGTCAACGCCCGTGATGCCATCGATGGGGTGGGCAAGGTTACAATTGAGACTCAGAACGTTAATTTTAGCCCGGATTACTGTGCCGAGCACGTCGGTTTCAAGCCGGGCTCCTATGTGATGCTGGCGGTTAGCGATGATGGCTGCGGTATACCGTTGGATGTGATGGGGCAGCTCTTTGAACCATTTTTTACCACTAAGGAGGTTGGTCTGGGCACCGGCCTGGGTCTCTCCACGGTCTACGGCATCGTTAAGCAGAATGATGGCTTTGTGAATGTCTACAGCGAGCCGGGCGGCGGCAGTATCTTCAAGATCTATCTGCCGCGCAATGAGTCTGGCGCCGAGGATGCAGTGGTGGCGGTCGCCGAAGAGGTGCAGAGGGGCAGCGGCGAGATGATTCTGTTGGTGGAGGATGAGGCCATGATCCTCAATCTGGGCCGCCAGATGCTGGAGTCCCTCGGCTACCAGGTCATGGCGGCCAACACGCCGGCTGAGGCCCTGCAGTTGGCCAAGGCCTATGACGGCGAGATCGACCTGCTGGTCAGTGACGTGGTGATGCCCGGGATGAACGGTCGGCAGCTGGCCGTGGAGCTCAGCGGCCAGCGCCCCTCACTCAGGACCCTCTATCTCTCAGGCTATACGGCTAATGTGATCGCACACCACGGTATCCTGCAGGAGGGGGTCAACTTCCTGCAGAAGCCCTTCTCAAAAAATGATCTGGCCGCCAAGGTCCGAAGCGCGCTGGCTTAGAAGTTATATTTGAGCCGTAGCATGGCCCCCGGCCCCATGCGCCCGTTCTGGGTCTCAGAACCGCCCGCCGGCAGATTCAGGCTGCCGGAAAGTTTCAGCCCCGGGGCCATGTCCCAGGTCAGCCAGGGATTCAGCACGACCGAGGAGTCATTGATGCCGAAGATGGCGTAGCAGCTGAATTCAAGCAGATCGGTCGCCGGATAGCTCAGGCCGGTGAAGAGGGTGTTCCTGTTGAGCGAGATCAGCTCGCCGGTCAGGAAGGCCATGCGGTCATTGATGGTGTAGTGCTTTTCATTTGCATAGCCCTGGCCCAGATGCAGATATTCAGCCATCAGATAGAGGCCCGACTCAAAGGTGTAGTCCAGACCCAACAGGATGCGCGCATGGTTGTTCTCGGCCCTCCTGAGGCTGCCCTGGTAGCCGGGTTCGTTGACCACCACATAGCCGCCCTCGCCATAGAGCCCCACGCCGCCGATCTCGCCGATAAATTCGGCGCCCAGCAGATGCCAGCGGTAGTCGTACTGGAAGAGATCCTCATCGGCCCCGTAGAGCAGCAGGCTGGCAGCCAGTGGCGTGTTGACGGCCAGCCAGTCGGTGCGGACCTTTTCATAGCGCGTATACTGCAGGGCCCAGTCCCAGCCGCCATGGTAACCTTTCAGTCGGACCTGGTAGTCGGACTTGGCCAGTCGCTCGTCAAAGCGCGCCAGCAGCTCCAGCTGCAGGGCGTGCGGCAGGGCGTAGCTGAAGAGGATGGCGTCCAGCCCCTCCAGCTCATAGGTCGGATCGAGGGGGTTCTTGACGTTGAAGAGGTCGATGGGATTGTAGGCGTAGCCGGTGCCCACATAATACTTGTGGCGGCCGAACCGCAGGCTGGCCTCTTCGCCGTACCAGCTGGCGTAGGCCTCCTTGATGACCACCTCATCCTCAAACTGCCAGCTGAAGAATGGCCGGCTGCCAGGCTGGCCGGCTGCCAGATCCGGGGGCAGCAGTTGGGCCTGATCCATTCTGGGCAGGTAGGCGGCCAGGTCGATTTCATCCTCGCCGCTGTATTTGAGGGCCGCCAGCCCGATCGCATAGTCGGTCTGGTCACTGGGTTGGCCGCTGAAATCGAGCCGCGCCTTGAGGCGCCCCTGCAGCTGGTCATGGCCGGCATCGCGCAGGTATTCGGCGTTCTGGGTGTACTCCACATAGCCGGCAAAATCAAAGGGCAGATCTGCGGCCTGCAGCGGCCCGCAGGCCAGCATCAGAACCAGGATCAGGCGTTTCATCTGGCCAGCCTGCGCGCGTCAAAGGTTGAAGCGGGAATATCGACATCGAAGCTGATCTCATCGATGATGTTGACGGTCTGGGTGCCGTCCTCCAGGTTGAGCATCGTAATTTTATGGGGCACCTGCTTGTTGCCCACGCTGCGGATATCTTCGCTGATCAGGCGCTTGAAGGGTTTGCCGTTCTGATAGAAGTCGACCCGGCGGGTGATGTGGTCATCCTTGCCGACCCAGGCGACGACCTTCTCGTAGCTGGGACCGTCGGGGGTGGGTATCAGCTCCAGCACGTGGCAGGCGCTGCCGCCCATCTCTTCATTGCCGGTGACGCGGCCCTTAAACTTCTTGGAGTTCTTGCCGCCGGACTGGTCCTCATAGGTGAAGTCGGACCCCATGACCTTCTTTTTCTTCATGTGCGAGCCCAGCTTGCGGGTGCGCTTGGTTTCGGGGTTGAGCATCCAGATGTTGTCACCCTCATCGCGCATCAGGATCTTCTGGCCCCTGATGTCGGCCGGCGCCAGGTATTCGGCCAGCTGGTGTTCGCCGTTGTCCACGGCCCAGCCTTTAATAACGAGGGTGCGCTCCTGGCCGCTGGAGGTGGTGATGATCTGGCGCATCTGGCTGTAGCTGGAGGCGTAGCCTTCGGCCTGGTCGGACAGGCGCAGGATGGGGGCGGCATCCTGGGCGGCTGCGCTGCCGGCCAGAATAACTATGCTAATCAGGATGAGGGTCACTTTTTTCATGATTTGTCTCCTAAGAGTCTGTGTTCAAAGATGCTGGCCAGGGCCGGTAGCAGGATCACGGTCACGATAAAGCAGAGACCCACGCCGATGAAGAGCACGCGCCCCAGGGAGGCCATGCCGCGCATCAGGTAGAAGTTGAGCGAGCCGAAGCCGATCATGGTGGTCAGGCTGGTCAGTAGGATGGCCCGGCCGACGCTGCTGAAGGCGCTTGCAATGTTGGCGCGCCCGGCATGCAGATAGCGGTGGAAGTAGTGCACGCCGTCGTCGATACCGATGCCGATGATGATGGGCAGGGCAATCATGTTGATGTAGTGGATCTTCTCGCCCAGCAGCCACATGATCCCGCAAGTCAGGGCGATGCCGCAGAAGAGGGGCATGAAGGCGAGCAGGGCGACCAGTGGCCGCCTGAAGTCCAGCAGCAGCATGAAAAGGATCAGGGCCAGCGCCAGCAGGGAGGCCATGCCGGCCTCCTCATAGGTGGTCTGGTTCATGGTTAGCATCAGCTGGGGAAAGCCGGTCACATTTTTGTGCACCGCTGTAACTACGCCCTGGAACATCTCCAGCTCTTCGCGGTTGAAGATGTTCTGGCGCGGATAGATCTGCATCAGGTAGCCGGTCTGTTTCTGGGAGGTGTAGCGTGCGCGGATGTGCAGGGGCAGGTCGTCGATGGTGACCGGCTCTTCGCCTCTGGCCATCAGCGCCACCTGCTCGCCCAGGGTCTGGCTGAAGCGCGCGCCAAAGCTGCCGACGCTGTTCCAGTCCAGCTGGCCGTTGAAGCTGTCGGCCACCCGGCGCAGCAGCCCCTGGTCGCGGGTGCTGCGTTCGGCCACCAGCTGGCGGCTCTTCTCGACGATGCGGTCCTGGCCGCCGGTGATGCTGAGGGCCTGGATCTCGATGATGTTGGCCCAGAGGCGCTCCAGCTCCTCGGCCAGAGGCCCGGCCTGGTCCTTGAGGCTCGGCTGGGGTCGGTCTGGCATGGATTGGAGGCGTTTGATGTGCCTTAGATCGAGGTCCGGGCGGCTGATCCAGAGGGAGATGTCGTCCACTTCGCCCACGATGCCCTTGGTCTTGAGCTGCTTGCGGATGGCGCGCGACTCCTCGATGCCCTCCACGGTGACCGAGCTCATGGTGATGGAGAACTTGAAGCGCTCGATGATCTCGTCCTGCAGTTCGACCGAGCGCAGGCCGGCCGGCTCCAGGTTCATGAAGTTCCACTCCCACTCGATCTTAGTGGCGGCAAAGAGCCCGCCCGCCACGCAGAGGGCAGCCATGCCCGCCACGGGCCAGCGCAGCCGGGTGACGTGGCCGGCCAGGGCGGCCAGACTTTTGAACTCGTTTGAGCGCGGTTTTTCGCGTCTGATGTGGATGGCGTAGAGCGCCAGCAGGCTCGGCAGCAGCCAGAGCACGGCCAGCAGGGTTATCAGCACGCCCATGCCGGCGCAGGCGCCGAACTCGAAGACGCCGCGGGTCTCGGCCGTCATCAGGGCCAGAAAGGCCGTGGCGGTGGTGGCGGCGCCGGTGATGACGCCCATGCCGGTCTCGCCGAGGGTCAGCCGGAGGGCCTCCTCAACATCCTTGCCGGCCGTGATCTCCTCATGGAAGCGGCTGGTGAGGTGCAGGGAGAAGTCGATGCCCAGGCCCAGCAGCACCACCATGATCATGGAGGTGATGATGTTCACCGAGCCGATGGTCAGATAGATGCAGCCCATGGACCAGATGATGCCGATCACGATGGGCAGCATGGTGATGAGGGGCGTCAGCAGGCTGCGGAAGGCGCACATCAGCATGATCAGGATTATGAGGAAGGCGAATCCTGTGATGGCCAGCGTCTGGGGGCCCATGGAGTCCAGCTCGTCGCGCGAGATCGGGACGATGCCGGTGCGCTCGATTGAATAGTCCGGATAGTGCTTATCCAGGGGCCGCAAGACCTCCTCGACGGCCCGGTCCATATCGGCCATGGCGGCGGCGTTCATGGAGGAGGTTGAGGGGGCCACCATGATTAGGGCCATCTGATTGTCCAGCGAGAAGAGGTAGGGCCGGCCGATGGTCAGGTCACGCACGATGCGGCGGATGGTGGCGTCATCAACGGTCTCGCCGCGGGCGGCGCGCTCCAGGGTTGCAATGAAGCCGTGGATGGCGTCCATGGCGCCGACCGTTTCGCGCTCCTTGTCGCGCACGGCCTCAGTGTCGGAGTATTCGGCCTCCAGGTCGTCGTTGAGGTGCTCCAGGTACTCGAGCAGGCGCGGATCGTGGTGGATGTCGGCAAAGCGGCGCGCATCATTGGGCTTGGCCAGCCTGAGCAGGTTGTCTCTCAGCCACTCTTCCGGCTGGCGGGCGTAGATGTGGCGGATGTAGCGCCCCTCGGCCAGGCAGGTCTCTTCATCCATTTCCGGCGGAGCCTGCAGTTTCTCGGTTAGCAGAACTTCAGCCTGATTAACGATACCCTCCAGCACCAGGGGATCGGGCCCGCTGATGGCAATGATCAGATCGCCGGACTGCAGGTAGTTCTCCGAGATCTTCTTGTACTCCTTGACCACCGGAATGGTGTCGGGCAGCAGGCTGGTCCAGCGCGGATCGATGTAGAGTCTGCCGGCCAGACTGCCCAGCAGCAGGGTCAGGATCAGGCTGCTCAGCAGCACAAACCAGCGCTTACTTGTGGCCATGCGGGTCAAAAAGTCCAGGATGCGCCTGCGGATCATTTTTCTCCTCTCAGGTCGTCAATCAGGCGGTCAAGGTAGAGGTTTACCTGGGCCTTGAGGTCGATGTAGTTGCGGTCCATGAGGTGGTGCAGCGCTATGCCGTCCAGGAAGGCCAGCAGGTTGATGGTCAGGCTCTCGGCTTTTGACGCCATCTTGGGATCGAAATCGCCCTTGGAGATGCCCTCCATGATGAAGCTGATCACCAGGCGGCGCATGCCCAGGAACATCTCCTTGAGCAGGTTCTGGCGCTCGAGGATCTTGTCATCCACCAGGGCCAGGTGCATCATGCTGATCACCAGCTTGATGGCGCGCGGATCGTTTATGAAGTAGTCAATCAGGGCATTGACAAAGGTGCGCAGCTTCTCTTCCGGATCATCGATGTCCGCCAGAATCAGCTCGGCCGTACTTTCCACCTCTCCCATCCAGACCATGATGGCGGCCATGATCAGCTCCTCGCGTGACTCGAAGTAGTCATAGATAGAGCCTTTGGCCACGCCGGCGGCTTTGGCGATCTGGGCGATGGAGACATTTTCAAAGCCGTGCTCGCTGAAGAGTTCAATGGCGGTCTGTGCCAGCTGCTGGCGGCGTTGCTCCTTATCGACGATCTTGGGCATCCTGTCCTCCTTTTTATTCTGACTGTATGGTCATTAATAAATCCGATCGGAATGGCTGTCAAGATGCTTTAATGTATTTTTTTGTGACCGGCCGGTCTGAATAGGGTGTCAGGCCTACACAAAAAAAGGCCCCGGCGTCTGCCGGAGCCTTCTTAGTATCTTAGGTGATAGTTTTTATGGATAGGCGCGGTAGAGCATGCGCGGGAAGGGGATGGTCTCGCGCACATGCTTGAGGCCGCAGATCCAGGCCAGAGTGCGCTCGATGCCGAGGCCGAAGCCGGAGTGGGGCACGGAGCCGTACTTGCGCAGGTCCAGGTACCAGGCGTAGGTCTCGGGGTTGAGCTCGCAGCGGTCGATGGCCGCCAGGATGGTCTCGATATCCTCCTCGCGCTGGGAACCGCCGATGATTTCGCCGTAGCCCTCGGGGGCCAGCAGGTCGGCGCAGCGCACAACCTTGGGATTCTCGGGGTTCTCCTTCATGTAGAAGGCCTTGGCCTCCTTGGGGTAGTCAACCACGAAGATCGGGCGGTCGTGGGCCTCGGTCAGGATGGTCTCGTCCTCGGCGCCCAGGTCGTCGCCCCACTGGATTGCACTGCCCCGCTCCTGCAGGAACTTGACGGCGTCGCCGTAGTCCATGCGGATGAAGTTGTTATTAACCTTCCTGAGGGGCTCCAGGTCGCGCTCCAGAACTTCAACCAGCTCCTTCTCGCACTCTTTGATGGTATTCTGAACGATGTAGGTGATGAACTGCTCCTGCACGTCCATATTCATGTCCTGATCGTAGAAGGGCATCTCGGCCTCAACCATCCAGAACTCCATCAGGTGGCGGCGGGTCTTGGACTTCTCGGCCCGGAAGGTGGGGCCGAAGCAGTAGACGTTGCCCAGGGCGAAGATGGCGGCCTCCAGGTAGAGCTGGCCGGTCTGGGAGAGGTAGGACTTGCCCAGGTCGAAGTATTCGCAGCTGAAGAGGTTGGTGGAGTCTTCGCCCACAGTTGTTGTGAAGATGGGCGAATCGAAGAGCATGTAGTCGTTCTCCTTGAAGAACTTGCGCACGTTCCAGATCAGGGTGTCGCGCACCTTCATGATGGCGATCTGGCGTGATGAGCGCAGCCAGAGGTGGCGGTTAGAAAGCAGGAAGTCCGGGCCGTGCTCCTTGCGGGTGATGGGGAACTCCTCCGAGCGGTGGATCACCTCCAGGTCGCTGACATGCATCTCATAGCCGCCGGGTGCGCGCTCCTCCCTGATCACCTTGCCGGTGATGGAGAGTGAAGATTCATGCGGGATCTTCTTGATCTCGGCATACTTCTCCTCGCCGATGATGGCCTTCTCGATGACGGCCTGACACTTGTAGGCGCCGTCGCGCATCACCAGAAAGGCCAGCTTGCCGCTGGACCGGCGGTGCACGACCCAGCCCTTGATGGTAACCTCTGAATCGATATGTTCAGCAAAATCTTTGATCTTGGTCATAACCTGCTCCATTATTTATTAAGTAAAGGACCTAATATCGCATTAGCACTACATGATCAAGGGTGTCATGCCTCAGAATGCCACTCCGGCGAGGGGGGGTTGCGGATTGGGGTCAAAAAAATTAGTTGCCGGCTGCTGGCGGATTCTATCCGTAGAAACGATGGGTTGCATGAAAAACGGCCGCGATCGGGCTTGGGGGCTGCGACAGGCAGTTGTAAGCCGTGCATAAGCATGTTATTTTTGAGGGATGGAACTTCAATATAAGCTGTGGATAGAGACCAAGGAGGGCACCATTTTCGGTCAGGGTGCCTGCGACCTGCTGATGCTGGTGGATAAGACCGGTTCGCTGCACAAGGCAGCGGCCGAGCTGAAGATGTCCTACCGGGCGGCCTGGGGCAAGATCCGTGAATATGAGGAGCGCTCCGGTCTGGATCTGCTCGAGAAGGGTCGCCGCGGCCGCTCCGGCGCCAGCCTGACCAAGGCGGGCCGCTCCATGATCGAGATCTATCAGCAGTTTCTGAGCGAGATGGAAGATTTCCGCTCATCGGATAAGATTATGCAGCTCTTGAAAGAGGTAGGGGAACTGAAACGTGAAGCTTAAGATCTGGGAAAATGTAGCAACCTTCGGTGGTGCCGGCAACCTGCCCAAGGCTCCCGGCACCTTTGGCACCTTTGCGGCCTGGCCGCTCTATGTGGTTTTGCGCCGCCTCTCAACCGGCAAGTATATGCTGGCCATTGGCGGCATCACGCTGGTCGGCACGGCCGCGGCCCACAAGATGGAGCAGGTTTGGGGCAAGGACCCCTCCAAGGTTGTGATCGATGAGGTGGCGGGCCTGATGATAACCTTGATCAGCCGCCCGGCCGGTTTCGTTGATATCCTGGCCGGCACGCTGCTCTTCAGGGCCTTTGATATTTTGAAACCGCCGCCGGTCGGCACCCTGGACAAGAACCTGCCCGGCGGCATCGGTATCATGGCCGATGACCTGGCGGCCGGGGCTCTGGCCGCCCTCTCATTGAAAATAGTCAAAAAAATTGGGCTGCTGAAGTGAAGGCAGCTCTGATTCTGACCGGCGCCGAGCTGCTGAACGGCGTGCGCCGGGATGCGCTGGTCCAGCCCTTCACCTCAATTCTAAAGAGCCGCGGCGCCGCGGTGCACGAGATCCGCATCATCGGCGATGATCCGGCGGCGCTCCTGAGCACGATTGAGGCAGTCGGGGCCGACCTGAAGATTGTGACCGGCGGCCTGGGCGCCACCCCTGACGACACCACCCATCTGGTGATCGACAAGCTGCGGCAGCGCTCTGTTGCCGAAGGCGAGGTGCCCAATCTGGTGGGCATGGCCAGCGGCGTCGATCTGCAGCTGGAGAGCGGGCGGGTTGTCTTTCTGCCCGGGGTGCCCAAGGAGGCGCTGCCCATGCTGCAGCAGGTGGCCGACAGCTTGTCGCAGGCCGTCGAGGCCAAGGTTGAGATCATGGCCATCGGTCTGGGCGAGACCGAGATTGCCCGCCGTCTGGGACCTTTGGCCGCCGAGATGAGCTTTCTGCCTAAGGATATGGAGGTGCTGCTGGTGGCCGCGCCGGCCCATGAGGCAGCTATCCGTGAGATCCTGGGCATCCACGCCCTGCGTGAGTTGGGCGTTGTTCCCAGTCTGGGACGCATTTTCCGGGAGCGCAGCCTGACGTTTGCCGCGGCCGAATCGTGCACCGGCGGTTTGATCGGCCATCTGGTGACGGCCGAAGCGGGCTGCTCCGACTACTTCCTGGGCTCGTTGGTGACCTATCATAATGCGCTTAAGGAGAACCTGCTGGGCGTATCTCCGGCGACCCTTGCTGAGCACGGTGCGGTCAGTGAAGAGGTGGCGCGCCAGATGCTGCTGGGGCTGCTGGAACGCAGCGGCGCCGATTGCGGCGTGGCCACCACCGGCATTGCCGGGCCCGACGGCGGCACCGATGATAAGCCGCTGGGCACGCTCTGGGTCGCGGTCGGCAGCCGCGAAAATCAGGTGGTGAGACGCTTTAACTTTGCGCGCGATCGGGCCAGCAATAAGATGTTCTTTGCCAAGCGGGCCCTCTTTGCGCTGCTGGAGTTTCTGTATGATCAGGACATTCATCGCACTGAGCCTTCCTGAAGAGGTCAAGGCGGCCTTGCAAAGCGCCACGACCGACTTAAAGAAGAGGGGTATGGATGCGCGCTGGGTCCGCCCGCAGGCCATGCACCTGACCCTGAAGTTTATCGGAGAGATGGATGAAGCGCTGGTGCCTGAGTTGGGCGCCGGGCTTGAACGGGTTGCCGGCCGCCATGAGCCGCTGGCGCTGCGCCTGAATGGCATGGGCGCCTTTCCGAACCTGAGGCGTGCGCGGGTGATCTGGGCCGGTCTGGCCGGTGATCTGGAGCCATTGGCCGGCTTGGCCGCGGAGATTGATGATGTCTGCGCCGGCGTTGGGATTGATGTGGAAAAACGGCCATTTAAGCCGCATCTGACCGTAGGTAGACTAAAGAGACCATCTATGATAGACCTGAAAATTGACTTGGTTGAAACGGCCTTTACGGTAGAAAAAATATCTCTGTTCAGGAGTGAGCTGACGCCCCATGGGGCGCTCTACACAAACCTGCACACCAGTTCTCTTAGAGGAGGATAATATGGAAGACGGAAGAAAACGGGCATTGGAAGATGCCATTGCTAAGATTGAACGCTCATACGGCAAAGGCTCCATCATGCGGATGGGCACCGACGGGGCTGTCGCCGTCCCGGTAATCTCGACCGGTTCACTAATGCTGGACTATCGCGCCCTCGGCATCGGCGGTATTCCGCGCGGCCGGGTCACCGAGATCTACGGTGCCGAGAGTTCCGGTAAGACCACGTTGTCGCTGCACTGCATCGCGTCGGCCCAGGCCGTCGGCGGCATGGCCGCCTTCATCGATGCCGAGCACGCGCTGGATGTCAACTATGCCAAGAAGCTGGGGGTTGACATCGACAACCTGCTGGTCTCCCAGCCCGACTCGGGCGAGCAGGCCCTCGACATCGCCGAGACCCTTGTCAGATCCAATGCCGTCGACATCATCGTGGTCGATTCGGTTGCCGCCCTGGTGCCGCGCGCCGAGATCGAGGGCGACATGGGCGACTCGCACATGGGCCTGCAGGCCAGACTGATGTCCCAGGCGCTGCGTAAGCTTTCGGGTGCCATCTCCAAGACCAACACCACCTGCCTCTTCATCAACCAGACCCGTATGAAGATCGGCGTGGTCTACGGCAACCCCGAGACCACCACCGGCGGCAACGCCTTGAAGTTCTACTCATCAGTGCGCATGCAGGTCAGAAACGCGGGCCCCATCAAGGACGGCACCAATGTGATCGGCAACCGCACCAAGGTCAAGGTGGTCAAGAACAAGATGGCTCCGCCCTTTAAAGAGGTTGAGTTCGACATCATGTTCGGCGAGGGCATCTCCAAGTATGGCGAGATCCTGGACGTGGGTTCGGATGTGGGCGTGGTTGAGAAGTCCGGCGCCTGGTACAGCTACAACAAGCAGCGTCTCGGCCAGGGACGCGAGGCTGCCAAGAGTTTCCTCAAGGGCAACCCCGATGTCTGCGGCGAGATCCATGATGCGGTCAGAGCCGTACTGGCTCCGGAGCTGGTAGAGGAAAAAGCAGAGGCTTAATATGATTATTGATGACATCCTGCGCAAAGCGGTGGAGATGCAGGCATCCGACGTGCATTTCAAAGTGGGGCTGCCCCCGGTTATCAGGCGTTTCGGGGCTCTGATTCCGATCAGAGACCATGAGCGGATGAGCAACGACAGCATCGGTACCATTATCGGGGATGTCATGAATCAGTACCAGCAGGCCAAGTTCGATACCACCAATGAGATCGACCTGGCCTACTCCCTCTCGGGCGTGGCGCGTTTTCGTGTCAACTGCTACAAGCAGCGCGGCTCCTACGGCATGGTTTTCAGAATCGTGCCCACCGATCCGCCCATGCTTTCCGATCTCCACCTGCCCAGTGTGCTGGAGCGCATCAGCATGGAGCGCAAGGGACTGATCCTGGTTACCGGTACCACCGGTTCGGGTAAGTCAACCACCCTGGCCGGCATTGTCAATGAGATCAATGCCAACCGCAACTGCCACATCATGACCATCGAGGATCCCATCGAGTTCCTGCACCGCGACCGCAAGTCGATCATCAACCAGCGCGAGGTGGGTTCGGATACGACCTCCTTCTCCATGGCCTTGCGCGCCGCCCTGCGTCAGGATCCGGATGTTATCCTGGTGGGCGAAATGCGTGATAAGGAGACCATCGACATCGCGCTGACCGCGGCCGAGACCGGCCATCTGGTTATCTCGACCCTGCACACCCTGGATGCCGCCGAAACCATCATGCGTATCGTTTCGACCTATCCGCCCCATCAGCAGCAGCAGGTCAGGCTGCAGCTGGCCGGCGTGCTCAAGGCGGTTGTCTCCCAGCGGCTGGTGCCGCGCATGAGCGGCGAGGGCGTCATTCCGGCCGTCGAGGTTCTGGTTGCCACCGCCCGTGTGCGTGAGTGCATCACCGAGCCCGACCGCATCAGTGACATCAAGGATGCCATCGCTTCGGGCACAGTCTCCTACGGCATGCAGAACTTTGACCAGTCCCTGATGGATCTGGTCCAGCAGGGCCTGATCAGCTACAGTGAGGCCCTTAAGCAGGCCACCAACCCCAACGATTTCGAGCTGCGCATGAAGGGCATCAAGTCCACCAGCGACGCCAAGTGGGATATGTTTGAGGCGAAGACCCCGGATGATGAGGAGGAGAGTGACGGTGGATTCAAGCTTTGATGAGTCCCTGACTTACGCCTACCGGGCCATATCGAGGCGTTCCTACGCCTCGTTTGAGTTAAAAAAAAACTACTAAGCCGCGGGGCCGCTGAAGAGGCGGCCGAGGCCGTGATCGAGCGGCTGACTGAGCTGGGCTACCTGGATGATGCCGACTATGCCCGGCGCAAGGCCGAGCTTCTGGCCCGGCGCGGCTATGGCGATCGCCAGATTTTCTACCGCCTTTCGCAGCTGCAGATCCCTGAAAACCGCATAGATCAAGCCATGTTACAGATTACACTCTCTGAGGCCGATAGGGTCAGAATGGTAGTTGAAAAAAGAAAGGGAAAAGAGCGCGAAAAACTGATAAGATATCTGAACAGCAGGGGTTTTGCCCTTGATATGATACTAGAAGTGCTGAATGGAGACATTATATGACAGGATCAGAAATTAGGGCTATGTTCTTGAATTATTTTGAGGAGAAGGGGCATACTCCGGTGGAGAGCTCGTCTCTGGTGCCGGGTGACGACCCGACCCTGCTTTTTACCAATGCAGGCATGGTACAGTTTAAGGGAACCTTCCTGGGCACGGAGCCCAGAGACTATAAGCGCGCCACCACTTCCCAGAAGTGCGTGCGGGCCGGCGGCAAGCACAATGATCTGGAAAATGTGGGACGCACTGCGCGCCACCACACCTTTTTCGAGATGCTCGGCAACTTCTCCTTCGGCGACTACTTTAAAGAGGGCGCCATCGAGTTTGCCTGGGATCTGCTGGTGGGCCGCATGCAGCTTGACACAGATAAACTTTGGGTCAGCGTGCACCACAGCGACGATGAGGCTTACGCCATCTGGCGCGACAAGATGGGCGTGCCGGAAGATCGCATCCTGAAGCTGGGCGACAAGGACAACTTCTGGTCCATGGGCGATACCGGCCCCTGCGGACCGTGCTCCGAGATTCTCTACGATCAGGGGGACTCCATCCCCTGCGACAATCCCAACTGCGAGCCCGGCATCTGCGACTGCGACCGCTATCTGGAGATCTGGAACCTGGTCTTCATGCAGTATAACCGCGCCGCTGACGGCAGCATGACCGACCTGCCCAATCCGAGCATCGACACCGGCATGGGCCTGGAGCGCATCACCGCCATCATGCAGGGCGTGCCCAGCAACTATGATACCGACCTCTTCATGCCGCTGATCAGCCATATCGCCGAGCTGGCCGGCAAGGAGTACGGCGTCGATGCCGAGACCGATGTCTCGATCCGCGTGGTCGCCGACCATGCCCGCGCCACCACCTTCCTGGTCTGTGACGGCGTGCTGCCCTCCAATGAGGGCCGCGGCTACGTGTTGCGCCGCATCATCCGCCGCGCCGCCCGTCACGGCAAGCTGCTGGGCTTCTCCGACAGCTTCCTCTTCAATGTGGCCAAGAAGGTCATCGAGGAGATGCAGGATGTCTATCCCGACCTTAAGATGCGCAAGGATTTCATCACGCGCGTCATCATCAATGAGGAGGACCGTTTCCTTAAAACTCTCGACAAGGGCCTGGCCCTGCTCGAGGAGGTCATGGACAAACTGCAGCCCGGTGATCAGATTCCGGGCAAGGATGTCTTCATGCTCTATGACACCTTTGGTTTTCCGGTCGACCTGACCGAGGATATCGCCGTTAAGGGCGGCTTCGGCATCGATAAGGCCGGCTTTGAAACCGAGATGGCCCAGCAGCGCCAGAAGGCGCGTTCCGCCTCCAACTTTGCCGGTGAGGTTGAGACCAAGAGCGATCAGCTGGCGCCCATCGCTGATGATATCAAGGTTGATTTCGTGGGCTACAGCGCCATGCAGACCGGCGGCACCGTGCTGGCGCTGCGCAGTCTGGACGGCAAAGAGCTGGAGAGTGTCTCCGAAGATGAAGAGGCCATCATGATTGTGGACCGCACGCCCTTCTACGGCGAGTCCGGCGGTCAGATCGGCGATACCGGCCTGATCTCGAGCAGTGCCATGCGCGGCACCGTCACCAATACCGTCAAGAACGACAAGGGCATCATCCTGCACTACATCACCCTGGCCGGCGGCACCCTCAGGAAGGGCGAGATCGTGACCCTCATGATCGACAGCCAGCGCCGCCGCGACATTATGCGTCATCACAGCGCCACCCATTTGCTGCAGAAGGCTTTGCAGGAGACTTTGGGCGAGCATGCCCATCAGAGCGGATCCCTGGTGACCGATAAGCGGCTGCGCTTTGACTTCACCCACTTCGAGGCTCTGACCGCCAGTGAGATCGCCAAGATTGAGAATATCGTCAATGAGTACGTCGTTGCCGGTCTGCCGATCAATACGGCCAATATGTCCAAGGATAAGGCTGTTGAGAAGGGCGCCATGGCCCTCTTCGGCGAAAAGTACGGCGACGAGGTGCGTGTGGTCGAGATGGGTCTGAACATCTCGGTTGAGCTCTGCGGCGGAACCCACTGCCAGAACACCGGCGAGATCGGCCTGGTCAAGATTCTGAGCGAATCATCCGTTTCGGCCGGCGTCCGCCGCATCGAAGCCGTGGCCGGCATGCCCGCTCTGCACTATGTGCAGGAGCTGGCGTCTCAGGTCAGCGCAGCCGGCCACAAGCTCAAGTGCTCCAGCGATGAGATTGTGGAGCGCATTGGCGGTCTGCAGGAGCGTCTAAAAGAGCAGGACGGCAAGATTAAGGAGTTGAACCTGAAGATTGCCACCGGCGCTGGTGCTGCGGCCGGCGAAGAGGAGCTCAGCCTGGGCGCATCCAAGGTCGTCATCAAGAGGGTTGACGGCGATGATATCGCTCAGATCCGCGAAGTCGGCGACCGCATCAAGGACCGCCTCGGCTCGGGGATCGTCTTCCTGGCCTCAGGCGCCAAGGGTAAGGCCACCTTCATGATTATGGTGACCGACGACCTTCAGAAAGAGTATGCCGCCGGCAATCTCATGAAGACCGTCTGTGAGGCCGTTGACGGGCGAGGCGGCGGCAAGCCCCAGTTTGCCCAGGGCGGCACCGCCGATGCGGCGCAGATCGATAAGGCCATCAAAGTCTTCAAGGAGGCCATTTCATAATGCGCACAGCTGAAATCAGCCGCAAGACCAAAGAGACCGACATCACCATCAGTGTCAATCTGGATGATCCGGCCAGCAATATCGATGTGCCGACCGGCTTCTTCTTCCATATGCTGGACGCCTTTGCCAAACACTCGGGCATCGGCCTGAACATCCAGGCTCAGGGCGACGTTGAGGTGGACTTCCACCACACCGTCGAAGATGTGGGCATAGTGCTGGGCCAGGCCATCAACAGGGCCCTGGGCGACAAGCGCGGCATTGAGCGCTACGCTTTGAGCAAGGTGCCCATGGATGAGTCCATGGTTGAGGCCTGCCTCGATATTTCGGGCCGGCCCTTCTTTGAGCTGCACGGGCCGGATGTCTTCCGCGGCCAGGTGCGCGACTTTGACCTGGAGCTGGTGCCGGAATTTTTGCGCGCCTTCGCCTTCAATGCCGGTATCACTTTGCACATGACCGTCTGCGCCTCGGGCAACGGTCACCATGTGGCCGAGGGCGCCTTCAAGGCCCTGGCCCGCGCCATGCGGCAGGCCGTCAAAATTACCGGCAGCGAGATCCCGTCCACCAAAGAGGCTCTCTGAGCCAGATTCAGGAGAAAAATATGATTGTTATTCCGGCTATTGACCTGCATGAGGGCAGGGTAGTCAGGCTGAAGCAGGGTGCCTTCGATCAGGTCACCCCCTATAGCGATGATCCGGCCGAGGTGGCGCGCTCATTTGAGGCCGCCGGCGCCAAGCGCATCCATCTGGTTGATCTGGACGGTTCCGTGCGCGGCCGCAGCATGAACACGGACGCCATCAGGGCCATCTGCGAGGCGGTCAATGTTGAGATCGACCTGGGCGGCGGCATCAGATCCGCCGAGGATGCCCAGGCGCTCTTTGATCTGGGTGTCGACTATGCCATTCTGGGCACCATGGTTGTCAAGCAGCCCGAGGAGTCCATGGCCATCCTGAAAAAGTTTCCGGGCAAGGTCGGCCTGGGGGTGGATGCGCTCAACGGCAAGGTTGCCATTCACGGCTGGAAAGAGGTCACCGCTGAGGATGCCTGGGATCTGGTCAAGCGCTATGAAAGTTTTGAGCCGGCCTTTGTGGTCTATACCGACATCAGCCGCGACGGCATGCTGACCGGTCCCAACATTGAAACCACTGCCGAGCTGGCCAATCTGGTCAGGACCCCGGTCATCGCCTCGGGCGGCGTCAGTTCGCTGGAGGATCTTGAACAGCTGAAACGCGTGGGCAACATCTGGGGCGCCATCACCGGCAAGGCTGTCTATGAGGGCAAGCTGGACCTGGTTGAATCCATCAAAAAGATCGAGGGGTAAAATATGGAGTGTATCTTCTGCAAGATCCTGGCGGGCGAAATTCCGTCGACCAAGGTTTATGAGGATGAGCTGGTCTATGCCTTTGACGACATCCAGCCCCAGGCGCCGGTGCACACCCTGGTGATTCCCAAGCAGCACGTTGCAACCCTCAATGAGCTGGATGATGCCATTGTCTGGCAGGCCATGCTGAACGCCGCCAAGGATGTGGCCCGCATCAAGGGTATTGACCAGAGCGGCTACCGCACCACCATCAACTGCGGCCCCGAAGGCGGCCAGATCGTCATGCACCTGCATCTGCACGTGCTGGGCGGCCGCGAGCTTGACGGCAAGATGGGCTAGTCTATCTTAAGCTTCTGCATGGTGAAGTCGCTGAACTCCACGATGCAGAAGCGGTTCAGCAGCTGGGGCTGACCCCAGATGTTGTAGAGAATCTCCTGGGCCATGATTGAGGCCAGGCAGAAGACGATCGGCGGGGTCACCGCATAGGGCTCGGCCGGATTGCGCAGCTCGGAATAGATATCTGAAAGTCCGGGAGACTTGCCCTTGATGAGGGTGATGACCTGGCCGAAATCCTCCTCCACTCCGCCATGCACCAGAAACTGCTTTTGCTGTCGCTCTTCCAGGCTGAAACGCGCCGCAAAGTTGTCCAGACAGTCGGCGATGCCGGTTACATCCTCGGGCAGCTGCCAGTCGGATTCAAGGTCAATCTTGAGCCCCATCAGGTCGCTCTGACCGTTGATGGCGTCCAGCCGCTCGCGGGCCACCTCAATCTTGGTTTTGCCCAGGTCGGCCAGGACGTAGAGGCTCTGGCGGTTGAGGTCGGTCAGGTCGAGGCGGCCCCTGTCGGCCAGGTAGAGTTTGCCGACGCCGGCGCGCACCAGCAGCTGGGCCACGCTTGCGCCCAGCCCGCCCAGCCCGGCCACGAAAATTACGGCCTGCTGCAGCTGTTCCTGCTTCTCCTCTCCCCAGCTTCTGATGTGGCGCTCAAAGGGCGAGTTCATCAGCCGCCGCCGCCCGGCGGAAAGAGGGCCACCGTATCGCCGTCATCTACCGCCGAATCCAATTTGTCGAGGTGGTGGACGTTGTGGCCGTTGATCAGGATGATGGTGCCGGTCTTGAGGCTGCAATCCTCCTCCAGCAGCTTCTGCAGAAAGGGGGTCTCGATCATTGCCTGAGTCTTGTTCAAGAGGGAGGTGACCGTCTCGCCCTCTTGCCAGGCAACGGCCACCTCCCGCTGCTTGATCAGCAGCCTCAGCAGGGTGAAGAACTGCACCTTGACCATTTAGAGTCCCAAGTCTTTGAGTTTTGCGGTGGGAATGGTGCCGTCGGCGTTCCAGCCCCGCTCCTGATAGTACTCGGGCAGCAGCTTGCCGATTTCGGCCACGGCGCCCTTCTGGGGCCCGTCGGGCAGCGGATCGTTCAGCAGCCGCGGCGGCAGGGTGTCCTGCTCTGATCCGATGCCGGCCAGCAGATTGAACTGGCGCTCCATGTTCCAGATGCGCTCGCCGGCCATCAGGACCTCGGCCGGGCTCAAGCTGGTGCCGGCGGCGGCGTTGATCAGGTCGGTATAGTCCTCCAGGCCCAGGGCAAAGGAGGTGAAGAGGCACATGCCGATGGAGTCGATCACGGCGGTCAGATCCTGGAAGGTAATGACCCAGCGCGGCTTGCCCTCCAGCTGCTGGGTGTCGAGCTTCTCGGGCACGCCTAAAATTTCGGGCGAGATCATGTAGCCGCGCACGTGGCAGCCGCCGCGGTTGGAGGTGGCGTAGTTGAGCGCCTGGCCCTGCACGCCGCGCGGATCATAGGCCGGCATCTCCTGTTTTTTGACGCTCATGGATAGTTCCGGGTGGCCGTACTTCTGGCAGAGGCGCCAGGAGCCGTCGGCCATGGTATCGCCGAAGCCTTCGCGGGTTGCCATCTTGCGGGTGTAGTAGACGACCGCCTCCGAGCTGCCGAAGCGCAGCTCCGGGCCGTCCTGCAGCTCTTCGCGCTTGATGCAGCCCTTCTCGTAGAGCTCCATGGCCGCGGCGATGGTGGCGCCGGCCGAGATGGTGTCCAGGCCGAACTTGTTGCAGAGGAAGTTGGCCTCGGTGATGGCGATTAGGTCGCTGACGCCGCAGTCGGCGCCGAAGGACCAGCCCGACTCATATTCGGGACCCTCGCCGCGTTCGCCCGAGGGCAGCTCGGTGTCGCGGCCGCAGTGGATCGGGCAGGCGAAGCAGGCCTTGTTCTTGACCAGATACTTCTTGTTGACCAGGGCCTCGCCGTTGACCTCTTCGGTATATTTGAAGGTGCCGAATTGGAAGTTGTGGGTGGGATAGAGGCCGTTCTCGTTGATGATGCTGTCGAGCACCTTGGTGCCCAGGGCCGGCAGGCCTTCGCCGGTGACCGAATGGGCCTTGATCAGGCCGACCTTCTCCTTGACGACCTCCTTGAAATGATCGGGCAGCTCCAGACTTTCGTCGCCCCTGACAATGATGGCCTTGAGATTCTTGGAGCCCATGACCGCGCCCACACCGGTGCGGCCGGCGGCCCGGTGCTTCTCATTCATGATGGCGGCCATCAGCGAAAGTTTCTCGCCGGCCGGCCCGATGCAGCTGACGCGCGCCTTGGGCTCGGCTGCCAGCAGTTTGTCGGTGGTTTCGTAGACATCCAGGCCCCAGAGGTCGCCGGCGTCTCTGATCTCAACCTTGCCGTCCAGGATGGCGATGTAGCAGGGTTTAGCGCTCTGGCCCTCGATGATGACCATCAGGTAGCCGGTCTTGCGCAGCGCCGCGCCCCAGAAGCCGCCCGAGTTGCTGGAGGCGATGGTGCCGGTCAGCGGGCCCTTGGTGACCACCATGTAGCGCCCGCCGGTCGGGGCCATCGTGCCCGAGAGCAGGCCGTCGGCGAAGATCAGCTTGTTCTGGGCCGAGAGCGGGTCGATGTTGGGGTCGATCTCATTGATCAGATAGCGGCTGCCCAGGCCGCGGCCGCCCAGATAGGCCATCAACAACTCTTCGGCAATGGGTTCATCCTTAATGCTGGAATTACTGAGATTGATTCTTAAAAGTTTGGTCATGGGTTCACCTCCGGTATTTCTCCTTTCCAAATACGGGAGGCCTGCCGGTTTCCCGGCAAACCCAGCGGCTTGCCCGCCCTGGGGATTCCCTTTAGGCGCGCAGGCTCGGAGATGTTGATCTACAAGTTAAGGCAAACCCGGGGCGGGTCAAGCTTTCTTCGAGGGCTTAGCCCCCGAAGATGGTGTTGACCTTGATAATGTCGGCGGCATCCACCGGCTTTGATGCAAACTTTTCGCAGATCGCCAGCGGCGAGAGGGTGCGGCCGTCCACAAACTTGATGCGGATGAAGCCGGAGTCGTGGCAGTCCACAAAGTCGGCCAGCTTGAGTTCGCTGAAGCCCTTTTTGGTCTTCTTCTCGATGGTGGCATCGTCTGGGATATTCAGTTCGACCGGCTTGAGGAATTTGAACTCATAGGCGGCCGGCTGGTTGAGTTTGCCGCGGCGGCACTCCAGCACTGCGGCACCGGCCGGCAGGGCCCTGTTCAGCCGCTCGATGATCTCCTGGGCCTCAAGGGCCTCTTTGAGGGTCAGCTGCAGGTATTCATCCTCGGAGGCCAGGCCGAAGGCCAGCGGCGGTGACAGGGTCATCTTCATGGAGGGGCTGAAGCCCTGGGAGTAGAAGGCCGGCAGTTCGGCGCGCCTGACGGCGCGCTTGATGGTCTCGGTCCAGTCGCGCGGCGAGATGAAGCGCAGGTTGCCGAGGCGGGTGAAGCGCACCGTGTAGTGGAGCAGCTCATGGTTTTCCCACTCCTTGAAGAGCGGTTCCATCTCAGTTTCTTCGCTGAAGTGGTTTTTGATCTCACCTGCGCAGGAGCCGCAGCCCGAGCAGTTCTCATAGCGGCAGTCGGCGGTCTGGCTGGCTTCATAGGCCTTGTTGCGCTCCTGAATCAGCCACTCCTTCTTGATGCGGCTGTCGACGATCTCCCAGGGCAGCGCCTCTTCCAGGCTGCGCTCGCGGTGGTACTCGGCTGGATCGATGCCGCACTCGTCAAAGGCCTCCAGCCAATTTTCGAAGCGGAAGGTCTCGTCCCAGCCGTCCAGGTAGGCGCCCTTTTCGGCGGCGCGCTCGATGACGTCGGCCAGGCGCTCGTCGCCGCGGGCGAAGATGCCCTCCAGGAAGGTCAGCTTGGGGTCCTGCCACTTGAGCGAGATGAAGCGGTCGCGCAGCTGGCCCCTGAGGAAGTTCAGCTTCTCGCGGTGCTCATCCATGGAGAGCTGGCGCTCCCACTGGAAGGGGGTGTGGGCCTTGGGGTTGAAGGCCGAGATCGCCACATTGATGCGGCCGCGGAAGTTGCGCGAGACCTTGCGTGAAAGGTCGGCGATGGCTTTAACGTCCTCCTCGGTCTCGGTGGGCAGGCCGATCATGAAGTAGAGCTTCAAGAGCTTCCAGCCCAGCTGCTTGGTGGTTTCGACGCTCCTTAAGAGGTCCTCCTCGCTGTTGCCCTTGTTGATCACGGCCCGCAGGCGCTCGGTGGCGGCTTCGGGGGCCATGGTGAAACCGGCCTTCTTGACCTTGGCGATGTAGCTGGCAAACTCCTCGGTCAGGCCCTCGACGCGCATGGAGGGCACGCTCAGGGAGATTTCGCGCGACGGGCAGTTGAGCGACTGCATCAGCTCCTGCAGGTAGCTCAGATCGGTGATCGAGAGCGAGAGCATGGCCAGTTCGTCATAGCCGGTGGCGCTGAGGCCCTCCTTGAAGGTTTTGAGAACCTCCTGTGCGGAGCGCTCGCGGTAGGGGCGGTAGATCATGCCGGCCTGGCAGAAGCGGCAGCCGCGGGTGCAACCGCGCGCCACTTCGACGCCTAAGCGGTCGTGGACGATGCCGGTGTTGGGCATGACCGGGTTGACCGGGAAGGGGTAGCTGTCCAGATCGCTCAGGATGCGGCGTTTGACCGGTTTGGGGTCTGCCGGGCAGAGCACACCTTCAATTTGGCTGAAGGCCTCGATGCGCTCCTGACGGCCCTTGATTTTGAGGGCGATTTCGCCCATCTCCTTGAGCACCTCTTCGCCGTCGCCGACAATGATCAGGTCGAAGAAGGGCATCACCGGGGTCGGGTTGCCGGTGCAGGGGCCGCCGGCGATGATGATCGGGTCAGCATCACTGCGCTGTTCGGACCTGAGCGGGATGCCGGCCAGCTTGAGCATGCGCAGCACCGATGAGTATGAGAGCTCGTAGAGCAGCGAGAAGCCCAGGATGTCGAAACTTCTGAGCGGGGCGTGCTCCTCGAGGCTGAAGAGCTCCACGCCCTCTTTTTCCATGGCCTCGGCCATGTCGTGCCAGGGCGCGAAGACGCGCTGGGCCCAGACGCCCTCGATGGAGTTCAGGATGTCGTAGAGGATCTTGATGCCGGCGTGCGACATGCCGATCTCATAGATGTCGGGGAAGGCCAGGGCGAAACGCACTTGGGCGTCGCTCTTGATAACCTGGTTGACTTCGCAGCCCAGGTAGCGGCCGGGCTTGGTGGCGGTGTAGAGCAGATCTGTATATGTCAATGTCTATCCTTTATGTGCTGAGTTTGAAGAACAGCTCTACCCTTAAGCGGCGGGCTGAGTCAATCTTCTTTGGATCAGTCCTTGATAGTCAAGCATAAGTCGTGTTAGTTTGCTGCACTAGGAGTTTATGATGGCGGATGACAAGTTGACTCTGGGAGCATACTTCAAGGCTGAGCGCGAGCAGCGCGGCATCGATCTGAAGGAGATCGAGGCCCGCACCAAGATCTCTGCGCAGACGCTGAAGTTCATGGAGGACGACTATCTCGACATGCTGCCGCCCAAGACCTTTGTGCGCGGTTTTCTCAAGGTGATCGCTGAAGAATTTGAGATGGACATCGAAGAGCTAATGCTGCATATGGATGAAACTCTGCCGCCTGACGGGCCCAAGGAGAAGCATGTGCGCGACAAGCTTAAGACCGTGCGGGCGCTGCCCGAGGGGGCTTTGAAATGGGTAATTGCCGCCGCAGCCATATTGCTGCTGATCATATCATTGAGTCTCTGCTCGCGCGGCGACGAGGAACTTTCAGGTAAAGGATCGTTTATCGAAACAACCTTTGCCGCATAAATAACAAGGGGTAGCACTATGGCGGCAAAGGCGTCAGATGTAAAACGTCTTAGAAAATATATTCACAAGGGCTGGGAGTTCCACATCATTGAGATGCTCCATGACCTCAAGCCGGTGGAGATCGCCGAGCTGATCGAGGCCCTTGATGAAGAGTCCCGCGGCCGCTTCTTCCTGCTGCTGGATGTTGAAACCGCCTCCGATGTTATCATCGAGCTCTCCAGCGACTCCCGCGAAGATGTTCTGGATGACATCTCGGACAAGGAGCTGGCGCACATCGTTGAGGAGATGGACTCGGATGACGCCGCCGACCTGGTCGGTGATCTGCACGAGGACCGGGCCGAGCGTGTTCTGGCGGCCATGGACCCCAAAGAGTCGTCCGACATCAAGGCCCTGCTTGAGTATCCGGAGGACACGGCCGGCGGCCTGATGCAGCGCGAGCTGATTGCGGTGCTGCCGACTGCGACCGTCGATGAGACCATCGCCATAATCCGCCAGCAGTATCCCGATATTGAAGATATCCACCGGGTCTACATGGTTGACCAGAAGGGTATCCTGCTGGGTACGGTCGAGCTGATCTCGCTGATTCTGGCCAAGCCTGAAACCACCATCGCCCAGGTGGCCGATGAGGAGCCCCTGAGTGTTCCGGTCGAGATGGACCAGGAAGAGGTTGCCCGCATCTTCAAGAAGTATGATGAAGTGGCCATGCCGGTTGTCGATGTTCAGGACCGGCTGCTGGGCCGCATCACGGTCGACGATATCGTTGACGTCATGGAAGAGGAGGCCACCGAGGATATGTTCATGCTGGCCGGTGCCGAAGAGGATCTGCTGACCTCCTCGATTCTGAAGAACGCCTCCACCCGCGTGCCCTGGCTCTTTGTCTGCTGGATGGGCGGCGTTCTGAGCGCCATGATGATCCGCCTCTTTGAGCCGACCCTCTCGCAGGTGGTGGGGCTGGCGGCCTTCATGCCGATCGTACTGGGCATGGGCGGCAACGTCGGTTCCCAGTCCCTGACCCTGGTTGTGCGCGGCATCGCCACCGGTCTGGCCGACACCATGAGTTTCTCCACGGTGATCCTGAAGCAGGTTGGCGTGGGCGCCCTGATGGGGCTGATCTACGGCGTCATGCTGGGCATCATGGGCATCTTCATGTTCCCGGATATGATGCGCATGGGCCTGGTGGTGGGGATCTCGATCTTCATCTCAATGGTGCTGGCCTCCTTCCTGGGTACCACCGTGCCGATCTTCTTCTACAAGCTGGGCAAGGACCCGGCCGTGGCAAGCGCACCGCTGCTGACCACCGGCATGGACCTGCTGGGCGTTGTGGCCTACTTCGGGGTGGCCATCTGGCTGCTCTTCTAGCTAAAGATGCCCCGTTTCAGCACTGACGCCATCATCCTGAATGTGATCGACTACTCCGAGTCGGACCGCATCGTTTCGGCCCTGACCCGCGATCACGGCATCATTTCGGCCATCGCCAAGGGCGCGCGCAACAGCAAGAGGCGTTTTCCGGGCACCCTGGAGCCCTTCAGCGACATCACCATGGATCTCTTCTTGAAGCCGGGGCTTGATCTTTTTCGCCTGGAGGCGGCCACCCTCAATACGGCTAATCTGGGCATCCGCGAAGATCTGGATATCTTTGCGCATGCCGCGGTGCTGATGGAGATTATCAAGGAGCATCTGGGCAGCCTGGATCCCAGCCCCATGACCTATGACTCCCTGAGCCGTTCGCTGCGGCTGATGAACCGGGATAGCCAGTGGTTTTCGGTCTGGGCCATCGGCATGGTCAAGATTCTGACTTCGCTGGGCTACGGCATCGATCTTGAGGAGTGGGCCGATCATCATAAGCTGCCAACCGGGCTCTCCATGGAGTCGATGATGTTTATGCTCAAGGGCCTTGCCCTGGAACCCGAAGTACTTACTAAATTAAGTGTCAGCCGGGCCGGCAGAATCGAGATTGCGCACTACCTGATCGAGACCTGCCGCAAGATCTCGGAGAGGCCCTTAAAGTCTATAGAGTTTGTGGCAAAGCTGCTTGACGATGCATAGATGCAGTGATAGAGGGGAAATCATGGAATTCCAGGAAATAATTTTAAAATTACAGGACTATTGGTCAAAGTATGGCTGCCTGATTGCGCAGCCCTATGATTTGGAAGTTGGCGCCGGAACATTCAATCCGCACACCTTTTTGCGGGCCCTGGGGCCGAAGCCCTGGAATGTGGCTTATGTTGAGCCCTCCAGACGCCCCACCGATGGCCGTTACGGCGAGAACCCCAACCGTCTGCAGCACTACTACCAGTATCAGGTTATCCTGAAACCGGCCCCGGTCGACGTGCAGGAGATCTACCTCGACTCATTGCGCATGCTGGGTGTCGATCCGCTCGATCATGACATCCGCTTTGTTGAGGATGACTGGGAATCGCCGACGCTGGGAGCCTGGGGGCTGGGCTGGGAGGTCTGGCTCGACGGCATGGAAGCCACCCAGTTCACCTATTTCCAGCAGGTTGGCGGCTATGAGTGCGACCCGGTCTGCGCCGAGCTGACCTACGGCCTTGAACGTATCGCCATGTTCCTGCAGGGCGTTGACTCGGTCTATGATCTGATCTGGAAGGGCAACGTGACCTACCGCGACGTGCACCATGCCGGTGAGGTGCAGTGGTCCAAGTATAATTTTGAGCACGCCAATGTGCCCATGCTGCTGGAGCTCTTCAAGCAGTATGAGCAGGAGGGCAGCCGCACGGCCGAAGCCGGCCTCTGTCTGCCGACCTATGATATCTGCCTGAAGTGTTCGCACATATTCAACCAGCTGGATGCCAGAAATGCCATCTCCGTCACCGAGCGGCAATCCTACATCGCCCGCGTGCGCGAGCTGGCCAAGGCTTCGGCGACCCTCTATCTCAAGGGTATTGAGGAGGGAGAAGCGTAATGGAAAAAACACTGCTGCTTGAGATTGGAACCGAAGAGATTCCGGCCGGCTTTATTGTGCCGGCGCTGGACTTTATAAACCGGCGCCTGACCCAGAAATTTGCTGAGATCGGCCTTAACCATGCGAAACCCGAAGTTTTCGGCACCCCGCGCCGTCTGGCCATCCGCATCGGCGGTCTGACCGACAAGCTGGACGATGCGGTTGAGACCCGCATGGGGCCGGCCCGGCGCGTGGCCTTCGATGAGAACGGCAACCCCTCCAAGGCCGGTTTGGGTTTTGCCAAGTCCGCCGGTGTTGAGTTTGACGATATTGAGATTGTTGAGACCGAGAAGGGCGAGTACCTGAGTGTCACCAAGACCATTCCCGGCGGCTATGTCAAAGATGTGCTGCCCGGAATTCTGACCGAGACAATTGCCGCCATCCCCTTCCGCAAGACCATGCGCTGGTCCAACCCGGATGTGCGCTTCGCGCGCCCGCTGCACTGGATCGTGGCCCTCTTGGGCGACGAGATCCTGCCGGTAACCTTCGGCGACGTCAAGGCCGGCAACACGAGCCGCGGCAACCGCTTCATGGCCAAGGATGAGTTTGTCATTGACGATCCGGCCAGCTATGAGGCCCTGCTCGAGGAGCGCTACGTAATTCCCTCACTGGAGAAGCGTAAAGCCAAAGCCTGGGAGGGGCTGCAGCAGAAGGCCGCCCAGCTCGGCGCCGAGATCCGCGACCCCGAGCTGCTGGATGAGGTCATCAACCTGCTGGAGTATCCGCATGCGCTGCTGGGCAGTTTTGATGACAACTTCCTCAACATGCCGCCCGAGGTGATCACCACCGTGCTGATCCATCATCAGCGCAACTTCCCGCTCTACGATTCAGAGGGCCGGCTCAAGCCCAACTTCCTGACCGTCAGCAACATCATTCCCAATGATGACAAGCTGGTGGTGGCCGGCAACGAGAAGGTTGTGCGCGCCCGCCTGGATGACGGCAAGCACTTCTTTGACGAGGACCTCAAGGTGCCGCTCATGGAGTACGCCGAGCGCCACAAGGATGTCATCTTCCACAAGGATCTGGGCACCTCATTTGAGAAGGTTGAGCGCTTCAAGCATATCGCCCTCTATCTGGCCGACTTCATGGCCAGCGACAAGAAGGATAAGGTTGCGCTGGCCGCAGATCTTTCCAAGGCCGACCTCAACTCGCTGATGGTCTATGAGCTGCCCGAACTGCAGGGCATCATGGGCCGTGAATATGCCCGCAAACAGGGCATCGATGAAGAGGTGGCGCTGGCCATCCATGAGCACTACCTGCCCACCTCGGCTGATGATGAGCTGGCCACGGGCGTCATCGGTGACATCGTCGGTATGGCCGACCGCATGGACACCATCTGCGGCTGCTTCGGCATCGGTCAGGTGCCCACCGGCAGCGCCGACCCCTACGCCCTGCGCCGTCAGGCCATTGCCATTGAGAACATTCTGCTGGGCAAGGGCTACCGCATCTCGATTGCGGCCCTGACCGACGAGGCCCTCTCGCTGCTGGCTCCCAAGATGACCAAGCCCGGCGCCAAGGTGCGTGAAGATGTGCTGAACTTCTTCGCGGCCCGCTTCGTGGCCATTCTGCAGACCAAGGGCATCGGCGGCGACGTGATTGAGGCCGTCATTCCCGGCTTTGACGATCCGGTCGACACCTTCATGAAGGCCCAGGCCCTCAGTGATGTTAAGGATGAACCTTGGTTTACCTCCATCTGCGGCGCATCCAAGCGGGTGGAGAACATCCTCAAAAAAATAGATACGCAGACTGTCGTGCGCGAGGATCTCTTTGAGGAGGAGGCCGAACGGGAACTCTACAACCGCCTGCAGGAACTTGAGGTGCCCTTTACCGGCTATGTTGGCAAGGGTGAGTACACTTCGGCCCTCAAACTGCTGGTGGGGCTCAAGGATCCCATCGACAGCTTCTTCGAGAATGTCCTGGTCATGAGCGATGACATTGCCGTGCGCGACAACCGCGTGGCCCTGCTCAAGTCCCTGGTGACCCTTTTTGATAAGGTGGCCCGCTTCTCGGCCATCGACGTTTAGCAATAATGATCAGCCCGGGCCCCGCCATTCGCAGAGTTGCTGAAGATGTGGGGGATATGCGGGATGCCTACTCCATTGATGTGGACCGCATCCTGCACTCCCGGGCCTACACCTCCTATATTGACAAGACCCAGGTCTTCAGCCTGGTCGGTCATCAGGCCATCGCCCACCGCGTCATCCATGTGCAGCTGCTTTCACGTATCGCCCGCACCATCGGCGTGCGCCTGGATCTGGATATCGATCTGATCGAGGCCATCGCCATCGGCCATGATATTGGCCATCCGCCCTTCGGCCACGAGGGCGAGCGCTATCTGGACAAGCTCTGCATCGAATCCGAGATCGGCCGTTTCCGGCACAATCTGCAGGCCATTCAGGCGCTGGAGCGCATCGAGAAGCAGGGGCGCGGGCTCAACCTGACCCTGCCGGTGCTGGACGGCATTCTCTGTCATAACGGAGAAACCACCGAGCAGGCGGTCAGCCCCGAGCCGGCGGCCAGCTTTGACGATCTGCAGCAGAAAATGAGAGTGGTCTCCGACGGCGGCGCGCCGCCGGCCATGACCATGGAGGGCTGTCTGGTGCGCGTGGTTGATACGGTCAGCTACATCGGCCGCGACATTGAGGACTCCATCACCCTGGGCATCATCAAGCGCGACGAGCTGCCGGATGAGGCGGTCCGGATTCTGGGCAACACCAACGGCCAGATCGTCTACGCCCTGGTGGATGATCTGGTGGCTAACTCCACGGAGAATACGATCGCCTATTCTGACCGGATTTTCGGGGCGCTCAAGGCGCTCAAGGAGTTTAACTACCGCAAGATCTATCTTGATCCGCAGGTCAAGGCCGAGTCCTCAAAGATTGGCGGCATGTATAACCTGATGTTTGAGAGATTGACCGGCGATGTGCTGGAGCATCGCACCGATTCGCCCATCTTCTGCGAGTTTCTGGATCAGATCGAGCCGGCTTATCTGGCTGAGTTCGACGCGGCCCAGAAGACGCGCGACTTCCTCTCGGCCCTGACGGACTCCAATTTCCTGCGCATCTTCCATCAGCTCTTTCTGCCGGCCATGCACAGCTAGGGCGTTGGCTTTTCTTGATATATTGATTACTTGTTTTGGAGGATTGAATGTTTTTAGAGGAGATTCGTAAACTTATTGTCAGAGCTCCCCAGGCCCAGGAGGCGGCTCTTGCGCGGCAAGAAGATAATTGTCACCGGCTGTGCGCCCGGCTCACTGGGATATGCCACGGCCCAAAGGCGCTGGCCGCCTG
Source organism: uncultured Thermodesulfobacteriota bacterium (assembly GCA_942491525.1). Lineage (GTDB taxonomy): Bacteria > Desulfobacterota > Desulfomonilia > UBA1062 > UBA1062 > CAYWBU01. The sequence goes on from CALOBW010000039.1 coordinate 39,090, forward strand.
GGGTGCCTGCGTTATTGTGACCAGCCGCAGCAATCCCGAGGCGGTTTTGCAGCAGCTGGTCGCTGATAATCCGGCCGCTGGCGGCGCGGCTGGATTGCCACAGCCTGGATCTCTGTCAGGCCGGTTCGGTGGCGCGCTTTGTGGACTGGTACGAGGATAAACACGGTGATCAGCTGGATGTTCTGATCAACAATGCCGGCATCCACCTGGATCTGCTCTCCAAGTTTGATCAGCCGCGGCTGAGCGCCGACGGTTATGAGCTGCAGTGGCGCACCAACTATCTGGGCACCATGCACTTGACTCACCTGCTGCTGCCGCTGCTCAAGCAGACCGGTAAGGAGCGCGGCGATGCCAGAATCATCAATGTGGTCTCTGAGCTGCACACCAGGGGCGCCAATGCCGACCTCTTCGGAGTCAAGCGGTCCTACAACTCCTGGCAGGCCTACGGCAACTCCAAACTGGCCCTGGTGCACGCCAGCCTTGAAATCCAGAAGCGCTACGCCAAGCAGTATAAGCTGCAGGCTTACTGTCTGCACCCGGGCCCGGTCTACACCAACATCGCCGGCAAGGGACTGGCAGGCAGCGGCATGATTGAGAAGGTCAGAACCAAGCTGGCAACCGTCGAGCAGTTTATGCTGCTGACGCCCCAGGAGGGCGCCCAGACAACCATTCACTGCGCCAGCCATCCGGATCTGCGCGGCGGGCTCTACTACCGCAACTGTCAGCCGGCCAAACCTGCCGCTGACAGCCAGTACGGTGATGTCTCCCGGCGGCTCTGGAAAGAGACCAAGGGGTGGGTTAAGGGGCTTTGAAGATTATGAATCCAGAGGACTCTTGACGGCATTTGCACCTCTGGTCAGAACATGGGTGTAGACCATGGTTGTCTTTAGATCCTTGTGGCCCAGAAGTTCCTGCACTGTCCGGATGTCATAGCCTGATTCGAGCAGATGGGTCGCAATCCAGAACCGTAAAGCAGTTCAACCATCAGGCTCAAATCTTCGGGTATTTGATCCAGCACAAGCGCAACTTCATCTTTGCTCATCACCACAGGCAGGCGTATGTCATGATAGGCCATGTAGCGTTTAGTCCAGGATATATATGTTCGTTCGGTTAGTAGTGAGTAATGCTTGCGCCTGCAAACAGCACTCATTTCACCAAGTAAGGTTCGCATAGTTACCTCCTTGATCTATAGGGGGATATATGGAAAAATACGTAGAAGGCAATATATATGGGTAAAAAGTGGAAAATTACATATAATAATAGTTAGCACTACAAAAAATGAAAAAGAATAAGACAAAATTTGTTGCTTTCTCAATATTCCTAATAGCCATAGTTGGATATTTTGGTTACGACTACACTCCTTGGAAACAAAAACAACATGCTATTGAGACCACTCTTTACTGGTGTCAGCTTAATGATATACCTGAGTCAGTAAAAGATGTGGAGGTTCAAATCAAAGGAAGTGCATTTACCAGGGAGTTTATAGTTTCATTCACTGCGGAAAAAGAAGTAATAAAGCAATGGCTGGATTCATCACCAGGAGTGGATCAAAAAATCAATTTAGCAACAGGTAAGGATCTTATTATTAAGCCAGTAATGAGGGATGCTGAGTTTGGTGAGATTAAAATAAATACTGTATCCAATACTGTGAGAATTCGTACATATTGGTCATAATCACGTGCTAACAAAGCCATCAAGACGGACCGCAATCGCCCGCGGTGAGTACAATTGCAGCGATCTTAGCAAGTTAGTCGTTAATTCAAGCTAAATCCAGCGGCCGCTTATGGCCAGCGTTAGGTGCATTCGGAAAGTTTCGGTTGAATACTCCAAGAAAAAAATATATCGTATTCCCTCAAATTTAATTTGCATCAAATTTAGAGGGTTAACATGGATAGCTTCGAAGAGAGTTGCGAAATCAATAAAGTTCAAAATGACAAACTAATTCGAGAGTTTGAGTCATGGCTAAAATCTTCAGGTCTTAAAGAAAAAACCATAAAAAATCACTGCTCAAACATTGACTTCTTCATCAATGATTACCTTCTCTATTCTCAGGAACTCGAGCCTCAAGATGGTATCAACGACGTTAGTATGTTTTTAGGGTTTTGGTTCATCAAAAAAGCCATGTGGTCATCTCCAGCAAGTGTAAGAAGCAATGCTTCATCATTGAAAAAGTTCTACACCTTTATGTTAGAAAAAGGACTTATCGATAAAGACGAACTTGATGAACTCAAAGAGACCATTAAAGTTGAAATGCCTGAATGGTTAGAAGGTTCATCATCATACTGGAATTAGGCGATTTCATCGCACCTAACAAATAAATTGTGTTGGACCGCCTTCCGCTGCGCTCGGCGGTCCCACATTTATGGCGTTGTGCGTAGATCCTATTCGCACGGATAGTTTTTACGTTATCTGATTGACAAAAAAGAATTGGTGATACTAGCTCTTGGGGAGTCAGCAACGACCTAAAGCGACAAACCAGAGAGAGATGACAGATGCTGAATGAAGAGTTTATCGACCTGCTGAAGATGATCATCCGCCAGCCCAGCGTGGTGGGCGCCGAGCACTCATTTTTCAGGGTTTTGCAGCGCGAACTTGAAGAGCGCGGGGCCAAGGTTACCTGGTATGAGGGCCTGCTTGTGGCCCAGGGCAGCCAGCCCATGAGCACCATGTTTTCGGCCCACATCGACCGGCATGGTCTGATTTGCACTGGCCCCAATGAGTTCCAGTACGCGGCCTTTGTCTCATCCAACCGGACCGATCTGCTGGGCAACTCCGTTTCCGAAGAGCTGATGTCAAAAATCACCGAACGTTTCGCCGGTGAACCGGTTTACGCCTATGAGCCCTGGTCTGGTGTCTACAGAGGCAAGGGCATCATCAAACGTTCATATGTCTGTGAGTACCGCAACAACCTGATCTTTGAGCTTGAGGGGCTGCAGGATATTGTTGCCGGCACGCCGATCGCTTTCAAGGACAAGCTGCAGCTTGTCGAAGGCCGGCTCGAGGGCCAGCTGGACAATGTCCTCTCGGCGGCCGTGCTGGTGCATCTCTTCAGCCTCGGTTTCAAGGGCACCGCCTTCTTCACCGCCCAGGAGGAGGCCGGCCGGAGTTGGCGCTATCTGCTGGAGTGGTTCAGGCGCTTTGGCGGCTCCACCAACCGGCTGTTTGTACTCGACACCAGCCCCTTCCCGGACATTGAGGCGGCCAATGCGCAGCAGCTGGTGCTCAGGCGCAAAGATGCCAATGCCGCCTTCAATGTTGAAAGCACCGCACATATCGAAGATCTGTGCCGCGCAAAGGGCTTCAGCTATCTATATAAGGACGCTTACGTTGAGCAGGAGAATGGAAAACTGATAGCAGCGGGCCGGGAACCTAAATCTTTGGGCAGCACCGAGATGGGCAGAATAATTGCGGCGTCCAACGGCCTGGTTGGCGGCACCACAATCCAGCTGCCCACCACCGGCTACCACACCATGCAGGAATCCGTAGCGCTCGAGTCTGTCGATACATTTATCAAGCTGTTATGCGAGCTCATCGATGCTGACAGCTATCAGGCATTGAGGACGCTCGCAAGTTAGAACTCCTCAAAATCATCGCTGGCGCTTAAGTCCGCTCTGGGTTTTGCACGTGGCTTGGGTTTTGCCGCCGGGATGGCGTTTGGTGCCCCCGAAACCTTGAAACGGGCAACCGCGGCCGCCAGCTCGCGGGCCTCGGTGTTGAGCGAATCGGAGGTGCTGGCCAGCTCCTCGACGGTGGAGGCGTTCTGCTGGGTGCTCATGTCGATCTGGCCGATGGCACGGTTGACCTCGTCCACGCCGGTGGCCTGCTCGGCCGAAGCCGCGGCGATCTCCTCCATGGTGTTCGAGAGGGCCTCGATGCGGCTGATGATCTCCTCCAGGGCGGTGCCGGACTGCTGGACCATTGTGTCGCCCCGGCTGACCTTCTGCAGGCTGTCCTCAATCAGGCTGCGCACCTGGTTGGCGGATTCGGCGCTGCGCTGGGCCAGGGCCCGCACCTCTTCGGCGACCACCGCGAAACCTTTGCCGTGTTCGCCGGCTCTGGCGGCCTCGACCGCGGCGTTCAGGGCCAGCAGGTTGGTCTGAAAGGCCACATCGTTGACCGTGGTGATGATTTCGCTGATTTTGCGGGATGAGTTATTGATCTCGCCCATGGCCTTGACCAGCTGCTCGGAAAGGGTGCCGCTCTGAGCGGCTAGGTCGACCATTTCGCTGGTCTGAACGCGGCCGTGATCGGCGTTTTCGGCATTCTGCTTGATGGAAGAGGTCATCTCCTCAACGGTGGCCGCCACCTCTTCGATGGCTGAGGCCTGCTGCTGGGTGGCCTGGGAGAGGCCCTGCGAGCCGGCCGCCACCTCCTGGGTTGCCTGATCCACATGGGCGGTGGAATTCTTGACGTTGCTGATGATGGTCTCCAGGGTGCCTACAAATGCATTGAACCAGTGGGCCAGCTCGCCGACTTCATCGCTGGAATCAACATTGAGGCGCATGGTCAGGTCGCCGCCGCCGTGGGCGATATCCTTGAGGACATCGGTGGCCTGCTTGAGGGGGCGGGCAATGGCGTTGGCCATAAAGAAGGCCAGGGTCATGAAGATCAGGCCCAGCACCAGGCCGACTGAAATGATGGTGGTGATCAGGATATAGGTCTCTTTGAGAACTTCACGCTCCTCGATCAGGCCGATAAATTTCCAGCCCAGTTCCGGCGAAACATAGAGGGTGGCCAGGATCTCCTTGCCGTCGAGGACGACCTCGGTGCTGTCGCCGCTCTGCATGCTGGCCAGCTCCTGGAGGCCCTCCTGGTCTCTGATCTGTTTGAAGTTGTGGTCGGGATTTTGCGGGTCGGCCAGGATTGTGCCGTCGCCCTGCACCAGTATCAGATAGCCGGTCTGGCCCAGGCGCATGCCGGCGATGATATCGGTGAGGGTGCCGAGTTTGAGATCCAGGCCGGCGGCGCCGACGATGGTGCCGTCGGCATTTTTGACGGTGGCGATAACGCTTGCTACGGGCTCGCCGGTGACGGACTGGTAGGCGTTGGTCAGGATGATCTTATCGGGATTGCTGAGCGCTTCTCTGTACCAGGGGCGTTGGGTCGGGTCATAACCGGCCTTGATGCCGAGATCAGGGGCCGCGGTGAAACCGCCGTCGCGGGTGCCCATGAAGACAGCATCATAGTTACTGTGGGATGTATGCACCATGCTGAAGAGCTGGAGGACGGCCTGTTCCTCGGGGGTCGGGATGCCGGTTAACGGTTTGCGGTAATCGGTCAGCCGGTTTTCAGCTTTGAGGAGCAGAGGGGTGTCGGCCAGCATTTTTGCATTCAGGCGAGATTCGGCGATAAAGCTGGTCATATTGCCGTCGATCTGGGTCAGAATCTCCTGGGCATTTTTAAAGAATGTCCGGCGGGAATCGTTGCTGATGCGGATGCCGGTGATGGTGCAGATAATTGAAAGGGGTAGGATAACGGTAAGCAGGAAAGCCAGAAACAGCTTTTTTCTAACGGTAGCCTTTTTGTCAAACTCTTCCATGTTGAACCTCCTGGGCTATAGTATAGCGGTCGACAGGGCTGAGAGAAGAGGTTGGCAGGATTGATGATGGGTAGGCTGGATGCGACAACGGGGTGTCAGGCCTACACTGTCAGTTGACGAGTCGATCGTCAGCTTTATTCTTTAGAGATGTCGCCTAATTGGGGAGATGCATTTGGACAATCTCAATCCTGATACTTTTGTTAACATTATCGAGAATCTCTATGACGGTCTCTATGTGGTTGACCGCAATCGGATCATAACCTACTGGAACCGCGCCGCTGAGCGCATTTCAGGTTTCAAGGCTGAAGAGGTGGTGGGCCACAGCTGTTCCGAAAACATTTTGACCCATATGGACGACCATGGCCGGCAGCTCTGCTTCGGCCAGTGTCCTCTGGCCAAGTGCATGAGTGATGTCAGGTCGCAGGAGGCCGAGGTCTACATGCACCACCGGGACGGGCATCGCATCCCGGTGCTGGTGCGCACCAGCGTGCTGACGGATGCGGCCGGGAATGTGGCCGGGGGGATAGAGCTCTTTACCGATATCAGCAACCAGAAGGCCAATGCCCTTAAGGTGGCTGAACTGGAGAAGTTGGCGCTGCTCGACGCATTGACCGAGCTGGCCAACCGGGTCTGCATGGAGCGTGAGCTCATGGCCCGCATTGAGGAGAAGCGGCGCCTGAATGTGCCCTTCGGGCTTTTCTTTATCGATCTTGATAATTTCAAGCAGTTCAACGATCAGTATGGTCATGATGTGGGCGACCGGGTGCTTAAATTTGTGGCCAAAACCTTTGTGGCCAACTCCAGGCCCTTTGACATCTATGGCCGCTGGGGCGGCGAGGAGTTTCTGGGCATCGTGCGCAACATAACGCCTGAAAATTTGAAGATGCTGGGCGAACGGCTGGGGCAGCTGGTGCAGAACTCCTACATCGCCTATGACGGTCAGCGCCTCTGTGTGACCATCTCGATCGGCGCCACCATGGTTAATGATGATGATGACGTGGAATCGCTGGTCAAGAGGGCCGATCGGCTGCTCTATGAGAGCAAGCATGCCGGCCGCAACCGCTTGACCATGGGCTGAGGCCTGTGTAGTCAGAGATTATGATCAGAAAAGATATCAAGAAATTTCAGGAAATTCCCAATATCGGCCCGGCCATGCAGCGCGACTTTGAGATTCTGGGTCTGGTTGAGCCCCAGGATCTGGCCGGCCTTGACCCCTATGAGATGTATGACGACCTCTGCCGCCTGACCGAGAAGCGCCACGATCCCTGCGTGCTGGATGTTTTCATCGCGGCGGTGCGCTACATGGAGGGCGCGCCGGCCCGCGACTGGTGGTACTATACCGCCGAGCGTAAAAAGAAGATGGGGAGCTGAGCTCCCCATTCTTATTTGATGCCCTTGAAGCAGTTGTCCAGATGTTCGGCTGCCGGCGGCTTACTCAGGAAGGTCACTAGGATGGTCGCAAAAGCGGCCAGCAAAAAGCCGGGCACGATCGGGTCGAGCACGGCCAGGTTGGCCCATTCGGTGCCGTTTACCAGGGAGTCCTTGCCGCTGAGGGCCTTGCAGAGCTTGAGCACGCTGGACTCTTTGGCGTGAATGAAGAGGAGCCAGAAGAGGCTGGTCAGAAAGCCCACGCTGAAGCCGCTGATGGCGGCCGGCCGGGTGATGCGCCGGCTGTAGAGTCCGCCGATGTAGATCGGCAGGAAGGACGAGGCGCAGAGTCCGAAGAAGATGGCCGTGCCGCGGGCGATGATGGCGGTGGCGCCGTCATAGATCTTGGGCAGGCCCCAGGCCAGAAAGAGGCTCAGCAGGATGGCCACCAGGATGCCCAGCTGGGTGATCAGGATCGACTTGCCGCGGCCGCCGATGGTCTTCTCATAGATGTCGCGGCCGATGGAGGTGCCCATGGCGTGGAACTGGGAGCTGAGCGTCGACATGGCGGCGCTCAGCAGGGTCACCATGAAGAGCGCCGTAAACCATGACGGCATGGCCTCGCTGATGTAGAGCGGAATGATGTTGTCGACGCTCTTGGCGGCCTTGATGGCGATTGTCTGGTAGTCGGGATGCTGCATGAAGTAGACGTTGGAGAGCGCGCCCACGATGAAGGCCACGCCGGTCATCAGCAGGATGAAGATGCCGCCCACCAGCACGGCGCGGTGTAGCTCCTTGTCGCTCTTGACGGTCATGAAGCGCACGATCAGCTGGGGCTGGGCCAGCACGCCGAAACCGACGCCCATGATCAGGGTGGTCACCAGCACATACCAGAAGTTGGAGCCGAAGGTCGGGAAGGCTGTCCAGCCCGTGTGGCCTACTTTGCCCCAGGTGTCAATGGCGATGGCGCCCATGTCGGTCAGCTGCTGGTGGGCAGTGATGGGTCCGCCCAGCTTGGCATAGGTGGCGACCAGCAGGATGGACATGCCCACGAACATGATCGAGCCCTGGAAGGCGTCGGTGTACATGACGCCCTTGAGCCCGCCCATGATGACGTAGACGGTCACGATGGCGGTCAGGGTGAAGAGGGCCGTGTCGTAGGGGATGCCCAGCACCGGCATCATGAATTTGGCGCCGCCCATCAGCACCACGCTGGCGTAGAGCGGCATGGAGATGAAGATCAGTGCGCCGCCGGCTCCCTGTAGGAAGGGCGACTGGAAGCGGTTGCCCAGAAACTCCGGGAAGGTGTGGGCCTTGATGTTGAGGCCCATGCGGCGGGTGCGTTTGCCGAAAAAGACAAAGGCGATGAAGATGCCCACCAGAATGTTGAGCGCCGTCAGCCAGAGCAGGCCCATGCCGAAGATGGCGGCCACGCCGCCGAAGCCGACAATGGCCGAGGTGCTGATGAAGGTGGCCCCGTAGGAGATGGCCATGATGTAGGGGTGGGTGTCGCGGCCGGCCAGCAGGTAGTCAGAGGCGCTCTTGGTGCCCTTGTAGCCGAAATAGGCCAGCGATGCGATGATGAACAGATAGATGATGACGATTGCGATCAGGGTAAAGTCCATCAGAGAGTCTCCTCGATATCATGTTCTTCCTTGGCCCACTCGCTCTCTTCGGCCAGCTCCAGGGCGTCGGCCTCGCCCCTGTTCCAGTTCATTGCTCCGTAAACCACGCACAGAATGGTGCTGAGGAACATCAGGTAAAAGGCGGCTGCCACCCAGATGTCTCCTAATCCTAACAACATATGATCCTCCTCGTTAATCTGAATAGTTATTCAGAATCCGAAGTTACTATATTCATGAACGGCTGGTCAATTTGTTTCTATGGGTAGAATGGTGGCGGCGCGGGACTATTAAAGCTTGCAATTTTATGCCCTCCTTGGGTAAGCGCTATTCTAAGGAGGGCTATAATGAAGATCAGCTATGAGTCGATCGGTGTAATGCATTGTGAACTGAAGGAGCGCGAGGATGCGCCGCTCTTCTATAATGTCTCTGATATCAAGGGTGAGATTGAGGTGTTCGAGCAGTTTGCCGCCGGCCTGCAGGGCATTGAGCGCAACGACTACATTGCGGTCATTTTCCATTTTCACCGGGCCGGGGAGAGCGCCCTGGTGCTCAAGCACCATCGCAGCGGCAAAATGGAGGGCGTCTTCAATCTCTGCAGTCCCCGGCGTCCCAATTCAATTGGTCTTTCAATCCTGAAACTGGAAGAGGTGCGCGGCAATCGGCTGCTGGTGGATCACGTTGATATGCTGGACGGAACACCGATTCTGGACATCAAACCCTACAAGCCTTCGGACCGGACTTGATTCTCTCTTAACCGATTCTTAACAAAAAACTCATTGAACTTTTGACAGGCGTATGTTTTTAGGGCAGCAACATAATAGAGCCTGACTACGGAGGTATAATCCTTGGATTGGAAAATAATCGCAGTTAATGTTTTTGGCGGCCTGGGCATGTTCCTGTTCGGCATGCGTATCATGTCGGACGGTCTGCAGAATCTGGCCGGACCCAAAATGCGCCACGTGCTGGAGAAGATGACCAGCAACAGGGTTATCGCCCTGATCGCCGGCGCCGCCATTACGGCCATCATCCAGTCATCCAGCGCCACCACAGTCATGACCGTCGGTCTGGTCAATGCCGGACTGATGAATCTGGCGCAGTCCATCGGCATCATTCTGGGCGCCAATATCGGTACTACCATCACCGGTCAGCTGGTGGCCCTCAAACTGACCGACTGGGCCCTGCCGGCCATTGCCGTGGGCTCCTTCATGCGGCTCTTCGCCAAACAGGAGAAGGGCAAGTTCTGGGGCGACTTCCTGGTCGGTTTCGGTCTGCTCTTCTACGGCATGGTGCTCATGAAGCACGGCGTCGGTCCGCTTAAGAGCGCTCCCTGGATCGAGACGGCCTTTATTCAGTTTTCGGCCAACCCCATCCTGGGGGTCGTGGCCGGAGCCCTGATTACCATGCTGCTGCAGAGTTCATCCGCCACCGTGGCCCTGACCATGACCATGGCATCCACCGGCGTGATCGACTTTCCGGCGGCCGCGGCCCTGGTGCTGGGTGAAAACATCGGTACCACCATCACGGCCCAGCTGGCGGCCATCGGCACCAATGTTTCGGCCAAGCGCGTGGCCATGTGCCACATGCTCTTCAATGTCTTTGGCGTCTGCGTGATTCTGGCCATCTTCCAGCCCTTCTGTAATTTTATCCTCTGGTTCTCGGCCAACCAGGCTGAATTGCTGGAGAAGGTTTTCTTCCTACGCTTCCTGGTTGAGGACGGCGCCGCTTCGATTGAGGTGGCCAACTTCCACACCTTCTTCAACGTAACCAACGGTCTCTTCTTCCTGTTGCTGGTCAAGCCCCTGGCCACCGTGGCCACCTGGCTGGTGCCGGGAGAGGTCAAGCCGCGCAAGTTCCGCCTGGACTCCATGGAGAACAGCATCTTCTCCTCGCCGCCTCTGGCCCTGGATGAGGCCCGCCTTGAGCTTAAGTTGATGGGCGATGAGGTCTGCGGCATGCTGGAAGTGGCCAAGGGCCCGCTCATGGACAGCAAGTTCAAGGATGCCGAGAAGCTCTTCGAGGGCATGGATGAGACTGAATCCTATGTGGATGACCTGCAGAAGGAGATCAACAGCTTCCTGACCGAACTTTCGCGCAAGTCAATCACCGAGAGCCAGGCCCATGAGATCTTCTCCATGATCTATATGACCAGCAATCTTGAGAAGATCGGTGACCATGCCGAGAAGCTGGCGCGTCTCTGTAAGCGCCGCAACACCTATAATCTTGATTTCTCCGAGCAGGGCCGGGCTGATATGCAGGTTATCTATGAGCATACGCTCAAGTATCTGAGGCTGATCGTCGGTGCCATCGAGGAGCCGGTCGATCATCTGATGGATAAGGTTATCCGCTATGAGTCCGAGCTTAATGAGATGCGCAAGAAGATGCGCCGCAACCATATGGAGCGTCTGCAGGCCTCGGCCTGTAACGCCGACGCCGGCCTGGTCTATGTTGACATGATCAACTCCTTCGAGAAGATCGGCGACCACGCTTTCAACATTGCCGAGTCGCTTTCCGGCAGAAAATAAATTTTGAGTGAACGGGGCGGTCAAGCCGCCCCGGCATTTTGTGTTATGGAGGTCAGCATGCAATATGACATGCCGCTTTACCGTCCGCCGTCCGAGGCGCGCTCGCTGATTCTGCAGGTCACCCTTGGCTGTTCCTGGAACCGCTGTCTTTTCTGCGGCATGTACAAGGGCAAAGAGTATCAGCTCAGAGCCTGGGAAGACCTCAAGGCCGATATCGATGAGGTCAGTCTGACGGCCAACCGCCGCATCTTCCTGGCCGACGGCGATGTGCTGGGTGTTGAGACCGGCTATCTGCTGCAGGTGTTGAGTTATCTGAGAGCGCGATTTCCGGATGTGAAACGCATCAGCTCCTACGCCGGTCCCACCAATCTGGCGCTCAAGAGTGAAGCGGAGCTCAGTCAGATCAAAGCTGCCGGGCTGGAGATGCTCTATATCGGGTTGGAGACGGGCAATGAGGCCCTGCTCAGGCGCATCAAGAAGGGCACCAGCCGCGAGCGCTTCATCGAGGGCTGCCAGAAGGCCAAGGCCGCCGGCATGCGCCTCTCGACCATCATCCTGCTGGGGCTGGGCGGGGTTGAAGGTTCCGCGGAGCATGCCAGGGATTCGGCCTCCATGGTGAGTGCCATCGATCCGGACTATCTGGCCTGCCTGACCCTGATGCTGGGGCCCTACCGGGAAATCTATGAGCAGGAGCTGATGGGCGACGGCTTTAAACTGCCCGATAAGCGCCAGTCCCTGCTGGAGCTGCAGCGCTTTGTGGTCGGCCTGGAACTGACTGACTGCCGCTTCGGCACCGAACACGCCTCCAACTACCTGCCCATAGGCGGACAGCTGCCCCGGGATAAGGCCAAAGTGCTGCAGTTGATTGAGCGGGCCTTGAATGATTCCGGCTACCTGCGTCCAGAATGGGCCCGTGGACTCTGATTGACTTATCCTTGCTGCATGCTATAAAGGGGCATCGAAGCAGGAGGTAAGGTTTCTTGATTAAGTCAATAAAGGGAATGAATGATATCCTGCCGGCCGATGTGGCCCGCTGGCAGCAGGTTGAGGCGACGGCCCGCAGGGTATTTGCAGCATATGGATTCAACGAGCTCAGGACTCCGGTTCTCGAGCGCACCGAAGTCTTCAAACGCGGCATGGGTGATGATACCGATGTGGTCGAGAAGCAGATGTACACTTTTGAGGACAAGTCCGGCACCTCTCTGACCCTGCGTCCCGAGGCCACCGCCTCGGTGCTGCGGGCTGTGATCGAAAACGGCCTGCTGGGCCAGGACCCCATCCAGAAGCTCTACTCGATCGGCCCCATGTTCCGCTATGAGCGCCCCCAGAAGGGGCGCTACCGTCAGTTCCATCAGATCAATGTGGAGCGTCTGGGCGAGGATGATCCGGTCACCGATGCCGAGACTCTGGCCATGGCCTACAACTTTGCCGCCGAGCTCGGACTTTCGGGCATTCAGATGGAAATTAACTCCCTGGGTTGTGCCGAGTGCCGGCCCAGGTACAAGGAGGCCCTGCTGGAGCATCTGCGGCCGCACTATGAGACCCTTTGTGGTGACTGCCAGCGCCGCATGGAGAACAACCCCCTGCGCGTGCTCGACTGCAAGGTTGAGAGCTGCAAGGCGGCCTCCGAGGGCGCGCCGGCCATGCAGGACAACCTCTGTGAGGCCTGCGACGACCACTATGCAACCGTCATCGAGATGCTCGGTAGATTGAATGTGCCCTATCTGAAGAATCCGCAGCTGGTGCGCGGTCTGGACTACTACACCCGCACCACCTTTGAGATGACCGCCACCGGCGGTCTGGGTTCCCAGAACGCCATTGCCGGCGGCGGCCGCTATGACAAGCTGGTGGGCATGCTGGATGGCCCCGAAACCCCGGGTATCGGCTTTGCCTTTGGCTTTGAGCGCCTTATTATGCTGCTTGATGAGCTTGAGCAGCGTGCGCAGGGCTGCTTCTTCGTCTGCCGCGGCGATCTGGCCGGCGAGGTGCTGCCGCTGATGAACGAGCTTAGAGGTGCCGGCATACGCTGCGAGGCCGTGCTCAAGAAGAGCTTCAAGGCGCAGATGAAGCGCGCCAACAAGAGCGGCTACCCCCTCTGCATCATCATGGGCGAGGATGAGGTTGCCGCGGGTGAGGTGACGGTTAAGGATATGGACAGTTCAGATCAGCAGCAGGTCAGAAGGGCCGAAGCTGTCAGCTACATTGTAAATAAGCTTGGGAGTAAATAATGAAATCAATCGGATTTGAGAGGACTCACTACTGCGGAGAGGTCGGCCTGGATGCCGTAAACAGCCAGGTAACCCTGATGGGCTGGGTGCAGAAGCGCCGCGACCTGGGCGGTCTGATCTTTATCGGCCTGCGCGACCGTACCGGCATCTGCCAGGTGGTGGTCGACCCGGATAATGAAAACTACGAGATTGCCAAGGCCTGCAAGCCCGAGTACTGCATTGCGGTCACGGGAAATCTCAACAAGCGTCCTGATGACATGGTCAATCCGGAGATGAAGACCGGCGCCGTGGAGCTGCAGGTCAGCCGCATGACGATTCTGAATGAGTCAGCCGTGCCGCCCTTTGTGATTGAGAATGATGTGGACGCCAACGACACCCTGCGCCTCAAGTACCGCTATCTGGACCTGCGCAGGCCCGAGCTGCAGCAGACCATCATGCTGCGCAGCAAGGCGGCCCTGTCGGCCCGTAACTATCTGAATGCCAACGGCTTCATCGACATTGAGACGCCGGTGCTGACCAAGAGCACGCCGGAGGGCGCCCGCGACTATCTGGTGCCCAGCCGTGTTTTTGAGGGTCGCTTCTATGCGCTGCCCCAGTCGCCGCAGCTCTTCAAGCAGATGCTGATGGTATCCGGCTTTGACCGTTACGCCCAGATCGTCAAATGTTTCCGTGACGAGGATCTGCGCGCCGACCGCCAGCCCGAATTTACCCAGATCGACCTTGAGATGTCCTTCGTTGAGATGGAGGATGTCATGGCCATCACCGAGGGCATGATCGTCAAGATGTTCAAGGAGTGTATCGGCGTTGATCTGCCGCAGCCCTTCCAGGTAATGGATTATAAGCAGGCTGTTGCCGACTACGGCATTGACCGCCCCGACACCCGCTTCGGGCTGCTGCTTAAGGATCTCTCGGATCTGGTGGCCGACTGCGAGTTCAAGGTCTTTCAGAGTGCGCTTGAGGGAGGCGGCCTGATCAAGGGCTTCAAGGCCACGGCCGAGTTCAGCCGCAAGGATCTGGATGGCTTCACCACTTTTGCCGCCGACTACGGCGCCAAGGGTGTGCTCTGGATCAAGCTGACCGCCGAGGGCTTCAAGTCACCGGTGGCCAAGTTCCTCAGCGAGGAACAGCAGCAGGCCATTGTAAAGCGTCTCGAGATGAGCGAGGGCGATGTGGCCCTGATCGTGGCCGCCAGCGCCTCCGTTACCAACGCTTCGCTGGCCGCCCTGCGCGTGCACGTGGCCGAGCGTCTGGACCTGATTCCCGCGCAGAGCTTCGGCACCCTCTGGGTGACCGGCTTCCCGCTCTTTGAGTGGGATGAGGAGGAGCAGCGCTACATTGCGGTGCATCACCCCTTCACCGCGCCGCTGCCCGAGGATCTGGCCAAGCTCGAGAGCGACCCCGGTTCTGTGCGCGCCCAGGCCTATGACATGGTTATCAACGGTTATGAGGTCGGCGGCGGTAGTGTCCGTATCCATCGCCAGGAGGTGCAGGAGCAGATCTTCAAGCTGATCGGTCTGGATGAAGAGGAGGCCAGAGTTAAGTTCGGCTTCCTGCTGGACGCGCTCAAATTCGGCGCACCGCCCCACGGCGGTCTGGCCTTTGGTCTGGACCGTCTGGTGATGCTGCTGGCCGGCAGTACCTCCATCCGCGACGTGATTGCCTTCCCCAAGACGGCCAAAGCTTTCTGCACCATGACCGAGGCTCCCTCGGACGTGGATCAGAGACAACTTGCCGAATTAGGGCTAAAAATGATAAAGGAATAGACTATGAGACAGATCATCCTGGGACTACTGCTGCTTTTTCTGACCGGTTGCGCATCGACTCCACAAGATGTTGAGCTGACGGAAGAGCAGGTGGTGGCCCAGAGGAGCACCCGCGAAATTATGCAGGATGCCACGGTGACCCTGGATGAGCTGGTCTCGCTCAAAGGCTTTGAATACGCCTCGGAAGAGTCATATGCGGCTCTGGTGGCGTACCTTGATCTGCAGAATGCCTACATCGCGGCTGACCGCGAAGATATGCTGCAGAAGTCGGAGCGTTTCATGAAGCGCATTGAGGTGGCCACTAAAGCTACCGCCAAGGGCAAGCAGGAGCATCTCAGAAATCTGGAGGGTGTTATCACCCGCGGCATCCGGGATATTGAGTCGCCGGGCCAGCCCAGCATTCTGGATAACTACCCCACGATCTACATTGTGAAGAAGGGCGACACCCTGCCCGCGATTGCAGCCCGCCATGAGATCTACAATGATTCCTTCATGTGGCCGCTGATCTACAAAGCCAACCGGGATCAGATCAAGGATCCCAGAAGCATCTATGCCGGTCAGGATCTCAAGATCGCTCGTGATATCACAGTTGAGGATATCATTGCCGCCCGCCGCGAGGCCGGTGCACCCGAGCCCGAGAAACTGCCCAAGGATGCCTATGGCCCCAAGAAATAAGGGTCATAGATTCAGCAAGATTCAAGACTAATAATTTAGGTGGAGTATTATGAACGGAACAAAGATTAAATTTGAAGATGGAAAGCTGCTTGTACCCAATGATCCCATCATTCCCTTTATCGAGGGTGATGGCATCGGCCCGGATATTTGGAAGGCCACCCAGACTGTACTGGATGCAGCTGTTGAGAAGGCCTACGGCGGCGTCAAGAAGATCTCCTGGATGGAGATCTATGCCGGTGAGAAAGCCAATCAGAAGTTTGGCACCTACCTGCCCGATGAGACCGTTGATGCGATCCGCGACTACATTGTCAGCATCAAGGGTCCGCTGACCACGCCGGTGGGCGGCGGTATCCGCAGCCTCAATGTTACCCTGCGTCAGGTCCTCGATCTTTACGCCTGCGTGCGTCCGGTGCGCTACTACACCGGCACGCCTTCGCCGGTCAAGGAGCCCCAGCTGGTAGACGTGACCGTCTTCCGTGAGAACACCGAGGATGTCTACTCCGGTATCGAGTGGCAGCAGGGCACCGACGAGGTCAAGAAGGTCATCGAATTTCTTAAAAGTATGGGCAAGGAAGTGCGTGCAGATTCGGGCATCGGCGTTAAACCGATCTCCATCACCGGCACCAAGCGCCTGGTCAAGATGGCCATCGAGTTTGCCATCAAGCACAACAAGCGGGTTGTGACCCTCGTGCACAAGGGCAACATCATGAAGTTCACCGAGGGCGCCTTTAAGGAGTGGGGCTATGAGCTGGCCAGAGAGGAGTTCGGTGATGTCACGATCAGTGAGGCCGAGCTCTGGGAGAAGTATGACGGTCAGTTGCCCGAGGGCAAGATCCTGATCAATGACCGCATCGCCGACGCCATGTTCCAGCAGCTGCTGCTGAGACCCGAAGAGTATGACGTGCTGGCCGTTCCCAACCTCAACGGCGACTACCTCTCCGATGCCCTGGCTGCTCAGGTCGGCGGCCTCGGCATGGCTCCGGGCGCCAACATCGGCATGCCGGTGGCCTGCTTTGAGGCTACCCACGGCACTGCACCCAAGTATGCCGGTCAGGACAAGGTCAATCCCGGTTCTCTGATGCTCTCCGGTGCCATGCTGCTGGATCATTTGGGCTGGGTCGAGGCCGGACAGATGGTGCGCAACGGCCTGGAGACCGCCATCAGCGACAAACAGGTTACCTATGATCTGGAACGTCAGATGGATGGCGCAACGCTGCTGAAGTGCTCCGAGTTTGCCCAGGCGATTGTTGCCAGGATGTAGGGTTGATCAGATAATAAAAAAGCCCGGCCGCTTGGCCGGGCTTTTTTTGTTTAAAATAAGTTAATTCAGTCTTTCTTCTTGCCCCAGAGATAGCCGATTGTCAGACCGATAGCGAAGACAAACGAGATCACGATCCATTTGGGTCCGCTGAAGATGGTCCAGACCAGAAACTGGAATGATGTCTGCTCAAAGTTCTGCAGAATAAAGATAAAACCGAATGCAACCGCCAGTGCGGTCAGAATCAGTGTTGCTTTGCCCTTTGTGCTGTCTAAATCCATGATAATCTCCGCTTAATTAATGGGGGTTATATTGCATGCAGCGTGATTGCCTGTCAATAAATCTCTATTGTACGTAGAGAATGAAGCCGCACAGATGACGTCCCTCGGGGTGTGATACCCGGTAGGGGAAGTCGGCGGGCTGCTGAATTGTATCGACAACCTGGACTTCGCGGCCGGCCACATAGGCGGCTTTGCTCAGAATCCGCATAAAGCTCTTGACGTCCAGCTGGGTCTGCAGGGCCATGCTGGTGAAGAGGTAGCCGCCTTTGCTGACCACTTTGAGTGCGGCGCTGTTGAGCTTGACGTAGTCCTCGGCTTCGCTGTGCGGCGGCGGGTCCAGCACCACGATATCGAAGTGATCGCTGTTCTTGCTCAGGAAGCGGGCCGCATCGGCCTTTTCATGCTGCCAGCGGGAGGAGTCAATCTGGTTGAGTTCCATATTGCGCTTGACGCTCAGCTGGGTCGGTGCCGATGTATCGACGCAAGTCGCTGATTTGGCCCCGCCCTTGAGGGCATGAACCGCAAAACTGGCTCCACCGCAGAAGAGGTCGAGGACGGTTTTGTCCTGTGCCATCTCCATCAGGCGACGGCGGGTAGCGCGCTGGTCGATGTAGTGGCCGGTCCGGTCGCCGGTGAAGATGTCAACGGCCAGCTGCAGGCCGTTTTCATTGATCACAACTTCGCCGTTTTCGCGCTGACCGCACAGGGGGCCGCTTTCGGGCATCAGGCGCTCGGCCTTGCGGGAACGCATGTCTGAACGTTCGTGGATGTAGGCGCCCGGGAAGAGCTCTTCAAAGATCGAGATGATCTCATCCTTGAACTGTTCCATGCCGGGGCAGCCGAACTGCAGGACAACCGTTTCCGCGTAGCGGTCAGCCACCAGGCCGGGCAGGAAGTCGCCTTCGGCATTCACCAGGCGGTAGCAGTTGGTGTCGCTGCTGATCAGGCCCTTGCGCATCTCGATGGCGGCTTTGATCCTGCGCATGAAGAAGTCGCGGTCAATGCTCTCCTTATTGAGGGTCAGGAGGCGCACTGCAATCTGGGCGTAGGGATTGTACAGGCCCAGGCAGACGAAACGTCCCTTATCATTGATCACGCGGCAGAGGCCGGTGTTGTCGTCGTCGGAACCGGTTACCTCATCAATGGCCCCGGCAAAAACCCAGGGGTGCCCGTTGAAGAGGTGCAGATGTTTTTTCTCTTTTAGCTTTACAATTAACATAGGCTTGAGCCTTTATCACAGTTTTTTGCCCTGCGCCAGCTATGTTTGGAGCAGGTCGCAGAGGGTCTCGATATCTTCAAAAGAGTAACGCGGCACGGGGCAGTCGGCAATGGGCAGCCGGCTGACAACGGCCAGGAAGTTTCCGGGTTTATCCAGGCAGAGGGGGCGCTCATAGAGGTCGTCATTAAAGACCTCAATCTTGGGGAAGGGGCCCTGTTTGAAACCCTCCACCAGTACAATGTCCATCTCAAAGCCGGCCAGGTTCAGCAGCTGTTCCAGGTTGACCGGGCTGTTCTGCTGCAGCTGCAGGATGCCGCCGTCGCTGAAGCCGATAACCCGGTCGGCTCCGTGCTTGCTGAAAGAAGCGGTATCCTTGTTCTCGACCGGATTGATATGCTGGCCATGCTTGAGGGCGGCAACTTTTAATCCCCGCCTTTTGAGGGCGGGGATCAGTTTTTCTATCAGGTAGGTTTTGCCGCTGTTCTGGCCCTGGGCCACAAAGCTTATGATCTGCATTCAGTGGCTTTGTTCTCAGCGATGACCGGGTGGCGGTGCGAGAACTGGCCGGAGGTGGAGATGATCTGCACGGCCTGGCGCTTCTTGGTATGGATTACAATCGGTCCCAGCAGGTTGATGGTCATCTTCTCAGGCTGGTTCTGGGGTACGGTCACGATGCAGAGCAGTTCGAGGTCGGATTCGTCATGGGCCTTAAGATCCTTGACGGTATCCTCATCGATGTCGATGGTGTAGTTGTCGACCACCAGCGTGGGATCCATGGTCACAAAGGCCAACTCGCCGTCCGAGACGCTCTGCAGCCAGAAGAAGGGAGAGTCTTCGCTGTGCGGGAAGAGGATAAAATCCTTCTGGTCAGAGAAGCCCAGAATGCCTTTGGGAAAATGGATGATCTTATCGTCCTGGATTTTGATCTTGCCGAATCGTAGTGTTTCTAGTTCCAATGTTCTCTCCTCTTATACATAATCAACAAGACTTAAGCTTGTAATCATAGATGCGCTCTTGAGAGCGGCCTGGTAGATGGTCTCCTGGTTGCCCAGGTCGGTAATGGCCTCGGCGTAGTCCAGGTCCTCAATTTGTGAGACCCGCGCCTTGGTGTCAACCTCTGATCTGGCGGTTGTGGCGGCCGTGTTCTCCAGCCGGTTGAGGCGGGCGCCGATGCTGGCCATGTTGTTGTTGAGATGCACGCTGGCATTCTCCAGGGCGGGTAGCGCGTTCTGGATGCCGCTCTGATCGTTGTTGCGCAGGTTAAGTTCGAGGTTGATCAGGGCCATATAGACGTCGCCGCCGCCATCTCTGAAGAGGTCGCTGCCGGGCAGGTTGACTTCAATGTTGTCGGTCTTGCTGACCCTGACTGAGAAGTTGTCATCGTTGCCCTGGTAGTGGGTCGTCCACTGGGTGCCGTTGTAGACATGGATCTCATTGGTGTCGCCGGCACGCACGGAGGTGCCGGCGGCCGGCAGGCCGTCATCCTGCCAGGCGGCGCCGTCCCAGCGGTAGATGTGGCTGTCGTCTGTGTCGATATACCTGTCACCGGTGGAGGGTGTCCCCGGCGGGGTGGCGGCAACCGTGGCGACATCGCCGTCCCAGTAATCAAGATCTATGGCCTGGAAGGGCGGTGTCTGGGTGCGGGTGCCGCCGAACATGTACTTGTTGCCGTATTTGGAGTTGGCCAGGGTGCCCAGCTGCAGGCGCAGCTGCTTGATCTCCTCGGCGGCGCCCTCGCGAGTATCGGCAGAGGCGGTTGCTGAGGCTTCCTTGACTGCCAGTTCGGTGGCGCGGGCCAGCAGGCCGTCGGCTTCGCTGATGACTGATTCGGTGCGTGAGAGCCAGCCAGAGGCCTGGTTGATGGTCTTCTGAAACTGGTCGAACGAGTTCAGTTCGGTGCGGTAGATCAGCACGCTGGACATGCCGACCGGATCTTCCGACGGGCGGTCGATGCGCTTGCCGGATGAGATCTGGCTGTTGAGCCTGAAGAGCTTCTCGGTGTTATCATTGAGATCTCTTACAACCTGGTCATATAGCATCCTGTTGCTTATTCTCATGATTCTATCCTTATCGGCATTTGTTAGTGATGCTTGATATGCAAGTAGCCTGCCATTGGGCCTGTTTCAAGGCCCAATCGGCCCCTGGCTCAGGGCTGGTGTCCGATGCGGCACACTTTACCTCAGGCTGCGGCAATTTTTCGCTGGAACCGCCGGCACTCCTTGAGCAGGGCCTCTTCATCTATAGTAAGGGCCTTGAAGTTGCGTACAACCAGCTGGCCGTTGATCACCACATGTTTGGCGTTGGGGCCCGATGCCGAGTAGACCACCTGCGAGACCGGATTGTGAATCGGCACCAGGTTGGGGGAGTCGCCGTCCAGGACGACGATGTCAGCCGGCATGCCGGCCTCCAGGGCTCCGCCGTTAAAACCGAGGGCCCGCGCACCGTTTGCGGTGGCCATCTGCAGGGTGGTACAGGCGTCCACCACGGTGGGATCGAGGGTGATGACCTTGTGCAGGGTGGCCACCGAGGCCATCTCTTCGAGCAGGTCGAGGTTGTTGTTGCTGGCGCAGCCGTCGGTGCCGAGGGCGACATTGATGCCGGCCTCGAGCATCTGGGGCACGGGCGCGATGCCCGAGGAGAGCTTCATGTTGCTCTCGGCGTTGTGGGCCACCGAAACTTTGCGCTCGGCCAGCAGTTCAATATCGCTCTCGCTGAGTACAACGCAGTGGGCCGCCAGGGTGCGCTCGCTGAGGCAGCCCAGCGAGTCCAGATAGGCCACCGGCGACATGCCGCGCTCCGTGCTGATCTGATCCACTTCAAACTGGGTTTCGCTGAGGTGAATCTGGAAGGGCAGGTCATACTTGCGGGCCAGCTCGGCCGCCGAACTCAGAATTTCCGGGGTGCAGGTGTAGGCGGCGTGCGGGAAGACAGTCGGTTTGACCAGTTCGTCATTCAGCCAGCGCTTGATGAAGGCCTCGGAGTGCTCGATGGTCTGGGTCGGGTCGCTGTTGGAGGGGGTCGGAAACTGCAGGATGCCTTCGCCCAGCCAGGCGCGCATGCCGGCCTCTTTGGCGGCTCTGCCGACCTGGTCCTCGAAGAAGTAGCCGTCGCAGAAGGCAGTGGTGCCGGAGCGGATCATCTCCCAGCAGGCCAGCAGGGAGCCGATGTAGACAAACTCATCGTCCACATGTTTGGCCTCGGCCGGGAAGATGTGCTCATTGAGCCAGGTCATGAGCGGCAGGTCGTCGGCCATGCCCCTGAAGAGGGTCATGGGCGCATGGGTATGGGTGTTGATCAGGCCGGGCATGACGATGTCGTGGCGGCCGCCCAGGATTTCGATTTCGGCGGGGCGCTCGGGGGTGATGGCTTCAATGGTCTTGCCAGAGACAATGACATAGTGGTCGGTCACGATCTCGTTGGCATTTTTGATGACATAGCCTCCGTGGATGGCAAATTTCTGCATTGCAAGCTCCTTTAGCCAAAGTTGCGGCGGTAGCGTAGGGCGCTGGCCAGGGTTACCTGATCCATATACTTCAGTTCGCCGCCCATGGGAATGCCCGATGCGATGCGGCTGACCTGCACCTTGAGGCCGCTCTGGCGTATGATTTTATGAATGTAGTGGGAGGTGCCCTCGCCGTCGACCGACGGGTTGGTGCCCACGACCACTTCGCGAATGTTGCCGGCCCGCAGGCGGGCTATGAGCTGGGGCAGCTTGATGTCGTCGGGGCCGATGCCGTTGATGGGTGAGATCAGGCCGTGCAGCACATGATAGACGCCCTTGTATTCGTGGGCCGATTCCAGGGCCAGCACATCGCTGGGGTCCTCGACCACGCAGACTATCGATTGGTCGCGGCTGTGGTTTTCGCAGATGCTGCAGCGCTGCTGGTCGGTCAGGTTGAAGCAGATCGGGCAGAGGCGGATCTGGCGTTTGACCTGCTGCAGGGCGTGCGCCAGGCTGACCGCCAGGTCGCCGTCATCGCTCAGGATGTGCAGGGCCAGACGGGCGGCAGTCTTCTCGCCGATGCCGGGCAGGCGCTTGAGTTGGTTGATCAGATCTCTGAGCGGCTTGGGGTAGGCGTCCATATCAGAAGAGGTCGAAGGGCAGCGGCAGGCCGCCGGTGGCCTTTTTCATCTCTTCGGCGGCCAGCTCCTTGGCTTTGCCTGATGCCTGGTTGACGGCGGCCGTGATCAGATCTTCGAGCATGCCGATGTCGCGGCTGTCCACGCAGATGGGGTCGAGTTTGATCGATTTGACCTTAAGGTCGCCGCTCATCTCGACCTTGACCATGCCGCCGCCGGCTTCGCCGTACACGGTCTTACCGGCCATGGTGGCCTGGATCTCTTTGATCTTTCCCTGAATGTTCTGGGCCTGTGAAAGGATGTCGTTAATGTTGAAGTTCATGCACTCTATAAAGCCCAACCGACTGGGCATGTCAAGATTTTGAAGAGTTGCCATGAGGGGTAGATCTGGTTTAAAACCAGCCTATGCTTGTAATTGACGTGGGCAACACCAGGATTGAGGCCGCCCTGATTGAAGATTTTGAGATCGGGGCCCGATATGAGTTTGCGACCGGGGACTGCCGGGAGCGGCTTTTGCGCGATGATCTGCGCTCTGAGCGCGCGGTGCTTTCCAGCGTGCGCAGTGAGATCACCGCGGTGATCCGCGCCGAGGTGAATGATCTGCTGCTGGTTGAGCCGGGCATTGAGCTGGGAATCGGGGTGGATTACCGGTCGCTGGATACGCTCGGTATGGACCGGCTGGTGGTGGCGGCGGCGGCGCGTCATTTATATGGCGCTCGGGAGCTGATTGTCGCCGATATGGGCACGGCAACCACGGTTGATTATCTGAGCGCCGAGGGCGTCTTCAGGGGCGGCGCGATTATGCCCGGCATCCGCAGCGGCTACGCCGGCCTGCTGGCCAGCGCGCCGCAGCTGCCGGATGTTGAGCTCAGATGGCCCGGGAGCGTTGTCGGGCGTGATACGGCTGAGTGCCTGTGTTCCGGCCTGCTGCTGGGGCATCTGGCCATGCTTGATGGCCTGAGTCGCATGATGGCTCAGGGGGCGCAGGTGGTGGTCACCGGCGGCTTGTCGCATCTGCTGGCCGGGAGGCTGCCGGACGGCTATATATGGGATGCCGACCTGCTGCTCAAGGGGCTCTATCTTTTGGGAACCCTCAATCGGCATTGATCTTGCTTCATGGGACCCGTGGCAGTTTGCTGCCAACAATTTTGACAGGGTGAAATAATGATTCAAACAAAAAAATATTTTACAACTCTGACCTTGTTGATCATTTTTATGCTGAGCGGCCTGCCGGCTGTGCAGGCGGCAGAGGGTGCGGCCCAGGCCTATCAGGAGGCTAACAGCGCTTACGTGAGTCTCTCGCGTGACGCGGCCAAACGCAAGAATCGTGCGAACTGGATCAAGACCATCAATCTCTACGCCCAGGTGTCAAAAAACTATCCCGACTCAAATGTGGCCCCCAAGGCCATGTTCAAGCAGGCCAAGCTATATGAGCAGCTCTACGGCTACTCTTCCCGGCGCTCGGACCTGCAGGCCGCCATCAGCCTCTACACCAGGCTGGCGGCGCGATACCCCCAGAGTTCGCTGGCGGATGACGGGCTCTACCGCTCGGCCAGAATTTATGATCAGAAGATGGGCGATAAGCAGTCGGCCTATGATCTCTACCGTCAGGTGATTGAGAAGTTTCCCCACGGAGACATGGCCCAGCAGGCCCGCGAGGGTATGAATGCCATCCATATCAAGCAGGCCGAACCGCAGGTGGTTCAAAGCAGCGGCGGCCTGGTCGAGGTTCAGAGCGTGCGCAAGTGGACTACCGAGGATTATACGCGCATTGTCATCGACCTGGGCAGGGACACCTCCTTCAACAGCTTCTCGCTGCCGGCAAACGCCGAGCACAACAAGCCGCCGCGCCTGGTGGTGGACATCAACAATGCGCGCACCAAGCCGGGCCTGCCCTACAAGATGAATGTCAACGAGGGCATCCTCAAGTGCGTGCGCGTCAGCCAGAACCAGAAGGACAAGGTGCGCGTGGTCATGGATCTGACCGAGGGCACCAACTATAACGCCTTCCCGCTCTCCAACCCTTCGCGGCTGGTGGTGGATGTGCGCGGTAACGGCCCCATGGTGGCTTCGGTGGACCCCAAGGCCGGCAGCGGCAACGGTATCAAGAAGGTGCGCTCGGGAGTGCCCTCCACCATGCCGGATGACGTGGCCTCGATTGCCAAGCAGCTCTCACTCAAGATCTCAACCATTGTGATTGATCCCGGCCATGGCGGCAAGGATCCGGGCGCCATCGGCAGGGGCGGCATCAAGGAGAAAGAGCTGACCCTGGAGATTTCCAAGCGTTTGGCCAAGCAGCTCAGGGGTGAGGGTTTTACGGTCTATCTGACCCGTGAGAGCGATATTTTTGTGCCGCTCGAAGAGCGGACCGCCTTTGCCAACAAGAAGAACGCCGATCTCTTCATCTCGATCCATATGAACTCCAACCGTGACAAGAAGGTGCGCGGAATTGAGGCCTACTACCTCAATTTGACCACCGATGAGAGCGCCATCGAGGTTGCGGCCCGTGAAAACGCCACAACTTCGCGTTCGCTGGGTGACCTGCAGCTGATTCTGAATGATCTGATGCTGAACGCCAAGATCAATGAGTCTTCGCGGCTGGCCGGTTCCTTGCAGGGCTCGGTCATGCAGTCCGTCAAGAACATCGGTTATGGCGGCCGGGACCGCGGGGTGCGCCAGGCACCCTTCTATGTATTGCTGGGGGCCCAGATGCCTTCGGTGCTGCTTGAACTTGGCTTCTTGAGTAATTCGCAAGATTTTGCTTTATTAAAGAAAGATTCATACCAGCAGACACTTGCTGATGGTATTGCGGACGGTATTCATGCCTATATGAAGAGTACCGGCTATGCTTATGTTGGGGGAGATTTATGAAGAGGATTCTGGCGCTTGTACCGTTGTTGCTGTTGGCGCTGCCGCTATGGGCAGATTACGGTCTGAGTAATGTGGTAACCATTGAGATTGAGGCTCCCGAGGCACCCCGGGTTGAAGAGGTTGTCAAGTGTGCCAAAAGTAATTTCTATCCCTATACGATACATATTTCATCCTGGCAGGATCGTGAACAGGCCCTGAGTGAGCTTGAGAAGGTTAAACTTGAGCCGGTCTTCATAACCAAGATCGATCTGGGTGAGCGCGGGATCTGGTATCGGGTTGACTATGGCGTTTTTGAGACCATGGCGGCGGCCAGCGCGCGTCTCAAGGAGGTCAAGGCTGCCAAGCAGGTTGACAAGGGCGCCTTTGTGGGCGGGGCCGTGCCCTACAGTGTGGAAATTGAAACCTTTGAGAGTATGGAGGCGGCCACCGAGCTGCTGGGGCGCTTTGATGAGCCCGGTTTCTATATCGTGCCGGAGGGAACCTGCTTCAGGGTGCTGGCGGGGGCTTATCCGACATTGGTGAGTGCTAACCTGGTCTATTCTGAACTGGCGGCCAAGGGCCTGGATGTAAAAATCATGAAACGATGAGAGATGCCTTTCTGGAGTATTTGGTTGCTGAGCGTTTTGCGCCGGAAAATACTCTGGCCGCTTATGCCGGAGATCTTGATAACTTCTATCTCTGGCTGGGGGAACGCGACCCCCTCAAGATTACAAGCTCTGACTTGAGCGCCTTTATATCCTATTGCCAAAGCAACAACTTGAAGACCACCAGCATCAACCGCCGGATCTCGGCCATCAAGCAGTTCTACCGCTTTATGCTGGAAGAGGGTCTCATGCAGCACGATCCCACCCGGGACCTGGTGGTGCCCCGGCGCGCGCACTATCTGCCGGACGTCCTGAGTCGCGAAGAGGTTGAGAGCCTGATGCGTGCGCCGGCTGAAGATAGCCTGGGCATTCGGGACAAGGCCATGCTGGAGGTGCTCTATGCCACGGGGCTTAGGGTTTCTGAGCTGGTGGGACTCAAGATGAATAATATTAATCTGGACGTGGGTTATCTGATAACCAAGGGCAAGGGCGACAAGGAGCGGCTGGTGCCCATGGGTGAGAGTGCCCGCGAGTGGGTCAGCCGCTATCTAGCCGAGGCCCGGCCTGAGTTGGCGCGCCATACGACCGAAGAGCTGTTTCTGTCGCGGCGCGGCGAGGCCATGAGCCGGCAGAACTTCTGGTACATCATCAAGCGCTACGCATCTTTGGTGGGCATCAAGAAGAAGATTTCACCCCATACCCTGAGGCACTCCTTTGCCACCCATCTGCTGCACGGCGGCGCCGATCTGCGCTCGCTGCAGATGATGCTGGGGCATGCCGACATCTCAACCACCCAGATCTATACGCACATAACCTCCCAGCGCCTCAAAGAGGTGCATGAGGCTTACCATCCGCGGGGTTAATTTGGAGATTATCACCAGTCATACCAATGCCGATTTTGACGCTTTCGCCTCCATGGTGGCCGCGTCCCTGATCTATCCGGATGCGCAGCTGGTCTTCGCTGGCTCGCAGGAGAAGGATCTGCGCAACTATCTGACGGGCAGCAATCTTGATTTCGGTCTGCGTAAGCTCAAGGATATTGAGCTTGCTGAGGTGACGCGCCTGATCGTGGTGGACACCTGTCACCGGGAGAGACTCGGGCCGTTCGCTGAACTGATCGAGCGCGAGGATGTGGAGGTGATTGTCTACGATCACCATGTTCTGCAGGCTGATGAACTGGGCGCTAGGGAGGTCTATGCGCGGGAGTACGGCGCCAACACCACGCTGATGATCCGGGAGCTGCAGCGGCGCAAGATCAAGATTGCCGCGGAGCTGGCGACCCTGCTGGCCGCGGGCATCTATGAGGATACGGGCGGCCTGCTTTTTCCCTCGACCGCGGCTGAGGATGTGGAGGCCTTTGCCCTCTGCCTGAAGCTGGGGGCCGACACCGGCAAGATCTCGCGGCTGCTGAGCCGTGAGCTGAGCGCCGACCAGGTGGATGTGCTCGATCAGCTGATCAAGAATGTTTCCACCAGCTACATTAACGGCATTCATGTGCTCATCTCACACTCGGTGTCACCGATTTATGTGGATGACTATGCCATGCTGGCGCACAAGCTGGAGCGCATGTACAAGGTTGACGCCATCTTCACCCTGGGGCGCATGGGCGATGTGATCTATCTGGTGGCCCGCAGTTCGCTGCCCCAGCTGGACGCCGCCGAGGTGGCGGCGGTTTTCGGCGGCGGCGGTCATGCCACGGCGGCGGCCGCCTCAATCCGTGATATCTCGCTGGATGAGGCCATTGATGAGGTGCTGGCGGCTGTCAGGGCCGAGGCCCGGCCGCGTATTACGGCCCGCGATATCATGACCTTTCCGGTCAAGGGGCTCGAGATGGATGCATCAATTGACGAGGCCAGTCAGATGCTCAACCGCTATCATATCAACTCGGCCGTTGTCTGGGACGAGGGGCAGGTGGCGGGTTATGTGACGCGCCAGGTTGTGACCCGCGCCCAGGGCCATGTGCTGGGCAAGGCAAAAGTTTGCGACTATATGATCCGCGATTTTGAGTGCGTGGACGAGGGGGTCTCGCTCGGTGAGGTGCGCAGCGTGATTGTTGACGGCAATCAGCGGCTGCTGCCGGTCATGCGCCGCGGCAAGCTGGTGGGCGTAATTACCCGGACCGATATTTTGAGCGCCATGCATGAGAAGATGGGGGCCCTGGAGGGTTCGCGCGTGACCCGCCGCCGATCGGTCAGGGCACTGCTCAGGGACCGCTTGCCGGGCAGTATCTATGATCAGCTCTATATGGCCGGCGAGCTGGCCAATGAGATGAACTACAAGCTCTATCTGGTGGGCGGCATCGTGCGCGATATTCTGCTGAGGATTGATAATCTTGATATCGATCTGGTGGTGGAGGGGGACGGTATTGTCTTTGCGCGCAGCCTGGCCGCACAGCTTCAGAGCCGCTTGGCGGTACATGATAAGTATAAGACCGCCGTTCTTAAGTTTGAGGACGGCAACCATATCGACATTGCCACGGCGCGGCTGGAGTACTACAAGCGGCCGGGCGGATTTCCGGTGGTTGAGGAGTCGACCCTGAAGCTGGACCTTTACCGCCGAGACTTCACCATCAACACCATGGCCATCTGCCTTAATCCGGACCGTTTCGGCGAGCTGGTGGATTTCTTCGGTGCCCAGAACGACATGAAGGAGGGCCGCATCCGGGTGCTGCACTCCCTGAGCTTTGTGGAGGATCCATCCAGGATGCTGCGGGGCGTACGTTTTGAACAGCGGTTTGACTTCAAGCTTGGCAAGCAGACCCGTTCGCTGATCAAGACGGCGGTTAAATCTGGTTTGTTGAGTAATCTGCCGGGCAAGCGCATCGCTCATGAACTGAAACAGATGCTCTCGGAGGAGGATCCGGTCAAGGGAATGCAGCGGCTGCACGAGCTTGGCATCCTGCAGGCTATTGATGCGGAGACGGTCTTCAGCCCAAAGGTGGTCGAGGATTTAGTGTCGGTGCGTGAAACAGTTGCCTGGTTCAATTTGTTATATACCCATGAGAAGTATGCGCCCTGGCAGATATATGTGCTGGCCCTGATCGAGCATCAGGAGAGTGGGGTCAGGATTTGCCAGAGCATGGGTCTGGATGAAAACGATATCCGCCGTATAGTTCTTTCGCAGCAGCGTGCTAACGATGCGCTGAAACAGCTGGCCTGCAACCAGGATGCGCGGCCATCCCAGATTGTGGATCTGCTGGCCCAGTTGAGTCTTGAGGAGCTGCTCTATGTGATGTCACGGACCAAGTGTGCCAAAGAGACGATCTCGTCTTATATTACCTCTTGGCGCCGCTCACGTCCGCTGGTGCGTGGCCGGGATCTGATGGAGATCGGTTTCACGCAGGGACCTTTGATGGGTGAATGCCTCAATCTGATCAGAGATAAGAGCTTGAATGGAGAGCTTGGTGATTTCAGCGCCGCGATCGCCTTTGCCGAGGATTTTTTGCGAACTCAGGATTGACGTGAGCGGGCTATTTGGTAGATGATGCAGGAGTGGGGATGTAGCTCAGTGGGAGAGCATCGCGTTCGCAACGCGAGGGTCGGGGGTTCAAATCCCCTCATCTCCAGATCATTGTGAATATGTGACCCGCTGCCCGACATTTAAATTGAGTTATATTGAATGTTTGCATTTCTGTGACAAAAACTATACAACTTAGCCCGGGATATTTGATTTATCCAGGAGCAATTGTAATATGGGGATAGGGGGTAGGAATGTTATCGCCGGACTTGGTGAGCTCGGTTAATAACTTTATCCAGCTTGATATTGATGAGAAGGTGGATTTTCTTGCGCGCGATGTGCAGGAGTGTCTGCAGGAGATGGATGCGCGAAATTTGCTGCACACATCCGTGACCGTGGAGAGGGTGCAGGAGTTGTGCGCCAAATCGGTTGCGGCCCGCATGCAGGATGCCTGGCGCATTCTGGTTGTCTTTGCCAAGGAGGCCAAGGTCGGCTACAGCGATCTGCTGGAGAGTCAGCTGATTGATATCCTTGATCAAAATATTCCATCACCCTTTGATGACATCAGTGATATCTATGCGCAGTTGAGCAGGATCGTCTATTCTACGGAACCGGCCATTAAGCAGTTTGAGTCCAAGCTGGGCCAGGTGCGGTTTGATAATTTTGCGCGCATCAAAGGTGAGGTGCATCAGTTTGTGGTTGAACTGAGGGGTGGCAACTCTTCGTTTGAGGAGCCGCCGCATACCAATTTGGGGGCCGGGGTTCTGCATGATGACAAGCGCCGCCAGTATATGGAGATGCAGTCGGATATCCAAAGTATTCTTTTTTCGCTGGAATTTGCCTTGGCTGGCGTAAATGATGAAACTTTTCCGCGGAGCGAAGTTTTTGAGCTGGTCCAGGATATCCGCAAGGAGCTGGAAAAGCGCGACCCCAATATGACCAAGCTGGAGGGGCTGCTGGTGACTGTCGGCAGTAATATCCACACGGTTGATTCACTCTCAGAAATTTATGATGATCTTAAAACGCTGCTGACCTATCTGGGCGCGACGATGCCATAAAATCTATAATTCTTATAAAAATAACTTATGAAAAAAATAAAATTGTCGATGGGTAATGTATAAGCCCATAAGATATATCTCCTTTTAGTTGGCCGGGATAATCAATTATCCCGGCCTGTTTTCTTTGGAGATATCAGACCCTCAGCTCTTCGACGTTTTTAACAAAGTCACAGACCGCATAGACGCGGATATTATTGCTTTGGGGGTCGACCGGGAAGAAGAAGAACCCCTGCTCATCCAGATCATAGGCGTTGCAGGTGCCGACCTGACGCTCGCCGTCATTGAAATTTACCGCAATCTTGCGTCCATAAGCCTTGTCGTCAGGGGTAAATTCCTTGCGTTCCTGATAGTCGGGGTTGCCGTCATAGGTTTTGACAAAGAAGATGGCCTTGAGCTCTTTGATATCGATGGAGACCGGGGGGGATGCCGGATCAGCCAAATCAATTCTGAGGTGAAAGGATGACTTGGTATGAAAGAAGTCATAGGTCTGGCCCTTGACGATTTGCCCATCCGTGAAATGAACAACAACCTTCTGGTCCATTGTAATACCTCCTGAATAAACAAAGATAATGAGGTATACTAGATTGTTAAGCTCTGTCTGTAAAGCGTCAGAGGGTCAGCAGCGACATATGGTCGTCATTTTTATGCTGCGGTTTAGGCGGTATCAGCTTGCCCTCATACTGCATTTCGCTGCAGATGGAACGGGTTGAGTTGTCACGCTGCAGCTCTTTGAGTCCCCAGAAGAGGGCAAATACCATTGATACGATTGCCAGTATAATGGATATCGAGAACAGTAGATCACTGGTATTTTTAATGAAGGTGCTGTTCAGGGGATTGCATAAGGCCAGATAGATGCTCATATATGAGAAAATCCAGACAAATGCAGCTAGGAAAAAGAGTTTATGATACCTGTTCCCTTTATCATACATAGTTAATCCTTCAGAGTCTCATTGTTGCAGGCAACAGCGTTATCGGCATCAAGTCTGCAATGCTTGAGTGAAGCCAATGTAACAGATGTCGGAATAATTGATTTGAATCAATTGCATGCGCCATGTATCGATATATTATTGGAACAGTGGGGAGAGCTAGATGCTGTATGATTTGATAAATAGTTTTGAAGTTTATTTGGAAGGCTCACGGATTGCCGCTTTCTTTACGGCCTATATGGTGGGTGTTCTGGTCAGCTTTACGCCCTGCGTCTATCCGGTAATTCCCATTGAGGTGGCCTATGTTGGCAGTCACTCCCAGGGATCCCGCTGGAAGGGTTTTCTGCTTTCGCTGATTTATGTTGCCGGTACGGCCCTGACCTACACCGTCTTGGGAATGGTCGCGGCCCTGACCGGTTCGCTGTTTGGTTCAATCCAGACCAGTCCCTGGACGTTTTTTGTTGTGGCCAATGTCTGCATTCTGATGGGGCTCTCCATGCTGCATGTTTTTCATCTGCAGATGCCGCAGTTTATGCACCGTATGCGTCATAAGCATAACCGGCGAGATGGTATCTGGGGTGGCTTTCTGCTGGGCATCGTTTCGGGTCTGGTTTTGGGGCCCTGTACGGCGCCGGTCCTGGGGGCCTTGCTGGCTTTTGTGGCCACCAAACAGAATGTTGTCTACGGCATGGCGTTGCTTTTTACCTTTGCCTTCGGCATGGGAACGCTCATGATTTTGGCCGGAACATTCAGTTCATTCATGGCCAATATGCCGCGCTCGGGAGAGTGGATGGTTAAGGTGCAGAAGGCATTTGGCTGGATATTGCTGGCTATGGGAGAGTATTTTTTGGTTATGACTGGCAGATTCTTAATCTAATAGGAGATAACATGAAGAAGAGACAGATAATGATCATGGTTATGGCCCTCTTGATTGCCGGGCCGGCATGGGCTGCTCAAGATGCTCCCGATTTCACGCTTGCGTCGTTGGACGGTTCCAAGGTGACGCTGAGTGAGCTGCAGGGTAAGCCGAGTGTTTTGGTTTTTACCACCACCTGGTGCATCTACTGTAAGCGGGAGATTCCAAATCTGAAGAAGGTCTACGCCGAGTATGGCGACAAACTTAACTTTCTGGCCATCTATATCAAGGAGTCCGACAAGACCGTGCAGTACTTTGTGGACAAGCAGAAGCTGCCATATCCTATTTTGCTGGATTCGGATGGTGCGGTAGCCACGGCCTATGGTGTGCGCGGAGTTCCCATGGTGGCGGTTCTGGATGCTGCAGGTAAGATTGTCAGCTTCCCTTCTCACAATCTGGAAGAGGACGTTAAGAGCGTCCTGAAATAGTTCAGCCGAACTGCAGCCCGAAGAGCCCCTTCTTTTTCTTTTCGGGCAGCAGTTTCTGGATGATGGCCTCATCAAGCTGTTGCGCCTGCAGCAGCTTTTCCTGTTCGGCTCGGCTCCTGCCGGCGGCCTGCTGTAGAATCTGACGGCCGCGGTTGAGCTCGGCCTGGGTCCAGGCGCGTTTATGTTCAGCGTAGATGTCACGGGTGTCATCCAGCAGTTTGCGCATGCGGCGACAGTCAGCCTGCATTTCGGCGAGCTCCTGGGTCCGCGGATGGTTCTCTGTTTTGGCGACCTCGCGCTGCAGGTCTTTGGTCTGCATCTCAAATTTCATCAGTCGATCCTGGCCGGTGGCCAGCATGGGGTAGGCCTCTTTGATCTGTCCAAGCTTGAGGTTGATGCGCGCAATCAGGGTCAGCAGACGCAGCTCCTCATGTTGATTTTCCAGTGCCTTTGAGTAGTTGAGCGCATTTTCGTAGTAGTTGACGGCCTGCTGCAGGGCCTGTTTTTCATCTAATGGAGTGTCCCAGGTCTCCTTGAGGTGCTCAATGGGGGCCGGCTGGCCGTCGCGCAGGAGCCAGGCCAGCCGCAGATAATAGCGTCCCAGGTTGAGCGATTCAAATTTCTTGAGGTCCTTGAAGAGTTCGAACTGATAGATGGCCAGCAGGTGCAGTTTGATGGCCCTGCTCAGGGAGTCTTCATTGGCATCGGCCTCGAGCAGGTTGAACTTCTCCTTATGAAGGGCTGATTTTTCTTTGAATGCGGCGGCGAAGCGTCCCAGGGGAAGTTCTGATGTTTTGAATGGTTCCTTGAAGAAGGAGTGGTCGGCGGTGAAGCCGCACTGCTTGCAGTGCTGCATGAAGTAGTGCCGCGGATTACCGGGCGGAGCCTCATTGGTCAGCCAGGTGATGCTGAGCGGATAGAGGTCGATATCCTTCTCCTGCTCAACAAAGAGGCGCGGTTTGATAAAGGTGAATTCAACGGGCGTGTTACACACCGGACACGGGTTACTTGTCTGGGCAAAAGGGTTCAAGCATTCCTCCATCTCGGCCAATGGGCCATTAAAGAGGAATCGGCAGAACCGTTAAATGCTTAAATGCGGTTCTGCCGAAATTAAATCAATAGTTATCTGCGTATGAGCTCCTCGGCCACCTTGACGGCCTCAACGCCGTCCTTGGAGTAGTGGGCGCCGATGGACTTGGCATAGTCACGGGTCACAACCGCTCCGCCCACCATGAATGGGCACTCCTGGCCGTGCTCGCGGGCCAGCTTGATGGCGTCCTCCATGTTGACCATGGTGGTGGTCATGAGGGCCGAGAGCCCTACGATGTCGGGCTGATGCTCCTCAATGGCGCTCAGGAGGTCGGCATGCTTGACATCCTTGCCCAGGTCGATCACGTCGAAACCGTTGTTCTTGAGCATCAGGCAGACGATGTTCTTGCCGATGTCGTGGATGTCGCCCTGGACCGTGGCGAAGAGGATCTTGCCCTTGCTCTGCTGTCCGCCCTGGGCCAGCATGGGCTCCAGCAGCTCAAAGCCCTTCTTCATGGCCTCGGCGCTGGCGATCAGCTGGGGCAGGAAGTAGATCTTCTTGTCGTAGAGGTCGCCGACCTTTTGGATGGCCGGGATCATGCAGTCGTCC
The DNA here is from genome assembly GCA_942491525.1 of uncultured Thermodesulfobacteriota bacterium. Lineage (GTDB taxonomy): Bacteria > Desulfobacterota > Desulfomonilia > UBA1062 > UBA1062 > CAYWBU01. Next base: position 73,526 of record CALOBW010000039.1, read on the forward strand.
ACCAGCTCGGTGCAGCTGCAGCCGGAATCCAGGGCTGCCTGGATGATGGCGGTGATGTCGTCGCGGTTGCCCTCGATGACGGCCTCCATGACCTTCTCGGCCGGAGTCTCGGCAGCCTGCTTCTGTGCGCCGGCGGTTGATGCCTCGGCTGTGGTGGTGGTCAGACTGACGGTGGAGGCAAACTTGATGTAGTTGGTGGCATCCTTGTCGCGGGCGCAGAGCACGTCCGAGGCCATCTTGACTGCCATCAGCTCGGCACTGTCCGGGTTGGCAATCGCCATGGTCAGGCCGCTTGCGGCGTTCATGGCCATGAAGGCCGCATTGACCCAGCGCCGCTCGGGCAGACCGAATGAGACGTTGGAGAGGCCCAGCACCGTGCGGACGCCGAATTCCTCGCTGCACCATCTGATGGTGTCGAGGGTCTCCCGGGCCGCACTCTGATCGGCCGAGACGGCCATGGCCAGGGCGTCCACCACGATGTCATCCTTGGTGATGCCGTACTGCCTGGCCTGATTGAAGAGCTCCTCGACAACCTGCTGGCGCTCTTGGGCTGTTTTGGGCACCGAACGCCCCTTGATGGGCAGCAGGATGAACATGGCGCCGTACTTGGCCGCAATGGGGGCCAGGGCCTCCAGCTTGCCGGGCTCGCCAGAGATGGAGTTCAAGAGCGCGCGGCCCGGGTAGCGGCGCAGCGAGCTCTCGATGGTGTCGATATCGGATGAATCGATGGCCAGAGGCAGGTCGCTGATGGTCGAGAGGAAGTCGACCACCTTGTTGCTGGTGGCCTTCTCATCAATGTTGGGCATGCCCACGTTGACGTCCAGCAGGTTGGCGCCCCTCTTCTCCTGCTCCTTGGCAAACTTGCGCACGATCGAGAGTTTGCCCTCGGCCAGTTCGGCCTGCAGGTCCTTCTTGCCGGTCGGGTTGATGCGCTCGCCGATGATCAGCACCGGGCCGTCTTTGTCGATCTTGAGGGTCTGGCGCGCCGAGCTGACCGCGCTTAAGCTGTCGATCAGGGGCGCCACCGGCTCTTTGCTGCCCAGCTCCCTGCTCAGGGCGCCGATGTGCTCGGGGGTGGTGCCGCAGCAGCCGCCCATGATGCCGACGCCGCCGGCGATGAATTTATCCGCAAAGCTGCCGAACTCAGCCGGGCCCATGTCAAAGACGGTCTTGCCGTCGCGCAGCTGGGGCAGGCCGGCATTGGGCTTGGCCACCAGCGGAATGGTGGCGTAGGGCTTCATGCTCTTGATGACCTTGAGCATGTCAACCGGGCCGGTGGAGCAGTTGCAGCCCACCGCGTCGGCGCCCAGGGCCTGCAGGGTCACCAGGGCCGTGATCGGATCGGTGCCGTTCAGGGTGCGGCCGCTCTCCTCGTAGGTCATGGTCACCATGCAGAAGGCGTCACTCAGCTCGCGGACCGCGATCAGGGCCGCGCGGGCCTCCTGGATATCCATCATGGTCTCGATTACAAAGAGGTCGACCCCGCCTTCCAGCAGGCCGCGGACCTGTTCCTTGTAGATTTCGACGGCCTCTTCGAAGGGTACCTCGCCGAAGGGCGCAATCATCTTGCCGGTCGGCGCAATGTCGCCGGCGATCAGGCAGTTCTCGCCCACGGCTTCGCGGGCAATTTCAACCAGTTTGCGGTTGACGCCGATGACGTTGGACTCGCCGTACTCCTCCAGCTTGTAGCGGTTGCCGCCGAAGGTGCAGCTGTAAACCACGTCGCTGCCGGCGTCGCGGTAGGCGCGGTGAATATCCTGGATCGGGCCGGGGTTCTCGATGCACCACAGTTCCGGACAGACTCCTTCCGGCATGCCGCGCAGCTGCAGCTGGGTGCCGGTGGCACCGTCCAGAACCATAACCCGTTTTTGCATTATCTCTGCGATTCTCTCTCTGCTCATCTAACTTTCCTTATAAAATTATTAAAAATCTACATCACTGCAAAGCAGCCTTGAAGTCAATCAACTGCTGGTTGAATCTTTTTAGCCGGCCTTGATAATGCCGGCAATGGCCGTCACCGACTTCTCGGGCATCAGGATGTCTGAGTCGGTGATATTCACGCCCAGCTCTTGCATCTGCAGTAGACGGTGAAACACTTGCTGATTGTTCAAATTGAAGTCGCCGTAGCCGGCCGAGTAGCGCCGTTTGGTCAGCTGGCGCGCCTGGCGCAGCAGCTGTCGGTTCTGGTAGGTCATCAGCCAGTCGAGCACATTGTCGGTCATCTCGCTGGCCACGGCGTCCAGCACCACGCCGCGCATCATGTCTGTCCCGCGCATGCCGGCATTGATCTCGTCAACAATTGTTTGACCGGCGGTGGCGCCCATCAGCAGGGCCTCCTGGCTATCCAACAGCAGTTTGGCCAGGCCGCTGCCGTTAAATGCTGTGCCATCCTCAAAGCTGATCTGTTGGCCGTCATTGTCACTGATCTTGAGCCGCAGGCAGCAGCCCTGCAGCTCCACCAGGTCGACGCCCTCTGCGATGTACTGCTCCACCTGGGCCTGCTGATCGGCCGAGATTTCGGTCTTGGCCTTCCTGAAGCCCAGCCGGCGGTAGATCTCCCTGTAGGGCACCTCAATATTAACATTGCGGAAAAACTGTACCATAGGCTGCAATCTAGTTGGATGATGCGCATGAGGCAAGCCCAATTGTAAGTGGGCGGGCAATGGATTATAAGGAGAGCAGGAGGTTGACATGCGATATCTTGTCTTGGGAGCCGGTGCATTGGGCAGTGTCTTTGGCGGCATGCTGCAGGATGTTGTCTTTGTGGGTCGCGGCGAGCATCTGAAGGTTATGCAGCGTGATGGTCTCAGGCTGACCGGCATCTGGGGCGAGCGCACCCTGCCGTCGGTAAATGCCACCGATAATATCGGCTCAGTCGAGGGGCCTTTTGATGTGATCCTGCTCTGCGTCAAGTCCTACCATACAGCTGAAGTCTTGAGCCAGGCCGCGCATCTGGTGGGGCCGCAGACCCTGGTGGTTTCGATCCAGAACGGCCTGGGCAACTGGGAGCAGATTGCCGCTGTGGTCGGCTGGGAGCGCACCGTCGGCGGCCGCGTCATCTTTGGTGCCGAGATCAACCAGCCCGGGGTGGCGCATGTCTCGGTCTATGCTGACAAGGTGCTGCTGGGCTCGCCCAATGGCAGTGTTCCCAAAGATCGGATCGAAGCCATCTGTGATGAGCTGGACAGCGCTGGCATCCCGACGGCCTATAGTGATGAGATCGAGCGCTTCATCTGGGGCAAGGTGCTCTACAACTGCTGCCTCAATCCGCTTGGTGCCATTCTGAATTGTCCCTACGGCGAACTCAGAGAGACACCGGAGCTGATTGCAAGCATGCGGGTCATCATCAAGGAGATCTTTGCGGTGGCAGCGGCGCGTGGCGTCAATCTGGGTTACGCAAAGCCGGAGGACTATTTTGATGTGTTGATCAATGTGCAGCTGCCGCCCACCGTGGCTCACCACTCATCCATGCTGCAGGATCTTAAGCGCGGCCGCAGGACCGAGATCGACGCGCTAAATGGAGCTATTTCGAGCTATGGCAGAGAACTTGGAATAAAGACGCCGGTTAACGATACGCTGACGGCAGTGATAAAAGGGCTGGAAAAAGGGGGATCTTAGCGATCCCCCTCATAGTTTAGATCTTTACTTCTTCTCTACTTCGGGCACACAGGCAGCGGCCATGGCCTGGGCCTTACCGTCAACCTCAACGCTGGCGGCGGGGTTCAGGAAGTTCCAGCCGATAACCGGCTGTCTCTTGATGATCTCGACAACGTTGCTGTCGTCATCGGCCAGCAGCAGGGTGTCCTCGGCCGGGTTGACGGCGATGCTGCTGGCATAGTTGCCGAGCATGGTGCCGCCGACCCAGAGGTCAAAGTCGTTCAGGATGTTCTCAAAGATGGCCAGCATCGGGGTGATGTCGATGGGCAGGCCGGTGTCCTCTTTGGTCAGGGTGACGACCGGGGAGATGACCATATAGACCGTGTTGCCGCCCACGCAGGAGGCGGAGATGCCGAAGAAGCTGAGGTTGTCTACGATGTAGTTGACGACGGCATTGTCCAGGCCGAGTTTGCCGACAATCCAGGGCAGCACATCGTTGAGGAAGTTGTCCAGATCGGCGATGAAGGGATTCTCGGCGCCATCCAGGATCGCCTGCTTGTCCAGGCAGACGGAGCCGCCGCCCAGGTTGGCTTCGGTGTCAAAGGCGTTCAGGTGGATACCGGCGGAGGTGATGTAGATCTTGTCCTGCCTGGTGAAGAGGATGCGTGAGTTGCCGCCCAGCACGGCATCATTCTCGTCGGAAGTGGCATCCAGGCCGTCGGGGTAGACGTTGTTGAGGCTGCCGTTCTCGTTGATGGTGCAGGCGTAGATTTTGGAGCTCATGGCGATCAGCACATCATCGTGCGGTGAAACGGCCATCTCATACTCAACATGATCTTTGATGGCGATGCTGGTGATGTGATCCCAGAAACCGAAGTCAGTAATTTCAATTTTGTCGAGGCGCTTCCAGTTGTTGGCGGCGCTGTAGGATTCGAGATCGGGATCTGAGCTGGGAATGCCCAGGAATTTGTCGACCTCCAGGGTGTAGAGTGCATCGCCGTAGTAGTTGATGGCCAGCTTCTGACCATAGGGGAAGTCGTCGCTGCCCTGATCAATATCAACCGTGGTCTCAATCGCATTGGTTGTGGTGTTGATCAGCGCAACCTTGTCTTCGTCATAGCCGACAGCCAGGGTGGAACCGTCGCCGGAGAGGTCCATGTCCCAGATGCCATTGATGGCAAAGAAGTTACCCTTAAGTTCGATGGTGTTCTTGATCTTCTGAGTCTGCAGATCAACCACGATGATCTTATTGTCATCGTCGCTGGTCACATAGGCCAGCTTGTTGTCCGGTGACATCATGACCTGGTTGGGGTCGTCAACGATGTTTTTGATGGACTTGTACTCGGTGGGGTCGTCGGTGTTGAACATGTCGATGGCATCGTTGCCGGTGCCCACGACGGCCATGTTGGTGTCTTCCTTACAGCCGCAAAGAGTGACGGCAAGCAAAATGCAAATGGTGACCAATAAGTTTCTTTTCATAACTGCTCCTCTTTAATGGTGATGGAGCATGATGAGCAAGATACATGCCCAATGCTGTACTATTTATGTGAATAAATGGTAACCATGCTGATGCGGGTATGGATTGGGCGAATAATATTCTGAATAGCCGCTCAGGGAGCTGAGAAAGAAAGGAATGGCGCTCAGAAGTTAAAATTGATTCAGGATGGAAAAGGTTTTCCAAAAATGTGTCTGGAGGGACAATTTTTACATAATACTAAAAACTGTGTGTAATTAAGGAATCGGAAGATTCTGGAAAAACTATAGTATTTTTTTGCAGGCGTTCAGGACGGAGTCAACAGAAAGGCCTTGCATGCAGTCGAGGTGGTCGCAGGGCTTGAGATAGCAGGGCAGGCAATCCATCTGGCTGCGCACCACTATGGATTTTTCGTTCTGCGGGCCAACATAGAAGGGGTCGGTGGGACCGAAGAGGCCGACCGTCGGCACCTCAAGGCTGGAGGCCATATGCATGACGCCCGAATCGATGCCCACGAAGAGGCTGGCCTTCCTGAGCAGCGAGCAGAGCGGCTTCAGGCCGAGCTTGCCGGCCAGGTCCATGATCTCGATTTCGGGGGCCAGCTGGCGCGCCTGATCGGCGATCAGTTCGTTGATGGGTGCATTTTCCTGGCTGCCCACCAGCACGAAACTCAGGTCGGTTTCGTTGTGCAGCCGGGCCAGCAGTTCGGCAAACTTCTGATTGTCCCAGCACTTGGCCATGCGCCGGCTGGATGCTCCGGGTGAGATGACGGCAAATCTTTCGGGGAGCTCAAGATGAGAGATGTCACCTTCGGCCTTGAGCAGGCCGCAGTAGTCGTTCTTGGTGATCTTGAGTCCAAGCTCTTCGAGCAGGCGGCGGGTATTGAACCAGCTGTTGTGGCCCTCAATCTTGATTTTCTTGTCCAGGACAACATCCAGCGGCGCGCGTTTGAAACCGGCCTTGAGCCTGGCGCCGCTCAGGGCCGTGATCAGCATGCACTCTTCGGAGCGGGCCAGTGAGATGATCAGGTCATAGCGCTCCTGGCGCAGCCGCTTGATGAGCTGCAGCTTGGGCTTAACACCATCCGGGCGGGCGATGATTTCATCCGGGGCGCCCTCCAGCAGACCGCTCAGGTAGGGCTTGATCACCGAGTGGATCTCGGCTTGCTCGTAGTTGGCGCGCAGATTCTCAATCAGCGGCAGGGCAAAGATAAGGTCGCCGATCTGATTGAGATGCAGGATGCAGATTTTCAAAACTCTCTCCGCTCTAGAAGAAGAAGTTGTTGTCTTCCAGCACTTCCAGCTCGTCAACACCCTCTTTGGAGTGGATCAGGTTGTCCATCCACCAGTTGACGTGGTGGTAGAAGCAGACAACCACATCGCACTCTTTGGCGGCGTCAAAGGTGGTGATTGATTTAGCCAGGGCCTTGTGGGTCTCCTTGAAACGCTTTTCATCGATATAGCCCTGGCAGTCGGCCAGGCGGCCCTTTTCGACGCCCCGGAAAGCGGGGCAGTGGAAGATGCCGGCCGGAGCCACAACGGTGCGGTAGAACTGGGAGTGGCAGACCGTGGGCTGTTTTTTGAGCTCGGCAACCTTCTTCTCCAGCATGGCGATCAGGTTGACGCTCTCAAGCACCTTGAGGTCGCCGGCAGCCTCTTGGGCGGCGGCCAGGTTGGCGCGGATAGCTTCGATAACGCGGGTCTCATTCTCCTGATCGGTGTCATTGAAGAGGGATTCGCGTTTGGAGCCTTCAAGTCGCAGCAGGCAGGGCTTGAATGAGATGTAGTCAAATTTGTAGTCGCGGGCCAGCTTGGTGGCGGCAACCATCTCGTCGACATTGGCGCAGAGTTCCTTGTCGTCGATGAAGATCTCATCCCAGACAATCACATAGGAGTAGCCCAGCTGGATGTTGGGGTTGAGTTCTTTGAGCGCCATGGCGTCTTCAAGGATGCCCTTGAGGGTAACGGCCTTGGCCTGGCAGTGGGCGGCGCGGAAGGTCTCTTCGGTGGCGGCGTCGATTGAGAGCCGCACCCAGTCGCCCTTTTTGAATAGCTGGGCAATTTCGGCAACTCTGTTCAGACGCGAGCCGTTGGTGACCACCCCGACCTGCATGTCGAGATCTTTGGCCTGCCGTACGATTTCGCCGAAGCCCTTGTGCAGGGTTGGTTCGCCGCCGCCGATCAGGATCACGGATTTGAGGCCGTGCTTGGCCAGGGTGTCGATGGTGGCCTTGATGTCCTTGGTGGTGAGCTCTTCGCCGGTGTTGATGATGCCCGAGTCGACGCAGTGCGGGCAGGCGAAGTTGCAGGCCGCCGTCAGATCCAGGTTGATGGAAACCGGTCCGAAGTTGGGCAGAGGTTTCAGCTCGCCGCTGGCTTCAAAGTCGCGCAGCCAGCTGGCATACTCTCTGAGGTTGTCAATTACAGATTCCTGTCTCAGCTTGGCGCCGAAGTCATGTTCTTTATTTTTTATCTCTTTCATGTATGCCTCATCTCAAAATCTATCAAAAATGGCCTTTAGCATAGATGACGTCTTTAGAATATGTCTTTTTCCGGTTAGGGGCTCGCGGTTATGCTCAATGGCCTCAATGAAATCTTCAATGCAGAGCTTGAGGGGGTCCTCGATTGGCAGGATCTTGTCCGCATGCCTGAATGATATGGAGTAGTCGCGGGTGTCGATTTCGCGGCTGATAACTTGATCGTTAAAGCCGTAGCTGAAGGGGCGCGGCTGGTTCGGGGTCTGGACAAGTTCAATTGTTGAGTCACAGGTGCCGTAGTTGAATTTTATCAGCATCCGGCCGGGCCGGTAGTCGATATTGATGTTGCTGAGTTCGCCTTCGCCGCAGGCTGCATAGAGCAGGCTCAGGGCGTGGGGCGCCGAGTCCAGGATCATGGCGCGGCCGTCTACGATGGGTGAGAGCCGGATCTGGAACTTTTCGATTTTTTCGGGCATCCCGCAGAGTCTCTCATAGAGTGGCAGGCTGAAGGGCCACTGGGAGTTCATGGCAATTGTGCCGGGCTGCTTGAAGATCTCTTCAAGCTCAGTCAGCATTTTCGGTCCCCAGATGAAGGGTTTCTCGCAGAAGATGTGGCAGCCGCTGGCGGCTTTGAGCATCTGACTGTGGGTGCTGGTGGGGGAGGCGATCACGGCGATGTCGGGTTTTGCCTGATGGAAAAGTTGGACGGCATCGCTGAAGGGGTGGGCCTTGATGCCGTACTGAACAAGGTTTGCCGCCGCCGCCTGGGCGCTCTGGGGGTTGGATGTCAGTACGGCGCAGACGTCGTGTCCGGCCTGCTGGAAATATTTGGCGATGAAGGGTCCCAGACCATTGCTGCTGCGACCGGCACCGATGACGGCAACTCTCATAGCTATTGGCCTATTATTGCTAAGGTCTTAAGTCAACTTAATTTTAAGTTGAGATGACCTGCAGGCAGAGTTCCTTCCAGTGATCCAGCTGGGCCTGAAGCTTGAGCTGCGCAAGGTGGGGCAGGTGGAGCGTGGGCGGGGTGACAGCATAGGAGGTGCCGGAGATCTCATATTCGAGCACATTGGCGATATGGACGGCGCTCATGGGCGAGAAGTGGCTGCGCCCCTGAGGCTGGTGGTGGAAAAGCACCGCCTCGACGATGGGATCCGGGATGCCCCAGATGCCCAGCAGGTAGGCGCCGATCTCGGCATGGGTGGTGCCGATGATTTCACGTTCGGCCTCCAGGGCTGAGATCTGCTGCTTGTGGGCCAGGGTGATGATCTGGGCGAAGCTGTCAGGTTGATTGGCGGCCAGGATCAGCTTGCCGATGTCGTGCAGCATGCCGCCCATCAGGGAGTCGTCGATGACCTGTGGCGTCGAGCTCTGGTCGCGGGCAATCGCGCGCGCCATGGCACCCACGGCCAGGGAGTGTTCGAAGATTGTGTCCAGCCGGAAACGGTTGACGATTTCGGGGTTGAACTGGGTGAAGATGCCGGTGGCCAGCACCAGGGATGTGATGGTGTTGATGCCCAGCAGGCTGACCGCCTGGGTGGGGTTGGAGACCGGTTTTGAGAGGCCGAAAAAGGCCGAGTTGACCAGCTGCAGAATCTTGCTGGTGATGGCGACATCCTCGCCGATCAGTCGGCCGATGCGCTCAAGGGTGGGCTCGTGAGAGTTGAGCTCCTCTGTGATGCGGCTGAAGGTGGCCGGCAGTGACGGCAGGGCTCGCATGCTGCCCACCAGCTGCTGCAGTTTTTGGTCGTTAAGGCGCCGGCGCAGGTCGGCGGCGCGTTTGATGGAATTTATCAGGATATCGGCGTCCAGCGGTTTTTTCAGGTAGAGGTGGGCGCAGCCCGCGGCGCGCAGGGCGGTCTCCTCGTCGGTGTGGGCCGAAAAAATTATGCGGACCACTTCGGGGCGCAGGGATCGGAGTTCATTCAGAAGGTTGGCGCCGTCCATGACCGGCATGACCATGTCGCTGACCACCACATCCAGGGCTTCGGCCTGCATGAGTTGCAGGGCTTGGGAGCCGCTTTCGACAAAGGTCATCTGCCAGCCCGGGCAGAGGGGCGGCAGCAGCTCCTTGAGTGTCTCAAGCTGGGTGGCGTCGTCATCCACAAAAAGGATTCTGTTCATGGTTTCTTTCCATGGGTTCATATTAAGCTTGTGCTTCTGGAGCGTCAAATAAAAAGGGGCAGCCATTTGGCTGCCCCTTTGGTTGTTGCGGGTAAGGCGATCTTAGCCTTCGAGCGGAATGTACTGCTCTTTGACCTTTGCGATCTCCTCCTTCTTGCGCTTGGCGTCCCAGCCGAGCTCGTTGCCGACGATGTCGGCAATATTTTTGAGGACCTTCTCGTCGAGCAGACCGAGGGTGCCCAGGCCGGTGCGGCGGAAGAGCACGTCGACCAGCGTCTGAGCCATCTCTACGCGCACGGCATAGATCAGCTCGGCCACGATGTCGGGCATCTGGTCGCAGACCTTTTCGAGGCCCTTGTTCTTGCTGTCGGCCAGGTTCACAACGTCCATGTAGTGGGAGCCGTAGTTCTGGCAGAGGTTGGCGATTGATGCATCGTCCAGGCCCTTGACGCCGGTCTTCTGGGCGCGCTGCACAAAGCTCTTGAAACGGCCCATCTCGCCGCCGAAGACCGGGGTGCTGGCGGTCTCGCACTTGGGCGAGGGCTTGCCGAGCTTCTCATAGGTCAGGTCGACCAGGTTCTCAGCCAGGTGGCGCGAGGTGGTGTACTTGCCGCCGATAACGGTGATGAAGCCGTTGATGTTGTCATCTTTGGCGTGGTCGTAAACTTCATACTTGCGGGAAGCGTCGTAGACCTCGACCTCAACGGATGTGTCCTGCTCAACGATGGGCCGCAGGCCGCCGTAAAACCAGAGCACGTCGTCGCGGTTGATGTTGGCGCTCGGCATGCAGGCGTTGATGTCTCTGATCAGGCCCTGGATGTCGGACTCGGTGACCTTGAAGTCATCGGGGGCGCCTTCAAACTTCTCGTCGGTGGTGCCGATCAGGCTGTGACCTCTCCAGGAGAGGGCCATGAAGTGGCGTCCGTCCGGGGTTCTCAGCACGACTGACTTGCCGCCGGTGACGTCGCGGGTGATGATGTGGATACCCTTGGAGCGGATCATGTTCTTCTGCTGGGCGCCCTTGAGGTTGCCGAGCATCAGGTCGGCCCAGGGGCCGGCTGCGTTCAGGGTCACGGCTGCGTCGATCTCGAAGGCTTCGCCGCTGAGCAGGTCAGTGGCCTTGACGCCCTCAACGGTGCTGCCGTTCATCTTAAGATCGTCAACCTTGACGTAGTTGGCCACATCGGCGCCGAACTCGGCGGCCGAGAGGACGAACTCGAGGGTCACGCGCTCGGGAGAGTGCATCTGGCAGTCGTAGAACTGGACGCCGCCCTTGAGGTCCTTCTGGTCGAGGTAGGGAGAGGCTTTGAGGACGCTCTTTTTGGTGGGGAAGACGCTGAAGCCGGGAACCTTCTTGTCCTCGTCGTTGATCCATTTGCGGTCAAAGGCGAAGCTCTGGAAGAGAACCATGGCGGCCATGGCCGGTCCGAAGCCCTGGGTGGTCCAGCCGTAGGCCGGGAAGACGTAGGGCCAGGGGTAGACCTGGTGGGGCACGATGGCTTCCATGGTGCGGCGCTCGCGCAGACTTTCGCGCACGATGTCAAATTCAAAGGTTTTGAGGTAACGCATGCCGCCGTGGATCAGCTTGGATGTGGCGGCTGAAGTGGCTGCGCCGAAGTCGGACTTGTCCACCATGGCAACTTTGAGGCCTCTGAGAGCAGCGTCCCAGGCTACGCAGGCACCGGTGATACCGCCACCGATGACCAGCAGGTCATATTTTGTGGATGACAATTTCTTTATATCTCTCTGCATACTATCCTCCGGGTTTCTTTTGTGAAGCTATGCTTCCTTTTAATAACGTCTATAGACAACGTTAGTATCATAAATAGATAGAGAGGCGGATGTAAGATATCAAGAGAAAAAAATGCATAAAATCAGGACTTAAGCTTTAGTTGGGGGGGTGATTTTCTAGGCCTTTGATATTGCTGAAAAATTGGTCGGACCAATTATCGGACTCTCCCTGAAAAAAGTTTTATGAACGGGTTCAATTTCGCATTTGTGAAAGATAGGATTGCTTGATCTAAGCCGCATCCGGAGTTTCGTTCTCTTTGAGGTATTCAATCAGCTTGTCAATCTCTGCATAGATAAGATCGGCGATCTCCTCGGTCTGGCGCTTGAGCCAGGGCGTGCCTGCGAGGGTGTCGCCGGCTGTGGCGAAGCTTTGCTGGATAATGTCAGAGATTGTCGAGAGGCCTTCGCTGGTGCCGTCCCAGAGCGACCAGGCCAGGCTCAGGATGCTCTCGGCCAGCTTTTCGGTCGAGATGGTGAAGCCCTTGACGTCGTAGGTGAGGTAGCCGAACTTGGCCAGCTCATACTGGGTCTTGCGCGAGAGGGCGCCGTAGAGGGTACTGATGGAGGAGCCGTCATCATTGAAGAAGTTGATGTCCAGCAGCAGGCTGTCAACATAGCGATAGTCACCCGTGATCGAGGTCACGGGAATGTTGTCGGCACTGATGAGATCAATGATGGGCGTCTGGCCGAACAGGGTCGCCATGTACTGGTTGACGCCGTAGATGTTCATCTGAATCCCTCTTAACTTTAGATGAGGGATTCAGGTGTAGGGGTTTAGTCTTTTTCGATGATGTAGAGGTGGGCGATGCCGAAGAGCAGGGGCTCGGAAGAGATGACGCTGAAGCCGCGCTCAACCATCTTGCGCTCCAGGCGCTTGGGCGGCGGAAAGTTCATGACCGAGTCGCGCAGGTAGCGGTAGGCCTCGTGGTCGCCGGAGATCAGGCCGCCGATCAGGGGCAGGATCTTGGTGAAGTAGAGCAGGTAGGCCCAGCGGATCAAGCCGTTGGTGGGCAGCGAGAACTCCAGGATGCCCAGGCGCCCTTCGCGCCTCAGGATGCGGCGGGTCTCGCTCAGGAATTGGTCCAGGTTCTGCATGTTGCGCACACCGAAGGCCACCATGGCGCGGTCAAAGGAGCAGTCGCGAAAAGGTAAGCAGAGGGCGTCGCCGCAGGCCGGCAGATAGTGCTTTGTCTGGCTCTTCTGGTGGGCCACCTGCAGCATCTCGGAGGAGAGATCGATGCCGACAATTTGACATTTGGTCTTGCTGAGGGCCTCAAAGGCCAGGTCGCCGGTGCCGGAGGCGATATCCAGCACCTGGAAGTCGGGCTTGATCTCCAGTTTTCTGATGGTCTTTTTGCGCCAGAGGCGGTCGATGGCCAGCGAGAGCACGGAGTTGATGATGTCGTAGGTGGGGGCGATGCGGTCAAACATGCCGCCGATGGTCTGGGGCCTCTTATCCATTATCTTTACCTTTCCATTCAAAGCGCTTTTGATGCGCAATATTAAGCTGATCGAGGACCCTCTCTACCATAAAGTCGGCGATCTCATCAATGCTGGCGGGCTTATGGTAGAAACCGGGGCTGGCGGGCATGATGGTGGCGCCGGCCTCGCTGGCCAGCTGCATGTTCCGGATGTGGATTAGGCTCAGGGGCGTCTCACGGGTCATCAGGATCAGGGGGCGCTGCTCCTTGAGGCAGACGTCGGCGGCGCGCATCAATAGATTCTGGCTGAAGCCGTTGGCGATACCGGCCAGGGTTTTCATGGAGCAGGGCGCGATCACCATGCCGTCGGTCTTAAATGAGCCGCTGGCAACTTGGGCGAAGAGGTCGTCCGGGTCGTGGCGGGTGGCCTCATCGGGCAGCGTCCAGCCGGGCAGCTCGTGGTCCATGACCGCCTCGCCGGCCGGGCTGATGATGAGGTGGGTCTCGATATTGAGTTCGGTCAGCTTTTTGATCAGGCGCAGGCCGTAGATACTGCCCGAAGCGCCGGTGATGCCGACAATGATTTTCACAGCGGACTCCAGACGCCGGCCATAATTGCCAGCAATACCATGACTGAGATGGCGCTGTTGACGTTGAAAAAGGCGATGTTGATCTTGGAGAGGTCGTTGGGGTTGACCAGTCTGTGCTCGATGACAAACAGGACGGCGATGATGCCCACGAAGATCAGGTAGGCCCAGTTCAGGTCGTAGGCCCAGAAGAGGCTCAGCAGCAGGCCGACGCTCATGATGTGCAGGGCCGTTGAGATGGCAAAGGCCTTCTTTGCGCCGAAGCGTGATGGGATCGAGTGCAGATCCTCTTCATGATCGAACTCCTGGTCCTGGCAGGCGTAGAGTATGTCGAAGCCGGCGATGTAGGTCAGCAGGGTCAGGCAGAGTAGGAGGATCTCAAAGGTCAGGCTGCCGGTGATGGCGATCCAGGTGGCCGCCGGCACCATGCCGATGGCAAAGCCTAAGTAGATGTGGGCCAGCCAGGTGAAGCGTTTGGTCAGGGAGTAGATGAAGAGCAGGATCAGGCAGGGCACCGAGAGCCAGAGGCAGAGTCTGGAGAGCATGCCGGCGGCAATGATGAATATGATGGATGAGATGCTGATGAAGGCCGCGGCTTCCGTGTTTGAGATCTTGCCGGCCGGAATTTCGCGCAGGGCGGTTCTGGGGTTGGCGGCATCGATTCCGGCGTCGGCCAGGCGGTTGAAGCCCATGGCCGCAGATCTGGCGGCGGTCATGGCCACGATGATCCAGCCCAGCATGGGCAGGGTGATGGCCTGCTCGCGGCTGGCCAGGATGACGCTGGCCAGGGCAAAGGGCAGTGCGAAGATGGTGTGGGACAGCTTGATCATGCGGGAGTAGGTAATGCTCTTGTCCAGTATGTTCTTCATATGAAATCCTCTGCCTCTCTAATATAGGAATGGCCTTTGAGAGGCAAATATTGTCTTTTGGGGAGAAAAGATTGTAGTGGTTTCAGGTGAATGGCGATGAAAAGGAGAAAAGTTTGGAAATTACAGCAAAGCGGCATTGATGTGTGGGTGTGGTGGCTAGATCCACTGTTTATGCGGGTTTTGGGTGTTATTTAATTAACGGATAGCAGGGTTGATGGAAAATTATTACATCTCAAAAAAATGAACCAATTCAAAAGTGGCGAAAGTTTTACAATGGGCACGGAAAATCCATTGATTGATCTCGATTAAGTCTATTGTCTTTATTTATGAATATGGTTGCTGTGGTGTCTGCGATTAGTATATGTTGTTTTAAATTAGTTAGTTGTCATGAGTGGGTGTTGATTGTGATTAATGCTTGTTAGTCTTTTGATGCTTTGTGGGTCCCGTGGCACGTGAATTGCTATTTAAGGCATGCAACAATTTACGAGCCAGGAGGGCGTTATGAATAAAAAAGGATTGAGCAACTATCTAGCCATTACATTTCTGGTGTTTGGATTTGTGTTGGGCGGTTGTTCGGCTGACGAGGCTGACCGCTATGCTTCCAAAAATTTCGGGGCGGTAGGCAGCGAAGGAATTATGGGTGAAGGCGACTATGTCTACATTCAGATGCTGCTGGGCGGTAACCCCTCAAAACAGGGAATGTTGAATGTGGCCGGTAAATCCTTGGATCGTCTGAATACCATGGCTGATCTTGGCAAGTACTCCAGTGACTGGCCCGATCTTTCAGCTGATTATCAGAACGTGGTCGACATGATGGGGCGTGTTTACGACCTGATGTATGCTAATGCTGAGAACTATGTTCCTGGTCAGGCGATGGATAGAGTTGCGAATGGAGAAGATGCTGATCCCACTGCGCCGACTGGTGAGCAGGCAACTGGCGAAGTTGATGCCGATGACATCCTGAGAATTTTCGGGATCAAGGATCTGGGTACTCAGTTGAACGCTTCCGCTGGATTTACTCTGGCCACCGCCATTGGCAACATTGATAATGTTGATGTCTATGGCATGCTGGAAACCATGATGCTGGCCGATGCTGAGACCATTCTCTATCCCGCTTTCACCGGTATTAAGATTAACGGCTTCGAGGATGAGGCGCATGCCGAGAAGACTAAGAAGACTGTTCTTGGTTTGGTTGATACCATGCATGGCATGATGCCGGGGCTTTACAATGACACCTTGCCGTTGTTGAATGACGAAGTTCCTGGTGCTCTGGCTGATATTCTGAATATTCTGAATATTTTTGATGTTGAGGATCTTGGTTGGGTTGCTGGTGTTGTGCTGAAGATGATGGCCGACATGGAACTCACCGATGAAGAGGGTGAGTGGGAAGGTGCTGCCGGCTGGATCATTGGCAAGATCAATGAGAAGACTTCAGATATGTTCATCGGCATTGATATCAAGGCTATGCTGCCGCTGATGGCTCATCTGATGGCAGAAGACGGCGTGTTTATGTACAATGTTAAGGTTATGCTTTGTGAGCTGCTGGATGTTGAGCACGCCACCTACAATCCCGATGGTAAGATTCCGCAGAGTATGGGTGCCAGAACCTTCCTGGATCATCTGATCAAGCGTCAGGGTCTCATCAAGTATGATTATGATGGCAAGATGTACTGTAAGGGTGAGTCTGTTGGTGGCTGGTACTGGTACTGGAACTATATCGGTATCTTTAATGGTGGTAAAGGCGTGAAGATCTATACCATGACTCCGACCGGTCCTGCTGAGATGGCGGCTAAAAATCGTGCTGCCAGCGAGGGTGGTGAGTGGGCCATGAACCCCTGTAATCCGGTTGAGGAGCAGGAAGGCGCAGTCGAGCAGGAAGACGCCGGTCTCTTCGACCTCTACGCTCCCGTCGCAGGTCTCTATGACCTGACTGACGCCAAGTCAGCCGAGAACCTCTGGGCAGCCATTGAGTGGATCGTCGATCCCGAGTGTGTGGCCTGGGAAATCCTGGGTATCGATACAGACGTGACCTGGCCGGTCAAGGTGTCTGACATTCTGGGTATGGAAGCTGACAAGTGTTTGGTCACGCTGCCCTTTGTGCAGGCCATGTTTAGAGAGACCGGAGTCAAGGGTCAGCCCGGATCACTGGTCGAGTGGGGTATCAAGAGTCTTGAGTTTGAAGGCGATGAGCCCGGCAAGAAGTTTGATAATGTAGATAATATGCGTGGCCTTATGGGTAACATCGCTGATCTGACGGCGGATCTAAAGAAGGCAGACTTCAGCCCCAGCAGTGAAACTTATCACTTCACCCTGGATCTGCTCCAGATGGTGAGCAGCCGCGCCAGACCGTAGTTTTAGCAGAAGAGGAGCCGGTTCATTGGGACCGGCTCCTTATTAATATTGTTATTGGGCTGGCCAACAAGGGGCCGGCCGCATGTGTTATGTTAAGCTAGTATTTGATTTGGCGCGCTTGCGTATGTTAACAATGTATTAACTTCTGCGTATAAGGTCTTAATGTTGTCACTTAGAGGGGACGATATAAACGCTAGTTAGCATTGGAGACATTGAGTCTCCTGGGTTTGATAAAAATTCTTGAGAGGGGTTTGTTTCATGGGTAAGAGATTTTTTAGTTGTCTTTTGATTTTTGCGTTTGTTTTGGGGGGCAGCCTGCCGGCTTTGGCCTTCAGCTACCAGGATACGGTAGGTGTTGGTACGCGGGCGCTGGGCATGTCCGGTGCAATGACCGGTTTGGCTGATGATTATTCTGCTGCGCACTATAATCCGGCCGGTCTGGCTCAGAAAACCGGTACCAACATCACCATCGATGTGGTCTACATCAATCCTGACTTTGAGGTTAACTATCTGGATGGCAGCGGCCCGCTGATTCTTTATGATTGGCGCGGCGCTGAGCGCGTCAATCCGTCCAAGCAGGCTGATGGCGATTCGCTGGCCATGAATTTCCCGATCATCGGTATGGATCTGGATATTAACCAGCTGGCCAGCAACATCGTTGACATTCCCATCAACATTCAGATGGGTATGGCCATCACCCTGCCGGACGGCTTCCGGGCCGCCTGGTCATTTCATGACACCTCGCCGGTGGCACCCAACTGGCTCAGATATGGCGATGCCATTGAGCATGTTGGTGTGGGCCTCGGTGTGGGCGTCGAGGTCATAAAGAGGTACCTCTACCTGGGTGCCGGTGCCCAGATGACCGTCCGTGTTCCCGGTGATGTCTATGTTGATGCCCTGACACCCGGCACGGCGCCGTCTCAGGCATTTTTGAATGCCCAGATCGAGCTCAAAGCTCAGACCAAGTGGGCCGGTACCGCCGGTATCATGATCACGCCCTTTGGCAATGATCTTTTGCGCATCGGTGCATCCTACCGCGATCAGGCCAAGATGAAGGTTCCGCTGCCCATCTATCCGATTGTTAATGCCGCCTTCCCCTTCCCGCTGGACTATCCGCTCTACCTTGAGTCTCTGGCCAACTGGAATCCCAGTGAAGAGTCCTATGGCGTAGCGCTGAACTTTGAGCGCATCTGGCAGCAGGTGCCGCTGACCGTCTCTTTGGACTACAACAAGCAGCGTTGGGGCGATTATGAAGAGACTTTGAGTTATCAGTACCATCTCGGTCTTATACCGGGCATCAAGCTGCTGCAGGATACCACCAACTGGGCCATCGGTTTTGAGATCCGTCCCACCGACATGCTCAGCATCCGTACCGGCTACGGTGAGCGTGAGTCCTGTGTGCCTGATCAGTCCTGGCTGGCCACCAACTACCTTGATTTTGACAAGAAGCTCTATTCGTTCGGCATCAGCTACAACTTGGCCGATCTGCATAAGCAGGTTGATTTCCTGAACAAGATCCTGGAGAGCCTGCCCATTGAACTCGGTTTTGCCATGCAGTATCAGGATTGCGAGGATCACACCGTTTATAAGCGCGGCACTGAACCGCCCTTTGCCAACAACGGCGTGCAGAACTATCCGCAGAAGAGCTACAAGGTTGAGGGTGACGCCATGGTTTACGGAGTCACCGTCGATATCAGCTTCTAAGGGAGAGAGGGATAATCGAGGCTTATGATTTCATGTTGGGTCAATTCACTGAGTAGTGCCAGTAGGTGAGGCCCGGGAGGAAAAATTATGAAGAGAATTAATTTACTGGTAACACTGGCATTAGCAGCAATTATTATCAACGGCTGTTCAGCTGACGAGGCTGACCGCTATGCATCAAAGAACTTTGCCGCCGTGGGCGGTGAGGAGATTGTGGGTGAAGATTTTGGCTCTTTGGCTCTGCTGTTGGGCAATCCGACCAAGCAGGACATGCTCAATGTGGCCGGCGACGCCCTGGGGCGTCTGAATATGATGGCTGAGATCGGTAAGTATAATCCGGCCTATCCTGAACTTTCGGCTGACTATCAGAATGTTGTCGATCTGATGGGTCGGGCTCATGATATGATGGTTGAGAAACAGATCATCTATTATGAGGAGTTGGCTGCTGAGGCTAGAGGTGAAGGCGCAAAATCTGAAGATAAGAAGGCCTGTGAGGAGCTTTGTTTGGATGATTATGCAAAACTCTTTGGAATAGAGCCTGTCTGGGATAAGGGGAAATCAAAGTCGTGGCTGGGTGACAAACTGCTTGATGATGGTGCTTATGATTTGGCGTCCATGATTGCCAATATTGATAGTGTAAATGTTTATGCTATGCTTGAGCATCTCATGTTGCAGGACGCCGAAACTGTTCTGTATCCCGCTTTCTCAGGTATTAAGATCGCTGGTTTTGATAGCGATGAGGATGCCCAGAAAGTTCAAGAGAGCTTGGTTGGGTTGGTTGGCGGTCTGCATGGTATGCTTCCATTTGTATGTAATGAACTATTGCCTGCCATGAATATGGAGAAGGATAACGGCAGTGTTGAGATTCCTCTTGCAGAAAATTCTAAGATTAAAATCCCGCTTGAAGATCTTTTAGAGATCATCACTGTTTCTCAGCTCGTTGATGTTGTTGGCGGGCTATTGGAAATGGTCGCGGGTATGGATTTGAGTACGAAAGATGAGAATGTATCCATTTTGGTTCCATGGTTGATGGGAAAAATTCAGGAGCAATTGGATACCCTTCCGGTTGTTATTGAGATAGATTCAATGAAACCCCTGCTTGGTGCATTGCTGACTGGGGAAGATAATCCCTTCATGGATAATGTGAAGGTACTCCTTCTTGAGGCAATGGATATTCAGGATGATGTCTATAATCCTGATGGAACAATTGTTGGGCATGCTAACTTGCGGACATTCCTTGATTATCTCATTTACAATGAAGATATGGATGTTCAGAAAGTTGTTAAATATGAGTATAAGGGAAATATTTATAAGCAGGGTGAAAAGCCTGTTGAAAGTGTTACCTACCTAGTTGGTCCGATTACAGGGATTCGTTACCCGTTTGTAACAAGGTCATCAAAGAAAATTGAAGATATTAAAGGTGTAACCCAGTTGAATGCCGATAAAGGCATGCTGTCAATGAAGTATATGGTTGTTGGTCTTTATGATCTGACAGATGAGAAATCCGTTGATAATCTGTGGAATGCCATCTGTTGGATTGTAGATCCTAAATGTCTTGTATGGGAGCTCCTCGGCATAGACACAACCGTGAAATGGCCTGTCCAGGTTTCAGACATTCTTGGAATGGACCCCAATGAGTGTCTGGTTACTCTGCCCTTTGTTCAGGGAATGTTTACCGACTATCCGGGTGATGGCTATGAGGGCTCTCTTGTTGAGTGGGGCATGAATGGTCTGGATCTGGATGGAAAAGGCTTTGGCCAGTATGGAGCCATGAGAACTCTGATGACCAATATCGTTGATCTAGGAAGTGTTGATCTTGGTGAAGCCATGGGTCCCGACACTGAAGGCTACAAGTTCGCCATGGGTATGCTGGAGATGGTCTCCAAACGCGCCAGACCGTAAGTTATTAATCGGGGAAGCGATATGCTTCCCCATCAGTTAAAAATATATTGAGAGGGGTTTGTTTCATGGGTAAGAAACTTTTTAAAATTATTTATGCATTGCTGATTATGCTGGTGGCCGTCATGCCGGCGCAGGCATTTAATCTGGCTGACAGCTTCAATGGTATGGGGTCGCGGGCCATGTCCCTGGGTGGGGCCATGACCGGTTTGGCCGACGATTTTTCTGCGGCTCACTACAATCCGGCTGGTCTGGCTCAGAACAGAGGCAATCAGATGGTGATCGACTTCCTCTATATCGCACCGAATTTTGAGGTTAACTATCTGGGCACCAATGTCCCGGTGGTGCTCTACAATGGCTATAATGGTGCCGTCAGGACTGATCCCACCAAATCCGGTCTGGGCGGCAACATCTCCTACAATGCGCCGATTATCGGCGGTATGATGGATATCAACTTCCTGGCCAGCAAGATCATTAAGTTTGACACCAATGTTCAGATGGGCGTGGTGGTCAGTATTCCGGACAGCTTTGTTTCGGCCTGGACCCTGCCCTACCGCAGTCCGGATCAGCCCCAGTTCATCCGCTACGGCGATGCTGCCGAGCACGTGGCTGTTAAGCTGGGCCTGGGTTTTGAAACGCCCTTTATCCCGGTGCTCAAGAAGCGTCTGCTCTGGGGCATCGGCGGCCAGCTGCATGCCGACGTTGACGGCGATGTCCATTGCGACAACGTACAGGTCGGTCCGGATACCACCCATGAGCTGCTGGATGCCGAGCTGGGCATCAACGCCACCGCCGAGCTGTCACCGATTCTGGGCATGATGATTAAGCCCTTTGAGGATGACACGCTGAATCTGGGTATCTCCTACCGCGGCGAAGCTGACATGACCGTCGGTCCGCTCTGGGTTGAGGCTGATGTCATGGGTGTGCTGCCGCTGCCGCTGGTGGTTGAGTTCATTCCCTCCTACATTCCTGAGGAGTACACCGTCGGTATGGCTATGAATCTGCAGAGGCTTTTTGACAATGTGCCCCTGACCCTGTCGCTGGATGTCAATCAGCAGCGCTGGAGTGACTATCCCTGGACTATGCCGGTGTTGGCGCACTACTACATTGATCCGGGTCTCAGAAACCAGGCGCCGGTGCTCTATCCTTCAGCCATGTTTGAGGATGTGACCAACATCCATTTCGGAATGGAGTATCAGGCTACTGATCGTTTGAGTATCCGCGCCGGTTATGCCCATAAGCCGTCTCCGGTCCCAGATCAGACTCAGATGATCTCCAACTATCTTGATTTTGACAAGGATATCTACTCCATGGGTATGACCTATGATATCAGCTGGATCGCTGATCATGTCTCCATGCTCAAGACTCTGCCCATTGAGCTCGGCTTCGTGCTGCAGTATCAGGACTGTGAGGAGTATACTGTTTATAAATCAGGTATTGTGTCTGAAGCCTGGTCGCAATTCCCCAACAACTATCAGAAGAGTTACACCGTTGACGGCGATGTTTTAGGCGGCGGCGTAAGTATTAGAATTTCCTTATAATTTTATTGTGGCGGCAGAGGCTGTTCTGCCGCCACCCCTCACAAACCCACTGTTTAAGCCACTTTTTTAAGTTTTTCCTGTAAAAAGCGTTTGCTACCCGCCATAAAAATGTATATCATTGAGAAAATTCAACATAAGGAGAGGGTAGCAATATGACAAAAGCTGATTTGGTAAATGCCGTTTCAAACGCAACTGGAACAAAGAAGGAAGCTCAGGCTGCTGTTGAGGCGGTGTTTGATGCAATCGCTGATGCTCTTAAGAGCGGGGATGAAGTACGAGTAATTGGTTTTGGTACCTTTAAGGTTGCCGACAGAGCTGCCAGAGAGGGCAAGAATCCTCAGACCGGCGCCAAGATCAAGATTCCGGCCAAGAAGGTTGCCCGGTTCGTTCCCGGCAAAGCCTTGAAAGACGCTCTCAACTAATAAATTAGTATTTGCGGGGCGCTCTTCAGGCGCCCCGATTTCCTTTCTTAAACTCATCCGCGGTTGTCAAAATAGGTTCTATATGTGATAGTTGCTCCACAATTTTTACGGGAGTGGTACTATGACCTTATGGGATTTCTTTATTAAGGGCGGGCCTTTGATGTGGCCTCTGCTGATCTGTTCGATTGTGGCGCTGACCATCTTCATTGAACGCATGTGGTCTCTGCGGGCCTCACGTATCATCCCTGCTCAGCTTATCGAAGAGATTGAGCGCCTGACCCGCATGGGGCGTCTGGACGATATTGATGAGTTGATCAAGCGCAGCAACTCGCCCATCTGTCCGGTTATTGAGGCCGCCACCAAGAATGCCGGCATGCGCCGCGAAATCATCAAGGACTATATGGAGGAGGCCGGTGCCCGCGAAGCCTACTCCATCGAGCGCAACATCGACATCCTGGGTATTATCGCCACCATCTGCCCGCTGCTGGGTTTGCTGGGTACCGTTTCCGGTATGATTTCAACCTTTCACACCATCGGTTTTCAGGGCGCTGAAAACCAGCTGCTGGCCTCCGGCATCTCCGAGGCTTTGATTACCACTGCCACCGGCCTCTCGATCGCCATTCCGGCCTTTGTCTGCTACCGTATCCTGGTGGCCCGCAGCGACCATCTGCTCTTTGAGATGGAGAAGACTTCGGCCAGAATCCTGGAATATCTGAAAGGTGAAGAGAGTGAAATTCAGGCGTAAAAAAGAGAGTAAGATCTCGGCCCTGGATATCACGCCGCTGGTGGACGTGGTTTTTCTGCTGCTGATCTTCTTCATGCTCTCCTTTGGATCTCCGCTGGTGGGCAGCAAGGTTGAACTGCCTGAAGTAGATGCCAAGGACGGCGCCCTGCTGGGGGCCGAAAAGGCCTTCTCGGTGGTGATTACCGATGAGGGTATTCTGCTGGACGGCGAAGAGACCACCACTGATGAGCTGGCCGCCCTGCCGGATGATCTGGATATCCTGATTATGGGTCAGCGTGACGTGGCTTACTATAAGGTGATCGATGTGCTGGATGTGCTGCGTTCCTCTGGTCATCAGCAGGTTTCCCTGGTCACCAAGGCTGTGAAGAATTAAAATAACCACTTGGATTGACTTCCACTATCTGATTCTTATCTTCTTTATCCATGAAGAAGATACTTGTCGTCGAAGATGAACTCCCTCTGCAGAAGCTTTTTCAGGATGAGCTGATAGATTGCGGCTATGACGTTTCGGTAGCCTCAAACGGTAAGGAGGCCCTGGCCCAGCTCAAAGAGAAAGAGTACACCGCCCTGATGCCGGATCTGGTGATTCTGGATATCCGCATGCCCGAGATGGACGGCCTCGAGACCATGGGGCACATCCTCAAGAACCGCTTTGATGTGGCGGTCATCATCCATACGGCCTATTCAAGCTACAAAGATGACGTCTTGGCGCTGGCCGCCGATGACTATGTGGTCAAGAGCCACGACATTGAGCCTCTCAAGGAAAAAATTAAGAACCTGATTGGAGTGTGATGCTATGGCGACAGATGTCTGCACCATTATTCTGGCCGGCGGCAGGGGGGAGCGTCTCTATCCGCTGACCAAGGATCGGGCCAAGCCGGCGGTACCCTTCGGCGGTATGTACCGGATCATCGATTTTACCCTTTCCAACTGTGTTAACTCGGGACTGAAGAAGGTCTATGTCCTCTCCCAGTATAAGTCGCATCCGCTGAGTCGGCATATCCAGCGCGGCTGGCTCAATTTCTTTTCGGCGCCCCTGGGCGAGTTCATCTATGACATTCCGGCCCAGCAGCGTATCGGGTCCAACTGGTACGAGGGTACGGCCGATGCGGTATTCCAGAACATCTACTCCCTGCAGCGGGTCATGCCTAAATATACTCTGATCCTCTCCGGCGATCATATCTATCAGATGGATTATCGCGAGATGGTCGATTTTCACCGCGCTAACGGCGCCGATCTGACGGTGGGGGTGGTCTCGATGCCGCTGGCCGTGGCCAGCCAGTTCGGGGTGCTCAAGGCCGATGAGAATTGGGAGATTGTTGATTTTCAGGAGAAGCCCAAGGAGGCGCCCTTCCTTGATCCGGCCGATCCGACCAAGGTGCTGATCTCCATGGGTATCTATGTCTTCGAGACCAAGGTCCTGATGAAGAAGTTGATCGAGGATGCGCGCCTCAAGACCAGCGCCCACGACTTCGGCAAGGATATCATTCCGCGCATGCTCAAGCACTGCAAGGTTATGGCCTTCCCCTTCAAGGGGGTCAATGGCGACAGCTACTGGCGTGATATCGGCACGCTGGACGCTTACTATGCCGCCAATATGGATCTGGTTTCGGTGACCCCGGCCTGTAATCTCTATAACCAGGACTGGCCGGTGCATACGGTCTACAGCCCCTTTCCGCCGGCCAAGATGGTCTTTTCGGGCGGCAAGGACGGCAGCCGGGTGGGCACCATGCTGGACTCAATCGTCTGCGGCGGGTCGATCGTTTCGGGCGGCCGCGTGGAGCGTTCAGTGCTTTCGCCCAATGTGAAGGTGCACAGTTATGCGGATGTGCAGGACTCTATCCTGATGGAAGGTGTTGATGTTGGCCGGAAATGTATGTTAAGGCGAGCTATAATCGACAAAGGGGTCAAGATTCCGCCCAACACCATTATAGGCTATGATCTTGAAGAGGATAGACGCAGATTCGATGTATCCCCAGATGGAGTGGTGGTGGTCCCCGGGAATACGGTCTTTGATTAATTAATGCAAGCAAAACCAAGTGTGGCCCTGGTCAGCCTGGGCTGTCCCAAAAATCTGGTTGATTCTGAATATATCTGTGAAAAGTTTCTGGGCGGCGGCTATCCGATTGTGGAGGATGCGGCCGCGGCCGAGATCGTGATTGTCAATACCTGCGGCTTCCTGACCTCGGCGGTGGAGGAGTCCATTGAGACGATCCTCGCATTCGTGGAGGACGGCAAGCGCGTCATCTGCACCGGCTGCATGGTCAGCCGCTATGAGGAGCGCCTGCGTGAAGAGCTGCCCGAGGTTGAGCTCTTCAGCGGGCCCGGTACCTACGAAACCATCGTCACTGATTTTGAGAGCCATACTGACCGCCTGATCCCGCGCTTTGATAACGTTGTCGGGCGCTCGGTCATCTCAACGGCGGCCAGTGCCTATGTTAAGATCTCCGAGGGCTGCTCCAACCACTGCAGCTTCTGCATGATACCCAGCCTGCGCGGCGAACTGCTCAGCAAACCCAGGGATCAGATTATCGATGAGTGCCGCAATCTGCTGGCCGAGGGTGTACGAGAGATCATCCTGATCGGCCAGGATCTGGGCAGCTACGGCAAAGATCTCGGCCATGAAAATGCCTTGCCGGCTCTGATGAGCGAGATCGCAGACTTGAGTGGCCTGGTCTGGCTGCGCGTCATGTACATTCACCCCGAGTCCATGACCGATGAGATGCTCGACACCATCGCCAATCATCCCAAGATCTGCTCCTACGTCGATATGCCCGTCCAGCATGTGGCCGACTCTGTGCTTAAACAGATGGGCCGCAGGGGCGGCGCCGATTTTGTGCGCGGGCGTGTGGCCGCCATCAAGCAGCGCGGTATCTGGCTGCGTACCACCGTCATGGTGGGCCATCCCGGCGAGGATGCTGCCGCCTTCGAGCAGCTGGCCGACTTTGTGGCCGAGGGCCACTTCGACCATCTGGGCGCCTTTGCCTTTTCGCCCGAGGATGGCACCCGCAGCGCCGAGCTGGCGCAGGATATCAGCGAAGAGCTCAAGCAGCAGCGCCTGGAGCGGATCATGGCCATTCAGCAGGAGGTGTCGCGCCAGAAGATGCAGAGTCTGGTTGGTCAGCGCATCAAAGTTTTGGTGGAGGGATATCATCCCGAGACCGAGCTGCTGCTGCGCGGGCGTTGCGAGTTTCAGGCCCCCGAGGTTGACGGCTGCTGCATCATCAATGAGGGCGGCGCCGACAGCGGCGAGTTTTGCGAGCTTGAGATCTTGGAGGCAATGGAATATGATCTGGTCGGGAGGATCGTATGAGTGATATCCTGGAGTTGGGCCGCGAGGTGATTGGCATCGAGATTGAGGGCCTGCAGGGCCTGCAATTGGACGAAAGCTTTGAAGAGGCGGTCCGCCTGCTGACGGGGCTCAAGGGTAAGGTTGTCCTGACCGGCGTGGGCAAGTCGGGCATCATCGCCCAGAAGATTGCCGCCACCATGGTCTCCATCGGCACCCCGGCCATGTTCATGCATCCGGTGGACGGTCTGCACGGCGACCTGGGCGTGGTTCTGCCCGGCGACATCATCATCATTCTCTCAAACAGCGGCAACACCAAGGAGATCAGCGACCTGCTGGACTTCATCTCCCAGCGTGACGTCAAGATCATTGCCATCACCGGCGGAGTCGACTCGATCCTGAGCCGTGCCGCCGACATAACAATTTCGAGCTGTGTTGCGCGCGAAGCCTGTAAGATGGGGCTGGCGCCGACCACCTCGACCACGGCCCAGCTGGCCATCGGCGACGCCCTGGCCGTGACTGTCTCGGCCATGAACGGTTTCGGCCAGGATGACTTCAGGGAGTATCATCCGGCCGGTGCGCTCGGCCAGCAGCTCATGCAGCGCATCAGTCAGGTCATGATTAGCGGCGCCAAGGTGCCGGTTGTGGCCGCCGATGCCGCCCTGGATGCTGTCCTTGCGGAGATGACGGCCAAGTCTCTCGGCCTGACGCTGGTGGGCGCGTGGCCGCGGGTTGAAGGTATCGTGACCGACGGCGACCTGCGACGCACCATGCAGCAGCGCCTCAGCGAGGTGGCATGCCTCAAGGCCGGCGACATCATGACGGTCAAACCCTCCATGATCACATCCGATAAGCTGGCCATCGATGCTCTGGATCTGATGGAGCGCAAGCAGATCACCTCGCTGCTGGTGGGGCCGGACTATGACAATATTGAGGGCGTGGTTCATCTGCACGACCTGCTGGGCCGCGGCCATCTGGGTCTGAAATAGTTAAATATCGGAGGTTCTATGAAACGTTTAAGTTCACTTGTTGTGTTGGTCCTTATGCTCAGCGGCTGTGCCGGTTACCAGAATGTCAACCCGGCCAAGATCGATGTCTCCGCCTATGAGGCGCCCGCGGAGAGCTCCAAGTTTGTGCAGCCCGATGGTGAGGTTAAGAACATCATCTTCATGATCGGTGACGGCATGGGCATCAACCAGCTCTTCCTGACCCGCTACATCACCCTGGGCGAGGATGGCCGCCTCAATATTGAGCGCATTCCGGTCAGCGGCCTGGTGACAACCTTCTCGGCCTCCAACCTGCGGACCGATTCGGCCGCTGCCGCGACGGCCCTGGCTACCGGCATGAAAACCGCCAACGGCATGATCGGGCAGGCTGCGGATGGCACAAAATATAAGACTCTGCTTGAACTGGCCAAGGAGAATGGCAAGGCTACCGGGGTTGTGGCCACCAAGGCGGTCACGGATGCCACGCCGGCCGGTTTTACGGCCCATAATCCGTCGCGCAAGAATCATGCGGCAATTGCCGTCAATATGCTCGAAACCAACCCGGACATCATCATGGGCGGCGGGCGCAAGCACTGGGACGCAGATTTGCGCAAGGATGGCCGTGATGTGATTGCCGAGGCCGTGGCTGCCGGCTACGCTTACGCCTATGACCTGGAGACCTTTGCGGCCGTTCAGGGCGGGCCGGTGCTGGGCCTCTTTGCCGAAGGATCAATGGATGAGAGCGCTGAAGAGCCCTCCATCCAGGATATGACCGACAAGAGCCTTGAGATTCTGAGCCGCGATGAGGATGGCTTCTTTGTGATGATCGAAGGCTCCCAGATTGACAGTTACTGCCACAAGCATGATGAGCAGGAGTTTGTGCGCCGGCTGCTCAACTTTGACATGGCCGTCAAAAGCGCCATCGAGTTTGCCGCCCAGAACGGTAACACCCTGGTCATCGTGACCGCCGACCATGAAACCGGCGCTCTCATGACCCTGGACAACAAACAGAACCCCAAGATCCACTGGGCTTCATTCAACCACTCCTCTTCGCCGGTGGCCATCTACGCCTATGGCCCCGGTTCCGAGATGTTCATGGGCATGCAGGACAATGTTGAGGTGGCGGCCAAGCTGGCTGCGCTGATGGGTATTGCGGAGTTTCCGCAGAAGCTGGATTAGCGGCTGGATCTGTTGCCGCAGCTCCTTATAATTAACCGAGGAGGTGCGGCATGCAAGACGGCTGGCAGGCGGTGCTGGATAACTTCGCTTACGGGATCTATCTGATAACCATTGCGGACGGGGCGCAGTTCAACGGCATGGTTGCGTCCTGGCTGATGCAGTGCTGCCATGAGCCACCCATGCTGGCGGTGGCCATCCGCCACAACCGCCTCTCTCACGAGCAGATCCGGCAGAGCCGCAAATTTTGCGTCAACCTGGTGGACCGGAAGTTTGAGAGCCGTATGCCCAATTTCAAGCGCCCGGACTGGCAGGAGAAGTTCAAGGGGCAGACCTACTACCTCTCGCCGGCCGGTCTGCCCGTGCTCGACGATGCCCTGGGCTTTCTGGACTGCCGCCTGGAGCAGGTGCTTGATCTGGGAGACCATAGCCTCTTTGTGGCGCAGATTATCTCCGGCGATCTCAACAGTGCCGGTACGCCCCTGACCACGGCCGACTACAGCGGCGTCTACCGCGGTAACCGTTAAGGCTTTCTCATCTCAACATCCACCGGCGCCAGCTCAACTCTTTGATGTCTGCCGAGCAGTTCCGCCAGTCTGGGTCGCACAATGTTGTTGGCCACCCAGTACTCTTCGTGTTTATCCAGCTTTGAGCCATAGTTAAGATAGATGGGTTCGCCGAACTCCACCTTGACCCTGAAGGGCAGGGGCCAGAGCGGCACGATGTCGTCGGCGGTCTTCGCCTTGGGAATGGTCTTGAGGATCGGGCTGGCCTTGGCAAAGCCGACCATGGCGGTCGGGATGATCGGCACGGAGTAGCGCAGGGCCATGCGCACCACGCCCGGGAAAAATTTGTGCAGCTTGTGGCGATCCTTGATGGCCGGCGAGAAGCCCTCCGGGAAGATGCAGATCAGATCATCGGCGTGTTCGCCTTCGGGTAGAAGGTAGTCGTCAAGGAAGTCCCATTTTAAACCCTCTCCTGTGGTCCAGAGAGGCAGGCCGGCGCCGATTACATACCTGCCCCAGGGATTGTTGATGTAGTGCCACTCCTGGGCGATTAATGGCGTTATTTGGCGGTTGGGGTGGGCACAGTGGGTGATGGTCAGGATGTCGAGGTCCCAGCCGCCGCTGTGGTTGCAGCACAGGATCGCCGGCCCGGCCGGAATGTTCTCCTGCCCGCTGACCTCCAGCCGGTGATAGTATTTGAGGTAGCCTCTCAGGAGGCGCTCCTTGCGGGCGTTGTAACGGCTGAACTCCTGCTCGTAGCTGGCACGGACCTTTTTGAACTCCTCGTAATTCATGACATCTCCATAAAAGTTGTACTGTGGTTTAAGTTTATATGGAGATGGGGTGGCTGTCAATCGGCATAAAAAAAGGGCCGGCATTTGCCGGCCCCTCTTGCTTGATCTCGTTTTCCTTAGACGGCGAAGCCGTCTTCGGTGATGCGCATGGCGGAAGTTTCATCCTCCTGCAGGTTGGCCAGCTTGGCGCGGACCAGGCCTGTCTGGCGGCCGATGAAGAACTTGGCGCTCTCGATCTTGCCGGAGTAGAACTGGGCGTCTTTGTTACCCAGCAGCAGCTCAAACTGCTTGCCAGGGTCCTCGGTTGCACCGTTGTCGGCATAGACCTTGTCAAGGCCGGCCTGGGCTTCCAGGGCCATCCAGAGGTGGCACCAGCCGACCAGGGCGTCGCCGAAGCAGTTCAGGAAGTCCATGGCGCCGATGAGCGGCACGAACGGGTTGGTTTTGATCAGACCCTTGAAAGCCATGGCGGTCTCGGCAATGGCGTTCAGGGAGTCGGCCACGATGCCGGCCTCTTTTTCAAAGGCGGTTCCCTGGGCCTTGCTGGTGGTCTCCTGGGTCCAGCCCAGCAGGTTCATGAAGACCATGCCCTTCTGCAGTCCAAGTTTGCGGCCCAGCAGGTCCATGGCCTGGACGCCGTTGGTGCCCTCGTAGATGCAGTTGATCTTCTGGTCGCGCATCATCTGCTCGACCGGGTACTCACGGCAGTAGCCGTAGCCGCCGTAGGACTGGACAGCCAGGTCGTTAACGATCATGCCGCCGTCGGTGCAGTAGGACTTGACGATCGGGGTCAGGATCTCAACCATGCCGCTCCACTTGGCCTTCTCATCATCGGACTCGACGATTCTGGTCATATCCATGGCGTGGTAGCAGAGCAGGGTCAGCATGCGCATGCCCTCAACATAGGACTTCATCTTGATCAGCATTCTTCTGACGTCGGGATGCTGGATGATCGGCACTCTGGGGGCATCGGGATCTTTCATCTGGGCGATGTTGGAACCCTGCAGGCGCTCCTTGGTGTACTGGACGGCGTGACGGTAGGCGGCGGTGGCTAAAGATACACCCATCATGCCGACGCCCTGGCGCTCTTCATTCATCATGTGGAACATGATCTTCATGCCTTCGCGCTCTTCGCCCATCAGGTAGCCGACGCAGTTGCCGTTTTCGCCGAAGTTCAGGGTACAGGTGGCGTTGCCGTGGATACCCATCTTGTGCTCGATGCCGCCGGTGTTGACGTCGTTGAGCTCGCCGCAGGAGCCGTCATCATTGATCTTGTACTTGGGCACCATGAAGATGGAGATGCCGGGGGTGCCGGCCGGATCGCCATCGATGCGGGCCAGGACCGGGTGGATGATGTTCTCGGTCAGGTCGTGGTCACCGGAGGAGATGAAGCTCTTGGTGCCGGTGATGGTGTAGGAGCCGTCAGCATTCTTTCTGGCGGTGCTCTTGAGCATGCCGACGTCGGTGCCGGCGCTGGGCTCGGTCAGACACATGGTGCCGGCCCAGACGCCTGAGAACATGTTCTCAAGGATGATGTCGCGGTGCGGGCCGTGATAGAAGTCCTCCATCAGACGGGCGGCGCCGTGGGAGAGGCCGGGGTACATCATGAAGGCCTGGTTGCAGGACAAGAACATGTTGGCGCAGATGGCCGAAACCGAGGCCGGCAGCTGCTGTCCGCCAACTTCGTAGCTGTCGGAAGTGGCCATCCAGCCGCCCTCGGTGTAGAGCTGCCAGAGGCGTTTGTATGATTCGGGGGTGATAACCTGACCGTCCTTGAATTCGGCGCCGATCGGCTTGCCGTGCTGCTCGTCGGGGTAGGTCGGGGCGATCTCGTTCTCGGCCAGTTTGGCGGCCTCGGTCAGGATCATGTTGACCATGTCTTCATCATGGTCCTCGAACATGCCTTTGCCCAGGATACCCTCATTAAGTTTAAGGACTTCGAACAGGATAAATCTGCTATCTCTTTCGTCAACCCATTTACTTGCCATAATAACCTCCTATTTTAAACGTTTTAATTTAAATTGTGAATGAGCATTCATTGTTACTCTCAATTTACGCCCATGTCAATAGACCGTATATTGGTTTTAGACTATGTAAACATAGGCAAACGTTTATCTGTTTGTTTGGGATTGTTATGCTCTAACCGATATGACATACTCTGGATGATAAATAAAGTTGCATTGTGAGTAAAAAGGAGGATTTTCCTATGCAAACTTCTGAAGGTAGCTTTATTAACAAGGACGGTCGCAACATTTTCTGGAAAGCCTGGGATCCATCAGAAAAACCCAAGGCGCTTCTTCACATCATCCATGGCTATGCCGAACATGTTGACCGCTACAAGAATGTGGTTGATGAACTTGTGCCGGCCGGCTATGCCGTTCTGGGCACTGACCATCAGGGACATGGACGCAGTGACGGCAAGCGCTGCCACGTCAACTCCTTCATGGATTTCATCGCCGACGAGAAGCAGTTCCGTGAGCAGATCGTCAAGCAGCGCTATCCCGGCATTCCCTACATCATGCTGGGGCACTCCATGGGCAGCATCATCGCCATGAACTATGCCGAGATCTATCCCGAGGATATCGATGCCCTGGTGCTCTCCGGCACCGGCGCCGGTCCCGGCGATGCCATCCCGTCAATTCTGAATGCCATCACCAGGGTCGCATCCAAACTGCTGCCCTCCATCCATGTGAAGTCGCCCCTGCCGGCCGACTTCATCTCGCGCGACCCGGAGGTGGTTAAGGCCTATGTGGATGATCCCATGACCTACGACATCATCACTCCGCGCCTGGGCGAACAGCTCACAACCTATAACCTGCGCGGCGCTGCCGAAGCTGCCCGCATCACCATGCCGACTTTGATCCAGTTCGGCACCAGGGATAACTCCTTCTCTGGTCAGAATGAACTATATGAGGCCGTCGGCGCCGCTGATAAGACCATCAAGGCTTATGAGGGCC
The DNA here is from genome assembly GCA_942491525.1 of uncultured Thermodesulfobacteriota bacterium. Taxonomy (GTDB): domain Bacteria; phylum Desulfobacterota; class Desulfomonilia; order UBA1062; family UBA1062; genus CAYWBU01. The sequence goes on from CALOBW010000039.1 coordinate 106,236, forward strand.
TTAAACATGAGGTTTACAATGAGCTCATCGAGGATCGCAAAATAGTATTGAGCGACCTGCATCAGTGGCTGGATGCGCACGTCTGAATCTATTTAGGTATTCCAATTAGATTCAGGGCCTGGTCGGCCTCATACCAGAGGTCGATGGAGTAGCTGTAGCCCGGCACCTTGATGAAGGCGGCGTAGCGCTGCTGGATAAAGTCCAGGGCCTCCTCGGTGGTGATGCTGTCAAAGTAATAGAGTGAGATGACCTTGATGCCCTCATTGATGAAGCTCTTGACGTAATCCTTGCCCGCGATGCAATCCGGCAGCGGCTCAAGCTGCGCAAAACACTTGCCCATCTGGTTGCTGCTGGCATTGGGCCAAACTGCCTGTCCGATTATGACCATGTTTTTCTCCTTAAGCAGCAATATTAAGGGGATCTCAGACAAAAAAAAGCCCGTGGAGAAATCCACGGGCTTCTTGATTCGCTGCTTTTCTACTTAGTATCTGTAGTGCTCGGGCTTATAGGGGCCGTCGGCATCGACACCGATGTAGTCTGCCTGCTCTTCTGTGAGCTTGGTCAGTTTGACGCCCAGCTTCTCCAGGTGCAGTCTGGCAACCTCTTCATCCAGCTGTTTGGAGAGGGTGGTCACGCTGATCTCATGATCGTTCTGCCAGAGGTCGACCTGGGCCAGAACCTGGTTGGTGAACGAGTTTGACATCACGAAGGAGGGGTGGCCGGTGGCGCAACCCAGGTTTACCAGGCGGCCCTCAGCCAGCATGAAGATGGCGTGGCCGTCGGGGAAGATGTACTTGTCAACCTGGGGCTTGATGTTCTCCTTGACGATGCCGGGGAACACTTCCAGCTTGCCCACCTGGATCTCGTTGTCGAAGTGGCCGATGTTGCAGACAATGGCCTGATCCTTCATGCCGGCCATGTGATCGATGGTGATGATGTCCTTGTTGCCGGTGGTGGTGACGTAGATGTTGGCCTCACTCAGGGCGTCTTCAACGGTGGTAACCTCGAAGCCCTCCATGGTGGCCTGCAGGGCGCAGATGGGATCGATCTCGGTAACCAGCACACGGGCACCGAAACCGCGCATGGCCTGGGCGCAGCCCTTGCCGACGTCGCCGTAACCGCAGACGCAGACAACTTTGCCGGCCACCATGACGTCGGTGGCGCGCTTGATGCCGTCAGCCAGAGACTCGCGGCAGCCGTAGAGGTTGTCGAACTTGGACTTGGTGACCGAGTCGTTGACGTTGATGGCCGGGAAGAGCAGTTCGCCCCTGTCCATCATCTGGTAGAGACGGTGGACGCCGGTGGTGGTCTCCTCGGAGACGCCCTTGATCTCTTTGACCATCTTGTGCCAGTACTGGCCGTCGCGCTCCAGCTGGCGCTTGAGCACGGCGTTGATGATCTGGAGCTCCTTGTTGTCGGTGGGCTCGTCCAGGATGGCTGCGTCGTTCTCGGCGGCATAGCCGCGGTGAATCAGCAGGGTGGCGTCGCCGCCGTCATCAACGATCATCTGCGGGCCGCCTTCGGGGAAGGCCAGGGCCTGCAGGGTGCACTCCCAGTACTCCTCCAGGCTCTCGCCCTTCCAGGCGAAGACCGGGGTGCCGGTGGCCGCGATGGCGGCTGCGGCGTGGTCCTGGGTTGAGAAGATGTTGCAGGATGCCCAGCGCACGTCGGCGCCGAGGGCCTTGAGGCTCTCGATCAGCACGGCGGTCTGGATGGTCATGTGCAGGCTGCCCATGATGCGCACGCCCTTGAGCGGCAGCTCCTTACCGTACTTTTCGCGTACAGCTACCAGGCCGGGCATCTCCTGTTCGGCGATCACGATCTCCTTGCGGCCGAAGTCCGCCAGGGACATGTCGGCCACCTTGTAATCCATTCCGGTATAGTCAAGCAGTTCGGTCATTTAGATGCCTGCCTTTGCCTTGAGGGCCTCGACTCTGTCGGTCTTCTCCCAGTGGAAATCGGCATCTTCGCGACCGAAGTGGCCGTAGCCGGCGGTCTTCTTGTAGATCGGTCTGAGCAGGTTGAGGGCGTTGACCAGATCCTTGGGCTTGAGTGGGAAGACTTCGCGCACCAGCTCGGAGAGCTTTTCGTCGGAAAGCTTGCCGCTGCCTACGGTGTCGATCATGACGCTGACGGGCTCGGGCACGCCGATGGCGTAAGCCAGCTGAACGTTGCACTCGTCGGCCAGGTCGGCGGCGACGATGTTCTTGGCGATGTAGCGGGCCAGGTAGGCTGCTGAACGGTCAACCTTTGACGGATCCTTGCCGGAGAAGGCGCCGCCGCCGTGGCTGGCCCAGCCGCCGTAGGTGTCAACGATGATCTTGCGGCCGGTCAGACCGCAGTCGCCGTGAGGGCCGCCGATAACGAAACGGCCGGTGGGGTTGATGTAGTACTTGGTGTCGTCGTCAAGCAGCTCGGCTGGGATGGTCTTGAGGATGACCTCGTCCATGATGCCGCTTCTGAGCTCTTCATTGCTGACGTCGGCGCTGTGCTGGGTTGAGATGACCACGGCGTCGATGCGCTTGGGCTGGCCGTCCACGTACTCGACAGAGACCTGGCTCTTGCCGTCGGGACGCAGGAAGTCGAGCTTGCCGCTCTTTCTGGCGTCGGTCAGGGCCTTGGTCAGCTTCTGGGCGTAGTAGATCGGGGTCGGCATGAGGGTCTCGGTCTCCTTACAGGCATAACCGAACATCATACCCTGGTCGCCGGCGCCCTGCTCGGTGAACTCGCCTTCACCCTCGGTAACACCCTGGGAGATGTCGGGGGACTGGCGGTCGAGGGTCACCATGACGCCGCAGGTGTCATAGCTGAAGCCCATGTCGCCTTCGATGTAGCCGATCTCCTTGATGGTGCTGCGCACGATCTTCTGCACGTCGAGGTGGTGGGTGGTGGTGATTTCGCCGGCTACGACAACCAGACCGGTGGTTACCATGGTCTCACAGGCTACGCGGGCCTTGGGGTCGTGGGCCAGAATATCATCGAGAATAGCATCAGAGATGTGATCTGCAACTTTGTCGGGATGACCCTCGGTTACAGACTCTGATGAAAACAGAAAATTACCTTTTTTCATTCTATGTTACCTCCATCACTTGTTTTATTATCATATGACACAATTCCGCCGGAGATGATCAGTTTGAATGCATCCTGAACTGACATATCAAGCGGTATGGCATCTTTCTGCGGGATGATCAGGAAAAATCCTGAGGTCGGGTTGGGAGTGGTCGGCACAAAGATGTGCAGCATCTCCTCATCATTTTTCAAGATCGAGCTCTTGTGGCGGCCCTTGGTCACAAAGGCCACCGAGTAGAGCCCGGCTCTGGGGTACTCGATGATCACGGCCTTCTGGAAGGCCATGGATTTGTTCATCATCAGAGAGTCCATGATCTGCTTGCTGGCATTGTAGATGGTGCCGGCGATTGGAATCTTGGACATGAATCTGGCGATCCAGTTGGTGATGCGGTTGCCCACGGTGTGCTGGGCGATGAAGCCCATCACATAGACGAGGATCAGCAGCACGATGGTGCTGATGATGCCGAGGACGATGTTCTGGTCAAACCCGAGGTAGCGGGTTGCAAACCTGATGATTGAGAGAATCAGGTACACCGTGATGAAGAGTGGGATCATCACCAGCGCTCCGGTCAGGATGTGGTTTCTGGTCCGTGCAAAGAACTGGCGCACCTTCTTCAATATCAGTCCCTCTTGGCCAGATCCAGAAAGCTGGCGATGGCGGTGGCGTCGGCATCCAGGGATACCGGATCGTTTTTGTAGTCATCCTTGGTGCTGATGCCGTAGGCCGGATCGAAGGAGTCCTCGAAGTACATTCTCTGGAAGGTGGCGAACTTGAGCTGATGCGAAGTTGAGTCGACCACAAAGTTCTGGTCTTTGTTGACGATGCCCATTGCCAGAGCCTTCTTGAGGCCGGCCGTGGCTTCGCCGCCCTGGGTGCAGACCACGTGGCCGTGGCGGTTGGCCTGCAGCATGCCCTCCATGATCTCACTCTCATTGACCGAGACCACATGGAAGCGGTCGTTGTAGTGGTTTTCAACCAGCTGCTTGACCTTGGGGAAGCTTACCGGATCACCGATCATGGCGGCCTGGGCCACCGACGGGCTGACCTTGACCGGGTTGAAGGTGCCGGTATCGCGCCAGCGGGCCACCGGGTTGGCGTGCTCGCTCTGGACGCCCAGGATGGTCGGCAGCTTGCTGATGATGCCTAGGTTGTAGAGGTCCAGGAAGCCCTCCATGATGGCGGTGATGTTGCCGGCATTGCCGATCGGCACCACGGCCACCAGGTCGTCCACGTCCCAGCCCATCTGCTGGGCCACTTCATAGGCGTAGGATTTCTGGCCCAGGATGCGGACCGGATTTTTAGAGTTGAGCAGGAAGACGTTGTAGTCCTGGGCCAGCTCCTCGACGATGCGCATGCAGTCGTCAAAGACGCCGGGCAGCTCGATGACCTGCGCGCCGGAACCCAGCGGCTGGGAGAGCTGGGCCGAGGTGACCTTGCCCTTGGGCAGCAGCACCACCGCGTGGACCTTGTCCTTGGGCAGGTAGCTCAGGTAGAGGGCGGCGGCGGCCGAGGTGTCGCCGGTGGAGGCGCAGATGCCGAGGACGTTGTCCATCTCCTTGACCCGGATGACGTGGTTGAGGAAGCTGATGGCCGAAGCCATGCCGCGGTCCTTGAAGCTGGCCGAGGGGTTGAATCCCTCGTTCTTGATTGAGAAGGGCGCACCCAGCCAGTTGCTCAGCTCGGGGTTGGCCTTGACGATGGCGGTCTGGCCGTCGCCCAGGTAGATGATGTCCTCCAGCGGCAGCATGGGCAGAATCAGCTCATGGAAGCGGAAGATGCCCGAGTAGGCCGGCTCGTTGGAAAGTTTGCGGCCGTCAAAGATCTCCTTCCAGGTGGCGGCCGGAATCTTCTTGTACTCCTCCAGGCTGGTGTTCTCGATCTTGAGCAGCGACCGGCACTGGGGGCAGGTGTAGATTAAATCGTAGATGTCATATTGGGCCCCGCAACCGATGCAACGGTAGATCAGGTTTCCCTTGGGCATGTTCACTTCTGGCATTTGATCCTCTTAACCAAGCTTAGTTAGTTCTGTCACTCAACGAATGATTGATAAAATCAACCCGCTGTTGATCCATCATTATTATATTATAATGAGCGCCTAACCTATAATACGCTATTGACTTTTTCAACTGTTTTTTGGCACACTCGCGCACTGAAACGATAGTAACAGACGGCATTTAGGTGTCGAATCCCAATAGTTTCAAAGGAGAAATTATGGCTACTTTGGTCAACATTGACATTCCCGGTGCTAAGCTGCTCAACAGCGGCAAGGTCAGAGAGATTTATGAGGCAGACGATAATCATCTGCTGCTGGTCACAACCGACCGCCTCTCTGCGTTCGATGTGATCCTGCCCGATCCGATTCCCGAAAAGGGTAAGGTTCTCAACCAGATCTCACTCTTCTGGTTCGACAAGATCGGCTCCATCATCAAGAACCACGTGGTCAGCGCTGACGTCAACGAGTATCCTGAGCCATTTAAGGGTGACGAGCGTTTGAAAGGCCGTTCCGTGCTGGTCAGAAAAGCCAAGCCGATCATGGTCGAAGCCATCGTGCGCGGCTACATCACCGGCTCCGGCTGGAAAGAGTACCTTCGCGACGGCTCCGTCTGCGGCATTGAATTGCCGGCCGGCCTGCAGGAGTCCGATAAGTTGCCCGAGCCCATCTTCACCCCGTCTACCAAGGCCGAGGTCGGCGACCACGACGAGAACGTCAGCATCGAGAGGGCTGCCGAGATCGTGGGCGAAGAGACCATTCAGCAGGTCAAGGAGGCCGCTCTGGCCATCTACAAGATGGCTTCAGACTACGCCCTGGAGCGCGGCATCATCATCGCCGACACCAAGTTTGAGTTCGGTATCGTTGACGGCGAGATGATCCTGATCGATGAGGCCCTGACTCCCGACTCTTCACGCTTCTGGCCCCTGGATCAGTACAAGACCGGCCAGGGTCAGCCCAGCTTCGACAAGCAGTTCGTGCGCGACTACCTCGAGACCCTCGACTGGGACAAGACGGCTCCCGGCCCCGAGCTGCCCGAGGAGATCAGCACCAAGACCTCGCAGAAGTACATCGAGGCCTATGAGAAGCTGACCGGTAAAGATTTCGATTAATTTAACGGGGGAGCTTCGGCTCCCCAACTCATTCCAATGACGATAACCAACCGGATGCTCGATTTTGATCGCGAACACATCTGGCATCCCTACACTTCAGCCCTCAAACCCCTCACCTGTTATGGCGTCGAGTCTGCCGAGGGTGTGCGTTTGCATCTTGCCGACGGCCGCACGCTGATCGACGGCATGGCCTCCTGGTGGTGCGCCATCCACGGCTACAACCATCCGGTTCTGAATGCGGCCATCAAAGATCAGGTTGATTCAATGGCCCATGTGATGTTCGGCGGCCTGACCCATGAACCGGCCATCAAGCTGGCTCAGAAACTTATCGAGATCACCGGCCTGCAGCATCTCTTCCTGGCCGATTCCGGCTCGGTCAGCGTTGAGGTGGCCATCAAGATGGCGCTGCAGTACTGGCAGGCGGCCGGGAAAGCGGACAAGAACAGGCTGCTGACGGTCAGAAGCGGCTATCATGGCGACACCTTCGGGGCCATGGCGGTCTGTGATCCGGTGAACGGCATGCACTCGCTCTTCAGCGGGGTTTTGCCTGAGCACATCTTTGCTGAGGCCCCGGCCTGTTCTTATGATGATGCCTGGGATGAAAAATTTATTTCTGATTTTAGATCTAAGCTGGAAGATCATGCCCATGAGATAGCGGCGGTGATCATCGAACCGGTGGTTCAGGGCGCCGGCGGCATGCGCATCTATTCGCCCGAATATGTCCGGCGCGTATCCGAACTCTGCGACGAGCACAATGTGCTCCTGATCCTGGATGAGATCGCCACCGGCTTCGGCCGTACCGGGACGCTCTTCGCCTTTGAGCAGGCCGGCATCAAGCCCGATATTCTCTGCCTGGGCAAGGCCCTGACCGGCGGCTATATGACCATGGCCGCCACCCTGACCAGCCGTAAGGTTGCCGAGGGCATCTCGGCTGACGGCGGGGTCTTCATGCACGGCCCGACCTTCATGGCCAATCCGCTGGCCTGCGCGGTGGCTTGCGCCAGCATCGAGCTGCTGTTGAGCTCTCCCTGGCAGGAACGGATTAAAAATATCGAGAAAATTCTCAAGGCCGAGCTGGAGCCCTGTCGGCAATCAGAGCTGGTTGCGGATGTACGGGTTTTGGGTGCCATCGGCGTAATCGAAATGAAAGATCCGCTGGAGGTGGCCGCCACCCAGGAGAAACTTATCGAGCGCGGCGTCTGGCTGCGGCCCTTCGGCAAACTGCTCTACACCATGCCGCCCTACATCATCAGTGATGATGAGCTGCGCAGCGTGACTGATGCCATGCAAGTTGTTGCCGGCTCTTGAATCTTCGGAGTCTGGTCTGTATAAACAAACCATTGGCTCAACTTAAGAACCGCTCATGCTTGCCATTACAATGTGGAGGTGTAGTGATGAGAACTGTCTGGAGCTTTATCTGTCTGTTGCTGTTTGCAACCCCTGGTCTGGCCGCCATTTCTGAGATTGACGCCCTGCACGACCGGGCCTTCAACCGAATCTATAACATTGCCTGTGATCAAGAGGCCGCCGAGCTGCATAAAGAGGCCTTTTTGCTGGCCGAGCAGGCGGTGGCCGCCGATCCCGACAACTATGAGCTGCTCTGGCGCGGCGCGCGTCAGGCCGCCCTCTACGGCGAAGCCGCCAATGATTTGCGCTTTGAGGGCTGGGAAAGGGAGTGCGTTGAGATCGGCAAGCGCGGCATGGACATGGGCAGCCGCGCCCAGCAGATCGCGCCCGAGCGCGTGGAGGCCTACTTCTGGCGCAGCTACGCTCTGGGGGTCTACCGCTACGGCCTGGGCGACGGCATCACCGGCATCATCGCCGCCATCAAGGAGGGTTTCCTCTCCAAGGCCAAGGAGGATTCCGAAGGCGGCTACAAGGCAGATCCGGCCTATTTGGACTACATGCCGGTCAGCACCTACATCTGTTTCCTTTCCAACATCCCGGCCGCCATCCCGGTCTCAGGCTATGGCTACCGCAAGGCGCGCTACACCAAGGCTATGGAACTCTACGATGACTACAAACGCGACATCGCCCGCAGCAAGGCGTACTTTAAGGCCAACGCCTACCACTGGGACGTGCTCTCGCTCTACATGGCCGAAAATCTGGTCAATGCCGTCGATGTGCTCAAGCTGGAGGGCGCGGAACGCCAGGCTGTGCTGGCCGATGCGCGCTGGTTTGCCGAGCTGGGGACCGAGTCCAACCGGCCTTCGTTTAAGGCTAAGAGTCAGGCTATTTTGGATGATGCGAATAACTGGGATTAGGGTATCGCGAAGCCGCTGAAAATTTTCCAAGGGGGTCTGGGGGACGCTTTTATAAAAGGGTCCCCCAGCTTCTCTTAGTGTATCTGCTCAAACTCCTTATTGATCATAATATTCAAAATAGTCCGGTCGGTCTCAATCATGCCCTGGGCGCTGAGGGCCCCCACGTTCTGCATGGTCTTCTCCGAGCTGGTGGCCACGATGCCGTCGGTGGCCTTGATGTCGATGCCGTGCAGGGCGAAGAGGGCCGACTGCACGGCGGTGCCGGCGGCGGTGGAGAGCTTGAGCGAGCAGCCGGCCTTGGCGCCGTCGCAGATCACGCCGGCCAGGTCGCCGATCAGGTTTTTGATAGCGTTGGCGATGTGCTGCAGGGTGCCGCCCATCAGGTAGGTGATGCCGCCGGTGGCGCCGGCGCCGGCCGCTACCGAGCAGCCGCAGACCGCCGAGAGGCGTCCGGTGTAGGCCTTGATGTAGGCCGTGATCAGGTGGCTGAGGGCGATCGCCTTGAGGATGCGGGTCTCATCTTCGATCTCGAGGTAGTCCTTGATGGCCCAGATGGGCAGGATGGCGGTCAATCCGTGGTTGCCGCTGCCGGCCGAGCTCATGGCGGGCAGTTTGACGCCCGACATGCGCGCGTCCGAGGCGGCCGAGGTCAGGATGCGGGCCGAGAGGATCATGTCCTTCTTGAGCAGGCCTTCGCGCACCAGCCGTTCAAAGGTCAGGCCGACGCCCAGGCCGGGGCCGAAGGTCAGGCCGTGGTTGGCCAGCTTGAGGTTGTAGGTCACGCCTTCGGCGATATAGTTGAGGTCGTCATCATCGAGCTGGTCAAGCATGGCGATCAGCTCGTCCAGGCTCAAAGAGCTGAGCCAGGCCTCCATGTCGGCCAGTTCGCTGCGCCCGCCGCTGCTCTTGCAGAGCAGGGGGTGCTCTTTGATCTCGTTGCCGTTCAGCTTGAGCATGGTGATGGCGTTGTGCAGCTTCTCAATGGTGGCTTCAGCAACATCGTGCCCGGTTCTGAGGATGGTATGGATGTAGATGCCCTGCTTTTCGGGCATCAGTTCAATCTTGACGCTCTTTTCGCGGATGAAGCGGCGCGCATCCTTGAGGGTCTGGTCGTTGATGGGGTCCAGCACCTCCAGCATCAGGGCCGGGTCGCCGCCGAGGGCGCCCAGGGTGGCGGCCAGATCGATGCCGCTGGCGCCTTTGGTGCCGGGGATCGAGACCGCCATGGCGTTCTTGTAGATGTTGGGGTCCAGGAAGACCTCGATGCTGTTGATCTCCTGGCCGTCCAAGAGGCCGGCGGCGGCGGCGGTGCAGAGGGCCACGGCGGTTGGCTCGGTGCAGCCCAGAGCCGGTGCAACCTCAAGTTTCAAAATGTCCTTAATGGCATATGGCATGGTAAATCCCCCTTTTAGATTTTTTCTAGATAGCAGAACCTGAATCTGAATTCAAATTCAAATTGACAGCGACTGAAGGCCCGGTTTATTAAACAGAGATGTCCAGAGAGAGAGTAATTAAGGCCCCGGTTCAGAAACGCTCCCGCGCGACCCATCAGAAGATATTGAATGCGGCCCGCGAGATGATCGCCGAAGTCGGTTTTGACGCCCTGACCGCCAATATGATTGCGGAGCGGGCCGGGGTGGCCGTGGGCAGCCTCTATGCCCACTTTGCCAATAAGCAGCAGATATTTCTGACGATTCTGGATGAACATGCCGGCAACGTCTATGCCTATACCCGTCAATCCCTGCATCAAATCATGGAGCAGGGCGAGAGTCTTGAGGAGGCCATCGACTGGCTGATTCCGGGTCTCTATGCCGCCAACAAGCTCTATGGCCAGCTGAATGTTGAGCTGGCCCGCTTTGTGCTGGTGGACAGAGATGCGGCCGAGATCCACAAACATTGGGAGGACAAGGAGGATGAGGAGATTCTGGCCTTCCTGATGCACTTTGCCGAGCGGGCCAAGGGGCACGACATCAAAACCGCGGCCATGATCGTGCATCTCTCCATCCGCGAAGTTTTCCGTCATCTTTTCCAGAACTCCCTCGATGAGGATCAGGTTCTGGGTGAATTTCAGCAAATGCTTAAAAATATGATTAAATAAGGAGGATATTATGAGTGATCTGCAGAGGGAAAAAGAAAAGGGCATGAGTGTCTGGTATCTTAAGGATGTGCTGCCGATGCGCAAGATTATCCGCGATAAATTTCAGACCCCCGGCTTCGGCCTGGCCGCCCAGCTCTTCAGCGTCATGGCCAAGCTGATCATTGAGAAGCTCGGGCCGGAGGAGGGCGAGGCCCTGATCAAGGAGGCCGTTGAAACTTTCGGCCGCGAGCGCGGCAAGCGCATCGCCGAGAACGTCAAGGCCCAGGGCAAGGATCTCTCCTTCAAAAACTGGCTGATCTACACCGATGTGGACGGCGGCAACTTCCCGGTCCAGCCGCGCATCGATCAGGGCGATCTGGTGGCCGACGTGGGCGCCTGCAGCTTTATCACCGCCGCCGACAAGTGGGGTCTGCGCGACTATGCCAAGCTCTACTGCAAGTATGCCGACTACGCCATTCTGGAAGGTTACAACCCGGATGTGCTGCTCAAGTTGGATACCCGCCATGACAGCGGCCAGGATCACTGCTGCTTCAGGTATGTTATGAAAGAGGAGAACAAGTAGAGACTGGCTCTCCCCGACTTGGGGAGGCGTTTTTTTATAATTTGAGGAGGATTTATGGAAAAGTTTAGTGATTTTGCTAACTCCGGTATGCTCTACGCCTTCGGGGCGGTCATCGCCCTCTTCATTCTGCTGGAGTCTGTCGTGTTTCTGTGGCGGGCCTACGGTGAGGGCAAGCGCATCGGCATGTCCAAGGCTATTTTGAATCAGGCGGTCAGTTCCAGCGCCATCTTCACGGTTCTGCCCTCGGTGGGCATCTTGCTGGGGGTGGTCGCGCTTTCCGGTTCGCTGGGGGTGCCGCTGCCCTGGATGCGGCTGACGGTTATCGGGGCCCTGCACTATGAGTTGATGGCGGCTGATATCGCGGCCACCGGGGTCGGTCTCTCCAAACTGCCGACCCTGGCCGAGATGACGCCCGAAGTCTTCGTGCCTATCTCCATGGTGATGACCCTCGGTATCCTCTGGGGCGTGCTGCTGGTGATCGTGGGTTTGAAGGGCTATCAGAAGAAGGTCTCCAGCTTCTCCAAGAAGAACAACCGCTGGGGCGAGATCCTCTTCGGGGCCATGTTCATCGGCATGGTCTGCGCTTACATCGGTCGTGGAGCTTCAGAGGTCAGGGGAACAGACAGTGTTGCCGGGGACTGGACCTCGGTGATCGTCATTCTGAGTTCTTTCGTCTGCATGGGCTTCTTCTCGGTTCTGATCAAAAAACTTGACTGGAAGTGGCTGGAGAACTTCTCGCTGGCCTTCAGCATGTTTTTCGGCATGGCCATGGCTGTGGCCTTTAACTACTACGGGGTGTAACTATGGCAAAAAATTATGAAGATCTGGTCCATCTGCGTGGACGAATCTGGACAATTGTAGCCCTGATCCTGATGCTTTCGATTCCCTCGGTGATCTCAATCACCCTTGATCTGCCGCCCGACTGGAAGGCGGTCATGACCGGCGTGGGTATGCTGGCGGTCATGATGCTGCCGGGTGCGGTTATTGAGGTCCTGACCTATGCGCCGCTCTTGGGCAGCGGCGCCACCTACTTGGCCTTTGTGACGGGCAACCTCTCGAACCTGAAGATTCCCTGCGCCATGAACGCCAAGGAGCTGGCCGGCACCGAGTTCGGCACGCCCGAGAACGAGGTGGTGGCGACCCTTTCGGTGGCCAGCTCAACCATTGTGACCACCCTGGTGGTCTCGACCGGCGTGCTGATGCTGGCGCCCCTGACGCCCTTTCTGGAGAACCCGCTGCTGCAGCCGGCCTTCCGTACCGTGATCTACGCCCTCTTCGGCGCGCTGGGGTACAAGTACTTCATGGCCCACCCCAAGATCGCGGTCCTGCCCCTGACTGTCACCGTGGGGCTTTGCCTGCTCTTTCCGGCTGCCGCCCACAACATCTCTCTGCTGATTCTGGGCTCAGCCACGGTCTCGATAGTGTTTGCCTTCATCCTGTTTAAGAAGAATTTGATCTGATCTGGAGAGAATTATGAAATATATCCGTATTGTTATCAAACTGGTCCTGTTGCCGCTGCTGGCGGCGCTGATCAATGCGCTCAAGGTTGGCCGGAAGCCCGGCAAGCCCAAGGTTTTGGACAGCTCGCGTTATGACAAGTATGCCCGGGACCTGGCGCGCATGATCCGGCGCCGGACCATTGCCAAGGAGGCCGAGAAGTATGCGGCCGACTTTGAGGGATTCAATCGCGATCTGGCGGAGTTATTCCCGGCCGTGCATGCAAAATTGGAGAAGATCGAGCTGGGCGGGGCCCTGCTCTACCGCTGGCCCGGCAAAGATTCAGGGCGCGAGCCGATCCTGCTCATGTCGCACCTGGATGTGGTGGACTCCGAGGGTGAGTGGCAGCAGCCGGCCTTTGAGGGCGTCATCAGGGACGGCATCATCTGGGGCCGCGGCGCGGTCGACACCAAGGGGCCGCTCTGCGCCATCTTCAATGCCGTTGAGGAGCTGCTGGGCGAGGGCTTCATGCCTGAGCGGGATGTCTACATCGCCTCCTCGCACAATGAGGAGATCCTGGGCGACGGCGCCCTTAAGACGGTTGAGTACTTCAAGGCGCAGGGCATCCGCCTGGAGATGGTCATGGACGAAGGCGGCGCGGTCATCGATCCGCCCATGCCCGGCATCAAGAACAATTTTGCCATGATCGCCATGCACGAGAAGGGGCGGGCGACCCTCAGGTTTACGGCCAAGGCCCCGGTCTCCCACAGTCTGAACGTCTCGATCGGCGCCCCGCTGGTCAATCTGGCCCACTTTGTCGCGCAGGTCGACAGTAGACCGCCCTTTATCCGCAAGCTCAATCCGCAGGTGCGCGCCATGTTTGGCAGTCTGGCGCCCTACATGGGCCTGCCCCAGCGCCTGCTCTTCGCCAACCTCTGGCTCTTCGGTCCGCTCTTTGTGCGCCTGATGCCCAAGGTCAACGAGTCGGCCGCCGCCATGCTCGGCACCACCATCGTCTTCACCCAGGCCAGCGGCAGTGACTCGCCCCAGGTGGCGCCCAAGGAGGCTACCATCACCGGCTACCTGCGCTACACCTTCAAGGAGGATCTGGAGATTGAGCTGGAAAATCTAAGGGAGCTGGCCCTCAAGCATGATATTGAGATGGAGGTGCTGGAAATTGAGCCCTATGCGGTGCCCTCGGATGTCAACAGCCCGGTCTTCAGCTATGTGCGCGGCTGCATCAATGAGGTCCTGCCCGATGTGGGCGTGGCGCCCTTCATCCTGCTGGCCGGCACCGATGCCCGGCGCTACAGCTGCATCTGTGACAATCTGATCCGCTTTGCGCCGATCCGCATCAATGACCAGCAGCTTAAGAGCGTGCACAACATCGATGAGAACATCTCAATCAAGGCTCTCGGCGATGCCGTGCACCTCTATAAGCGCATCATCAGGGGTTACCGCTGATTGTCAGACACCTTGAAGCGGCCGACCGCCTCTGAGAGGTCGCGGGCCTCGGCGCTCAGGGCATCCGAGGTGCTGGCCAGCTCTTCAACCGTGGAGGCGTTCTGCTGAGTGCTCATGTCGATCTGGCCGATGGCGCGGTTGACCTCATCCACGCCGGTGGCCTGCTCGCTGCTGGCCGCCGCGATCTCCTCCATCGTGTTTGAGAGGGTTTCGATGCGGGTGATCACTTCGGCCAGGGCGTTGCCGGATTGGTGGACCATGGCGTCGCCCCGGTTCACCTTCTGCAGGCTGTCTTCAATCAGGCTGCGCACCTGGGTGACGGCTTCGGCGCTGCGCTGGGCCAGGGCCCTGACCTCGGCCGCCACCACCGCGAAGCCCTTGCCGTGCTCGCCGGCGCGGGCGGCTTCCACGGCCGCATTCAGCGCCAGCAGGTTGGTCTGGAAGGCCACATCGTTGACCGTGGTGATAATCTCACTGATCTTGTTGGATGATTCGTTGATCTCGCCCATGGCCTTGATCAGCTCCTGAGAGAGGGCGCCGCTCTGGTTGGCTAGCGCGACCATCTCGCTGGTCTGCTGGCGTCCCTCCTCGGCATTCTGAGCGTTATGTTTGATGGAGGCCGCCATCTCTTCGACCGTGGCGGCAACCTCCTCAATGGCTGCGGCCTGCTCCTGGGTGGCCTGGGCCAGCCCCTGCGATCCGGCCGAGACCTCCTGGGTGGCCTGGTCAACCTGCAGGCAGGAGTGCTTGGCGTTGCCGATGATGGTTTCGAGGGTGTTGGCAAACTCATTGAACCAGTGGGCCAGCTCGCCGATTTCATCGTTGGAGTTGATCTGCAGGCGCATGGTCAGGTCGCCCTCGCCGTGGGCGATATCCTTGAGCACGCCGGTGGCCCTGCTTAAGGGCCGCGCAATGGAGTTGGCCATGAAGAAGGCGGCGGTCATGAAGATGAATCCGAGCAGCAGGCCGATCAGCAGAATGGTGCCGATCAGGATGTAGGTCTCGGTAAGTACTTCGGTCTCCTCGATCAGGCCGATAAACTTCCAGCCCAGCACCGGCGAGACATAGACCGTGACCAGGATCTCTTTGCCGTCGATTATGATTTCGGTGCTCTCGCCGGATTGCATCTCGGCCAGGGTGTCGAAATCTTCGTAGTCGGTCAGTTTCTTGAAATTATGTTCGGGTGATTGCGGGTCGGCGAGCACTGTGCCGTCATCCTGAACCAGAATGACATAGCCGCTCTCGCCCAGGTGCATGTTGGCGATGATGTCGGTCAGGGTGCCGAGCTTGACGTCCAGGCCCGCGACGCCGCGAATAGTCCCGGAAGCATCCGTGACGGTGGTGGTGATGCTGGCCACGGCCTCGCCGGTGACCGACTGGTAGGCCTTGGTCAGATTGATCGTGCCGGGCTTGGCCAGGGCCTCCTTGTACCAGGAGCGCTGCCTCGGGTCGTAGCCGGCCGGCAGCTTGACCGCGGGGACCGAGCTGAAGCTGCCGTCGCTGAAGCCCATGAAGACCACATCGTAGTTGTCGTGGGCCTCATAAATTATGCTGAAGAGCTGGTCAAGATCGTCCTGGCTCTTGGCCAGCATGGCGGTGTTGAGGCGGGACTCGTTGATGATGGTGGTCATGTTGCCGTCCATCTGTGCCAGGATCTGCTGGGAACTTTTAAAGAATGACTGTCTTGCGTCATAGCTGATCTTGATGCCGGTGACGGTGCAGATGATGGCCAGCGGCAGCATGACGGTCAGTAAAAATGCCGCGAACAGTTTTTTTCTGACCGTTGCCTTCTTGTTGAATTCTTGCATGGGGTACTCCTCTGCTGACTCCTAAGTTCATGGAGTGTTTCTAATGCGAACGATCGGTCGCAATGGCGCGGATCTTGAGCTTTAAATTCACGTTCTGTAAAAATTATGCCGGGAGCTGATCCAGCCAGGAGATGCTGGCAGCGGCAACCTCGTCATAGATATCGCTCTGGTTTCTGGGGTCGCTCTTCGGAATCAGGTAGGAGTGATCGCCGCCCTCGATGATTTTCATTTCGGCCTGTAGTTTAGGCAGGATTTCGTTGAGCTTATCCAGCTGGCAGAAGGGGTCGCGGCTGCCCTCGATGAAGAGCATGGGGATGTTGACATCGTAAAGATGGGCATCTTTCAGCCGGTCGGGCCGGCCCGGGGCGTGCAGTGGGTAGCCCAGGAAGATCAGGGCTGATGGCTTGATGTTGCCGCTGGCAACTTCCTGGGAGGCGATGCGTCCGCCCAGCGATTTGCCGCAGGCAATCAGGGACAGCCCTTTGAGACGGACGTCGTTGGCGGCAAACTGCAGGGCGGCCTGCCAGGTCAGCCCCAGCACCTTCTCGCTGTCCGGGCTCTTCCTGCCCATTTCGCGGTAGAGGAAGTTGAAGCGCAGGCAGGCGTAGCCGGCCCGGCAGAGCCGTGTTGCCACATGCTGCATCAGCTCGGCATGCATGTTGTTGCCGGCGCCGTGGGCCATGATAATGCAGGCCTTGGGGTAATTTGGCAGATCGAGGATGGCCGAAACCTGACCCTTGCCCGGAACTTCTATTTGTGTCTGCATGGGCCGATTTTAGCCCATGGAGGATTTCTTGTCCCGGTAAATCTTTTGATCGGCGGTGACCTTGTGCACCCAGTGGGCGGCGCTTTGGGAGAGGTCGCCTGTGGGGATCTTGTAGCCGGCCAGCAGGTCGGCCAGCTGCTTTAAAATCTTGGCGGTTGCGCCCCAGACCACGCCCTGATCGGTCTCAAGATAGTAGATGCTGTAGCTCTTGTCGCCGAAGGTGGCGACCTGCTCCATCCAGCTGTCGTCTGAGAGCACGCGCCGCAGCGGCAGGAAGAACATGGCGTCGGATTCGGCATTGATGCGGAAGTCGTAGGGGTAGGGCGCGATGCCGACCACCGGTGTGATGTGGAAGCCGGCCAGCGAGGTGTAGTCGTCCAGCAGGCCCAGCACCTGCACGTCGTCTTCGTGGAGGTCGATCTCTTCGCGGCTTTCACGCAGGGCCGTGGCAATCAAGTCCGGGTCGTGTTCCTCCATTTTGCCGCCCGGAAAGGAGATCTC
This sequence comes from uncultured Thermodesulfobacteriota bacterium, assembly GCA_942491525.1. Taxonomy (GTDB): domain Bacteria; phylum Desulfobacterota; class Desulfomonilia; order UBA1062; family UBA1062; genus CAYWBU01. Next base: position 123,308 of record CALOBW010000039.1, read on the forward strand.
ACCTTTATGGTACTCCACATGCATGGAGCGTTTGGTAAGGATGATGTGGGGCTCCTTGCCGATGCAGCAGATGGGCATCAGCACGGCCGCCGGCCGCAGGTTTTCTTTGGAGATCTCCCTACGGTTATGATTTTTAATCAACTCTTCCAGCAGACCCGGCAGGTGTGTCTGCTCTTCGAAGAGGTGGTCGATCTGCGACTTGGTCATGCATAGCATATTAACACCAAGACCCGGGGATGAACAGGCTTGACCATTTTATTTATTATTGGCTAGTATGAAAATATGAAGATAAACTACCCCATGGATCGCTTTATTGTGCTTCTGAGAGATATGGTCAGCGATGTGGACATGATGATGTCCCGGGAGATCAAGGAGAAGGAAGTTCTTAAGTGGAAGGACCGCGCGGTCCAGAAACTTTCCCGCATGCTGGGGGAAAATCACAGTTATGTGGCTAATTTCGGTGCCATAGAATACAGTGCGCCAAGCATTGAGGGGCTGGATGAGATCATCACCGAGGAGTCCTTTATGCTGGGGCTGGATGACGCCCGCTCATTTCTGGCGGCCCTGCTGGATGAGGTTGAGTCCGAGTGCAACCAGGCCCCCGGCCTGATGGACATGGAGAGCCTCTTTGCCGAGATGACCCGCTATGTGACCGTCAATGTTGATGATCCGCTGGTCAAAGAGAGCATCAACCATCGCATCATCCGTCTGCGTGACGGCATGCTGGCCGGCAGCATCAGCAGTGATGAGATCCAGGGTCATGTGACCCAGATCGGCTATCTGGACAATGGGCTCTTTGAGCGCCTGGTGCCCCTGCTTGCCTGGTACTACATTCATAATGATGAGGTTGCTGTCTACAGCAACTAGCCTGTTTTAATCCAGAGAGGAGAAAAAATGCCGAAGATTGAGAGAGCTTTGGTCAGTGTAACTGACAAAGCGGGAATCGTTGATTTTGTGAAAGAGCTGGCCGCTCAAGGCGTGGAGATCATCTCCACCGGTGGAACAGCCAAGGTGTTGAGCGAGAACGGTGTCAAGGTGGTCGAAATTTCCGACTACACCGGCTTCCCCGAGATGATGGACGGCCGCCTCAAGACCCTGCATCCTAAGGTGCACGGCGGTCTGCTGGGCATCCGCGCCAACGCCGACCATATGGCCGCCCTCAAGGAGCAGGGCATCCAGACCATCGACATGCTGGTGGTCAACCTCTACCGCTTCGAGGAGACTGTGGCCAAGGGCTGCGAGCTGCATGAAGCCATTGAGAATATCGATATCGGCGGCCCCACCATGCTGCGCGCCGCCGCCAAGAACTATCAGGATGTTTCGGTGGTCACCGACCCCGAAGACTACGCCAAGCTGATCGAAGAGATGCAGGCCAACGGCGGTTCACTCTCGGCCGAGACCAACTTTGAGCTCTGCCGCAAGACCTTCGCCCTGACCGCCCGCTACGATGCCGCCATCTCCAACCATCTGATGGGCATCGATGTGGAGGAGGGCCAGCGCTTCCCCAAGACCTACACCGTTCAGTATGAGCGCAAGCAGGTCCTGCGTTACGGCGAAAATCCCCACCAGAAGGCCGCCTTCTACGGTGAGTACAACATCAGCGAGCCGACCATCGCCACCGCCGAGCAGCTCTGGGGCAAGGAGCTCTCCTACAACAACATCATGGACGCCGATGCGGCCCTCGATATGATCATGGAGTTCGATAAGACGGCCTGCGTGATCCTGAAGCACTCCAATCCCTGCGGCGCGGCCCAGTCCGCGGCCCTGGTTGACGCCTACACCCGCGCCTTCAACGTGGACGCCACTTCCGCCTTCGGTGGAATCGTTGGTTTCAACAGGAGTGTTGACGCCGCCACTGCCGAAGAGATCGCCAAGGTCTTTACCGAGGTTATCATCGCGCCCGACTATGACGAGGCCGCCTTAGAGATCCTCAAACAGAAGAAGAACGTTCGTCTGCTGCGGGTGCCCGAGATCTTGCAGGGTAACGCCGCTAAGCAGCAGAGCCTCTACTCCCGCCGGGTGGCCGGCGGCCTGCTGCTGCAGGACCGCGATCTGGGCGAGGTCAGGCTGGAAGATGCCAAGGTTGTCACCAAGCGTCAGCCCAGCGCCGACGAGCTGGAGGCCCTCAAGTTTGCCTGGCGCATCTGCAAATATGTTAAGTCCAACGCCATCGTCTACGCCACCAAGGATCAGCTGATCGGTGTGGGCGCCGGCCAGATGAGCCGCGTTGACTCTTCCGAGCTGGCCGTCATCAAGGCCGGCAACGCCGGTCTCGAGACCAAGGGCTCGGTCCTGGCCTCCGACGCCTTCTTCCCGTTCGCTGACGGCGTTGAGGCGGCCGCCAAAGCCGGCGCCACGGCCGTGGTTCAGCCCGGCGGATCGGTGCGCGACGAAGAGGTCATCGCCGCGGCCGATGCCAATGACATGGCCATGATCATGACCGGCATGCGCCACTTCAGGCACTAAACAGCCAGAGTATACAAAATTTGTGGGAGCGGCTTTCAGCCACGATTATTCGCGACTTAAAGTCGCTCCTGCTTTAGATAGAGATCCCTAGGGATCGGGAGGTAGAGATGAAAGTACTGGTTATCGGATCCGGCGGTCGTGAGCACACCTTCTGCTGGAAGATTGCCCAGAGCCCGCTGGTGGATGAGATCTTCTGTGCGCCCGGCAACGGCGGCATCAGTGAAGATTTTAGCTGTGTGGAGATCACCGAGATTCCCGAGCTGGTTGAGTTTGCCAAGGATCGCGCAATCGACCTGACGGTTGTCGGCCCCGAGGCCCCGCTGGCTGACGGTGTCGTCGATGCATTTGAGGCCGATGGCCTCAAGATCTTCGGGCCCAGCAAGGCCGCTGCCCAGCTGGAAGGTTCCAAGGCCTTTGCCAAAGAGGTCATGGATGAGTGCGGTATTCCGACCGCGGCCTTCGGCGTCTTCACTGACCCGGCCGAAGCTATTAAATTTATTGAAGAGGCCGATTTTGATGTGGTGGTCAAGGCCGACGGCCTGGCCGCCGGCAAGGGCGTCATCGTCTGTGATTCCAAGCAGCAGGCCATCGATGCGGTCAACGATATCATGGTCGACAAGGCCTTCGGTTCGGCCGGCGCCTCAATCGTGGTTGAGGAGAAGCTGGTCGGTGAAGAGGCCAGCTTTATCGCCATCTGCGACGGCGAGAACGTGCTGCCGCTGGCATCATCCCAGGACCACAAACCGGCCCTGGACGGCGACAAGGGACCCAATACCGGCGGCATGGGCGCCTACTCCCCGGCCCCGGTGCTGGATGAGGAGAAGTATAACGAGGCCATGCAGAAGGTCATGTATCCGCTGGTCAGAGGCATGGCCAAGCGCGGCATCATCTTCAAGGGCGTGATCTATGCCGGCCTGATGATGACCGGGAAGGGCCCCAAGGTCCTCGAGTTCAACGTGCGCATGGGCGACCCCGAAACCCAGCCCCTCATGATGCGCCTCAAGAGCGATATTGTGCCGGTGCTCAACGCTGTCGCCAATGATGAGAGTATTGCCGACATCAAGCTGGAGTGGGCCGAGGGCCCGGCCATCTGCGTCGTGCTGGCTGCCGGCGGCTATCCCGGAGCGTACGAGAAGGGCAAGGTCATCGAGGGCATTGAGGAGGCCGAAGAGCTGGGCGACATCAAGGTCTTCCATGCCGGCACCAAGGAGGAGGACGGCCAGATCGTCACCAATGGCGGCCGTGTTCTGGGCGTCACCGCGGTTGACAAGGATCTGCCGGCCGCTATCGATAGGGTTTACAAGGCTGTTGCAAAGATCAGCTTTGACGAGATGCAGTACAGAAAAGACATTGGGCAGAAGGCCCTCAAGAGGTTAACATGAAAATTTTAATCGTAATGGGAAGTAAGTCGGACCTGCCGGTCATGGAAGCGGCCGCAGGCGTGTTGAACGATTTTGGCGTCGAGAACGAGATGCGTATCCTGAGCGCTCACCGCTGCCCGGATGAGGTCGCCGAGCTGGCCAAGAGTGCCCGCGCCAACGGCGTGGCCGCTATCATCGCCGGTGCCGGCATGGCCGCTCATCTGGCCGGTGTCATCGCCGCCCACACAACCCTGCCGGTTATCGCCGTGCCCCTGGCCGCATCCCTGAGTGGCATGGACTCCCTGCTGGCCATGGTCCAGATGCCTCCGGGAATCCCGGTTCCCACCATGGGCATCGGCAAAGCCGGCGCCAAGAATGCCGGCCTGGTTGCCGTACAGATGCTCTCCATCACCGATAAGGGCCTGGCCGACAAGATGGCCCAGTACCGCGAGGATATGAAGGCTGACGTGCTCAAGGCCGACAGCGAGCTCAGATAAAATCTATGGGAGCGGCCTTGAGCCGCTCCCATACTATCAAACAGTGTTGATAACCAAAGATCTCAATCAGATTTCAGAATTCATTCAAAGCCGTCAGGACGCGGTTTTCATCTACCCCACCGAGACATTCTACGGCATTGGTGCGCGCATCACGGATCATGATGCTCTGGTGAAGATCCGCGCGCTCAAGGGCGGCCGTGAGGCGGCCAAGGGTATGATCGTACTGGTGGGCAGTATTGAGCAGGCCAGGGAGCTGGCCGAGATCTCTGTTGAGCAGGAGCGCATTCTGCGGCATTTCTGGCCCGGGCCGTTGAGTGTGATCCTTATGGCCAAGGCTCATGTTGATCCGGAACTGGTGCCCGATGGCAAGATCGCTCTGCGCTGCTCGCCCCATGAGCAGGCCGCGGCCATTGTCAAGGCCGTCGGACCCATCACATCCACTTCAGCCAACAGGAGCGGTGAACCTCCGGCGGCATCATTTGAACAGGTCAGGGAGACCGGCCTGCAGGCCGACGCCATGCTGGACGGCGGAGATACCCCGGGAGGAAGACCGTCTACGCTGCTGGATCTGACGGGCGAGGAGCCGGTCTGTCTGCGTCAGGGGGTGTTGGATATGGGTGAGATCTTGGCGGTGGTTGGTTAGGGCCCTCTCCGGGAGGAAAGGACCCAAAGATATTAATCCTGCTGTTCGTCCAGACTCTCAAGATAGTCGTTGAACATCTCGACGGCGTTTTCCAGGGGCAGGGTGCCTTCGGGTTTGTTGAACTTCTCATCCAGCACTTCGTCGCTCAGGTTGATGAGGATGGTCTCTTTGAAGTTGGCGACCAGCTCTTCGCGTACCTCTTTGGGAATGTCTTCGGCGCTTTTGGTGAAGACGAAGTTGATGGCCTCTTCCAGGTCGTTGATCATTGCATCTCTATCCATGAGAATCTCCTTTATTTGAGTAATAAGCGTTTGGCGTTAAGATCCAACCTATTCGTTGGGTTTGATCACTTTGGATCTCTGCTCGGCCTGTTTTTTGACGGCCAGCATGTGGTCCTGGACGATGGTCTGCTGGATCTGGCGCTTGGTGAATTCGGGCATGGGGAAGGCGGTCTCCAGGTTGGCGTAGTGGTAGAGCACGGTCTGCTTGCCGTGGGGCTTTAGAATCTGGAAGCCGTTGTATCGTTTGAGGGCGCTGCCGCTGAAGCGCACCAGGGTGCCCTGGCTCTGCAGCTTCTGGATCTCCGCTTTGCCCATGGTGTCCCACTCGATCTGATACTGGTCGCGGTCGGGGTTGAGCAGGATGGTGTACTGGGATTTGTAGATCTCCAGGTCAAAACGCCCCTCGTAGATGCGGTTGTCGTCAATGCGGTGCATGAGAGCGTTATATTTGATGCCCGGAATATCCTTGGCGATACTCTTGAAGCTGTTAAGTTTGACCCAGACGTCGGTCGGGCTGGCGTCGATCAACAGCATGCTGGCGGCATATTTGTTGCCACGGGCATCGCTCAGTTCGATTGCTTGAATTTCGGCTGAGGGCTGGGCCTCGGGGATGGTGAGCTCAAGGGCCTGCAGGTTGATGCCCAGGAGCATGAAGATCATTAAGGAGATGCAGCTCTTTTTCATAAGCGTCTCTTAGCATAAGTTGGTTGCCCTGCAAACTGGGGGTTTTGCCTTTTTGCCCACTTCCTGATATTAGGTTCGCCATGCAAGAGAGAGTGAAATCGATTCTGAAAGAAATGCCGGCCGGCGTGCAGCTGGTTGCGGCCGCCAAGACCCGCAGCGCATTGGAGGTGCAGGCCGCTTTTGATGCCGGCATCAAAATTATGGGCCAGAACTATCTGCAGGACGCCCAGAATGTGATCGGGCAGGTCAGCGATCAGATTAGCTGGCACTTCATCGGCGCCATTCAGAGCCGCAAGGTCAGGCAGATCGTGCCGCTCTTTGATATGATTGAGACCGTCTCGAGCTTCAAGGTGGCCAGCCTGATCGACCGCGAGGCGCAGAGTTGCGGCAAGATCATGCCGATTCTGATTCAGGTCAACTCGGGGCGTGAAGAGCAGAAGTCGGGCGTCTGTCCAGAAGATGCCGTCACTCTGGTCAGAGAGATTGCGAGTCTCGAGAATGTACGCATCATGGGCCTCATGACCATGGGTCCCAATGTGGCCGCGGCCGAGGAGCTGCGACCCTATTTCAGGCTCACCAGAGAGCTGGCCGAGAGCATCGCGGCCGAGAACATCCCCAATGTTGAGATGCGCCACCTCTCCATGGGTATGAGCGACTCCTATCGGGTGGCCATTGAAGAGGGCGCCACCCTGGTGCGCCTCGGCACCGCCATCTTCGGCCCGCGGGATTACCGCTAGCCGACCGGCATTCCGACTTCTATTCCGAGTAAAGCTGCTGCGCTCTGTCCATTGACGCAGATCTCAACCGTGCCGTCGCTGCCCATGATCAGGCCGGGTTCATCCAGGTCGCTCAGCAATTTTGCCCGCTTTGAGATCATCTGGCCGTTGAGCTGCAGTTTGTCCGGCATCTCTTTGAGGTTGGTGATGCAGTTGCCGAAGTGGTCGATGTGCACGATCATGGGCTGGGCGGTGTTGAATGTTCGGGGATTGCTCAGCGGCGGCAGATCCTGACCGAGCCTTCTGATCAGCTGCGGATAGAGGTCGCGGGCCTTGAAGTTTGAATCACTGGTCGGGCAGCTGAAGCATGTTCCCGGCAGCAGGAATGAGAAGATGCCGTTGTCGGGGCCGATGAAGTAGTGGCTGTCTTTTTTGAGCATGATGGTCCGCTGGTCGCTGCCCGGCTCGCACATGGCGAGGTGGATGCTGTCGTCAGGGAAATGGTGATAGCTGCTTGCGATCAGCCAGCCGGCCGAGATTATACTGCGGGTATGGTGGCTGATGTCAATCAGCCGGGCCGCGGGCATCAGTTTCAGGATGGCGCCCTTGACCTGGGCCGCATATGCTTCGCCGAAGTCTGAAGTCAGTGTGATCAGCATAACTAACTGATTAACGCTCCGGATTATTTGTGTCAAATGGTGCCTTGCCCCGGATGGTTATAAAATTTATAATTTATGAATGGTTATAACCGAGGCTCAATGTTTTTTTCCGGATGGATACCTTTACGGTGACCCCGCCACGCAGGGTTTTGAGAAGGATGCCCACTGGATCGAAGATCGTCTGCTGGCCTGGCAGATCATGCCCAACCAGGAGCCGCTGGCCACGGTGGTGCATCTGCACGGCAATGCCCAGAACATGAGTTCGCATATTTTCGGCGTGATGTTTCTGCTGGAGATGGGGTTCCAGATCATGGCCTTTGACTACAGCGGCTACGGCCGCTCCACCGGCCGGCCGACCTTGGCCGGCATTCAGCAGGACGCCCTGGCGGTTTTTGAGCATGTCTTCGGCAATCCGGACACCTTCGGCAGCAATGTGTTCGGCTTCGGGCAGTCCATGGGCGCCTATGTGCTGGCGCGCATTCTGCCGCAGATCAGCCGGCTGCAGGGAGCCGTCATCGAGGCCGGGCTCTACTCATTTCATGATCTGTTCCGGGATGCCATGCCCTCGGTTGAGAACGCCATTCCGGATGAGGGGTTTTCGGCGCTGGACACGCTGCCCGAGTCACGGGTGCCCAAGCTCTTCATTCATGGATCAGACGATGATGTGGTGCCGGTCATGCACAGCCTCAAGATGCACGGCGTGGCCGAGGATCCCAAGGATATCCTGATTCTTGAAGGAGTCGGCCATCTGGATGCCACCCTGGGCAGGCAGGCCGAGCGCTACAAGAGCCGTATCCACGATTTTATCGATCAACTGATCTGACCCACTCCTGAATCAGGTCGGCCACCATCCGGGCGCCGCGGCTGTTGAGGTGCACCAGGTCGGTGGTCAGCTGCAGATTGTGGTAGCAGGCAATCTCATCAAAAGAGCGGCCGCCCAGAAAGTGCATGGCGATCGCCTTTTTCATCACAAAATCATTATGCCCCTTGAAGTGCAGGCCCGGTTGGTTGGGGTGCTGCTCCAGATAGCTGCACATAGTTTCGTTGAGCGGCAGGTAGTCCAGGTTCTGGGCCGCGGCGACCTCTTTGATGACCCGGCTGTAGAGGGTGCTCTGCTTCTGTTCATCTTCGCCGATGGGCGGCAGCGAGAGCAGGGCGATCTTGGCGCCCGTCTCATCCTGGAGCTGGCGGCAGAGCCGGCTTAGGTTCTGGCGGAACCAGTCGATATCCGGGCGCTGCGGCAGGCCCATGTCACGGATAACCTGGCGCGCTTTTGTGTCGCTCAGGATGCCCTTGGCGTCGTTGGAGCCGATCAGGATGGTGATGAAGTCTGGCTGGCAGGCGATGATGGCGTCGATGCGCTGGCGCACGTTCCAGGCCAGCTCGGAGTTGATACCGGCGTTGACGATGTCCAGGTGGGGCAGGTCCAGCATCTCGACATAGTTATGGCTGACCCGTCCGTGGGTCAGGCTGTCGCCGATGCATACCAGGGTGGGGCCTTTTTTGGTGAAGTTGCCGGGGTGGATGTCGGGCAGTTTTTGGGCCTGGCTCTCGATGTGACGGTAGACGAGAGTCAGCAGCGCGGCGCTGCTGATCAGGGTTGTGGTAAAAAATTTATAACCGATGGAACGACGCAGTGCTTCTGAAAGCATAATCAAACCTCCTGATAAGACATAACATTCAAAATATATAACTTATAAAGAAATTCCGGGGCGCCAAAAGTCAAGGCCCTTGTACTTAACTTTGTTAAGTTTTGTGGTGTTTAGGTCCGATAAGTTCTTGAAATCAGAAGTTTCAGTAGATGAAGTAATAACTTATGTGAGACGGGGAGAGTCTATGAAGTTACGCACGATCCGCAGTAAGATTGTTCTGTCCAGTTTGCCGGCGATGCTGGTCTTGGTGGTGATCATCACGGGGGTGATGGTGGGCCAGAAGAAGACGATTCTGCAGGAGAGTTCTCTGGCGCAGGAGCAGCTGGGCGCTCAGATGCTGAGTCTGGCCGAGCGTGAAGCTGACAAGATTGCCATGGATGTCTACCTGATGTGCCGCGCGCAGCAGGATGCCGTTGAGCAGAAGGTTGTTTCGGATCTGAATGTGGCCCGGGATGTGCTGCGGCGCATGGGAGCGGTCAGCTTCTCGGAAGAGCGGGTCGGCTGGGAGGTCGTCAATCAGTACACTAAGATGAGCCGCGAACAGAGTTTGCCGCGCATGATGGTGGGCGAGCGCTGGTTGGGGCAGAACTTCTCTCCCGACAGGCCGTCGCTGCTGGTCGATGAGGTCCAGGATCTGGTCGGCGGCACCTGCACCGTTTTTCAGCGCATGAATGAGGCCGGCGACATGCTGCGGGTCAGCACCAATGTTAAGAAGCTCGACGGCCAGCGCGCCATCGGCACCTATATACCGGCCGTCAATCCTGACGGCCAGGATAATCCGGTCATCAAGAGCGTCTTGAGCGGCAAGACCTTCAAAGGCCGCGCCTATGTGGTCAATGCCTGGTACATCACGGCTTATGAGCCGATCCGGGACAGCGCCGGCCGGGTTGTGGGGGTGCTCTATGTGGGCGTCAGGCAGGAGAGCGTCGAGAGCCTGCGCAAGGGTATCATGGACATTGTGGTGGGCAAGACCGGCTATGTCTATGTGCTCGGCGGCCAGGGCAATCAGCGCGGTGACTACATCATCTCCAAAGGCGGGAGTCGCGACGGCGAAAATATTCTGAACGCCAAGGATTCGGACGGCAACCTCTTCATTCAGGAGATCATTGCCAAGGCCCAGGCCCTGAGACAGGGTGGCGAGGTTGATGTGGCGCATCAGACCTATCCCTGGCTCAACAAGGGCGAGGAGCAGCCGCGGCGCAAGATCGCTTCCATCACCTATTTTGAACCCTGGGACTGGGTCATTGCGGCCAGCACCTACGAGGATGACTATCAGGAGTCCCAGGATCAGGTTGCGGCAACCATGAACATGATCAATTCAGCCGTGGGCACCATGTTCAGCCGCGTTACGGTAACGGTTATCCTGTTGCTGCTGGTGGTGAGTTTCATCACCTATCTGGTGGCGCGCTCAATCTCCAAGCCGCTGGAACAGGCGGTGGTGATGCTCAGGGATATTGCCGAGGGCGAGGGTGATCTGAAGGCCCGTCTGGAAGTCCAGAGCTCTGACGAGCTGGGTGAGCTGGCGCGCTGGTTCAATCAATTTGTGGCCAAGATGGAGGAGCTGATTGCCCAGATCAGGGCTACGGCCTCGCAGGTCGGCCTGGCCACCGAAGAGGTTGCGGCCGGCGCCGACGGCCTGGCCCGCAGCAGTCAGGACCAGGCCGCCGCCATCGAAGAGGTGGCGGCCACCATTGAGCAGATGACGGCCACCATCAAGCAGACGGCCGACCACTCGGAGAGCTCGCTCGCCAGCACACGCAGTATGGTTGACATGGCCGGCCACAGCAGTGAGCTTTCGCACAAGCTGATGGTTGCCATGACGGAGATATCCGAAGCTTCGATCAAGATCGGCAACATCGTGACCACGGTCAATGACGTCTCCTTCCAGACCAACCTGCTGGCGCTGAATGCGGCTGTGGAGGCGGCCCGGGCCGGCGAGCACGGCAAGGGGTTTGCGGTTGTGGCCGAAGAGGTCAGAAACCTGGCCCAGCGCAGCGCCGAGGCTGCCAAGCAGATCAGGGATCTGGTGAGCGATACGGTTGACAAGATTGAGGTGGGTGACGGCATGGTCAAGGAGTCGGATGAGTCCCTGAATGCCATCACGGCCAAGATTGAAGAGGTTTCGCAGCTGATCGAGGAGATCGCCGCATCTTCGGCCGAGCAGGCCAGCGGCGTGGATGAGGTCAACCGGGCCGTCTCCCAGATCGACAGCGCCACCCAGCAGAACGCCTCCACGGTTGAGGAGCTGGCCTCCACCTCGGCCTCCCTCAAGGTGGATGCCGCCGATCTGAGCGGCAAGGTTAAGCGTTTCAAGGTTGGCGATCTTGAGTCAAAGGGCCGAGCCGAGCTGGATCTCCTGGCTGAAGACGGCATGCAGGAGTTCTAGATAATTGCTCCCCGTCTTGTGTCAGACGGGGAGATGGGGTGCCTACACCTGGCGGATCAGGGCCAGGCCCTCCCAGGGCTGCAGCTCCAGGTGCAGTCCCTCTGAGAGCTGGCGGCCATTGCGGGTGGATATCAGCAGCTCGCAGTCCGGGCAGGGGTTGGCGAAACGCGAGCTCTTGGGCTGCATGTTGAGGAAGACAAAGACCTCCTGGCGCCTGCCGTTAATTGCTGCGCTGCGCTTGTAGGCCAGCACGTTATGGGCGCCGTGCACGGCAATAAATTCAAAATCGCCGCCATGCAGGGCCGGGGTCTCTTTGCGTACTTTGAGGAAGCGCTTGTAGCAGTTGAGCAGCGAGTCCGGATTCTGTTGCTGGGTCTCAACATTGCGATTCTGGAAGTTGGGGTCGACCGGCAGCCATGGTTCTCCGCTGCTGAAACCGGCATTGAGGCTTGTGTCCCACTGCATGGGGGTGCGGCACTCGTCGCGGTTGATCAGCACGGCGGCGCCGCGCCAGCGCAGGAAGTCATGGCCAAGCTGGGGCAGCCAGCTGAAGTGGTGGGCCACCGCATCCTTGCTCTCTTTAGCCAGCAGCCGCGAGTTCTGCATGCCGATCTCCTCGCCGTAGTAGATGTAGGGCACGCCGCGGGCCGTCAGCTGCAGGGCGCAGTTGAGCCTGGCCTTGTCAAGATCGCCGCCCAGTTTGGTCAGCCGGCGGGTCTGGTCGTGATTGCCGAAGACCCAGGTGGGCGTCAGGGGTTCGGGGAAGTGGTGCTCCAGATTTTCCATCAGCTGGCGCACCTTGGAGGCCTTGAGGGGCACAGCCAGGGCCTGGAAGGCGAAGACCTGATGCAGGCCGGTGTTGCGGCCGTCTTTGACCTCGCCGGTATAGGCCTTGAGTTCGTCAAAGGTGCCGGCCACTTCGCCCACCAAGAACCGCTCCTCAAACTTGTCCACGACCGCGCGCAGCTTCTGGCAGAACTCGAGCGTGTCGGGGTGGTGCAGCTGGTACTTGTTGCTGCGGAAAGAGACGTCGCCGTTGACCGCGTCGAGCTGCAGCTCGAAGGGCGCATCCCTGAACTCTTCATCCTCGAAGAGGGCGTGGATGATGTCGAGGCGGAAGCCGTCGGCGCCCTTCTTCAGCCAGAACCGGACCGTGTCCAGCATCTCGGCCTGCACCTCGGGGTTGCGGTAGTTAAGGTCGGGCTGGGAGACCAGGAACTCGTGGTAGTAGTACTGGCCGGTCTGCTCGTCATACTCCCAGGCCGGGCCGGTGACCATGGACTGCCAGTTGTTGGGCGGCCCGTCATTTTGGCCGTCGCGCCAGATGTACCAGTCGCGCTTGGGGTTGTCTTTGCTGGAGCGCGACTCCACAAACCAGGGGTGGTCGACCGAGGTGTGGTTCATGACCATGTCGAGCACAATTTTCATGCCGCGCCCGTGCATCTCTGCAACCAGCTTCTCGAAGGTGGCCATGTCGCCGTACTCGGGGTTGATGTCGCGGTAGTTGGAGATGTCGTAGCCGCAGTCGTGGTCCTTGTAATCCTTGTAGGTCGGCGAGGGGTAGAAGGGCGAGAACCAGATGGTCTCGATGCCCAGATCCTGAAGGTAGTCCAGCTTGGAGATGATGCCGTTCAGGTCGCCGGTGCCGCTGCCGGTTGAGTCTTTGAATGAGCGCGGATAGATCTGATAAACGGTTGTTTTTTTCCACCAGGGGGTTTCCTGCATCATTGCACCTCATTGTAGTTTTTGTCAGTTTAATGTACCGGGGTGCAGAGATCAACAAGTGATATCTTTCTTGGTAGTTTTGACAGGTTGGCTTGCCTTCTGGAGGAAGATTCCTATTTTTTGCCCTATGATCATTACTGAGGACAGCTGCTTCAAACCGGATGGTTTTGTCTATGCTGATCCCCTGGGGATGGGGTATCGGCGGGAAGATCTCTGGCTGGAGGGGCGCATTGCGGGCTGGGTGGTTTTGCCCGGCGTCGAGCCGCGGGCCACGATTGTGCATCTGCACGGCAGCCGCCACAACATGTCGGCCCACTTTCTGAAGTGCTCCTTCCTGCTGGAACAGGGCTACAAACTGGTGCTCTTTGACTACAGCGGTTTCGGCCGGTCCGGCGGGCAGCCGAGCCTGGCCAACGTTAAACGCGATTCGCTGGCTGTCTTCAGCCACGTCTTCGGCAATCAGGCCCTTTTCGGGGACAATGTTTTTGGTTTCGGCCAGAACCTGGGGGGCTGGGCCCTGGCCTCGATCCTGCCGCGCATCTCGCGCTTGAGCGGGGCCATTATCGAGGGGGCGCCAACCTCCTATCATGACCTCTATGCCGAGCGCTATCGCGGCACTCACAATACGATTCCGCAGGATGGCTTCTCAACCCTCGATGCGCTTCCCAGGTCCGGAGTTCCCAAGCTCTTCATTCACGGCATGCTGGATGAAAAGGTTCCGCATGAGCACAGTGAGCGCCAGTTTGCAGTGGCGGCCGAGCCCAAGGAGCTGCTGCTGCTGGATGAGGGCGGGCATCTGAATGTGCTGGAGACCTATTCGGAGCATGAGTATAAGCTCGGTATTGAGCGGTTTTTGCAGCGCTATATTTTGTAACTTGTCGTAAATCCGGAAATCTTCCGCCTATGATATAATAAGAAAGTTTTACCTAATTATTGGGCAAATTAATTCTTCTTCAGTAAGTGGCCGGATGTTTGAGGCGCGTGCTGTAGTTTAACTGATTAAAAATACACCTCCTAATCGGGCTGCCCCTGTGGCATGTAATTTGCTCACTCTGTGGCGATTAACCGCCCGGGAGGACAACATGAAAAAACTGGCTTACATGCTTTTGATCGCCGTCGCGCTGATCGGTTTGAATGGCTGCAAAGATTCGTCGGGCGATCTGCCTTTTCTGCCCAAATCCAATACGCTGACTGATGTGACCGGCGCAACTCCGGCCGGAGAGGATAAGCCTGAGGTTCCGCAAAAATATGGCGTTCTGCTGCTGGCTCCCTTCGGTGAAGAGGCCGAGAATGCTCATGTCAAGGCTTGGGCGGCGGCGGTGGCGAGCTCCCTCGAGGGCTATCGCAAGGACTTCGGTTACAATGTGCAGGTCGGCTTCACCGATGTTCCGGCCGAGTTGGGCCGTGATGCTGCCGAGGTCATCAGTGCCGAAGATGCTGCCGGATCTTTCAACTCAACCGAAGTGGAGAAGGTCATGATCTTCAGGGTCGTGGTGGATGCCAAGGTTGACCGGGGCGCCTGTGCTTCCATGAATGCCGAGGTCTATGCTGCCAGAGATGCCATCGACGTTGACGTTGAGGAGTGTGGCGGTTTTGATTTGACGTCCAATATGCAGCAGAATATTAAGGCTCGCATAGAGGAAGTTATTGAGGGCCGGGATGACATCAATCTCGGCAAGTCGGTGCTCAACATAACCATGTTGGAGGGGCGCGACCGGGTGCCTGAAGCCACCATCCGTTACTTTATCGAAAGCTTCGGTTTTAAGGATGTGCGCATAATCGATAACAACTTTGATCTCTTTGACTATGACTCCTGGTGGTCGGTGCCGCCGGTTAATGTTCCCGGGGGCGGCCGCAACATCGTGGTGCCCTATCTGACAACCATGACCGGCAGCCTTTCGCTTGATCATGGCGCCATGACCTGGGACGGCGACTGCGCCATCTACTATCTGATCGATAACGATAAGGCCAACCGTTCATTGAACACCATCCTGGTGGATGAGACGGCCATTGATATTGTCAAGGGCTGGCTTAGCAACTATGGCATGGATTGATAGCCCTGCCCGGCTTGCGCATCTAGATTCTGCGGTTTAATTTGGCTCTATGAAAACCGTGGTGGTCAACGACCTGATGCAGCAGGGCTATACCTATGAACTGAGCGAGCCCATGGGTGAAAATTTTGATCCGGAGTTCAAGCCCGAGCTGACGCCCAAGCAGCTGCTGGAGATGGGCATCTTCGGCGGCAAGTACATGACCGACTGTGGCGCCGAGTTTCCGGCAAGTTGGTTCGAGAGGGCCAAGCTCTGTCACGAACGCCACGATCCGGAGCTCAACTACTACGGCATCAACGCCTCCAAACCGCTCTCCTATTGGCGCATGAAGGGCTGGATCCATCCGGACGATCCGCGCGGCTGGTTTCAGTGGTACTGCCGCTACTATATGGGCCGGCGCGGGCCCGACGACGTCCGCCAGATCAAGCGCTGGAAGGCCATGCGCCGCCACATCGCCCAGATCCGCAAGAACTGCTCTTCGCCCGACTGCCGCATCAAACAGCGCCAGGCCCTGCTGCACTGGGCCTATGATAGTCGCAAGATCTGATTGACCGGCCGCTTAAAACTTTATATTTCAAGCTCGTGAAAGCCTATTGTCAAAGATGTCAAAAAGAGCACGGCCTGCCCGATGATCCGGGGCTGGCAACCGCATTGATGCAGTGTCTGGAGCGGGAGCAGCGGATTGACTTCGGGGGCGATAATCCGGCCCTGGGCCTTGATTATCTCTTCGGTGCGGCCCGCGGCCAGATGTTTGGTGCACTAAAGTGCCTTGATAAGGCCGGGAACCTGGTTTTCCTGAAAGCTTTTTCGGGGCAGTATAACGGCATCTGGCAGGTGGACGGTTGGGTGCCGCCTATTTTGGATGTGGCGCGCTTCGATGCGCTGGTGGAGCCGGTCGACCGCGAGATCAAACGGCTGGGGCGCGAGGGTCTGCTGGAAGAGCGTAAGCGCCTTTCGCAACAGCTGATGCTCGATATTCACGATCTCTATGATCTCAGAAATTTCCGCGGCGAGTGCGCGCCCATGAGCAGCTTCTTTTCAGGCGGGATCCCCACCGGCACCGGCGACTGCTGTGCGCCCAAGCTGCTCAATCATGCCGCTTCGAATGGGTTGCGACCGGTGGCCATCACCGAGTTCTATTGGGGGCGCGAGAATCGTTCCGGTACACGGCAGCATGGAAATTTCTATGAAGCCTGTGCTGATAAGTGCCAGCCCATTCTTGGTTTCATGCTCTGCGGGTGCAGTGATGAGTAGAGAGCTGGAAATAGTATATGAAGATGCGCAGCTCGTGGTGGTCAACAAGCCCAGCGGCCTGCTCTCGGTGCCCGGGCGCCTGCCGGAATATCAGGACTGCGTGGTCAATCGGGTCAGGGAACGCTTTCCAGACTGTCCATCCCATCCGGCCGTGCACCGCCTCGACATGGCCACCTCGGGCCTGCTGGTGCTGGCACTGACTGCCGAGTCCCAGCGCAATCTTTCCATCCAGTTCCAGCAGCGCAAAGTGCAGAAGAGCTACATCGCCCTGCTGGACGGCGTCGTCAACGATGACGGCGGCACAATCGAGCTGCCCTTCCGGCTTGACCCCGAAAACCGTCCCCATCAGATCTATGACCCGGTGCACGGCAAGCTCGGCATCACCGAGTGGCGCAAAATTGCTATTGAGGATGGCCGTACGCGCATCCACTTTGTGCCGTACACCGGTAGAACCCATCAGTTGCGCGTGCACGCGGCCCATGAGTTGGGGCTCGGCTGTCCGATCATCGGCGACTCGCTCTATGGCAGCGGCAGCTTCGGCGACAAGATGTATCTGCATGCCGCCTGGTTGAGTTTTGAGCATCCGGAGTCGGGGGAGCATCTGGAGTTTGAGGCGGCGGTGCCGTTTTAGAATGATTGTATAGGACTTGGAGATTTAATCTCCCCTCCCCTGGTGGGAGGGGCAGGGGGAGGGGGATAACTCCTGCAAGATAGTCTCCAGCACGCCCTCGGTATTTTCAAAAACATCATTGTTCCAGAATCTCAAAACCTTGAATCCTTGAGATCTCAGCCAGCTGTCTCGCAACTGGTCCCGCTGCACTTGATTCGCATGCTGCCCGCCATCCAGCTCGATGATGAGCTTCTGCCTTAGGCATGCAAAGTCTACGATATAATTCCCGATTGGTTGTTGCCTGCGGAATTTGTGTCCGCCGAGTTGCTTGGCGCGCAGGTGGAACCAGAGATGGTTCTCTGCGCTTGTTGGATTGTCACGCAGTCTTTTGGCAATGGGCGTGTTCTTTTTGCGCATGATTAATTGGTAAGTCTGATTGATTAAAGGGGAACCCCCTCCCTCTGTCCCTCCCGCCGGGGGAGGGAAGAAAACAAAGTCTGGTTTAGCTGAATTTATTGAATGTTTGTGACTATCCAGTTATTGAACATTTATGTCTAATGAAATTGAAACGCATGTTTCGTGGTTTATTCGAGAGTTTGAGAATATATGCCGAGTAAAGGGATTTGATCCTATGCCCGGATCACCAGCCTCCCAAGAAATTAAATCCTTTCAAAGAAGAGAGTCCATTGAAACTGCTTTTTCGCAGGGGAGACAAATTTTTGAAGCAGCGCGTGATCATTGGGCTGCGTTAGATTATTTGGTGAACTCAGGAAAATTTGCGTGTGCTCCTTGGGATACGGCCCGCAGTGTATTGGAGTCAACAGCGCAATCAATGTGGCTGCTTGATTTGGACATTGATGCTGTACGACGAGTAGAAAGAAGCCTGTTTCTCCGAGATAGAGTTATACAAAGCCAAATTATTTATGCTCGAAAAAGAAAAGATACTTCTATGGAATTGAGATCTCAAGAACGTCGAAAGGAAGTGGCATCAATTGCTGAAGAATTAGGATATAACGTCAAGTATAAAGAAGACGGAACTGTTAAGAGTTTTGTTCTTGAGGATTCATCGTATTCAAAGATTGTAGAGAAACAGTTCGGAGAGACCGAGTTGTATTCTGAGTTATCAGGAATTACCCATTCTGATTATGTTATTTTAACGATATTGGGTTTTGTTGAAGATAGCGGTGTTCACTGTATGGCGGTTAAAAAAGAAGAACAGCAAGCCTTATTGAAGCAACTCTCAACGTTTTATTGCAAAGCCGTCTGGCAGTTTGTTTGTCAATATGGGTACTCTAATGATGCTCGTATTTCTGTTTTGTTGGAAGAGTTTTATGGCAAAATGGGAATATCAGATAATTCAGAAGATAGATTCTGGCGAACTCTGATTAACGTAGCAAACTAAAATGGTATTGGATTGAAGATAGCGCGATGGGGGGGAACATTGAGTTCCCCCTTAATTTTTAACTGGACGTAACTTCCGGAATAATCGCAATCTCAAACGTCAGCTCATCATTCTCAACATCAATCGTCACCTCAGAGCCGTCCATGATCTCGCCGGCGATCAGTTTGCGGCCCAGCGATGTTTCCAGCTCGCGCTGCAGGAAGCGTTTTAAGGGCCTGGCGCCGTAGACCGGGTCGAAGCCCTGCTCGGCGATGAAGGTCTTGGCCGCATCGGTCAGGCTGATGTGAATGTTGCGGTCGGCCAGGCGCGCCTTGAGGGTTTCGGTGAGCAGTTCGACGATGTGCTTGATCTCGCCCAACGTCAGCGCCTTGAAGAGCACGATGTCATCCACGCGGTTTAAAAACTCGGGGCGGAAGTGCATCTTCAATTGCCCCATGACGGCCTCGCGGGCCTCATCCTTGATTTCGCCGTCACTGCTGACGCCCTCGATCAGGTCGGCGGAGCCGATGTTGGAGGTCATGATGATGACGGTGTTCTTGAAGTCAACTGTGCGCCCCTGGGCGTCGGTGGCGCGGCCGTCGTCCAGAATCTGCAGCAGCACGTTGAAGACGTCGTGGTGGGCCTTCTCGATCTCGTCGAAGAGGATCACCGAGTAGGGTTTGCGGCGCACGGCCTCGGTCAGCTGACCGCCCTCCTCGTAGCCCACGTAGCCCGGCGGCGAGCCGATCAGGCGCGAGACGGTGTGCTTCTCCATGTATTCGGACATGTCGATTCTAACCATGTTCTCCTCGGAGTCGAAGAGGGCCTGGGCCAGCGTCTTGGCCAGCTCGGTCTTGCCCACGCCGGTGGGGCCCAGGAAGATGAAGGAGCCGATGGGCCTTCCGGGATCCTTGATGCCGGCCCGGGCCCGGATCACGGCGTCGGCCACGGCCTGGACGGCCTCATCCTGGCCGATAACTCTTTTGTGCAGGATCTCGTCGAGCTTGAGCAGCTTTTCGCGTTCGCCCTCTACCAGGCGCGCAACCGGGATGCCGGTCCAGCGCCCGACGATCTCGGCGATTGTATCTTCATTTACGTTTTCGCGCAGTAGGTGATTCTCGTTTTCGAGGGAGGCTTTCTCGGCCTCGGCCAGCTGCTCTTCCAGCTGGGGCAGCTGGCCGTGCTGCAGCTCGGCGGCGCGGTTGAGGTCGTACTCGCGCTGGGCCTTGGCGATGTCCAGCTTGACCTGCTCGATCTCTTCGCGCAGGTGTCCGACCCTCTGGATGGCGCTCTTCTCTTCGTCCCAGCGGGCGCGCATGACGTCGGCCTCCTCCTTGAGGTCGATCAACTCCTTGCGCAGCTCCTCCAGGCGCTCCTTGGAGGCCTTGTCCTTCTCCTTCTTGAGGGCGGCCTCTTCGATCTCCAGCTGCATGACGCGTCTGGTGACGCTGTCCAGCTCGGCGGGCATGGAGTCGATCTCGGTGCGGATCATGGCGCAGGCCTCGTCCACCAGGTCGATGGCCTTGTCGGGCAGGAAGCGGTCGGTGATGTAGCGGTTGGAGAGGATGGCGGCGCTGACCAGGGCCGAGTCCTGGATGGTGATGCCGTGGTGCACCTCGAAGCGCTCCTTGAGACCGCGCAGGATCGAGATGGTGTCCTCGACCGAGGGCGGCTCGGCCAGCACGGGCTGGAAGCGGCGCTCCAGGGCGGCGTCCTTCTCGATATGTTTGCGGTACTCGTCCAGGGTGGTGGCGCCGATGCAGTGCAGCTCGCCTCTGGCCAGCATCGGCTTGAGCATGTTGCCGGCGTCCATGGCGCCCTCGGCCTTGCCGGCGCCCACGATGGTGTGGATCTCGTCGATGAAGAGGATGATGCGGCCGTCGCTGGCCTTGATTTCAGACAGTACGGCTTTTAGGCGTTCTTCAAATTCGCCGCGGTACTTGGCGCCGGCCAGCAGTGAGCCCATGTCGAGGGCGAAGATGGTCTTGTCTTTGAGGCCTTCGGGCACGTCGCCGTGCACGATGCGCTGGGCCAGGCCCTCGACGATGGCGGTCTTGCCGACGCCGGGTTCGCCGATCAGGACCGGGTTGTTCTTGGTCTTGCGCGAGAGGATGCGAATGACGCGCCGAATCTCGTCGTCGCGGCCGATGACCGGGTCGAGCTTGCCCTGCTGGGCGTGGGCCACCAGGTCGATGCCGTACTTTTCGAGGGCCTCGTAGGCTGATTCCGGGTTGTCGGAGGTGACGCGCTGGTTGCCGCGGATCCCGGTCAGGGCAGTCAGAATTCTATCGCGGCTGACCTGGAACTGCTTCAGGATGCGGCTGGCTGCGCCGCCCTCGTCCAGGATGGCCAGCAGAAAGTGTTCGACCGAGACATACTCATCCTTGAGCTTGGCGGCCTGGTCCTGGGCGGCCACGATGACCTTGTTGAAGCGCTGGGTGACATAGATTTTGCCGGCTTCGGCACCCGGGCCCGAGACGGATGCGCGCTTGCTCAGCTCGCGCTCCAGCTCGTTGCGCAAGTTGTCGCCGCTAACATCCATCTTGGCGCAGATGCGCGGCACCAGTCCGTCCTCCTGTTCAAGCAGGGTTAGCAGCAGGTGCTCGACGTCGATTTCAACGTGGCCGTAGCGCACCGCCTTGGTCTGGGCGGCGGCGATGGCCTCCTGAGATTTTTGGGTCAGTTTGCTGTTATCCATAGTTTTATCCTCAATTTTTGTTAAAAATTTAATAGGATTGAGCGCGCCCGGTTTCAAGGCGCAATTGTGACGGCCTCCGGATTCGGTGTGAGAAGCGCCATAATAATAAAGAATGGCTTGAAATAATTGATATAAGGTTGATAAGGTGGGGAAATGGGAAATGACAACGACAGAAAACTGGTAAGTGTACGGTTTTTCACAAGCCCCAGTTCATATATTTTTGATGCAAAAGATCTTGAACTTAGAGTTGGTGACAAGGTGTTGGTCGGTACCGAGAATGGCCAGGCGGTAGCCTCGGTCGTTAACTGCAATCCGACCCAGGATGTCTCCAAACTGGATGAAATCAAGCCGATTGTACGCAAATTGACCGAGGCTGATCTTGAAAAACTTGAGGTTATCCGCAAGAAGGAGAGGGACTATTTCGACTTCTGCCGCGAGCGGATTCGGGCGCGCAAGCTGCCCATGGAACTGGTGCAGGTTGAGCAGGCCTTTGACGGCAGCAAGACCACCTTTTACTTCGTGGCCGAGGGGCGGGTTGATTTTCGCGACCTGCTCAAGGATCTGGTGGAGCGCTACCGCATCCGCATT
The DNA here is from genome assembly GCA_942491525.1 of uncultured Thermodesulfobacteriota bacterium. Lineage (GTDB taxonomy): Bacteria > Desulfobacterota > Desulfomonilia > UBA1062 > UBA1062 > CAYWBU01. Next base: position 144,960 of record CALOBW010000039.1, read on the forward strand.
GAGCTGCGCCAGATCGGCACCCGTCAGGAGACCGCCATTCTGGGCGGCATCGGTTCCTGCGGCCGCGAGCTCTGCTGCGCATCATATCTGACGCAGTTTCAGCGCATCTCGGTCAAGATGGCCAAGAATCAGAATTTGACCCTCAACCCTTCCAAAATTTCGGGACAGTGCGGCAAGCTTAAATGCTGTCTGGCCTATGAGAAGGATGTCTACTCGGATCTGATCACCAATCTGCCGAAGATCGGCAAACGCGTCTTTATTAAGGAGGGACAGGGACAGGTTGTCAGCATTAACGTGCTGGAACAGACCTTTGTGGCCAAGATGCCCGACCGGCGCTTCATCAAGGGTGTTGCTGGTGACAACATGACCGAAGAGGAGTTCCTCAAGTATCAGGAGAGCGAGGATAGCCGTAAGGTCGAAGTCCGGCCGGCCAGGCCGGAACGCAGTCGCAGGCCAGCCGCAGGTGAGCAGACGGAAACGGCCAAAGAGGGTGAGGAGAAGTCCAAACGGCCGCGGCGCCGCCGTCGGCGCAAGCCGACCGGGGAAAATGTTCCGGCCAGCGAGGGCCGCCAGTCTGATAAGCGTCAGGGCGAGAAGAGCCAGGGCGACAAGCAGGATAAACCTGCCGGCGACAAGGCGCCGCGAAAGCGTTCCCGCCGGCCCAGAAGGCGCAAGCCCCAGGGCGGACAGGGTGGCGTGAATAAACAGGAGAGCAAGAAGGAGTAATTGATGAGTGACAAGTTTTATGTAACTACCCCCATTTACTATGTAAATGCCCAGCCCCATCTGGGGCACGTATATACGACCGTGATCGCCGATGTGCTGGCGCGCTATAACCGCCTGAACGGCAGAGATGTCTTCTTCCAGACCGGCACCGATGAGCACGGTGATAAGATTGTTGAGACGGCCGCCAAGCAGGGCACCACCGCCCAGGCCATGGCTGATGAGAATTCGGCCAAATTCAGGGACATCTGGCCCGAGATGAACGTGGCGCCGGATAACTTTATCCGCACCACCGATGAGGACCACAAACGGGTGGTCCAGAGCATCCTGCAGAAGGTCTATGACTCCGGTGATATCTACTTCGGCGAGTATGGCGGCCACTACTGTGTCGGCTGCGAGCGCTTCATTGCGCCCAATGAGATTGAGGACGGCAAATGTCCCGATCATCAGACCGAGCTTGAATATGTGCAGGAGCAGAATTATTTTTTCAAAATGGAGAAATATCGCCCCTGGCTGCTGGAGCACATTGAAAAGAATCCGGACTTTATCCGTCCGGAGCGTTATAAGAATGAGGTCCTGGGCATGCTGCGCGAGCCGCTGGACGACCTCTGCATCTCGCGTCCCAAGTCGCGCCTGGAGTGGGGCATTGAACTGCCCTTTGATGAGAACTATGTCTGCTACGTCTGGTTTGACGCGCTGATCAACTATCTGACCGGCATCGGCTATCCGGACGGTGAAAAATTTGAAGGCTACTGGGCCAAGGCTCAGCACCTGATTGCCAAAGATATCGTCAAGCCCCACGCCATCTACTGGCCGACCATGCTTAAGTCCATGGGCCTGGAGCCTGCCGAACATCTCAATGTGCACGGCTACTGGAACGTGGATGCCACCAAGATGAGCAAGTCGCTGGGTAATGCGGTTGATCCGCTGGAGCTCAAGAACACCTACGGCCTGGATGCCTTCCGCTACTTCCTGGTGCGCGAGATGGTCTTCGGCCTGGACTCCAACTTCTCGGAGGAGGCCCTGGTTAATCGCTTCAATGCCGATCTGGCCAATGACCTGGGTAATTTGACCAGCCGCAGCGCCAAAATGGTCTCCAACTACTTTGGCGGCGAGCTGCCGGCTTGTGGCGAGCTGAGTGATGCCGACAGCGAGTTGCGCAATCTGGCCCTCAGAAGTGTTGAGGAGTACGTGGCCAAGATGGAGGGCGTCGAGCTGCATAACGCCATGGCCGCGGTCTGGCAGCTGATCTCGGGTCTCAATAAGTATATCGACACTATGGCCCCCTGGGTGCTGGCCAAGGAGGATCAGGAGCGTCTGGCAACCGTGCTCTACCATTTGATGGAGAGCTTGCGCTTCGTGGGCGTCATGATTCAGCCGGTCATGCCGGAGACCTCGGCCAAGATCCTGAGCGTGCTCGGCATCGAAAAGGTCTGTGCCATCTCCGATCTGGAGAGCTTTGGCGTGCTGGAGGCCGGCACCAGGATCGGCAAGGTCAAGGCGCTCTTTCCGCGGGTTGAGAAGAAGTCAGAAAAACAGCCTGAGAAGGTTGAAAAGAAGGAACCGGACAATCTGATCGACATCAAGGAGTTCGGCAAGGTTGAGATCAAGGTTGGCAGAATCCTCGCGGCTGAGGCAGTTAAGAAGTCCGAGAAGCTGCTGGTGATGAAGGTTGATACCGGCGAGGAGCGCCAGATCGTGGCCGGCATCGCCAAAAGCTATGAGCCGTCCGAGCTGGTCGGCAAGCATGTTGCCGTGGTCTGCAATCTGAAGCCGGCCAAGCTGATGGGCATTGAGAGTCAGGGCATGATGCTGGCCACCGACATGGCCGACGGCCGGCTCTCGCTGATCGGCTTTGACCGTGAAGTAAAGGTTGGCTCACGCATCAGATAAGGAGAAGATATGCAGAGGGTGCCGCTGAATCTGGTTAAGCCGGGCATGGTCCTGGCTAAACCCATCATGAATGAGCAGGGAATGCCCCTGTGTGGTGAGGGAACCGAGCTTAGTGACGTTCTGATTGAGCGGCTCAAGCGCATGAATATAACGACTGTGGCCCTTAAGGGCCATCCGGTTGATCTGGGCGACGACGTCAAGACCCGCGAAGAGCAGGTGGCCGAGATGAAGGCGCGCTTTGGGCATGTTGCCGGTGACCCGCTGATGGAGAGGATCATGAACTCCATTGAGGCCGCCATTCTGGCCGAAGATGGAGAAGAGGAAGAAGAGACGGAGGGTGACGATGAGCAAGGCTGAGAAGATCAAGTCGATCACCAAGAAGATGCAGTCTCTGCCGACCTTGCCGCATGTGGTCGAGAAGTTCGCCACCATGGTTGAGAGTCCCGATGTGACCGCCAAGGATGTGGGCAAGCTGATCTCATCCGACCAGGTGCTGAGCTCCAAGGTGCTCAGGCTGGTCAATTCACCCTTCTATGGTTTCCCGGGCCGCATCTCGTCCATTTCACACGCCATCATTCTGCTGGGCTTTGACGTCATCAAGGGTGTCGTTTTTTCGGCGTCCGTGTTTGATCTGATGGAGAAATCCATGGTCGGCCTCTGGGAGCACTCCCTGGGCAGCGCCATCGTGGCCGGCCGGATCAGCCGCCAGCTGGGTCTGCCCGACCCCGAGGAGATCGCCACGGCCGCCCTGCTGCACGATATCGGCAAGGTGCTGGTCAAGGTCTCCCTGGCGGAGGATTATGCCCAGATCGCCGAGCGGGTTGAGACCTCCCAGTGTGCCTTCCGTGATGCCGAGACGGTCAGCCTGGGGGTCGATCACGGCTCCATCGGCGGTTGGCTGGCCAAGGAGTGGAATCTGCCCCAGAAGCTGATGGTGCCCATTGAGTATCATCATGATTTTGAAAAAGCCCCCTCCATGTCGGAACGGGTGGCGGTGGTGCAGCTGGCTGACGCAATCGTCCGGGCCTTCGGTATTGGCAGCGGCGGCGATCCCTGGGTGCCGCAGATCAACGCCAAGGCCTGGGAATATTTGGATATGGATCGCCTTGATCTGGACCTCCTGATGCAGCAGATCAAGGAGGACCTGGAAGAGGTTGCAACTGTTAACTTGTCGGAATAGCGGGGGTGCTTAATTGAAAGCGGTTGTGGTTGGCTCCGTCAGTGAAAACGTAACTCTCGCCCTGCAGGAAGTTTATGAGGATGTCAATGAGATCGGCGCCGTTGAGGATGCCATCTCATTCATATATATAGACCCGCCGGATGTGATCCTGGTGGCTGAGTCCCACCTGCACGGGGATGACGGGGAGATGATCCGCGAGTTTAGGGGCAATACCGTCTACCGCAACCTGCCGATCATCGCCGTGGTCAGCGAGGGCGGTGAACTGGAGTGGGATGACGTGCCCATCGATGACTTCATCGATTCCGGCTCGCCGGTGGCGGTGATCAGTCAGCGCCTGCGCTTCATCTCGATCCGTTCGGTGCGCGAGATGGACACCAATCCGCTGACCCGTCTGCCGGGCAATGAGTCCATCATCCGTTATGTGCAGCGTATGCTGGACGCCCAGGAGGATGTGGCTCTGGCCTGGATCGATCTGGACAACTTCAAACCCTTCAATGACTGCTACGGCTTCACGCGCGGCGACGAGGTGCTGCTGGCTACGGCGCGCATCGTGGCCAACGCCGTCAAGGAGCTCAAGCAGCGCCCCTCATTCGTGGGGCATGTGGGCGGCGATGACTTCATCTTCATCTGTCCGGTGGAGGCGGTCAAGCGCCTCTGTGAAGAGATTATTTTGCGTTTTGACATGGTCATTAAAAATTTCTACAACGAGGAGGATCTGGAAAAAGGTCAGATCTCCTCGACGGATCGCGGCGGGAATGTTAAGGAGTTTGCCATTATGACCATTTCGATCGCCGTTGTCATGAGCAGCGGCCGTCAGGGAGAGGTCAGATACCGGCACTACGGGGAGATTTCCCAGGATGCCAGCGGTATAAAGAGCTGCCTGAAGAAGATGGACGGCAGTAACTATATGATTGATAGAAGGGGAAAGATTTAAATGATTGCACGTTACAGCAGAGATGAGTTGACTCGGATCTGGTCCGATCAGAACCGTTATCAGAAGTGGATGGAGATTGAGGTTGCCGCCTGTGAAGCCTGGGCTGAACTGGGTAAGATTCCGGTTGAGAGTGCTCGCGCCATTGCTGAGCGCGCCAACTTTGACGTGGCTCGCATCGAAGAGATCGAGGCCGAGACCAGACACGATGTGATCGCCTTTGTCAGCTGCATGGCTGAATATGTGGGCGGCGACGACTCCCGCTACATCCACATGGGCCTGACCTCATCCGACGTTCTGGATACGGCCTTTGCCCTGCAGCTCAAGGAGAGCGGCGAGATCATCCTGCAGGATATCAAGGAGCTCATGGAGGTGCTGAAGCGCCGCGCCTATGAGACCAAGGATATGCCGGCCATGGGCCGTTCCCACGGCATCCATGCCGAGCCGGTCAGCTTCGGTCTGAAGTTTGCCCTCTGGTATGCCGAGATGGAGCGCAACCTGCGGCGCATGGAAGCCGCGGTTGAGAACATCTCCTACGGTCAGATCTCGGGCGCCGTGGGCACCTTCGCCAATGTTTCGCCCGCGGTTGAAGCCTTTGTCTGCCAGAAGCTGGGCCTCAAGCCCGACCCCATCTCAACTCAGGTCATTCAGCGTGACCGTCACGCCGAGTTTTTCAGCGTGCTGGCCATCATCGGCTCCACCATGGAGCAGATCGCAGTTGAGATCAGACATCTGCAGCGCACCGAAGTGCTGGAGGCCATGGAGCCCTTCGGCAAGGGTCAGAAAGGTTCCAGCGCCATGCCGCACAAGAAGAACCCGATCCTCTCCGAGAACATCACCGGTATGGCCCGCCTGCTGCGCGGCTACGCCATGAGCGCCATGGAGAACGTGGCCCTCTGGCATGAGCGCGACATTTCGCACTCCAGCGTTGAAAGAGTTATCGGACCGGACGCCACCACCCTGGTGGACTTCTCCATGAAGCGTCTGACCGGCATGCTTGACCGCCTGGTGCTCTATCCGGAAAATATGCAGCGCAACCTTGATCTGACCGGCGGCCTCTGGCACTCTCAGGGTGTACTGCTGGCGCTGGTTGAGGCCGGCATGGGCCGTGATGAGGCCTATCGCTGGGTGCAGCGCAACGCACTGAAAGTCTGGGAAGAGAAGGGCGACTTCAAGGAGTTGCTGCTTAGTGATGCCGACATTGCCAAGTATCTGACCAATGATCAGATTGAAGAGCTCTTCGACCTCGCCCACCACCTGGTACATGTTGAGACTATTTTTGAGAGGGTTTTCAATGGCTAAAATTGATGAGTTGATCGAACTGGTTAAGCGCGATGCTGTTCGTTTCGGGGATTTCACCCTGGCTTCCGGCAAGAAGTCCGATATTTATGTGGATTTGCGCAAGGTTACTCTGAGTGCTAAAGGTGCCTCTTTGATTGGCAGCTTAATCTATGATATAATTCAGCATAAGAAGGTCGATGCCATTGGTGGCATGACCATGGGTGCCGATCCGATTGCGGTCTGTGCCAGCGTAGCCGCCTTTGAGAAGGGCTACGAGATGGACGCTTTTCTGGTGCGTAAGGAGCGTAAGGGCCATGGCACTCAGAATTGGATTGAGGGGCCGGTTAAGGCTGGCGACCGGGTCGTGGTGGTAGAGGATGTGATCACGACCGGCGGCAGCACGCTGCAGGCTTTGGACCGCATCGAAGAGGGTGGTTTGGTTGTTGATAGTGTGATTGCTATTTTTGACCGTGAAGAGGGTGGTAAAGCGGCTATTGAGGAGCGTGGCTACAAGGTGCACGTCATTATCAGTCGTAAAGATCTGTAATAGTTTATGAAGAAGAAGTTTGTACAGGCTTTAGTTCTACTTTTGTGTCTGCCTGCGCCCATCTGGGCCCAGGCAGAGGTGCCGGTGGCGTTGCTTTCTGTAAAGGATGGATTATATTCAGTCTTTGTGGATAAGTCTGAGCAGCGCCTCTTCCTTTATAACGGCAGAACCAAGGTGATGGACTTTGAGTGTTCTACGGGATCCAATTCCGGCGACAAACAGGTGCGCGGCGATAAGAAGACTCCGGAAGGCGTCTACTATTCAGAGAGTGAGATCGACGGCAGCGACCTGCCGGCGATCTATGGCTGGCGCGCCTATGTCATGGATTATCCCAATCCGGTTGACCGCACTAAGGGCAAGAACGGCAGCGGCATTTGGATTCACGGCCGCAACAAGCCGATGGCGCAGACCGATACCAAGGGGTGCGTCTCTCTGACCAATGAGGATCTGCGACGGCTGTCGCCCTATCTGCATCCGTACTGGACGCCCATCGTGACCCTGGAGAGCGTCGAGTATGCCGAGGAAGAGCTGGTGGATGCCCAGGCCCAGGAGTATCGCAAATTTATCGATGGCTGGCTGAGCGCCTGGGAGAACAAGGATTTCGACGCCTTCCGCCGATGCTATTCGGAAGAGTTTTTTGATCAGCATACGCGTTCCAACAAGGCTGAGTACCTGGCAAACAAGGAGCAGATTCTCAGCCGTTACAACCATATCAACATCTCCAGCAGCGACCCTCAGATTGTGGCCAGTTCGAAGTATGTAACGGCCTTCTTCCTGATGGACTTTGCGGCTGACAGTTTCAACAGCACCGGCGTTAAGTATGTTTATATTGACCCGGCCGGTCCCACCATTCTGAATGAACGTTTCCTGCCGCTTAAGGACGCCGCGGTCTGGCAGCCGGTGGCAGCCTCCATGGATGAAGACCGTGAGCGGCGGATCAAAACATTCCTGGACAACTGGATTGAGTCCTGGGAAGCCAAGGATATTGAGCGTATGCAGAGCTTTTATGCCGAAAGTTTCCCGGGTTTGGATGGCTATTTTGCCAGAAAATCAAAAAATCTTGCAGCTTATACCACAGTTGATGTTATATTGGATGATATAGATATCAGGCGTAATGGTATATACTATGATATAAGAGCTAAACAGCGCTTTAGTTCTGATGTATATGAAGACGTGGGACTCAAGAGCATCAGGCTTGTGGACCGGGGCGATGGATTTTACATCGTAAGCGAGAGATGGGATAGGCTGGAGAATGAATCGTGAACCATATCAGATAATTGTAATGCGTCCCACCGGCGGTCGCGCCATCATGACCCTGCGCTCATCATGGGTCAAGGTGATTGCCGGTCTGGTCGTGGGTCTGGTTGTGACGCTTGTGCTGGTAAGCATGTCACTGGTCACTGCCAGCCGTACGGTCAGTGAGCAGAAGGAGACCATAGCCATGCAGGCCTCTGAGATCAAGGAGCTCAACATCAGCATGGCCCGCAAGGATGAGAAAATCATCTCGCTGAAGAAGAAGGTGAGTACATCCAGCCGTCATCAGGCGCCGGTTACAAAGTCGACTGCGGCCGAGTTGCCCAAGATACATGCCCCGATTGTTGAAGTTACCGAGGCTGCTCTGGAGGGAGACCGCATCTCCTTCAAGATTCAGAATGTTCATCCCGGCGATACCGTGGCCCGGGGTTATTTCTTTGCCGTCTATAAAGAGGGCAATATCTTTTTGAGTTATCCGGCGGTCACTCTTGTGAGCGGTCTGCCTGTCGATAAGAAATCAGGGATGGCGTTTAGTATTCGCAATTTTAAACCCATGACCATTAAAACTCCCAGAAGCATGCAAGCCTGGAGCATGGTGACCTTCTATGTTTTTGATACCGAGGGCAATCTCAGGCTGGTTATGCCCTTGAACAGGGAGCAGATGCAGTAGTGAAAAAGTTGTGCGGCCTTTTGGGCCTGTTGTTAATCTTCCTGCCCACCCTCGGGCAGGCCAATGTGACCGTATTTTTCAAGGGCTCGGATTATGAGCTCGAAGTTTATCGGATTAACGGCCATGAGGATGGCCCGACCCTTATGATTATGGGCGGCATTCAGGGCGATGAGCCCGGTGGCTATCTGGCGGCTGATCTTTACGCCGATCTGCATCTGAAGAAGGGTAATCTGATCGTTGTTCCGCGGGCTAATTTCTACTCAATTCTGGTCAACCAGCGCGGGCCCAACGGTGATATGAACCGTAAATTTGCCAAGGTTGACTCCTATGATCCGGACGGAGAGGTGGTCAAAAAGATTAAAGAGTTGATGGAAGAGGCCGACTATTTCCTCAATATGCATGACGGTTCGGGATTCTACCATCCGGAATATATCGACAGTCTGCGCAATCCGCGGCGCTACGGTCAGTCGATCATTGCCGACACGGATCGCTATACCGCGTCGGACGGTCGGGTATTTGATCTGGCCGGCATGGCCAACCGGGTCATCGAGCGGGTCAACGCATCCATTCATGAAGAGGATTACCGCTACCACTTCAATAATCACAATACATCGGCGAACAACAGCAGGCATAAGGAGCAGCGCAAGTCTGCCACCTACTATGTGCTGACCCATCTTGAAAAGCCGGCCTTTGCCAGCGAGACATCCAAGGAGATCAAGGATTTCCGCAAGCGGGTGGTTTTTCAGACCATGGTTGTTAACGCCTTCATGGATGAGATCGGTATCGTGCCGGACAGTCCGAGCCTCTATATCGACCCGCCCATGATGGAGTATGCCCTGGTATCGGTCAACGGCGCCACCCCGGTGGCGGTTTATGATAATCAGCGCATTGTGGTGCGCAGCGGCGATACCGTCAAGATTGAAGATGTCAAATCCAACTATAAGCGTGGTGTGGTGGCCGACATCAAGGGCTACGGTAAGATCAACGACACCGGCAAGGAGATTAAGATTGCCAGCTCCACCATGGTGGATATCAAAAAAGATATGTTCCCCTGCGGTCAGATCTTCATTGACATCATGCCCGACCTCAACCGGACCTGGCTGATTGTTGAGATTGATGACATCAGTTATGCGGTTGCGCCGGAAGGCGTAATTGAGACCGCCAGAGGATCCGTGCTGGAGCTTAAGGATCTGATCTACAATGGCAGCGCCGATCACGGCCTGAATGTTAACTTCAAGGGATTTGTATCCAACTGGGACGACAATGTCGGTGAGGATCGCGGCTGTAAGATCAGCACGGCTAAACTGCTGTCACGCTATGCATCATCCGTCGGCGACGGCGTAGATCGCTATCGCATCTCGGCCATGCGCGGTGAAGATGCCGTGGTCAATTTTTACGTGGACATAAAGAGTTGAAAAAATATCTCGCAATTGAAACATCATGTGACGAGACCGCCGCTGCAGTCATTACCAGTGACGGCGAGCTGCTCGCATCTTCCGTAGCGACCCAGATTGAGGATCACGCGGCCTATGGCGGCGTGGTGCCCGAGATCGCTTCCCGCCGCCATGTGGAGTTGGTGGAACCGGTGGTCAATCAGGCTCTGGAGAGGGCCGGTCTTGAACCGGGCGATCTGGCCGGGGTGGCCGTGACTCAGGGGCCCGGCCTGGTGGGCGCGCTGCTGGTAGGCATCTCATACGCCAAATCATTGGCTTACGGTCTCGATATTCCCCTGGTGGGCGTCAACCATCTGGAGGGACATCTGGCCGCCGTGCGCATCGAGAATGAGGTCAGCTTTCCGCATATTGGCATGGTTGTCTCGGGCGGCCACAGCTCCACCTATCGGGTGGAGAGCCTCGACAGTATGGTGCAGATCGGCCAGACCATCGATGATGCGGCCGGTGAAGCCTTTGACAAGGTGGCCAAACTGCTCGACCTGGGCTATCCGGGCGGCGTCATTATCGACAAGATCTCACAGGGCGTCGAGTTTTCCGAAATAGTTCTGCCGCGGCCGCTGCTCAATGACGGCAGCTATAACTACAGTTTTTCGGGTCTCAAGACGGCGGTGCTGAATCATGTGATCAATCTGGGCATCTTCTCGGATATGGATCTGCGCTTTTCCGGCATACCCAAGCCCAAGACGCCGGTGCCCGGCAAGGAGCACTACATACCCATGATCGCGGCAGCCTTTCAGAATGCGGCCGTGGATGTGATCGCCACCAAGCTGCTCAAGGCTGTTAAGGACAACCGCATGGATACTCTGCTGATCTCGGGCGGGGTGGCCTGCAATTCGGCTCTGCGCGCCCGGCTTTCGGATGATTGTGGGCGCAGCGGCATCAACCTGCTGATGCCGTCACCCAAGTTCTGTACCGATAATGCTGCGATGATCGCCATGGCCTCGCTGCGTTATTTTAACGAAGAGCGCTACAGCGGCCATGACATGAACGCTGTCTCCAGGTGGTCCAACCTTGGCTAAAAAATCGCTGGGCCAAAATTTTCTGCAGAATCACCGCATCATCGAGCAGATTGTTGATCTGGCGGATGTGGTCTCCGAGGACCTGGTTATTGAGGTCGGTCCGGGCCGGGGGGCCCTGACCACCGAGCTGGCCCGCGCGGCCGGCAGATTGATCGCCTTTGAGAAGGATGATGAGCTGGCTGCCGAACTGGTGGAAAAGTTCGCCGACCAGCAGCATGTTCAGATTGTTCATGGTGATATCCTGGCCCAGGATTTGTCCGAGGTGATCCCGGACGGCGCCAAGGTGGTCGCCAACCTGCCCTACAATATCGGCACCGAGATTATCACCCGTTTTGCAGCACAGGCCGAGCGCCTCTCGGCCATGGTCTTCATGGTTCAGAAGGAGGTTGGAGAGCGCATCTGCGCCGAAGTCGGCAGCAAGGGCTTCTCAACGCTGAGCGTGCTGGTCGGTTCGACCTGCCATGCCCGTGCCGGTTTCATTGTGGGGCCCCAGAACTTTCGGCCGCGGCCCAAGGTTGACTCCATGGTGCTGCGCCTTGATCCCAAGGATGATCCCTTCATCCCGACGCCCGAGCTGAAGCGGCTGGTGCACCAGTCATTTGGTCAGCGCCGCAAGATGCTGCGCAACTCCTGGCTCAATCTGCAGGGCGTTGATCAGCAGAGTCTGGATGCCATGGCTGCCAAAGTGGGCATCAGCCTTGACCTCAGACCGCAAAATCTGAGCGTCGAGCAGTTCCAGCAGATGAGCTTGCAGTATAAGCAGCTGCTGGATTCACAGTCCTAGCAGTTCTGTCATCTTGTAACTCTGGTTACAAATTCCCGTTATCTTAATTTCATTATCGTAATTTCAGTAACGATAATCATGAATCATCAGGTGGGTCCCGTTTTGTATAAATACATGATTTAATTGAATATAGTCCTACAATCTCCCTCTTGGCACCGTCCTTGCCCTATAGGCGGTGGGGAAAGAAAAAAACCAAGGGGGAATTGGGGAAATGAAAAAATTATCAATCATCGCATCAATCGTTTTTAGTCTGGTAGTTTCCAGCAATCTTTTCGCCGCCGAATATGTCGAAGGCGAAGTCATCGTAAAGTTCAGAGCCGGCTCAGCCATGAGCGCCGTCTACACCGAGAATGAAGATGAATCGGTGATGGTGGCCGTGGACAACACCGAGCAGGCCGTCAATAATCTGAAGAATCGCGCCGACGTCGAGTACGTCGAGCCCAACTATATCGTCTACGCCGAAGAGGTTCCCACCGACTGGGCCTACAACGAGAACACCGAATGGGAAGATGTTGAGCTGCCCAAGGCCTGGAACCTGACCGAGCCCGCCGCTGAAGTTGTGGTGGCCGTGATCGACTCCGGTGTCGACCTTGATCATCCGGAGCTGGTGGACGCCCTGGTTCCTGGTAAGAGCTTCGTGGCCGGTTTCGCCACTCCGACTGACGACGCCGGTCACGGTACCCGCGTTGCCGGTATCATCGCCGCCAAGGGCAACAACGGCGCCAACGGCATGGCCGGTGTGGCCTGGGACATCAACGTTAAGATCATGCCGCTCAAGTTCATGTATAAGAACGGCACCTCAACCACCGGTAAAATTTCCGATGCAGTGGCCGCCATCCGCTACGCGGTTGACAACGGCGCCCATGTGATCAACGCCAGCTGGGGCTTCTCATCCTACTCCAGCTCTTTACGCGACGCCATCAACTATGCCCGCGCCAACGGCGTGCTCTTCATCTGCTCCGCCGGCAACTCCGGCGCCGACAATGACGTCGAGTCCCACTATCCTTCCAACTACAACAAGGATCTGGACAACGTGATCGCCGTGGCCGCCATGAACCGCAACGGCGACCTGGCCAGCTTCTCCAACTACGGCTACTACAGCGTTGACGTGGCCGCCCCCGGCGAAGGCCTCAAGACCACCGATAATGACGGCGGTTATAAGACCTGGGCCTCCGGCACCTCCTACGCCGCCCCCTTCGTCTCCGCCATCGCCGCCATGGTCATCAGCGAGCATCCGACCGTCGGTTATCAGGATCTGCGCGACCGTCTGGTCAAGACCACCAAGCTGGAAGACTCCTACTCCAAGGATCTGGCCGAGGCCGGCGGCTGTATCAACGCCTACAACGCCATCATGAACATCAATATCCACGACGTGGTTGCCAAGGATGGCTGGAGCGCCCCCGAGGCCCAGAACGCCGACGCAAGCGCTTTGGTAAGCTCAGGTGACGACAGCGACAGCGGTTACGGCTGTTTCATCGGCAGCGTTGAGAACAACCTGCTGATGGCCGGCTGGATGCTGATCAGCTTCGCCCTGGCGATTCCCAGAAAGAGAAAGTAAGCCCCCAACAGTCCTGGCCCATCCCCCTGGGCCAAGCACTGAATCCCCCAAGCCTCCGGTTCCCCAGCCGGAGGCTTTTTTAGGTGGCAGAGGTGAGGTGTCAGGCCTACACGTGCCTTCCTGAAAGCATCCCTTGACAGCCGGGGCGATAAACTTAGTTTTTAGGCATAGCTTGGGAGGTCATATGGGCCGGCCGTTGCGTATAGAATATAGGGGGGCTTTCTACTATATCACCGCCAGGGGCAATCAGCGTCAACCCGTCTTTGGTGATGATGCAGACCGGTTGCGTTTTCTGGAATATTTTGAAAGTTCCACTGAGCGTTATGGTGCCCGCATCCATGCCTACTGCCTGCTGGATAATCACTACCATCTCTTGCTGGAGACTCCGCGGGCTAATCTTGCCCAGATCATGCACCATATAAACGGTGCCTACACTAACTATTTCAATGCGCGCTATGGCCGCTGTGGTCATCTGTTTCAGGGCCGTTATATGGCAATCCTGGTTGAGAAGGAGCGCTATGCCTTGGCGCTGTCGCGCCATATTCATCTTAATCCTGTCCGCGTGCATATGGTTGCCCGGCTGGAACGATACGGTTGGTCAAGTTATGCGGCCTATGCGGATCAGGCGGATGGGCCGGACTGGCTTTATGTGGATTATTTGAGGAATCAGCATGACGCTTATGTTGAGTATGTGTCTAATGAGGGCCCGCATGGTAATCCGCTGCAGGATGTTTTTGCGGCCAGCATTCTCGGCTCTCGTAGCTTTATCGATGAGGTCAAGCAGAAGTATCTGGACCGGCGCAGCCCCAGTCGGGACCTGCCGGCGCTCAGATGTGTCAGGGGGCTGGAGTCTCTTGATCAGATCAGACGCGCGGTGGCGCTGGAGTTTGATGGCAGTGAGCCGCAGGTCCGCCAGGTTGAGATATATCTTTGCCACAAGTACAGCGGCCACAAGCTTAAGGATATCGGAGTCCTGTTTGGGGTGGGGGAGTCGGCCGTTACCCAGAGCAGTGCGCGTTTTAGGCAGGCCGTGCGGTCTGACCCCAGTCTGCAGCAACGGGTTGAACGATTGGAGAGCCTTATCAGCACGGCTGGTGACGTTTAATTAGTTTGCCTGATGATTACGGGAGTGATAATCCTCTGTTAAAAAATCAGCGTGAGGACCATTTTGCAGCAGTCAGATATTCGCAGTATGACCCAGGAGTGCACCCGTGTCGGCGGGTTGAATCTGGCCCAGGGAGTTTGTGATCTGGGCGTTCCCGCGGCGGTGGCGGCTGCCGCCAAGATGGCTATTGATCAGGACATCAACAGCTATACGCCGATGGATGGTTTGCCCGAGCTGAAGCAGGCCATTGCCGCCTACCATCAGGCCATGGATGGCATTGAGCCGGATCGTTCCGTGATTGTTTCGGCGGGAGCCACAGGGGCCTTCTATGCCGCCCTGCGCGGGCTGCTGAATCCGGGCGATGAGGTTCTGGTTTTTGAGCCCTACTACGGCTACCATGTCAATACGATCCTGGCCGCCGGTATGCAGCCGCGCTACTTTAGGCTCGAGGGGCCCGACTGGCAGATCGACTGGGAAGTGTTGGCGGCCTCTTTGACCGAACGCACGCGCGCCATTCTGATCAACACTCCATCCAACCCCAGCGGCAAGGTTTTTACCGACTTTGAGCAGCTGGCCGGGCTGGCCGAGCAGCATGATCTGATCGTCTTCAGCGATGAGATCTATGCCCGTTTCGTCTATGACGGCGCAAAGCATATCTCGCCCCTGGCCATTGATGGATTGCGTGAGCGCAGTGTGATGGTCAGCGGATTCTCCAAGGTTTTCAGCATCACCGGCTGGCGTGTGGGATACTGTATCTGTCCGCCGGGCTGGTTTGACCGGATCGCCTTCTATAATGATCTTTTCTATGTCTGTGCGCCGGCGCCGCTGCAGATCGGCGTGGCCCGCGGCCTGGGTCAGATCGGGCCGGAATTCTACAGCGATCTGGCGCAGATCTACTATGCCAAACGTCAGCTGCTCTGCGCCGCGTTGGAGAGCGCCGGGCTTAAGCCTTCGCTCCCGCAGGGGGCCTACTATGTGCTGGCCGATATCAGCCGGCTGCCCGGAAGCGACAGCTATCAGAGGAGCATGTGGCTGCTTGAAAAGACGGGGGTGGCGGCAGTGCCGGGGCGCGCCTTCTATCATGATGCTGCCGGCGACGGCTTGGCGCGGTTCTGCTTTGCCCGCGGCGAGGATGTCATCGGTCAGGCGTGTGAGCGTCTGCAGGTGCTGGACTAGGGGAGGGCGCTGCGCCTGAGCGGTGGTCTGGCAATTGAGATCGGCAGCGGGCTGAGGCGCAGGACCGTCGCGGTCAGTTCGCTCATGTCGTGGCTCTTGACCACATAGGCATCGGCCGCATCGGCCAGGCAGTCGTCCTTGTAGCCGGTGTAGGCGCTGTAGATGATAATGGGCATGCTGAGGCGCAACTTGATGATATGGCCCATGGTTTCCAGGCCGTCCATGTTGGGCATGCGCAGGTCCAGGATGCAGCAGTCGAACTGCTCTTTTTTCAGCAGCGTGATGGCCTCCTTGCCGTCCAGGACGCCGGTGACGCTGTAGCCGCTTTCGGCTAACTCTGCCTTGACCAGGATCTGGATATGGTGGTCATCTTCCACCAGCAGGATTCGGTTCATGCCTTCACCTCGCTGACTGTGAAACCGCTGGGTGCCAGGCCGGTCGTGGATGGCGTGCCGGCGATTTTGGCCAAAAATGAGCTGCCCAGGTGTGAGATGTGGTCGCCGATATTTTCAAAATAGTTCAGATGCAGCTGCTCCTCATCGATGATGGCGGCAAAGAGGGAGGCGCTGCCGTTATCGCCGTTTTCGCGGCAGGTCAGCAGAAACTGGTTGTAGAGGTCGATGGCACTATCTTCAAGCTCGGAGTTGAAGGGAAAGATGGCCTCAATGGCTTGGCCCTTGGTGATCGGAGCGGCCGGTTCGGCAACCGGGTCGCCGCCCAGCTCCTTGATGCGTTCGGCAAACTGTTCGGCGTGGCGCATCTCATCAATGGCGATCAGCTTGATCTTGGCGGCCAGTTCGCCGTAGTCCATCCCGTCCAGGTTGTAGTGCTGGTTCATGTACTGGCTGATGGCCTGCAGCTCCATGGCGCGGGCGCGGTTCAGCACCTCGATGACGCTCTGTTTGCGGTTCTGCTTATCAATCATGTTAACCTCCTGGACTAAGATATTAGTTTTGACTGCGCGATAAACAAGGCTGCGCTAACTGCAAATCTGCTCATAGAGACGGATGTAGCTGTCGGCTGAGGCCTGCCAGCTGAAGTCCTGCTGCATGGCGCGTTTGCGCATCTCGCAGAAGTCACTCTGATTATTGTAGATTGAAATGGCACAGCGGCAGGCCATCAGCAGGGCCCCGGCTGACACGTTCTCCATGATGATGCCGCACTCCTCCGGTACGCTGTCTTTGAGGCCGCCCACCGGAGTCACGATCGGGATTGTGCCGTAGCGCATGCTGATCATCTGATTGAGGCCGCAGGGCTCGAAGCGCGACGGCATCAGGAAGAAGTCGCTGCCGGCCTCGATGCGGTGGGCCAGAGCGTCGTCAAACCCAACCTTGAGGCCGATCTGATGCGGGAACTGGTGCGCGAGGTTGCGCAGCCAATCTTCATAGTAGCCTTCGCCGCTGCCAAGAATTGCAAACTGGGCCCCGTCTCTGATCAGTTCCGGCAGGATGTTGAGTACCAGTTCGATACCCTTCTGCTCCACCATGCGGCAGATCATGCCGAAGATCGGTCTGTCACCCTCTGCAAGGTTCAGCTCCTGCTGCAGGGCGCTCTTGCAGAGGCCCTTGCCGGCCATGGCGTGCAGATCGTAGGGGGCGGCCAGATTGGTGTCAGCGGCCGGATTCCAGACCTCGTAGTCGATGCCGTTGATGATGCCGCTCAGGCGGTGGCTCTGGGCACGCAGCAGGCCGTCCAGGCCGAAGCCGTTCTGGGGGGTCTGAATCTCCCTGGCATAGGTCGGGCTGACCGTGTTGATGGCGTCGGCCAGGCTCAAACCGGCCTTCATGACATTGATGTGGCCGTAGTACTCGAGGTGATCGGGAGTGAAGAGCTCCTGGGGCAGGAAGAGCTGGGGCCAGCAGCTGACGTCAAAGTTTCCCTGGTAGGCCAGATTGTGGATCGTGTAGAGCTTGGCGGCCTGGTTGATGTCCAGGGCGTGCATGTAGGCGAAGACCAGGGCGCTCTGCCAGTCATTGCAGTGGACCACATCCACATCGCCGATCAGCTGCAGCAGCTCGACGCAGGCGCGCGAGAAGAAGCTGAAGCGCTGCAGGTTGTCCGGAAAGTCCTGATTGGCATAGGTGTAGATGCCGTCGCGCCTGAAGTATTCCGGATGGTCGATGAAGTAGACGTGATCCTTGCGGTAGACGGAGCTCTGGATCAGGCCGTCGCCGCCGAAGAATGAGATCTCGCCGGCAATTTCAAGTTTGGGGTGAGTCTCTTTGATTTTGCGGTAGAGTGGCATGGCCACGCGGCAGTCAATGCCGCGGGCGCGCAGGGCCAGCGGCAGGGCGCCGCTGACATCCGCCAGGCCTCCGGTTTTGGCGAAGGGGGTAACTTCAGGAGAACAAAAGAGAATTCGCATGAATTTTATAGTAGCCCTGGCTTATATAAAGGCAAGTTCTGCTTGAAAATTATTGGGGACATAGTCCTGGAAATTATGATGGCATCCGCTATTGAATGTAGGAATGGCCTGTTGTACTATGCGTCTCACTACTACGTAAAAAAATGTTGGGCTCCGCGCCCAGCGGTTGAGGAGATAAAATGGCAGGATCAGTAAATAAGGTTATTTTAATCGGACGCCTGGGCAGGGACCCGGAGATGCGTTTCACCCCGGCCGGCAAGGCTGTTACTAACTTCACCATGGCCACTTCCGAGTTCTGGACCGACCAGAGCGGCGAGCGCCAGGAGCGCACCGAGTGGCACCGTATCGTGACCTGGGGCAAGCTGGCCGAGAACTCCGCCAAGCTGCTGACCAAGGGCAAACAGTGCTATGTTGAGGGCCGCCTGCAGACCCGTGAGTGGGAAGACCGTGACGGCAACAAGCGCTACACCACCGAGATCGTGGCCAATCAGATGCAGGTGCTGACTCCGGCCGGTGCCTCCGAGGGCGGCGGCACCTATGGTGACCCGGGCCCATCGGACAGCGACATGCCGGCCGACACCGGCGGTTTTGACGATATTCCATTCTAGAGTATATCCGCACAGAATTGTTGGAAAGCCCTCAATGGCCCCTGGCTGTTGGGGGCTTTTGTATTGCGGCATCGCCGCCGGCTGCGGATTCTATGAAATGGACTTACATGCGCATCCTGTGGCATAACGTCTCAAAAGATTTAATGGGGACGGAATGCCTTCACAGGAAGCGCAACTTAAAGATCAGGTAGCTGAACTGCGCCGGCAGATTGCCGGCCATGAGCGTCTGCAGCATCAGCAGCAGATAGCGGTCAGCTTTGCCCGTCAGTTATTGGCGGGGGGCGGTGTTGAGGCGGCCCTGAGTGAACTGCTGGCTTTGAATGTCTGCCGGGTGCATCTTTTCCGCAATGAAAATTATGGTGAATTGACCGCCTGCCATGACCATGAGGTCTGTGCTCCGGATATAAAGCCGTTCAGGGTTTACGGTGAACCGCAGCATCATTTTTGCTATGCCGAACTGATGGGCAGCTGGCAGAGGGAGCTTTCAAGCAACCGCTGGGTCGGCGGCCCGGTCATTGATCTGGACGTGGTGCTCAAGGAGCGGCTGGATAAGATGGGCGGCGTTGTCTCTGTTCTGGCGGTGCCGGTTTTTGTCGGCGAGCTCTGGTATGGTTTCATGGCCGTCGATGACTGTTTTGATCTGCGCGACTGGCAGGCTGAGATCGGCCTCTTCCTTGAGGCGGCCAGCATGCTGGGCAATCATCTGCGCAATGAGATCATGGCTCAGGCACTGCGGGACAGTGAAGAGCTGATGCACAATATCTTTCGTTCCATCCCGTCCGGGGTGGGGCTGATCAGTAACGGCCGGCTCAATTGGTGCAACGATCAGCTGGCCGGAATGGTTGAATATCCGGTTGGAGAGCTGGCGGGGCGTGATCTGCGCGATTTTTTCATCAATGAGCAGGATGCCCTGCGGGTGCACGACCTGCTCAGTGGTCAGGTAGAGCGGGGCGGGACCGGTACGGTTGAGGCCCGCTGGCAGCGCAGGAGCGGCCAGATCTTTGATGTGCTTTTGAGTGTGATGGTGCTGCAGCGCATGGAGGTGCCATCCATGATGGTCTGCACGGTCCAGGATATCAGCTGGGTGAAGCAGACCGAGCGGCGGCTGCATGAGGCCTATGAAATAATTAATTCATCGCCGGCTGTGGCCTATATGATGAGCGCCGGTGCGCAGGTGAGTTTTGAGTACTTCTCCGACAATGTTGAGGAGCTGGTCGGCTATACGGTCGAAGATCTGATCTCCGGCCGACTCTCCTACCGGCAGATCATTCATCCCGATGATCTGGAGTGGGTCGAGCATGGAATCAGAGGCGGCTTGCATCAGGAGGCTCCGCGCAGCTACAAGCCGTTCAGGATTATCTGCCGCAGCGGTGAGGTCAAGTGGCTGGATAACCGTCTGACCGCCTGCCGGGACAAGAGCGGCGCGGTTACCCACTATAAGGGGCTGCTGCTGAATGTGACGGCCCAGAAGAGTGCTGAAGATGCCCTGCAGCAGGCCTATGTTGACCTGGAGCAGCGGGTTATCGAGCGGACCGCGGCCCTGGCCGAGATGAACCGTGACCTGAAGGATGAGATTGCCGAGCGGCGCAGTGCCGAGCGCGCGCTGCGCCGCAGCGAGGACCAGTACCGGAAGATCTTCGAGTCGAGTCTGAGCGGGATCGTGATCTCGGATCTGGATGGGATTATCCAGGAGGTCAATCCGGCCATTCTCAAGATGTTCGGTTACACGACGGCAGAGCTGTATCTGAAGGATTATCGTGATTTTGTGGTGGCGGAAGATGTCTTTGTCATCGGAGAGTTCAAGCGCAACCTGGAGATTCTGGCGGCCGGCCATGAACTTGAGTGCCGGGCCAAGGATGGGCGGATCTGTTCGGTGGCTCTTAATGGCTGGTTGATCAGCAATACGGAGGGTCGCCCGGAGCGGATCGGTGTCTTTGTGCGTGATGTGACCGAACATAAGCGGCTGGAGCGCGAGGCGCACCTTTTGAATGCCGAGCTGATTCACATGGGCCGCGTCACCTCCATGGGAGAGCTGGCCGCTTCGCTGGCCCACGAGATCAATCAGCCCCTGACCGCCATTCTGAGCAACACCCAGGCGGCTCAGCGCTTCCTGCAGTGCGCAGAGCCGGATCTGGATGAGGTGGCGGAAATTCTGGCGGATATTGCCAAGGATGACATGCGCGCCGGTGAAGTCATTAAACGGCTCAGGGCGCTGCTGCGCAAGGATATGAGTGTCTATGCGCAGCTGGACATCAGCGAGAGTGTGGCCGAGGTTCTGAGTCTGGTGGGCGGCGAGGCCCGCATGAAGGGCGTGCGCATCGATACGCGCCTGCAGCCCGGCCTGCCCTCTGTCAGCGGTGACCGGGTCCAGCTGCAGCAGGTTATTATCAATCTGATCAGCAATGCCCTGGATGCTTGCGCCGATATGCCCGACGGACTGCGCCGGGTGGTGGTCTCAACATATCAGACGTCAGCGAACCGGGTGGGGATTGGGATTGAGGACTTCGGTCCCGGCCTCAAAGATATTGAAATGATTTTTGAACCCTTCTATACTACCAAGGCCAAAGGCATGGGGATGGGCCTGAGCATCTCTCAGACCATCATCGATGCCCACGGCGGAGAGCTGCGAGGGGAGAATAAGAGTGGTGGCGGATCGGTTTTCTATGTAAATCTGCCGGCCTCGGGATTAGTGGAGTAGCGAATGACGGATGTAACGGCAACAGTTTTTGTAGTAGATGATGATGCATCAATCCGTAAATCCCTGGAGCGCTTGATTCGTTCAGTAGGACTGACGACCCAAACTTTTATTTCAGCCCAGGAGTTTCTGGAGAGCGACCTGCCTGATGGTCCCTCATGTCTGGTGCTGGATGTGCGCATGCCGGGCTTGAGCGGCTTTGATCTGCTGGATGAGCTGCAGCGCCGGGACTATTTTCAGCCGGTCATCTTTATCACCGGGCACGGCGACGTGCCCATGAGCGTACGGGCCATGAAGCGCGGCGCGGTTGACTTTCTGACCAAGCCCTTCAATGATCAGGAGCTGCTGGATGCCATCAACCGTGCTCTTGAGACGGATCGCCAGGAGCGGCAGCGGCGTCTGGATCTAATGTGCGTCAGGACGCGTCTGGAGTCGGGCTGACGCCCCGCGAGGAGGAGGTCTTCTCGCTGGTGGTGACCGGGCGGCAGAACAAGGTGATTGCCGGCGATCTGGGCATGAGCGAAAAGACGGTTAAGGTGCACCGGGCGCGGGTCATGCAGAAGATGCAGGCCGAGTCGATTGTTGATCTGGTGCGCTTTGCCGACATGCTGGGGGGTATCCCAAGAGTAATGGTGCATATTGTTGACGATGATCCTTCAATCCGCAAGGCCGTGCTGCGCCTGCTGCGCCTGGAGGGTATCTCGGCCCGGGAGTATGAGTCGGCCGAGGATTTTCTGGCTCAGGCCGATTTGAGCCAGCCCGGCTGCGTCATTCTGGACCGCTACATGCCCGGCATGGATGGGCTTAATCTGCAGAAGATGCTCGAAGAGAGCGCGCTTAAGATTATCATGATCTCGGCCGAAGAGCCCGACTCCCGGGAGGGAACCCTCCCCCTAAAAAACCCCTTAAATTGAGTCTGCTGGAGGGCGTCAGGCGCGCCCTCCAGCAGGATTGATTATTGCAGTGATTCGACAACGCGCTTGAGGCCGGGTCCGGCCGCGCGGATAAATTTCTCATCCACACAGTAGGCGAAGCGCACATAGCCCGGGTAGCCGAAACCGGTGCCCGGCACAGCCAGGATGCGCTCCTTGACAAGCTCGGCGCAGAAGGCCACGTCATCCTCGATGGGTGCCTTGACAAAGAGGTAGAAGGTGCCTTCGGGCGGTACGAAGCTCAGGCCGGCCTGCTCCAGGATCTCGATGAAGGCCTGGCGACGCCTGGCATAGATCTCCATATCGACACTCAGGTTGATGCACTCGGCAAAGGTCTTCTGCATCAGGGCCGGGGCGTTCACGAAACCCAGGATGCGGTTGGCCAGCACCATGGCGCCCAGCATGGCCTCTTTCTCGCTGACCCCGCTGCCCACGGCAATGTAGCCGATGCGCTGACCGGGCAGCGAGAGCTCCTTGGAGGC
>CALOBW010000040.1:0-2639 GCA_942491525.1 uncultured Thermodesulfobacteriota bacterium
CTGCATGAGGAACCGGAAACTTGCCGGTTGGAGGTTGAAGAGGTCGCCTTTGGCGTGCCCGTCATTCAGACATCCATCAATGATGATATGGAAATATGGGAGCTGCAGGGCTATCTAGGCAGCGGCCAGACGGTGGCCACGGTCGGATCGTCCGGCGCCGGCAAATCAACCCTGATCAACCTGCTGAGCGGGCGCAACGTTCAGCTGACCGCCGCAGTCAGCAGCAGCGTTGGCAAGGGCCGTCACACCACCACGACCCGCGAACTGATCCGCATGCCCCAGGGCGGTCTGCTGATGGACAACCCCGGCATCCGCGAAATCGCCTTTTTTGATGACGGCGATGGGCTCGATACAACCTTTGCCGACATCCAGGAGCTGGCTGAAGCTTGCCGTTTTGCGGACTGCAGCCACCAGCATGAGCCGGGCTGCGCTGTCAAAAAGGCCGTTGAACAGGGCGAGCTGCAGGCTAAGCGGCTGGAGAGCTATCACAAGATGCAGCGCGAGATGGAATTTGTTTCCGAGCGCCGCAGCAAGAGTGCTGACCGCATCGAAAAGGAGCGCTGGCAGGATGTCTCGCGCCTCATCAAACAGATCAACAAGAGTAAGCGATAATGGAGAAAATAATGATAATTAGAGATGAAAACATCAACGATATAGAGGCAATTAACAACATCACCATAGCTGCCTTCAAAGATATGCAGATCAGTGACCAGACCGAGCACCATATTGTTAAGGCCCTGCGGGCAGCTGATGCCCTGACAATCTCACTGGTAGCCGAGATTGAAGGAGAGATTATCGGTCATATAGCCTTTTCGCCCATAACAATCTCAGACGGCACGCAAACGTGGTATGGGCTCAGCCCAATCACAATTTCTGATGGCAAAAAAAGTTGGTACGGCCTGGGCCCGATCTCGGTACGGCCGGACTATCAGAAACAGGGCATCGGCTCGGCCCTGATCAAAGAGGGCCTGAGCATGCTGAAAGAGATGGGGGGCTGTGTCCTGGTTGGTGACCCAAACTACTATGGCCGCTTCGGCTTCAGAAACTATACGCAGTTGGTCTATGAGGGAATTCCACAGGAGTTCTTCCTGGCCCTGCCCTTTAATGAAGAGGTGCCGTCAGGCCTGGTAAAAAATTCCATGAAGGCTTCCAGGCCAAAAACTAATGGTGGGGCCATGCCCCCACTCTTTTAACGTTTCTCAAACTCGGCAACCGTGATCACGCCCATGCCACGCTTGGCATATTTTTTCCGGCTGCGGCCACGCCGCGACGGGCTGATTGAAACAAGCGCATCACTGATGGCGGTCACACCGTAGCCACGCTGCATGGCGGCCCTTGAGGTGCGATCAACACAGTGAGCCGCATCCAGGCCGGTCACAGAGAGGTGGTTGATGTGGTTGGCGCGCAAGAATCTATCAAGCTCAGGGTTGGAAAAACCATCCATCAAAGTCTTGGTAAAGAGATTATCCGAGATTATGTTAACGCGACTGTCGATGGCCGCCCCTGGTGCACCCGGGTCAAACTGGTGACCGCTGATAAAGGCCAGCACCGGATGGGTCTCCTCATGATAGATATAGACAACCGGCATGTCACCGGCAGCAACAACAGCCCGGTTAACGTTGGCGACAAACTCGTCGGCCTGCTTAACATAACCGTTGAACATAAAGTGAGTGGAGAGCTCGCCGGTAATGCCCTCCTGAATATCAATCACCAGCAGAGCCGACTTCTCCTGCGGCTTTTCTTCGATCGGATCACCCTTGGTAACCATTGAGAAGGAACAGGCCGGCAGCAACAAAATTGCCAGCAGCAGAGTTAATCGTGATGTAATTTTTGTCATATAATCCCCTGTCTTAATATTTTTTTGGATAACGAAACTGCTCTGTCTGCGATGTTTTACGAAAGTAGCCCGTCGCAGCATAGCCCTGTTCAACATGTATGGCGCCCTTAGGACAGGCCGCCAGACAATCACCACAGGCCAGGCAAGCGGCAATTGCACTATCACTGCTAATCTTAACCATGGCCGGCAACTTACCGTTCAGCACCAACCCGCGCGACGGACAGATGGCGGCGCAGATGCCGCAGCCAGTGCATATTTCAGCATCAAAGGCCATACGGCCGGTCTGGGTTACCCGAGAGTCAAAATAGTCCGCCACCTTAAAGAAATCCAACAGACTCAGATATGCCATCTCAGGCCCCTGCTCTTCAATGCTACGCAAGCCGCCGGGGCGATGCCACTCCACCAGCTGCACTTCCCGGTCAACCTCGCCGTCATAATCGGCCCTGGGCCAGCCAATCGCCAGGCAGTCATCCAGCGAGTATGGATAGCTGACCCCGAAGCGTTTGCGCCACTTAGGCAGCTTCATAATCATGGTCAGCATGCCAACCCAGCAGGTGCCCACCCCCAGCGAGTGGGCCGCCAGCACCATGTTCTGGCCGCAGATGCAGGCATACAGCATGGGCGAGCCGACCCCGCGTTTGTCAACCAGGATCAGGATCATGGCCGAGGCATTGTGGAAGACCGGCGTGGCATCATCGGCTATGTGCTTGAGCAAATTGAAGGGAATCGGGTGCAGCATGTTGGGCAGCACGAGGCGCGCCATCAGCCTGCACCACCTGGGACCCAGAAATTTGTTAGTGTG
>CALOBW010000041.1:0-11562 GCA_942491525.1 uncultured Thermodesulfobacteriota bacterium
AACAGGTCTTCGGCACCACCTCTCGCGATCGACTCAATCCTGGTCCGACCGCCAAAGAGAGGCTGTCGAGGCTGCGGGAGACCCCGATGCCCGCTTTGTCAGCAGGGTCGCCGGTCACCTCATCACGGCCGTCAGTGAGGAGCGCTTGCGGGCCCTGGTCCTCGCCGCGTTCGTCCTTCTGGTCGCAGCCGATATGGTTCTCAGTCGGTCTCTCCGTCGATCAACCCGGGAGTGAAAAGGTCGAAGCCCGGGTCGAACTGGGCCAAAAACTCCACACTGAACAACCGATAGGCCACCCAGATCGGCAACATGATCACCGTACCGATGAAGGGCAGAGCGACGACGCAGCAGGTGAGCACGCAAATCAGACTGAAGAAGACCGCGAAACAGAGCCCCAACCCGATGACGAACAAGGCGTAGAGGAAGAAGGGCAGTGGCCGGGTCTTCAGCCACGGCAGGAAGTAGCGCCAGGCCTCGGTCGCCTTGATTTCGAACTTGTACATGATGGGGATGACAAAACCTTCCAGCATCAGCGCCACGAAGGCAGCGACAATTCCGAACGCGATCATCACCAGGATGCCGAGGACCATGGCCGCATACGACAGACCCGCAAGGGCATCCGAGAACGAGAACGTGGCTGCCGGCGCCAGAAACAACAGGATCAGAATCATGACAATCAAACCGCAACAGACCACATATCCGAGACGCCACAGGAAGAGGGAGTTGCCGAGTTCACGCAGACGGTGCCACGGCTCGACGATCTCGGCCCGATTGTGAACGACGTTGTCGAGGAAGATGAATTTGGAACGCGACGACAGCCACAGGATCACCAACAGGATTGCGGCCACCGCCATGATGACGACGAAGAGCAGTGGTAGCCACAGCAGGAGATTACTGGCGCCCTCCCAGGAGCCCCCATGCGAGCTGAACGGCGCCGCGCCGTTGAAATCGTTGTTGTCCACGACCCACTTCCAGCCGCCGCCTCCGGAGCCGTCCGCCAAGCCCGCGAGCCAGGCTGAAAAGCCGAGGACAATCCACTTTGAGAGGTCAAAGGGCCGCCACAGGATGTGCTTCATCCTTTCCCATGCCAGGTTGAGCGGCGCGAAATATGCAATCTGCATCGGTCCTCCCGTCGGTGGTCCCGCCGATTGTAGCCGGAGCGGCTCGATTTCGGCGATTCACCGGTTCGCTGGTCGGCGTCGATCTGGCGCCTTCCAACCCCTCAAACGCGAACAATCACCCCAGGGTTCGCGATTTGACCGCAATCGGTGTCAAAGCAACGTCAAAGCGGGGCGACCACACACCCGGAGAAACCGCAGATAACGCAGATAACGCAGATAGACGCAGATCCATCGCATCGCCGCAGCCACAAAGACACAAAGTCGTCACGAAGTCCCCGCTTCGGAATTCAACGCAAAGGCGCAGAGGCGCAAAGGCGCAAAGAGGATAGGCGGTGCTCGAGGGAACGGCGAGGTCCTGGCCGTCGAATGACGGCCAGGTACCGCTGGACAAGGGGTGTCGCCTCAAACGCCAGCGTTTGGAGCGACACCCTCTTCCAGCGGCCTGCGCTCTGAGAGCGCATGCCTCGCCTCCGACATATTGAGTTTTGACCCTGGGGCTCGAACGACCGTGTTCCGGAAGCCACAACCCAGGCGGATCCGACGCGCTTCCGGGCGCGTCGGCCGGGGAGGGGTTCGTCCGTGAGGGATGCTTGCATCCATCCCGGGCGGACACTTGCCCGGGAGGCGGCGATCACCAGATCGCCGGCGGTGCCGCCGGTCACCTCGGGCAATTCATCTCCCGTCGGGACCGCGCCCTTTGCGCCTTTGCGTCTCTGCGTCTTTGCGTTGAAAACACGGGTCCGGAATCTGGGTCAATACGGGTGATCTGTGGGCACTTGCGATGGCTTGTCGAGGCTTTGTGCAAGGAGCTCGGCGATGTGGAGGGGACGGGCGTCGGTGAGGTCGCCGATCTGGTGGCGGCAGCTGGTCCCGGAGGCCACCACCCTCGTCCCATCTGGCAGGTCCTCGATCAGCCTCACCAGCGGTTCGGCCACCTGGTGCGACAGCTCCCGGTGGTCGGTGAGCATGCCGAAGGCGCCGGCCATCCCGCAGCACCCGGTCTCCAGCCACTCGGGTGAGGTGTCCGGCAAGCGCTCGAGCAGGCCGATGACCCGATTCGCGTCCGACAACGCCTTGGCGTGGCAGTGTCCGTGGACCGCGACCGATCCGATCTCCGCCGTCAGGGGTAGAGCGTCGGGATCCTTGTCGAGGAGATCGCCCAAGAAGTCCTCGAACAGCACGCACCGCGCGGCCACTTCCTCCGCTTCTGCGATGCCGAGCTGGAGGTACTCATCCCGAAACATCGACCAGCACGAGGGCTCGAGAAAGACGATGGGATCGGGAAAACCCGCCAGAAGACCGGATGCTGTGTTCCGCCGGATCGCCGGACCTCGTCGAGCAGACCGCGACTGGCGGCGGGCCGACCGCAACACTTTCGTCCGGTCGCCAGGGCCACCTCGTAGCCTGCAGCCTCGAGAACCGCCACCGCCGAACGCCCGATCGCAGGCTCGTGGTACCGCACCCAGGTGTCATCCCACAGGATCACCCGACCACGGCTGCCGGCGCCGCTCGCGGTCCTCCGGCGGAACCAGGCGTCGAAACGACGCCGAGCAAAGGGGGGCAGCGGCGCGGCGGCGTCGAAACCAAAGAATTTTTTCAACAACCGACGGATCGCGCGGTTCCCCAACAGCCGGTTGGCAACTCCCGGCACGAGGGTCCCCAGGCGACCCAGGAGATCCGCCGACGCGATCATCCGGTCCGTCAGTCCAACGCCGTGCCGACGGTGGCGGGCGTACCTGAGCTCGGCCTTGAGCCGCGCCATATCGACGTTTGAAGGGCACTCGGTAGCGCATGCCTTGCACGCGAGACAGGTGCCGAGAACCTCGTCGAGCTCGGCGCTGTCAAGAGTGGAGGCGTCTTTGAATCTGCCCTCGAGGGCGGCGCGGATGATGTTGGCTCGACCTCGGGTGGAAAGGGCCTCGTCGCCGGTGGCGGCGAAGGTCGGGCACATGGTCGGCGGTTCCTTGCGGCATCCCCCGCACCCGTTGCACTGCTCGAGGTTGTCGATCAAGCCATCGTCGCGTCCGACCCACTCGAAGGCCTCAGCAAACGGCAGGGTGAAGTTCGGACCCGGCACCGAGCCGGAGGTCGCGATCGATGCGAAACCGCCCATCGCCGAAGACCTTGCCCGGGTTCATGACGCCGGTGGGGTCGAAGAGGGCCTTGAGATCGAGGCTCGCCGCCATCAGATCGGGACCGATGTGGGCTTCGAGGTACTCGGCGCGGGCCATGCCGACGCCGTGTTCGGCGGCCAGCGATCCGTTGAAGAGTCGGCACAGTTCCGACACCTGGTCGGCCACTTCCCGTAGCTTGGTGATGTCCTCCACTCGGTGAAGATCGAGGACCGGCCGCACGTGGAGCTCTCCCGAGGCGGCGTGACCATAGAACGAGGCTTCCAGACCCAGCGGTCCCAGGATTCGGCGGAGTCCGGCCACGTACTCCGGCAAACGCTCCGGCAGGACACAAACATCCTCGATCCCGGGGACCGGTTTTGCCGGCCCCTTGCGGCTCGTCACCAGCGACAGTCCGGCGCGGCGCAAACTCCACACCAACCCCGCTTCAGCCGCAGTCGTGCACGCCAGCGATCGCAGTCCGATGCGGCGGCGAAGGAGTTCGGCCAACCGGTCGCCGTCGTCGTCAAAGAACTCCACCAGGAGAATTGCGTTGCACGGATCTTCGTCGAGCCGAAGAAAGTCCCTCGCAGCACGAAATGCCCGCTGGCCCCGGGTTTGATCGAAGACCGCGGCATCGAGATGCTCGATCGCCGCCGTCTCGAGGTCGGAAATTTCGACGGTTGCCCGCAGCGCCTCTTCCACCGATGCAAAGAAGATCACTCCCAGGCTGCGCCGGGCCGGACGCAGGACCACCCGAACAACCGCCGAAACGACGCCGGCAAGCGTGCCCTCGCTGCCGGCGACGATCTGGGTCAAATCTCCCGGGGAGCGCAGAGCCCTGTCGAGACCGTAGCCCGGCCACCGCTTGACCAGACCTGCGGGCAGGCGAAGGGCGATCTCCTCTGAATTGTCCGCAAGCAACCGATCGGCCGCATCACGGATGTCGGGGAGGCCCTCCTCGCCCACCCCCACCCTCGCGATGGTGCCATCCGTCAAAACCACCTCGAGGGCCGCGAGATGGTCGGCAGTGGTGCCGTAGACGGGAGCGTGGGCGCCCGAGGAGTTATTGGCGATCATGCCGCCGAGGGTCGCCCGCGACGAGGTCGCCACGACCGGGCCAAACCAAAGACCGTGAGGGGCGAGGAAAGCGTTGAGTTGATCGAGGACCACACCCGCGCCGACGTGGACGGGTTCTGGAGGTCGAGCTGGGCAGGGGCGGGCGGCGCCGCCCGCGAGACCGGTGCCCGCTCCCCGCGGCGAGACCTCGACACCGCTGCCGGCTGCGGCACAGATCAGCATCGCGGCTTCCCCGGCCGAACGCGGAAAGGCCACAGCCGCAGGTTCGACGCGATAGATGGAGGCATCCACCGCGTATAGAAACCGGGTGAGCTGGTCCGTCCGGACCTCGCAACCTGAGTTTCTCAGCGCCTCGATCTGTGGTGCGGTCAGTTCAGCCATCGGGGCATTCTACAGCGGGACCACCAGAGGGCCCGAAAAAGGACCTGCGCGGTCGGGGCTTCCTCTCCGCCCAACACCAGCGAGAACGTGCCCACGAATTCCGCTCCAAGTCGCTTGGACATCGAAACCTCCATTATTTGTTTGACGATTCTGGAGTCAGACACTAGCATCGACCGATGATCAGACGCTCGCGCCGTATCCCCGACGACCTCGCGCCCAACAGAGGAATGTTTCAAAATTTTTGTAGAGTATCTCAGCCGGGGTGTAGCCCGTCATCTGTAGAATGGATGGTGTGATGAAGGTTGTGTTGAAATCCATGTCGGTTGTCCAGATGACGTCTTTGGTGTGGTTGGTCACCAGTTGGAAGTGGGTGTCAATCTTTGCCAGAGAGATGTTCATGTTGAGCAGGTTGCGCCTCTGATGTTCATACTGGGTCAGGAGCTCTTTGTAGGCGCTTTTGTAATCCATATGATCCATGAGTTATCCCTCTATATACTGTTATATAAAGATTTACATAGATTCTACTAAATGCTGTTTATAATTGCAAACTAATTATAGTCCTGGTTGACTCGAAGTATTTGTTTTCGTTAGAGTCTAGCAAATTTTATCAAAGGTGGAACTATGGCACTGAATGTTGTGATTATGGCTGGAGGGAAGGGTGAGCGCCTCTGGCCGCTCTCGCTGGAGAACAAACCTAAGCAGTTGCTGGATTTTGACGGACAAGGTTCGCTGTTATGCAAAACTGTTGAGCGCTGTCTGAAACTGACTGCAGCAGATAATATCTATATTGTTGTCAGCCAGGCCATTGCGGATGAGGTCTCGGCTCAGCTGCCCGGGATTAAGAATATT
Source organism: uncultured Thermodesulfobacteriota bacterium (assembly GCA_942491525.1). GTDB lineage: Bacteria > Desulfobacterota > Desulfomonilia > UBA1062 > UBA1062 > CAYWBU01. Next base: position 5,543 of record CALOBW010000041.1, read on the forward strand.
GTGGCAGAACCCGTTGGTCGCAACACCGCGCCCTGCATCGCCTATATGGCCGGGGTTATTGCCAAAAGGGATCCGGAGGGCTCTATGGCGGTTTTCCCCTCCGACCATCTGATAGCTGACGAGGATGCGTTTGTCGCCAGTCTTGAGTTCGCGACCCGGTCGCTCAATGAATTTCCCGACTATCTGCTGACCCTGGGGATTGTGCCGACGCATGCCGAAACCGGCTACGGCTACATCGCCCCTCGACAGGAGCTGAATTCAGATAACGGTTTTACGCTCAGACATGTGACCGCCTTCCATGAGAAACCCGATGCAATCAAGGCTGCTGAATATATTGAATCCGGCTATCTCTGGAATGCCGGAATGTTTGTTTTTAAGTTGGAGTCTATCCTGAAGAATTTTGCCCAGCATCTGCCGGAGCTCTATCGGCTGCTGCTTGAATCGTTGAGCCGGCCCAATGGGATCGACTACTTTTTTAGTTCGGTTGAATCAATTTCAATTGATTATGGAATTATGGAGCGCTCGGACCGGGTCGGGGTTATCCCGGTTGATTTCGGCTGGGATGACATCGGGTCGTGGGATGCGCTGGGGGCGGTGCTGGATGGAGATGCGGCCGGCAATGTGGCGCGTGGTGATGTTATGATTGAAGATTCCAGCAATAATGTCTGTTTCGGCGCAGACAAGAAGATCGTACTGCTGGGGGTTGATGATCTGGTTGTGGTGGAGGGGCCGGATGCGATCCTGGTCTGTCCGCGCAGCCGGGCGCAGGATGTCAGTGGAATTGCCAAGCGCGTTAAAGATTAGTTGGCCCGAATGATTATAGATTTTGTGGTTAGTTGCCGAATACTGTTTTGGAAGCGAATTTATAAATGAGAGCCGGCTTATGAGGATAGAGATTCTTGGGTGCAATGGGTCAGTGATGCAGGGGTATAATACCACCAGCCTGCTGATAAATTCTAATATACTTGTGGATGCGGGTTCGGCAGCCTCGGTGATGAACGAAGGCGCCAGCCGGGCTATCCGGCACATCTTTCTGACTCATACTCATATGGACCATATCAAGGAGCTGCCGTTTTTGCTTGAGCCGCTCTTTTCTGATGATCCTGAGCCGATCAACCTCTGGGGCAGCGTCAAGACCATTGAGGCCATCAGCGAGCACATATTCAACGGTCAGATCTGGCCCGACATGCAGCGCATAATCCAGGATAAGACCAAGCTTAACTTCTGCGCCATGGCGCTCGGTGAGCCGGTCGAGCTTGACGGGGTAACCATAACCGGTCTGCCCACCGACCACATTCCGGGCTCAGTCTCATATATTATCCGCGAAGCTGATCAGACCGTTATCATTAGCGGCGACACCGGCTATCAGGACGCTATTTTTGAGCAGGCTTGCGAATTGGGCGCCGCACTCAATGCGCTCTTCATCGAAGTATCCTTCCCCAATCACATGGATGCGGTGGCTGTTTCCTCCAAGCATCTTACGCCCGCCATGCTGGCGCGTGGCCTTGAGCATGGCCTGGATGCAAACTGCAGGGTGGTTGCATATCATCTCAAACCGCAGTATATGGACCAGATAGTTTGTGAGTTGCCCCCTGGTGTCGAGTACATCAAGGGTGGGGAGGTTTTTAACTTTTGAGCGAAGTTTTAGATATTGCCAAGCGGGATGGCCGCTGGACCGAGTGTCCCGGTTGTTCCGAGATTATTATCACCGAAAGACTTAACGACAACTTCTGGATCTGCCCGCACTGCGATTATCATCTGCGGCTTAAGGCTGCGCAGCGCATCAATATGGTCTGTGATCCGGAATCATTCCGGACATTGCCGCTGCTTGAGGATGATGACTACGAAGATGGTATCATGGCCGGTTATGCCAGGATTGATGGCCGTCCATGCTGCATCGCCGTAATGGACTTCTCCTATCGCGGAGGCACCATGGGAGTGATGATGGCCGAGGTGATCGTGCAGGTCATGCAGGCAGCCCATGAGGAGGGCTGTCCGCTGCTGATGTTCTGTGCCTCCGGCGGAGTGCGCGTTCAGGAGGGGATTATGGGCTTGATGCAGATGCTCAGAACATCGCATGCCCGCAACCGCACCCGCAACGTGCCAATGGTGACCATCTTCACCGATCCCACACTGGGCGGCGTGACGGCCAGCTTTGCCTCGCTCTCCGATCTGTTGATCGCCGAGCCGGGCTGCCGCATCGGTTTTGCCGGCGCCCGCGTGATCGAGTCCACCATCAACTATGAACTGCCGCCTGACTTTCAGGATGCCCGCCGTCTGCTCAAGAACGGGTTCCTGGATAATATTGTGCACCGCAGCCATCTGCGTGAGACCCTAGCTTATCTGTTGGAATGGTTTTAGATAATATTGATCCGAACCATTGGGATCTTGGGTTGGAGCGCATTCGCGCGGCCCTTGAAATCCTCGGTAATCCTCAGCACAGCTACCGCATAGTCACCGTTGGTGGAACCAATGGCAAGGGCTCGACCGTGGCCTACCTTGAGCGTCTCCTGATCGCCGGCGGACTTAGGGTCGGCGCCAATATTTCGCCCCATATCTCGCGCTTTGCCGAGCGGGTGCGCATCAACGGCGTTGACCAGCAAAACCTGGACCTGATCAAGACGCGGATCGATGACTGTCTGCCGGATGCGGCACTGACCTATTTTGAATGGTGCGTCGTGCTTGCTGCGGTTGCTTTCAGCGAGGCTTCGGTGGATGTGGCCCTCTTTGAGGTCGGCATGGGTGGCCGGCTGGACGCAGTTAATGCTTTTGACACCGATCTGGCCATTATCACCAATGTTGACCTTGATCATACAGCTTTTCTGGGCAGCACAATCCCTGAGATAGCCCTGGAAAAGGTTCAGATCTCCCGCAGAGCCAGACCGCTGATCTCGGCCGCGGTGGAGCCGGCGCGGGCCGTGATTGCCGAATATACCGCTAAAATCGGCGCCAGGCTGATTGAGGTCACTGAGCCGGCGGAGTATCAGACCGGCATCAGCGGCGGAGGTCAGGGCTACAATGCGGCCCTGGCGCTGAAGGCGGCCGAGTGTCTGGGCCTTGAGCTGACGGTGGGACAGAAGAGGGCGGCCTTGAGCAGCTCATTCATGCCCGGGCGCCAGGAGTCCGTGGGCGGTCGGCTGATTATGGATGTGGCACACAACCCCGCATCTGTGTTAAGCCTGGTGCAGTGTCTGGATCAGGTTGATTTTAGGGGTAATTGTGTCATCGGCGTGCTGGCGGACAAGGATTATCGCTCCATGTTGGAGCTTTTAAGTTGTCGTTGTGATCAATTTTATGCAGCGCCTTTGCAGAGTGAGCGCTCCTGGAGTCTGGCAGAGATCAAATCGCTGCCGGGCAGCGTTGTGGCCTGTCAATCTGTTGCCGAAGCCTTTGATGCGGCCGGTTTTGATAAGCCGCTGCTTGTTACCGGATCATTTTTAACTGTTGGAGAGGTTAGGGAATCGATCATATGTCTAGGTTGAGTGCCTTAATTTTACTATTTGTGTGGCTGGCTGCTGCGCCGATGCTGCAGGCCGTACCGTTGGATGTTGAGGCGGATCAGATTGAACGCTTCGGAGACCGCATTGAGGCCCGCGGTAATGTAATCGTCACTGGCGAGAATCTTGAGTTGCGCTGTAACTATTTGATTTATGACAGCGCATCTTTTGATATCTGGGCAACCGGCAATTGTTTTCTGCAGGAGACGACCGCTACCAGTCGGGCCGCGGTGATCTATCTCAATACCCGGCGCAATGATCTCTACCTTGAAGACGGTATGATCATTGATACGGCCCAGCCCATCCAGATCAGCGGCCGATCCATCAGACGCTACGGCTATGATATCTATCAGGGTGAGGATGTCAGCTACACCACCTGTCTGGCCGAGCTGCCTGACTGGTCGATTAGGGCATCCCAGATTGATATTCCCATCGATGGCTACGCTTCAGTTAAACATGCCCGCTTGCAGGTTTTTGATAAGCCGCTGCTCTACTTCCCCTACATATACTATCCCGCCAAGCTTGAACGCCAAAGCGGCGTACTCTTCCCCGAATTGGGCAGTTCATCTGATACGGGCTATCAGATCGGTCTGCCGTTCTACTTCACCATTGGTCCATCCTATGACCTGACCGTGACACCCCACCTGCTGCGCAGCCGGGGGCTGCTGCTGGGCAATCAGTTCCGTTATCAGCCGGCCTACAATGTCAGCGGTGAGCTCTACATAGAGGCACTGCATGACAAAAAGGGCGGTGAACGGATGGAGGCCGGAATCTTGCCGCTGATTGCCGACGACCGCTGGTTTATGCGCTTCAACCATAAGCAGGACGACCTGAATATTGACCTTAATCTGGTCAGTCATGAGGATTATTTCCGCGACATCGGCACCATGTATAATGGCGAGGATGATTCATACGGCAGCGACCTCAAGGAGCTCAAGTCGCGCCTGGAGTGGAACAGCGCCTACAGGGGTATCTCGTACAACCTTTCGGCCCAGTGGAAGCAGGATTTGATGGTGCGGGGCGATGACACGACCCTGCAGGAGCTGCCGCGCTTCAAGGCCCGCATGGCCCAACGTCAACTGCCCAACACCCCCTTTAAGGTTACAGCTGACCTGGACTCCATGTATTTCTATACCCAGGAGTGGCTCAGGGGCACCAAAAACAGGGCCAGCGCCGAGATCTCATACCCTATCAATATTTTTCCGTATCTGACCCTCAAACCCTACCTCAAGGGCAGTTACCGGGATACGCGCCTCGATAACAACGATGCCGGCTGGAAGCACTATCAGCATGTGGAGCAGGACTGGATATATGAAGGTAGGCCCTATGCCATGGACAGCTACTCCGAGCATTGGCAGACCCGCGGTGTGACCGCAATGACCACCCTCTATTCGCAGCGGTTCCTGAATGATCTTTATCACCAGCTGGTGCCGTCCGTCTCCTTCAGCTACAATTCGCGCCTGGGCAGTAATTATGACGTCAATGACCCCATGTATAATCGTGACCTCTATCCGCAGCTCTTCAGCGGAGAGGATTGGTCAAAATCCAATCTGGCAACCTTTTCAATTGCCAACTATATCCGCAATGATCAGGGCCGGGCACTGGCCGAGGCTGATCTTTCGCGTAGCTTCAATCATATCACCGATCGCTGGGATCTGGCCAAACTGACATTGAAGTTCAATCCGGCTTCCTGGATCTCCATGGAGCACACTAACAGCTTCGGTCGCGCGCACCGGGAGTACGCCATTCCCGGGACAACTCTCGATACATATTCCCTCAAGCGCCCCTACGCGACCCAGGAAAATAAAACCACCCTGCGGTTCAAGGACGGGCGGGGCGACTCGCTCAGCCTCACCTCCGAGTTTAATCGGGACGATGCCAATTCGCTGACCATTGGTGGTGCGGTCAATCTCGGCTCCGGCTTTGACCTCAGGCTGGATGCCAAGCATGACTACATCAAGCAGCGTGATGAGTTCTGGATTCTGGGTCTGCGCTACAAGCGGCAGTGTGACAGCATTGATCTCTTTGTTGAAGTTGAGCCGCGCGACTCATACTATCATGATCTGGATATCGATAATGCGATTATCGGTTCGGTTGTTACTGGAGGATCGCTGAATCCTGCCGATATAAACCCTAGACCGGTCATACCGCGCAACGTAACTTTAAACCTGACGATCAACCTGCTTGGCATAGGTGATGTGATTAAGACAAAATATGGCTTTGAAGATAAAGATTCCTGATAATAGCTGGGTCGGTGCTCTGATAGTTGAGCGGGGCATGCCTGAGCACATTCTGCATCACAGTCTGATGGTCAGAGAGGTGGCCCTGAGTATTGGAACATCTCTGATAAATCACGGCCATCGGGTTAACCTTGATCTGGTCAGCGCGGCTGCCGTGCTGCACGACATCTGCAAGATAGATCAGATCAATACCGGTGAGGATCATGCGCGTCTGGGCGCCGAGCTGCTGCACGGCCACGGCTATCCTGAGATTGCTGACATCATTGGCGATCACGTCAAGCTG
>CALOBW010000042.1:0-9004 GCA_942491525.1 uncultured Thermodesulfobacteriota bacterium
GAGTATGCAGACATGCCACCTACGCCGAGGTAGAATGACCGCATGAATGCAAGGTGGTGGAAGAAAGATGTCATGAGAATCCATGACTTGGTGATAGCGTTGTACTTCAGTAGGTAGTTCAGGGTCTTGCTGTCCGCTCCAACGCCCGGCTTCAGAATCCTGTTCAGATCTTTCGCCATGGCCTTCGGAACATACAGATCCTTCTTTTCCCACCTTGTCAACCTACGCTCTATCCGTACCGGTGCCTGTCCGTTGCCGGTGCGCAGAAGCGCGAACGCTTCAGCCGCAGCCCTGGAGTTGAACACCTTCATGCCGGGTTGAATCCATTCCTTGCCAGCATTCTGAGGCTTGGCATAGAACGCATTCCTGCGCTTATCTGTTTCCGCTCTGCTTAGGTTCTTCACTACCACAAACTCTTCTGTGGTATATGCGTCAGTCCATCCCTGTTCCTTTCGGCGCAGGTCTACGCCCTGTACAGTTTCAACTGAACCCTGTATATAAAGTTGGGATGTGCGATCCTCTCATACTGATCTTCATATCCCTTCGGTACAATGTGCGTGATGAGGAACGGAGCTTTCGGATCGCCGTTTGCGAGCCTGGTCCTGCGACCCCTGTGAATGATAGCGCGGTCTTCCTTGACCCTGGCAATCTCATTCTTCAGAAGCATCAGGTTGTTGGTCGCGCCCTTCACTAATAGCTCATGGCCCAAGGCCCAACCTTCGAGGATGGTCTCAAGCTTGCGGTGACGGGCGTGCCGGGTGGCAGTGCCAAACCCGCCGCTCTCATCCTGTCGGCTTAGCTTCTTGTTGTCCTTCAGCTTCCAGGCACGGCTTACATAGTTGTCTAGGATGTTGCTGATAATGCCAGCGTCCTGCGCCTCTATTCCGTGTGCAGCATAGCTCGCATTGATATCATCAGCAATCTGCTTGATGCCTCGCAGCTGGTCTGTGTTTGCACGCTCAATATCCTGAGCCATGCGGAGCAGTTCCTTCTGCTGCGGCGTCAACTTGCTAAGGATGTCGGGATCAGTAGCGGCCGTTGGGTCACGCTTCATGTCGATGTAAAGGTGCATGGCCTGGTCCCACAGTTCGGTCTTCTGTCCGTAGTAGACACCACTGTCTTCCATGCCAGCAGAGAAGATGGTAAGCCGCGACTTCTCGCCAATGAGAAGCTTGAGCCGCTTCTGGAATTTCCTCGCCTCTACACTGTTCTTGAAGAACGCAAAGTCCTTGCCCTCAAACCAGTCATCCATGAGTTCTACGCCCGGGCCGTCGCGGCCGTCGCCCTTCGGGAATGACAGCTGCAACGCCGAATTAGAACCCATGCCCATCTCGGTCAGGTGAGACATCAGCCTCCGCTGCTCGAACCTTGCGATGTCACGCTCCGGAATTGTCGGATCGTATTCCCTCAATTCATCGGCGTCATCCCTTGCCATCGCCCTGGCCTTGTTGACCAATGCCTCCTGCTCTGGAGTCATGTCGGAGATGTTCAACTGGTAGTTGATATCATCATTCTGCCTGCTGAACTCGCCGTTGTTCCCAAGGGCAGACTTCACCTGGTTGGGGTCAAACACAATGTAGTGCTTTGCACCAGTAATGTTTGGCATCCCGGGGAACTGTCTTGAGGCGTCTTGGATGACGCCGTCATATCCCATGGACCGTAACGCCTGTGCAATGATCCAGCCAGTATTCGCCATTGTGCCCTGATCATCATAGAGATTATCAGTTTGCGGGGCCAGAATCTCCATAGCCTTTTGCGGCGTGATGGATTGGTAGTCCTGCATGTGCATCAGGAGATCCATGGTCATCTCTCGCGCACCATCCGGACCTAATGAGTCAGAGTAGTTTTCATCGATTACCTCATTGATGGCCCGCCAGAAGTTACCAGCTTCACCGCCGAAGGTATCCGGGTCTTCATCGGCGTATTCCTCGGTCTCTTCATTATACTCACCGAATTCATACTCGAACTCGGTGGGCCGTGGCCCGCCCCAATACACCGGCTTACCCATGCGTACATAGAGTGGGTAGATAGAGGGCTGTCCGCCGTTCTCGCCAAGGATCTGCTCTGTAGAAAGTCGATCCAGCGCATTATAGATCATGTTAGCATCATACGCCTCGGCGTAGGCAAGGATATCATCACCATCTTCAGCCGGATCGTAGCCGTCTTTGTCAGCGTACTCCTCTAAGATGTTACGCTGATCATCAGGATCCATTTCCTCCCACTCATTCTCTAGCTGGTCGGTCCTCTCATAGATTCTGGCGAGTTGATCGGCTCCGCTACCGAGGTAGTTGGCGTCGATGTCATCAACCGAATCAGAGGCATAGATAGCCCTGCCAAAGAAGTTGTGCTTGTTGCCGCGCTCTGTGTCGAACACGGAGAAGGTGTGTGTGCTGCCATGGCCGACCACAATCGGGTCGCCGTACTCATCAAGTAGAGCCTCTCCCTGAGACCATTCCTTGAAGTTCTGTGATTCTGTCTGCTCCCGGTTTGGGGGAAGGCCAAGTTGATATGCAAGCTTGGGTTCACCAACACCAAAGTCACCATTGTTCCCAAGGGCGGACTTCACCTGCGGCGAGCCAGCCCATGCGATCCAGACCTCGCCGAACTCAGCTTCGATGCCGAGTGCTTCGCGGGTCTCTGCGTCAAGGTGCCCACCAAGTTCATCGGTAGCTACCTGCTTTGCCCCATCATACCCGCTACGCTGGAAAGCCCTGGCGACAGTTTCCCTGCTGATCCTCTTGGTGTTCATGCTGCTACCAAGGGAGGAACCAGCAATGACATCTGCCATAGCAATAAACGCCAGGCCTGCGGTTGCTCCATCTGGAATCGCGGCCGCGATCTCCTGTGCCGACACGGTGATCCCGTACCCGGCAGCAATCTCCTCAATGAGCGTAGGAAGCGTAGCTGCGACTACTGGGTCAAGCTTAGCATCCATGTCTACCGGATTCTGAATCGACGCATAGAGCGGGATGGTTCTTCCGCCAGGCGTCTGGTATGTTGCCTGCTCAGATGTGAAAGTGTTGGACACCTTCGGCAGCGTAGCCATGTAGATGCCAAGGCCAAAGATTCCTGGTGACATCTTGGTCGGGATAAACTGATCGAAGTCCTTGGTTGTTCCGTGCAACAGAACCAGCGGATTGCCGTCGCCGTCTACTGCTGCCGAGTTCCCGAACCAACGCTTGAATTCAGCGGTGTTGGTCTGCTCCGGGTTGAAGGCCAGCTGGTGCATGTAGTTACCGGTCTGCCCATACTGCCCATCATTCGCGGTTGACTTCACATCGCTCGGCTTCAGCGAGATGTAGGCAAACCTGTCCTTGGGGGCTATGCCCTCCACCTCTCCAGGTGCCGTGTTGTAGTACTTGATTGCATCAAAGCCAGCACGCAGGAAAGCTGCTCTGGCCCTGCGGATGTACTCGGCTCTATCCTCTAGGTCAAGCCTTACAAACTTGTCATTACTCTTGATGAGTTCCGCCATGCTCTCATAAGGAGCACTCTTCGGATTGACAAGGTTCTTGATAGGCTTGCCAGCCTTGTATGCTGCAAGAGCTTCCTTGATCTGTGCTTCAGTGGCGAAGTGGCCGAAGCTCTTCCGCAGAAACTTTTCTACCAGATCGATGTTCTTGCCACCGGTGAACACCTTGTCGATCATTGCGCTAGCTACCGCATACTGGTCGAACTCACCAGACTCATCATTCCTGAGGTCCAACACCCGCTGCGCGGCGAGGGTAAAGGTCTTAACCCTGGCACCAAACGGAGGCGTCTTCGGACCATTGATGTCTTCCGATCCAGCGAACCGGTTGGCAACTCCGTGGTACTCGGCAAAGTGTGGGCCTAGCAACTGATCGGGGGGAGCAAACGCTGTCCTGTTGGATCCGCTTTCATCCCTGAAGCTTTCCCAATCCTCCCGGCCGTTGGCAACCGAGTCATCGGTAGTGCCGTGGGTTAGGATCTTGGGGTTCCCGGCCTCATCTACAATGACACCCTTGCGCCAGTAGCGTCTGAAGTTGGGGTCATCAAGGAGCTTGGCGTCGAACTTCGGACCCTCACCCTGCTCAGCAGCAAGTTCTGCCTGAGCCACTGCGGTGAGCTGGAGCTTAGAGACAGCTTCACTCTCTGGCTCTACTGCCAGTTTGCGCACTTCAATCTGTGGGTTGCCCTTGGTACCGTAGTCAGATTTGACTACCTCGAATCCTTTGCCAAGGAACTTTGCTACCTGCTGCTCAAGCTCATCCTGCTTGAATCCCTTCTGGTAGGTTTCCCTTGGAGTGCCGGGGCTTATGATCCAGCCACCCTCTTCGAGCTTCGCTGCCTTCTTGCTCTTGGCGGCGTTGACATCTGACGCTGACCGGGTGGTGATGTATGCGCGACCACCAGGCTTCAGCAGTTTTCCTATGTTCTGGACAATGGTTTTCCGCACAGCTGGCGGGACCACATTCAGAACCAAGTTGTTGACTACGACATCAGCCTTGCCCTCAAGCGCAGCCAGGACATCCTTGCCCTCGGGGTCAGAGAAGTCCGGGGTGAAGTCACCTTCCTTGTCGTAGAACGGCTCATGTGAGTAGACTTTCTTGGTTGACTTCTTCAGCTCCTCAGTTCCGATGCCCTTGCCGGCACCGTAGTCAACCACAACTTCGCCTTCTTTAACCAGCTGACCGGCACCAATGTATGAACCGGTGGTATTGGCCCGCTGTGTGAACCCCGCATTAGCTGCCTGCGGAATTCTAAGCTGGAACCTTATGTCACCGGTCGCACCCTGCGGTACCCGGATAGAAATGTTACCAGCGCGAATCTCCATAAAGATCTGGTCAAGCTGAATGCTGCCAATCAGCCGTCCAAGCCAGTTATCCAATACGGTGAACAGTCCCCGTTGGCTCGGGTGCCATGTCCCGTATGCTTCAGCCGCAACCTCCTCTGCGAGGTTAAGAATAAACTTAGCTTCTTCAGAGGTCGGATCGGCCAGTGCTTCTTTCGCGGAGATGGTTACTGTTCTGCCCTTTTTCTTGGCGTCCTTTATGGCCTGCGACCACACCTTCTTCAAGATCTGGAGCTTCTGCTTTGGGCTAAAGGCAAACCCATACAGAACATGAAACGCCTCATGATCGATGGTGGATTTATCGGCGCGATCCTTTTCGCTCACCTCGCCTTTGTTGAGGTAGATGATTGCCTGGTTTGGCTTGCTTGTGTTGGTCTCGCCCTTGGCACCATATACCCTGCCCGCAGCCCGCTCCTCATTGTAATGCTCAAGAGACCTGTAGCCATAATTCATGACACCGGCTTCAGTTGGCTCAATGTCTCTTACGGCTTTGAGGATGATCTCATATCCGTCATTCAGGCGCACAACTGCGCCATCCTCAGTCGGGATGATTTCCTTCACATCCTCATGCTTGAATCTCTCTTCAACAACATCCTGAATCAGCGGGGAGTCTGCCCAGTCCTCGGCCTCAACATAGTCAGGCTCCGGCTCCGGGGAGGGAGCTGGTCTGGTCTCCTCTTCGAGCTTCCTTTCAGCCTCTTCCTGGGCCGCCTTGGCTTCGGCCTCTGCCTTCTTCGCAGCTTCAGCCTCGGCCTTCGCGTCCTCCTCAGCCTTCTCTGCGGCCTCAATTTCCTTCTCAGCCCGCCTTGCCTCACGCTCATTGCGCTTGGGATCAGCAGACTCTTGAGCCGCCTCAACTTCGGCACGCCGTTCATCGCGATTGGGTGCCCGCTCCTGAGGGGCTTCTTTCCCCTTTTCATCAATCGCCGGGATACCGTAAGGATTCTCTTCTGGAATGGCTGCGAAGGGGTCTGGCTGGCCCTGTGCCTTTGCCTCTGCCTGTGCCGCCACCCTTTCCCTGGTAGCCTTCGACACAAGAGTAGAGGCCTGCTGCTTGGCCTTTACCAGCGCAGGTGCATTCTTCGGCCCGTTTAGAAGCTTCTTAGCCTCGGCCTCAGTAAGACCGATAAGTTCCGGCGCATGCTGAAGAACCTCTGCCGCTGTCGGCACCTTGTTCAGCCTGGTCGCCAGCTCATGTACGGCCTTGACATTCTTGGAGGTCTTGCTTTTGGCAGTCTCCCCCTTTTCAATACCAACATCCCCAACAGAAGTTAGAAGCTGCTGCGCTTCCTTCTGGGAGATGGTGCCTAGCCCCTGTTCTCGAACCGCTCGCCGTACATCTCCCATGCGTGGACGGCTGCCAGAATTCCAGGCAAGTTCGATAACTACCCTCTCCTTGTCGGTATATTCCGACATCTTTTTCGGGGTGGGTTTTGCAGGCGTAGGTGCGCTGCCTTTAATTTCGACCTCAGCTTCAGGCCCAGCAGTTTCCACGGGGGATGACGGTTCTTCCGAAGGTTGCTGTAGCTTCTCAGCCTCCTCTTTGATGATATCATCGGTGATATCACCATCGGCTCCTAGTGCCGCTGCTTCGCCAGCACCCGGTACACCATCTACATCTTGTATGATCTGTTCTGCTTCGATAGCAATTCGATCAAGCACACGCTTCGCAAGCTGCTGTGCCTCCAGCGGGCTTGATGCATGTGCTCCAATTCTCCGGTCCTTCGCCAGCTTTGCAACGGTCGGGATCTTCCCCGACTCAACAACGCTCGGCGCAATCTCGGCCGCTACCTTATTGATTTGTGCTTGGTTTAGTTGAAGCTTTTGATCAGACTCCTCTTCGAGCAAAGTCTTAGCAACAGATTCAGGGACACCAAGATCCACCGCTTCAGCAACCGTAGGTGTACGGCCATTCTCTCTCTCCATGTCAGCGAGGATGTCAATGTAGTCATCTGCCTCATCCGGTTGCACCTCCTGCTGGTCAGCAGGCTCGGTCGCTGTCTCACCCTGCTGAGCCAATTTCTGTCGGTATGCAAGAACGGCTGGCCCCTCCTGGCCTCCGAGCACTTCATGTGCCGCTTGAGTGTAGAGTTCTTCATCCGGAAGGTTAAGTGCCGAGTTGGACTCATCCCATTCCTCTTCTGGTAGCGGTTCAAGACCCTCAAGTTCCTTGGGCTTTGCTACCGGCTCGGAAGGCGGAACAGCGGCCTCTGCCGGGGTGGTTGCCTCGGCCGCCGGGGCCTCCTGCCCGCCCTCCGGTGCCGCCTCTTCTGCGGCAAGTTCACTGCGGGTTTTCTTAAAGATTGTGGCAAGCTGCGGGTTCTTCTTTGACTCGGCTCTTGCGGCGTCGAGGGTCATCATCGGTACCGAGAATCCAACCGATGTCAATGCACCCATGTTGAACGCTTCAGGGTTCTTCTCATGCCCTTCAACCGGGTTAAGCACGGCACTCAGGTCGAAGCCGTTGCCATTCGCCCAGCTAACAAACTCATCCTGAGCAACCTCCTGCTGCCCCTCCATGACAGCAGTACCAAGAAGCTTTGCAACTCCCCAAAAGATTCTCGCTGGCATCTTCTGGAGCACTTCCGATGGAATGGTCTTGAGTATTCTGCTCTTGACCGTGGTCGGGACCGCCTTGAACAGCAGGCCAACCTCAAGCATGTCCAGCGCGCCAAGGGCCATGTTGCCCTGGAACACTGTGCTTGCAATCTTGTGCGCTTCTTCTTCGGTGGCACCGTTGTAAAGTGCATCCTCAAAAGATCCACCGCCCTCCATGGCGGCTTCGGTTGACGCCTTTACCAATGCAAACGGGAAAAGCTCACCCATCTTAAATGCAAGCTTGGGGAGCTTCTTAGCCCCCCACGCCCACTTGGAAACACCGGGTATCTTGGTAACAAGCTTTGCGCCGACAGCACCGGTAATGGTACCGAGGCCAATCTTTGATAGTATGGTACCAAGACCGCCTGTAGCTGCCGCCATCATCAGGGTTGGCCCAAGGTCTTCGAGAACGCTCTCTACGGTTGTGGCAATGTCTCCCTGCCACATCTTAGACTTGTCAACATCCTTGTGGCGGTACTCATTATAGCGAGCCGCTCCGCCCTCGGAACCCCTCCGCCCCCAGTCCTCTAGGGTTTCATTGCCGATCTTATTGCCAATCCACCTAGCCCCTGAACCGGTTATACGCTGCGCTCCGCCGACAGCTGCACCGGCAATGGCATCGCCAAGCTGCCAGCCTCCAGTTGGATCTGGCCCATTAAGTGCGTCAATCATGAAGTCGCTAAGTTGCCCGGTTGTGTCCGGGGCCATGGCCTGCTTCATGCCTTCAGCCGTGGTCTTCTGTCCACCAAGGCGGGTGATCTCATCGACACCCTGTTCCTTCAGTTGAAGCGACTGCTCAAGCTGCCGCTTCAGGGCATCATCTTCTCTGCGCTGAAGAAGGCCCATGCCGCCGGGACTACCCGCGTCGGCACTGGTGCCAATCGGCACCTCATCCATTACGCTTTCAAACTCCGGGTCTTGTGGTTTGAAGAACCCCGGGAAATCTCTGCGCACTACTTCATCAATCTGTTCCGGGGTTGTGCCCTCCGGAAAGCGAGCTTTCTCGCCCGTCGGTAGAGTAACAGTCGGCATTATTTTTCCTATTCTTCCTTGCTGCCAAATCTTCCAACAAGGTTACCAAGTGCTTCTTGCTGATGCAGTGACCCGTCTGGACCCTTGGTATATTCATAGTCCCTGAAGTCTCCAAGACCAGCATCGCCCCACTGTCTGGCAAGCTCGCCCGAAAGCTCTTGGAACTTAATGAGATCCTCACCGTCCAGGTATTGAAGGTCATCCCTTTTATAGATACCGTTGCGCGAGAACAATCCCGCGATGTCAGCTTGGATTTTTTCAATCTTCGCTTTTGCTTCTCTGTCAACCTTTTCAAGATTGGATGCGGCATAAGCGTCAGCCCTAGTCTTTGCGGCCTCAACACCTGCGTCCGAACTGTACTTAGTGCGATCAAACGCAGCCGAGTTGTCCTTATCGGAGCGGGTGTCCTTGAAGCCCTCAACCAGCTTAGTGAGACCGGTCTGGAAGTCCTGCTGTTGGTTGTCACGGTAGTTCTGTTGGTCGCGATCCAGCTCTCTCTGCTCATCATCATGAGCAAGCTTCACCCTGTCTTTGAGTAGATCCTGGTAGTATGCAACCTCC
>CALOBW010000043.1:0-14438 GCA_942491525.1 uncultured Thermodesulfobacteriota bacterium
TAGTCGATGAGTAGTATCAAGTATCTGTTTGAGCCGCGCAGCGCCGCGGTTATCCGGAGCCTCCCGGGATATGCACAAGATCGGTCACACGGTCGTGCGCAACATCATCCTGAGCAGTTACAAGGGTAAGATCTCTGCATCAACCCGTCTGGCGGCGAGATCCTCGGTTTGCCGGTCTACCGTTCACTGGATGAGATCGAGGGCGAGGTTGATCTGGTCTTTCCCCCCCACCCGGCCAAGTTCGTCTTTGACTTCGTCCGGGGGCCTGTAAGAAGAGCGCCCCAGTACAACCTGTTTATCACCTCGGGCTTTTCGGGGGTCGGCAACATTAGGGAAGAAGAAGCAGATTGTCAAGTATGCCAATGAGCACGGCATGCGTTCCCATTATCGGCCCCAACATCTTCGGTGCTCTACTCCGCCGGCGCGTCCTGGACTGCACCTTCGGTCCCGGCAAGATCCTGCCCGGCAGTGTTTCCCCCCCATCGTCAACCCCAGAGCGGTGCTCTCGGTCTGGCCATGATCGGCAAGACCAAGGTTGAGAATATCGGTATCTCTTCTATCGTTTCCGTCGGTAATAAGAGTGACATCGATGAGGCCGACCTGCTCGAGTATCTGACCTACGATGACAACACCAAGGTTATCCTGATGTACATCGAGGGCATCAAGAACGGCCAGCGCTTCATCGAGGCTGTCAAGGTTGCCACCAAGCATAAGCCGGTCGTGGTTATCAAGTCCGGCCGCTCCAAACGTGGCGCCGCTGCGGCAGCCTCCCATACAGGTTCATTGGCCGGTGCCGATGATGTGACGGATGCAATTCTGAAGCAGTACGGTGTACTCAGGGCCGAGAACATCGACGAAGCCTTCAACTGGAGCAAGTACCTGGCCAACTCCCCCATGCCCACCACCGACAAGTCGGTCATCATCACCAACGGCGGCGGCATCGGCGTTATGGCCACCGACGCCTGCGAGAAGTATGACATCGCCCTCTATGACGGCCATGAGCGTCTCAAGGAGATGTTCTCGCCGGTAACCCCGAGCTTCGGCTCCACCAAGAACCCGGTCGACATCACCGGCGGCGCCGCCGGCCCCGAGTATGACGCCGCCCTGGACGTGGCCCTCAAGAATGATGAGATCGGCTCCTCCATGGCGCTCTACTGCGAAACCTCAACCTTCCTGGCCGAAGACCTGGAAAAGGTGCTGGCCCGCAACTATGCCAACTACAAAGAGGCCGGCAAGCCGATCCTCTTCGCCATCGTCGGCGGTGAGGATATCGAAAATGCCACCTCCAAGCTGAGCCGCGAGAACGTGCCGGTCTTCGGTGACGTCTATGAGGCCGTATCCTGTCTGGGCAAGCTGACCCAGTATCAGCGCTACCTCAAGAATGAGAGCGAAGAGTATGTGGATGCCGACATCGACGTGGCGGCCGTTGAGGCCATCTGTCAGGGTGCCCTGAGCGAAAATCGTCACTTCCTGCTGGCCGAAGAGGCCCGCAGCATGATGGAGATTGCCGGTATTCCGATACCCGGCTCAGTCGTGGCCCGCAACCTTGAAGAGGCCGTTGAAGAGGCTGAGAAGATGGGTTACCCGGTGGTCATGAAGATCGTCTCCAAGGATATTATCCACAAGAGTGATGCCGGCGGCGTGGCCCTCAACCTGGAGGACCGCGAAGAGGTCATGGACGCCTACCAGGCCATCATGCAGCGCTGCAAGGCCTATAATCCGGATGCCAATATTAAGGGTGTCGAGATTGCCGAGATGCTCAAGCTGGATGTTGAGACCATCATCGGTGCCCGCAAGGATCCGATCTTCGGACCGGTGATCATGTTCGGCATGGGCGGTATCTACGTTGAGGTCATGAAGGATGTTGCCTTCAGATCCTGGCCGCTCAGCAAGCGCGAGATCAAGAAGATGATCAAGGAGACCCGAGTTTATCCGCTGCTGCTGGGGGTTCGTGGCGAGAAGAAGAAAGATATGGCATCAACGATTGATGTTATAGTAAAATTAGGTGCATTGATAGCCAAGTGCCCGAGCATTGCGGATATTGAAATCAATCCGCTCAATGTTTGTGAGGATGGCGTCAAGGCGGTTGATGTTAGAATTCTACTTTCCTAGGTTGATAAAGGAGACATAGATGAAAAGATTTGTGATAGCTTCATTGAGGGCCGGTGTCGGCAAAACAAGTGTCGCCGTTGGTATGGCAGAGGTTCTGGATAAGAAGGTCGGTTACCTGAAGCCTTTCGGCGACCGTCTCTTCTACAGCAAGAAGAAACTTTGGGATCATGATGCCGCTCTGATGGCCAATCTGTACGATATGGACGTTGAGGACATGAGCCTGGGCTTTGATCACTCCAAGCTCGCTTATGCCTACAATGCTGAGAGCATTAAAGAGAAGGTGGCCTCCATGGCCGCAAAGATGGAGCAGGATCGTCAGGTGTTGCTGGTTGAGGCCGGCAAGGAGGTCTCCTACGGACTCTCCGTCAACCTGGATGCCCTGAGTCTGGCCCGCGACCTGGATGCCGAGCTGATTATGGTCATCGGCGGTGACGACAACGTCATCATGGACGATGCCGCTTTCACCAAGCAGTTTGTGGAGCAGACCGGCGTCAAGCTGACCGGCGTCATCATCAACAAGGTTCACGATAAAGAGGACTTTGAGATGACCTGCCTGCCCAAGATCGAGGCCATGGGCCTGACCGTGCTGGGTGTCATGCCGCGCCACGACGACCTGGGTTACTACAACCTCAAGCATCTGAGCGACATCCTCTTTGCCAAGGTGCTGACCGCCGAGGATCAGCTCGACCGTCGTGTCAAGAATATCTTCATCGGAGCCCTCTCCGGCGATATCGCCGTGCAGCGCGCCATCCTCAAGAAGGAGGATACCCTGGTGATTACCGGCGGCGACCGTACCGACATGATTCTGGCTGCTCTGGAGAGTAATGTGGCCGGCATCATCCTGACCAACAACATCCTGCCCCCGGCCAACATCGTTGCCAGGGTTGAGGAGAGCGGCACCCCCATGCTGCTGGTTTCACCCGACACCTACCGTGTGGGTCTGACCATCGAGCGCATGGAGCCTCTGCTTAATCGTGACGAGGCGGTCAAGATCTCTCAGCTTAAGGATATGATCAAGGCCAGCCTGAATCTGGCTGCGATGGAGCTGGCTTAATTGAAGTAACCGGGGAAGCCAATCGGCTTCCCCATCAAAATACATTGCATTATTCACAGACCCGGGTTGATGCGAGGAGATGCACATTAGCCTGGGTCAAGTACCGTCTGAAGCATGAGGGAGTTCTGGCGACTAAATGTTACGCTATATAGACTCTCCTCAAAATAAACATTTAATAATCTATATCTAGATTATGATTCACCATCAGTCAAGCGGCTTATTGCGCTAATTGATTTGGGTTGGATCTCGGTCAGCGCGCCCGCCAGCGCTCCAGCTTGGTGAAGGCGTTTTCGGCGGCTGTGAAGAGGGTGTGCAGGTCGACCGGCTTGGTGAAGTAGTCGTCGAAGCCGGCTTCGCGGCACTCCACCAGATCGTAGAGCGAGGCGTAGCCGGTGACGGCATGGATGATGGCCATGGGCAGGTCGTGATGGATCTGGCGGCAGAGCTCGACGCCGCTCATGCCCGGCAGGTTGAGGTCCAGGAAGATCACCCAGTAGTTCTCCTCCTTGAGGATGGCCAGGGCCTCTTCGGCGCTCTCGGCGGCGCGGGGCTGGTAGCCCTCTTCGCTGAAGGCCTCCTGCAGCATAACGCGGATCGATGGCTCGTCGTCGATAATCAGGATTTTGCGCTCCATAGGGTGGCCTCCGTGCTGGACTGGTTAATATCGATAATCTTCTTGCTGCCCAGATAGTCTTTGGTCTTGTACTCGGCGATGTTCATCAGTTTCTGGTTGATAATGCCCAGATGGCTGACGCTTTCACGGATGGCGGTCAGTTTGCCGTAGAGCGGGTCGTCGTTGTGGATTTTGTCGCAGATCATTTCAGCGTAGCCCGAGATGACCTGCAGGGGTTGGTTGATCTCATGGCAGATGGCGCCGGCCATCTCCAGCACCCCCTGCAGTTTGACCTCTTCGGTGCGGATCTCCTTCTGGCTGATTACCCTGATGCCGGCCTCCAGGCGGGCCCGGAACTCCTGCAGGTTGATGGGTTTGGAAATGTAGTCATCTGCCCCGGCGTCCAGCCCCTTGAGCATGTCGGTGTAGTTGGGGTGGGTGATCAGAATGATGTAGGGTTGTTTGTCGATGTCGCTGTTACGGATGTGGCGGCAGATCTCGATGCCCGAGAGTTGGGGCATGTCGCGTTCAAGGATAACCAGGGACGGCGGGTCGGCTTGCATGATCCTGTAGATTGCGTCGTGGCCGCTGCTGCAGAGAACTGGCTGGTGACCCCACTCTCTGAGGGATCGGTCGAGCAGGCCATTGGCTTGGGAAGTGGCAATCAAAATCTTCACTAATCTACTCCTAGCAGTGAAGATAATTGAGAAAAGCTGAATTGCAAGGGTACGCAGAAATAGATTTCCGCGTGCCCTTGCTGCTGGTGATCCAGCTGCTGTTTACATGGTCAGCTCTTCCAGGTTGGTGATGCAGCTTGAAATGGCAAAGATCCTCTCATTATTGCTCTTGCTGTCGACTGGGTACATGAAGAAGCCGGTGCGGTCGAGGTTGTAGGCCGTGCTGGTGCAGGCCATCGATTCACCGTCGCAGAAGGAGACATTGATCTTTTTGCCATAGGCCTTCTCGCCCGGCATGAAGGTCTTGCGTTCATTGTAGCTGGCATCGCCTTCAAAAGTTTTAACGAAGAAGATCGCTTTGAGGTTGTTCATGGCGACTTCAAGGGGTTTCTCGCCGGGGGCGGAATCGAGCAGTCTGAGGTGGAAGGTGTCGCGTATGGGTGAAAAGTTGAGTGCATAGCCCTTGAGTACCTGGCCGTCAGTCATACGGGCAACTATCTTTTGATTCATAATCTACCTCCTTCTCTGTTCACTGAATAGTTAGATGAGGCTGATTGTCAAATCGGTGCGCGGGGACCAGCTTGGTCCCCGCCAATTGTCTCAGTCCAGCACTTCGAGGCTCTCCATGGCCTTGAGTGTCTCAGCGAAGCTGACGACGCCGGTGTCACTGCCCAGCCCGCTGGCAACCAGAGCCGAGACGGTGGTGCCGAAGCGGCACGACTTTTCGAGATCCCAGCCCTGATCCAGGCCGGCGATGAAGCCGGCGCAGTAGCTGTCGCCGCAGCCGGTGGTGTCGACCACGTCGATCTTGTAGGCCGGTACCCTGAAGGCCTCATCCTTAGTGGCGACATAGGAACCCTTGGCGCCCCACTTGAAGATGCAGCAGCCGGCGCCCAGGTCGAGGTAGAACTTGGCGGTCTCCTCCGGGGTGTCTGTGCCGGCAACTTCCATGGCCTCCTCCAGGCTGGGCATGAAGTAGTCAACGTGGGGCATGACGGCCTGCAGGGCAGCCAGGGTGTGGTCGGCCGGGGCGATGAAGTCACAGGTGGTGACAATGCCCTTGGAGCGGGCCTCCTGCAGGATCGATGCGCTCTTTTCGCCGTCCAGGCAGAACATGGTTCCGACGCCGGCCCAGTGCAGGTACTTGCCCTGCATGATCTTGGCGCGGGCCTCGTCATCGATGTCAACCATGATGGCAGCGCCGACGGCATGGAAGTTGGGCCGCTCGCCCTGAGAGTTGACGGTCAGGATGGTGGTTGAGGTGGGCATGTCATCGCGCTTCTGGATCAGAGAGGTGTCTACGCCATGGGCCTGCAGGGCTTGCTCGGCGCAACGTCCCTGTTCGTCCTGGCCGATGGCGGTCAGCAGCGCCGTGTCCAATCCAAGCTTGGAGGCGATAACGGCTGAACCGCCGGCCGTGCCGGCCGGTGTCAGGCGGATCTGCTGGATCAGCTCGGTCTTGCCGCCTGCGGGAATGGCGTCGATGGGCACGCCCAGAATATCAAGAGTTGTCAAACCTACGCATGTCAGTTTCATTCAAAACCTCCTAGTTATCTTTGTTAACCAGAGTGGCAAAAAGGCTCAACTGTGTCAAATCGTTTCTGATTCAAGATGGATAGCATTTAGCGATCCTGAGGCTGGCCTGCGTAGATTCAGGGCTTATCTTATTGCTCAAGGAGGGTACTATGATCGATAGAATAAGTGCGTTGCTGGGGGATTCGGCCCGGGACCTGCTGGAACATCGTCCCCTGGTTGACAGATCCATGCTGCATCTGCCCGGCCCTGATTTCATTGAGCGGGTCTGTCTGACATCGGACCGGCCGCCGGCCGTCTTGCGCAATCTGCAGACCATGTACAACACCGGTCGTCTGGCCGGGACGGGTTATCTATCAATCCTGCCGGTGGATCAGGGCATCGAACACAGCGCCGGAGCCTCGTTTGCGCCCAATCCGCTCTACTTTGATCCGGAGAATATCGTTAAACTGGCCATTGAGGGGGGCTGCAATGCCGTGGCTTCAACCCTGGGGGTGCTCGGATCGGTGGCGCGGCGCTATGCCCACCGCATCCCCTTCATCCTTAAGCTCAACCACAACGAGCTGCTGACCTATCCCGAAACCTATGATCAGATCCTCTTTGCCAGCGTTGAGCAGGCCTTTGATTTGGGGGCGGTGGCTGTGGGTGCGACTATCTATTTCGGTTCGGAGGAGAGTAACCGCCAGATTCAGGAGATCAGCGAGGCTTTCGCCTATGCTCATGAGCTGGGGCTGGTGACCATCCTCTGGGCCTATCTGCGCAATCCGGCTTTCAAGGCGGATAGGGACTATCATACGGCTGCCGACCTGACCGGTCAGGCCAACCACTTGAGCGCCACGCTGAATGCCGATATCGTCAAGCAGAAACAGGCCGACTGCAACGGCGGTTATCCGGCGCTTAAGTTTGGCAAGACCCATCCGCTGGTTTATTCGGAGCTCAGTTCAGAGCACCCGATCGATCTGACGCGCTATCAGGTGATGAACTGTTTTATGGGGCGTGCCGGCCTGATCAATTCGGGCGGCGGCTCCAGCGGCAGCAGTGATCTGGCCGAGGCGGTGCGCACGGCTGTGATCAACAAGCGTGCCGGGGGCATGGGTCTGATATCCGGCCGCAAGGCTTTTCAGCGTCCCATGGCTGATGGGGTGGAGCTCTTGCATGCCATTCAGGATGTCTATGCCTGCCGGGAGGTTGGGGTCGCCTAGGCTGGTAAGTCAGCCAGACAGGCGCATGTCGATCAGGCGCAGCTCTCGTCTGGCCTCGAGGCTGTCCGGATTGAGACGCTGGGCCTTGCGGAAATGTTTATAGGCCCGTTCGGGGTTGTTCTGCTTGTGGATCCAGCCCAGGATCAGCTGCAGTTTGGCGGAGTCCGGAAATTTTTCAATCAGGCGTTCAATCTTATAGGTCAGGGACTGGGCTGAAGTTGTTGATCCGTTCTGCCAGGTCAGGAAGATGCTTTTGGCGTAAGCTTCGGCATAGGTCTGGCTGGCGGGATGGAGTTTGAGCGCTTCCAGAAAGAGCTCGGCGGCTTGCCGGTGGTTGTGGGACCAGCTCTGGGCGACGGCATTTTCGAAGATGTATTCAGCTCTCACCTGCTGATAGATGCCGCTGAATGCATCTTTGGGCAGCTCCCGGATCGATCTGAGCGATTCGGCGTAGGCGCGCTGGATCTGTTCAATCAGCTCGGGATTGATCTGGGCGTGTTGCCGGCACTTTTTTATCAGGGCACTGTAGCGCTGGGTGAGCGTTACTATTTCGGCTTCAGGGTCATCCGTGCTGCATGGCTCGCGCAGCTCTTCGAGGGCGTCCAGCAGCTCCTGCCGGATCTTGGCGTGATCGAAGATTTTAAATTGGATCACGTCATCGCAGTAGAGGGCCAGCAGTTCGCGGGCGGCCCGGCTGTCACTGGCCAGGGTGTAGAATACGCTGCGCTCGAGCAGTTGGCCTGTCGGCCGGTCGGCCTTGCCCTTCAGGCTCGGAGTGTGTTCCAGATAGGGGCCGAGGGCGTTGATGATGGTGTTGTTGGGGGCCAGTTCGCGGGTGCCGCGGGCCAGCAGCTTGTTCAGTTGCTGGTCGCTGAGTCGCGGCTTGAGCTGCAGCTGTTCGCGTTTGATCAGGGTTGCCTGCCCGTTTTCCCACTTGAAGATCTCCAGCAGGCGGGTCTCCAGCTGTTGCTGGAGCATCCGGTCGATCTCGGCCTGTTTCAGGTTGTAGCTTCGGGTGAGAATCTGGCCCTGGGGGAGGGCCTCCAGGGTGCTGCGCTTCAGTGAGAGTGCGTTGTCTTGGGCGCTCAGCAGGCCGGCGCGCACCAGCAGTGAGCCGAAGAGTTCGTCCGGATGGTTGGACTGGATTGAGCATATCTGGCCGCAGCTGAAGAAGATCGCTTTGCGCGAGTGTCCGCGCTCTAACTGCATGACGCCTGAAAACTGTTTCTCCTGGGCCTCTTTTGCTAGCAGTGGAAACGGTGTCTCTTCAATGTTGTAAAAGTTGTTCACTAAATTTTCCATAGAATAGATAGTATAGCATAGCAAGTTAAAACTTGAGTCTGATCATCAAGTTGTCGGGCTGGCTGTGGATTATTAGGCGGAGATTGACTGCGGAGTATAAGATAGGATAATTAAAGAGTTATTATGTCAAGCTCAAACAGCAAGGTTTATCAGGCTCTGCAGCGCGCCATTCTTGAGGGCGCCTATGCCGTTGGCTCCAAACTGCCGCCGGAGAGGGAATTGGCCGCCCAATACGGGGTGAGCCGCTTCGTGATCCGAGAAGCCGTGGCCAAGCTTTCGCAGCAGGGCCTGCTTGAGACCAGGCCCCAGAGCGGTAACTATGTCCGGGATTTCTATGCAGAGGCATCTCTGGATCTGCTGGTGGTCCAGACCCTTTCTAAATTTGATCCGCAGTCAGTCGGGGCACTGCTGGATCTTAGTGATCTGATCGCCGTTTATGCGGCCCGTCTGGCGGCTGCCAATGTCTGTGCGAAAGATCTCGAAAAGCTTAAGATTATTCTGGCGGAGAAGGCCGGCAGCGTTGCGACTGAGGTTGCCGCCATCGATTTCAGGTTTCAGGCCGAAGTTATGCGCCTCTCCGCTAATCAGTTTTTGACGTCTGTTTTCAATTCAATCCGCCCGCTCTACTGTAGCCACGCTGAGGCTCTTTATGCTCAGGAGGGTGTTGCGCGCATGTCCCTGCGTTATAATCTGAAGTTGCTGGCGGCCCTGGCGGATAACGACGCCGAGGAGTCGGCCGCCGCCATGCAGGCCATGCTAAGTTATGCCCGCAGCCGGATGGATGGTGTTTTGGGCGCCCAAAGTCAGCTTTAGGCGATCGCAGTCGAGTCGCTGGCAATTGGTAATACCAATATCATTTGCAATGAAGGGAGGTTCTGTGCGTAATTTTTTTTGCGTTATCTGTCTGCTGTGTGTCTTTTTAGTTCAACCTGCTTTGGGCGACCAAAGTTGTGTTGCTCCCGGCTATGGTTGTTCCGGCAATCAGGTCGTAGAACATTTCTGGTACTGGGAGGGCGGAGCGCTCTACAGTGCGACCTTGCGTTATGCGGCCGGTGGCGAGCCGCAGCCTCTGATCATAATCACCAACGGTTTTTTGGGCAGCAAGGAGTCCATCGAGTGGATTGCGAAGGTGCTACCGGATTATGCAACTCTGACCTTTACGCCGCCCAACATCGTTTCTAGTGATCAGACGCTTTGGGCGCGCGGGTTTCTGGGCGCCATTGATTTGGCCGGTGAGTT
This sequence comes from uncultured Thermodesulfobacteriota bacterium, assembly GCA_942491525.1. Classification (GTDB taxonomy): domain Bacteria; phylum Desulfobacterota; class Desulfomonilia; order UBA1062; family UBA1062; genus CAYWBU01. Next base: position 9,733 of record CALOBW010000043.1, read on the forward strand.
GGCTGTGGATTCGAGCCGTATCGGTCTGATCGGCAACTCCATGGGCGGCGGGGGGTGCATTGAGGCCAGCGCTGCCAGTGACGCGGTTATTGCCAGTGTGGCGCTGGCACCGGCTGGTTCTGATGATGGCTGGGCAGCCGCGGCCATGATCGACCATCCGACCCTGATTCTGACGGGCGACAATGATCGAATCGTGCCCTCGGCCGGACCCTTGCGTTATTATGAGACTTTGCCGGTCGAGGTTGAGAAGGTTTACCTGCAGCTCAGGGGCGTCAATCATCAGGCCAATATGGATCTCTTCTGGGCCCATTTGGGGATGCTGATTACCGATGACGGTCCCTGCGAATTGGGAGTCAGGGGGCAACATGAGCTGTTGGCTTTCTACTTCAGAAACTGGTTCGATTTCTATCTGAAGGGCGAGGGCAGTGCGCTGGACTTCAGCAGCCTGGATGATCCTGAGGTGGTCAGCGACTACCGTCTCAGCTTATGAGCGCTGCTGTTCGCGGGCCAGCTGCAGGGCCAGGGTGGTGATGCTGGGGCAGCGGTAGAGACCGGCAATCTCGGTGGAGGTGTTGCGGTAGCTGTGAGCCAGCTCTTTGCTGGTCAGTTTTAGCCAGATTGTCGCCATTAAGATCAGAGAAGCAGTTATGATTGGTGTCATGGTGTCCATCCCCCATATTTATCTCAGCTGAGATATTTATGGGGGATCGGAGTTTGCCAAAAAAATCTTGAAAGTTTGTTGGCAAAGCGAACTACTTAAATTGGTCGCCCACTCTGGCGGTTTGCAATTTATTGAAGAAGTCAGCCGCCTCAGGCGTGCCCTCGGCCGGAGACCAGGGCGCAAACTCGGAAGCCGTGGCCGGGTCATAGGGCCCCATCTTGGTTTCAAAGAAGGCCAGCTCGTCACTGACCGGCACCCAGGTGTGCCAGGCATCCGGCGGCAGCTCCAGGGCCACAACGTCGCTGCCCATGGTGCGGCGCTCGGTCAGGATTCCCTCATCATTGAAGATCAGCAGATCAATGGCGCCGCGGATGGCCACGGCCAGCTCCCACTTGCCGCTGTGGCGGTGCGGCCGGTAGTAGGAGTTTTTCATGGAACCGATAAAGAGCCGCTGGACCGGGTCGCTGTGTTCCGCATGCACCTGCATGTGCGAACGCCCGCGTTCGGAATTCCTGGCCTGTTCAATCAACTCATCAATCTGCTCATTCGTGATCCACTTCATTTAAGTCTCCTTGAGCTTTGCTAGATGCCTCAGGCTGTTGAAAAAGGCAACAGGGTTTCACTATTTCAATCTGGGATCAATCGCATCCCTGATTCCCTCACCCAGCAGGTTGTAGCCTAGCACCGTGATCAGAATGGCCATGCCCGGGAAGAATGACATCCACCAGGCCACGCCGAGCACATTTTTGCCCTGGGTCAGGATGTTGCCCCAGGATGGGGTGGGCGGCTGGACGCCGATGCCTAAAAATGAGAGGGCCGACTCGGTCAGCACCGCGCTCGCCACGCCCAGGGTCGCTGCCACCAGCACCGGAGTCAGGGCGTTGGGCAAAATGTGCTTGAAGATGATGCGGCTGTGGCTGGCGCCCATGGCGCGTTCGGCCAGCACGAAGTCGCGCTCCTTGAGGGTCAGGAATTCGGCGCGCACCAGGCGCGTGATGCCCATCCAGGAGGTCAGGCCGATGACCGCCATGATATTAAAGATGGACGGCTCCAGAAAGGCGATCACGGCCAGAATCAGAAAGAATGAGGGGAAGCAGAGCATGATGTCCACCAGGCGCATGATGATGCCGTCCACCAGGCCGCCGAAGTAGCCCGCCAGAGCGCCCAGGATGACGCCGATCAGGGTTGAGATGCCCACGGCCACGAAGCCCACCTTGAGCGAGATGCCGGCGCCGAAGAGCATGCGCGAGCAGAGGTCGCGGCCCAGCTCGTCGGTGCCGAAGGGGTGCTTGAGGGATGGCCCGGCCAGGATGTTGCTGACATCGATGGCGTTGGGGTCGTGGGGCGTGATCAGGGGCGCGCCGATGGATAGAATGAAGAAGATCAGCACAATGATGAGGCCGCTCATGGCCAGCTTGTCACGCAGGAATCTTTTTCTCATCACTGCACCCTTATCCTGGGGTCGGCTAGCGAGTAGGCGACGTCGGCCAGCAGGTTGCCCAGCAGGGTCAGGACCGCGCCGATGGTCAGGCTGCCCATGATCATATTGTAGTCGCGCATCATGATGGCCTGGTAGAAGAGCTGGCCCAGGCCAGGGATCGAGAAGATCGATTCAAAGATGACCGAGCCGCCGATCAGCCCCGGAATCGAGAGCCCCAGAATGGTGATGACCGGCAGCATGGCGTTGCGCATGGCGTGCTTGTAGATCACCTGGTTTTCCGAGAGGCCCTTGGCGCGGGCGGTCAGGATGTAGTCCTGGCGGATGATCTCCAGCATGGAGGAGCGCATGTAGCGGCTCAGGCCCGCCAGCGAGCCGAAGGCCGAGATGGCCACCGGCAGCAGCAAATGCTTACTCAAATCAAGCCAACGCTCCAGCACTCCCATGGCCTGGTAACCTGGCGAGTGGATGCCCGAGATGGGCAGCCAGCCCAGGCGCACGCCGAAGATATCCATGCAGATCAGGGCCAGCCAGAAGCCGGGGATCGAGAAGCCGATGAAGACCAGCACCGTGATGCCGCGGTCAAAAGCTGTGCCGCGCCTGAGGGCCGAGACCACGCCCAGCGGGATGGCCATCAGAAAGATCAGAAACATGGAGGCCAGGTTGATGTAGATGGTGATGGGCAGGCGCTCCTTGATCTTCTCCCAGACCGGGCGTTCGTCGGCTGAGATTGAGTTACCGAAGTCAAGCTTGGCCAGGTTCTTGAGCCAGAGGACGTAGCGCACCGTCAGCGGCTTATCCAGGCCGTAGTGCTGCTTCATGTTGTCGATGGCTTCCTTGGTGATGTCCGGGTTGAGGTCGCTCTGCAGGGCCGTGGGTTCGCCCGGCGCCAGGTTGATCACCAGGAAGCAGACAACCGTGATCCCGAAAAAGGTCGGGATCAGCACCAGCAGGCGTCTGAGCAGGTAGTTCAGCATCTAGGGCAGGACCTTGTATTTCTGTTCGGCCATTGGCACGGACCACTCTTCCAGGTTGTAGGTGATGCCGGCCGGGGCCTCCTCGATGCCACGGAAGCGCGAGCTGACCACCGGCAGGGCGTAAGGTACGTAGAGGAAGACGTAGGGCTGCTCCTCGGCCAGGATCTCCTGGACGCGGAAGTAGCACTTCTTGCGCAGCTCTTCGTCGAAGGTGTGGCGTCCTTTGACCAGCAGCTCGTCGACCTCTTTGTTGATGTAGTAGGTGTGGTTGAGGCCGCCGGGCACGGCATTGTCCGAGTGCCAGACGGTCCAGAGATCCGGGTCCTGCAGAATGTTCCAGCTCAGGATGATGGCGTCAAAGTTGTTCTTGTGCACGAACTCCTTGAGGAAGACGGTCCACTCGATGATGCGGATATTGACCTTGATACCGACCTGCTTGAGCTGCTCCTGCATGATGGTGGCCGACTTGGATCTTAGGTCGTTGCCCTGGTTGGTGATGATGGTGAACTCGAAGGGCTGGCCGCCATACTCCAGCATGCCGTCGCCGTCGCCGTCACTCAGGCCCACATCGGCCAGCAGCTCCTTGGCCTTCTGAACTGAATATTCATACTGTCTGACGTCCGGGTTGTACCACTTGGTGCCCGGCTTGTAGGGCCCGGTCGCCGCCAGCCCCTCGCCCAGCAGCACTCCGTCAATGATCTCCTGCTTGTTGATGGCATAGGCCATGGCCTGGCGGAAGCGGACGTCATCAAAGGGTTTGCGCTTCTGGTTGAAGCCCAGGTAGGCGTAGCCGTTGGCGAGATACTTGTATTTGCTGTAGGCCTTCTTGAAGGCCCCGTTGTCGGTCTGGCGCAGGTACTGCAGCGGGCTGAGGCCCATGTAGTCGATGTTGCCGGCCTTGAGCTCCATGAACTGGGTGGTCTGGTCCGGGATGATGCGGTAGCTGATGCCGTTGATCATGGCCCGGTCGTTGAAGTAGTCTAAGTTGGTCTCCAGCACGATTCTTGAGGCCGCATCCCAGCTCTTGAACTTGAAGGGGCCGGTGCCGATGGGCTTGCGCGCCAGCTCGGACTTGGTGATATCCTGACCCTCCAGCAGATGCTTGGGCATGATCTCCAGGGCGCCCCAGCTGATCAATGCCGGCGCAAAGGGCTCGCTGTATTCAAACTCGACAGTATATCTGTCGATCTGACGGGCCTCCTTGACTAGCTTGTACTTGCCGCCGTAGGCCGTGGGGGTCTTGGGATCGATGATCAGCTTGTAGGTGAACATGACATCGTCAGCCGTGAAGGGGGCGCCGTCGTGCCATTTGACATCCTGGCGCAGGTGGAAGCGGATCAGCTTGCCGTCATTCAGGATCTCCCAGCTCTCTGCCAGGTCCGGCACGATGTTGTACTCCTTGTCATACTCGACCAGGCCGTTATAGATGAAGGCCGCCACCTCGTGCGAGGCGCTGTCCGTGGCCAGCATGGAGATCAGGTTGGAGGCATCGCCCAGGGAGGCCAGCACCAGCATGTCGCCGTAGGCCGGATCCAGGTTCTGGCTGCTGAGCGCTTCAGCCGGTGCGGTCGGTTCTGAACAAGCCCCTAAAAACAACAACATCAGAAAAAATAACGGTTTTATCTTCATG
>CALOBW010000044.1:0-279550 GCA_942491525.1 uncultured Thermodesulfobacteriota bacterium
CGCGACACCTTCCACCTCAGACTGCTCGATTCCGCCCCCGGCGATAAACCCCTTGAAATCGCAATGAACAATCTCAAGGCGATCTTCTTTGTTAAAACTTTTGAAGGCGATGCCAGCTACAATGAACGCAAAACCTTCATGCCGGGCGAAAAGGCCTACGGCAAAAAGATCAATGTCTCCTTCTGCGACGGTGAATCAATGGACTGCACCAGCACGGCCTACAACCTCGACCGCACCGGCTTCTTCATGTACCCAGTCGACAGCAAGAGCAACAATGAAAGGATCTTTGCCATTTCAAGCTGCATCACCAACTTGGAAGAGCTGACCATGTGATCGCATGAGTACGCAGAAATCTATTTCTGCGTACCCTTGCAATTCAGCTTTTCTCAATTATCTTCACTGCTAGGAGTAGATTAGTGAAGATTTTGATTGCCACTTCCCAAGCCAACGGCCTGCTCGACCGATCCCTCAGAGAGTGGGGACACCAGCCAGTTCTCTGCGGCAGCGGCCACGACGCAATCTACAGAATCATGCAGGCCGACCCGCCGGCCCTGGTTATCCTTGAACGCGACATGCCTCAACTCTCAGGCATCGAGATCTGCCGCCACATCCGCAACAGCGACATCGAAAAACAACCCTACATCATTCTGATCACCCACCCCAACTACACCGACATGCTCAAGGGACTGGACGCCGGAGCTGACGACTACATCTCCAAACCCATCAACCTGCAGGAGTTCAGGGCCCGCCTGGAGGCCGGCATCAGGGTAATCAGCCAGAAGGAGATCCGCACCGAAGAGGTCAAGCTGCAGGGGGTCCTGGAGATGGCCGGCGCCATCTGCCATGAGATCAACCAGCCCCTGCAGGTCATCTCGGGCTACGCTGAAATGATCTGCGACAAAATCCACAGCGACGACCCGCTCTACGGCAAGCTGACCGCCATCCGTGAAAGCGTCAGCCATCTGGGCATTATCAACCAGAAACTGATGAACATCGCCGAGTACAAGACCAAAGACTATCTGGGCAGCAAGAAGATTATCGATATCAACCAGTCCAGCACGGAGGCCACCCTATGGAGCGCAAAATCCTGATTATCGACGACGAGCCATCGATCCGCGTCATGCTGCAGGAGGCCTTCAGCGAAGAGGGCTACCAGCCCCGCGCCGCCGAGAGCGCCGAAGAGGCCCTGGCCATCCTCAAGGAGGAGAACTACTGGGTCATCTTCCTGGACCTCAACCTGCCGGGCATGAGCGGTGTCGAGCTCTGCCGCCAGATCCACCATGACCTGCCCATGGCCATCATCCATGCCGTCACCGGCTACGCTTCGCTCTACGATCTGGTGGAGTGCCGCGAGGCCGGCTTCGACGACTACTTCACCAAACCGGTCGACCTGCACACCCTCTTCACCGCCGCCGAAGACGCCTTCACCAAGCTGGAGCGCTGGCGGGCGCGCTGAGCGGGATCCGACCCAACCCCAAATCGATTACCGAAATAAGCCGCTTGACTGATGGTGAATCATAATCTAGATATAGATTATTAAATGTTTATTTTGAGGAGAGTCTATATAGCGTAACATTTAGTCGCCATAGCTCCCTCATGCTTCAGACGGTACTTGACCCAGGCTAATGTGCATCTCCTCGCATCAACCCGGGTCTGTGAATAATGCAATGTATTTTGATGGGGAAGCCGATTGGCTTCCCCGGTTACTTCGATTAAGCCAAATCCATGGCAGCCAGATTCAGGCTGGCCTTGATCATATCCTTGAGCTGAGAGATCTTAACCGCCTCATCACGATTAAGCAGAGGCTCCATACGCTCGATGGTCAGACCCACACGGTAGGTGTCGGGTGAAACCAGCAGCATGGGAGTACCGCTCTCCTCAACCCTGGCAACAATGTTGGCCGGGGGCAGGATGTTGTTGGTCAGGATAATGCCGGCCACATTACTCTCCAGGGCGGCCAGAATCATGTCGGTACGGTCACCGCCGGTGATAACCAGGGTATCCTCCTTCTTGAGGATAGCACGCTGCACGGCGATATCGCCGGAGAGGGCTCCGATGAAGATATTCTTGACGCGACGGTCGAGCTGATCCTCAGCGGTCAGCACCTTGGCAAAGAGGATATCGCTCAAGTGCTTGAGGTTGTAGTAACCCAGGTCGTCATGGCGCGGCATGACACCCAGCACGGTCAGACCCATGGCCTCGATCTTGGGCAGGCAGGTCATCTCAAAATCCTCTTTATCGTGAACCTTGTTGATGATGACGCCGGTCAGCTTGACGCCGGTCTGCTCCACAAACTGCTTGGTGAAAGCGGCATCATCCATGATGACGTTATCGTCGCCGCCGATGACCATAATCATCTCGGCGTCCAGATCGCGTGCCAGGCTCAGGGCGTCCAGATTGACTGAGAGACCGTAGGAGACCTCCTTGCCGGCCTCAACCAGCAGCACCTGACGATCCTGCTCCATCTTTGCGGCCATTGAAGCCACCTTCTCTTTGATGCTCTCGGCATTGTAGGCATAAGCGAGCTTGGAATGATCAAAGCCCAGGCTCATGTCCTCAACGTCCATATCGTACAGATTGGCCATCAGGGCGGCATCATGATCCCAAAGTTTCTTCTTGCTGTAGAAGAGACGATCACCGAAAGGCTTCAGGTAACCAACCTTCTTATCCAGAACCTCTGCCAAACCAACGGCGACACTTGTTTTGCCGACACCGGCCCTCAATGAAGCTATCACAAATCTTTTCATCTATGTCTCCTTTATCAACCTAGGAAAGTAGAATTCTAACATCAACCGCTTTGACGCCATCCTCGCAAACATTCAACGGATTGATTTCAATATCCGCAATGCTCGGGCACTTGGCTATCAATGCACCTAATTTTACTATAACATCAATCATTGATGCCATATCTTTCTTCTTCTCGCCACGAACCCCCAGCAGCAGCGGATAAACTCGGGTCTCCTTGATCATTTTCTTGATCTCACGCTTGCTGAGCGGCCAGGACCTGAAGGCAACATCCTTCATGACCTCAACGTAGATACCGCCCATGCCGAACATGATCACCGGCCCGAAGATCGGATCCTTGCGGGCACCGATGATGGTTTCAACATCCAGTGTGAGCATCTCGGCAATCTCAACGCCCTTGATATTGGCATCCGGATTGTAGGCCTTGCAGCGCTGCATGATGGCCTGGTAGGCATCCATAACCTCTTCGCGATCCTCCAGGTTCAGGGCCACGCCGCCGGCATCACTCTTGTGGATAATATCCTTGGAGACGATCTTCATGACCACCGGGTAGCCCATCTTCTCGGCCGCCTCAACGGCCTCTTCAAGGTTGCGGGCCACGACTGAGCCGGGAATCGGAATACCGGCAATCTCCATCATGCTGCGGGCCTCTTCGGCCAGCAGGAAGTGACGATTCTCGCTGAGGGCACCCTGACAGATGGCCTCGACGGCCGCCACATCGATGTCGGCATCCACATACTCTTCGCTCTCATTCTTGAGGTAGCGCTGGTACTGGGTCAACTTGCCCAGACAGGATACGGCCTCATAGACGTCGCCGAAGACCGGCACGTTCTCGCGGCTCAGCTTGGAGGTGGCGTTTTCGATATCCTCACCGCCCACGATGGCGAAGAGGATCGGCTTGCCGGCCTCTTTGTAGTTGGCATAGTTGCGGGCCAGAACCTTTTCCAGGTCTTCGGCCAGGAAGGTTGAGGTCTCGCAGTAGAGCGCCATGGAGGAGCCGATCTCGTCATTCTTGAGGGCCACATCCAGGGCGGCGTCATACTCGGGTCCGGCGGCGCCGCCGGTGATGTCAACCGGGTTCTTGGTGGAGCCGAAGCTCGGAGTTACCGGCGAGAACATCTCCTTGAGGCGCTCATGGTCGTCATAGAGGGCGATGTCATACTTCTCGCAGGCGTCGGTGGCCATAACGCCGATGCCGCCGCCGTTGGTGATGATGACCGACTTGTCGGTGGTGGGCATGGGGGAGTTGGCCAGGTACTTGCTCCAGTTGAAGGCCTCGTCGATGTTCTCGGCTCTGAGAACACCGTACTGCTTCAGAATTGCATCCGTCACATCATCGGCACCGGCCAATGAACCTGTGTGGGAGGCAGCCGCAGCGGCACCACGTTTGGAGCGGCCGGACTTGATAACCACGACCGGCTTATGCTTGGTGGCAACTTTGACGGCCTCGATGAAGCGCTGGCCGTTCTTGATGCCCTCGATGTACATCAGGATGACCTTGGTGTTATCGTCGTAGGTCAGGTACTCGAGCAGGTCGGCCTCATCGATGTCACTCTTATTACCGACGGAAACGATAGAAGAGATACCGATATTCTCAACCTTGGTCTTGCCGATCATGGCCAGACCGAGAGCACCGCTCTGGGTTACGATGGAAACACTGCCGGGCAGGATCTTGCCGGGACCGAAGGTGCAGTCCAGGTTGACGCCGGCGGAGTAGAGACCGAAGATGTTGGGGCCGATAATGCGCATGCCGTGCTCATTGGCATACTTGACAATCTGCTTCTCCTCCTCAATGTTGCCGACCTCAGAAAAGCCCGAGGTGATAATCAGGTTGTACTTGGCGCCCTTCTTACAGGCCTCCTTGACCGAGTCAAAGACGAACTTGGCCGGGATGGTGGTACAGACCAGATCAACCTCGCCCTCGATCTCATCCAGTGAACGGTAGACCGGCAAACCGAGGATCTCGCCGCCAGACGGGTTGACGGGATAGATCTTACCCTTGTAACCGCTCAGGATGATGTTGCGCACGACCGTGTGACCGATCTTGTGCATATCCCGGGAGGCTCCGATAACCGCGACGCTGCGCGGCTCAAACAGATACTTGATACTACTCATCTACTATCTCCTCTTAGATATCTCTAAAGGCCAGCTTCAACTCGAAGCAGCCTTCGGATCTGCGTTTTTCTATGTCGAAGCCCCCGTTCTCGAAGAGCTTCATCATGGGCCGGTTCTCAACCAGCACCTCGGCCGTAAAGCCCAGCAGGCCGTCGTGCCGGGCCAGGTAGGTCAGATAGCTCAGCAGCTCGGTGCCAATACCGCGCCCCTGCCACTCATCACTGACCACCACGGCCACCTCGGCCGTATGGGTGTTGCTGTCGATGCCGTACTGACCGATACCGACAATGATCTCGCGATTCTCCTCCTCAACCACCGCCAGCATGACCATCTCCTTGGTGTAGTCGATGACCACAAAGTCCTGCAGGCGCTCATGGGGCATGTCCTTGCGCTTGGAGATGAAGCGCCTGAAGAGGCTGCGGTCGGAGAGGGTGTAGAAGAAGTCCTTGACCGCCGGCTCGTCGCGGAAACGCACCGGGCGCAGCTTGAGGTCCAGTTTGGCCTTGGTGCGGCGGTAGGTCTCGAGCTTTTCGGGATACTCGCCGCGCTTACCCGGAATGAAGGCCTGATCCTCATAGATCAGCTTCTGGCGCTTGGCCTCCTCGATCAGTTCGGGGCGGAAGCGCGGATGCGCAATGGCGATCAGATCCATGGCACGCTCGCGGATATTCTTGCCGTGCAGGTAGGCGATGCCGAACTCGGTGACCACGTAGTGGATGTCGCCGCGGGTCAGCGAAACTCCCGACCCCTGACTCAAGAGCGGAACGATTCTTGAAACCTTGCCGTCATTGGTGGTGGAGCGGAAGGCCAGGATGGTCTTGCCGTTAGGCGAAAGAATGGTGCCACGCATGAAGTCGGCATGGCCGCCGATGCCGCTGTAGAAATACTGTCCCAGCGACTCGGATGAGGACTGGCCGGTCAGGTCGATCTGCAGGGCGGTGTTGATGGCCACCATATGCTCCTGGCGGGCAATGTTGAGCGGGTTGTTGGTATAGTCGATGGGGCGAAACTCAATCGAGGGGTTATCGTGCAGGTCACGATAGGTTGCCTCGGTCCCCATACAAAAAGCCGCGACAGTCTTGCCGCGGTCGATGGTCTTACGGGAGTTGTCGATGACACCCTTGCGCATCAGCTCCAGAATACCGTCGCTGAGCAGCTCGGTGTGCACGCCCAGATGCTTCTTGCCGTCCAGAGATTTAAGGATGGCGTTGGGCACCGAGCCGTAGCCCACCTGAATGGTGTCGCCGTCCTGAACGATCTGGGCCACATAGTTGCCGATACGGTCGGCAATGTGGTCCGGCACGCTGGGCTGATACTCCAGCAGCGGCTCATCGTGGGGCACCAGATAGTCGATCTCGTTGGCATGCAGGAAGGTGTCGCCATGTACGCGCGGCATGTTTTTGTTGACCTGGGCAATCACCAGCTTGGCGTTGTTGACGGCCGCCTTGACGATGTCGACGCTGATGCCGAGACTCATGTAGCCGTACTTGTCGGGTTCAGAGACCTGGATCAGAGCCACATCCATGCGTTCCATGCCGCGTTCAAAAAGTTTGGGCACCTGGGAGAGAAAGAGCGGCGTGTAGTCGGCCAGCCCCTCATTGACAGCCGTGCGGGTATTGCTGCCCACGAAGAAGGAGTTCAAACGGAAGTTGCGTTTGAACTTCTCCTGGGTATAGGGCGCCACGCCCAGGGTCCAGACGTGGAAAATTTCGGTATCATAAAAGGCCTTGGGATGACGGTCGACATATTCGGTCAGGGCGCCCACCAGAAAGTGGGGCTCGCCGCAGGCCGTGCCGATAAAAATGCGATCACCACGATGGATGTGCTGAAAAATCTGATCCAACGGGACAAACTTGTCCGGATAACTATTTTGCAGCCCACTCAAAGGTGTACCTTCAGTTGTCATCACTACCTCACGAGATATTTTACGCGCCCCTATTATCAAGATTGGTGCCAGCCACTGGATAAGTGTTCATAAAATTTTAACCAGCCTATATCCGGGCGCTTATCGAGGCGGCAATTATTTTAGTCATCCAACAAAACTAACCGGCAAGTGTTAAATTTACACTATTGTAAATTTACACATATGTAAACTTTACACTATCGCGCCTCAATTTTATAGCGCTTCATCAGCTGATAGAGCGTCGGACGACTGACCCCCAGGCGGCGCGCCGCCTTGCTCTTGTTCCAGCCGGCCTCCTTCAGGGCCGCCAAGACATCATCAGCCTCCTGAGAACCGCATTTACGCTTAACAATAGGCCGCGGCACAGCATCGCGCAACTCCTGCGGCAGATGTTCCATAATTATCAGATGCGAATGACAGAGAATAAAGGCGTGCTCCATGGCATGCTCCAGCTCGCGCACATTGCCGGGCCAGGCATAGGCCATGAAAACGCCCAGCACCTCATCCGAGACACCCCTGACCTGCTTGCCGAGACGCTGATTGAAGTAGTCCAGAAAGTGACCCACCAGCAGCGGAATATCCTCAAGCCGCTCACGCAGGGGCGGCAGCTCAATTTCGACCACCTTGAGGCGGTAGTAGAGATCCTCACGGAATTCGCCCAGCCGCACCAGTTCACGCAGATCGCGGTTGGTGGCCGCCAGGATGCGCACATCGGACTTGAGCGGCCGGGAGTCGCCCACGCGCTCAAATTCACGCTCCTGCAAGACCCGCAGCAGCTTGAGCTGGATGCGCGGCGAGATGTCGCCGATCTCATCCAAGAAGATCGTGCCGCCCTGGGCCAGCTGGAAACGCCCCATCTTATCCTTGTAGGCTCCGGTGAAGGCGCCCTTGACATGACCGAAGAGCTCACTCTCCAGCAGGTTCTCCGAGAGCGCCGAGCAGTTCAGCGAAACCATGGTGCGGCTCGAACGCAGCCCCGTATAGTGCAGGGCCTTGGCCACCAGCTCCTTGCCGGTGCCGCTCTCGCCGGTGATCAGCACCGTGCTGTCAGTGTCGCCCAGCGAATCCAGCATGCCGTAGAGGCTCTGCATGGGCCGGCTCTGACCGATCATGCTCTGAAACTTATGGCGCCCCTTGAGCTCCTGCTCCAGATCGGCCACCTCATGGCGCAGGGCATCCTCGGCCAGCTTGCGCTCGGTGACATCCTGAACGGTCTCAATGGCGCCGGTGATGCGGCCCTCCAGGTCCCGCAGCGGGGCCGCCGTAAAGTAGAGCCAACGGCCCCTCTCCCCCATCGCAGGATAGAAGTCCTCGGCCTCCCAAGCCCCCTCGCCCAGCTTACAGGGCCGCGCCTTGTCGCCGTAGCTGCGCACAATATCGCGGCGGGGATCCAAATTCAGCATCAGATCGGCCAGCACCGGGTGCGGCTCGCGGTAGAAGGCCTGCCACTGACGGTTGCGCCCCATGATCTCGCCCGCCTCAATCCCGGTCAGTTTTTCACAGGCCCGGTTCCAGTGCGTCACCAGACCGCGCTCATCAATCACAAAGGTGGCAATTGAGTTGGCCTCGATGATCTGCGCCAACCGCTCGTCGCTCTGCCGCAGCGCGCGCCGGCGCTCGGCCACTTCGGCGGCATGCAGATCGAGCTCGCTGCGCAGCCGCAATTCAACCCGCCTGAGCCTGAGCAGCGCCCTGATCTGCAGCGAGAGCTCCAGATCGCCAAAGGGCGGCATCAGGATCAGCGTGATCTCATCCAGCAGCTCCGAGGGCATCTCATGGCCCTTCTCGGCGGGAATCAGAAAAAGCGGCAGCTCGGGCATGATGGCGTGCACCTCATGACAGATGCCGCGCGCCCGGGCCGGGCACATGTTGAGAATCAGAAGATCGGGACACTCCAGAGAAACGCCATGGGCATTCTCGGCCTGCACCAGCGTGGCCTCGGGCACCACCCGGGCAACCTGTTCCGCCAGAAGCCGGTTACCATCCTCACTTATGAGCATTAATTTTGACATCTACCTCTTACATAACCTTATAGGGCGATGAAATAAAGTTAGATTTTTTTATGGTAATAATAGATAAAAACCCTACCCGCAGCCACAGGAGGCGTTCTCCTTACCCTTCAGCCAGACACTGATGATATACTCGGCGCAGCCCACCCCGGGATCAACGCTGAGCGCGCCGGCCGGACAGTTGAGGGCGCAGGCGCCGCACTCCATGCAGGCATCCAGATCAACCACAACCGCCTTTTGATTCCGCATCTCGAAGACCCGGTGCGGACAGACCGCATGACACTGCCGGCAGCCGATGCACTTCTCAGAATCAAGCTGCAAGGTAACCACGCCCTTCAGATATCTCATAGGACCCCCGCCGCCAGCCAGCCGAGCATCCCCACCAGCATCAGGAGCGCCTGCAGCGGCATATAGCGCCGCATCTCCTTCTCGACCCCGCTGGGCGAGGTGAAGGTGGATGAGCCGGTAAAGTTCATGGCCAGGAAGGAGCAGATCGCCAGCAGCATCAGCAGCAGCCCCAGCCGCCCGACATGACTGCTGTCCAGACCGAGCACCGGGCCGATGCCCAGCAGCAGGCCGCCCACCAAGCCCTTGAAGGCAAAGCTGCGCCCCGGCACGAACGGCAGCAGCGCCGGCACCACCACGGCCCCCAGAACTGCGGCCAGCAGCAGGGTGGCCAGCAGGGCCAGCGAACGCTGCAGCCAGAGGGCCGGAGCCACCACCGCCCCCAGCAGCAGCATAACCGGCAGGCCGATCAGGAGAGGCTTTCTGAGATTGAAGAGCTCCATGGGCGTCAGAATCAGGCGATCAAAGAAGTTGAAGCGCACCCGGCGCATGCCATCCTGAATGCCATCTTCCAGATAGCGCGGCAGATCCTCGGCCCTGACCGGCCCCCACTCAACCGTGAAGCCGGACCGTTTTTTGACCTCATGGGCCGCCACCCCATTGGCCCCCAGCTGGGGCAGGATCAACTTACGATGCTCGACCACATCCGTGAGCCCGCAGCCCTCGATGCGTTTAACCAGTTCATCGGTGCCGAAGGTGCCCTTGCCGCCGGCGCACCAGACATTGATGCCGCGCGTATCCAGGATCAGAAGCCAGAGGTCATGGCCGCCCAATTGACGGCGCAGATGATCGAAGGTCAGCTTATAGTTGGCCGAGACCAGCACCCTTGAGAACTTATCCGGATCGCCGACGGCGTAGAGGCCGGGAGAGACGCGATAGTCATTGCGCGCCGAGGTGGTGCGCGCCATGAAGCTGCCCCAACGGTCAACCGGATCAAGGGATGTCTTAATGCCGGGCACCGCTCCGGCCGGCGTCTGGATGAAATGATCCACATAGGAACATAAGGTGTAGCCGGGCCGCTCATTAATGTCGGCGGGAGGTCCGGCCGGCGACCCGCAGCAGGGTTCGTCCCCACCACCATCACAGCAGCAACTGTGCAGTTCTTCCATAGCAACCTCCTGACTCACAAGATAAGCCACCCCGGATGAAGTTCAATCCAGCGGAATCACATCATCCCAGGGAAAGCCTCGACTTGACAATATGAGCGCCTGTTCTAATTATTTTACAATGAAAATTACAGCCATCAGCATCGCACTGACCCTCTGGCTGCTGCCGCTCTGCATTCATGCCGAGACCATCCAGATTGCCACCGAAGAGTATCCACCACACACATCCGAAAAACTGAAGCACTATGGCGTGGCCTGCCATATTGTCAGCGAAGCCTTCGCCCTGGAAGGCATCGAGGTAGCGTACAGTTTCTTTCCCGGCAAACGGGCATACATGATGGCCGAAACCGGCATGGTTGACGGCGCGCTGCCCTGGGTCTGGCGGGCTGAGCGCGAAGATTTCTTCCACTATTCGGAGCCGATCACAAGGGGCGGCATGGACGGATTCTACCACCTCAAAAGCTTTCACTTCAAATGGAATCCGGACCAACCGGACTACAACGATCTGCGCGGACTCTCGATCGGCGCAATCCTCGGCTACAACTATGGCAAAGATTTCCAGATTTCAGAGGCCTCGGGCTTAATAAGCGTGGAACGGGTGCCGACAATCGGCCAAAATCTTAAGAAACTGCTGAACGGACGCATCCAGCTCTTCATGTGCCAGGATGATGTCGGCAACTATGAGCTGCACCGCAGCTTCAATCCCCAAGAGAGGGCCATGATTACCCACACCCTGGAAAACAACCGGCCCACCGAAAACTTCCATCTCATTCTCTCCAAAAAGAGAAAGCAGAGCGCCCACTACCTTGAAACCTTCAACAGGGGCCTGCAAAAACTCAAGGCCAGCGGCCGCTATGACCAACTCATCAAAGATTCGCAGGCCGGCGCCTATATAATCAAAGAGCCCTAGTCCAGCGGAATCACGTCGCCGGAGAGCACGCGCTGGAGCTCTGGCTCACCACAGTCCAGCAGCAGCACGCCGTCAGCGTCAACATCATGCACCGTACCCTCGATGCGGCGATCCAGCAGCTCCACCGCCACCCGGCGGCCGATGATGCTGGAGCGGTTCTTCCACTGGCTGATGATCGGATCAAAACCGACCCGCTGCAGCGTATCATAGTAGAATTCAAACTTTTCGAGCACCTTGCGCGCAACAACGCAGCGATCCCAGACCTGACCGGTCTCACGCCGCAGAGAGGTGGCGATCGCCTCAATTTCACCCTCAAAGTTTTTGCTGTTGACATTGATGCCCATGCCCACCACCACATACTCGACGCTGTCCATGTCCATGCTGGCCTCGGTCAGAATGCCGACCAGCTTGCGGCCGCCCACCAGCAGATCGTTGGGCCACTTGATGTCGATTTCCAGGCCGGTCAGCTCTATCAGCGCCTCGGCCACGGCCACGGCCGCCACCATGGTGATCCTAGAGACTTCACTGGCCGGAATCACGGGCCTGAGCACCAGCGACATGCAGACGCCTTCGGCATGGCCGCTGAGCCAGCTGCGGCCGCGGCGCCCCTTGCCGGCGCTCTGCTCCTCGGCCACCACCAGGGTCCCCTCAACGGCGCCCTGGGCAGCCAGCTCGCGCGCCCGCACATTGGTGGAGCCGATCAGATCATGGTGTTCAAACTCCTGCCAACCCATGATGCTGCTCATCAGACCGTCGCGGACCTCCACGGCCAGCAGCCGGTCCGGCGCAGCCTGCAACGAGTAGCCCCGGCGGCTGGCGGCCTCAATCCGGTAGCCCTCTTTTTTGAGAGCCGCGATATGCTTGGCAACGGCGGCCCGCGAGATGCCGAGCATGTTGCTCAACTCCTCGCCTGAAACCCACTGGCCGCCTTTAAGTTCCCTTAAGATCTGATCCCTGGTCTGCATGGCGGCCATATTAAGCAGCTTCACGATTATAGAGCAAGAACTATCCCCAAACAGCACCCAAAGTGACAGTTAGACATCTAAAAGTTTAAAATAATGGAGCATCTGCCGATAAAGCTTTTTAATCTTCTGGTGTAACTCACCAGAATCAGGAGGCTGACATGCAAAGATTGATTCACACGCTTATATTGGTCCTGCTAATGAGCGGCCCTGCGGCGGCCCAGGGCGGACTGCAGGAGTCCCTCTTCACCGAAGTTGACCAGCTCTTCGAGAAGGCCAAGGCCGAGAAGGCTGAGATCTACGCGCCCGAAAACTTCAGCGCCGCCCTCAGGTACTATGAGAGCGCCCAGAAGAGCTTCGAGAAGGCCCGCTCCATCCAGGAGATCCGCAAAAACATCGAACGCACAGCCGGCCATCTGCAGGATGCCATCCGCTACGCCGATGTGGCCAAGCTCAACTTCGCCTCCACCATCGAAAGCCGGGAGGCCGCCAGCTCGGCCGAGGCCAGCGAATATGCCCGCGAACTTTGGAGCAGCGCCGAGAAATCCTTCAACGCGGCCATGATCCGCATGGAGAGTGACGACCTCAAGGGGGCCCAGCGCCGGGCCGCCGATGCCGAGGAGAGCTACCGGGCCGCCGAACTCAAGGCCATCAAGGTCGCCATCCTGGGGCCAGCCAAGGAGCTGCTGCTGGAGGCCGAAAGAATCAAGGCCGCCAACTATGCTCCCGAGTCATTCAACCGCGCCAGGCAGAGCGTGTATGATGTCGACAACATGCTCTCCAAAAACCGCTACGCCCAGGACGAGGGCACGGCCCTGGCCAAGGAGGCCAAGTACCAGGCCCAGCACTCCATCCTTCTGACCCACCGGATCAAGGAGCTGCAGAAGGAGCGCCATGTGCTGGAGCGGCTGCTACTGGAAGGCGAGACCAACCTCGACCTGATCGCCTCCTCGCTCAACCTGAGCCTCAACTTCAACCAGGACAACCAGACCAACATTGAGACCATCCTGCTGGCCATCGACGACCTGCAGCACGCCAAGCAGGAGCTACAGGCCCGCAAGGCCGAGATCGCCATCCTCAACGAACAGCTCGATTCGATGCAGGCCCGCCTGGGCCAGTACTCCAAGAGCGAAAAAGAGCTGCAGCAGAAGATCGCCCTCAAGCGCGCCCAGGAGCAGACCGTCCAGAACATCGCATCAACCTTCTCACGCAGCGAAGCCCAGGTCCTGATCGACGGCAACAACGTCATCATCCGCCTCTACGGCCTGAGCTTCCCGGTCGGCACCTCAGAGATCAAGCCCGAATACTTTGAGCTACTGAAGCGGGTTCAGCGCGGCATTCTGGAGTTCAAGAACGCCGAGGTGACCATCGAAGGCCACACCGACTCCCGCGGCAGCGCCCAGCTCAACCAGCGCCTCTCCAACCAGCGCGCCGAGGCTGTGCGCACATACCTGCTGGCCAACATGAGTTTCCCGGCCGCCAAGATGCAGGCCGTGGGCTTTGGCGAGACCAAGCCGGTGGCCAACAACGAGAATGAACAGGGCCGCGCCAAGAACCGCCGCATCGACATCACCATCGTGCCCGAATGGGCTCAGTAGAGATCTATGGCGCCCACGGGCGCCTTTATGCAAACAGCCAGACAAAAGCCTCGTCACGATCCATGAAGGTCTTGTGCGGCACAGGGTAGTTCTGGCTCTCCACATAGATCTCATAGAAGCGCCCCAGCGACTCACCCAGATGCTCCGGATAGATCAGGGCCGTGCGCCCGCCGGAGCGCTTCTGCACATTGACATTGGCCACCAGAAAGACCCGGTTGAGGTCGTCGCGCGACATGGCTGAAAGATCGGCCCCCTTGAAGTTCCAGAGAACATAGCGGGTTGCCGGTTTTTTATAATAGTCCTGAATTATGCCGATCAACTGATCGGCCGTGACGACCCCCTCCACGATCAGGGTCGTCAGATCCCTGCCGGCATCAACTTCGATACTTACCATTTCACCACCTGCTACTTTTTAAGACCCGAGCCTAATAATATGGCATAGCGGAGCTGTCCAGCTGAATTATGACAACTAAAATGAACGGTCAGCCATTCAACTTCATAACGAGCCGACATCAAATAGATTATCCATAAATTATGTGCTAGAGTCCAGCAATGCTTGCGCGAATGATCACCAACCACCCCAAACTTATTCTGCTGCTGGCCCTGCTGCTGGCCGTTCCGGCCGCCTACCAGGCGCTGCACACCCCCATCAACTATGACATCTTCAGCTACATCCCTGCAGAGATTGAGAGCATCAGGGGCCAGAAGATCCTGAAGGAGGAGTTCCGAAGCGCCGACACCGCCTACCTGCTGCTGCGGGAGGTGGAGACGCCCCAGGTGCTGAAGCTGCAGCGCGGCCTTGAGGAGCTTGACGGCGTCAGCCACGTGGCCTGGCTCAACGACCTGGCCGACCCGACCACCCCCGCAGCCTTCCTGCCGCCGGAGATCCTGAGCCTCTACAAGCGGGGCAACAACGCCCTGCTGCACGTCTCCTTCAGCCTGCCGGCCGCCGACCTCCAGACTTTGGACTCGGTCGGACTGGTCAAGGAGTACCTCAACTCACAGAGCATCCGGCCAATCTTCACCGGCCTGCCGGTCTTCATCGCCGAGCTGCGCCAGCTGATCAACGAGCAGAAGACCAAGTCGATCCTGGCGGCCGTCATTATCTCATGGCTGCTGATGACCATCGCCATGCGCTCATTTTCCCTACCGATCATCTTCCTGAGCACCATCGGCCTGGGCGTCATCTACAACCTGGGCACCAACTTCGGCTCCATCTCCTATGTCACCGAATCGATGGCCGCCGTCATCCAGCTGGGCGTGACCTTTGACTTCTCAATCTTCCTGACCCACCGCTTCCGCGAGGAGCTGCAAATCTGCAAAAGCCCGCAAGAGGCCATGCGCAAGACCCTGCATCTCACCACGCGCGCCATCCTGCCGGCGGCCCTGACCACCATGGCCGGCTTCATGGCCCTCTCGCTGATGACCGTGAGGGTCGGCGCCGACATGGGCTTCATCATGGCCAAGGGGGTCTTCATGGGCCTGCTGACCTCCCTGAGCGTGCTGCCGGCCGCCCTGCTGCTGACAAAAGTTAAAATCCGCGACATCGACGCAGTCATGCTGGCCCACAAGGGCATGGCCCGCTTCATCGTGCGCCACCCGCTCATCCTGAGCCTGCTCTTCCTGCTGGCCTTTGTGCCGGCCGGCTACGGCCGCTTCAACACGAGCCTCTCCTACAGCGTGGATGACTCCCTGCCCGAGGACATGGACTCCATTCAGGCCATCGATGAGATCAAGGAGGTCATGGGCTCCATCGACCTGATCCAGGTGCTGCTGCCGACAAGCCTTGAGCGTCACGAGCGCCAGACCCTCATCCAGCAGCTTGAAAACCTCGAGAGCATCGCCCAGGCCTTTGCCCTGGAGAAGCTGGTGGACCCGGCCATCCCCGAATCGTTCATCCCACCAGCCGTCAAGGATAGGTTTGAGCGCGGCGGCTACTCGATGGCGACCCTCAAGCTGGTGCCGGTGGGCGGCACCCCCGAGGCTAACGATGCCGTCGAGGAGGTGCGCCGCACCATCCGGGCCGCCGGCATAGATGGTTTTTACGTCTCGGGCGTGCCGGCCATCAGCAACGACCTCTCGCGCCTCTCGGCCCGCGACATCCCGCGCGTCAACCTGGCCTCAATCCTCTTCATCATGCTGATTATCATGCTGGTCAGCCGCTCGCTCTCGATCCCCGTGCTCCTGATCGCCGGCATCCAGCTGGCCATCTTCATCAACCTCTCCATCGCCTGGCTCTTCGGCACCACCCTGCCCTTCCTGACCTTCACCTCAATCTCGGCCATCCAGCTGGGCGCCACCGTGGACTACGCCATCCTGCTGATGACCCGCTACCGCGAGGAACGCCAAAGCCAGAATCCCGAGGAGGCCATGCTGCGCGCCATCACAACGGCCTCGCCGGCCATCTTCCTCTCGGGCATGTGCCTCTTCGCCGCAACAATAGGCCTGACCTTTGTCAACGACGTCAAGATGATCCAGTCCATGGCCCTGCTGATCGCCCGCGGCGCCGTGATCTCGGTTATTGTCATCATCGGGCTGCTGCCGGCTGTGATTCTGAAGTGTGATCGCCTGATCGGCTGGACAACGCTGGGCTGGAAGAGATAGCCTACTCGCTCCACTTGCTCATCTGCTTGTCATATTTACCGGCCATGACATCTTCAAGCATGCGCTCATAACGGCCGCTGGCCTTCAGCTTTTTCAGGCCGGAATTAAATTTTGCCATCAGTTGCCTGCCGTCCTCAGACTGCCTGGATATGATCAGGCTAAGAGTTGTCGACTGCAGTTCCCTGGGGTGATGAGTAAAGAGGGCCGCCTCCTCAGGCGAGAATGTGTTTCTTATCTGCGAGTAGCCTACTATGGGATCATTCGGAAAGATGCTTATCCTGCCGGCCAGCATCTTTCTGTAATTGATCTCGTCGACCGCAACCCAGTCAACATTGATGCGCTTCTGCCTGTCGGCAGCCATAAATTCGTCACTGTACTCATACTCAAATGTTCCACCAATTATTAAACCCTTCAGATCATCGATCGAGGCCCAGTCGAATTGATAGCTCTTGAGGTGGAAGAAGACGACCGAACTTTTACAGACCGGCTCACTGATTAGGAAATCCTGACCGATCTCCTGACTGGGCCACCAGCAACAGGAGGCATCCCAATCTTTGCCGGCCCTTGCCATTATCAGCGAATGCTTCCAGGGGAAGAACTCCCAGATGACCTTAACCCCCTCCAGTTTGAACGCTTCGGAAACCACGTGGGATGCCAAGCCGTAGTGGGGAGAGTATTCACTCATATAGGGTTCCCACTCGCCATTTGTAATACGGATAGTTGTTTCTGCTGACAACATGTTCGCTGAGAGCATCAGCACAAGCAGACAGAAAAAGACCTTCTTCATCAAATTATCCCGCCCTCCAGCTTCAACAACTTCCCATGTAGGGCTAACCAGTTAAAATGTTAGCAACGCAATTCAGAACATCAAGCCGTCGCCAACATTTTCAAACAAATTAATGAATTCAGGTTAATCCAGCTCTTCCAGATACCCCTCAAACCAGGAGCGGATAAAGTTGTAGTAGTCGATACCAAAGAGCAGCGGCATCATCTTGAAGGGATCGCGCTTGGGCCTGGTCTCGACGAAGTGGTCACGCAGCTTGGTGATCTCATCAATGTGACGGTCCAGCTCCCCCAGGTAGGCCCGCACGAAACCTTCGCGCTGATCCTCGGGCAGGTGGCTGAAGAAGAAGATCTTGAGCAGGGCCTCATCCTTGATCTTGGAGACGCCGGCATCCAGACTGAGCCACTCAACAAAGGCCCGGCGGCCGCTATCGGTGATGGCGTAGTGATTCTTGACCCGGCCGTTCTCGACACTCTGATGCTGGGTGACCAGGCCATTCTTCTCCAGCTTGTTGAAGGCCGGATAGATGCTGCCAAGGGATGTGTTGAAGAAGAAGGTGGTCGACTCCTCCATCCTCTTCTTGATCTCATAGCCCGTCATCTCGCCTTCCATCAGAAAGCCCAGCAGTATCATGTCTTGCATCAGAAAATCCTCAATCTCGATAAGTTGGGCAGAAGCTAGCATGTTGCCCATTGATTGACAATCTTCATTCTGACATATATCAATACGATACATATCAATACGAGGAGGAAATATGAAAGGATACTACCCAAAAGAGGCCCAGGCGATCGTGATCGGCGCGGGCAACGGCGGGCTGGTGGCCGCCCTGCGGCTGGCCAGCGAAGGCGTGCAGGTCCTGCTGCTGGAGCAGCACAACCTGCCGGGCGGTTATGCCACCAGTTTCATGCGCGGACGCTTCGAGTTTGAGGCCTCCCTGCATGAGCTCTGCGATGTGGGCTCAGTTGAAGAGCCGGGCGAGATCCGCAAGATCCTGAACGAGGAGTGCGGCTGCAAGATCGACTTTGTGGGCGCACCGGACGCATACCGCGCCATCATGACCGACACGGGCGTGGACGTGCGCATCCCCTTCGGCTTCGACGAGATTGTCGAGGCTATCGAGCGCGAGGTGCCCGGCAGTGCTAAGTCGGTCAGACGCTACCTGGACCTCTGCCAGCAGATCATGGATGCGGTCGGCTATCTGGCCGAGACCAAGGGCAACCCGGACAAGTTGGTCCTGATGCGCAAGTACCGGCCCTTCCTGCGGACATCGGGCTATACGGCCAAGGAGGTCATGCAGCAGTGCGGCATGCCCAAAGCGGCCATCGACCTGCTCAACCCCTACTTCTGCTACATGGGCCCCACCACCAGCCGCATGTCATCCCTGACCATGTGCGCCATGCTGCAGCGCTACTTCACCCGCGGGGCCTACATCCCGCGCGGCACCTCGCACGCCATGAGCCAGGCCATTGTCAGCCGCATCCAGGAGCTGGGCGGCCGCATCGAGCTCAACTCAAAAGTTGAGAAGATCCTGACCGAAAACGGCCGGGTCAGGGGCGTACGGCTGGCCGGCGGTGAAGAGATCGCCAGCCGCCATGTCATCTCCAACGCCTCGGCTGTACACGTCTACAGCGACATGATCGACGAGCCGGTGCCGGAGGAGGCCCTGCAGTTCATCCAGGGGCGCAAGCGCGGCGTGAGCGGCTTCGTGGTCTACCTCGGCCTGGATGCCACCCCCGAGGAGCTGGGCATCAGCGACTACAACTACTTCATCGGCCACAACATGGACACCGACTACCTCGAAGAGGGCTACACCAGCCTGACGGACGCGCGCCTGATCGCCGGCATCTGCCCCAATATCATCACCCCGGACTGCTCGCCCGAGGGCACCACCATCCTGACCATCACGGCCCTGGTCGACCCCGAGCCCTGGATGGATCTCGACCCGTGGGAGTACCACGCTGCCCGTGAAAAGCTGGCCGAAGCTGCCATAAAATTCTTTGACCAAGCTGCTGGCGCCTGCGTAGCCGACCATATTGAAGAGATCGAGATCTCGACCCCGGTCACCTACAATCACTATACCGGCGTCTTCGAGGGCCGCATCTACGGCTTTGAGCCCGGCACCAGCGACTCCTTCCTGGCGCGCCTGATGAGCGCCCAGGATGAGAAGTACATCCAGGGCCTGGAGCTCTGCGGCGGCTTTGCCGTGCGCGGCCACGGCTACAACGCGGCCATGGCCTCGGGCAACCTGACGGCACTCTACACCCTCAAGGCCATGGAAGGGAGCAACCAATGAAAGTAAGAGGATTTATCAAGGATTTAAAGACATTCAAGGCTATCACCGCCAACCGCGTGGCGCGCATGCAGGCCGCGCCGGCCGTGCCGGTCAAAAACGACCGCATCCGCGACCTGGCTTCAGCCCTGCATCCCGAGCGGCTCTACCTGATTGTGGACGAGGTGCGCCAGGAGACGCCCTCCACCAGAACCTTCCGTCTCAAGCCGGCTGATGAGAAAGCGCTGCCGCCCTTCAGGGCCGGCCAGTACATCAGCATCAAGGCTGAGATCGACGGCTGCCCCATCACCCGGCCCTACTCTATCTCATCGACTCCCAACCCGGACTACTATGAGATCAGCATCCGCATCAAAGAGGGCGGCCTCTTCTCAACTTACGCCTGGGAGAAGTGGCAGCCGGGCCAGTTTGTGGAGGCCTCGGGACCCCACGGCCTCTTCCACTATGAGCGCCTGCGCGACACGCAGGAGATCGTGGCCCTGGCCGGCGGCAGCGGCATCACGCCCTTCAAGTCGATGCTGGGCGACATCGCCTCCGGACGCATCGACGCGCGCATGACCCTGCTCTACGGCAGCCGTAATGCCGCTGATATCGTCTTCTATGATGAGCTCAGCGCGCTTGAAAAGCAGGCTCCCGAAAAAATCAGAATCGTGCATGTGCTCAGCGAAGCGACCAACGAGTGGCAGGGCGAAAGGGGCTTCCTGGACGCCGCCTGCATCCGCCGCAACGTTGAAAATCCGCAGGATAAGACCTTCTTCATCTGCGGCCCCCAGGTCATGTACAACTTCCTGGACGGGGTGCTGGACGAGCTGCAGATCAAGCGCGTGCGCCGCGAGGTCTTCGGCGAAGCCCTCGACATCACCAGCCAGCCCGGCTACCCGGACGCGCCGGCAGACAGGGTCCAGATCCATGTCATGGCCGGCGAACAATCGATGGTCATCGAGGCATGCACCAAAGAGTCGGTGCTAGTGGCCCTGGAGCGCGCCGGCATCGCCCACGACTCCCAGTGCCGCAGCGGCGAGTGCGCCTTCTGCCGCTCGCAGCTCTTGGCCGGCGAAATCTTCGTCAACCCCGAGAACGACGGCCGGCGCCTGGCCGACAAATATTCCGGCTACTTCCACCCCTGCTCATCCTATCCACTCTCCGACCTGGAGATGCGCGTGCCGATTCCCAGGCCGGAAGATTAATTAATATGGGGACAGAATTAAATTCTGTCCCCCAGTCTAATTAGTTTGGAGCGCAGCCAGTTGCCGCAGGCGCGCTGCACCAAAGTCCAGGGCAGCACCAGGCATGAGAGGCCGTGCAGCTTGACATAGACGTCACTGCCGCCATGGCCCACGAAACCCAGCCGTTCATAGACCGGCCGCCCCAGTTTGGTGGCCTGCAGGGTGGCGTAGCGGCAGCCGTTTTGTTTGCCGTAGCTCATGGCGTGGCTGGTCAGAGCCCCGCCGAAACCGCGGCCGCGCGCCTCGGGCGCCGTGGTGATGTTGTAGATCCCGGCCACCTCGCTATCCAGCATGACGCTGGCCGTGGCCACCGGGCGTTCATTATAGTAGCCCACATAGTGGCGGACCGGCAGGGACTGGTCCAGAAACTGACCGTAGCGCTGGTTGAGGGTGGCCTCCTCAACCCCGTCGCTCAGGCCGAAGCAGATCGTGTAGAGCCGCAGCCAGTCGCGGAAAGCCTTCATCTCCCGGACATCACGGATATTGAGACCCTCGGGCAGCTCGGGCTGCAAGCCCTGCATGTCGCAGCTCATGACCGTGTAGCGGTCCACCAGCATGAAGCCCCGGCGTTTGAGCTGCGCGCCCAGATCGGCCGGCTCGGGGCTGGGGCCCGTGGCCCACATCACCGGCAGGCCGGCCTCCCTGAAGCGCTCAACCACGCCATCGATAGCCGAGACATCCATATTGGTCTTGTAGACGTTGTTGGTGATCATGGAGACGCCGTTGATTGGCGCCAGCGAGATGATCTTATCCCGGTCCTCTTCAAAAACAGTGTCGCTGGCCGGCGAAAAGAGCCGCAGATAGGCAAAGGCATTCTCTTCACTGGCCTGCACAAGGGCCTGACTGTCCATTGTGACCTCCTAAGCATTGAATTCAATTAAAGAGTGATTACTCACTCACTATAGCGGAGATTGTGTTTGGGGGCAAGGGAATCGGGGATTATTGGTGTAATTGATGGTTAGTTGTGAACAAACTCATAACAGGCAAAAACAAGACCTACCCCTAGCCTCAGCGAGAAATGTCATTGCGAGGAGCCTGCGACGAAGCAATCTAGTAGATTGCCGCGCTTCGCTCGCAATGACAGCGCGTTTTTGATTTTTATAACTGTAGATAATGGCTAGTTATATTGAGCTTGGCTTGATCTAATGTAGGTCGGGATGAGCCTGCGAAACCCGACAGGGGCCTTGAATGATTGTCGGATATCGTACCTCTATCCGACCTACCTGGCTCCCGTACATATTTGTATAACTCCAAATTGCTTCGAGTCATAGTGCATCTAACTGCTACATACATTCACTTCCATCAACACACCACCACAAACCCATTCGTAAACCCACCATTCAAACAAGGTTGACAATCCCCACCCCCATCTGATTAATTGCCCCCATGCACATTAATGAACTGCACGATTTAACGGAGGAGATCATTGCCCGCGGGCAGTGCACACTGAAGCATGAGGACGCCCTCAAACTGCTGAACCATGAAACCGAGGACCTGATGTCCGCGGCCAGCCGCATCCGGCGCCAGGTAAAAGGCCAGACCGGTTTTGCCTGCGCCATCATCAACGCCAAGTCAGGCCGCTGCGCCCAGGACTGCGCCTTCTGCGCCCAGTCAGCGCACCACGATACAGGGGTTGAGGTCTACGCCCTGCTGGATGAGGAGACAATCCTCAAACGCGCTCATCTGATGCAGCGTGCCGGGGCCAGCCGCTTCTCCATGGTCACCAGCGGCACCGAACTCAACGATAGCGAGATCGAATCGGTCTGCCAAACAACCGCACGCATCCTCAGGGAGACAGGTTTAAGCGTCTGCGGCTCACTGGGCATGCTGACAGAAGAGAAGGCCGAGCGCCTGGCCCAAAGCGGCATGCGCCGCTACCACCACAACCTCGAGACGCCGCGCAGCCACTTCAATCAGATCTGCACCACCCACGCCTATGATGATGACATCGCGACCATCCGAATCGCCCATGCGGCCGGCATGGACTGCTGCTGCGGCTGCATCTTCGGCCTGGGCGAGAGCTGGGAGCAGCGCATCGAGCTGGCCATCGAGCTGCGGGAACTGCCGGTGGACTGCCTGCCGCTCAACTTTTTAAACCCGGTCAAGGGCACGCCCATGCAGGACAAGGCCCTGCTGAGCCCCATGGAGGCCCTCAGATGCGTGGCCCTCTTACGCATTTTATGCCCAGACAAGGACATCACCATCTGCGGCGGCCGCGAAGTAACATTGAAAGATTTCCAGGCCGGCCTGATCACGGCCGGGGCCAACGCCCTCATGATCGGCAACTATCTGACCACCTCGGGCCGGGATGCGGCCATGGACATAGAGCTACTTGGAGAGGCTGGCATCGAACTATGACAATCAGCGGCGAGATCAGCTTTGACCCGGCGGACAGGATCTATGCCGAGCACTTTCCGGGCAGACCGGTGGTGCCGGGCAGCCTGATCATGCAGGGCTTCATCAACCTGGCGCGCGAGGCCGGCTTCAGCCCGCGCGCACTCAGACGCTGGCGTTTTGTGCGCTTCGTTGAGCCGGGCAGCTACCGCTACCTGATCGAGGCCAGCGAGAATAGGCTGAGCTGCCAGCTGCTGGCTGAGGATGAGGTGCTGACGACGGGAGTGATACGCCTATGAAGTTCAGCGGTAAAGTTGCCCTCATAACCGGCGGCAGCTGCGAGATCGCCCGGCAGCTGGCGCCGCGTCTGGCAGCCTGCGGCATAGAGCCCATTCTGGCCAGCCGCGAGACCGGCTTTGATCTGGCCGAGCCAGCCAGCATCCAAGAATTGATCGGCTCACTGACACGCCTCGACTACCTGATCGACCTGGCCCACGGCGACTATCAGAGCCTCATGGCATCCGCCGACATGGATCAGGTGCGCAGCTACATGGATGCCAACATCAGCGGCCGCCTGCTGCTGATCAGAGAGGCCAGCCGGTTGATGCTCAAAAACCGTTTCGGCCGCATGCTGCACCTCTCATCCACGGCCGCGGCCCTGCCCAATGCCGGCCAGGGCTTCTACAGCGCCAGCAAGCTGGCATCCGAGGCGGCCTACCGCAGTGTCGGCATCGAGCTGGGCGGGCGCGGCATCACAACTGTCTCTCTGCGCGCCGGCTACATCGAGACCGGCCGGGCCATGGACTATCTCACCGAGGAGCTCAAGAGACGCATCCCGACCGGCAAAATTTTGAGCGTGGATGAGATTTGCGAGTGCTGCCTCTTCCTGATCTCGGATGCGGCCCTTAATATTAACTCCACTGCAATCACTTTTGACGGCGGCCTGAGCGCCACCAAATAGGGAGGAATCATGGGACTGTTTAACAGAATTCAAAATTCAATCGCTGAAATTCTGGACCTGGAGCCCGAAGAGGTCCAGCCCCAGAGCTACATGGTGCGCGACCTGGGCGCCGACTCCATCGACCTGCTGGAGGTCTCGGTTAATTTAAGCAGCGACTTCAACATCCAGGTGCACGATGATGAGATCTTTTTAAGCTCGCTGCGCCTGCACATCAAAAAGGGCGACGACCTGGCTCAAGCCTACCCGGCCCTCAGCCAGGAGCGCATCAACGAGATCCTGGGCGATCTGGAGGGCGGACCGACCCTCAAGGTCTGCGACCTGATCAGCTACATGGAGCACTACACTTGAACTTCAATGAGATCCTGAATGCCAGACGCTCGATCCGCAAATACACAGATGCTGTTCCAGATGACAGGCTGATCCGCGAACTGATCGAAGCCGCCACTTTAGCGCCCTCGCCCTCCAACTCCCAGCCGGTGCGCTTCGTGCAGCTCAAATCAGCTGCGGTGCGCGAGCAGCTCAGAACGGCCATCGATGAGGGCCGCGCAAAACTGCTCAGCCAGATCGCCACCAAGGCCGCGCCGAAAAAGAGCCGCAACCTGATCAACGTCTACTACCGCTTCTCAACCTTCGCCCTAAATGCGCCGGTGCTGCTGGCCGTGGGCGCGGTCAAGGAGAGCGGCACCTTCTCAGCCCGGCTGGAAGCCGCCAGGCTGCTGGAGAACGAAGAACAGCGCCACCAGACCCTGGACATCAGCATGGGCGTCTGCCTTCAAAATATGAGCCTCAAGGCCACCCAACTTGGCTTAGGAAGCTGCATCATGAGCGCGCCCCTGATCTTCGTATCCAACATCAACGAGGTCATCGGCTGCCCGGACCTGCGCATCGGCTGCCTGCTGACCCTCGGCTACCCGGCCGAGGAGCCGGGCCAGCTGCAGCGCCTCAGCCCGGAGGATGTCTTCAGGACCGTCTAGCCTATGCAGAGAGTTGTCATCACTTCCATGGGCATCATCTCCGCCCTGGGCAAGAACCCGCGCACGATTGAAGAATGCATCGCCAAAGGCGGCGTGAGCTTCCAGCAGAGAGGCGCAAATGCCGTCTGCCCGATTCAGGACTTCAACCTCAAAGAGCACACCGGCCGCCTCAAGGAGGCGCGCTACCTGCACCGCGGCGCGGCTTTTGCGGTGGCGGCAGCGTCCGAAGCCATCAAGGATTCCGGGCTCGACAACCTTGCTGATTGCGGCCTCTTTGTGGGCGGCGGGCCCAACTTTGACCTGGGGGGCGAGCTGCCCCAGATCCATGACGGCGTCATTGACGAGGAGCAGCTGGCCGCCCTCTGGATCCTCAAATTTCTGCCCAACACCGCCGCGGCCGTGATCGCCAAACGCTGGGGCATTCACGGCGAGAACCTGACCGTCGGCACGGCCTGCGCCGCCTCCTTGAGCGCCATCGGCGAAGCCTACCGCAGAATCCGCGACGGCTATCTGAACCGAGCCCTGGCCGGCGGCGGCGACTCGCGCCTCAGCTCAGGCGGACTGCTGGCCTACAGCCGCGCCGGCGCGCTCTGGAGCGGCGACGATCCAGATTCTTACGCGCCCTTCAGCCAGGAGCGCTGCGGTTTCATCCCCGGCGAGGGCGGCGCCTGCTTCATGCTCGAGGAGTTCACGGCTGCCAAAAGCCGCGGCGCCACCATTCTAGCTGAAATCTGCGGCTTCGGCTCATCCATGGACGGTTTCAACCTGACCGCACCCGACCCGCAGGGCAGGTATGCTGAAAAAGCCGTGCGGCTTGCCATTGAGCAGGCCGGCCTGACACCCGACGAGATCGAGCTGGTCGCGGCCCACGGCACCGGCACCGAGCTCAACGATGCCATGGAGGCCGAGCTGATCGAGCGCGTCTGCCCGCAGGCAAAAGTCACGGCGCTCAAATCCTGGACCGGCCATCTGGCGGCGGCCTGCGGCGCCATGGAGCTGGGCCTGATCCTGAGCTGCCATGAGATCCCCGGCATCCGCAAACAGCAATCGGCCGGGCCGGCCACCAACATCCTGCTGCAGAACTTCGGCTTCGGCGGCCAGAACGCCGCCCTGGTGGTCAAGCGATGCTGAGCGGCCTCGAAACCATCACCATGCTGCAAAGCATAACCAGACTCAATGAGCATGAGCTTGTCGGCATGGCTGTGCTGCATAATGAACTGATGGCCATGGAGGCCCTGGCCCAGGCCGCCTCCCTGCATGTGCGCCAGCTGATCAACTTTGAACGCCACAGCTTCCTGCTGAGCATCAAGAGCATGGAGCTGCCAAGAGAGATCAGCGGCAGATATAAGATCCACGCCAAGCTGACGGCCCGCAGCCAGCACGCCTTCAGCTATGCGGTCACGGCCGGCGAGATCAGCGCCGAGCTGGTGATCGCCACCAGCAGTGACTTTCCCGACAACCGAGACCACTACAGGGAGCTGATCAGATGCTTAAAGAACGCCTGAAGCTGAGACTGAAGCAGCAACGCGAATCCGGTCTCTACCGCAACCCGCCCCAGATCGATGAGCGCAGCGGAGCCCACATCACCATCAAGGGCCGCAAAATGCTCAACCTGGCCTCCAACGACTACCTGGGCCTGGGCGACTCAGAGGAGCTGCGCGCGATAACGGCGCGCAACTTTGGCAAATTTGGCTCCTCCAGCTCATCCTCGCGCCTGGTCAGCGGCAACCACAAGCTTATCAAAGAGGCCGAGGAGAGTTTTGCCGAGTACTTCGGCTTTGAGAGCTGCCTCTTCTTCCCCTCGGGCTACCAGGCCAACCTGGCCCTGATCAGCACCCTCTTCGAGGCCGATGACAGCCTGATCTTCGACAAGCATGTGCATGCCAGTATGGTGGCCGGCCTGCGCCTGAGTCCGGCCAGGATTGCCGGCTACCGCCACAACTCGCTGAGCCATCTGGAGCGCCGCCTGCAAAGTGCCGCCGGCCCTAAATGCGTCATCAGCGAGTCCCTCTTCAGCATGGACGGCGACACCCTTGACGTTGAGGCCCTGCAGCAGCTCAAGGCCAACTATGGCTTCGGCTGCATCATCGACGAGGCCCACGCCTTCGGCGCCCTGGGTCACCAGGGCCGCGGCCTGGCAGCAAGTTTAAGCGACATCAGCGTCGGCACCCTGGGCAAGGCCTTCGGCCTCTTCGGGGCCTTCATCCTGCTGCCGCAGGTGACACGCGAATACCTGCTCAACTTCGCCTCGGCCCAGATCTACACCACAACACTGCCAGCCGCCCAGGCCGCCAGCGCTTCTCAGGTTCTGCAGATCATCAAAGAGGCCGACGACAGACGCGATCAATTGAAGCAGAACAGCAACTATCTGAAGGAGCTACTAAGCCAGAGAGAGATCCCCTGGCGCGGCGAAGAGCATATCATCGCCATCGAGATCGGCGACGAGGAGCTGGCCGTCAAAACAACCCAGCAGCTATTTGAGGAGGGCATCTTCTGCTTTGCGGCGCGCTACCCGACCGTGCCGCAAAACAGGGCCATCCTGCGCCTCAGCCTGACCTCCGAGCATACGCACAACGATTTAGAACTATTTGTGGAGAAACTATGGACATCTTTATAGTTGGAACCGACACCGGCATCGGCAAGACCGTGCTCTCCTGGCTGCTGATGGACTACCTGCTGCGCAACGGCGAGGACGCCTTCTACCTGAAGCCCTTCCAGACCGGCTGCCGGCACGCCTATGACAGGGACAGCGACGCCAGGTTTGTCTATCAGCATATTGACGCCCTCAAAGAGAAGAACCCGGCCGACTCCATGCTCTTCTGCCACACCAACCCCAAGGCGCCCCTCTTTGCGGCCCGCGACGACGGCGACGAGATCGACATCCAGCGCTTCTACCGCCACCTTGAACAGCTCAGAAGCAGGCATGAGCGGCTGGTGATCGAGGCCGCCGGCGGGCTGCTGGTGCCGGTCAGCAAGGAGGCCATGGTCATCGACCTGATCGAGGAGAGCGGCGCGCGCCCGCTGCTGGCGGCCCGCGCCGGCCTGGGCACCATCAACCACACCCTGCTGAGCATCGAGGCCCTGCGCGCGCGCAACCTGGAGCCGCTCGCTGTCGTCTTCATCAACAACGCAGCCACCGATCAGGCGATGGTGCTCGAGAACATGCAGGCCGTGCAGATGGCCAGCGACATCCAGGTGACCGGGGTCATAGAAGAGATTGATGATTTCTCAACACCACAGCTCCGCTACGACCCCATGCTGGCTTCAATTATATGAAGCCAGCAGACCGTTGCGCATGGCCTGCAGCGGCCCCGCCTTCTTGATCAGGCCGCGCTCATCAAAGCAGGCCAGCTGATCACGGATTGAGATCTCATGCGGCCTGAAGCGCATGCCCAGCTCTTTGCAGGCCTTGCGGTTGGATACCTGCAGGGAGCTGCGCAGAATATTCATCGAACCGCGCGTGAAGACCGGCTCCTTGCCGGCGGCGGCATAGAACTTCTCAACGAACCAGGCCAGGTTGTACATAAGATCAACCGGAATCACCAAACGCGGCTGGGCCACGCCGGTAATATTGGCCAGCATCTGCATCAGACGGTGGGTGCTGAGGTGGCCGGCAGAGCAGAGGTAGTTCTCGCCGGTTCCACCGACTTCGGCGGCCCTCAAAATTGCCTGGGCCACATCGCGCACATCGACAAACTCAAAGCTGCCGGTCACATAGGCCGGCAGACGACCATTGGCATAGTCCAGGAACATGCTGCCCATGGCCGACGGCATGACATCGTTGGGCCCGATAATCGAGACCGGCGAGATGATGGAGGCATCCAGTCCATAGGACCTGACCGCATCCATCACGACCAGGGCGCCCTCGGCCTTGGTGCGGCCGTAGTCGATCATGGCATGCTCGGGCCGGAAGCCCAGGGTCTCATCAACCACAGCGCCCGAAAAATCATTGCCGATGGCCTCAATCGAGCTGAGATGAACCAGCTTCCTGACGCCGCACTTCAGGCAGGCCTGAACAACATTGCGCACGCCATCTACATTGACCGCATAGAGCTTTTCATAGCAGCCGGGAATAATTGAGATCTGGGCGGCACAGTGCAGCACGGCATCGGCGCCGCTGAATGCCCGTTCGAGGCTCTCCGGCTTGAGAACATTGCCAGAGATGCGTTCAACTTTGAACCGGTCAAGCGAGGAGGCGTCCTCACCATCATAGACCAGAACCCTGACCTGGTGACCGCCATTCAGAAGAGCGGGGATAAGATTACTGCCCAAATGTCCGGTAGCGCCTGTTACAACTATCATAATGATCTCCTTGATGTTTGTGAAATTAAGTTTCAGCGCGGACACAAGGTGGTACTTCAGCTATAGCCGAACAGTATAGCTGAATTTTTAGAATTTACAAGAAAAACCAAACCTAATTATTTAAGAAAGTCATTTATTAAAATGAACGACACAGATTCTGCCGCCCCTTACCTCCGTAAAAATGACGCTAAAGCAGTCATTAGATCGATATAAATCTCGATCATAATAACGAATAATAATTCCGATATTTTTTTGACCTTAAAATTTGAATCGAATTCAAATGAATAACTTGCATTTTAAGAACAGGGTTCACTTTCACTATTTTACTCAATGAACCGGTTCTAGTTTTCTAAATGCGCCTCCAACGTGAACGCTTTAATGGTAATTTATTCTATAATTTCAGATACTTGACAAGTATAAATTCACAGTGTAGATAGTTAGCCGGATCCGACGGACATTATTAAGGCATTATTTCAGCTAATATTAAGGAGCGCTCCAGAAGGAATTTCAACCTTGGAGGAATATATGGAAAAGTCTACACGAGAAGGCTTAGTAAAAGCTCTGGCGAAAATCGTCGGCGAAAAACATGTCTGCGGCAACGACGTTACCCGCTGGACATATGCCATTGAAGATTTCGGGGGATCCTTCTTCCATCCGACATCTGAAAAGTATGGCGCACCGGACCTGGTGGCGGTTCCCCACACCACCGCAGAGGTGTCCGCGATCGTCAAACTGGCCAACAAAAAGGGTGTTCCCATAATTGCCCGCGGCGGCGGCCATGACATGACCGGCGCAGCCACCCCCCTAAAATCAAAGGGCGGCATCATTCTGGATACAACATCAATGAACAAAGTGCTCGACATCCAGGACGGCATGAATGCCGTGCGCTTCCAACCCGGCATCCGCTGGGGCGACATCGAGCACCAGCTCAACAAGCGCGGCCTGACCCTCGGCGTACTGGGCCCCCACGGCCTGCATGGCGGCACCCTGGGTGCCGGCGTCGGTCACAACTGCTTTTCGATCAACGCCCCCAAGTATGGCTGGCCCAGCGAAAATGTGCTCAGCCTGCAGGTAGTCCTGCCCAACGGCGACGTGATCGAAACCGGTTCGCTGGCCAACACCAGCATCACCGACTGGTACTTCCGCTACTGCAACGGGCCCGACATGACCGGCATGTTCCTGGGCGCCGGCGGCGCATTCGGCGTCATCACCGAGATCTGCATGAAGACCTACCCCCAGCCAACCATGTCATCCACCCTCTGCTACACCTTCGACCAGATCGACAACCTGCTGGAGTTTGTGCACCACATCGGCTGGAACAAATGGGTGACCGAGCTCTGGAGTATGGCCTTCATCGGCCTGCACCCATCCATGCAGAAGATGTTCAAATCGCTGCTGGGCGAAAAAGATGTGGTTGCCCTGACCATTGACGGTAACAACAAGGATGTTTTCAACGCACAAAAGAAGGCGGTCCACAAAACCGCCAAGGAGCTGGGCGGCCAGCTGGTACCGATCGAGGGCATGATGAAGGCCATCGGCGGCAGCGTCATCGACAAGGTTGAGTTTGGCGGCGGCGCTCTCTATGCCGACACCATGGGCCCCAACGGCAGCTGCACCTGTTCAATTACCACCGTGCTCAACTGGAAAAATGTTGTGCGCGAGGGCCGCAAGATTCTGGATTCCAACCAGGACGCCCTAACCGGCAGCCTGCCCCTGATGGGCGCCGACAAGTTCTTCATCTTCCCGCTCATATTAGGCGGCGGCAACTCCTGCCAGAGCGTCTTTTCCCATCCAGTAGACTTCGGTTGCTACGGCTTCGAAGGCACCAAGGCCGCCGACAAGCCCCTGACCGGTCAGGATGACGAGCAGGCGCGCACCAACACCCGGCGCGCCCAGGAGCTCTACCGCGACATGTGGGAGTCCTATCTGGAGAACAAGGTGGCCCCCTACCGCCTGGGCAAGGAGCAGCCCGGACTGATCCGGCGCCTTAAGCCCGAGTACTACAATTTCATGCGCACCATCAAGGCCGCCCTGGACCCCAACAACATCATGAATCCCGGCGTCATCGGCCTGGGCGTCAGCAAAGAGGAGGCCAAGGGCCTGAGAGGAGGCACCAATGAAGCTTGAAAACCATAAAGAGCAGGCCTGGATGTGCACCCACTGCTCCATGTGTTCGGAGATGGTCTGCGACCAGGCCGGCTACCACAAGGTCTGCCCGGTCTACCAGGTCAAGGAGTTTGAGAACTACACGGCCCGCGGCCACAACACCATGGCCCTCTACCTGCTGGAGGGATCGCTGAAATACAGCCAGGACGTGGCCGACGTGGCCTTTGCCTGCACAACCTGCGGCATCTGCGAGTCTGTCTGCAAACCGGCCGGCAACATCATGGCAGCCATGGGCGGACACGGCCTGCTCTCAATTTTTGATGATGCCTGCAAGCCGCTGGGCATCGAGATGAACCCGATCCAGTCCGTCGCACTGCTCGAGGCCATGCGCGCCGACTGCGTCGATCGCGATCTCTACCCCGCAGGCCTCAAGACCGTGGCCGACAACATCATCAAGAGCGGCAACCGCTACGGTCTGGAAGTACCCAAGCGCCACCAGTGGGCCGCCGACCTGAACATCCCCCGCCAGGGCTCCCGCGCGCTCTTCGTGGGCGACGCCGCGGCCTACAAGGCCCCCGAGATCGCCCGGGCCGCCGCCAAGATCTTCAGCAAGGCCGGCATCAATATCTGCATCCTTGACGATGAGATCAACAGCGGCGCCCTGATGTTCCGCACCGGCAATCTCAAGCTGGCCGAGGCCAGCGCCCGGGCCAACATCGAAAGTTTCAAAGAGCAAGGCATTAGCGAAATCATCACCCTCTCGGCCGATGACTACATGACCATCGCCAAAGACTGGCCGCGCATCTACGGCGAGCAGCCCTTCAAGGTGCGCCACATCAGCAGCGTGCTGGCCGAGGTGATCGACCGCCTGCCGCTGACCAGGAGCATCAACATCAGCGCCACCTACGAGGACCCCTGCCATCTGGGCCGCGGCATGAACATCTACCAGGACCCCCGCGACGTCCTCAGGGCGATCCCCGGCGTGCGCTTCAGCGAGATGTATCCGACCGCCCATGCGGCCTGGTGCTGCGGCAACTGCGGCGGGGTGCCCGAAACAGACCGCGAACTGGCCCTGCAGCTGGGGGACCGCAAACTGGAACTGGCCGACAGGGCCAGCGCCAACTGTATCGTCAGCGCCTGCCCCGAAGTCAAGCTGCACCTCAACGAGGTCATCAAACACTTTAACCGCAAACTCTTCACGACCAAAGACCTTACCGAACTGGTCGCCGAAGCCATGGGGAACTGAGCATGAGAGAAAATAAGCTGGATTTTATCGACGTAATCGAGGCCCTGAACAAGAGCGACCTCTCACCGCTGGTGGTGCCGGCCCTCAGACTGATCGACCCCATCTGCATGGCGATACCCCAGGGCGCCATCAAGGAGTATCTGAGCAGCGCCAAGCCGCGCGCAGGCCAGTTTGATCTGCTCTACAAGTTTGGCCACCTGCTGCCCGGTGCAATCACCATCATCGGCAGGATTGCCCAGATCAAGGCCATCACCATTCCCTTTGCCATCTTTGCCACGCTTGCAGGCAGCATCCTGAAGCTGATCCAACCCCTACTTAATGTCGCACTGCCCGTTGGTGCCGCCATTATTAGAAACATCTCCAAACCTGTTGCAATGTTATTAAATAAGTGATCTGCAATTCCCCAAATTGTTTCAGATCACACCCTCTCTGGGAGCCGCAAGGCTCCCTTTTTTTATCAATTTGCCTTCAGAGAGCAGCCCTCTAATATGTAGAACATGTTGATTGTGCTCAAAGCCGGCACCTCGCGCGAGGAGGCCCAGCAGATTCTGGACCTGATCAGCCGGGCGGGGCTGAAGCCGCTCTTCATGCCGGACAGCCGCGGCAGCATCGTGGGGGCCGTGGGCGACCTGCGCAAGCTGCTGAAGCTCAACCTGGAGCAGCACCCGCTGGTGGACCATCTGGCACCCCTGCAGTCGCCCTACAGCCTGGTCAGCCGCGAAATGCATCCCCACGACACGGTTGTCAGGATCGGGAAGGTAGCGGTGGGCGGCGGCAGCTTCACCGTGATTGCCGGGCCCGGCGCGGTCGAGAACTACCAGCAGATGCTCAGCACGGCCCAGGAGGTCAAGGCCGCCGGCGCCCATGTCCTGCGCGGCGGGGCCTTCAAACCCCACTCCAGCCCCTACTCCTTCCAGGGCCTCGGCAGCGAAGGCCTGGCCATCCTGAGCAAGGTCTCAAGCGCCGTCGGCCTGCCGGCCATCACCGAGGTGGTGGAGAGCGAAGATGTGGATGAGGTCGCCAAGCATGCGGACGCCTTTCAGGTGGGCGCGCGCAACATGCAGAACTACCGCCTGCTAAAGGCCCTGGGCAACAGCCATAAACCGGTGATCCTCAAGCGCGGCATGGCGGCTTCGGTTGAAGACCTGCTGCTGGCGGCCGACTTCATCGTCAGCCAGGGCAATCAAAGCGTGATCCTCTGCGAGCGCGGCATCCGCACCTTCGAGACCGCCACCCGCAACACCCTGGACCTCAACTCCATCCCCTACATCAAGGAGCACAGCCACCTGCCGGTCATCGTCGACCCCTCCCACGGCACCGGGGTGCGCGAATATGTATCCTCCATGACCAAGGCCGCCGTCGCCTGCGGCGCCGACGGCATCCTGATCGAGGTCCACAACGACCCGCCCGCGGCGCTTTGCGACGGCGCCCAATCCCTCTACCCCAAACAGTTCGGCCGCCTGATGCAGGAGATCAAACCCTTCGTGGAGGCCGCCGGCAAGCATCTCTGATTATCAATTTTGTTGATAAACCTTAATTTATAATCTATCGTTTAATTCTGATTGAACTAAAGCTTTGCCGATTGAAGGAGTAGCTATGGAAACAACTGTTGAGCGCATGCCCACCTGGAAGATGGTCGTCTACACCATGGGGCAGTTCGGCTGGTCGCTGATGGCGGCCCTGGCCGGCCTGCTGACCTACTTCTACATCCCGCCCGATACCGGCGAAGCCGCCTTTCCGGTTCTGATCAGCCGCGAGGCGATCCTGGGCTTCACGGTCGTCGGCATCAGCGGCTTCCTGGCCCAGTGGGTGGGACTCTTCTTCGACCCGCTGATTGCGGCCATGTCGGACCGCAGCAAGTCCCGGCTGGGCCGGCGTCGCACCTACATGCTGCTGGGGGCCCTGCCGACGGCCCTGCTCTGCTACCTGATCTTCCATCCGCCCATGGCCGAAGCCAGCCGCCTCAACGCCTACTGGGTCATCGGCGCGGTGGTGCTCTTCAACATCCTCATCTCGGTCTACCGCACCCCGCTGGGCGCCCTGGTTCCCGAGATGGGACACACCTCCAAGGACCGCATGTTCCTCTGCACCATGCACTCGGTGATGTGGATCCTGGGTTACGCCATCGGCGCCATGGCCATCTTCGCCATCAAGGACAAGCTGCAGACCTCCTTCGACATGACCCCGCTGGTGGCCTTCCGCACCATCGCCCTGAGCTTTAGCGCCCTGGCCTTCATCACCATGATCCTGCCCTGCTTCGTGGTCGACGAGCAGCGCTACTGCGCCGGGCACGTCTCCAACGAGCCGCCCCTCAAAGCCCTGATTGAAGCCTTCAAGAACCGCGACTTCTTCATCATCACCATCAGCCAGACCATCTACTTCATGGCCGACATGCTACTGCAGCTGGGACTGATCTACTACATCACCGTGCTGATCGGCCTCAAGGAGTCCATGGTGGCCGTTCTGGGCGGCGCCATGGTGGGCCTGAGCATCTGCTGGTACTACTTCGTCAACAAGGTTGCCGAAAGGGTCAGCAAGAAGAGGATCGTCAACTTCGGCTTCAGCCTGCAGGCCGTCATCTTCATGATGCTCTGCGTATCCGGTCTGGTACCCCTGATACCGCCCATGGTCTGGGCCTGGCTGATCATCATTCTGATGAGCGTCGTGGCCGCCATCCTGGGCATCGTGCCCGGCGCGGTGACGGCCGATGTCGTGCGCGCCGACGGCGTGCGCACCGGCGTTCACAAGGAGGCCACCTTCGGCGCCGCCATGGCCGTCTTCATGAAGATCCCCATGTCGCTGCCGCCGCTGATCTTCCCGCCCATGATCCTGCTGGGCCGCAGCACCGAAAACCCCATAGGCGTGCGCCTGACAACGGTGGTGGCCTTCATCCTGATGCTGGCCGCGATTGCGGTCTGGAACATGTACGATGAGCGCCGCACCCTGGAAACACTGGCGCAGGAGGACGGGGCAGCCTAATCAGTAGCTGCCCGTGATGGCCAGCAGTTCATCAACAAGCTCGGCCAGCGCGTCCCCGGGTAGCTGAGCGGCATAGGCGGCTGCGGCCTTTGAATTGTGGCCGAAGTTCTTGAGCAGCACTAGGGCGATCTCCTCCCGGTTGTAGAAGTCGCGGCTGATACTGTTGGGCATGCGGTGCTGGGGCTCATTGCCGAGGCTGACAATCAGATCACGGATGCCGCCCCGGTTCTGCTCCACCATCACCTGCAGGTCGTAGAGCAGACCGATATGACCGCTGAAGACCGCCTCGAGCAGCACGTCACCGATGTCATCGGGAGCGAAACTCAACTGAATGGAGGAGTTGTAGATGACAGCATAGTCATCCCTGTCCCGGCAGGCTGCCACATAGTGCTCCATGACGCCATCGCGGAGAGTCTCCATGTGCGATGTCGGGATCCACTTGCCGTCCATGGGCAGCTCTCGATCGTTCCAGATGCGGTCATCCAGATATTTGTAGCCCGCATTCTTAACGATCAGGCGGGTGCCGGCATCCACAAACTCCTGCAGGGAGCTGCCAATGGAGAGCGCGGCCGGATCAGCCATGTAGCCACCCAGAACCTCCGTCAGTTGAACCACCAGCTCAGCCTTGTCGGCCGCGTCCAGGGTCAGATAACCGCCGCAGTTGAGCTCCATGAGCACAACTTCATGGGTGGTCTCGTCCAGAAAGCGGGCGATCTGACCAAATATGTCATCCGGGCCGGCCCCGAAGATCCCGTGGAAGATGCGCAGCTCACCGCTCCTGGGATCACGCTTGAAGCGGATATCCAACGAACGGTTGCCCTCAACCAGCTGGGAGTAGACATCAACCTCCTGGGTCACGGAAGATGCATAGACGATCTCCTGCACAATCCCCAGCCCGTTGAAGAGATTGAGGAACGGATCAAGTCCGCCGGCAATCTCCGTGATGGTCAGCGAGTCGCGCTCCAATGAATAGGTTCCGGCATCATGGGCACTGGGAACGGTGATCTGATAAAGCGCCTTATCGCCCAGATCACTCCAGGCATCCGCCATCCAGTTCCTGAAGTCCCAACGGTACTCATCTTCCACAACCGGCGGCAGACCGGACATACCTGAACAGAAAAAAAAGAGGGTTAGAGCGAGAACTGCCTTGACGTGTTTCATGATGCCTCCTGTAGCATAAACTTTATTAAATATATTTGATAGGAGGCGGTCTTGTAAAGGATGAGATAAAAAAAAGCCCGGCCATTGGCCGGGCTTTCTGACAAACCTGCTTAGATCAGCTTCTTCTCATAGATAACGATCTTATGGCGCGAGCGGGCCTCCTCCATGAACTGCTGGAAGAGAGCCTGGCGTTTCTGGTTCAGCAGCTCATTGCGAATGGATTCGCGCTGCTTATCGGTCATTTCGGCCAGATCTGCGGCAACCTTATCCTTGAGCCAGACCACATAGACCATGCCGTTGGAGGCGTAGACCTTGGGTGTCTCCAGCTCAGCCAGATCCTGCTTGACGGAGGGCAGGTTGCCCAGCTTGGGAATCGACCAGGCCGAGTTCTTGAACTCGCCGGTGGTCTTGATGTCGCCCTCTAGCTCGGCCGCCGCCATCTTCTCGGCCGCCTCGCGGGCCAGCACAAAGGACTTCTCCTTGGTCAGATCGTCAATCACGGCTTCCCTAACCTCGTCCAGCTCCGGAATGCGGGCCGGGATGCGGGTCTTAACCTTGTAGACCAGATAGCCGTCATCAAGCTTGATCACATCGCCCAGCTCACCCTCCTGGAACTTGAAGGCCTCGCCGGCGACCAGACTGCCCTGAGGAATTGCGGCGCCGCCCTTCTCGGTGAAGGGACCGGTCTCTTCAACCTTGAGCCCCTTGACCTCCGCATAGGCGTTGATGTCCATGCCGGAAAGCTCATAGATATCCATGAAGGCGCCGTGGGCCTGATCATAGGCCAGGTCACGCACGGCAATTTCCGCCAGATTCTCTCTGATCTCGGCGGCCACCTCGTCAAAGCTCCTGGTGGAGGCGGGCGTCAGCCCATCCATCTTAAGAATGTGGAAGCCGAAACGGGTGCGGAAGGGCCCGGCAATCTCGCCGGGCTGCATGTTGAAGAGCTCGCCGTCCAGGTTGTCCACGAAGGCACCCATCTTGACCTCACCGAGATCGCCACCCTTGGCGGCGCTGCCGGGATCTTCAGAGTGCGTCTTGGCCAGGGCGGCAAAATCCTTGCCGGCCTTGGCATCGGCCAGCAGCTTCTCAGCCTCGGCCTGCTTGGCGCTGACGGTCGCCTCATCGGCATCCGCCTCAACCTTGACCAGAATATGCCGGGCCTTGGCCGTCGCCTCGCTGGAGTAACGGTCCATGTTCTCGTCATAGTAGCGGCGGACATCCTCATCGCTGACCTTGGCATCGATATCATCAAAGCTGAACTCGATGTACTCGATGACGCTCTCGGGCGCGGTCCTGTACTTCTCCTTCTGCTCATCATAGAAGATGCCGAGCTCGCCATCGTCAATCACCACAGCAGCCGCATAGTCAGCCGGACTGAAGGCGATGTAGTTGAGATTGTAGGTGTCGTTCTTATCCAGGTAGGACGCCTCAACTTCAAAGTCAGCCACCACCACGCCGTCGCTGAGCATGGTTTCCAGGCGCTGACGCACCAGCATCTTGCGCCACTCGATCTCAAATTCGGGCGCACTCAGGCGGGATGCGCTCAGATAACGGCGGTAGCTCTCATCATCATACTGGCCGTTGCGGCTGAAGTTCTTCTCCACCTCGGCCTGCAGATCCTCATCGGTGACCACAATGCCCAGGCGCTTGGCCTCCTGCTCGATGATGTAGCTGTCGATCAGGCTGTCGAGGACGCTGCGCTCAAGATTGAGGCGCTTAAGCATCTCAGCGTTCAGATAGTTGCCGAAGCGCTGGCGGTAGGCCTCAACGGCGTTGCCGTAGGCCGCCCGATACTGGGCCTCGGTGATCATAACCTTGTCA
Source organism: uncultured Thermodesulfobacteriota bacterium (assembly GCA_942491525.1). Lineage (GTDB taxonomy): Bacteria > Desulfobacterota > Desulfomonilia > UBA1062 > UBA1062 > CAYWBU01. Next base: position 38,482 of record CALOBW010000044.1, read on the forward strand.
ACCTTGGCCACGGCGCTGGAATTACGGTTCATCATCATGAAACCGGTTCCCACGGCAAAAGAGAGGATAATCAGGCCGAAGACAAATTTGATCAGCCAACTCTTGGAATGTTTGCGCATATAGGTAAGCATGCAGTTCTCCCTCAGTACATTATTTTACTGGGGCACGATAGATGAATAGGCTGATTATTGCAAGAAATTCGTTACAGTCGGCGCAAGATAAACAGCAGGATACATTTACAAATTTTTATAAAAGTTATTATTGACAGCAATGGTGAAAATAAATTATATTCCCACTATTGATTGGCTAACTCTCAGGTTGCTGAGGTTGCTTGTTAAAGAGGAGGTCTCAATATACTTTTCCCTGGGTCGAATGATCCAGGTTTTTTATTGCCAAATCCCCCGCCGGTAACGCCGGGCCTCGCGCTCAAAATCATAGAAGAGATCACGGTACTCGAACCAGAAGGCACGGTAGCATCTGGCATAGCCATCCCGGATGATGCGCCCGTTGACCAGCACCCCGTCAAGATAGAGGTAGCCCAGCGTGCGCCCGTAGCGGTCGACCGGATCATCGGGCGGAATCACCAGCCGCACATCGCGATCCAGAACCATCTCCGTCAGATAGGCCTTGCTCTGCTCGCCAAACGGCTCGGCCTTGCCGTAGGGCGAATCGATCTCAGGGGCATCCACGCCCACCAGCCGCACCTTGCGCCCGTCGGCCAGCCGCACCGTATCGCCGTCAAAAACCTGCACAACCCTTACGGTATCGTGATTAACGGCCCAGCTGTAAATAAAACTGCCGGCGAGCATGATTGCCGCCAGCAGCATAAGAGTGATCCGCGGCATACCCATAAGGTAAGCCGCTTCATCTTTCAGGCAACAGCTATCTAAGCTGCCCCAGACCGATCAGAATCTCATCCGAGTAGATCTCATGATGCGAAACCGGCGCCAGGTGCATGCCCGGCAGAAATCTGAGCGAAGTCTGGGCCCCCTCACTGACCAGAATCGGATAGAACTTCTGCCAGAAGGCGTCCACCTCGGCCATATCCGTATCAACCACGCTGGTCACCCCCGACTGGGAGGGCGGGAAGACCGTGTCGTCGATGCCGAAAACGGTCACGGCATGGGTGATGCCGCTGACCGGCAGATTCTCATCACTGCCGATGATGGCGCAGTCGCCGATATCCTTGAAGTAGCGGAACATGCGGCCCGGTTCCAGACCGACGACGGAAGACCCGAAGCCGCGGCAGGAGTCGCCCACCATGCCCTTGGTGATGCCCCAGGATGCACCGGCCACATCATCGGCATGTCCCTTGAATGCCAGGGTGCCGATGCGCAGACTCTCCCAGGAGAACTGCATCAGCATGCTGAAGCCGCCATGCTTCCAGTCGGCATAGCCGGCCGGACAGACCTGACCCATACCCACCACCGTATCCGGATAGGCCGAGGTGATGCGGCGGGTCAGCAGGCCGCCGTGGGACCAGCCCACAACTATCAGATCAACACCGATAGCATCGGCCGGATCTTCCAAATCAACTTCATCAACGACCACACTGAACTCCATATCTGTCAGGGGCACATAGTTATTGAGCTTCATACCCTTCCCGGCCAGCAGGTAGCGGGTGATACCCATCAGGATCACATCCTTGCCGCGGTCGCCGCGCCACTCCTCGTCGTCACCATAGGGCGTATCCACCACCGGCACCAGCACCACGCCGGACTTGCTCTTGAGCGCCAGGTCATTGGAGAACTTCCAGGCGTCGGCCGGGCGCTGGGCATGGCCGGTCAGGAATAGAATCACCGGCCCGGCCAGGGCGCCGCGCTGCTGATCGGCAGCCTTTTCGGCTTCGGTCCTGGCATCCACCACACTGTAGTAGGATTTCAGCTTCTCACCATTGAACACAACCTTGAGGCTCTCGGTCGCCGGTCGGCCATCCAGCAGACGCTCTTCAGCCTGAGCAACAGCGGGGAAAACTAACATCACAGCCAGAACGGCCAGCAGAAAATTCTTATGCATCGAACCACACTCCTCTTAATGATATTTATATACCCCATTATATGAAATAAAGAGCCGAGACAAGCCCGTATCAGAATTGCAATTCAGGAGTGGAGGCGTGTTCTAGGAAGGCGTGGAGCCCTTGTCGATATCGATGATGGTGTGCCCGCCCGGGAAGGTCTTGGTGACGTAGGCGTTGAGACTCTCCATCTTGGTGATAATCTCTTTGATCTTGCGCGCCTCAGCCAGCAGATCAAGCGCCTTCTGGCTGACGGCCTCGTCAGCGGCCAGCTTCTCGATCTCACGGGCATGCCCCATCAGCACGGTCAGGGGCTGAAAAACCTCATGGGCCGTGGTGGAGGCCATCTGGGTCACCAGATCAAAGGACTGCAGCCGGATGCGGTCCTGGCTGAGCGCGATGTATTCAAAGGCGCGCTTGACCGTGTGGCGCAGCAGCTCGGTGCCGAAGGGTTTGATGATGTAGTCGTAGGCGCCCTGCCGCAGGGCCTTGATGACATTCTCGATACTGGCGTGACCCGAGATGACGATCACCACCGTGTCCTTGTGACGCTTGTTGATGTAGTCGATCACGCCGAAGCCGTCGATATCCGGCATCATCAGATCGGTGACAACTACGGGAAAGGATTCCGTGCTTAAGATCCGGATGGCGTCTTCGCCGCCGATGGCCTTGACGACCTCAATGCCGTCAAGCTCCAGAATATCTTCAACCAGGCAGCAGTCGCCCTCGTCATCGTCGACTACCAGAACTCGTCGCAGACTCTCCACGGCTCTCAGTTGTCATTCTGAGTCAGGGATAGATTCCCCAGATAGGAGTGCACCAAGGCTACCACCGGCGCGGCCACAGGATCGCAGTGCTCTTCATAATCGACCACAAAACGCTCCCCTGCAAAAAATATAACTACAGGCCGCACATCATCCCACTTTTCCAGATTGCTCATTTGATATTCGGTCATGTCCTGACTAAACCTCCCGTGATAACCTACCTATTTGTTATCGGTTACGGCCCTGATTTCTTGAGAACTTTTTCAGGACATGCCCAATACTGCGGCAAATCTTCCCAGGCCGCCCTTAAGCTGCTGCTGCGAGCTGCGCATGTCCGGGGGGCTCATCAGGTTGTTGCTCAGATGCTCCAGACACTGGGCCGGCTTGCTGTTGGGAAAGAGGGTCGTCAACGGTTTGCGCTGCATCTCGGTCTTGCGGTAGGTGTCCTTGTCAAAGATCACGCCGCCCAGATATTCAGGACGTACGGCAAAGACCGACTCCTGATTGTTGATGCGCTCATCAGCCGTCTGGCAGATCCGGTTGTAGAGAAAGATTCCCTGTTTGAGGCTTGAGACCTGGTTCATGACCACCCAGGGCGTGAAATCGCGCCGGGGCTGATAATCTTCAACCTTGGCCATCAGCTTCTCCTCGATGGCCTTGAAGCGCTGGAAAGCCGCCTTGATGCAGGCATACCCCGCGATAATATCCTGGGGCGTGGTCACCACCACAATCTCATCCGAGGCCAGGGCAAAGTCCAGCACGGTGGAGCCGATGCCGGCACTCAGATCAAAGATGGTATAGTCATAGTTGGCCGAAACCTTGTTGAAGTTGCGGATAAACTTGGAACGCTGCACATAGTTGATGTTGGCCAGCTTGAACTCGCCCGAGGAGCCGCCGATCAGATCGAAGCCCAGCGGGGTGTCGATGATCACATCATTCAGGGCCACATCGCCCTCCATGAAGTCCAGCAGGGTGTACTCGGGAAAGACGGCCAGTTTGTTCGAGATGTCGGCATTGCCCAGATCCGTATCGATCAGCAGAACCCGCTTGCCCTTGTCCGAGAGCAGCTTGGCAACGTTGGTGGAGGTGTGGGTCTTGCCCACGCCGCCCTTGTTGGAGATAACGGCGATGGTGTGATTCTCGCGCCGGATCTCATCACCGCGCGGCTGCACGACCGGCGCAGCCGCCTTGGGCTCAACCCGCGGCGCGCCCGGGGCGGCGGCATAGTAGGTATTGATGGCGTTCAGCACCGACTGCCTGTCGGCCAGGGCCGGATAGACCTTTTTCCCCATATGGAAGCTCATGGCCTCAACATGCTCGCGGTCTTCGGGAGACCCCATAGCCACCAGCACGCCGCCGTTCAGAAAACGCACCGGAATGCTGGTATAGTTGCGGGCAAAAACCTCTTTCAAGAGTCTGACACATCGACGATCCGGCTCGGCCTTCTCAATATCAACGTAGGGCATACCCAGTTTGCGGGCCAGGCTTCTTGCATCAGTTTCGCTGTTCATAACTACCTCTCTTCATCTTTCGGACATACGCTGCATCTCTTAACTAGCTGTCCGAAACCTTTTCCTTTAGAGCATATAAGATATTTAACGCTTCAATCGGCTTCAGCTGCTCCAAATCCAGCGCCCTGATCTCATCCGCCAGCCCGTCATCCGCCTTGGCTGCCGGAGCGTCAAAGAGGCTGGCCTGCACGGCAACATCTGCCTGCGACTTGGGCACCGATTTGCCCTTCCTGCCAATGTTCTCAAGTACGAACCTGGCGTTTGTCACCACATCTTCGGGGACACCGGCTAATTTAGCAACATGTATGCCATAGCTCTTTCCGATCGCGCCGCGTTTGAGCTCCCGCAGGAAAATGACCTCGTGCCCGCTCTCCTCAATGGCCATATGGTAATTCTTAATGCCCTTGTGGCGCCGGGCAAGGTCTGCCAGCTCATGATAGTGGGTTGCGAAAAAGGTGCGCACGCGCTTCTGATCAAGGTATTCGGCCACGGCCCAGGCCAGGCTCATACCGTCATAGGTCGAGGTGCCGCGGCCGATCTCATCCAGGATCACCAACGACAAGCTGGTGGCATTATTAAGGATATCAGCGGTTTCACTCATCTCAACCAGAAAGGTGGACTGGCCGGCGCTCAGGTTGTCCAGGGCGCCGATACGCGTGAAGATGCGGTCAACCACGCCGATCTCGGCCTGGCGCGCCGGCACGAAGGAGCCCATCTGGGCCATAATGGTGATCAGCGCCACCTGACGCATAAATGTCGACTTACCGGCCATGTTGGGTCCGGTGATGATGTGCAAAGTGTCTTTGGGGCCGTCAAAGTGACAATTATTTGGCACAAACTCGCCGTCCCTGAGCACCTTTTCAACCACCGGATGACGCCCGTCGCGGATATCAATGCCACGCTCGGCAGTCACATTGGGCCGTTTGAATCCATTCTGCACCGCGATGTAGCCCAGACAGACGATCGCATCCAGATCCGCCACCGTCGAGGCAGTCGCCTGCATGCGCAGGATCTGCTCCACCAGGTAGTCGCGCAGCTCACCGAAGATGTCGAGCTCGATCTTGGCGATGGCATCCTGGGCCCCCAGCAGCTTGGCCTCATACTCCTTGAGCTCGGGCGTGATGTAGCGCTCGGCGTTAGCCAGGGTCTGCTTGCGGATGTAGCTTTCGGGCACGGCGGCCGCATTGGCCTTGGTCACCTCAAGGTAGTAGCCGAAGACCCGGTTGTAGCCGATCTTGAGCGTATTGATGCCGGTCTTGCGCTTCTCTGAAGCCTCCAGCTCGGCGATCCACTGACGCGAATCACGCCGCAGACTCTTGAGCTCGTCGAGTTCGGCACTGACGCCTAAGGCAATCACATTGCCGTCGGTCAGCTTGATGGGCGGATCCTCCACCACCGTTGCCCGGATGCGGCTCACAACCTCAGCCAGCGGATCGAGACCGTCAGCGATCTGACGAACCAGCGGGCTCTGCAGAGTGCCCAGCTCCGCCGCCAGCAGCGGAATGCGCTCCAGGCCGTCGGCCAGGGCCACAATGTCGCGCGGAGTGGCGCGCCCGGCCGCCACCCGGCCGATGATGCGCTCCAGATCCGGCACCCCCTTGAGGATCGTGCGCAGATCCGTGATCCGCAAGCCGGCCGCGACCAGCTCCTCAATGGCGTCCAGACGGGCGTTGATCACAAGCGGGTCCATCAGCGGAAACGAGATCCAGTCCGCCAGGCGTCTGGCGCCCATGGCGCTGACCGTATGGTTGAGCACATGGTAGAGGGTGCCCTCGACCCCGCCCGAGATCGACTCGAAGATCTCCAGATTGCGCTTGGTGTTGGCCCCCAGGATCATGAAGTTGCCGGGATTGTAGTAACGCAGCCGGTTGATGTGCTTGAGCACCGCCTTCTGGGTCTCGCGCACATAATTCAAGACCATACCGGCCGCCACCAGGGCCGCCGGATGGTCTTTCAGGCCGAGGCCGTCGATGCCGATGGTGTTGAAGTGCAGGCTGAGCATCTCGCTGCAGCGCTGCAGCGAGGGTTCATAATCCAGCCTGGAGACAAAGTAGCCATCCTGCACCAGACCCTCCTCGCTGACCAGCACCTCGCTGGGCGAGACGCGCCCCAGCTCGCTCAGCATATCCTGCCGGCTGGCAACCTCGGTGACGCGGAAATCACCGGTGGAGATGTCGATGAAGGCCAGGCCGAAGAGCTTCTTAGAGCGGCAGACGGCCATCAGATAGTTGGCCTGATCATTGTCCAGGTGATTCTCCTCCACGATCAGGCCCGGGGTCACCACCTGCACCACCTCGCGCGGCACCAGCCCCTTGACCGTCGAGGGATCGGCGGTCTGCTCACAGACCGCCACCTTCCTGCCGGCCTTGATCAGACGCGCGATGTAGCCCGTGGCGCTGTGGTAGGGGATGCCGCACATGGGCACCGGGTTCTCCTTGTTCTTGTCGCGGCTGGTCAGGGTAATGCCCAGGATACGGGAGGCCACCACGGCATCATCATGAAACATCTCATAGAAGTCGCCCATGCGGTAAAACAGAATTGCATCGCCATACTGCGACTTGATATCCAGATACTGCTGCATCATCGGTGTCATCTTTGCCATCGGACCATCCCTTTTCTCATCAATTGTACGAGCGAACTTTATAACCAAGTGCGCATTTGATGACAATCATTTTACTTGGCGGCAAAACACCCAATTTTCTCTGGGCCGGAGATCTTGAAATCAGAAATCATCGTCCTTAAATAATCTTCAAGAAAACAGAAACGGAGGATAAAGCTATGACAAAACTAGTTTTTGGAGGATGGGACCCCTGGCATGAGATCGACCGCTTCTTTGCCGATTTCGCGTCCGATGCGCCGCAGATCAATCCGCCCCTGAACATGTTCTACAATGAAGAGAGCGTCATCGTGACATCCGAAATGCCCGGCATCGACCCGGCCAAAATTGATCTCTCAATCAACGGCAACCAGCTCAGCATCAAGGGCGAGGTCAAGGCCGCCGAGAATGAGGGCGGAACCTGGCACCGGCGCGAACGCTACCAGGGCCAGTTCAACCGCAGCGTGCGCCTGCCCTACAATGTGGAGAACGACAAGGTTGATGCCAAGTACAAAAAGGGCATCCTGACCATCACCCTGCCCCGCGCCGAGGCCGACAAACCCCGCAACATCAGCATCGCCCGCGCCTAAAAGGAGGATCCTATGAACAGTAAAGAGACAAATATCGAGCAGAACAAGAAAGAGGTAACCGGAGAGCTCACCAGCGAGCGCACCCGCGACCGCCGGGTCTACAGCCCCAAGGTGGACATCTGGGAGAATGAAGAGGGGCTCAAGATGTACGTCGAGATGCCCGGCACCGACGAGCAGAACGTCAACATCACCCTCGAGAAGAACGTCCTGACCATGGAGGGCCGCGTCGACCTGCCCGACATCAGCAACCACCGCATCGGCCATGCCGAGTACGGCGTCGGCGACTACTCGCGCTCCTTCACCCTCTCGGACGAGATCGACAAGGATAAGATCTCGGCCTCCATGCAGGACGGCGTGCTGGTGCTGGAACTGCCCAAGGCCGAACCGGCCAAGGCCCGCAAGATCACCATCAAAAGCAGCTAAAAGGAGGTGGATTATGGCACTCAAGAATGTTGTTCCCTGGAACAAAAACAGAGGCGGTGCCCCGAAAGAGTACGAGATCGACAGCCTGCACCGCCACATCGACCGGCTCTTCAGTGATTTCTTCCCCAGCTTTGACATGGCGCACTTCGGCATCTTTGAAGAGCATTTCAGCCCGCGCATCAATATGGATGAAAGTGAGCAAGCGATCACCATCACGGCGGAACTGCCCGGCATGGACGAGCAGAACGTCAACATCGCGCTGGAGAACGACAGACTGATCATCAGCGGCGAGAAGGCCGACGAGCAGAAACATGCAAAGGATAGCAGCTACTACCTTGAACGCAGCTTCGGCTCCTTCAGAAGGGTCGTCGCGCTGCCCAGCGAGGTCGACCCGGACAGGGCCAAGGCCTCGTTCAAGAACGGCATCCTGACCATCAACCTCACCAAGACCCAGGCCGGCAAACGCAGGACCATTCCCATCGCACACTGACCGGGGGCCTCCCCGGTCATTTTTTGATTTCCTTTCTCAAAATTTCATATTAGAGTCGCACTGTTTAATTTGATCGAGGAGACTCAAAACATGATTCCACTACTAGCTTTTCTGTGTATTATCAGCACACTGTCCGCCGGCACCCTGATCTACATGGCCCGCCAGCAGCAACACCTGATCCTGGAGGTCAAGGCCCAGCCGATCCGCCGCCAGCGCCTCGAGATCTACCGCGCCATCATGAACATGCTCAATCAGATCATGCGCGACAACACCATCAACTTTGACGATCTGGTCGAGTTCAAGATCGCCACCGGCGAAGCCAAACTCTGCTGCAGCGCAGAGATCATGGATTACATCGAGACCCTCTACGACAAGGGCCTGGAACTGGCCAAGTATGACGAGGACCTCTACAGCGACCACGCCCTGCCGCCCGGCGGCCCGCGCGACCACGCCTCAAACGAGGCCCACTACATCAGTAACTGGTTCATTCATGAGATCCCCAAGGTGCACAACCTCTTCAGGGACTATTTGACGCCTAATCCGCATGCGCATTAACCGAGTCTGAGGCAGGCCTCCACGGCCAGCCAGAAGAGCTGCTCGGGTTTGGATTGATAGTCGTGTTCCAGACGGCGGTCCCACTCATGACCGCTGACATCATCTTCGGTCGAGAGCAGCTGGCCGAAGCGCACCCCTCGAAAAGCGGCCACCGCCAGAAAAGCCGCGCACTCCATCTCGACCACCAGGCAGCCCTCCCCTTTGCGGTGCGCGACCCGGTTTTTGGTTTCGCGGTAGAAGGCATCCGTGGTCCAGGTCTTACCTATTATGTACGGCAGCCCGCGATCTTCCAGCACCGCGGCGATCACCTTGTTAACAGCGGCCTGAGCCTCAATCTCGCGGCTGGGCGCGACATAGTGATATGATGTTCCCTCATCGCGTACGGCCGAATCGGGCACAATTATGGTGCCCTTGTCCAGGCCGCCATCCAGCACGCCGCAGGAGCCGCAGGCGATGAAGTTGCGGCAGCCAAAAGCGATCAGCTCCTCCATGACTGCGGCGGCCAGGGGCGCGGCCACGCCCGGATGGACGACCGCCACCTCGCTGCCCTCATAGTCCATGCGGTAGATGGGCAAAGGGCCGAGGGCGGTCTCGATGGCGGCCACCTGTTCCAGTCGGCCGTCAGTTAGCAGCTTTTCCATTACCTTATAATAGATGGGTAGGACACAGTGCTTGGGGACGCCGTCTGCGTGGGTGATGGCGTCGGTGGGGTTGATGACGGCGTTAACGTCCGGGTCAAATTCTAGGATTGGGAGGTCTGTTTTCATATTCCCAAGAAGTAGCCTAATATATCAAATGAAATCAAGAGTATACTATACAATCTCGATCAGCATGATTGATTTCATCTGCTTGACTAAGAACAAGGTATTAACTACCTTATTTACTAGCAAGGAAATTTCTTATGAGTAATGACAGCATCTCATATAATGAACTTAAACAACGTCTAATGATCGCTGAGTCAACGATAGAGAACCTCAGAGAAAAGGAAAATCGGTATCACTCAATCCTCAATAGCATGACGGAAGGTTGCCAGGTCATCGGATTTGACTGGACATGTCATTACCTCAATGAAGCAGCTGCGCGCCAGATCCGCCAATCAGCTGATGAATTTATAGGCAAAAAGATCACCGATACATGCCCCGAAATAGAAAGCTCCGAAATCTTAAAACTATTACAGCGCAGCATGACGGAACGAATCCCTCTACAGCAAAAGATTAAATTTACATGCCAGGATAAACATGCAGGTTATTTCAACATCAAATGCCAACCAATCCCTGAAGGGATTTTCGTCCAGCATACAGATATCACTGAACAGACTCTGACACAAAGAAACCTCAAGAAAATTAAAGAACGATTTAAACGTGCGCTGGAGAATATCCCAGATGTCATTGTTATTTATGATTCCGACCTAAGAATTCAATACATAAATGCTGCGACAATAAATATCACCGGTCGACCTGAATCTGATTTTCTGGGCAAGAGTGAAGAGGAAATATGGCCACCTGAGGTTTATGAGATTTATCTCCCAGCTCTGCGAGAGTCTCAAAGGACTGGCAATAAAATGTCCGTAGAGGCAGAGATACCAATCCCCGGTATGGACTCAAAATACCTCAAGATCACCTGTGTCCCGATAACTGATGAATCCGGAAATATAACTGAAATCGTTGGAGTCACCCAGAATTTCACAGACAACAAGAAAATTGAAAAAGAACTGCGTGACAAAAACAAATTTATTGAGTCGATTGTCAACTTCACACCTGACATACTCTACATATACGATATTATCGAACACAAAAATGTATATAGCAATAAAGGCATTCAGACTGTACTTGGTTATTCGATTGATGGAATCAAATCCATGGGCGCAGAAGTTCTTCCTTCCCTGATGCACCCTGATGACTTCATAACTTACCGCAAAAAAACGTTCCCTTTGTATGCAAAAACACCAGACAATGAACCAATTAACCACCAGTATAGATTCAAGCATAAAGACGGGGAATGGCACTGGCTTGACTTCACCGAATTCATCTACTCGCGCCAAGATGACGGGGCTCCCCAGCAAATATTTGGGGTGGCTCGTGACATCACCCATCGATTGCGGGCCGAGAAAGAACTGCGGCTATCTGAAGAGCGATTTTCAAGTGCTTTCCATGCAAGTCCAGCCGGGATGATGTTAACAACAATTTCAGATGGTAAATTTATTGATGTTAACGACTCTTTTCTCAAAATATTTGAGTTTTGCCGCGATGAAGTGATCGGCAGTACGTCAACTGAGTTAAAAATGTTAAGTGATCAGGCGAGGAAAACACTGATTGAAGCACAAATTAAGTCAGGGGGTCTGCATAATTTCGAACTCCAGGCGAATTCAAAATCAGGCAAAGTCATAAACATCCTTTTATCATCAAAACCATTGGTACTATCTGGCGAAGATTGTCTTGTTACGACCATAATTGACGTCACCGACAAACTAGCCATTGAAGAGAAATATCGTCAGGTACAGAAGATGGAAGCCATCGGTCATCTTGCGGGTGGTGTGGCTCATGACTTCAATAATCTGCTGGGTATCATCCTAGGTTATGGCGAGAACCTTGTCGACAATATGAAAAAAGACGATCCATTGCTAGAGAGTGCTAAACACATTGTGGAGGCAGGCGAACGATCTGCCGCGCTAACCCGCCAACTTCTGGCATTCAGCCGAAAACAGACACTGCAAGTAAAAACAATCGATCTTAATGAACTGATTCGCAATCTTGACAAGATGTTGCGACGCCTGATTGGTGAAGATATTGACCTAATCTTACAGCTTTGTGACTGTGCGACGATGGTCACAGTCGATCCTACACAAATCGAGCAGGTAATCATGAATCTAGCTGTCAATTCACGTGACGCCATGCCTCAGGGCGGCAGGTTGATTATTGAAACTTCCAGCACTGAACTTGATATCCACTATGCGAACGAACACAATGGCGTAGTCCCAGGCGACTATATTATGCTTGCCGTAACAGATACAGGGTGCGGCATGGACAAAAACACCCTCAGCAATATTTTTGATCCATTTTTCACTACCAAAGGGATAGGAAGAGGTACTGGGCTCGGCCTATCGACGGTGTATGGAATTATCAAACAGTCCAATGGCAACATCTGGGCTTATTCTGAACCTGACAAAGGGACAACCTTCAAAATTTATCTACCCCTGACACAGAGCTCAGCAGAGGCCTGTATTGTCAAAGAGCCACGTATCGCACCAACGGTCACAGGGCAATTCTTGTTGGTGGTGGAAGACGACACTGCCCTGCGTAATCTTTTTGAGAAAATGCTTACCATTGCCGGATATCAAGTGACCACAGCTGCAAATGGTGACGAGGCAGTATCGTTTATTGAAGATAAAGGGCTCAGGCCCGACGTTGTGGTTACGGATGTCATTATGCCCGGCATGAGCGGATCTATTCTAATTGACCGTTTAAGAAACACCATCCCCGACATCAAGTTTCTCTACATGTCAGGATATAGCGACAACACCATTTCCTATCATGGCATTCTTAAGCCGGGAACACCGTTCATCCAAAAACCCTTCAACATCAAACAGATAATCGAAAAGATACAAGAAGTTATAGACACATAACTCCCAAATCAAAAATATTAAGAATGGTTCTATTTTCCACCTAAAACAATCTTTGATTTATTACAGACGATCTAAAAACAGAACCGTCCCCGACTATCACGCAAACCTCTTGCCCAACATAAATTGTCACTATACTCTAACTTCATGAAGACAGAAATCACACCCGCCCCAAAACATGAAGCGACCAACACCAAGCTAAAGCAAAGTCACATGCAAATACTTGAAGGCATTGCACGAGGTGAACGCGCTGTACTGAAAAATAAAATTTTCTCCAAGGCCGATGCCAGAGCAGCAATGCAAAAATGGCTCGATTAATCGTAGGCTAGCTTCACAGACTCACCCCCCAACCTAAAGACAAGCCACCGCCCCAATCTCCAGCGCCCGCTTCACAACCCCGGCGCACCACGCATAGGAGCGGTTCCCCATCCGGTTATGATTCAGAACCAGCTCCCGCTGCAGCTCTTCAAGCTCCGCCCGGCTCAGGCTGCCCTCTTTGGCCAGCATGCGCTGCAACTGGGCCGGCGTGACCTCCTCGCGCACAATCCTGCCCAGCAGCATGGAGGCCTCAACTTCGCTGCAGCCGAAGAGCCGCTGCACAAACCCAACGGCATGCTCATGAAAAACCAGCCCCGGCTGGTCTGAGACGACCTTTTCCAGATAGCTGCTGACCTCCTGCTGCTGCACGGCGCAGGCGATCACATAAGCCGCCTCATACTCATTGCCGGGGCGCACCCGATTGTAGGCGTAGATCAGATTGCCGCGCTGGGCATCCGTCAGTTCGCCGGCCTGCTGCTCCAGGGCCAGCTCCAGGTCGTGCAAATTGATATGGAAGCTCTGAGCCTGCACGCTTTCGCGCGGCCAGCAGCAGAGCAGGATAAAGGCCGCAAACCAGATGACCACCACGATCCAGAGAGTTTTATGATTCTGCATGAGCATCTCCTTTTTTATTAACTGAGATAATGGTAGCATGGCTTCATTCCAGATCGCGGAACGATAAAAATAAATTTATGAGGTAGATTATGCCTGAAAAAATAAGCCCCTATGCCAGCTACGGCGAGAAACTGATCAAACTTTTCGCCAAACTGCTCTTCTCGGGCCGGGCCTACTCGCTGGGTGAGCTGAGCCGCATGCTGGACTGCTCCAAACAGACCGTGCTGCGCCTGATCGACGACATCAAGCGCTCCTACGGGGTTGAGATCGAGGAGTTCACCGAGGGGCGCCAGAAGTTCTACAAGGTCAGGAAGAGCGCCAAGCTGCCACCGGCCCTGAGCCTGACCGAAAATGAGCTCGACACCCTCATGATGTGCCGCGCCTTTGCCGAGCACCTGCTGGGCTCGCACCTCTTTGAGGAGGCCTCCCAGGCCCTGGAGAAGAGCCAGGCCCAGCTGAACAACCCGCGCGCCGCCCACCACTTCACAGCCTACCGCCCGGGCTCGATCGACTACACCAGAAATGAGGCCGACATCCGCACGATCCTCAACTGCATGCAGAACTCCCTGCTCTGCCAGCTGAGCTATCGCCCGCTGAGCAGTTCGCGCGCCAAGAGCTACACCATCATGCCGCTCAAGATCTTCTCCCACGGCGACACGATCTATGTCAGCGCGCGCCTGGCGCTCAACGGCGAGGACCGGCTCTTCGCCACCCACCGCATCCAGCAGACCAAACAGCTTGATGAGAGCTTTATCTTCCCCAAGGATTATGACTTTGAGCAGACCTACAACCAGAACTTCGGCATCATCAAGGGCGAAAGTTTTGAGGCCTTGGTTGCCTTCAGCGGATTTGCGGCCCAGTATGTCGCCGAGCGCAACTGGAGCCCGGACCAGAAGATCACCAAGCAAAAAGACGGCGGCATCCGGCTCAGGTTCAGCGCCTCATCCAAGCCCGAGCTGATCGCCTGGATTCTCTCCTTCGGGCCGGAAGCGTTGGTGCTGAAGCCAGGCTGGCTGAGGGAGGAGATCCGGGCTAAGCTGGCGTCGACAGCAGCGCTTTACGCCGCCGACTGAGGGCCCGCTGCCCCAGAGCCAGCAGGCCGTCGATATCTCTGAGCAGGCGCGGCCCGTCCGGGTGCCGCTGCCAGCTTGCCCTCTTCTCTGCCAGCATTTGCCCGAAGATCGCGGCAAACTCCGGCGGCAGGCTGTCCGGCTCACGCAGGTCGCAGCTCATGACCAGCTCCTCCAGCCGCCCCGTCTCGGCGCCCAGATACTTGGCGATGCCGGTCAGGATGCCGAGCATGAAGATCTCCTCGCGCTGGCGGAAGGGAATGGCAATCTCCTCATAGGCCGTGCCGGGCTCGCCGATCAGGGCTTCGGCCGGACACTCCTCCATTATAATGGAACCGTGGCGCACGGGCTTGAGCATATCCAAATCCATGGGCTCACCCATAGTCAAACCGGGGCTGCCGGCTTTCACCATAAAGGCCGAGTAGCGCTTGCGCTGACCCTGCATGCCGGTGACGGCCAGCACGATGAAACGCCCGGCCGATACATTGGTCAGATAGCTCTTGCTGCCGCTGATCAGCCAGGTCTCGCCAGCCAGGCGCGCCGAGGTCTGCAGAAACTTGGGATGGGCACCGACGCCCGCCTCGGAGACGGCCAGGCAGAGACTCTCTTGGGTTTCGCCGACAAAGCTCACCAGCAGCCGCTGCACCAGCAAGGCCAGCGCGATGCCGGGCCAGCCCCCGGCGGCCGTAAGCGTTATCAGGGTCTGCATCAGAGTCGCATCATCACCGGGCCGCAACATGTCCAGCATGTCAGACCAGAGCTCAGCCGGAAGATCTTCGACACGCTGCAGGCCATAGCGCGCGCCCATGCCCCGGGCCCAACGCGCTAGGCTGTCAATTTCATGAGAATCAAGCATAGCACCTTCTCAACGGTTGTAATAATTCAATTTTCTGTCTATTATTGCGCACAATATACTTTAACTGCCGACAATAACGCAAGGTGGTGCTGCAGATGCAAGAGACTCAAACGGAAAACAAGCGGCAGGATGATATCAGCCAGTTCCTCTTAGACGAGGGCGTTATCACCCGCCAGCAGCTGGAGCGGGCCGAAAGGATCCACTCCAAGCTGGAAGAGAAGCAACGCCTCAGCGAGGTACTGGTCAAGCTCGGCTACGTCTATGACTCCCAGATCAAGGAGGTCATGAAGAAGCACAAGAAGAACCTGCGCCTGGGCGACTTCCTGCTGGAGATGAACTTCATCTCGGCCGAAAACCTGCGCAAGGCCCTGCACCTGCAGCAGACCGAGGGCAAACGCCTGGGCGACGTGCTGGTCGATCACGGCATGCTCACCGAGGAGAACCTCTGCCAGGCCCTCTCCGAGCAGCTCGACTGCCCCTACATCGAACCCAACCTGCGCATCATCGACAAGATCCTGATGAAGAAAACTTCGGTCACCTACATGAAGAAGTACCTCTTCATCCCCTTCTCCAAGACCGATGAGGGCATCATTGTCATCTTCAAGGACCCGCTGGACGAGAACAGCATCAAGGCCGCCCAGCAGAGCTACGGCGACAAGATCATTCCGGCCATCACCACCAAGACCAGCCTGATCGAGGCCCTGGACGCCTTTCAGGTGGGCGCCCAGAAGGTGGATGTCAAACATGAGGGCGGCGGCATCGAGGATGACATCGTGCGCATGGTGGACTACATCATCCAGTCGGCCATCGACGAGGATGTCAGCGACATCCATATCGAACCCCTCTCGCAGAAAAGCCGCGTGCGCTACCGCAAGGACGGCGTGCTGATCCAGAAGACCGAATTCCCCAAGCACCTGCACGACAAGATCATTTCACGCACCAAGATCATGGCCGGGGCCGACATCGCCGACAAGCGCCACCACCAGGACGGCAAGATCGACTACATCTACTACAACAACCGCCTCGACATCCGCTTCTCATCCTACGTGACCGTCCACGGCGAAAACGTGGTCATGCGCCTCCTGAGCAAGAAGAAGGGCCTCAACAACTTAAGCGAGCTGGGCATGGCGCCCGGCACCCTGCGCAAGTTCATCGACGAGGTGCTGATGCCGACCTCGGGGGTGGTCATCATCACCGGGCCCACCGGCAGCGGCAAGACCACCACCCTCTACAGCTCCATCGACTACTGCAACGACCCCTCCATCAAAATCATCACGGCCGAGGATCCGGTCGAGTACATGATCGACGGCATCATCCAGTGCTCGATCAACGACTACATCGGCCTGACCTTTGACGAGACCCTCAAATCCAT
Organism: uncultured Thermodesulfobacteriota bacterium; assembly: GCA_942491525.1. GTDB lineage: Bacteria > Desulfobacterota > Desulfomonilia > UBA1062 > UBA1062 > CAYWBU01. Next base: position 55,275 of record CALOBW010000044.1, read on the forward strand.
CGTGCGCCAGGACCCCGACATCGTGGTGCTGGGCGAGATGCGCGACAAGAACTCGGTCGAGGTGGCCATCCAGGCGGCCCTGACCGGCCACAAGGTCTTCTCGACCTTCCACACCGAAGACTCCATCGGCGGCATCCTGCGCCTGATGAACATGGACATTGAAACCTTCCTGATCTCCTCCACCGTGCTCTCGATCGTGGCCCAGCGCCTGCTGCGCAAGGTCTGCCCCCACTGCAAGGAGAGCTATGAACCGGAACCGCGCGAGGTCCTGCGCGCCGGCCTGAGCCAGGAGGAGATCAAGGACTACACCTTCCATCACGGCACCGGCTGCCAGCACTGCAACTACACCGGCTACATGGGCCGGGTCGGCATCTATGAACTGCTGGTGCTCAACGAGCCCATCAAGAACGCCATCCTGGAGCGCCAGACCTCCTATCAGATCCGCAAGATCAGCACCGAGCACTCGGGCCTGGTCTCGCTGCTGGAGGACGGCATCGTCAAGGCGGTCAAGGGCATCACCACCATCGAAGAGGTCAACAAGCATGTGCCCTATGCCGGCAAACCCAGACCCATCGAAGAAATCCTGAAGATTGTGGAGCATTAAAATGAGCGTATCCATCAAAGAGATCATCGAAAGAGAACTGCAGCAGGAGGAGATCCCCCTGCCCACCATCGACAACACCGCCGCCAGCATCATGAACCTGCTGCAAAACGAAAACACCTCCATTGACGATCTGGCCAGCGTCATCGAGCGCGACCCCTCCCTGACCGCCAAGGTGCTCAACCTCTCCAACTCATCCTTCTACGCCGGTCTGGCCAAGATCAAGAATGTGGAGCGGGCCATCTCGCGCGTCGGCATGGGCACCATCAAGAACTTCCTGATGACCTCCAGCATGAAGAACTCCTTTGAGGGCGACATCCCGGGCCTCAAGGAGAGCTTCCAGATCAACTGGCGCCACTCGCTGGGCTGCGCCATCTGCGCCAAGCGCATCGCCGAGCACATCAATCTGCGCTCCATCTCCGAAGACGCCTACCTGCTGGGGCTGCTGCACGACATCGGCACCATCTCGATCTTCAACACCCTGCACAAGTACCGCTCCGAGATGGACCAGGGCCTCAGCGACGAGCTGGTGCGCGAAATCACCCTGGCCTTCCACGCCCAGGCCAGCGGCCAGATCCTGGAGAAGCTCAACTTTGACGAGAAGCTCTGCAAGATCGTGGCTTTCCACCAGCAGCCCGATGAATTTCCCGACCAGGATGATCCGCTCTTCAACATCCTGCAGATCTCAAACTCCCTGCTGGACAAGCTGGGGATCTCGCTCTACCCCGACCCGACCATCACCCTGACCGGCCTGCCCTACACCAAGACCCTGGGCCTGGACGCCATGTTCTTCGCCGTGGCCGAGGTTGATATTGAGGATGCCCTCATGAATCTGGATCAGATGGTCTAGAGCACCAGATCCTCAATGAAAGAGATCAGCTGATTGAGGTTGCGGCAGGTCCGCAGCTCGTGGCAGTAGGGCTTGTAGCGCAGCATCTCGGAATCGCCGGTGTGCCAGATCTTCTCGGGCTCCGGATTGAGCCAGATGATGCGGCGGCACTTCTCGCGCAGCTCGCCCAGGATCTCGCTCCTGGGATTCATGTAGTTGGAGCGCGCATCGCCCATGATGATCAGAGTTGTGCGCTTGTTGAGCACGTCCATATGATGCTCTCTGAATGAGAGCAGCGCCGCGCCGTAGTCGGTGGGCGCGCCGTAACTGATATCCAGCTCACGCAGCACCAGCTCAAGGGCCCGGTTGATCTCATGGTTTTCCAGAACCTCGGAAACTTCGCATATCCGGTTAATAAAGACAAAGCTGTTGACGCGACTGAAGCACTCCTGCAGGGCGTAGAGCACGCTCAGCATGAAACGCGCCGTGCCCCAGACCGAACTGGAGATGTCGCAAATGGCCACCACCTTGCCCTTGGCCGGCGCATGCTTGCGGTAGCAGAGCTCCAGCGGAATGCCCTGGTAGCGCCCGGCCCGCCGCAGAGTCTGCTTGACATCCAGATGGCTGCGGCTGGCGGCCTGGTGGCGCCGCGCCACCAGATCCTTCAACTTGCGCACCAGCCTCTCGATGGCCGCCTGCATCTCCTCAAGCTCCTGGGCGCTCAAGGCACTGAAGGGCTTTTCGCCGAAGGCCCTGATGTGCTGCTCATTGGTGCGCACATGGCGCAGGGACTCGTTGAGCGGGGCATCGCTGTTGAGCAGCATGGATTGGACCGAGTTGAGGCGCTCATCCAGATAGGTGCGCACGGCCGCACTGTTCTCCCAGCCCAGTTCATCGTCGGCCTGCCCCAGCACCAGGCCGAGTTCACGGCGCATGCGGTTGAGCGCGATCATAATTTCCAGGTTGCCGCCCAGCTGGGAGACGGCCAGCTTGCTGGAGCGCTGCTCGGCGTCGCTGATGCGGATCTGCTCGAATCGCTCCAGCAGCCCGAGGGGCTCGCCCAGCAGGAAGTCGCGAATCTCGCCCTCGATAGCGCCCGCCGACGGCAACCGCTCCAGGAGCTCCTGCACCTCGCTGCGCTCTTCAAGGGCGCTGAAATCGCTCTGCTGCTCATGAAAGTAGAGCCGGTAGATGTGCTCGAAGCGGCGCATATCCCGGTGCGACTTGACGAAGTTGGTCCTGAGGGTGCTCCTGAACTGGGACTCGTTCAGCTGATCGATCAGCTCCAGCTGAGAGAGACAGTCCAGCACCTCGGCCGTCGAGATGCGCAGGCCGCCGGCCCGCAGACCTGCAGCAAAATTCTCGACCAGATTAAGCACAGCCCCGGACCTGATCCATGTCAGACTTGTACTTCAGAATCATGTTGAGGGTCTGGCTCAGAACTTCAGGCGTGATGTCGTCGACCTGCAGGGCCAGCAGGGCCTGGGCCCAGTCCAGGGTCTCGGAGATGCAGGGCTGCTTCTTGAGATCCAGCTTGCGGATCTCACGCACCCGGTCCACCAGCTGCTCGGCCAGACGCTGCTCAATGCCGGGCAGCTTCAGCCTGACGATCCTAACCTCCAGCTCGCGCGCCGGATAATCGATATAGAGATGGATGCAGCGGCGCTTCAGGGCGTCACTCATGTCGCGGTAGTTGTTGGAAGTCAGAAAGACAAAGGGGATATGCCTGGCCATCCTGGTGCCCAGCTCCGGGATGGTCACCTGGAAATCGCTGAGCAGCTCCAGCAGAAAGGCCTCAAACTCCGGGTCGGACTTGTCGACCTCGTCGATCAGGAGCACGCTCGGCTCCTCCGAGCTGATGGCCTTGAGCAGGGGCCGCGGCTGGATGAAACGCTCCGAGAAGAAGGCATCCTCCTGGGAGGCGATGCGCTCGACCGACTCGCTCAAGCTGGCCGCGCCGTCGATCACGTCCGCGATCTTCTCCTTGACCATCTGGGTATAGAGCAGCTGCTTGGCGTACTCCCACTCATAGAGCGCCTTGGCCTCATCCAACCCCTCATAGCACTGCAGCCGGATCAGTTCGCGCTTGAGCGCGCGGCTGAGGGCCTTGGCCAGCTCGGTCTTGCCGCCGCCGGCCGGACCCTCGACCAGCACCGGCTTGTTGGTGGCCGCGGCCAGAAACACAACCGTGGCGATCTCTTCGGACGCAATGTAACCGGCCTCCTCCAACTTCAACATCACATCAGCAACATCTTTGAACATGGCTCTCCCCTTGTGCGAGCTTACTTTTGATGATTATAACACAGATAAGGAGACAAGCATGGCTGAAACTTTCAAAGGACAGATTGTGGATCTGATCAAACGCGAAATTTTTCCTGGCAGCATCAGGGTGGCAGAGGGCCGCATCACCGAGGTCAGCAGGCTGGAGAGCGCCCCGGAGCACTACATAATCCCGGGCCTGGTGGACAGCCATGTGCACATCGAGAGCTCCATGCTGACGCCGGCCAACTTCGGCCGCGCAGCCGTGACCCACGGCAGCGTCGCCGCCCTGACCGACCCCCATGAGATCGCCAACGTGCTGGGCATGCGCGGCATCGACTACATGCTGGATGATGCCCAAAAGAGCGCCTTCAAGTTCTTCTTCGGCGCGCCCTCCTGCGTGCCGGCCACCGGCTTCGAGACCGCCGGCGCCGAACTGGATGCCGCGGCGGTTGAAGAGCTGCTGGCTCGCGACGAGATCTGCTTCCTGAGCGAGATGATGAACTTTCCGGGCGTGATCCACAATGATGAGAGCGTCATGCAGAAGATCGCTTGCGCCAAGGCTCTTCACAAGCCCGTTGACGGCCATGCGCCCGGCCTGAGCGGTGCAGCCCTCAAGAAGTATGTGGATGCCGGCATCACCACCGACCATGAGGCCTTCACCTATGCCGAGGCCTTAGAGAAGATCGAGCTGGGCATGAAGATCCAGATCCGCGAGGGCTCGGCGGCCAAGAACTTCTCAGACCTGCTCAGGCTGATCGATGAGCGCCCTGAGATGTGCATGTTCTGCAGCGACGACAAGCATCCGGACGACCTGATCCAGGGCCACATCAACCTGCTGGTGCAGGGCGCCATCAGAGCCGGCTGCGACCCGCTGAACGTGCTGACCTGCGCCTGTCTGACACCGATTAAACACTATCACCTGGATGTGGGCCTGCTGCAGGCGGGCGATGCGGCCGACTTCATCATCGTCAACAATCTAGCAAACTTTGATGTTCTGCAAACCTATATTGACGGCGAGCTGGTCGCCGAAAACGGCCAGAGCCTGCTGCCCCCGGTCGCGGTCGAACCGATCAACCCGGCCCACGCCCGCAGCTATGAAGCGGCCGAGTTCACAATCCAAGAACTCAGCGACTCCGCCCATGTGATCGAGGTCTTTGACGGTCAGCTGATCACCGGCCACAGGATCATGAACCCCGCCGGCCTGCTCAAAATTGCGGTCTGCAACCGCTACCACGAGGCCCCGCCCATGTGCGGCTATGTGACCGGCTTTGAGCTGCAGGAGGGCGCCATCGCCGGCAGCGTGGCCCACGACTCCCACAACATCATCGCCATCGGCAGCAGCAGTGAATATATCTGCCGGGCGGTCAACCTGGTCAGCCGCGGCGGCCTGGCGGTGGTCGGGCCGGAGAAGAAGCTGAGCATGGAGCTGCCGGTGGCCGGCCTGATCTCCACAATGGATGCCTGGCAGACCGCCGCAGAGTATGCCGCCCTGGACTCTTATGCCAGGCAGCTGGTGCGCGGCCTGCGCGCCCCCTTCATGACCCTCTCCTTCATGGCCCTGCCGGTCATCCCGAGCCTCAAAATCACGGACAAGGGTCTCTTCGATGTGGAGCAGTTCAGCTTTATCGAACTTTTTGATTAGCCGTACATCTTCAGTGTCTGGATGATGAAGTCCCAGGCCTGCTTGACGCTGCCCTCCATGAAGAACGGCAGCAGCTTGATGACGATAACGATGAAGGTCAGGCCCACGCCGATGGTCAGGGGAAAGCTGACGATGAAGACGTTCATCTGCGGGGCGGCGCGCGCCATCAGCCCGAAGGCGATGTTCATCAGCAGCAGCACGCCGATCACGGGCGCGGCAACTTTCAAGCCGATCAGAAACATGTTCGAGGCGTAGGATACCATAGCCATGAAGAAGCTTGGCTGCCCCCAGGCCCCGTCCATGGGCACCAGGCTGAAACTCTGCACCATGGCCTTAATCATCATGTGATCGCCGCCAAAGGCCAGGAAGATCAGAAAGGCCGTGATATAGAGCAGATTGGCCGTGACCGGGGCGTTGACGCCGGTCATGGGGTCAACCACGTTGGCGATCGCAAAGCCCATCTGGAAACCGGCGTACTGACCGGCGATCTGAACCGCGGCAAAGATGATGTTGATCGTCAGGCCGATGGTCATGCCGATCATGACGCTCTGCATAATCAGCATCACAAAATCCAGCATGTTCATAGCCTCAAAACTGGCCGGCGGAACATGGACCACCGGCAGCAGCACCAGGGCCAGAAAGAAGGCCACCACGGCCGTGATGCGCCGCGGCAGCAGCTGGGCGCTAAAGAACGGCACCGTGGCAAAGATGGCCGAGATGCGGATGTAGACCAGCACAAAGGCGGTCACATCGTGCGATGCTAGGGCGTAGAGCTCATTCATGGCCCTACCTAATCATATATGGAATATTACTGAAGAGGTTGAAGGTGAAGGTGGTCAGCTTCTCCAGAATCCAGGGGCCGGCCACCATCATGGCCACGAAGACCGCAATGATCTTGGGCACGAAGGTCAGAGTCATCTCCTGGATCTGGGTGACGGCCGAGAAGATGCTGACCGAGAGACCCACGATCAGACCCACCATCAGCATGGGCATGCTGACCAGCAGGGTCATCTTAATGCCCTCAGCCAGCATGGAGGTGATAATTTCCGGGGTCATGGCACAAACCCCTTGATAATTGAGCCGACCAGCAGATTCCAGCCGTCCACCAGCACAAAGATCATCAGTTTGAAGGGCAGCGAAATCATGATCGGCGGCAGCATCATCATGCCCATGGAGAGCAGAATCGAGGCCACCACCATATCCACCACCAGGAAGGGAATGAAGAGGATGAAGCCGATCTGGAAGGCGGTCTTGATCTCACTGATCATGAAGGCCGGGATCAGCGCCCGGGTGGGCACCTCATCCCTGTTCTTGGGCTTGTCCTGCTTGATGATGGTCAGAAAAAGTGCCAGGTCCTTTTCGCGGGTCTGCTTGAACATGAAGTCCCGCAGCGGGCCTTCACCGTTTTTGATGGCCTGTTCGAAGCCGATGACGCCGTTCTGGTAGGGCACAATGGCCTCATCATTGATGCGCTCGATGGTGGGCGACATAATGAAAAAGGTCAGGAAGATCGCCAGGGAGCTCAGAACCTGCTGGGGCGGCATCTGCTGGGTGCCGATGGCCTGGCGCATGAAGCCCAGCACGATGATGATGCGCGTGAAAGAGGTCACCATGATCATGATCGAGGGCGCCAAAGCCAGAATGGTCAGGACAAACATGATCCTGAGCACGCCCACAACTTCGCCGGGATCCTCGGTCTGGGTGATGCCCAGCGAGATATCGGGTACGGTCACGGCCAGCGCGGCCAGCGGCAGCCCCAGCATCAGAAGCGCAACCAGCAGGCTAACCCTCTTCATCATACTCCTCCAGCTCCTTGAGCAGGGTAACGCTTGACTGGGAGACCCCCAGCAGCAGAACCTGCTTGCCGGCCCTGACCAGGGCCAGCGAGGAGCGCTGATTAAGAGGCACCTGCCCCATGACTTCCAGATTGAGGTTGCGTTTGACGCCGGCCACCGGGCCGTAACGTTTCAACCCCCAGGCCGTGGCCACCATGCCGGCCAGCACCAGGGCCAGCAGGGCGAAGTTCTGCCAGTAACCGCCGTCAGATGCCAGCAGCGCGGACGGCATAAGCAGCAGCGCAATGGTTGCAGCCAGCTTTCTCATCCCAGCCTTTTGACGCGTTCCATGGGCGAGACGATATCGGTGATGCGGATGCCGAACTTTTCGGAGACCACCACCACCTCGCCGCGGGCGATCAGCTTGCTGTTGACCAGGATGTCCAGCGGTTCGCCGGCCAGCCGGTTAAGTTCGATGACCGACCCCTGGCCGATCTGCAGCAGATCGTTGATCAGCATCTTGGTGCGGCCGATCTCAACGGTCACCTCCAGCGGAATATCAAGGATGAAGTCCAGATCACTGGAGGTGCCGGGGGCCGCGCTGCCGGGCTTCAGCTCGGCAAATTCGGCCGGCGCCGCCTTGGACGGAATGCCCTTGCCCTCTTGGATCTCAGCGCCGGTTTCAAGGGCATTGGCCCACTCTTCAGCCAGCTTGTCCTGCTCATCAACCTCGCCGCTGTCGATGCCCATCAGTTTATTGATATCGTCCTGGGAGAGCTCGGCGCCCCCGCCACTTTCGGGTTCTTCAGAGGCGCTGCCGCCACCCAACAGCTCATCCACCATGCTCTGGTCAAGTTCCACATCGTTCTGATTGTCATCAGCCATTGTTAACGCCTCCTTAGTAAAGCTGTTTCTTAATCGGCCCCAGAACTTCAACAGCCATGTTGTCGTTCAAACGACCGGGCCGCCCCAGAAACTTGGGCAGACTCTGCACATTGATCCGCAGGGGATCCGAAATATCCTCTTCCAGCATGATCACATCGCCCGGCCTGAGGGCCGAGAGCTCTCTGGATGAAATTGTTGTATGGCCCAGGGTCACGGCCGTCTCCACATAGACGCTCATGAGCTCATGTTTGAAACGGTTGACCCACTCCAGGTCCACATCCTGCTTCTCATCGGTGTGGAAGCTGGAGTAGAGCCGGTCACGGATCGGCTCGATCAGCATGTAGGGAATACAGACCATGATGTTGCCGCTGGCCTCCTCCATCTCGATATCGAACTGCACCACGATCAGGACATCCTCATTGGGGATGATGCCGGCAAACTGCGGGTTCATCTCGCCGCGGGTGTAGGAGAAGTGCAGCTCATAGACCGGCTGCCAGGCATTCTCAAGCTCATGCAGGGCCGCGGCCACCACATTGTAGAGCATCTTCTGCTCGATGGCTGTAAATTCGCGGCCCTCAATCTTCATGGCGCCGCCGCCCACGCCGCCGAAAAAGGCGTCGATCAGGGCAAAGACCAGCTTGGTCTCGAGCACCACCAGGGCGTTGCCGCGCAAAGGTTCCATGCGCACGATATGGATGCTGGAGGGCACCGCCAGCGAGCGCATGAAGTTGCCGAACTTGATGGTGTCGAGCGAGACCGGCGTCACATCCACCATGCGCCTGAGCATGCTGGAGAGCGAGTTCCTGAAAAAACGCGCAAAGCGGTCATTGATGGCATCCAGGGTCGGCATGCGGCCGCGGATAACCTTGTCCTGGGCCCCGAAATCAAAGGATTGGGGCCCTTCGCCCTCAACCTCATCGGCCAACTCGGTCTCGGTTTCAATCTCGCCGCCGACTACGCCCTTTAACAGGGCATCGACTTCATCCTGGGTGAGGATCTGTGCCATTCAAATCTCCTTACTGAACCACAAACTCCGTAAAGTAAACGCGCACAACCTGACCCGTTGTCAGGTACTTGTTGATACCGCTGATCATGCCGCGCTTCAACGCGCGCTTGCCGGCCACGGTGGAGACATCTTCAAACGACTTGCTGGACAGCAGCACGATCACCTCGTCACGGATCTGGGGCATCTTCTGATTGATCTCTTCAACCAGCAGCTCATTGCTCAGCTCCACCTGCATGGTCAGCTTCAGATAACGGGTGCCCTGGGCGTCGGTCAGATTGACAATGAATGAATCCAGCAGCACCGTCGGGCCCATGGGCCCGGCAAATCCGCCGGCCGGCATACGCTGCTGGCCGGCCTGCGGGGCCGGGGCCGCCTGCGGGGCCGGCGCGGCCTGCTCGCCGCCGCCCTTCAGCATAAAGAAGGCCGCGGCACCACCGCCGACAACGATCAGGGCAACCACAATGATGATTATCAGCATCATCGGTTTCTTTTTTTTCTCTTCTACTCCGCTCTCAGCGTTCTCTTCAGCCATTTGATCCTCCTAGAAACGATCTCTTAGTAGTACTATCTCTACCCGTCGGTTACGCTTGCGACCATCTGGGGTCTCATTGGTTTCCACGGGACGGTTACTGCCATAGCCGGCGATCGCGAAACGCGTCGGACTCATGCCGGCATTGTAGATAAAATAGTTGAGCACATTGTTGGCCCGGCGCATGGAGAGCTGCCAGTTGAAACGCGGATTGCCCACATTGTCGGTATGCCCCTCAACCGAGAGCAGCGCATCCGTATCACTGATCACCGAGACAACCGCGGCCAGCAGACCATAGGCCTCAGGAGCCAGCTTGTCGGAGCCCTTCTCAAAGAGCAGGTCGCCATTGATCATGATGGCCAGGCCGCGCGGATCCTCACGCACCGAGATGTCGGTCATGCCCTTGCCCTGCACGCCGCCGACCTGCTGTTTCTGCTCCATGGCGTTCAGCAGGCTGCGGCTCAGCGACGAGGTGTCGATGAAAATTTTAACGTTATCGGGCGCCACCAGCGACGGCAAACCCTGAATAGCCTTCTGGGAGGTCATCTCAAGGGGCCCCATGGCATCGTTGAAGAAGCCGAAGCTCTCCTTGAAGGCCTTGTCATCCATGGACTGCATGGAGATCAGCAGCACGAAGAAGGTGATCAGGAGGGTCACCAGATCCGAGAAGGTCGCCATCCAGCCATCGGTGTTCGGCAGATAGACGTACTCGACATTTTTCTTATCGTTGGCCACTACATCTCCTCCAGTCTGAACTTGAAGCCGCGGTACTGGAATGTGCGCATGGGCTCATCGATCCGGTCCGGCTCGGCAGCCATATCGCCGGGCAGATCGCCGACCACGGTGATCTCGACCCGGTTATTGAGCTGGCGTCCATGGTAGGTGTCATTGGAGGCGATCGGCCGTTGCGAACCCAGACCGTAAGCCGACAGGCGGCCGTCCTGCACGCCATTTTCACGCAGATAGCTCATCACCACCAGCGCCCTGGCCGACGAAAGACCCCAGTTGGAGTAGTATGGCTCGCCCTCAATGGGGATCGAGCTGGTATGACCGGTCACGATCAGCGGATTTTCAACATCCTTGAGCAGGGCACTCAGAAGAGCCAGGTTGCGCCGGCCGTCAGGCAGAAAGTCGGCGCTGTCAGGTTCAAAGAGCACATCGTTCTTCATGGTGATCACCACCCCCAGGGCGCCTTCCGAGACGCCGGTGCCGTTCATGTTGCCGTTCTCGCGCAGGGTGGCGCGCACCTTCTTGATATCCATGGCGCCTGAAGATATGGGGGCCGTGGCCGGCGAAATATCATGGCCGGCGGGCTGCTGCATCCTGGCACTGGTACCGCCCGGCAGGATGCCCATGGAACCCATCAGGGAGTTCATGGCCAGGCGCTTGCGCTTGTTGTCCATCACGCCCATGGAGGAGAGAACAATAAAGAAGGTCAGCAAGATCAGCATCAAAGACGTAAAGAGCGCCATGGTCAGATCTTTCTTCGGCTCTATATAAACCTTCTTCTTCTTTGCCATAGTTTAACCTATTCGCCGCCGCCCTCATTGGCCGACTCACGCATGCCGGGAGCCAGATAGGCGTGCAGCTTGCGTTCAACGATTCTGGGGTTGTCACCGGCCGAGATCGACATAATGCCCTCGATGATCATGCCCTTGACCAGCGACTCCTCTGAGGAGCGGGTTGTCAGCTTGCCGGCCATGGGCAGACCGATCAGGTTGGCCAGCATGGACCCGTAGAAGGTCGTCAAAAGAGCAACAGCCATGGCCGGGCCGATGGATGAGGGATCGGACATGGACTGCAGCATCTGCACCAGTCCCACCAGGGTACCGATCATACCCATGGCCGGCGCATAGGTGGCCAGCGAGGTCATGATGTCGGAGCCCTTCTTGTGGCGCTGCTCGATGTACTCAATTTCGGTTTCCAGAATATCACGGATGGCCTGGGGTTCCAGACCGTCAATAACCAGCTCGATGCCCTGTTTGAAGAAGGGGTCTTCAAGTTCACTGGCGGCACTCTCAAGGGCCAGGATTCCCTCGCGTCTGGCGCGCGTGGCAAAATCAACAAAGGTCGGGATCAGACTCTGGGAGTCGTGGGCCTGGGCAAAGAAGACGTTCTTGATAACACCGCCGGCACCCAAAATATCCTTGAGCGGATAGTTGATGAATAGAACACCGAATGTTCCGCCCACAACGATCAGCAGACTGGGGGTGTTGACAAAAAGAGTCAGCGGTCCGCCCGACAGGATTCCAAACAGAACCATGCCGAAGGCAACAATGACTCCAATAATCGTAGCCAGATCCATAGAAAACCCTCACATTAGCTTTATTTCTGACAAAATTAGCAAGGGATATGCCATATGTCCAGCGATTTGATTGCCTTAAGGCCAGCTAAACTCAGGATTTAACCTCTTTAAGACCACAGCGGTAAAAGATAATTTAAACTAAGCCATATAAACAGGGCCTTAACTTATAAACAAAACAAAATTTAAATTGCCGGCCCAGCGCCGGCCATTTGCGGCCGAGCGCTGTCCGGCAGTCATTAATTTGACACAAAAGAGCGTCAGACCCACTGGATCTGACGCCCAACTACATAGTCAATCGCTTACTATCGTTTCAGGTTGATCAGCTCCTGCAGCATCGTATCAGTAGTGGTGATGATACGGGAGTTGGCCTGGAAACCGCGCTGGATCGTGATCATGGAGACCATCTCCTTGGACATGTCAACATTGGACTGTTCCAGGGAGTTGGGCGAGATGCGGCCGAGACCGTTCTCACCGGGATGGCCGGTGATGGGTGCGCCGGAGTTACGGGTGGCGCTCCAGAGGTTGCCGCCCACCTTGTTGAGGGCCTGCTCATTGTTGAATTTGGCCAAGGCGACTCTGAAGAGGTTCAGGATCTGACCGTTGGAGTAGTTACCCACCATGACGCCGTCCGTATCCACCGAGATGGTCTCAAGGAAGCCGGTGCCGTAACCGTCCTGGGTCTGGTAGATGGTGGTGGAAGAGGATGCGTACTGGGTGGAGATCAGAGCCTGGGGTTCCCAGGATGAGGTGGGCAGAACGCCGCCGTTAACACCAGCAACATTATTAGCACCACCCCAGACGCCGGTCTGGCTTCTAAGGCCCATCTGCAGATTGATCGACTGCGGCACGCCAGCAACGAACTCGGCGTTCATCTCAGGATAACCCTCGGGTGAGAAGGGGGCCTGGACCCAGTTACCGGCATCTGTCGGGTCATTCGCCACACCAGTAGCCAGCGCTGAAGCATCATCATAGACAAAAGATGTGAAGCTGGCCAGATCACCGGTTGACGAATTAAAGCTCATGGTGCCGCGCATCAATATGCCCTGCTCCGCCTGACCGGCAAAATCGGCGCGCAGATCATCGGCCGGGTTGCTGCAGACCATATACTCCCAGGTATTATCCAGGTTACCGGCAGCACCGGTGTTGATATCATATTCGTTATAAGGACCGGGTGCCGCCTCTTCCGAGGCGCGATCAAAGTAGACCGTCAGATCATGGGAGTTACCCAGAGAGTCAAAGACCCTGATGGCAGTCTGGTAGCCGTAATTGCCGTCGGCAATGGGCTGGGCCGCCGTGGCATCCCAGGCGCCGAAGAGCGAAACCGAGTGGGAGGTGTCGGTGGTGTCAAGGTTGGTAATGACCTCCAGCTCGGCGGTCTGCTGCGGCGGCGAAGTAAAATCGCTCAGGCGCATGTCGCCGATGGTGCCGATATCGTTACCATTGTCATCCAGCTGCCAGCCCTGGACAACGTTGCCCGACGGGTTGGTGAAGAAGCCGTCCTGGTCAAAGCGGAACTGACCGGCGCGGGTGTAGTAGGTGGTGCCGGAGCCCTGGGGGCTGACCATGAAGAAACCGTTACCGCCGATGGCCAGATCTGTGGCGTTGGAGGTGGTCTCGAAGGAGCCCTGCTGGAAGAGGGTATCAACATCGGACATGGCTGTACCACGACCGATCTGGGCGCTACCCGAGGCAGTGGCGACGGACTGGGAGAGAACGTCCTGGAAGGTTGTTCTGCTCGACTTAAAACCGATGGTGCTGACGTTGGCGATGTTATCGCCGATGACGCTCATGGCGTCGCCATGGGTGGAAAGACCGCTAACACCTGAAAATAGTGAACTACTTAAACTCATCGCTGCCTCCTTTATCCCGTAATGGTGCGTACATCCGAGATGGTTACTTCTTTATCGCCGACCTTCAGATAGGTGACTCCATTCTCATATCTGACGCCGGTTACCGTACCTTCCGTATAGGTCATCGAACTGACCTTGGCTCCGTCGGGCTTAGTTGCTTCAACTGTGAAGATGTAGCGCCCGTCGGCAGCATCCTTGCCGTTCTGATCCTTGCCGTCCCAGCTGACCGAGGCCTCGCCCTCATTGACCGATCCCTCTTCAATGACGCGGACCAGTTTGCCGCTCTCATTGTAGATGCTGACCCGAACCTCGGATGCATCATCACCCAGCTCATAGCTGAGGTTGACCGGATCACCCTCATAGACAACCGTATTGCCGCGGGCGTTAACTTCACGTCCCACGAAGGAGAGCGCGGTCATATTGTTGATCGAGGCGGTCAGCTGAGCCATGTCATTGATACTGCTGGTCATCTGCTTCTGCTGCTCCAGGGCTGTAATCTGAGCCATCATGGCGCTGGTATCCTGATTCTCCATCGGTTTGAGGGGATCCTGATACTGCAGCTGGGTGGTCAGCAGCCTGAAAAAATCTTCAGCCAGCATGTCGCCTTCACTGCGCGAACTCTGGGGCGTGCTGACTGCGCCCTGATTAGCCAAGAGTGATTCCAATCCTACAATAGCCATCTCATCCTCCTTTAGGCGAAAAGATCCAGCCGGCCATCAAGAGAGAGCGGCGGCATCGCCTGGATATAGGGCTCGGGGTCTGTGCCGGGCTGGTAGATCATCCGCTGCTGCGGGCTGTTGCCACGGTTCTGACGATTCTGCCGGCTCTGCTGCTCGGCCATGGCATAGGCGGCCGACTCGTCCTGGGGCCGCTCATTGAAGCCCGATGTGACCTGCACGTTATTTACCTTGACGCCCTGCTCTGCCAGCGCATCCTTGAGCATGACCATGTTCTGCTGCAGCATGTCGCGGGTCATGGCCTGGTCAGACTTGAAAGTTGCATTGACGAGGCCGTCAACCATATTGACATTCACATCAACCCTGCCCAGCATGGGCGGATTAAGTTTCAGCGAGACATCACCCTGACCGTTTCTGACATTGTCGGAAACGCCGCGTTTCAGCTGATCCATGATCTGGCGCAGATGCTTCTCGATCACACTGTCCGGACCGTCGCTATTGAAACGCTCATTGAGGGCATTCGCAAACTCGGTGGAGAATTCAGGTTTGATAGACGCCAGATTGAGATTTGCAAAGAGCTTCAGACTGTTCTGCAGCCCGGCAAACTCGCTCTCGCTCATGACGCCCTTGAGGAAGCCCAGGGCCTCCTTGAGCTCGGGGGTCAGGGGCTTGCCCTGATTCTTCTTGGCAAACTCGGTCAGCCTGGCGGTCACATCGGCCACCGCCTGCTGGCGTTTGACCGCATCACTGCTGTAGATCAGACTCTTGATGCTCTCCTCTTCCAGCCCCAGCTCGCCCTTAAGGGTTTCCGTCAGCGAATCAACTTTGATGGCGTTCTCGCTTTTGGAGACATTGCCGCGCATGGCGCCCAACAAGGCCGCCACATGGTTATTGGCATCCGTGCCCTTAACCACATCATTGACCAGGGCCTGCAGCTCCTGGCGCACGGCATCCGATATCTCGGCCTTTTTGCCGCCGGTGGCGGTCAGGATGTTCTCCAACTGCAGCGCCAGATCATCGATACCATCCAGCTCGTCGCCTAAACTATCAACCAGTTCAGACACATCGATGCCGCGCTCGTCGGCATGCTGCTTAAGCAGCCCCTGCAAAGTGTCTGACAGCGAAACTTTGATCTCATCCAACAGTTCCGGGTCAGCCATAATCTGAGTAATCTCATCCTCAGACATCCCCAGCGAAGCCAGCAGTTTCTGCATGGTCTCGGCGGGCAGAGACTTCAGATCACCGCCCAGCAGCGCCTGCAGTTCAGAAACGTTGAGCCCCAGCTTCTTCAGTTCAGCCATGAACTGGAAAAGGGTCACTCCGGCTGCCGACGCAAAAAGCTCATCCAAATTGCCGGCATCGCCGCTCTGCTTGGACAAGAACTGTTTGATAAAAGATCCGTCCAGCTTGGACGAGCCGCCCAGGG
Organism: uncultured Thermodesulfobacteriota bacterium; assembly: GCA_942491525.1. Lineage (GTDB taxonomy): Bacteria > Desulfobacterota > Desulfomonilia > UBA1062 > UBA1062 > CAYWBU01. Next base: position 71,062 of record CALOBW010000044.1, read on the forward strand.
CCGATTTCAACAACCCTTCAAAGTCGCCGCCGCCTGAGCCGTTCTTCAAGATCTTCTGGACCAGTCCCGCAGCACCGGTTGCAATTTCCATAATGCTTGCAATGGGTACCTGCATACTCACCTCCGTTTATTACTTCGGGATCATATGAGCAATGGCGGTGCCATGCGGTGCAGAGCGAGGATCCATGCAGAATCAGCCCCAGTACTGGCAAAAAGTGCAGGCAGTAATTGCTGTGGCAGGTGCAAAAGTTGCCGGAAGCCTAAAACCCCAGCAGCAGCAGCAGCCCCAGAGATCCCAGCGCCAGGAAGGAGAGTTTGTAGCCCCAGAGCATGATCAGCTGCCCCATGATCAACGAGGCCAGCAGCATGCCCAGATTGAAGACCCAGACAAAGAGCGCGTTGGCCGAGCCGTGGGCCGTGGGGTAGATGTCGATCATCCGCATATTGAGCACCGGATAGATGTAGCCGTAGCCGAACCCGAAGAGCAGCGCCAGCGGCAGCAGCTCCCGGTAGCCATCAACCCAGCTGATGCTAAGCGGCAGGATCAAGAGCAGCACCACCGCCGCAAACCAGAAGCGGGTGCCGATCACATGCTTGAGCAAGGGCCAGAGCAGCAGCGAACCCAGCACAAAGAAGCTGAAGAAGAGTTTGGTGTGCATCATGCCCAGCTCCAGCATCATGGGCGGCACGAAGACTATCAGGGCGCCGAAGATCAGACCCAGCAGCAGGGCGCCGCCGACAACCGGCAGCGACTGCCTGTCCGGCCGCATCACCCCGCCGGATGCGGCCCGGTGGTCGGGCATATCCAGGCTGATCAGAAACCCGATCAGCCCCAGGATCGCAGCCGTCATGAAGCAGTGCAAACTGCCGTGATTGACCAGCAGATATTCGGCCAGAATCGGGCCCAGGGCGTGGGTCGATATGTTGGAAACGGTCAGGATGCTCAGCAGGCGCTGGCGACGATCCGGCGGCGCAATATCATAGACCATGGCGCCGCTGACCCCGAAGGCGCACGCGAATGCCAGCCCCTCAAGGATGCGCCAGACGTACATCGAGAGCGCCAAGGCCTCATAGAAGGCGAAGGCCGCAGTCGAAAACACCATCAGCAGCGAGCCGGCCCAGAAAAGATACTTGCGGCTCAGCCGGTCGGCCAGATACCCCACCAGCGGCAGACTCAGCAGAACGGTCAGTGAGAATACCGCCATCAGGCTGCCGATCATGGAGGGCGTCGCGCCCAGCTCCACAAAGTAGCGCGGCAGCACCATCAGGCTGGAGAAGTTCAGGAAAAAGAAGAAATTAGCCAGCAGAATGGCGATGAAACGGCGATTATCCCTGATCATGGGCTCAGCCCTGCTCTACTTCAGGTTCCCAGATCTCAACGCAGTCCTTCCACTGGGCCTTAGCCACATAGAGGGCCGAGTCGGCCCGGCGGATCAGCTCGCGTTTGTCGCTCTCATCCGGCCCCAGCATGCCCAGGCCGATGCTGACCGTGATGCTGACCGTGGTGCCGTCATCAAAGGTAATGGAGCGGTTGCGTACACTCTCACAGATCCTCTCGGCCACCACCAGGGCCTCTTTGAGCTCACTGTCCGGGAAGATCACGGCGAACTCCTCGCCGCCGTAGCGCGCTATCACATCGATGCTGCGCACGGTTTCACGCAGGGTCACGGCCAGTTCACGCAGCACCTGGTCGCCGGCCTGATGGCCGTAGGTGTCGTTGAACTGTTTGAAATCATCAATATCCAGAATGGCCAGCGAAAGCACATCGCCCTCGATGCGCTCATGGCGGTCGATCTCGGCACTCAGCCGATCCTGGAAGTGGCGGTGATTGTAGATGCCGGTCAGACCATCGGTGATCGAGAGCAGCTCCAGGCGCTCATTGAGCAGTTTGAGCTCCTCATGGGCCTGATTGAGCTCGCCGGAACGGGCTTCGAGGGCATCGTTGACCTCGGCCATCTCCCAGAGCATCTTCTCCATCTGGGCATTCTTCTCCAGCAGCTGCCGCGCCAGAGCCCGCTTCTCGGTCACATCCGAGATCAGCATCAGCGCGCCGGCCTTGTGCCCCTTGCGGTAGATCACCTGGGCATTGTACGAGATGGTGATCTCCTGCCCGCCTTTGGTGCGCAGCCGCGACTCCCGCTCATGGATCGGTTGGTCGCCGCGGTAGAGCTTCTCAAAATCAGCCACCAGATGCTCAACCTCACCATCAACGGCAAAGTTGGTAAAGGGCGCCCCCTTGATCTCGCTCTGGCTGAATCCGGTCAGCTGCCCCACAAATCGGTTGCAGTCCACCACCCGGCCGCGCGGCGTCACATAGAGGATCCCGATCGGCGACTCGTCATAGATCTCCATGAACTTGCGGTCGGCCTCCCTCAGGAGCCGCAGGTTGCGCTTATCCTCGGTGATGTCGCGGATAAAGAGCCAGAGCAGACGCGAGTCGCCCTCACTGGCCCAGCCGCCATTAATTCGCACATCGATCCGGCGGCCGGCCTGGCCGGTCAGCATCAGATCGGTGATGGGCCACTGCGCTTCGCGAAAGGCCAGCTGACAGGCATCAATGAAGGCAGCGCGAGACTCGGCTGAGACAAGCTGCAGAAACTGCTCGCCCACCACCGCCTCCACCTGATGGCCGGTGATCTTACTGATCTGATCATTGGAGAAGACAACCATGCCGTCTTTGATTATCAGGATCAGATCTGAAGTCGAGCGCGCGATCTCCAGCAGCATATGCATGGTCTGATCGGCGGGCATGGCCTGAGCCTGCTTCTCGGAAAAGAAGATCAGCTCGGTATCGACATCCACCACCTTGACGTATGAGAGGACCGCAGAACCGCAGGGTGAAGAGATCACGCCCGCATTGCTGCTGCCCACCGCCGCAAACTGATCGATCAGGAACGAACGGGCCTGATCCTCACTGCAACCCAGCTTTTCAATCAGAGCGGGCGAGATATGAGCAACCCCGTCGCGGCCAAACTTTAAGATGTAGGGCGATGCAACACTCTCTAGGACATTTAAATCAACATCCATTGGCGGGCATCACCCTCCTTAACTTCACCGTCCAGCTGCATCTCCTGCAGAACCTTGCTGATTTCGCTGATGCTGACCTCGACGCCGGTGGTTTCACCCAGGATGCGGATGATCTCCTCAATGGTGGCGCCGCCGGAAATCTGCAGCACCTTCTCGGTAAAGACCAGCAGGTCCTCATGAATTGACCAGGGGAAGAAGACCCAGCGCCAGTCATCCAGCACCCGCGGACAGTAGTTGGCAACGGTGACACTCTTGGGTTTGGTTACAAGATCAAACGTTCTGATCTCACTGACTTTATCTTTAATATAGCCGTAAACCTTCTGCATGGTGCGACCCTCATCACTGATGTCGTCGACCACCAGAACCTTCTTGCCGCTCAGATCTATCTCGGGCAGCGGATAGACCAGATTGGGGTCGTCGGTCAGTTCGTCATCATCACTCCAGTGGGCCATCTGCAGGGTGCAGATATACTTCTTCTGCAGGTAGTCAGCCAGAATCCTGGCCGGCACCAGGCCACCACGGGCCACGGCAATAATGACATCCGGATCATAGCCGTCCTCTTTCAGGCGGCAGGCCACGTCCCAGACCATCTCGTTGACGTCCTCCCATGAGAGACGCATGGACTGAGGAAACTTGTTCACATATGCACTTGTATCTTTCATGTACAATCCTTCGGAAGCTTAAAAAAATTCCTTTAACGGCTGGTGAATCTGGTGCGCGGATTATCGACGGTGCCGTTAAGGTTAAACTTGACCGGATCATCGCCGACGCCCTGCACGCCCAGCATGCTCTTCATGGCGGAATCCATCTTGATCTCGCCGGAGATATTGATGCGCGAACGGGTCAGACGGCGATAGAGCCGGACCTTGCCGTTCATGGTAGCCGCCACGATGCCCTTGGTTTCGGCCTGCTCGATCAGCAGCGAACCCTTGCCATCCATATGGGCCTGCAGTCCGATCATCTCGAATGGCATCGCATCCATCGGAACATTCGGAATCCGCAACGGAATCTGACCGTTGATCCAGTTAAGCGTCACATCGCCTTCAGCCTTGTGCGGATTGCGCGGATCCATATTCAGGATCACCTTGCCGCTCACCAGGCCGCTCAGATCGGCCAGCTCGGGTGCCAGGGTGGCAAAACCGGCCATATCAAAGTTTTCAGCGTTGAGATTAAGCTCAATCTGACTGCCGGGCGCCGTTACCGGCGTGCTGAGATTGCCCTTGAGCTGGCCCTCGGCAGCCTCGAGGCTGTAGCCGAAGCTCAGTTTGCCGGCAAAGAGCGGCAGCAGCTTGTAGCGCACCGTGATCACGCCGTCGAAACTCTTGCCGTCGATGGTCAGGCCGTCGGCGCGGATACCCAGCGGCAGAACCGATGAAACATGCCCCAGCTCAATCGGCTTGCCCACGGCCGCCGAGAGCTCCTGCTCCAGCTTGCCCGAAAGGGCGTCGTAGGGAAAACGCAGATAGAGGAAGGTTGCCAGACAAACTATGATGTAGACTGCCAGGCCAAACTTGGCCAGTGCTGAAAATCCCTGTTTCTCTTTAGCCATATACCACCACCTGGAAGGTCACATCGATATTCTTGTCCCGGTCCACCCGGCGCACATTGAGCCGTTTGACGGAGACCGTCACCGGTGCGGAATTGAGGCCGTGCAGCAAGCGGATCAGATCCTCGGCATAGATGCCCTTGAGGCGGATTTCGACCGACTCGCTGCCGGCGCCCTTCTCGCCGATGGGTTTCATATACTCAATCTTCTCATTGACGCCGCGGCGCTTGGCCATCTCCTCGAAATAACCGAAGATCGAGAAGTTATCGCCCCCCGCAGCCGCATTCTTGCTGGCCGTGGCCTCAATGGCCTTGATACGGCCGGTCAGCTCATAAACCATCTCGAGACGTTTGGTCTTAGAGGCGATACCCTCCTTGAGCGCCGTGCGCTGACTCATAACCGGCATAATCACCATTGTCAGCAGCAGGAAGACCGCAACAACGGCTGCGCCGCCCATCAGCATATACTTCTCGCGCCGGGTAATCTTCTTCAAATTACCGATATTGGGCAGGTTCAGATCCATCAGGCATTCCCCTTTCTGAGTGCAAACTTAAACTTGACGCGCTGATCCTTTTTGTTGACATTGGCCGATACGATCTTGACCTCGCTGACATAACTTAAACCGTCCAGAAACTCCTTGATCTTCTCAACATTGTCATAGTTGGAGGTGTCCCCGATCAGGGTGATGCTGGTCTCATCAATCATGATGGCGCTCAGATCCACATCCACCGAACTCTTGATGGACTCACTGATGTCGCGCAGCACATCCAGGGGCGCCCCGGCATCATCCGTTCCGGCCCCGCCGGAGAGCTGATCCAGGCGCTGCTGCAACTGCACCACCGGATCAACCATGGGAGTGCCCGGCGGCATGGCCTCACTGAAGGCCGCCTTAAGCTGAGCGTCCAGCTTGGAGTTGAGCCGCGCATTGACGCCGAGGTCAATACCCACGCCCATGAACCAGATCAGGGCAATCGCCAGGCCGGCCCTGATGAAGGAACCCATCTGGCCCTTCATCAGCTCCAGCTTCTTGGTGTAGGCCAGGTCGCCCTGGCGGAAATTGACCGCATCACGGTCATCCACCGGCCGGATGGCCAGGGAGAGGGCCATGAAGGCGTTGATCAGCTCATTCTCGGAGCAGCTGTACTCAACATCCTTGATCCGGGGCGTGCGCACCCTGAGGTCGGTTGACTGGGTGATCAGGGACTCAAAATTGGCAATGCTGCGGGCATAACCGGTCGGAATGATGGCAAACTCATCAGCCTGCTTGCCGAGCCGGTCTATGGTGATCAGAATCTCGCGCAGATAGGGTTCAAGCTTGGTGGCCTCGACTTCGATGCCATTGCGCTGCACCTCGTTGAGCAGATCCTGGCTGCCGGCAATCTGCTCGAAACCAAAAGGCAGGGCCACGACCCGTTTCAGCCGCTCGCCCTTCATAAAGGCCACCGAGGTCTCCTGCCAGCCCATGTGCAGCACCACATAGTGCTGATCGCCAAGCAGATCGAAGAAGTTGCGCGCCCCGGCCACGATGGCGGCCGCCGGCGAATCGATGATTTCGGGCTCCATCCCCAGCGGCTTGAGCTCGGTAATGAAGGGTTTGACAGCTGCGGTGCGGACGGCCATGGTCTGGATCACGGTCTCGCCCTCCTTGTTCTTGCCGTTGAGCACAAAGTCCACCAGCATCTCATCTTCAAGCAGCGGCAGCAGCGTCTCCATCTCGGGGCCGATAGTGGCCGCAATCTTCTTGCGATCAGAGAACGGTCTTGTCAGGATGCGGTACATCAGCTCGCGCTCGGGCAGGCTGACCACGCTCGACTCAATCGGCAGATCCATCCGCTCTTTGAGCGCCTGCAGATCATCGCTGATATCGTTGAGCGGAATGCCGCTATCGTCCAGCTTGCGGCTGAAGCACTGCAGATCCTCCACCACAACCTCTGACATGGTCGCCTTTGCCAGACAGGCAAAGATGTGCATATCATTCCAGTATAGGCCTAATGTATGTCGTGCCATATCAATTCCCTAATAATTAATAAATTTTATAATACACTATGCGCGGTTTCTTTTCCACGCGTTCAATCGCGGCGCGAATATTGACCGTCGCACCGATGGGCATCACACCCTTTACATCGACCATAAAGCGCGCAGACTGAACACTCAGGACAGATTTCAAATCTTTCATAGCCAAAGCCTCCTCACTGTCACCGGTCATATTGAGATCCAGGGAGTTGATGCGGCCCAGGTCATCGGCGTTTTTAAAGGGCCGCCCGTCCTTGATCTCATCAACCACATCCTGGTCGATATAGTCGGAGAGCGCCAGCAGCACCGTGTCAGAGGCGGTGTTGATGTTGACCACTCCGCCGGTGCCGACCGTCACATATTTGATCAGCCCCTCTTTTTCGCCCTGGCCGTAGAGATATTCGCGCTTCATGCCTCTGACCAGCAGCAGCTCCTCGACCGTATCGAAGTAGCCGTTCTTGGCAAAATAGGGCCGGTCGAGCGCCTCATAATAATCGCTCTCGGCGCCGAACTCGGTCTCGCTGTCCAGATCGATCCAGTCATAGATGGCGTCCACCAGATCCTGCAGCTCGTCCGGATTGATCTCAATATCAAGAAGCCCGCAGAGGGCCTTGAACTGCGCAGCACGCTCGGGCATATGCACGCCCTCGGCATTCACCAGGCTGTTGAGGTCAAACTTGGCGCTCTCATCCACCAGGGTGCCGCTGAAGGTGCCCTCCTCCAGATAGGCGCCGGCCATCATGGCGTACTCGGAGAATTTGAACCACTCCTCATCCTCGGCGTCATAGGCGGAGTCATCCTCCTTGATCATCAGCAGGGCGGCCTCGACGCCGGCCCGGGCAATGTACTGGGCCTGCATGGAGTCCTTGAAGTTGTAGGCCAGGTCAATATCTATATTCTGATCACTGGCAAACTCCACCACCATGACGGTGAAGAGCACCAGCACGCTCAGAACCATCAGGAGGACCATGCCGCGCTTGTCATCACGGATCAATTTTCCTCCTCCTCATCCTTCTTGATGTTCAAAGGATAGCCACCCATAGGCAGCGCCGCCACCGCCGCAAAGGAGATATCCTCATCACCCTTGCGCACGGTTATGCGGATGCGCACCTGCTCCGGCAGCTGCAAGTTTTTCTGCAGATCCCACTGATCCTTCTCACTGCCCTGGTCATCCAGATAGGTGATGTTGAGGGCCACCACATCCTCGGCCACCTCCATGACCCGTCCGGCCTCCGAGACCCCCTCATGGGGCGTGCAGTCCTCGCGGCGCATCAGATAGTAGAGATCATCCTTGTCCTCCATCTCCCTGAGGAAGTAGTCCACCTCGCAGAGACCCGATACTTCACCGAGGCCGATCTCACTGGCGGTGGTAAAGAAGATCTTATCCGTCTCGGCGGTCACACTCTGAAGGTCCTCGCCGATGAAACGGTAGTAGGTGATCGCAGTGTCTTCAATCTCGCGGCTGGGGGCATAGGCGCAGGTCAGATCCTTGATCATGCGGTCCATGGCCATGCGCACCATCTGATAGGTGCGGGTCTGGTTGTTGACCGCCTGCATGATCCGATGCGACTGGAAGAAGCTGACATTGACGATCGTCACCAGAATGGCGGCGATCGAGAAGGCCAGCAGCAGCTCGATCAGGGTAAAGCCAGATCTAGAGCACCGACAGGAATGTTGTGAAACTTGTCTCAAAGCCGGAATCCTCTCCCCCCCAGTTTATGGTCAGAACATACTTGAAATAACCAGCCAGCGGAGTCGCCTCTTTGCGCTCCACATAGGTGTAGCCTTCAAAATCTTCGCCGAAATCACCGCGGGCCTCGCCCGGGGCCACCGGCGTATGGGCGGCCACGGTCTTGCCCATATGCTCCTGGGCCAGCAAACTGGCCGTGGTCACGAAGCGGGCATGCTGGGCCATGTCGACGCCCTGGTTGGTGGCATAGATCAATGACATGAAGGAGATACTCAGAATCACCAGGGCCACCAGGACCTCCAGCAGCGTAAAGCCCCGCTTATCCATAGATCTTCTCCACGAAACGATCCTCAACCTTGAGGTAGCCCGAGAAGGGTTTAACCTCCAGGGTGTAGACCTTGCCCAGGGCGTTCTCCAGGTAGATGACGCCCTGCTCCACGATGCCGTCGGGCGTGACGCGCAGCTCAAAGAAGCCCTGCTGCTTGGTGGGCTGATAGGGTGACTTCATGCTCTGAAAGCGAATCCCCTCGGGCAGCTTGCGCTCACGCTCCATGTCGGGCATGATGCCGCTGGTCTCGGGCCTGAGGTAGTAACCAACCTTGACCTCATCCATATCAAAGCGCACCAGGTAGGTCTGATGCTTGGTGATCGCATTTGAGCGGGCCACCTGAATGATGGCCGTAATGTCCCGGGCGGCCTTATCCATACCGGAAGAAGAAAGGCCTCCGTATATACGGGGGCCTACAAATCCGATTGTCACGCCCAGGATGGCCATGACGATTAAGAGTTCAAGGAGGGTAAATCCCCTCTTATTCCTCATCGGCTTCCCAGTTTCCGATATCCTTATTCTTATCTTCGCCGGACGGCTGACCGTCAGCACCGTAAGAAAAAAGATCAAAACTGTTGGGGTTGTGGATACCGGGATTGAGATAGACATACTCGTTACCCCAGGGATCCTTGGGAACCTTGTTCTTGTCCAGGTAGCCGCCGGCGCGCCAGTGTTTGGGAATGTTGCCGGTGGTCGGCTTCTCAACCAGAGACCTCAGCCCCTGCTCGGTGGACGGAAAGGACCCGTTATCCAGCATATACATCTTGAGCGACCCCTCAAGGGTCTGAATCTGGATCTGAGCCTGCGTCTGACGAGCCTCTTCGGGGCGGCCGAAAATTCTGGAGCCCACAAAGGTACCCAGAATACCCAGAATGACGATAACCACCAGCAGCTCGATCAGTGTAAAACCTTTTTTGTTCATAGTTCCTCCATTAACGTACTACCGTACTCATCTCCAGCATCGGCATCATGATCGCCATGACCACGAAGCCAACCGTGACGCCCATGAAGACAATCATCAGGGGTTCAAGCACGCTGGACAGAGCCGAGACCGATGTATCCACATCGTCCTCATATGAGTCGGCGGCCTTATTAAGCATCTCTTCCAAGCGCCCACTCTTTTCACCCACGCTGATCATATGCACAATGATCGGCGGGAAAACACCAGACTTCTTCAATGGCGCCGCAATGCTGGAACCCTCGGTGACATCGGTTGTGACATCGTCCAGCGCGCGTTCCATAACCTTGTTGAGCACGATGGTCTGCACAATTCTGAGGGCCTCGATAATCGGCACACCCGAAGCCAGCAGCGTACCCAGGGTACGGGCAAAACGGGCCACGGCCACCTTGGTCATCAGCTCGCCGAAGACCGGCAGGTTCATACGCATACGGTCAAAGGTGTAGGCGCCGGACTCGGTATCACGCCACTTCTTGATGGCATAGATCACAACGGCCACCACCAGCAGCACCGCCCACCAGGCTGCCGCCAGAAAGTCACTCGCCCCGATCAAAATCCGGGTCGGCAGCGGCAAAACCTGATCCATGCTGTCAAACATGGTCACAATCTTGGGCACCACAGCGGCCAGCAGATAGAAGAGTACGGCCACACAGATCACCAGCAGAATAATCGGATAGATCATGGCGGCGCTGACCTTGGACTTCAGTTTCTGCTGCGACTCCATAAATTCGGCCAGCCGCACCAGCACGATATCCAGGGCGCCGCTGGCCTCACCGGAACGCACCATATTGATGTAGAGATCCGGGAAGATTTTGCGGTGACGACTGAGAGCATCCGCAAAGGACGAACCCTCATTGACCGAGTCCCGAATCTGGGCCACGGCCTTCTTGAGCGCCGGAACCTCAGTCTGTTCGTAGAGCGCGCTCAGGGCTTCCACCAGCGGGATGGATGCACCCACCAGAGTTGCCAGCTGGCGAGTCATGATGGTGACATCCTCCAGTTTAACCCTGGTGAAGAATCCGCTTAAATTAACCTCCCGCGACGCCTTAGGCGCCGTCGGGAGGTCTTCGGTTATGCTCTTGACAAAAATGCCATCGGAACGGAGCTTCAGCTTGGCTTCGCGGATAGAGGAGGCGTCCACCATCCCCTTGGCCTCCTTGCCCTTTTCTGAATAGCCGCTCCAGCTGTAGACTGCCAACTAAACTACCGTCCTATTCGGCCTCAGGGGCAGCGGGAGCCTCAGTCTCAGCCACCGGCTCGGCATCCTCTTGGGGCTCAAAGTAGGCATCATTGATCTCTACCTTCACGCGGTTGCTGATCTCATTTCTGAGATTATCCATGGTGCTTTCCTGCTTCTCGCGCTTGACGATCTTCTCCACCGAAGCCTTAACCTCATCAAAAGGTTTGACAACTTCAGCCTTTACATCCTCAACCTTGATGATGTGGTAGCCAAAGGAGGATTTGACGACCTCGGAGATTTCACCGGCCTTCAGCTCAAAAGCGGCCTTCTCGAAAGCGGGGTCCATACGGCCCTTGGCAAACCAGCCCAGGTCGCCGCCCTTCTTGGATGAGGGACAGGTTGAAGACTCTTTGGCCAGCTCGGCAAAGTCAGCGCCGCCCTTGACCTTGGCCAGCAGGGCCTGGGCTTCGGCTTCGTCCTCCACCAGAATGTGGCTGGCCTTAACCTTGGCCGGCGTGGAGAAACGATCCTTATGCTCTTCATAGTAAGCCTTCAGATCAGCATCGCCAACTTCAAGGTTGTTGAGCACGGAGTCTTCCAGCTCTTTGGCCAGCAGCTGGTCTTCCATGAACTGCATCTTGAGCTTAACTTCGGCGTTCTGATCCAACTTCTGGGCGCGGGCTTCAACTGCCATCATCTTGACGTCCACAAATCGCTGCAGAATATCTTTGCGAACCTGGGGATTGCTGTAGCGGGCCTTGTACTGCTCGGGCACCTTGGCCAGCAGCGCATCCAGATCCTGATCAGTGATAACTTCATCACCAACCTTGGCCAGTACGATGGCATCGCCAACATACTCAGTTTTAGACATTGATTTAACAGCAGATTCTACAGAGCTACCGGCTGTTTCCCCTTCATTCTTAGAGCAGCCGCTGAACAGCATGGCCACACACACAACAGATATAATTACTACCTTCTTCAAAATAATCTCCTCTCTGCTTATTATTGGTTAAAAAACCAGATCGAAGGATATCACCAAGCGATATCCATGTCATCCTTCAGTTTTTCTTCTTCCTTTATCTCGACAGCTTTAAAGAGTTACTTAAATTTTATACATTCTGAGTAATTATGACCAGAAGGATGCCCTCAGCGACCCTGACCGAAGCGCCATCCCTAAGGCAGATATTACTGATGCCATAGGGTTCGCCCAGCCGCATCTGCGCATCCTGGACGCCATACTCAAAACCGCTTAAAGTTACTCCACTGACCTCATTAGTCAGCGGCAGCAGCGAAACAGTTACACCCGCACAGCCATTTAATTCGCAACTCTCCGTAACCAGGAAGATTTCATGCTGGGGAGCCACCAGGCGCGCGGTCACGCCGGCATCATGGGCCCGTTTCAGAAGCTGCACATTGGCCAGAGTGTGATCGAAACGGTCACCGCTGGCGGCCAGCAAGACCACCTCCGCGGCGCCGCGCCCGACAGCCTCATCCAGGGCAATCTGGGTATCGCTCTGATCCTTATGAGGTGAAAACTCCCGAATCGCGCAGCCGCTCTCTTTAATCTGATTCAGAGCCGCCTCATCGAGCGAGTCCATATCCCCAACCAGCAGGTCGGGCAAAACCCCGGCCGCCAGGCAGTAGGCCGCCCCCCTGTCAGCGGCAATGACCTGCTCAGCCTGCGCGGCATAAGTCTGAATCAGCTCAATGCCGGGATCATCACCACCACTGACGATCAGGATCATGGGCTAGTAGACCTCGCCCACCTCGGACAGAAACGGCAGCGCCGCATCCTTATCCGACAGGATGGGATTCTCTACGGGCCATTCAATTTTCAGTTCCGGATCATTCCAGCGGATTCCGCCATCGGCATCCGGCGCATAGAAGTCATCAACCTTATACTGAATATGGCAGTTCTCACTCAAAGTGCAGAATCCGTGCGCAAAACCTTTGGGAACCAGCAGCATGCGCATATTCTGATCGTTAAGCTCCACACCGTACCACTGGCGGTAGGTGGGAGAGTCGGGGCGCAGGTCAACGATCGCATCATAGATGGCGCCGCAGACGGCCCGGATCAATTTAGTCTGGGCATGGGGCGCACGCTGAAAGTGCAGGCCACGCAAGACGCCCCGCTCAACCGAAAGGGAGTGGTTGTCCTGCACAAAATCAATATCAATACCGTTGGCCTCAAAGACCCGCCGATTGTAGGGCTCCATGAAAAAACCGCGCTTATCGCGGTAGACAACCGGCTCAATCAGATATGCATCTTTAAGGGGTGTTTCAATAAACTTCATTACTACCTCCGCTGAGCATCAATAACCCAATATAACTAACAAAAGCAACCCGCACATTGCACTCAGGGAAACTCTCTGCTATAATTTCACCTCTTTTGCACAATCAACAGAACACACTTATATTACTGGGGGTTGTCATGCCGCAGACTCAGCAACCAACCGCTTGCAGGCTGACCAGATGACCAAATCTGACACCAGCCGGCTCCTGCTGGACGCCAACCGCGATCAGTACGCCCTGCTGGTCAACAGCGACGGCCTGATCTGCGACATCAGCGGTTCAACCCTCAAAGGCCTGCAGCTTGAAGCCGGCGACCTGATCGGCCAGAGCCTCTGGAGCAGCCTGCCCCACCACGACACGCCCCAGAACCGCCTGCTGCTGCACAAGACCCTGGAGAGCGGCCAGCCCCATTTCACCCGCTACCAGGCCAATAACAGCTGGCACGACGTGGCCTGCTATCCGGTCGCCGACCAGGACGGCCAGACCATCTATGCCGCCATCTGCGCCCGCGACATCACCCACCAGCACCAGAACGAAGAGGACCTGCTCCACCAGAACGAACGCTTCAGGGAGCTGGCCAACAATATTCCGGGCTGGGTGTTCCAGCTGACCATGGATCGGCACGGCAGTTTCCATCTGCCCTACATCTCCAACCTGCCCTTTGACGAAGAGACCCTCTCGCCCCAGGAGCTGGCGAAGAACCCGCTGCTGATCTCACGACTGCTGCACCCCGACGACCAGAAGAAACTGATTGAAACCATTCATATCTCGGCCAACAGACTGCAGCAGTTTGAATGCGAGTTCCGCATCCTGCCGCCGTCCCACCACACAACCTGGCTGCAGGTTATGGCCACCCCCCACACCCAGCAGAACGGCTCCATCATCTGGAACGGCGTGGCGCTCGACATCACCAAGCGCAAATGGGCCGAAGAGGCCCTCAAGGACAGCGAAGAACGCCTGACCCTGGCCCTGGAGGCCACCAATGACGGCATCTGGGACCTCAACATGCAGACCGGCGAGATGCACTTTTCACCCCGCTACTACACCATGCTGGGCTATGACGCTTACGAACTGCCCCAATCGCACCAGACCTGGCTGGACCTGCTGCACCCGGATGACCGGGAGTATGCCGCCGAAAAGAAGCGCCACCACCTCGAGGGCATGCGCGAAACCTATGAGGCCGAATTCCGCCTGCGCACCAAAGATGGCGGCTGGTGCTGGATCCTGAGCCGCGGCAAGGTCATCAGCAGCGACCGCCAAGGGCGACCGCTGCGCATGATCGGCACCCACATCGACATCACCGACCGCAAAGAGATCGCGGCCAAGAAGAAGATCTACGAGGAGCGCATCTTCCAGGGCCAGAAGCTGGAGGCCATCGGCACCCTGGCCGGCGGCATCGCCCACGACTTCAACAATATCCTCTCGGCCATCATCGGCTATGCCGAGCTGATCGAGGATGAGCTGCCCGACAAACCTGAAACCCTCTGCCACATCAACGAAATCCTCAAGGCCGGCAGCCGCGCCCGCGACCTGGTCAAGCAGATCCTGGCCTTCAGCCGCCAGGCCGAGATTGAGAAACGCCCGGTCCAGATCCATCTGATCGTCAAGGAGGCCCTCAAGCTGCTGCGCTCCTCCATCCCCAGCACCATCACCCTGGCCAGCAAGATCAACCCAGATTCGGGACTGGTGATGGCCGACCCCACCCAGCTGCATCAAATCATCATGAATCTCTGCACCAACGCCTTCCACGCCATCCGGGGCGATAACGGCACCATCCGCACAACCCTCAAACCGGTCAATTTAAGCAGCAGCTTTACCGAAAACCACCCGCCGCTGAAACCCGGCAAACATGTGGAGCTGACTGTCAGCGACACCGGCAAGGGGATCGACCCCAACATCATCGACCGCATCTTCGACCCCTTCTTCACCACCAAAGAGGTCGGCAAGGGCACCGGCCTCGGCCTGGCCACAGTCCACGGCATAATCACGATGCTGGACGGCTATATCGGGGTCAAGAGCGTGCCGGGCCACGGCAGCACGTTCACGGTCTACCTGCCGGCCATCAAAAGCCAGCCGATGCAGGATCAGGCCAATCAACATACCCCTCCCACCGGCCGCGGCCAGCACATCCTGCTGGTAGACGACGAGCAGGCCATTGTCCAGCTGGAGCAGCAGATGCTCAAACGCCTGGGCTACAGGGTCACCTGCCTGACCAGCAGCCTGAATGCCCTCAACAGCCTGAAACGCCACCCCAACAAGTATGACCTGCTGCTGACCGACCACACCATGCCCCACCTGACCGGGGTGCAGCTGGCCAAGGAGGCCCTGCAGATCCGTCCCGGACTGCCCATCATCCTCTGCACCGGCTACAGCGAAGTCGTCACCGAGGAGCAGATCGTCAAGCTGGGCATCCGCAAATTCATCATGAAACCCATCGTGCGCTCGGTGCTGGCCAACTCGCTGGATGAGATCTTCAACCCCAATATTTAAATCTCCGCCGAATAGTGCTACCGTGACCGCAACATAATATTAGGGGTGAACATGAACCTTATCTTACCGATCATACTGGCCATAATTGCCTCCGGCTTGGGCGTCTTCTGCTTCAGAATCAGCCACAACAGTACCGTTCTCAGCGAGCAGCTAAATGCGCAAAAGCGGGAGACCGGCCAACTTCAAGAGAGATTGCAGCAAGCCGAGCTCCTCAACAGCGAGCTGAACCAGAACAACACCCAGCTGCAGATGGAGATCTCCCAACTCAGGACCCTGGGCGAACAGGAACGCAAACAGGCCACCGAAAAGATCGCCCTGCTCATGGAGAACAAGGAACAGCTCAAACTGGAGTTCCAGAATCTGGCCAACAAGATCTTCGAAGAGAAGTCACAGAAGTTCACCGACCAGAACCAGCAGAACATAACCAATGTTCTCACTCCCCTGCGCGAGCAGATGACCGACTTCAAAAAACGCATCGAGGACGTCTACGACAAGGAGTCCAAGGACCGCCGCGACCTCTTCAATGAGATCAACAACCTCAAGGACCTCAACCAGACCATCGGCAAGGAGGCCCTCAACCTCACCAAGGCCCTCAAGGGCGAGAGCAAGACCCGCGGCAACTGGGGCGAAGTGGTGCTGGAGCGCGTGCTGGAGGAGTCCGGCCTGCAGAACGGCCGCGAGTATGAGACCCAGGCCAGCCTCAAGGATCAGGAGGGCAAGCGCTACCAGCCCGACGTCATCGTGCACCTGCCCGAAGAGAAGGATATCGTGATCGACTCCAAGGTCTCACTGAACGCCTACGAGCGCTTCAACTCGGCCGAGAGCGACGAGGAGCGCGCTCAGGCCTTCAAGGAGCACATCGCCTCCATGCGCGGCCACATCAAGGAGCTCAGCGCCAAGAACTATGACCAGCTGGAGGGCATCCGCTCGCTGGACTTCGTGCTGATGTTCGTACCGATTGAATCGGCCTTCCTGGCCGCCGTCCAGCAGGACGCCACCATCTTCACCGAAGCCTACAAGGAGCGCATCGTGATCGTCAGCCCCTCAACCCTGCTGGTGACCCTTAGAACCATCCAGAACATCTGGCGCAACGAGTATCAGAACAAGAACGCCCAGGAGATCGCCCGCCAGGCCGGCAACCTCTACGACCAGTGCGTGCTCTTCGTCGACTCCCTGGATGAGATCGGCAAACACCTCGGCAAAACCCAGGGCGCCTTCGACACCGCCTATAAGCGCCTCACCGGCGGCCGCGGCAACCTGATCAAACGTACCGAAGACCTCAAAAAGCTGGGCATCGCCCCCAAAAAGAGCCTGCCCCAGAACCTGATCGACGAAGCCGCGGAAGAAACCGCCCTCATCGAACAGTAAAAGCCTCCGGCTGGGGAACCGGAGGCTTGGGGGATTCAGTGCTTGGCCCAGGGGGATGGGCCAGGACTGTTGGGGGCTTACTTTCTCTTTCTGGGAATCGCCAGGGCGAAGCTGATCAGCATCCAGCCGGCCATCAGCAGGTTATTCTCAACGCTGCCGATGAAACAGCCGTAACCGCTGTCGCTGTCGTCACCTGAGCTTACCAAAGCGCTTGCGTCGGCGTTCTGGGCCTCGGGGGCGCTCCAGCCATCCTTGGCAACCACGTCGTGGATATTGATGTTCATAATGGCGTTGTAGGCGTTGATACAGCCGCCGGCCTCGGCCAGATCCTTGGAGTAGGAGTCTTCCAGCTTGGTGGTCTTCACCAGACGGTCGCGCAGATCCTGATAACCGACGGTCGGATGCTCGCTGATGACCATGGCGGCGATGGCGGAGACGAAGGGGGCGGCGTAGGAGGTGCCGGAGGCCCAGGTCTTGTAACCACCGTCATTATCGGTGGTCTTGAGGCCTTCGCCGGGGGCGGCCACGTCAACGCTGTAGTAGCCGTAGTTGGAGAAGCTGGCCAGGTCGCCGTTGCGGTTCATGGCGGCCACGGCGATCACGTTGTCCAGATCCTTGTTGTAGTTGGAAGGATAGTGGGACTCGACATCGTTGTCGGCGCCGGAGTTGCCGGCGGAGCAGATGAAGAGCACGCCGTTGGCGCGGGCATAGTTGATGGCGTCGCGCAGCGAGCTGGAGTAGGATGAGAAGCCCCAGCTTGCGTTGATCACATGGGCGCCGTTGTCAACCGCGTAGCGGATGGCGGCCACTGCGTCGGAAATTTTACCGGTGGTTGAGGTGCCGTTCTGGTACATGAACTTGAGCGGCATGATCTTAACGTTGATATCCCAGGCTACACCGGCCATGCCGTTGGCGCCGTTGTTGCCCTTGGCGGCGATGATACCGGCAACGCGGGTACCGTGACCGGCGTCGTCAGTCGGAGTGGCGAAACCGGCCACGAAGCTTTTACCAGGCACCAGAGCATCCACCAGCTCCGGATGGTCAAGGTCGACACCGGAGTCGATCACGGCCACCACAACTTCAGCGGCGGGCTCGGTCAGGTTCCAGGCCTTGGGCAGCTCAACATCTTCCCACTCGGTGTTCTCGTTGTAGGCCCAGTCGGTGGGAACCTCTTCGGCGTAGACGATATAGTTGGGCTCGACGTACTCGACGTCGGCGCGATTCTTCAGATTATTGACGGCCTGCTCGGTGTTGTCCACGGCCACCATCACCGATTCATCTTCATTCTCGGTGTAGACGGCGCTCATGGCTGAGCCGGCTCTGAACTTTACGATGACTTCGCCTTCGACATATTCGGCGGCGAAAAGATTGCCGGAAACTACCAGACTAAAAACGATTGATGCGATGATTGATAATTTTTTCATTTCCCCAATTCCCCCTTGGTTTTTTTCTTTCCCCACCGCCTATAGGGCAAGGACGGTGCCAAGAGGGAGATTGTGGAACTATATGCAATTAAATCATATAGTTGAATGAAATTGGACCCATCTGAAGATCTATGATTATCGTTACTGAAATTACGATAATGAAATTAAGATAACGGGAATTTGTAACTAGAGTTACAAGATCACCGGCACATCATCCCATAGAGGAGATGATCGCGCAGAGCGGTTGGCAGCTTAGCCAGCAGAGCCATGCCCTTGACATCGCTCCAGGTGCCGACCAGGTAGCGGTAACGCGGACGCTTGGCGCCCAGGGCGTGGGCAACGGCCTTGGCGACCTCCTCGGCCGGGATGGCATTGGGGCTCTCAAAGAGGCCGGTGAATGATCTGATGAGAGGCGCGTAGATCGTCTTGATCTCGGGATCGATCTCATCCACCTGGTGCTGAACCGGCGTACCCTTGCTCCAGAGCGGGGTCTCAATAATGCCGGGATTGATCACACTGACCCTGATGCCGAACGACTTCAGCTCCAGGCGCAGCGAATCGGTAACAGCCTCGACCCCAAACTTACTGGCCGCATAGCTGCTCCAGCCCGGGGCCGCCAGGATGCCGGCACTGGAACCCATATTGACGATGCGCCCCTTCGATGCTCTGAGCATGGGCAGGAAAGCCCTGGTCACCGCCAGCAGCCCGATCAGATTGACCTCCATCAGCTGCCTGATCTTGGCAACCGGAACGGTTTCAAGGGGACCGGTGGGCGCGATACCGGCATTGTTGACCAGACAGTCCAGGCCGCCGGCCACCTTATCCATATAAGCAACGGCCGCCGCAATCGACTCTTCATCGGTGACATCGATTATGACCGGCTCTATGCCCGACCCCCGAAAAGCCTCGGCGTCTTCAGGCTTGCGAACGCCGGCAAAGACACGATAGCCCTGCCCAGAGAGATAGTTGGCGCAGCTGCGGCCGATACCGCTGGATGCGCCGGTGATCAAAACTCTCTTCATCATTTAGCCTGTTTGGCCCAAGAGTCCCGCAGGGTGACGGTCCGATTGAAGACCGGACGCGCCGGCGTCGAATCGGGATCGACACAGAAGTAGCCCAGCCGTTCAAACTGATAATGACTGCCCGCCTCTGCCTCTGCCAGACCGGCCTCAAGGACCGCATCCTGAATGAGCTGCAGCGACTCGGGATTGAGATACTCATGATAGTCGCCCTCTTGCGCATCCGGATTGGGCACGGTGAAGAGGCGGTCATAGAGACGCACCTCGGAGCGCACTCCGTGACGGGCCGAGACCCAGTGGATGGTGCCCTTGACCTTGCGGCCGTCCGGGGCGTTGCCGCCGCGGGTCTCGGGGTCGTAGCTGCAGCGCAGCTCGATCACATTGCCGGCCTCATCCTTGATGACCTCGTTGCAGGTCACCATGTAGGCGCCGCGCAAGCGGACCTCGCGCCCGGGCGAGAGGCGGAAGAACTTGTTCGGCGCATCCTCCATGAAATCATCCTGCTCAACAAAGATCTCACGACAGAAGCTGACCATGCGGCTGCCGAAGCTCTCATCCTGGGGATGAACGGGCAGCTCAAACTCCTCCTCCTGGTCCTCAGGATAGTTCTCGATGACGACCTTGAGCGGCTTGAGCACGCCCATGGCCCGCGGCGCCACCCGGTTGAGGTCGTCGCGCACGGCAAACTCCAGCAGACCCACATCGATCATGGAGTCGTTTTTAGCCACGCCGATGCGCTCGCAGAACTCGCGCACGGCGGCGGCGGTGAAGCCGCGGCGGCGCAGACCCGAGATGGTGGGCATGCGCGGATCGCTCCAGCCGGAGACGCGCCCCTCCTGCACCAGCTGCAGCAGCTTGCGCTTGCTCATGACCGTATAGCTCAGGTTGAGACGCGCAAATTCGATCTGCTGCGGATGACAGGGCGTCTTGAGCTCATCCAGAAACCAGTCGTAGAGCGGCCGGTGATCCTCAAACTCCAGGGTGCAGATGGAGTGGGTGATGCCCTCGATCATATCCGAGAGGCAGTGGGTAAAGTCATACATGGGGTAGATGCACCAGGCGGCGCCGGTGCGCTGGTGATCGGCCTTGCGGATGCGGTAGATGACCGGGTCGCGCATATTGAGGTTGGAGGCGGCCATATCGATCCTGGCGCGCAGCACCTTCTGGCCCTCGTCAAACTCACCGGCCTTCATGCGCCCAAAGAGATCCAGATTCTCCTCGACGCTGCGGTCGCGATAGGGGCTGTTCTTGCCCGGCTCGATCAGGGTGCCGCGGTAGGCGCGCATCTCCTCGGCGTTCAGGTCACAGACAAAGGCCTTACCATCTTTGATAAGCTGAACGGCAAAATCGTAGAGCTGCTGGAAGTAGTCGGAGGCGTGGAAGAGGTTCTGGCCCCAGTCAAAACCGAGCCAGCGCACATCCTGCATGATGGAGTCGACATACTCCTGATCCTCTTTCTCCGGATTGGTATCGTCAAAACGCAGATGACAGCGTCCCTCAAACTCCCTGGCGATGCCGAAATTAAGACAGATGCTCTTGGCATGCCCGATATGCAGATATCCATTGGGCTCGGGCGGAAAGCGCGTAACAACATCGCGCTGGCCTTTTGCCAGATCTGAATCAATCCTGGTGCGGATAAAATCCCGGCCCTTGGGCTTGTCGGTCTCGTTCATCAATTCACCTCAACTACTTATTATTATAATCCAGAGGCTATAACAGAGGGCCCCAGACCGGTCAAGAAAATCACCCAAAAGAGGGGGATCTCACAGAGAAACCGACCCAACCCAGCAGCCGCCCCTGCCTGCCCAGCGTATTTTTAACACTTACATTTACTTACATTTTTTTACAGATGAACATCACACATCTGCAGTACCACAGCCTTATTCTCGACCCCGTTCAGCAGATGAGCCGCATAAACGTTGATATTTTTATTGACCATACATTTTCTGAATGCTATTCGAACATGCATCGATTGCAATTCATTTTGCAGCATCATTTGACGCTGTTAATAAATTAACAAATAAATTGACCAGGAGAGGGAATATTATGATCGTAGTAACAGGAGCCACCGGCCACGTAGGCAACAACCTCGTACGCATGCTGCTCGAGCAGGGCAAAGAGGTCACCGCCATGATCCACAACCCCGAGCACGCCTTTGCGCTGGAAGGACTGAATGTCCGCAAGGTTTACGCCGAACTGCTCGACAAGGAGTCGCTGATCGACGCTTTCAGAGGCGCCGACAAAGTCTACCACTGCGCAGCACTGATCTCCATCGTACCGGGCATGTATGACAAGCTCTACGCAACCAACACCACCGGCGTCAAAAACGTCATCGAAGCCTGCAAAATCAACAAGGTCAAGAAACTGGTCCACGTGGCCTCAGTCGAGGCTTTCGGCGACGACAAGACCGGCAACGTACTCAACGAGGAGGCCGGCTTCCGCCCCGAGTGCGCCATGATCGAATATGGCGCCACCAAGGCCTACGGCGGCTTTGCCGTCCAGGAGGCGGTCAAGAACGGCGAGATCAACGCCACCATCGTCGCCCCGGTCGGCATCCTGGGCCCCAACGACCACCTCGGCTCCCGCATGGGCTGCGTCTTCCGCGACTTCGCCAACGGCACCCTGCCCGGCTACATCACCGGCGGCGGCTTCGCCTGGGTTGATGCCCGTGATGTCGCCAAAACCATCATTGCCGCCGACGAGAAGGGCAAGAACGGCGAGATCTACCTCTGCACCAGCGAGCACTACTCCGTGGCCGACCTGATGGAGATGCTGGAGGAGATCACCGGCGTCCGCAAACCCTTCATCGCCACCCCGCTCAAATTCATGGCCGCCATCGCCCCCTTCATGGAGAAGCTCTACATGTCGCTGGGCAAAGAGCCGGTCTTTACCCGCGGATCCATGAACATTCTGGTCAGCAACCTCAAAGTTGACAACAGCAAGTCACGCGAGGAGCTGGGCATTGAGTACATGCCGGTCAGACAGACCGTTGAAGATGCCATTGCCTGGTTCGAGACCAGCGGGCAGATCAAAAAATCCAGCCCCCTGCGGGCCCTCAAGGTTGCCCTGGCATCCTAAATAGCCAAGGCGGAGACGCCCCAAACGTCTCCGCCTTTATTGTTTAGAATAAAGCTCATTTCCTGACTCGAGTTCAAATATTAAACCAATTCAATTCACCAACTCACATTCGAAGCCCAAAGTAAATTCTAACAGCCGAACTAACTTTGAATGAATTCGGCATTTTAACTTAAATCCCAAATATACTTAACTTTTTCATTGTTGACCTGCCCCAAGCGTGATGATATTAACACCCAAAACAGTATTGGCATTATTTATCATGACCATAATTGCCATCTATTACAAAAGCACTTTGGAGGGCCTAAAGAATGATCGTAGTAACAGGAGCAACAGGACACGTTGGAAACAACCTAGTTAGAATTCTACTCAAAGAGGGCGTCAAGGTTAGAGCCATGGTGCACAACCCCGACCACGCCTACTCACTGGACGGACTCGACTGCGAGAGAGTCTATGCCGAACTGCTCGACACCGAATCCCTGGTCAAAGCTTTCGACGGCGCCGAGAAGGTTTATCACTGCGCCGCGCTGATCTCAATCGTACCCGGCATCTATGACAAGCTGCACGCCGTCAACACCCAGGGCGTCATGAATGTCATCGAAGCCTGCAAACGCACCAAGATCAAGAAGCTGGTCCACGTCGCCTCAGTTGAAGCCATCGGCAACGACTACTCAGGCCGCGTAGTCGATGAGACCTTTGGTTTCCGCCCCGAGCACGCCATGATCGAATATGGCGCAACCAAGGCTCTGGGAGCCAACGCCGTTCTCGACGCCGTCAAGAATGACGGACTGAACGCATCCATCGTCTGCCCGGTCGGCATCGTCGGCCCCGGCGACTTCCTCTACTCACGCATGGGCAGCATGCTGCTGGACTTCTGCAACGGCAAACTGCCGGCCTACCCCGGCGGCGCCGCCTTTGTCTATGTTGACGTCCGCGACGTGGCCAAGCAGGTTATCCTGGCCGACAAGAAGGGCAAGAAGGGCGAAAGCTACCTCTGCTCAAGCGAATTCCAGACCATGGACGACACCATGGCACTCTTCTCCAAGATCTCCGGCATGCCCAAGCCCAAGGTGACCCTGCCCATCGATATGATGGCCAAGGCCGCCCCCTACGCCGAAAAGGCCTACATGGCCCTGGGCATGGAACCCATCATCACCCGCGGCTCCATGAACATCCTCAGAAGCAACCTGAGAGTCGACACAACCAAGGCCCAGCAGGAGCTCGGCATGGAGTACATGAGCCTCGAGCAGTCCTTCACTGACGCCTACGAGTGGTTCAAGGCCCGCGGCGACGTCAAACCCGGCGTCATCGGCAAGCTCAAAATGGCCCTGGCCAGCTAAAACAAACGGGCGCTGCATGGCAGCGCCCGTAACTATATATTCAAGGAGGTCAGCTTCTAAAAAAGGGAAAAAAGAGTACGCGGAGATATGATATGTTTTTCATACCTGCTCTGACGTGACTCGTCCTACATATCCTAACTGCCTGCTTTCAGGTCACTTACCAATTGGCAACCATTTTGCATATCACACGCCAATTCTCTTATGGGTACATTATTTGAGAAATATTTTTTAAACCGACATATCCAACACACCCGATAGGAGGACATAATGATTGTAGTTACCGGAGCAACAGGCCATGTAGGCAACACCCTTGTCAGAATGCTGATCGAACAAGGAGAACAGGTAAGAGCAACCCTGAACAACCCTAAAAACACCGAGCCGCTCGCAGACGTTGACTGCGAAAAGGTTTTCGCCAGTCTGAATGATGTGGACGCTCTGACCAAGGCATTTGAGGGCGCGGACTACGTCTTCCACTGCGCAGCCTTCATCTCAATTGTTCCCGGTGTCTACGACAAACTGCATGCAGTCAATGTCCAAGGTGTTCAGAACGTTATCGATGCCTGTAAAAGAACCGGCGTAAAACGTCTGGTGCACTTGAGTTCCGTCGAAGCCATCGGCAATGACGGCACCGGCCGCATGGTCACAGAAGAGATGGGCTTCAGGCCCGAGTACGCCGTCATGGAGTACGGACGCTCAAAGGCCGAAGGCTCAATCTTAGTCCAGAATGCCGTCAAGAATGGCGAACTCGACGCTGTAATCGTATCCCCGGTCGGCATTATAGGCCCCAATGATTTCAAACCTTCCCAGATGGGCAGCGTCTTCATCGACTACTGCAACCGCGACCTGCCGGCCTACGTGCGCGGTCACTTTGACTTTGTCGATGCCAGAGATGTAGCCGCCACCATCATTGCAGCCTGCAGGAAGGGACGCAGCGGCGAAAACTACCTCTGCACCGGTGAAAGCCTGAGCATGCCCGACATGATCAACCTGCTGCAGGAGCTGACCGGCATCCCCAAGCCCAAGATCGTCGTGCCGATCGACCTGATGGTATATATCGCCATCGTGGCCGAGAAGGTCTACAAAATGATCGGCAAGGACCCCATCATCACCCGCGGCGCCATGGAGCTTCTGAGATCCAACATGATTATCAGCAACGAAAAGGCCCGCAAAGAGCTGGGCATCCAGTTCAGATCAATCAAGGACAGCGTCCGCGACGAACTGGTCTGGCTACATAAGAAGGGCCGCATCAGCCTGAGCGGTCGCCCACGCCGTAGGTGCACCAGCCCAGGGCCAGCTCGCTCAGGTCGCCGGTACCGACCACCATGGCGTCATGCTGATTGGCCAGCCTGAAGAGGTGCGAGGTGCGCTCGCCGGCCTGCACATTCTCAAAGGTGATGTCATACTGCTCGGCGCCATCCACAAAGGGGTGTTCAATATCTGCCATCATCTGCTTGCAGCTGGGGCGGATGTCGATCTCGTTCAAATCAACACCCAGAGACTTCATCAGATCCAGCGCGTTCTGATAGGTCTTATCCGAGGTGGCAAAACCGGGCATGGTGTAGGCCTTGATGTTTTCGCGCGGCAGCCCCAGGGCATCCATGGTACGGGCGCAGACGATCAGGGCCTGGGTCGAGTCCAGCCCGCCCGAGATGCCGATCACCAGCTTCTTAAAGCCGGCGGCCTGCATACGTTTATAAAGCCCCTGCACCTGAATGTTGTAGACCTCATAGCAGCGTTTGTCGCGCAAGTTGGGGTCAGCCGGCACATAGGGGAAGCGCTCAATCTCACGCTGGAGTTCAACCTTGCCGCGCGGCACTTCAATTTCAAGATCAACCGTCCTAAAGCCTCGGACCCGTGCGATATGTTCGCGGCGGCTGGCCGCAAAGCTGGTGGTGCGCATGCGGTCCTGAGTCAGGCGTTCCAGGTCGATGTCGGCCGTGACCAGCTGGGGCTGCCAGGCAAAGCGCTGCGACTCTGCCAGCAGGCGGCCATTTTCCGAAATCAGGGCATGTCCGTCCCAGGCCAGGTCGGTGGTGGACTCGCCATAGCCGGCGGCCGTATAGATGTAGGCGCTCAGGGTACGCGCGGCCTGATTGCCCACCAGGGCGTGGCGGTACTCATCCTTGCCCACGGTGATGTTGGAGGCCGAGAGGTTGCCGATCACGGTGGCCCCGGCCAGGGCCGCAAAGCTCGAGGGCGGCACCGGCGTCCAGAGATCCTCGCAGAGCTCAATATAGAAACTGAAGCCGGGGATATTTTTGGCGTTGAAGATCAGATCGGCGCCCACCGGCACTCTCTGGCCGCAGAGATCCATCTCGCTTGAGAGCAGCTCGCTGGCTGGCGCAAAGTGGCGCAGCTCATAGAACTCGCGTTGATTGGGGATGTAGCTCTTGACCGCCACCCCCAGGATGCGGCCGCGCTGCATCACAATGCCGCAGTTGAAAAGGGCGTCGTCAATTTTCAGCGGCGCCCCCACCACAAAGGGCATCCCGATGCCGGCCGTCTTCTCCTGCAACTCACACAGGGCCGCCTCGACAGCAGCGAGCAGACTCTCCTGAAAGAAGAGATCCTGACAGGTGTAGCCCGAGAGGCCGAGCTCCGGAAAAATCGCCAGCACCGAGTTCTTCTCAGCCGCAGCCTCGATCAACTCAATGGTCCGGACCACATTAAAGGCCGGATCAGCCACCTTCAACTCGGGCACACAGGATGCCGCCCGGATGAAGCCATGCGCATATAGATTCAGAAAGTCCACAGCTACCTCTTTAATTATAAACTAGTTAACATATACAACATCGGCGGCGGATTACCAGAACTGAATCTTGCCCATGTCCTGTAACTTATCCCCACAAACACACCACCGCCAATCCCGGCCCTTTGTTGACTGATCTTTGTTTATCTACTATATAGGCCTCACTAATTTGGGGGTAATATAAATTGGAAGATACAAACCGTCTGCGTCAGCAGAGAATTGAAAAGTTCGAAAGCATGAAGGAGCTGGGCGTTGAGCACTTCCCCAACTCATTTCGTAAAGACACACATATTGCAACTTTCCAGGAGCTCTATTCAGCAAAAGAGAATGACGAGCTCCAATCAATAGAGACCAGCCACAAGATGGCCGGCCGCGTGATGGCCAAACGCCGTTTCGGCAAAGCCGCCTTCATCCATTTCCAGGACACGTCCGGCAAGATGCAGGCCTTCATCGAGAAGGCCAAGGTCGGTGACGAGGCTTACGAGATCTTCAAGAAGATGGATGTGGGCGACATCATCGGCATGAGCGGCAAGCCCATGAAGACCAAGACCGGCGAGCTGAGCATCTACATTGAAAGCTTCGAGGTGCTGACCAAATCATTCCAGCCCCTGCCCGAAAAGTGGCACGGCTTGAAGGATGTGGACACCCGCTACCGCCAGCGCTACGTGGACCTGATCGTCTCACCCGAGGTCAAGGAGACCTTCATGGTGCGCGCCCGCGTGCTCAACTCGATCCGCAAGTACATGCAGGAGCGCGAGTTCGTGGAGGTCGAGACCCCCATGATGCACCCGATCCCGGGCGGCGCCACGGCCAAGCCCTTCATCACCCATCACAACTCGCTGCACACCGACCTCTACCTCAGAATCGCCCCCGAGCTCTACCTCAAGAAGCTGATCGTGGGCGGTTTCGAGCGCGTCTTCGAGATCAACCGCAGCTTCAGGAACGAGGGCATTGACACCACCCACAACCCCGAGTTCACCATGATGGAGTTCTACATGGCCTACGCCGACTTTGGTGACCTCATGGACCTGACCGAGGACCTGATCTCCAAGGTGGCCCAGGAGGCTCTGGGAACCATGCAAATCACCTACCAGGGCGAGGAGATCGACCTGACTCCGCCGTGGCCGCGCTACACCATCCCCGAAGCCGCCGTTAAGCTGGGCGGCATCGACCCGGCCATCCTTGAAGACCGCGAAAAGGCGCTGGCCTACTGCAAGGAAAATCTGCACCTGGAGGTCAAGGGCAATGAAGCCCTGGGCGAGCTGGTGACCACCATCTTTGAGGAGACCACCGAAGAGAAGCTGCTGGGCCCGGTCTTCATCACCTCACACCCCACCGAGGTCTCGCCCCTCTCACGCCGCAATGATGACGATCCGAGCATCACGGACCGTTTTGAATTTTATATCGCCCGCCGCGAGCTGGGTAACGCCTTCAGCGAGCTCAACGATCCCTTTGATCAGAAGGAGCGCTTCCTCAAACAGCTGGAGGACAATGAAGACCAGCAGGAGATCGACAACGACTACATCCGGGCGCTTGAGTACGGTATGCCGCCGACCGCCGGCGAAGGCATCGGCATCGACCGTCTGATTATGCTGCTGACTGACAGCGCATCCATCCGCGACGTAGTCCTCTTCCCGCAGCTCAAGAAGCTGAGCGACGATGCCTGACCGGTCGGCCCATTAAAGGAGAACCGCCCTGAAATTTGAGCTCTTTGTTGCCAAACGTTACCTGAGGTCCAAGAAGTCACTGGGTTTCATCAACTTCACCTCGGGTCTGTCGATCGCCGGCATCACCATCGGCGTGATGGCCATGATCGTCGTCATCTCCGTCATGAACGGATTTGAGGAGGACATCCAGGCCAAGCTGCTGGGCACCCAGGCCCACATCATCATCTCCAACTACTCGGGCGGCATCGATGACCCGCAGGCCATCATGAGCACGGCCGAGCAGGATCACGATGTGCTGGGCGCCACGCCCTACCTCTTTTCCGAGGGGCTCATCTCGCATGCCGGCAGCGTCTCCGGCGTCATGATCCGCGGCATCGACAAAGAGACCGCCCCCAGGGTTATCCAGCTGGCCGACAACATCACCGAGGGCAGCCTGGAGGAGCTCGACAACAGCGGCGTCATCCTGGGCCAGGAGCTGGCCCGGAGATCCGGCATCAGCCTGGGCGATACCATCACCCTGATCTCGCCCAGCGGCACCGTGACCCCCCTGGGCATGCTGCCGCGCTCGGGCAGCTACATCGTGCAGGGCTTCTTCTCAACCGGCATGTACGAGTTTGACAGCCGGATCGCCTACACCACCCTGGAGGCAGCCATGAGCCTGCTCTCCAAGGAGCGGCCCGACGGCATCCGGCTCAAGATCACCGACATCTACAAGGCCGACCAGGTCGGTCAGCGCCTGATGAAGAGCCTGCCCTACGGCCACTGGGCGCGCACCTGGAAAGATATCAACCGCAGCCTCTATGCAGCGCTCAAGATGGAAAAAACCGTCCTCGGCATCATCATGGTCTTCATCATCATGGTGGCGGCCTTCAATATTGTCAGCACCCTGATCATGCTGGTCATGGAGAAGCGCAAGGATATCGCCATCCTCAAGTCCATGGGCGCCACCACGGCCCAGGTGCTGCGCATCTTCATCGCCTCGGGCATGGCCATCGGCCTGACCGGCACGGCCCTGGGCGTGCTCTGCGGCGTGGCTCTGGCCAACAACCTGGACCCGGTGGTGGCCGCGGTGGAGTTCATCTTCCGCGTCGAGGTGATGCCCAAGGATGTCTACTACATCACCGGCCTGCCCACCAAAGTGGTGCCGTTTGAAGTGGGCATGATCGCCGCCGGCGCCCTGCTGCTCTCATTCATCTCAACCATCTACCCGGCCCGCCAGGCCGCCCACCAGGACCCCGTGGAGGTCATGCGCTATGACGGATAAGAACATCATCAGGGTCAGCGGCCTGCACAAGAGCTTCAAGCGCGGCCCCGAAGAGGTCAAGGTGCTGACCGGCACCGAGCTTGAGATCAGCCGCGGCGAAAGCATCGCCATCATCGGCGCCTCGGGCACCGGCAAGTCGACCCTGCTGCACCTGCTGGGCGGACTCGAGAAGCCCGATTACGGCGAGATCACCTACAACGACATCGACATCTGCAACCTGCCCGACCGCAAGCTGGCCGACTTCCGCAACACCCAGATCGGCTTTGTCTTCCAGTTTCACTTCCTGCTGCCGGAGTTCACGGCCCTGGAGAACGTGATCATGCCCTCCAAGGTTTCGCGCACACCCCAGAAGCAGGCCAAGGAGCGCGCCGAGGGCCTGCTGGAGACGGTCGGCCTCTCGCATCGACTCACCCATAAACCCGGCGAGCTCTCGGGCGGCGAACAGCAGCGCGTGGCCATCGCCCGCGCCCTGATGATGTCACCCGGCATCCTGCTGGCCGACGAGCCCACCGGCGATCTGGACCCGGCCACCGGCGCCCATATTATTGAACTTTTTGAAAAAATCAGATCGTCCATGGGACTGGTCATGGTTGTGGTGACCCACAACATGGAGCTGGCCGAATCCATGGATCGCACCCTTGTGCTGAGGGGAGGAAAACTTGAACCGCACGTTTCATAGGATTTTACTGATTGCCCTGCTCTGGCCGCTGGCTCTTAGCGCCCAGCAGCTGACAACCGACAACGCCGAGCTTAAATCCATCCTGAGCGAGATCCCCTGCATTGAGCTCGAGGAGTCGGCGGCAACCAAACTGACCCTCAGCCGCAAGGACGGCCTGGCGGTCGTCAGCGACAACCGCGGCGTCAAGTACAGCGCATCGGATGTCGAGAGCGCCCTGAGCGGCTACCTGCGCCTGCGCGACATCTGCGTCATCGACGACATTAAGATCAAGGGCACCAAGCGCATCTCGGATGAGGCGATCATGTTCCGCATCAAGACCAGCCGCGGCGACATCCTCAACCAGGCCAATGTCGGAAGCGACATCGAGCGCGTCTACGACATGGGCTACTTTGAAAACGTGCGCGCCGAGATCGACGAGGACATCCTGAGCTTTGTGGTGCGCGAATATCCGGTGATCGTCACCATCCAGGTTGAAGGCAACGATGAGATCAAGGATGACAAGATTCTGGACGCCGTCGGTCTGCGCACCTTCGAGATCCTCAACACCCGCACTTTGAAGGCCGGCGTCGACCGCATCAAGGCCCTCTACAAGGAGAAGGGCTTCTACAACGTTGAGATCAAGACCGATCAGGAGGATACCGAGGGCGGCATCATCCTGATCTTCACCATTCAGGAGAACCAGCAGACCTATGTCAAAGAGGTCAACTTTGACGGCAACGACAACATCAAATCCAGCGAGCTGCGCAAGATCATGGAGACTAAGAACCGCTGGCCCCTGGGTCTCTTCTCCCACACCGGCTCCTACCTGGACGCCAGCATCGACACCGACCTGCTCAGAATTGAGCAGCTCTACGGCGACCAAGGCTACATCAATGCCCGCGCCGGCCGGCCCATCGTGGAGATCCTGCCCGAAGAGGGCATCTTCATCACCATCCCCATCGATGAGGGCGAGCAGTTCTACATCGGCGAGATCGATATCGATGCCGAGCTGATCGTTGACAAAACCAAGCTGCTTGAGAAGCTGGACCTGGTCAGCGGCGAAATCATGAACAAGACCCAGGTCAGCCTGGCCATCGAAGCCATCCGCGACGTCTACATGGACCAGGGCTTTGCCAACGCCCAGATCACGCCCCAGACAAGCTTCGACGGCAACAAGCTCAACATGGTGCTCAAGGTTGACAAGGGTGAGCCGGTCAGCATCGACCAGATCTACATCCAGGGCAACACCAAGACCCGCGACAAGGTTATCCGCCGCGAACTGCTGCTGGACGAGAGCGACCTCTTCTCCTCCACGGCCATCAAGATGAGCAAGGACCGGCTCAACCGCCTGGGTTACTTCTCGACCATCGAGATCGAGCCGATCCCCGGCGAGGGCGACGACCTGTCGCTGCTGGTCAATGTGCAGGAGAACCGCACCGGCGCCTTCTCCTTCGGCCTCTCCTACTCCAGCGAGGACAAGGTCATGGGCACCCTTGAACTCTCCGAAAACAACGTGGCCGGCTACGGCATCAAGGCCAAGATCAGCACCGAGTACGGCAAAAAGAAGAAGAACTTCAACATCGATGTTGAGGATCCGTGGCTCTTTGACACGCGCCTCTCGGCCGGCACCCGCCTCTATGCCCAGGAGAAGGAGGAGCTCTACTACACCAAGAAATCGCGCGGCTTCAATGTACGCATGGGCTATCCGGTCTACGAGCGCATCCGCCACTACATCGGCTACAGCTATGACTACAACCTGGGTCTTGAAGATATCGATCCCGGCTATAATCAATACCTTACCCAAGACGACCGGGACGGCGGTCTGACCAGTTCGATCGTCAACTCCTTCAGCCGCGACACCACCAATGACTACTACCGCCCCACCGAGGGCGCCGACCTCAACTTCTCTCTGGAGTATGCCGGCCTCGGCGGCGACTTCCACTACACCCGGGCCCAGGCCAAAGCGGCAGTCTTCTTCCCGCTCTACAAGGATAAAGTGGCCTTGATGTTAAAAGGCAGATGGGGTACCATCAACGGCGGTAATGGGGAAAAGGTGCCCACCACCGAGCTCTTCACCCTGGGCGGCATGAACTCGGTGCGCGGCTTCAAATATGGTGAGATTGGCACCCGCCGCGGCGAGATGAACTGGAACGGCGGCACCGTGATCGGCGGCAACCGGATGTGCATCTTCAATGTGGAGATCACCTACCCGGTTGAGAGCGTTCCGGGCCTGTCCGGACTCTTCTTCTACGATGCCGGCAACGCCTACAACGACACCATCGATCTGACCAACCTGAAGCAGTCCGTCGGCTTCGGCTGGCGCTGGGTGACGCCCATGGGGCCGTTGCGCCTGGAGTATGGCCGCATCATCAACCCCGAAGAGTATGAATCCAATGGCCGCTGGGACTTTACCATTGGCACATTTTTCTAAAACGTAAAGCGAGGAGTAGTAATGAAAAGATCAATTATTGTTGCAGTATGCGTACTCATGATGCTGGCCCCGGCCGCCTGGGCCGAGAGCAAGATCGCCGTCGTCAACGGCCAGCAGTGTCTGGCAGAGAGCCTCGCCGGCAAAGCCGCCCTGGCCAAACTTGAAAGCATCAAGGATAAGCGCGAAGCTGAGATCAATGAGCAGGAAGCTCTGGTCAAGAAGCTCGACCAGGACATGCAGACTCAGCGCATGACCATGAGCCAGGAAGCTCTGACCGAGATGCAGCGCCAGTTCCAGAAGGAGTACCGCAGCTACCAGATGAACATCAAGGATGCCCAGGAAGAGCTGCAGCGCAAACAGATCGAGCTGACCAAGCCCCTTACCGACAAAATGGTCGAGATCACCGCAGATTACGGCAAGAAGCACGGCTACGACCTGATCCTCGAAGCCAACGTGCCGGGTGTGGTTTTCTACGCCTCTGATGCGGTCGACGTCACCAACGAGATCACCAAACTGCTCGACGCCCAGTATAAGAAGTAATGCTGCTGTCAGAGATCGCATCACAGCTTGACGGGGAGCTGCTGGGAGCGGACATCGAGATCAGCGGAGTCTCAACCATTGATGAGGCTGGCGCCCGAGACATCACCTTCCTGGCAAACCCCAAGTATAAAGAGAGCGCCCTGGCCACCAAGGCCGGGGCTATCATTGTTTCTGAACCGCTGGAGATCGGCGCATCCCAGCTGGTGGTGGACCACCCCTACCTGGCCTTTACCGAAGTCTTAAGTCTGGTGCATCCGCCCAAGCAGCACAAGGCCGGTGTCTCCAAGCAGGCCCACATCGGCAGCAACAGCCACATCGGCCCGGGCAGCACCATCTACCCCCAGGCCTATGTGGGCGAGAATGTGACCATCGGCAAGGACTGCGTCATCCACCCGGGCTGCTACATCGGCGACAGCGCCAACATCGGCGACAACACGGTTCTGCACGCCAACGTGGTGGTCTATGAGGGCTGTCATATCGGCAATGGCTGCATCCTGCACGCCGGCTGCGTAATCGGCTCCGACGGTTTCGGTTTTGTCTGGGACGGCGAGAAGCACCGCAAGATTCCGCAGGTAGGCGTCGTGATCGTCGGCAACAATGTCGAGATCGGCAGCAACTGCAGCGTTGACCGCGCCGCCCTGACGCAGACCGTCATCGGCTCGGGCACCAAGATCGACAACCTGGTGCAGATCGCCCACAACGTCGTGATCGGCGACCACTGCATCCTGGTGGCCCAGAGCGGCATCGCCGGCAGCGCCAAACTGGGCGTGGGGGTCATCCTGGCCGGCCAGGCCGGCGTCGGCGGCCACATCACGGTGGGCGACGGCTGTACCGCTTCGGCCAAAGCCGGCATCGCCTCCGACCTGGAGCCGGGCAAGGTTGTCTCCGGCTACCCCGCCATGGACCATAAAAAGTGGCTCAGGGCCCAGAAGGTTTACAAAGACCTGCCCGAGCTTATTAAACGTATCCGTCAGCTAGAAAGGAGAGTTGATGACCTCGATTGATCCTAGCGCCCGCATCTCGCCGGCTGCCCAGTTGGACAGCGGCGTAGAGGTTGGGGCGTACGCCGTCATCGGCCCGAACGTTAAAATCGGCAAGAACACCAAGGTCGGCCCGCACTGCGTCATCGACGGGCCCACCACCATCGGTGAGAACAACAACTTCATCGGCCAAGCCAGCATCGGGAGCGCGCCCCAGGACTACAGCTACAAGGGTGAGGACACCGAGCTGATCATGGGTGACAACAATCTGGTGCGCGAGTTCGTGACCATCAACCGCGGCACCCTCAAAGAGGACGGCGTAACCCGCGTCGGCAGCGGCAACATGATCATGGCCTACAGCCATGTAGCCCATGACTGCGTGGTCGGCAACAACATCACCATGGGCAACCTGGCCACCCTGGCCGGCCATGTGCGCGTGGACGACAACGTCATCATCGGCGGCCTGACCGCCGTGCACCAGTTCAACCGCATCGGCGCCTACTCCATCATCGGCGGCGGCTCGCTGGTGACCATGGACATCGTGCCCTTCGCCAAGGCCTCGGGCACCCGCATCAAGATCTACTCCACCAACATCATCGGCCTGCAGCGCAACGGCTTCACCCCCGAGCAGATCAAGAACATCCGCCGGGCCTACAAGATCATCTTCAAGGAGGGCCTGCTGCTCAAGGACGCGCTGGCCAGACTGGAGAGCGAGTTCGGTGACGACGCCGACATCAGGCGCATCAGCGACTTCATCAAAGCTTCCGAGAGGGGAATCGCCAGATGAAGAAGCTCAGATGCGCAGTAATCGGAGTCGGCTATCTGGGCCGCTTCCACGCCCAGAAGTACGCCAAGCTGGAGCAGGCCGAACTGGTGGGCGTGGTGGACGTTGACACCACCCGCGCGGCCGAGATCGCCACCGAGGTGGGCTGCAACTCATACGGCGACATCAGCGAGATCATCGACGAGATCGATGCGGTCTCGATCGCCGCTCCCACCACCCTGCACTACTCCGTGGCCAAACCGCTGCTGGAGCGCGGCATCCACTGCCTGGTGGAGAAGCCCATGACCGCCACCATAGAGGAGGCCGAAGAGCTGATCGCGGCGGCCAAAACCTCCGGCGCCACCCTGCAGGTGGGCCATCTGGAGCGCTTCAACCCGGCCCTGCTCAAGCTGGCCGACGACATCAACAAACCCATGTTCATCGAGGCCCACCGCATCAGCCCCTTTGTGGCCCGCGGCGCCGACGTGGACGTGATCCTGGATATCATGATCCATGACATCGACATCATCCTCTCGCTGGTCAAGTCGCCCATCTCCTCCATCGAGGCCGTGGGTGTGCCGGTGCTGACCGACGATGTCGACATCTCAAACGCACGCCTGCGCTTCGAATCGGGCTGCATCGCCAACATCACGGCCAGCCGCATCAGCGCCGAGGTGATGCGCAAGATCCGCATCTTCCAGCCCGACTCCTACATCTCGATCGACTGCGCCAAGAATGCGGTCGACCTCTACACCCTGGAGGAGCAGAAGCGCATCGACCACAACCACTACTCCATGTCCGACTCCGATGCCCTGGAAGCCGAGATCGCCTCCTTCCTGAACTGCATCCTGACCGGAGCCCGGCCGGTGGTTGACGGCCAGGCCGGTCTGGACGCCATCAAGGTGGCCTACCAGATCAAAGACTGCATGGTGCTGCCGGAAAAATGACCAGAATAATGATGATCGCCACCGAGGCCAGTGCCGACCGGCACGCGGCCAAGGTTGTCAAAGAACTCAAGACCAAGCTGCCGGATTGCGAAATCTTCGGCATGGGCGGCCCCCAGATGGCGGCCGCCGGCATGGAGTGCATCTACTCCATGGATGAGCTGGCCGTGATGGGCTTCACCGACGTGCTGCCCAAGCTGGGCCACATCCTCAAAATCAGAAAAAATCTCAAGATGATCATGGCCGAGCGCAAGCCCGACATCTTCATCCCGACCGACTCGCCCGACTTCAACATGCACCTGGCCAGACATGCCGGAAAGCTCGGTATCAAGGTGCTCTACTACATCGCGCCCCAGGCCTGGGCCTGGCGTTCAAGCCGCGCACGCAAGCTGGCCAAGATCGTGGACGGCCTGGCCGTGATCTTCCCCTTTGAGGAGCAGTTCTTCGCCTCATACGGCGTCAACGTGCGCTACGTGGGCCACCCCATCCTGGAGCACGCCCCGCGCCTGAGCCAGATCGTGTCACCACCCAGGCGCATCGCCATCCTACCGGGCAGCCGGCGCCACGAGATCGAGATGATGCTGGACGACATGCTGGCGGCCAAGGAGCTGCTGGACTGCCGCCACGAGGGGTTGCAGTGGTTTCTGCCCCTGGCTCCCGGAGTCAGCAGAAACGACCTGCC
This sequence comes from uncultured Thermodesulfobacteriota bacterium, assembly GCA_942491525.1. Taxonomy (GTDB): domain Bacteria; phylum Desulfobacterota; class Desulfomonilia; order UBA1062; family UBA1062; genus CAYWBU01. The sequence continues at coordinate 107,490 of CALOBW010000044.1, forward strand.
CGAGCTGCCGGCCAACATCCAGCTGGTGGACGAACTGCCGGATGTGGACCTGGCCATCTGCAAGTCGGGCACCTCAACCTTTGAGCTGGCCCTGCGCGGCATTCCCGAGGTGATCTGCTACCGCACCTCGCGCCTCAACTATCTGCTGGCCAAACTCTTCGTCAAAACTAAAAATATCGGCATGCCCAACATCATTCTGGGCCGCGACGAGGTTCCCGAGCTGATTCAGAATGACCTCAACGCCCTGGACCTGGCCGATGCCGTAACCGCCTACATCCAGGATTCACACCGCTACATGCGCACGCGCGTGGCCTTCAAGGAGATGCGCGAGACACTGGGGGCCAAGAGGGCCGCCGAAGGAGTTACCAATTGGGCAATCCAAATGCTGAACAGTACAAACGCCTCCTAGGCTATATCAAACCCCACTGGCTGGGGCTGGCCTTCGCCATAATCCTGACCCTGGTGGCCTCTGGCATGGATGGCATGCTGGCCTACATCGTCAAGCCGGTCATGGATAAGATCTTTGTGCAGCGCGACCTGCAGATGCTCAAACTGATCCCGCTGGCCATCGTCGCAATCTACTTTGTGCGCACCTTCTGCGAGATCTGCCGCTACTACATGATGGCCGACGTGGGCCAGAAGATCATCATGGACATCCGCAACGAGGTCTACACCCATCTGCAGAAACTATCGCTGATGTTCTTCTCCAAGACTCCCACCGGCGTGCTGATCGCCCGCATATCAAACGATACAACCCTGGTGCAGGGCGCCGTGACCCAGGCCCCCATCACCCTGATCCGTGACATCTCCACCATCATCGTCATGGTGGGCGTCTGCTTCTACATGGACTGGCAGCTGGCCATCATCGCCCTGGTGATCTTCCCGCTGATCGCCTACCCGGTCAGCGTCTGGGGCCGCAAGCTCAAGCACTTCTCAACCAAGAGCATGAACGTCATGGCCGGGCTGATGACATTGATCGACGAGACCTTCTCGGGCATCCGCATCGTCAAGGCCTACAACATGCAGGAGTACGAGATCAGACGCTTCGGGGTCGAGAACAAACGCTACTACCGCAACTGGATGCGCCGCATCGCCATCCGCGCGGTCTCGTCGCCCTCGATCATGTTTGTCAGCGGCATCATTACGGCCCTGATCATCTTCTACGGCGGCGGCAAGGTTATCAACGGCACCATCACCACCGGTGACTTCTTCTCCTTCATGACCGCCCTGGCCCTGCTCTTCGGGCCGCTGCGCCGCCTCAACGAGGCCAACATCTCGATCCAGGAGGGCCTGGCGGCCTCCAAGCGCGTCTTCGACCTGATCGACACCGAGCCCGACATCGTCGACGCCCCGGACGCCAAGACCCTGCCCGCCTCAAGGGGCGAAGTTGAATACCGCAACGTGCGCTTCTCCTACGACGGCGAGGAGTACGCCCTGGACGGCGTCAGCTTCAAGGCCGAGCCCGGCCAGGAGATCGCCCTGGTGGGCGAGTCCGGCTCGGGCAAAAGTACAGCCGCCAACCTGCTGCCGCGCCTCTTCGAGGTCAGCGAGGGCCAGATCCTGGTGGACGGATGCGACATCCGCGAACTGACCATGCACTCCCTGCGCGACAACATGGCCATGGTGACCCAGGAGATGGTGCTCTTCAACGACAGCATCCGGGCCAACATATCTTACGGCTCTAACAGCGAGGACATGGAGGCCATCATGGCGGCGGCCAGGGCGGCCCACGCCCACGACTTCATCATGAACCTGCCCGACGGCTACGCCACCGAAGTGGGCGAGTCGGGCGTACGCCTCTCGGGCGGCCAGCGCCAGCGCATCTGCATCGCGCGCGCCATCATGAAGGACGCCCCGATCCTGGTACTCGACGAGGCCACATCCGCTCTGGATACCGAGAGCGAGAAGGAGGTCCAGGCCGCCATGGACGAACTGATGAAGGGCCGCACCTCGATCGTGATCGCCCACCGCCTCTCGACCATCACCGACGCCGACCAGATCCTGGTCATGAGCAAGGGCAAGATTGTCGAGCGCGGCCGCCACGAGGAGCTGATCAGGCGCGAAAACGGCTACTACGCCAAACTCTGGAGCCTGCAGGGTGGTTAGAGTGCTGAGCGGCCTGCACGGCGCCATCATCAAGCTGCGCAACACCCTCTTCGATAAGAACATCTTGAAGAGCTACGCGACGCCGCCGCTGGTGATCAGCGTCGGCAACATCGAGGCCGGCGGCACCGGCAAGACCCCCTTCACCATCGGCCTGGCCAGCGAGCTGATCAAGCGCGGCCACAAGGTGGCGATCGTGACCCGCGGCTACCGCGGTCAACTCAAGGGCGCCCACATCGTCAGCGCGCACCACACTGCCGCCGAAGTGGGCGACGAGCCCCTCCTGATGGCCAGATATGCGCCGGTCATCAAGTCGCCCGACCGGGTCGAGGGTGCCTGGCTGGCCCATGAGCAGCTGGGTAGCGAGATCGTCATCCTGGATGACGGTTTCCAGCACCGCCGCATCCGGCGCGACCTGGACATCGTGCTGATATCAAAGGACAACAACCACATGATCCCGCGCGGCAGCCTGCGTGAACCAGCAAGCGGCCTAGAGCGGGCCGACTTCATCGTGCACACCAAGGAGTCCCAGGGCAGCCCGCGCGCCGAGCAGCGGCCCAGCCACTTCGTGGACATCCATGGCGCCAGCCAGAGTCTGGACACCATCAAAGGCAAGCGCGTTCTGGCCTTCTGCGGCATCGCCAAGCCAAACCCCTTCTTCAAGAGCCTGCGCGCGCTGGGCGCCGAGGTTGAGGAGCTGGTCTTCGGCGACCACCATGAACTGAGCGAAAAAGAACTCAAGCGCATCCAGCATGCGGATGCCGACTATGTGATCATGACCGAGAAGGACATGATCAAGCTTAAAGAGACGCCGGCCAACTGGCTGGCCCTGGCCATCCGCATGGATGTGCCCAATGAGATCATTGAGGAGATTGAAAACCTTGCACGCCATATTTCTTGACCGCGACGACACCATCATCATCGACAAGGTCTACCTGAATAACCCCGACCAGATTGAACTGACCCCCGGCACCGTAGAGGCCATCCGGCTCTTCAACGAGCGGAAGCTGCCGGTCATCATCATCACCAACCAGTCCGGCATCGCCCGCGGCCTGCTGGATGAGGAGATCCTAGGCGAGATCCACCAGCGCCTGATCGAGATGCTGGAGGATGCCGGCGCCACCATCGACGCCATCTACTACTGTCCCCACCATCCCGAAGGCAGCGTCCCCGAATATTCAATTGAGTGCGACTGCCGCAAACCGGCCCCGGGCATGCTGCTGGCCGCGGCCGAGGAGTTCGCCCTCGAGCTGAAGCAGTGCTACATGGTGGGCGACAAGGAGATCGACGTCGAGACCATCCACAACCTGGGCGGCAAGGGCGTGCTGGTGGGCAAGGACTCCGAGAAGGCCGATTTCAGCTGTTCAGACATGCTGGAGGCCGCCCGCTGGATCCTTCGGGACATGGACGCATGATCACTTTCCTGAGAGAGCTGCGCCTGCGCCTGATCCAGTCCCTGATCCTCTTTATCAGAATCATGCCCTACCCGCTGGCAACCTTCCTGGGCCGTCTGCTGGGCACCGTGGCCTGGATCTGCATCCCGCTGCACCGCAAGATTGTGGCCATCCAGATGAAGGCCACGGTCGGCTACAAGCCCTTCATGAGCCTCAAAGTTTTCAGGAGCCAGGGCGAGCAGATAATTGACATGATCAAATATCTCTACATGGACCAGGCCGAGATCCGGCGCCGGGTCATGATCCTGGGGCGCGAAAACCTGCAGCAGGCGCTAAGTGACAAGCGCGGCATCATGTTCATCTCGGGCCACATCGGCCCCTGGGAGCTGCTGACCCACATCCCCAGGCTGCTGGACATCCAGTGCTCGGCCATGGCCGACATGCGCGACGATCCCAGGCTCAACAAGCTCTTCAAACGGATCTACGCCGGCGGCGGCACCACGATCCTGCCGCCCAAGGGCGGCATGATCAAGACCCTCAGCCGCGAGCTCAAGGCCGGCCGCAACATCGGCATCGCCATCGACCAGCGCAGCAACCGCAGCAACCGGCTGCTCTGCAACTTCCTGGGGCTCCAGACCCCCACCTCGCCGGCCCCGGCTTATGTGGCACTCATGGGCGACGCCCTGCTGGTGCCGGTGCATGTGGTCAAGCAGCGCAGCAAGCGCCTGATGATCTTCGGCGAACCGCGGGCCGCCAGCTCCTTCGGCAGCCTCGGCGAACTGAAACTTAAGGATGCCTACCAATCGGAAGCGGTGCGCAAACTGAGCGACTACTGCCAGGCCTGGGCCAGCCAGGTCATCAGTCAGCACCCCGAGCAGTGGTTCTGGGTTCACAGCCGCTGGACCCGGCGCTCCGACATGCAGCGCATCATCAAAAACAAACTGAACTTCAACAGATACATAAGTGACCAGGCCCAGGCCATTGAGAGCGGAGAGTTCAGCAACCAGCTAAAATCTGCTTGACCCTGAATGCCGTTCACGTGTTAGACCCTTTGCAGCAGCGCATTTTTTACGCTCGTTTCAGGAGGTGGAAATATGGATTCGCGCCTTGGCGTAATCAGATATAAACTCATTAAGTGGTGCATGCGCCGCATCTGCCGCATGCCCTACCCGCTGGCTACCGCCATCGGCCGCAGCCTGGGCGCGCTGGCCTGGCTCTGCATCCCGCTGCACCGCAAAATTGTAACCATGCAGCTCAAGGCCACCGGCAATTACAAGACCGGCGCAACAATCAAGGCCTTCTGCTATCAGGGCGAAAACATGATCGACTCCATCCGGCTCTCCAAAATGAAGCTGCCGGAACTTAAGAGACGCGTCGAGGTCGAGGGCCTCGACAATTTACAGGATGCCATGGGCGACAAGCGCGGCGTGATGCTGATCTCGGGCCACATCGGCCCCTGGGAGCTGATCAGCCACATCGTGCGCCTGCTGGAGGTTGAGTTCTCCATCATGGCCGACCAGCGCGACGACCCCTGGATGGAGCGCATCATCTCCGACATCCACGCCTCGGGCGGCGCCCAGATCCTGCCCCCCAAGGGCGGCCTGCTCAAGATGCTGATCAGCGAGCTCAGCGAAGGGCGCAACATCGGCATCCTGGTCGATCAGCGCGGCAACCGCACCAACCGGGTCGTCTGCGACTTCATGGGCCTGCCGGCCCCCACCAACCCGGCCTTTGCCTACATCGCGCTCAAGAGCGACGCGATCCTGCTGCCGGTGCACTTCACCAAGCTGCCCAAGGGGCGCTTCCGCATCACCTTCGCCGAGCCGGTGGCGGCCAGCTCCTTCGGTAACGACCATGAGCAGATCATCAAGCTGCGCGACGCCCATAAATCTACGGCCGTGCAGAACCTGAGCGCCTTCACCCAGAAGTGGGCCGGCAAGGTCATCAACCAGCAGCCGCTGCAGTGGTTCTGGGTCCACAGCCGCTGGACGCGCCGCTCCGACATGAAGAAGATTATCAGAAACCGCCTGAACTTCAAGGAGTACATCGAAGAGCAGGCCCGCATGATCGATGACGGCAGCTTCGGAGCCCATCATGGCTGAGCTGCAGTACCGACTATTCAGGGGTGTGGTCAACACGATCCGCTTCACGCCCCTGCCGATCGCCTCGGGACTGTTCAGAAGCTTGGCCGGCCTGGGCTGGGCCCTTGACGGCTTCCACCGCCGCATCGCCAACCTTCAAATCAGGACAACCCTCCCCGACAAGTACAGCCCATTGATAAGCTTGAAAGTTTTCATCAACCATGCCGACCTGCTGGTGGACACCATCAAGTATGCCCACATGAGCGATCACAAGCTGCGCCGCAAGATCAGAGTCGAGGGCATCGAAAACCTGGAGCAGGCCCTGGCATCCCAGCGCGGCATCCTCTTAACAACCGCCCACATCGGCAACTGGGAGCTTCTGGGACACTATCCCCAGCTGACCGGCCAGGAGTGCTTCGTGATGGCCGAAACACGGCCCAACGCTGCCCTGCAGCGCCTGGTGACCGAGATCAGGGAAGCCGGCGGCATCAAAATGCTGCCCCCCAGAGGCGGCATGCTCAAGACCTACATCGAGAACCTCAAGGAGGGCAAGACGGCCATGATCGTCACCGACCTGCGCGGCGACCGCACCTGCCAGCTCTTCTGCGACGTGCTCGGCATGCCGGCGCCCACCAACCCGGCCCCGGCCTTCATGGCCCTCAAGGGTGACGCGATTGTGCTGCCCATCTCGGCCATCAAGCGCAGAGGACGCTACACCTTCACCATCTATGAGGCCATCGACTCGCGCGACCACCTGGTGGAGGGCGAAAAGCTCGAGCACTACCGCGACTACCCCAAATCCAAGGCCGTGCAGAGCCTAAGCGACGCCATCCAGGCCTGGGTCAGCGACACGGTGCGCAAGAACCCGGATCAGTGGTTCTGGCTCTACAGCCGCTGGACGCGCCGCTCCAACATCCGCCGCGTCATCAACAGGGGCGAGGATCTGCGCGGCTACATCATCAATCAGGAGAAAGAGGCCAGGAAACTCTTTGCAAGTCTGGATTAAAACTTCCCTTGACTTGCGCCCGGCATGTTTGTATAGGGTTTAACGCAAATGGCGGCATGGCCAAGTGGTAAGGCACAGGTCTGCAAAACCTATATTCTCCGGTTCGAATCCGGATGCCGCCTTCATTTTTCCCTCCCTAACGAAAATTAACTGTTAAGCCCCATATTATCCCTTTACAGGCCTCACAAAATTTCATAGCGCACTACTTATCACGCTTTAAATTTTGGAGGTGACATGCTTGCATTTTTACGCGGACCGGTCCTGGGAACCATCTCCCTGATCCTGCTGAGTCTGAATACAATCTTATGGTCTCTCTTTCTCTTTCCCATGGCGCTCATCAAGCTGCTGATCCCGCTCAAATTCTGGCAGCGAATCTGCGGCACCATTCTCAACCGCATCGCGCTCAACTGGATCCTCTTCAACAATGCGATCCTCAAAATCACCCGGCCCATCAAATGGGAGATCGAAGGGCTGGACGGTCTCAGCACCAAAGAGTGGTATCTGGTGATCAGCAACCACCAGAGCTGGACCGACATCGTGGTGCTGCAGAAGGTCTTCTACGGGCAGATTCCCTTCCTCAAATTCTTCCTCAAGAAGGATCTGATCAAGGTGCCCGTGCTGGGGCTGGCCTGGTGGGCGCTGGACTTCCCCTTCATGCAGCGCTACTCCAAGGAGTTTCTGGCAAAGAACCCCCACATGCAGGGCAAGGACATGCAGGCCACCAGGGAGGCCTGCCAGAAGTTCAGCGAGATTCCGGTGGCCGTCATGAACTATGTGGAGGGCACCCGTTTCAGCGCCGAGAAGCACCGGCGGCAGGAGTCCCCCTTCAAGCATCTGCTGAAACCCAAAGCCGGCGGCATCGGCTTCGTCCTGAATGCCATGCAGGAACAGCTGACCCAGATCCTGAACGTCACCATAGTCTACCCCGGCTGCCAAGATCTGGGCTTCTGGAACTTCCTCTGCGGCCGCATCAACCATGTGATCGTCAAGGTTCAGACCATCCCCATCGACGCCGGACTGATCGGCGACTACGCGAACGACGCCGCCTTCCGTGCAGATTTCCAGCTCTGGCTCAACGAGCTCTGGCATCAGAAGGACCGTCAGATCGACACGATTCTGGGCAACCTGCAGCAGCGCAATAACCGGGCAGCCTAAAATCGATTAAGGATAAAAGCCCAATATGTCGATCGTAGAGGGGCTATGCCATCAGTTAAAGCACTTATTCATCAAAATATAAACCGGGCCCGCCACTCGCTGCCCTACCTGGACCAGTTCACCAAGGACATGATCGCCATGCTCGTGCCCCTGCACTCCTACCGCGAACCGGCATGCGGCATCTACGGCCACGCCACCTGTTCCGAGGCCGAGTACAAGCTGCTGACCAAATATGTGGCCCAGCGCCCGGAGATCTCCATCAACCGGCTGCCGGATAGGGTCTACATCGAAAGTCTGATCGTGCTGCCCACCCCCTCCATCGCCTCACGGCGCGGCTGCGCCCTCAACATCGTGGCCATCCCCACCCGGGACGCGCCCATTAAGAAGATCGAGGACAAGTACGCCATCATGGCCCAGTTCATGCGCAAGCAGGGCATCACCCTCAACTACCACTGCAGCCGCGACCTGCCCCAGCGCCTGATCCTGCGCGTCATGCAGAGCGGCATCGTGCTGGCCGGCAAGCATCCGGTGACCAACGAGGCCGAGATCAGCGAAAGCTCGGTCTTCATCGGCGAGCTGCCGGTCAAAATCAGCGACAGCCGTACCATTTCCACCAACGAGTGGGACCCCTTCAGCACCTACCTCGAAAACCGCATCACCGAGATGATCGAGGCCGGCGAGTATGCCGTGCGTACCAGCCGCGAGGGGCTGAGCCCCTACCTGATCAACTATCTGCCGCTGATCGACTATTTTGAGGGCCTACTGGACGTCTCAGACCTGGACAAGCTGCGCACCGCCATCTACACCCTGCACAAGAGCTTCGGGCCCACCAGGGACGCCATCGACGAGCTGGCAGGCGCCTGGAACTTCAAGCCATCAAAGCTCAGCTACCGCGACATGGACCTGACCCAGGCCCTCAAGGTGCGGCGCTACCTGGTCTCCCAGCAGGAGGATGAACTGCCGATCGCGCTCTGGCCGCCCAGCCCCCAGAGCATCCTCTTCGAGACCCGCCTGGTCAAGAACAAGGGGCTCTGGATGCTCAAGGAGCTGCCGGAGTTCAGCCACCGCCACGCCTGGGTCGTGCTGGCCTGGGCCACCCTGACCGGCCACATCACCACCAAGACCAAGATCATCCATTCGGGCGCCATCAGCCTGCGCCACGACGCCACCCGCTCGCTGCGCGACATGTATGACGAGCTGCTCTCGGGCACGCGCCTGATCGTGCCCGACGACCACATGCAGGGCTCCATCTACATGCAGGACGGGCGTTTCAACTACTCGGATAAACCCTTCGCGGCCCTCTCAAGCGAACGCAAGTGCTTCCTGGCCGTGGAGGAGCAGGTCAAGAAAAAAGCCATAATTGACGATAAGGGTTTAGAAAAATTTATAAAGGATAAGACATGACATCTCCCCTGGACATCAAATTTCTGCTTGTCGGTCCCAGCTACATCTTTCGCCAGAACCTCAAAGGCCTGCTGGAGAGGATCGGCTTCGAAAACATTGAAGAAGCCATGGATGGAACATCAGCCTGGGAGATGATCGCAAATGTCAATCCCAGCATCATCGTCGCCCAGTGGGAGATGCCCGAGATGAACGGCACGGCCCTGCTCAAGCTGATCAGGCGCACGCCCGAGAACTCGGAGATCCCGGTCATGCTCTGGGCCGAGGAGCTGACCAAGACCGACGTCATCAAGGCCGGCGAGGCCGGCGCCAACGCCATCCTGATCGACCCCATCAGCATCGAGAGCCTGGACTCCAAGATCCGTATCATGCTCGAGTTCGAGATGAGCCCCAACACCAAGAAGGCCAAGGCCCACATGGCCCGCGGCGACCAGTACATGGAGGCCGGCCGTTTCGAGAAGGCCATCGAGGAGTACGGCCGCGTGCTGGACATCCTGGAGTCGGCCGAGGTCTACTACAACATCGGCTACATCAAGACCGCCAAGGGCGAATATGACGAAGCCCTGGCCGCCTTCCGCAAGGCCACCCAGCTCAACCAGATGTTCGCCAAGGCCTACAAGGCCATGGCCGAGGTCTATCTGCGCATGGGCAACAAGAAGATGGCCGAAAAGTTCCTGCAGATGGCCGGCGAGATCTTCCTGGACCGCGAGATGCACGAGAGCGCCGAGGGCATCTTCAACGAGATCATCCGCATCAATCCCGAGACCACCAATGTCTACAACTCACTGGGCATCATCTACCGGCGCCAGAACCGCCACCAGGAGGCCATCACCCTCTACGAGAAGGCCACCAAGATCGACCCCTATGACGAGAACATCCTCTTCAACATGGGCCGCGCCTACCTGGACGTCAACAACCCCGAGCAGGCCAAGAAGTGCTTTGCCAAGGCCCTCAAGATCAATCCGCGCTTCGACATGGCCCGCAACATGCTAAGCACCCTGGAGAGCACCAACCGCAGCGATTAGGGGACGGAATTAAATTCCGTCCCCTTTTTTAGTATCTCTTGAGCTGCACCGAGCGCTTATCCTGGGTGGCGATGATGTGGTAGAAGCGGTCCTGGGGCACATAGATATGGGGCACATCCTCGTCGCGGCGGTAGAGAAAGTGCGACAGGATCATGCGGTTGACGGCCCGGTGACCGATAATCATCATATTCTCGGCGTTGCGGTTGAGGAAGAAGGCCTTCTTGATGCCGATCTCAATCCTGCGCTTCATGGTCACATAGCCCTCGCCCTCGGGATAGACATAGTGGTACTTGTCCTGCTTGCGCGAGGTATAGACCTCGGGCATCTTGGCCTGGATCTCCTGATAGGTCATGTCCTCGCAGATGCCGCTGTGAATCTCATTGAACTCACCCAGCGAGACGATGGTGCAGTCCTGCTGGCTCTGGCGGATCGGGTCGGCGGTCTGGATGGTGCGCAGCTTCTGCGAGGTGAAGATGTTGGCGATTCTCTTTTTGGCAAAGAAGCGCGCCAGGGAGTCGGCCTGGGCCTGGCCCTTGGGCGTCAGCAGCGAGTCGCCGCCAATGCGGTCCTCAACGTTGAAATAGGTCTGGCCGTGGCGCAGCAGATAGAGGTTCTTGACCATGTCGGTCACCAGAAAATCGCGGATGCGCGAGTAGCGCGGGATCTGATCCTCAACATTCTCCTCAATGATGCGGTTGTGCAACGAATCGACCCGGATATAGTTGCGCTCGCCCCGGGTGGGGGCATAGATCTCCTCATAGTATCGGATGCGCTTGGAGAACTCCAGAATGGCCTCGGGCGTGCTGAAGGTCTCAAACTCGGGGGTTTTGACCTTCTGCAGCATGCTGAGGTAGATGATCTCCTCATCGTCGTTGACGCACTCGATATAGAGGATCGGATGATCATTCAGCTCGCGGTTGATCAGATCACGCCGGTCGGGACTGACATTGGCCGCATCCAGAATGGCCACCTCGCCATCCCGGTTCAGAAACTGCTTGGCGCGCCTGAGGTTGACAAGGGCAAACTTCTGGCGCAACTCGTGCCCCACCTCGTTGTTGGGGTTGTAGAACTCGGCCGAATAGCTGTCCTGACCGGCCATATACTTGCGGCGCTCATTGCCGTTGTTGAAGATGCTGGTCTTGATGCTGTTCTTGCGGAAGGTCTCGCGCAGACGGTCGGCCGTCGTCGACTTACCGCGCGCCGGCAGACCCACCATCACAATGTAGAGCTTCTTATCAATCATTGAGTGTCTCCTCGGAAAAATCAATCTACCACCAGGCTCTACGGCAGACAAGCATCAAGACTTAAAGGCCGGGACGCAGCCGCTCACAAAAAAGCGCTTGACATGCGCTCAATCAATCATTAGTAAACATCTCCATTGTTGGCCGATCGTTCAACGGTAGGACAGCGGACTCTGACTCCGTCAATCTAGGTTCAAATCCTAGTCGGCCAGCCAAAAGTGTGGTCCCTTCGTCTAGTGGCCCAGGACGTCGGCCTCTCACGCCGAAAACAGGGGTTCGATTCCCCTAGGGACTACCAAAACCCGGAAGCCGGATGCGCAAGCATCCGGCTTTTCTTTTATCTACATAAAGAAATCTGTCCCCAGGGTTACCGGGGTTATCAACCCCGTGTGCCACGGGCGAAGCGAAGCTTGCCCGTGCTTCCCTCCCCACCTCCTCCAGCTTATCCTATCCACATGCAGCCCAGAAAAAGACTCATCCATTACAATCCAGCGGGACAGCCCCATGAGCTGACCTTCTCCTGCCATAACCGGCTGCCCCTGCTCTCCAGAAACCTCACCAGAGAGTGGACAGCCGAGGCCATCAGCAAGGCCTGCATCAAGCACGACTATGCCCTGCTGGCCTTTGTGATCATGCCGGAGCATCTGCACCTGATTGTTCTGCCCCGAGAAACTGATTATAAGATCTCCTGGCTGCTCAAGAGCATCAAACAACCGGTGGCTCGTAAAGCCGGCAACTGGCTCAAGCAGAACAACCCGGTCAGAAGAGGCCTATCCGAGACTCCGGCCGACTGGAAATGGTCAAGTGCAGCCTAGTATGAAGGCAGGGATTGCATCCTCAAGATTGAGTGGGAATAGGCACGGGCAAGCTCCGCTTCGCCCGTGGCACACCCCAATTCAGTAATCATTACGATTGATTTATTTGCAGAGACTGCCTATTGTCACCCTATATCCATCGTGAGCAGCCGCATCTCAGTGCAACACCATTCTAATTTATTAGGAGGTTAACATGCTATCCCGCACTCTCACCCTTTGGACTATCCTTGCCCTTATCCTCACCAATGCTGCCATGGCCAAGGATCTGCAGCTCAACAGCGCCCCCCGCACAGTTAAACCCACCGCCCAGCCGGCCCGCCACGACATGCCGGCCGACCTGCTCTTTCCCAGCGGTAATCTTGAGGTCAGCAACATGAACGAGGCCAGCTACGGCAGCTTCGCGGCCGACTGCAACTGCTGCTACAAACAGGGCTACATGATGATGAACAGGGCCGCCACCTGGATCAAGAATGACGGTGCCGGCTCCTCCTCAGAGTGCACCGCCACCCTGAGCTGGACCAACGGCCAGCCGCCCTACCGCCAGATGGAGAAGCGGGTCAAACTCCCGGCCCTGGCGCCCAACAACCAGACCAACCTGATCATCAACTTCGACCCCGCCGTCGCCTTCAAAACCTCTGAACCGGTGCGCCTGACCGTTGACAGCACAAACGCAGTGGCCGAGTCGAATGAAAAGAACAACCGCGTCGATTTCATCTTCCAGCAGCACCTTGAGGCCTACTCATACTACTTCAACGAGTGCAACTGACGCCGCCTGAGATCAGCTACCTCAAGGATCGTCCGGCGTTCATCCCCGTGCTGGCGCCGGAGATCGTCAACCACTGGCGGCCGTTTCTGCCGGAGTTGACCCTTGAAGGTGTCACGGCCAAGCTGGAGTCGCATCTGCAGAAAGAAAAGCTGCCCATCGCCTGGGTGGCAAGGGCACGCGGTCGATATCATGCTTAAGATGAACCCTGAAATATCTCTTCTGTCAACTTCCTGGCCGATGTAATATAGAGATCCCCAATATGCCCCAGGCATCAAGAATGGAGATGTGATGAAAAAGATCCTTATTGTATACTACTCAAGAACCGGCACCACAGAGAAGATTGCCAAGCTGATCAGGCAGCATCTCAATTGCGATACCGAAGAGCTTGTCGATCTGAAGAGGCGTGAGGGCATCCTGGGCAACCTCAGCGGCGGCATTGATGCCCTGCTGCAGCGTAAGACCGCCATAAGGCCCGTAAGCCATGACCCGTCCCAATATGACCTGGTCATTATGGGGACACCGGTTTGGGGCGGCAATATGGCGCCGGCCCTGCGCTCCTATATCACGGCCAACAAGGACCAGCTGCCGCAGACGGCCTTTTTCTGCACCTTTGGCGGCAAAGGAGCCCTCAGGACAGAAGCAAAATTTGCCGAACTGGCCGGAGAGGTATCCGCCAGGCTGGCGGTTAAGAAAAACGATACAGAGGCCGCCAGGCTGGTTGATGATTTCATTGGCAGCCTACCCCAATAGACCCGGTGCTAGAAGCCACAAATCGGTTATGGCCCGCGTCAAAAAGCAGGGGATAAAAAACGCCGGCTGCTCAAGCGCCCGACGTTGAATATTTAGCAAAGACCCGCAGGCCTTCCATTATCAACAACCCATGCCTGCATAAACATAAACGGGGCCTATCCGCATCCCCCCAACGTGTCTGATTCCTGATCTAAGCTACCATTAGAGAACCAGGCGAACCCAGGCTCCAACCTTAAATATTTTTCCACTTGTCAACAATTTAACAGAGGCCTATAACAACCGCACCAGCCCGAACGATCGTTCGTGCTGGTACCTCAGGGATATGAGAAGGGAACCGGACAATGGATATTTCTGCAGCACGCTTTATTATTTCCATTACCTCGCGCCCGCCTCATTGCCGCGCGAGGTAAATTACAAAAAGTAAGGAGAGCGTATGTTTTTATTTGAATCAATTCCACTTCATGCCGGCTTAGCCTGGATAGCCATCCTGGCCGGTCTCATGATCCTGAATGAGGTCACCCGCTACAACAAGCAGATGGGCATCCTCTTCTTCGTGATCCTGCCGATCTTCCTGACCATCTTTGTCTGGCCCAAGACCTCCGGCATCGGCACCGGCGCCCAGACCGCCAACTGGTTCGCCTGGGTCAAGACCTACTCGGCCCTGGTCGGCTGCTATATCGGCCTCTTCCTGCGTTTTTCAGACAAGGCCAAGAGCAACAAGTGGTTCCTGACCATGGCGCCGGCCATCCTGGCCCTCAACATCCTGGAAGCCGTAATCCGCGAGTTTGAGGTCATGGGCATGCAGGGCGTGATCGACAACATGTTCTACATGGGCGGACCCTGGAACGCCATGAACGGCATCGCCGGCATCATCAACATGCTCTGCCTCAGCGGCTGGTTCGGCATCATCATCACCAAGGACAAGCACCACGACCTGGTCTGGCCCGACATGATCTGGCCCTGGATCATCTCTTATGATCTCTGGAACTTTGCCTATGTCTACAACTGCCTGACCGACCGCGCATTCTACAGCGCCGCCCTGCTCATCTCCTGCACCATCCCGGCCTTCACCACCAAGAAGGGCGCCTGGGCCCAGCACCGTGTCCACACCCTGGCTCTCTACATGATGATGATGATGACAATCCCCAGCTTCTTCGTATCCAGCAGCTATGCCGTATCCTCAACCCACAGCGCGGCCGCCTACTACACGGTCAGCATCCTGGCCCTGGCTGCCAACGTTGCCCTGGCCATCTACCAGATCAGAACCATGATCAAATACAAGAAGAACCCGCTCAAGGACGACATCTACAGCCACCACAAAGACTACCAGACCGTTCTCAGCGAAAACGCCTAAGTATTCACAGGGGGGCACTCCTGCCCCCCCTTCCTTCAGAAGTAATCCTGCAGTCCCGGCACAACCTCCTCAAAGGGCGACAGCCTCAGCGGCGGATCACCGGCCAGCATGGCCGCAATCTCCGCCCGCTCAGTCAGGCTGAACCCGGTCTGCTGCTTCTCCACAAAAAGTTTGCAGCCGCCGTTGATGCGGACCTCGCGAAAGGGGTGCTGATAGCTCAGGGCGGGCATGATGAAGCAGTCGCCGTACTCGATCCTGAGGCTCTCGGCCTCCACCAGCCCCAGCAGCTCCGGGGCCAGCCAGAGGCGCTCGCCGGCAAGACTCCAGTTTTCTGCGCCGGCCAGCCGCCCAGCCTGCCGCTCAAGGTTGGCGCCGGTCAGGGCGATGCCCCTGAGGTGTCCGCTGCCGGTAATAACCTCATGGGGCTTGCGCATGAGAGCGGCGTTGCGCCGGCGGGCGGCCTGACGCTGGAAGCGATACTTGTAGACAAATGAGCAGTAGTTGACCGGCAGGCCGATTTGCAGGCCGTGGCGCACCAGCTTGAGGGCCGTCAGCTCGGACTCCAGCACGCTGACCTTCTCGCCGTGCAGAAAGGTGTAGGGGCGCTTTGTCAGCTGGCTAAAGTTATGGGGGGTCAGCCGCAGCTGATGCAGATTGAGGTGATTGACGCCCAGGTCGCGCAGCTCTACCATCCTGGTTTTGAGCAGTTCGAACTCTTCGGGCACGGCCGGAATCTCGACCGTGACGGTCGGAATCTGACCCACGGCCAGGGCGACCGCCTTGAGGCTGTAGTTGGTGGCGCCGATATCGAAGCGCAGCTCATCCAGGCCGGCCGCTCTCAGCAGCTCAACCTTCTCGGCCGTCAGCAGGCTGCCGTTGGTGTAGAGCCAGGTATGCACGTCGAGACGGTTCTTGACAGCCTTCAAATAACTGAGCGTCTTTTCGAACGTTATGAGCGGCTCGCCGCCGCTGAAGCTGACGCCCCTGAAGCCAAAGGCCTCAACATAATCCACATAATCCCCGGCGCGCTCAAAGGTGACCGTATTGGTGGTGGGCAGGCCGATCTCATCCTGAGGTGTCGGACAGTAGAAGCAGCGGCAATTGCACTTGCCGTTGATGAAGAGGCAGGACCAGGCGCCGTCCACGCAGGCGCGGCAGCCCGGCGAGAGCTCACCGCTGCTGAACTTGGTGCCGCGGCAGCTCTCCAGCCCCTTGAGGTCTGCGATCAGGATTGAGCGCTCCGCCTCGGCAGCCGCGGCCTGTGCAGGCGAGATCCAGCGTATGTTACCGTATTCAGACTCATTATCCAGGACCAGTTGTTCTCTTTGAAGCGCAACCATAGTGCACCATCCAAACCGTATTTCCGCAGACAGCCGGCAAGCTGATTTCGTCCACAATCGGGCAAAAGTCAATCAAATTAATAAACTATAAAAACAGAGACTTACAGCCACAAAAAAGCCGGATGCAGCAGCATCCGGCTCAGCAGGTGCAATTTTAACCACTCAGTCAATCAGATCCTCCATGCGGGCCACCGAATAGGTGCAGACCAGATCGCCGGTGATGTTATTCATGGTTTCAAACATGTCCAGAATCGGGTTGATGCCCAGGGCCAGGGCCACGATGATGGCGGTCTGGCTGGCGTCCAGGCCCATGGCGCCCAGAATGATGAAGAGCAGCATGGTGCTGCCGCCCGGCACGCCGCCCGTGCCGATCGAGGCCACGATGGTGGTGACCATCAGCACCGCCATGTCGCCGACGCCCATCTGCATGCCGAACATGTTGGCCGCCAGGACGGCGAACATGGGCAGATGCACGCAGACGCCGTCCATGTTGATGGTGGCGCCCAGCGGCAGCGAGAAGGCCGCCAGCTCCTCCTTGATATGCAGCTCGTTCTCGGCCACCTTCATGGAGACCGGCAGGGTTGCGGCCGAGCTTCTGGTGACAAAGGCCATCAGCATGGCCTCATCGATGCGGCGCAGCACCTTATATGGATTCTCGCGCGTGACAATGGCCACCAGGGCCGGGTAGACCACCAAGATCATGACCGCGATACCGCCGACCACACCGGCTACAACCGCAACATAGGTACCCACGATCTGCGGGCCGTAGAGCGCAAAGTTGACCAGTGTCAGGAAGAAGACACCGATGGGCGAGTACTCCAGCACCCAGTCCACAATCTTGAAGACCGCGTCGCGCAGGGCCTCAAAAACCTCGATCAGCATGTTCAGGCGCCTGATCTTCTCATCATCCACCTTCTGCTCGATCAGCACCCGGATGCCGACCCCCAGCATGATGGCGAAGATGATGATGGGCAGAAAATCACCCTGGGCCAGCGACTGGAAGGGATTCTTGAACATATTGAGGAAGAGGCTGCTGAAGGCGCCGCCGGTGGTGGTGGCCTGATTGGCCAGCTCGGAGGTCTGGGCCCCCAGCACATCCACCATCTTGTTCCAGGTGGCCGCGTCACCGCCCGCGCCCGGATTAACCAGCATGGCGCCGGCCACGCCCACCACCGCGGCCAGGGCCGAACAGAGGAAGTACCAGCCCAACACCTTAACGCCGACCCGGCCGAACTTACTGACCGGCAGGCTGGCCGCACCCACCACCAGCGAGAAGAAGATCACCGGGATGACGATCATCTTGAGCATGTTGACAAAGACCAGACCGAAGGGCGCCACCGCCGCCGTGATATCCTTGACCTGGGCCTCGCCGACCGTGGCCGTGATGTACCAGAGAATGCCTCCCACAATTGCACCCAAGACAAAACCGACAACTATCCGTATCACCAGTGATGTGTTGACATAGGCCAGCAGCAATTTCTTCATGATCTCGCCCTCCTGTTTTTGCTAACCTTTAATAATACTGCCGCTTAGCTAAAAAGGAAGGGCTGCCGCCTGAAGGCCAAACTTAGCCCGAGCGATTTTTATCTTTCCGCCTTTAACTCCAACTATGCTATGCTCATCTTCTGATTTGTTTTTAATAAGGAGGGGGATCATGACGAGGAAAATATCACTATTGGCAGTAATTTTGTGTCTGACGGCCGTGTCGGCCTGGGCCATTTCCGGTGACGAGGTTTACAGCAAGCACCGCCAGCATGAGGAGCAGATGGAAAAGGCCATGGGCGGCTTCTACATGCGCCAGCTACTGACGGCCCAGAGTGAGGGATTCAAGATGGTTGCGCAAAACACCATCTATCACAAGGGCAACAAGATGCGGCTGGAGACCGAGATCAAATCGGGCAACATGCCGGGCATGGCCATCGGTCAGAAGACCATCACCATCGATGACGGCCAGAACACCTGGATCTTCAGCCCCATGCTGGGCAAGGTGCAGCAGCCCAGCCAGCAGGATGCCGAGGACCTGCTGCCCCAGAGCGTCAAACTTATGGGGGAGGAGCGCATCGACGGCATCAGCTGCTATGTGCTGCAGGTCGAGATGGAGTATGACGAACAGCACAAGCTCTGGATCGACAAGCAGGACTTCAAGAAGATCAAGGAGGCCTCAGAGGGCACCTACACCCGCTTCTCGGACTTCCGCAAGATCAAGGGCTACTCATATCCGGGTAAGATTGAGGTTTTTGACGGCAGCGATCTGGTGGAGACCATGCAGCTGGAGGAGTTTGAGCTGCGCGCATCCATCAGCGAGAGCCTCTTTGACCCCAAGCAGGTCAAGGGCTTTGATAATGCTTCACCCATGATGCAGCAGCAGAACAGCATGCAGCAGATGATGGAACTCCAGCTGCAGATCCAGCAGCTCTACAGCCAGGGCAAGCAGGAAGAGGCCAAGGCCCTTGAGCAGCAGATGCAGAATCTGATGCAGGGCATGGGGCAGTAATAAAAATGAGGCACGGCAAAATGCCGTGCCTCCAATAAGACTGAATTATAAGATCAAATAAAACTCCGGCTTATGACTCCCGGGGATTCACTGCCAGATAATCATCAAAGAAACCTGCAAGGATCAAAAGGACTGTTACTAAAAAAATAACCATGCTGAACTCCTTTCATGCTGCATCTACTCCCCTCAGGACTGAACATATTATAGCATAACCAGATTGAAGCCACAATCATTTGTTAAATTTTTCACAATTCCTTAACGCGAACGACCGTTCGTACCGATAAGCTGCATAAAACAAGTTTAAAGGAGTCGCGTTATGGAGATTGCAGCATCACAGTACATTTTTATCATGTCGGCCTATGTGGCCCTGCTCTTCGTGCTACATGAGCTGAGCCGCAAATACACCAAGGGGGCATTGATCGTCTACACCCTGACCCTGATCACCTTCCCGCTCTGGGCCGGCAACCTGGAGGGCTGGTTCCGCTGGGGCAAGACCATCATCGTTGTGCTGCCGACCATCTTCCTCTGCCTGGCGCGGGTCTATCATCTGAAGGGCAAAAAGCCCGGTTTCTTCGGCAAGCCCGGCGTATTCTGGTTCTTCTGGCTGATGGTGGCCCTCAACATCTTCTGGGCCTCCTGGAAAGACATTGAGCTCGGCAACTGGTTCAACGCCATCTCCGGCTTCATCCTGATCGTCACCATGCCGATCCCCATGCGCAACTGGCGCATCGACCGCAAAAAAGAGGGCACGGCCGACCTGATCACCGACTTCCCGCTGGCCTGGTGCTTCCTCTACACCACCTGGAACGCAGCCTTTGTCTACGCCGAGCACCCCAGCTATCTGGCCAGCTCCATCTGCATCCTGCTGGTGCCTGAGATCTACTCCATCATCATGAAACGCTCCGACCTCTGGCTGAGCGCCCGGGTCTACACCCTCTGCATCCACCTCCTGATCCGCGCCAGCTATCCCGGCGTCTTCGACACCATCGACTCCAGCGCCTGGGCCAACCAGAGCGCCGTTGAGATCTGGGGCATCATCAACATCGTCCTGCACGTGCCCTTCCTGATCTGGTGGTTCACCAAGGGCTACAAGGTCAACAAGCACCACGACAACCCACCCGAAGAACTGGCGGCTGCATAGCTCCAAAGGGACGGCAAACGCCGTCCCTTTTTTATACACCTTGCCCCGTCACCGGCAGCCGTTATCTTTATGCCATCTAGATTTTAGGAGGCGTTATGAAGAGACTGCTCTGCCTGTTTATCTGTCTGCTGCTGGCCGGCCCGGCCATGGCTGAAACCTGGATCATCACCTCGCTGGACTGGCAGCCCTACTCGGGGGCCGACATGACCAATGAGGGCAACTCCATCCAGAAACTGAGGACCGCCCTGGCCCAGGATGACATCGAACTGCTGGTGGAGTTCTACCCCTGGAAACGGGCCCAGACCAACGCCAAGTCCAGCCGCTACATCGGCTACTTTCCGGCCTGGCCCGAAGAGGTGGCCGAAGGCTTCGTGGCCTCAAAACCGGTGGACTGGTCCAGCCTGGGCGTCATGATGCGCAGCGACGAAAACGTCCAGTGGCAGACGGTCGACGATCTCTTCAAGAACTACAGCGTCGGCATCATCAAGACCTACGTCTATCCCCAGTCGGTCCAGGATGCCATGCATAAATATCCAGACAACGTGCATCTGGCGCCCGATGAGATGTCGCTGCTGAAGAAACTCTCCATCAAACGCGACGACGTGGCCCTGACCGACCCGGCCGTCATGACCTATCTGGCCCAGAAAAACGGCACCGACAACGTCACGGCCCACGCCAAGATCATCGAGAAGAAGCCGCTGGTGATTGCCTTCAGGGACGACCCGGCCAACCGCAAGCGACTGGAGCGGCTCAACAAGCTGCTCAAAGAGTAGGCCTGAGCCCGTTCATGCGCCGGACCTTTCTGAGCCGGCGCACGATCCTGAGCGGCCGTTTGAAGTGGTACTGCTCCACCTCAACCATGAGCTCGGGACCGGCGGCAAAGGCCTTCTGCATGGCGTAGATACGGCTATTGCCCTCGAAGGCCAGAAACTTGCCCCGGCCATCGGCCACAACCTTGATCCAGGAGACCGAGGGCAGATACTCAGCCAGCATGGCGCAGCTGATCACCCCGTCTTTGAGAATCGTCTCCTTATTGAGCTCCAGCATGGCGATGCGCTCCTCCAGGGTGGCCAGAGCCGTCTCACGGTCCAGCACATGGATCGGCAGCAGACTGTTCAGGGGCACGGCTTCAACGCTCTTATGGGTGCGCTGCTGATGGATTTGCAGAATAACCTTGGTCATGTAGAGGTCGCGCACTTCAAACTGCTGGACCTCGGAGCGTTTTGAGAAGAGATATCTAAAGAAGTTACCGATATTTTCAAAAAGCTTCATGCATACTATTTATCATGAAATACAACGCCTTACCAGCCTGCATCGGGACTCGGCCGAAAGCCCGCCAGCAGGCGCACTCATTGTCCCTTGCAAAGGCGGCCCATATTTATTAGGACAAATGCAAAATACAGCAAAAGGGGTTCCCTATATGAAGAAATTTATTGCCTTTGGAGTTATGGTTCTCTGTCTGGCCGCACCCGCCTTCGGTGCCGATGACGGTTCGTGGGATCGGGTCAAGGCCGCCGGCAAACTGGTGATCGGCATCGACGACGCCTTCCCGCCGCTGGAGTTCCGCAATGAGAAGAATGAGCTGGTGGGCTTCGACATCGACGCCTCCCGCGAGCTGGGCAAGCGTCTGGGCATTGAGATTGTCCACATCCCGACCGCCTGGGACGGCGTGGTCATGTCGCTGAAGGTCAAGAAATTTGACATCGTCTGGTCCGGCATGTCCGTGACCCCGGCGCGCGAAAAGGAGATCGCCTTCACCAAACCCTACATCATGGAGAAGCAGGTCATGGTGGTCAAGGCCGGCAACAAGAAGATCAAGAGCACATCTGACCTGAGCAAGAAGAACGTGGTCGGCGTGCAGCAGGGCTCCACCTCCGAAGCCGCCCTGGGCAAGCTGAACAAGGAGTTCAAGGAGATCAAGCGCTACGACAAGAACACGTCGGCCTTCATGGATCTCAAGATCGGCCGCATCGACGCCCTGGCCGTGGATGAGCTGGTCGGCCGCTACTACCTGAGCCAGCGCCCCGGCGAGTTCACCGTGCTGCCCGAAGCGCTGGAGTCCGAGCCCATCGGCATCGGCATCCGCAAGGAGGACGTGGCCCTCAAAAACAAGATTCAGGAGACCCTGGACAGCATGTATGCCGACGGCACCATGAAGCAGATCTCCATCAAATGGTTCGGCGAAGACATCACTGCATGGAAATAATCAAGAAACGGCCCGGCGTGCTTCTATGCGCGCTGGGCCTTCTTTTATGCCTCACAGCTCCGGCCTCCGCGGCCTCCGCGGCCGACGCCTACGACCTGCTGGCCAGCGGCACCCAGGCCCTCAACCAGGGCGATGCGGAGCTGGCGCTCAAATACTTCGAACAGGTGCCGGCACCGACTAAGGGCGAAGACAGCCTGCCCTTTGTGCGCTCCCACATCCAGGCCGCCAAGATCCATTTCAGCCGTCAGGAGTACCAACAGGTAGAGGATATCTGCACAGAGGTATTGGAACTATTTCCGGACAACCTGGAGGCCCAGAACCTCTTCAGCCGCGCCGAGGACGCCCTGACCCCCAAGTGGGTCAAGTTCATCAAGGATATGCGGGCCTACTTCCCCTCCCTGCTCAGAGCCTCGATCATGACCCTGCTGCTGGTCTTCATCACCATGCTGATCTCGCCCACCTGCGGCCTCTTCGTGGCCCTGGGACGCATCAGCCGTATGGGAATCATCCGCGCCCTGACCTGGTTCTACATCTGGATCTTCCGCGGCACGCCGCTGCTGCTGCAGCTCTTCTTCATCTACTACGGCCTGCCGCAGCTGGGCATCACCCTCAACCCCTTCACCGCCGCCATCCTGGGCCTGGGCCTGAACTACTCGGCCTACCTGGCCGAAATCATCCGCGGCGCCATCCAGAGCATCGATGCCGGCCAGATGGAGGCCGCCCAGTCGATCGGCATGAACTACTGGCAGGCCATGCGCCGCATCATCATTCCGCAGACCTACAAGCGGTTGATGCCGCCCATCGGCAACGAGTTCATCGCCCTGATCAAGGATACGGCCCTGGTCTCAACAATCGCCATGGTCGAGCTGATGCGCACCGCCGACCAGATCTTCAACGCCACCTTCAACATCTTCATCCTGATGCAGGCCGCCATCATCTACCTGCTGATGACCAGCTTCTTCACCTGGACCTTCAAGAAGATGGAGGACCGCCTGGGAGTGTATGAGAACCGATGATTAAACTGGAAAAAGTAAAGAAGAACTTCGGCGACTTCACCGCCGTCAACAAGGTCAGCCTCAACATCGAGCAGGGCGAAAAGATCGTCGTCATCGGGCCCTCGGGCTCGGGCAAGACCACCCTGCTGCGCATGATCAACTTTCTGGAAACCTTCGATGAGGGCAGCATCAACATCGACGGCCAGGAGATCGGCTACAAACATGACGGCCACCCGACCGTCAGCAAGCACCAGATCTGTCAGCTCAGAAGCGAAATCGGCATGGTCTTCCAGCACTTCCACCTCTTCCCGCACATGACCTGTCTGGAAAACATCATGGAGGGGCCGGTGACGGTCAAGAAGATCTCCAAGGCCGAGGCCCGGGAGCGCGGCATCGCCCTGCTGGAGAAGGTCGGCCTGGCCGACAAAAGAGACGTCTATCCAGCCTTCCTCTCTGGCGGCCAGAAGCAGCGCGTGGCCATCGCCCGGGCTTTGGCCATGCAGCCCAAGATCATGCTCTTCGACGAGCCGACCTCGGCCCTGGACCCCGAGCTGGTGGGTGAAGTTTTCAACACCATCAAAGATCTGGCCGAAGAGGGCATGACCATGCTGATCGTGACCCACCAGATGGGCTTCGCCCGCGAACTGGCCGACCGCGTGATCTTCATGGACCAGGGCAACTTCATCTTTGAGGGCCATCCCGAGGACTGCTTCTCGCACGAGATGGAGCACCCGCGCATCAAGGCCTTCCTGAGTAAGATTCTCTAAGCTTCCGGGGAGGGTTCAATCTTCCCCGGCAACAACAACCCTGTTCTTGCCGCTCTTTTTGGCCTCGTACATGGCCCCGTCCGCCCGGCTGACCAGCTGCTTCAGACGCTGATCACTCTGCATCTCGGCAATACCGATACTGGCGGTCAACGAACGCTGATCGCCGTTGCTGAAGCTGAAATGGTGTCCGGCAATGGCCAGGCGGATCCGCCCGGCCACCTGAGCCGCCTCGTCTATGGAGGTCTCGGGCATGATCAGACTGAACTCTTCGCCGCCGTAGCGGCAGGGCACGTCAGAGGCGCGCACCATGCCCTGGATAATGCGGCAGAGGTCGGCCAGCACCCGGTCGCCCTCGGTATGGCCGTAGGTGTCGTTGATGGCCTTGAAGTCATCCACATCCAGCATCATCAGGCTCAGGGGCCGCTTGGAACGCAGGGCGGTGTTCATCTGCAGCTCGAGCTGGCGTCTGAAGTAGCGCACATTGAAGAGGCCGGTCAGCTCATCCAGCATGGACATGCGGCGGTAGAAACGCGCATTCTGCTGCAGATGGCGCACACGGTCGATCAGGGCAAAGGCCATCAGAATGGCGCCCAGGGCAATGCCGATCTGGAAGCTGTAGAAGGTCCAGAAGGTCAGAGGCAGAACGCCCAGATAGGTCAGGGCATAGCTGATGCCGCCCAGCAGGGTCACGGCCCAGGAGACCAGAAAGAAGCGCGCAGCCCAGAAGCCGTGGCGCCGGCAGATGATGCCGGCGCTGATCGCCAGCACGATCATGGCCGGTCCCAGCAGGGCGATCAAACTGTTGAGCAGCATGATGTTGCCCTTGAACGAGGCCAAAGCCAGAATTAAGGCGGCCCAGATGGTGGCCCGCAGGGTGCGGTCCAGACGCGGGGTGTGATCGCTGGTCATCAGGAAGGCCCGCACGAACTGGCCGCCGCTGAAGAGCAGCATGAAGATGCAGAAGAGCGGCAGCCGGTAGTAGATCTCGGGATTAACAAATACTTTCAGGTCATAGATGATGCCGTTAACCTCAACGAAGTAGCCCATGACGCTGAAGATGAAGCAGGTGTACCAGAGGAAGGTCTTCTGTCTGAAGGGCAGATAGAAGATCAGCGAGTAGATGGCCATACAGAGCATCAATCCGTAGAAGATGCCGACCGCAAGCATGCTGTTGCGGCTCCTGGCAGTCTGGGCCGCGCGGGTGGCCACGGCCGCCGCCAGGAAGGTGGCGTCCCCTTCGGGCAGCATCTTCAGATAGTACCAGGCGGGCTCCGGAGTCACCGGCAGAGGGTAAACCGACTGATAGACTCCCTCACTGACAATCTCCCGATAACCGCCCTGACCGTCGGGACCATAGACATGGATCCAGGCGAAGGGGTCCGCGAGCCAGCCCACATCCAGCAGCCACTCCTGCTCAGCACTCCGGTTTAAGAGCTGGAAGCGCAGCCAGTAGGCGGACTCACTCAGTCCCAGGTTGAGGTTGAGCTGATCAACCGCCTCAAACTGCTCGGCCGTCACCTGCTCGACGCTGAGACGCTTAGTGCTGTCCTCAAAGATCTCGAGATAGGACCCGAGACGATAGATATCTTGACCTGACTCAAGCACCAACCGATCTGCAGCCAGCAACTGAAGCGGCAATAGCAGCAGAATAACAAAAAATAATGGTTCCCCTCTCTTAGCCATTCTTAAAAACTATCGGCAATTTGGAGGATTCCTGAACTAATGTTTTTTAGCCGCTTCGATTCCCCTTTTGAGTAAATCCAGAGCAGATCTGCGCTCGCTGCTGCGCCCGTAATTGACCGCCATCCAGCAGCCGGTGGAGACCACGCTGATGCGCTTGAAAACACGCACCGCCCGCCGAAAACGGCGCCAGCCCCAGCGGTTGACGGCCGGAATGATCAGAAAACGGTCCAGGGTGACCTTGAGCAGGGCCACCAGCCCCACAAAGATCAGCACCAGCAGGAGTGAACTGATATGCAGCTGGGCCCAGTGGGCAATGGTGGAGATCAGAAGAATCAGGGCCACCGAGATCACGATGTCGATGAAGGAGACCAGGAATGAGAGCAGGCCGAAGAGCTGGGAGGTGCGCCGGATGGTGGCCAGCTGCCGGTTCTCAATCCCCAGCAGTTCACGCATCTGGCCCACCAGATCGTTGGAATCCATATTCTGCTGCACACCGGACTTCAGCTTGGCATAGATGCGGTTGAATCTCTCCTGGGTATCCCTGAGCACCCAGTGCAGGTCATAGCGCTCACGCTGCCCATAGATCTCCTCCAGGCTGGTGAAGAGCTCGTCCAGCTCACTCAGGTCCGGGGCCTGCTGCATGATGCCGTCAGCACACTCCGGATAGACCTGCTCGATAAATGCATAAACCTCATCATTCAACTTCATGGCGCCTCCATGCCCATCTTAGGAGCTCGGCGCCGCCGGTTCAAGGCCCGCATCTTACGCCATATTATTTCTTCCCTTCTGCCCGAGGGCGTGATAATGCGACAAGTACCTGGAATCACTGTATTTATTTTATTAAATCAGAGTGATAGATTTCCCTGAATAGAGGAGTTTACATGCGCAAAATTTTAGCCCTAATCAGCCTGATGCTGATCCCCGGCCTGGCCTGCGCCAGCCAAGGCGCCGAACTGACCCACAGCCTGCTGGGCATGCTCGGCATCGTCATCTTCATCGCCGCCTACATCCTGGTGCCGCTCGAAAACATCATCCACCTGCGCAAGAGCAAGCCGGTGCTGCTGGCCGCCGGCATCATCTGGATTCTGGTGAGCCTGGCCTACTCCGGCCTGGGCGACACCCACACGGCCCACGCGGCTATTCAGCACAGCCTGCTGGAGTATGCCGAACTGCTGCTCTTCCTGCTGGCGGCCATGACCTACATCAACGCCATGGAGGAGCGCAACGTCTTCGAGGCCCTGCGCGCCTTCCTGGTCTCGCGCGGTTTCTCGCTGCGCAAGATCTTCTGGATCACCGGCCTGCTCTCATTCTGCATCTCACCGGTGGCCGACAACCTGACCACCGCCCTCTTGATGGGAGCGGTCGTAATGGCGGTGGGCGGCAGCAACACCAAGTTTGTGGTACTGGCCTGCATCAACATCGTGGTGGCGGCCAATGCCGGCGGCGCCTTCTCGCCCTTCGGCGACATCACGACCCTGATGGTCTGGCAGAAGGGCAAGCTGCAGTTCTTCGAATTCTTCCAGATCTTCATCCCGGCCGCCATCAACTGGCTGGTGCCGGCCGTCGCCATGAGCTTCGCCGTGCCCCGGGCCACCCCGGAAGCCATGGAGGAAGAGGTGCAGATGAAGTACGGCGCGGTGGCCATCGTGCTGCTCTTTTTGCTGACCATCATCACCGCGGTATCTTTCCACAACCTGCTGCACCTGCCGCCGGCCGCCGGCATGATGCTGGGCCTGGGCTACCTGGGCTTCTGCTCCTACTACATCAAGATGCGCGAAGGCCGCCACGACCTCTACGATCTGATGCTGGGCAGCATCGGCACCGAGCTGCGCAACCCCCTGAGCAGCATGGTCGCGGGCGAGGCGCCGCTGAGCAAGACCATTGCCGGCGCCACCCAGGCCGCCTTCGCCATCGACCGCAACCATCTGGTGACCCACTGGAACAGAGCCATGCAGAGCTTAAGCGGCATCCCGGCTGAAGAGGCCATCGGCAAGCCCTTCAAGTGGGATGTGATCAGCGAGAAGGGGCGCCCCTCCCTGGCCGAGATGGTGCTTGAGGATCTGCCCAAGCATGATGTGAAATCCTACTACAACGACCACTGCCAGCGCGATCCCCAGATCGACAAGGGCTATGACGCGGTGGACTACTTCCCGAGCCTGGGCCAGAAGGGCCGCTGGCTCAGCTTTGCCGCCGCCCCCCTGACCGACAAAGATGGCAACATTAAGGGCGCCGTCGAAGTTATCGAGCGCGTCTCCCAGAAGCAGCGCAAGGCCAAGAACTTTGACATCATGCGCAGCATCGCCCAGGCCGAGTGGGACACCCTGCTCTTCTTCTACGGCGTCATCATGTGCGTGGGCGGCCTGGCCCAGTTCGGCTACCTGGCCCTGCTCTCGGAATCCATGTACACGGGCCTGGGCGCCACATATGCCAACATTCTGGTGGGCGTGCTCTCGGCCATCGTAGACAACATCCCGGTCATGTTCGCCGTGCTGACCATGGACCCGGTCATGGACAAGGGCCAGTGGCTGCTGGTGACCCTGACCGCCGGCGTGGGCGGCAGCCTGCTCTCGATCGGCTCGGCCGCCGGCGTGGCCCTGATGGGCACGGCGCGCGGCAAATACACCTTCGGCGCCCACCTCAAATGGACGCCGGTCATCGCCCTGGGCTACGCCGCCAGCATCCTGGCGCTGGTCCTGATGCAGGGGCTCTAGGCCCTACTGCGTAATCGGCACCAGGGTCAGCTCAACCCGCCGGTTGAGCTGACGGCCGGCCGCAATGGAGTTGGGGGCAATCGGCCTGGTCTCGCCATAGCCAATGCTCTTGATGCGCAGGGCCGGGATGCCCTGGCTGATCAGATACTGGCCGACGGCATCGGCGCGCCGCTTCGAGAGATGCATGTTATACTCATCGCTGCCGGTGCTGTCGGTATGGCCGGCAATGTCGATGAGGGTCTTCTCATACTCATTGAGCACCAGGCTGACCGAGTTGAGCACACTGAAGAAGTTGTCCTTGAGCGCGGAAGAGTCCACCTCAAAGGTGATATTGGAGGGCATGTTGAGAATGATGTTGTCGCCCTGGCGGGTGACGCTGACGCCGCTGCCCTGCAGCTGGGCCCTGAGCTTATCCTCCTGACGGTCCATATAGTAACCGACTCCGGCACCGCTCAGGGCCCCGATACCGAGACCGATGATCGCATTGGTTCGCCGCTGCTCGGCGTCATCGGTGGTCAAAGCCCCGGCCACGGCGCCCACGGCCGCACCGATGGCGGCGCCGGTGCCGGCCTTATGGGCCTCCTCTTCGCCGGTATAGGGGTTGGTGGCGCAGCCGGCCAGCAGCGCAACTGCCAGTATCAGAGTTAAATAGCGCATAAGCATTCCTCCTTTATGTCTGTGACATTAATAATGCCATCAAGCCGCAGGCAAAGGTTCAGGCTAAACATTTGAGTGCTACTTTCCGAACAAAATGATCATCACTTTAATCTAAATTAGGAGAACTATTATGGAAACCAGCGTATTTGAGAGACAGGCCGTGGCCGGCGAAAAAGAGATCAGCGCCAACAGCTACAACTTTCTGATCGGACTAACCCTGCTCTGGGGCTTCTTCATGAACTATCTGATGGTCAAAAACATCGACCCGCTCATGATCGCCGGCATCAACCCCTGGATCTTCTTCATCGGCTACTTCGCCTCCTGCTTCTTCGGCATCTACCTCTTCAACTCCTCCGACAACCCGCTGGTCAGCTTTGCAGGCTACAACTTTGTGGTGGTGCCCTTCGGTCTGATCATCAACGTGGTGGTCAGCCAGTACGATACAAGCCTGGTGCTGAATGCCGTCCAGGTCACCGGCCTGGTGACCCTGCTGATGATGCTCTTAGGAACCATCTTCCCGGCCTTCTTCCAGAAAATCGCCCCGGCCCTGACAGTTGCCCTGCTTTGCGTGATCGTGGTGGAGCTGATCTCAATCTTCGTGCTCAAGCAGCAGTACGGCGTCATCGACTACATCGTGGTGCTGATCTTCTGCGGCTACATCGGCTATGACTGGGGCCGGGCCAACCGCATTCCCAAGACGGTCGACAACGCCATTGACAGCGCGGCCTCCCTCTACATCGACATCATCAACCTCTTCCTGCGCATCCTCAGGATTCTGGGCAACCGCAAATAAACCTCCCGCATCATTCATCATGATGATTACGCCCCGGCAGATTACCACAGCCTGCCGGGGCCGATCTTTAGCGCCTCTTAACATATTATTTACAAAAACCATTGATTCTGAACGCCATTCAATTTATAAACTATATTCTATTATGGTTATTTAATTTTAATTACCAAAATCTTCTATGATGAGGTGTTTATGCAAAAATCTTGGGCTATTCTATTTGTGTGCCTTCTGGCACTCGGCGGCTGCAACTCCAGCGATGATCCGATAAAACCATCCAGCGCTTCAGCCAAAACTTCAACCAGCGAAACCATCTCAGACCCCACCCCCGAGTCAGCAGACGCACCCCTGCTGGTCGGCACGGCCAAGGCCGACCTGACCGGACCCTCGGCCTTGGTAACCTTCATGGGCATGTCGGACTCGGCCCAGATGGGCGAAGGCATTCAGATGAGAAACTTCGCCAGTGCCTTTGTTTTCCAGGACGCAACCGGCAAGAAGATGGCCTATGTCAGTTCCGATATCGCCATGGTCTTCCAGGGCGTCAAACAGGCCATCGTGGCCGAGCTCAAGGATGAGGGCTGGAGCGACGCGAACCTGATGCTGCAGGGCACCCATACCCACGGCGCGCCCGCCGGTTCTTCCCACTACTTCATGTACAACATGGCCTCGGGCGGCTTCGTGCAGGAAAACTTTGACGCCCAGGTTGGCGGCATCGTCAAGGCGATCCGCGACGCCGAGGCCAACCTCAAGCCCCGCAGCCTGAGCATCAATCAGGGCACCCTCTACGGCACCGGCTGGAACCGCTCGCCCTGGGCCTACATGAGCAATCCCAGAAGCGAGATCGAACACTATGGGTTAGACCCTGAAGATATCCACGAGGCCGGATTTATTAACCAAGAGGACCTGCCCCATGGCCGGCGTGAACACCGCGGCAACCTTTCGACCGGCTACCTCAATGTCGAAGATGAGTGGCTCAGTAAGCCCTGGAACAACACCGACAAGCGCATGCGCCTGCTCAAGCTGACCGATGCAGAGGGCCAGGCCGAGATGCTGAGCTGGTTCAGCCTGCACCCCACCACCATGGGTTCCCTCTCGCGTATGATCTCGGGTGACACCCACGGCTACGCCTCCTACATGTGGGACCGCGAAAAAGAAAACCGGGGCACCTTTGCCCAGGCCGCCTGCGGCGATGTCTCGGGCAACCTCAAGTTCGGTCCGCCCAGCATGACCGGCAACTTTGACTGGCAGCACTGCAAGGAGCTCGGCGGCAACCTGCTGCAAAAGGCCGAGGAGCTCTATGCGGCCGACGGTCAAAGCTTAAGCCCGGCAATCGACTACCGCCACATGTTCGTGGACTTCTCAAACGTCAGGGCCGAGAATGGCGACTGGCGCACCCGACCGGCAGCCACCGGCGCCTCCATGGTGGCCGGCAGCACAGAGGACTCGCTCTCGCCGGCGCCCCTCTTCAACGAGGGGCTGACCGTGGATGACCTGAGCCTGGAGGGCGAAGCCGAATTCACCGAAAAGTTCCTGCAGTTCCTCTTCCCCAAAGTGCTGGGCGTTGTCTGGCCCGCCAGCCTGGATCAGGAGTTTGTCGTGGCGCACTATCCCAAGCCGATCATCTGGGCCAACGGCCTCAACCTGATGATGCCGGCCGCAGACCAGCAGAGCGGCGAGCTGGAATGGACCCCCTGGAGCCCCGAAGTGCTGCCGGTACAGCTACTGAGAGTCGGCGAGCTGATCCTCTGCGCCATGCCACTGGAGGTTTCAACCATGGCGGCCCGCCGTATCGAAAACACCATCATGGAGGTCTTCAACGGCGTCGGACCAGACGGCTATGCCAAGACAGAGGGGGCAATCAGGCATGTCATCATCAACCAGTGCGCCAACGCCTATGCCGGCTATGTAACCACTGAAGAGGAGTATGGCTCCCAGGAGTACGAGGGCGCCTCGACCCAGTTCGGCCCCAACGAGCTCAAGGCCTTCCAGCAGGAGATCCGCAAACTGGCCCTCTCAATGAAGGCCGGCACCCCGCTGGTTACAGCCAATGAGCCCCAGCCCAGAAACATGAACGGCACCGTTGTGCCCGAGCTCTACCTCAAGGCCAGCTCCTGGCCCAAGTATGACAACGATGCGCACGGCCAGGTTGTCAGCATAGTCAGGGAGACGGTTGCCGACGGCACTGAATACCTGAAGCTGACCCTCAAGGGCGCCTTCCCCAACCGCAACCTGATGACCGGTTCCAGCTACATGACCGTCACCACCCCGAGGGGCGCGAAATTCACAGATGCCGACCCCGAGACCCGCTTCCAGTGGGCCGACGGCGGTGACAACGTCTCATTGATCACCCTCTGGTTTGACATGACCCTTCAGGATGAAGGCGACTACATCTTCACCTACACGGCCGAAGCCTTAGACAATAGCGGCAAAAGCCATATGATCGACAAGCGCTACCCCGTCAGCAGCAACCTATAGTTCCAATCGGCGGGCCGGCCGGCCCGCCGATTGCTTTATCCCCCCTCTGCATTATTCTATAGCCATGCGCAGGCACTGGCTCTTCCTGATACTCGTCATTATCCTGATCCTGCTGGTCATGACCGGCAGGATCGACAGCCTTGAGCAGACTGCTTGCCTGTTGGCGAGGCAACCTTAAATTTATACTCATCCAACATACAGGAGGATTTCATGATCAATCTGGCCAAATTTAAAAAGAGTCTGAGCATTAAACTGATGGCCCCCCTGGCCCTGCTGGTGGCCGTGATCATCCTGAGCGTCAACGGCTTCATCATGGCGCGGGTCAACAGCCTGGCCCTGGAGCAGGCCATGCTGCTGGGTGAAAACATGGGTGCCAGATACGGCAACGCCATGCAGAAGGAGCTGGAACTCGCCATCGAGAGCTCCCAAATGCTTACCGAGACACTTTCCGGCCTCAAAAAGACCGCCGCAACTCCGGATCGCCAATGGGCCATAAAGGTCCTTGAACAGGTGCAGCAGGAGAATCCGCAATACCTGGGCGTCTGGGCCGGTTTTGAAGCCAACGCCTGGGACGGGCTTGATGCCCGGTATGCCAACACCCCCGGCAGTGACGCCAATGGCCGTTTCATTCCATACTGGAATTTTGTGGGCGGACTGCACATGGAGCTGCTGGGCGAAACCAGTACCCCCTGGTACCAGGTACCGCTCACGACCGGCAAAGACTACCTGACCGACCCGACGGTCTATGAGATCGCCGGCCAGGAGGTAATGGTCGTATCCGCCTGCATTCCCATAAAGCATAACGGTCAAAGCATCGGTGTAGCCGGTGTCGACATCGGCATGGAGCGGCTGGCCGAGCTGACCGGCGAAATCAAACCCTTTGAGACCGGCTACGCCTATCTGGTCAGCAACTCCGGCATGTATGTAGCCCACCCCGACCAGGCAAGAGTCGGCAAGCAGCTGAATGACTATCTGGAGGGCCAGGACCGCAACGCTGTCATGAAGGCCATTCAGAACGGCCAGCACCTCAATCTGGAGGTCAAAGGCGTCAAGGGCATGCAGGACTCCTTCATCATCTACAACCCCTTCCCCCTGGGCGAGACCGGCATCAGCTGGTCGCTGGCCGTGGTGGTGCCCAAGGACCGCATCCTGGCCGGCAACCGTCTGATCGGCCGCATCTCCAATATTGTGGGGCTGCTGGGCATCATGGCCATTATCCTCATGATTTTCTTCATAGCCCGCATTTTCGTGATCAATCCGGTCAACGAGGTCAAAGCTGGCCTGCGCGACATCGCCGAAGGTGAAGGCGATCTGACCATGCGTCTGAAGCTGCGCAGCGAGGATGAGATCAGCCAGCTGGCCCTCTTCTTCAACAAGTTCATGGAAAACCTGGAGGAGGTTGTGACCCAGGTCAAGGACACGGCCGGCCATGTGGACACCTCAACCCAGGAGGTCTCCAGCGGCTCGCTGGGCCTCTCCCAGTCCTCCCAGGAGCAGGCCTCGGCCGTGGAGGAGGTCGCAGCCACCATTGAAGAGATGACCTCCACCATCAAGCAGAACGCCGACAACGCCAACACCGGTCAGGCCCGCAGCCAGGATGCCGAAAACAGCATCCGCAACGGCGACCAGATCGCCCAGGACCTGCTGAAGGCCATGACGGAAATCTCTGACGCGTCCAAGAAGATCGGCGACATCATCGCCACGGTCAATGAGGTGGCCTTCCAGACCAACCTGCTGGCCCTGAACGCGGCGGTCGAAGCTGCCCGGGCCGGCGAACACGGCAAGGGCTTTGCGGTGGTGGCCGAAGAGGTGCGCGCCTTGGCCCAGCGCTCAGCCAGTGCCGTCGGCGAAGTCAGAAATCTGATCGAAGACACGGTCAACAAGGTCAAGACCGGCGACGCCATGGTCAGCAAGACCGCCGAAGCCTTCGTTGAGATCCGCCAGCAGATCGACGCCCTGGCCCAGACCATGGAGGAGATCGCCGCCGCCAGTTCCGAACAGGCCAGCGGCATCGATGAACTCAACCGGGCCGTGGCCCAGATCGACTCCTCCACCCAGGTCAACGCAAGCACAGTTGAGGAGCTCTCCAGCGCGGCCGACGCCCTCTCGGTGGAGGCCGGCGGCCTGGCCAAGGTTGTCGAACGCTTCAAGGTTTCCAAATCCACCAGCCGCCCGCAGAAGCCCAAGACCAAAGCTCCGGCCGCCCCGCCGACCGCCCCCAAGGCCCGGGCCGAAAGCTTCAGCAGCGATGCGGACGACGGCTTTGAAGAGTTCTAGAAGGTGTAGCCGATTGTGAAGTGAAAGCGGCCCGGACTCTCGCCGCTCTTGCGGTCCAGCTTATGACCGTAGAGCAGTGAGACCGGGCCGATGGGCGTTATATAGCTGCAGCCCAGCCCCATTGAGGCGCGATAGTTTTCCGAGACCCCATCCTCCTGCAGCTGACGGACCGCGCCGGTATCGTAGAAGACGGTCATCTCCCAGTTGCTCTGCAGCATGATCCTGGCCTCCATGCTGCCCAGAATGTAACTGCGGCCGCCGACCGGCTCGCCGTAAAGATTGAACCGCAGCATGTTCTCTTCAAAACCGCGCACATCCAGGGTGCCGCCCAGATAGAAGAGCTGGTCGCGCGGAACCAGGTCATAGGATCCGTACGGATCGATATAGCCGTAACGCCCCAGCCAGGCCAGGGTCAGCCTGGGCAGCGGACTCCAGTAGTAACGCAGGCCCAGCTTGTACCTTATGAAACTGTCATAGGAGCGTTTCAGGCCGTGGGAGATGTCCACCCCCAGCGAAGCCACCAGCCCGCTGCGGGGCCGCACGAAGGAGTCGCGCAGATCATAGATGATCAAGGGCGCCAGCACCATTATCTCGCGCTCCTGCGCCAGGTCGGTGACACCGTCGCTCAGGGGGTACTCGTCGCGCCACTCATAGCGCAGCCCCAGCGAGGAGCTGATGTCCCACTTTTCAAAATCTCTGAAGAGACTCAGGTCGGAGCTGCGCACCTGGGTGCCGAAGGTCTGGTTGAACTCCTCCTTCTTCTCGTAGGCCAGGGTGTACTTGGTCGAAATCTCGCTGTTGAAGATCCGGTGCTGCGTCAGACTGAGCTCGCCCTTGTAGCCGGTCTGGCTGACCTCGCCGTCGATCCAGGTGTCGGTGGCCCGCCCCAGCAGATTGCGGTCGCCCAGACGGGTGTTGAGGTAGAGACCCTTGTGGGTGGTGTAACCGGTGCCGGCCCTAAGATAGTAGGGCGCCGCCTCCTCCATATCCACCAGCAGGGTAATCTTTTCATCCTGCTCCCTTAGACCCACGGTCTTGAACTGCACCGAATCGAAGACCCCCATGTCACGGATGTTCTTCTGACTCTCAAGCATCGACTCCAGCGAGAAGGGCTCGCCCTCATCGATCTCCAGCTCGCGGTTCAGGACACGCGGACGGGTCTTGAAATTGCCCTGATAGTAGACCCGCCCCATGCGCACCGGCTGGCCCCGGTCGACACTCAACCCGATCCCGACCTCCTGGCCCTCGACCTCAACCTGGCTGCTGACCTTCACGAAGGGGTAGCCCAAACCCGCCACCTGAGCGGCCAGGGCCTTCTCGTCACTGCGCAGCTGATCGCCGCTGAAGGGCGCGCCGGGCCGCTGGTTAAGCAGGCTCTGATCGACACTCAGATCGTGCAGGCCCTCAATCTGCAGCGTGGCGACGTGCAGCGGCAGCCCCTCCTCGATCTGCAGCTCTACATAGGCCTCATGGCCCTGCCAGCTGATATCAGGCGTGATCTGAACCTCATGATAGCCGGCCAGCCGATAGTGGGCCAGCAGGGTCGCCAGATCCTGATCCAGCAGGCCCGGCACAAAGGGCTGACGACCCCAGCCGCCGCTCATCAGAGCGCCCAGCGTCTTGTCGTCAAAGGCCTGATTGCCGCTGAAACTGACCTCTGCGATCAGACTGCGCGGCCCCTCATCAATCTGGATGGTCACCCGCCTGGTCGTGCGGCCGCGTTTTTCAAGCAGCTCGGACAGAAGCTCGATACGCACCTCATGGAAACCGTCCGACCGGTAGTAGCTCTCAATCCGGCGCATGCTTTCGCGCAGGCCGCGGTCGCGCCGGTTGCCCTCCTTGAAAATGGTGACATGTTTCCTGAGAGTGTAGCTGTAGAAGCGATGGTTGCCATCAATCCTGAATCTATAGTGCGGACCTTCGCTGACGTTGAGCTTCACCAAAACCCGGTTCTGGTCATACTCAAGATCATAGCTGATGGAACACTCGGGGTAGCCGCGCTGCCAGTAGTAGCTGCGCAACTTGCGCAGGTCCTGCTCAAAGTCATTGAGCCTGAATCGTCTGGCCGGCCCGATCAGGTAGGGCGCCAGCCAGCTCTGCATGCGGGTCTTGACCGTGGAGTCACTCAGGGCCCGATTGCCCTCAACATCCAGCTGACGAATCACATAGTAGCTGCCGCTCTCAACAGCAATCTGCAGCACACAGGTGCCCTCGCCGGGATCATCAAGGACGCGCACCTCCACTTTGGGGTCCACAAAGCCTTCGCGCAGGTAGAGTTCACGGATCAGAGCGGTCTGTTCAGCCAGGTCGCCGGGCCGGCCGCCGACGTGCACCGTCAGCGCCTTGAGAATGTCGCTCTTAAAGAGCGGCGCAATCCCGATAAACCGGACATCCCGGATGATGCGCGCCGGCGTCAGATAGAAGCTGATCTGCAACCCATCTGCCAGAGGTGCCAATTCGGGGCGCAGGGCGCTGAAGCGGCCGCTCAGCTCCAGCTTGGCCAGCGAATCCTCAAACTCCGCCGCGCTGAAGGTCTGGCCCTCTTCCAGGCTGACCAGGTCGCGGGCCAGGCTCAGCCGCTCTCCGGCAAACCAGTCGCAGTCAACCAGCTCAAAATCGAGCCGGCTGATCTCACGCCCCTCATAGACGGCGTACTCCCCGGCCCTGAGCGGACAAGCCGCCAGCAGCACAAGGATAAATAAGATCAATCTTTCAGCGATATTCATAGCGATACTGCACATCGGCCCCGTAAGCGCCGTCACTGCTCTGATAGGCATTGATCAGCAGGTTGTCCAAAATCTTGTACTCCGCCACCCCGCGCTGGGTACTGCTGTCACTGTCAGTATCCAGCTCATACTTGACGGTCAGCCGCCGCGAAAGCTCCTTACCCAGAATCAGCTTAACCCGGGACTCACCCTCGGCCGCCAGCAGACCGTTTGTCTTAACCTCAAAGATGTCGAGATTGACCGCATTCTTGATCTCATCGCCATAGGTTCCGGCCAGCAGTTCGGCCAGCATGGCCGAAGTTGAAATGCCCATGGAGGAACCGCTCTGAGCCATCTCACGGGTCGTGTAGCCCACCACCAGCAGCGAGATGATATCGGCCTGCTCCTCGCTGGGGAAGGAGCTCAGCTCGAGTCTGAGATCATCCAGCGGACCGGAGAGCTCCAGTATGACATTCCACTCCCTGACCCGGGTCTGGGCAACGATATCGGCCCGGCCGCCACTGCTGCCCTCAAAATCGATCACGCCGTGGGTGATGTCGAACTCGTTGCCCTGAAAAGAAACCACGCCGTTCAGAACCCGCATGCGGCCGATGATCTGCGGTTTGGCCAGCGTGCCCAAAATCTGCAGATCGGGATGCAGCTCCAGCTTGGCCAGGTTGTTGTCAACTTTAACCTCCCCGCGCCGCCGTACGCGCACATTCAAGCCGATCTTATCCAGCACTTGATTGGGTTTGGACTCCCTGACCTTGACGGCCCGCGCATGGGGAACCACCCGCCCCAGCACACCGCTGACCAGGTCAAACTCCAAATTCTTGTAATATTCGCCGTTCAGCAGCGTCACGTCGGCCGTCAGGAGGGATCCATCTGCACTGCCCTTCAGCCGCAGCTCGGAATCCAGCAGCAGGTCCATCATCTCCGGTATGATCAGCGGCAGATCCACCAACGACCCGCTCAGATCGATGTCGGCCAGTTCTAAGCGCTCAAAACCAAGCTGCCCCCCCAGCGAGAAACGTCCGCGATCCAGCCGTCCGCTCAGGCTTTCAACCTTGACCCGGGAGTCGGCCACCAGAATGCGGCCGTTGGTTGAGTGCACCTTCTGGCCGTTATAGGCCAGCAGGCAGCCGAAATCATCAAGCAGCAACTCCGAATTGATGCGCCCCTGACTGGCCCGGGCCTTAAACTGCAACCGGCCCTGTCCGTCATCAACCTCTTCCGAAAGCGCGCCGACCACATAGCCGGGCACCACGCCCTGGGCATCCAGCCGCAGGTTCTCATCCAGGGGCCCGCTGGCGCTCAGACTCAAGTAGCCGGCCTGGGCCAGGCTGAAACTAGTCTGCGGCAATTCAAAGACTCCATCTTTCAGCGTGGCAGCGAACTGCAAGGCACTAACGATGGTCTGCTCGCCCAGGCGCAGTTCAAAATCATGCAGCCGGGCCTCCAGGGCATCCAGACCGCCCAGCGCTCCGGCCGCTTCCAGCTGGCCGCTCAGACGGCCGCCCAGGCCGGGCCGCCCGGCCAGGCTCAGATAGGGCGCCAGATCACTCTGATCAAACTCGGCCAGAAGCCTGTAGCGGCGCGCATTCAAATCACACTCCCCGCGCAGGAGCAGGTTGAGCTGTCCCTCAAAAGATATCTTGCGGTCCAGAAGTTCAAATCCCAGCCGGCTGTCGGGGAAAGCGCCGCTGGGCAGCACCAGCTGACTCAGACTGATCTCGCCCTTCAGCTGCGGGTTGGTAACAGTGCCTGCGGCGGCAACCCGCAAAGCGGCCTGCCCGCCGATCTCACCCAGCTCGTCCAGGTAGGCGATCGATGAGAGCGGCACCTGCTCCCCGATCAGATTGAGCTGCAGCGGCCCGTCCAGATCAACCCAGCCATCAACTGCAACCAGAGGCGCAAGAATGAAGGGCTCCAGCCAGACGCGGCCATCGGCCACACGCAGCTCGGCCCTGAGTTCATCAATGGGCTGCCGGTCCAGCAGCAAATCCCGGCCCAGCAGATTGATCTCTCCCGAGGGGCTCTTGAGGCTGCCGGCCAGCTCAAGGTTGACGGCCAGTTCGCCGGCGGCCAGCTCGGAGAGATCCTCAAGCATGAGCTTGCCCTGCTGCAGCTTAAGCTCAAAACCGGGATCGCGGTTGAGGCTCAGACCGTCCAGCAGCTTAAGCCAGCCCGTGGCGCTCAGTTTTGACGAGCCATGCTCAAGGCGCAGCTCTTCAAAACTGATCAGCCCCTGCTGCATGCCGGCCCTCAGTCTGAGATCACCGACGGCCGAGCCCCGCAGGCGCATAGCCGAGCCGCTCAGATCAAATTTGCCGTCAACGCCGCTGGGGCCGCCGCTCAGGCTGACCAGACCCGCAAGCTGACCCCCGAGCGCCAGTTTCGGCGCAAAGTGCTGCGGATCAACACCCTTGAGTTGGGCCGTCAGATCAAACTGCGGCCCCAGCAAGCCCTGCAGCTCGATCTGCGAGCCACGATTATTTAGCTGCATATTCCTGACCAGCAACTTTCGCTGACCCGCCAGCTGGCCATTGAGGGTTATATCGCCCAGCCGGTAGTCCTGCCAGACCAGAGCGTATCCGGCAAAGTCAATCTCACCGCGCAGATCCTCAAGCGCGCCTTCAAGCCGGGCATGTCCCTGCAGCTGGCCGCCGACCGCCGCATGCAGCTGCTCGAGTTCCGGCAGCCCGAAAGCGACATCCCCGGCCAGCACCCTGTCAGCCAGGCCGTAGCTGCCGCTGAAGGTGAGCCGGTTAAGCCCCAGATCAGCCTGCAGAACATCCAGCCGCAGGCGCTGTTGCTGCAGCGATCCGCTGCCATTCAGCACAATCTCTCCGCGCTCGGCTGCATGCACAAGCAGATCAAAGCTGAAGCGCGCCGCCATCTCCGCCGGCCGCAACCCGCGGCCCTGAATCCGCAGTTGCGGATCCACCCTGGCGGCATAGTTGAGCGCATCAATCTCATCAAGATCCAGACCTTGACCCTTAAGCTGCAGGTCGTAACCGATGCTTTTCAGATCATTCAGATCCAGTTCGCCGACCACCCCGACCTCGCCGTCGGCCCAACGCGTCTGCAGCTGGCCGATTTTGAGCATCCGCTGCCTGAGCTCGGCCTGCATTGTGGAGGCGCCCACGCTCTGGCCCATGAGCTTGCCGCCGCCATAGCTCAGCCGGAGCTCGGCCTGCGGATTGTTCCAGCGGCCCTGCAGGTCGGCCTGGCCGCTGAGACGCCCCGCAACATCATCCCGCCACTCAGCGGTTTCAAGATCAAAGCTGAGCTGGCCAAGGAGCTGCAACTCCGGCCCCAGCGAAAGCAGGTCGCCCCTATATGTGACTTCAGATGACTTGCGCTGCACAGAGAGGACCAGCCCATGCATACTGCTCCCCACAAGTCTGCCGGCCAGGGCCGCCCGCTCCAGCTCCAACTGCACAGACTCCTGCTGCAGAATGATCCGTGACATGGGCAGATCGAAATCCAGCCAGATCTCAGGCACCAGCTTGAGCTGCAGTTCAAGCTCAGGCGCCAGCAGCGCCAGGCTGCGCCGCCCGTCACTGAAGGTCAGATCAAGCTCCCTGACTTTGAGATCCCTGATGGCTGTCTTGAAACCGCCACCGGAACCGCCGCTGCTGAAGGCGGCCAGCAGGTTATAGCGCCCGTCGGCCGTCCGCCGGATATCGACCGTCGCATCCCGCAGCCGCATATCATCAAAGACCAGGCTGCGCCTGAGCAGCGGCATGAGCCAGATCTGGGTCTTGAAGTGCTGCGCCCTGATCACGGGCCGGCCATCGGGATCGCTCAGCACCAGATCATCCATCCTGACCTGGCGTCTGACAAGCGAGATCTCAATACTGCTGCAGCTGATCTGCCCCGGCAGCAGGGAGTTCACCTGCGCCAGAATATCTTCAGCATCAATTTTCAGATAGAGCTGGCCTGCAATCAGAATCAGGAGCAGGACAGCCAGCAGCCATTTTTTCACAAACCGACCTCCAGCCATTTGTCTATCACAGCTGAAGCCAAAATCTAATCCGGAAAATATCTATGGTCTGCCGAGACCCCGGACTTATTATCATTAGGATGATAGTTGAAAACGAGACCACCATCCGGCTGGGCTTCTTCCTTGGAATCTTCCTGCTGGTGGGCGGCTGGGAGCTGCTGGCACCCAGACGGGGACTGACCGACGCCAAACTGCGGCGCTGGGCTGACAACCTCGGCCTGGTGGCCATCAACACCCTGATGCTGCGCCTGGCCTTCCCGCTGCTGGCAGTGGGGCTGGCCGCCATGGCTCAGGAGAGCGGCTGGGGCCTATTCAACATCCTGCAACTACCAGCAGAGCTTACTTTAATCCTCTCCCTGCTGATTTTGGACTTCATCATCTACCTGCAGCACGTCATGTTCCACATGCTGCCGACCCTCTGGCGGCTGCACCGCATGCACCACAGCGACCTGGACCTGGATGTCACCAGCGGGGCGCGCTTCCACCCCCTCGAGATAATCCTCTCCATGCTGATCAAGATGGGGGCCGTGCTGATGCTGGGCCCCTCGCCGCAGGCCGTGATCCTCTTCGAGGTGATCCTCAACCTGAGTTCCATGTTCAACCACGGCAACATCTACCTGCCCGTCGGCCTCGACCGGATCTTGCGCCTGCTGGTGGTCACACCGGACATGCACCGGGTGCACCACTCGGTGATCGTACGCGAGACCAACTCAAACTACGGCTTCTGCTTCCCCTGGTGGGACCGTCTCTGCGGCACCTACCGCGCCCAGCCTGAAGCCGGGCACACCGGCATGACCATCGGGCTCAAGGAGTTCCGCCGGCCCGAGCATCTGGGAAGGCTGCTCATGCAGCCCTTCAGGAATCCTTATGTCTGAAGCCCAGCCACTTGCCGTCCCAGCGGGCGTCATAGAGGTGATCGCCGACGTACCACTTCTCCTGAATGAATGCCTCGACGCCGACGCGCCGTAAAACCCGACTCCAGTCCGCGCCGCTCAGATCTTTTTCATTGGGATCAAAATCGGGATCGTTGGGATCAAGATAGACGATCTCCTTGGCAGCCGGGTCGTAACCCACCACCACCAGGTAGTGTCCCGAATAGGGCCACTGACGTTTGAGATGGATCAAAGCCGGAGCATCCTTGCACAGGAAGGGCAGCATGCTCTGCTGCAGAATCTTGAAGCGCTCCTCATCACCGACAGAGTTGTAGTCGGAAGGGTCATCCTGGCTCTCGAACACCTCATAAAACGGGTTTCCGTCAGCATCCTGAAGGCTGGTCATGGCATCCTTGAGAGCGCTCCAGTTGGTGCCGTCCACATGCTGCCACATTTTGGAATCCTCGGTCAGTTCACTGTAATCGGCATTGGGCAGATCTTCCACTAGATCCACATTGGCCGGAGCGAAACCTTCACGGTGATCACCCAGAAACTTGAACATCATGTATAACGAAGTGGCGCCACAGAGTCCGGCATCCTGATGGACGAAGTAGGCCTGGGGATCCTGCATGATGGTCTCATAGGGCTGAGGACCGCTAACCTCCAGGCTCTTGTCACAGCCGCAAAGCAGCACAAAGCACACCAATAAAAAATAGCGTCTACGCATAACTCCTCCTGTCACTGAATTCTAAGTTGCAGGAGGGAGATTTGCAGAATGCGGGCCAACGCCAAAATTAATAATTTAAGTCAGTTAGGTGAATGAGATTCGCTTTGATTGAA
This sequence comes from uncultured Thermodesulfobacteriota bacterium, assembly GCA_942491525.1. Taxonomy (GTDB): domain Bacteria; phylum Desulfobacterota; class Desulfomonilia; order UBA1062; family UBA1062; genus CAYWBU01. Next base: position 150,540 of record CALOBW010000044.1, read on the forward strand.
AAAGTTTACCTATTTTTATGAAGATGGGCCGCAGAGTTTCCCTCTGCGGCCCGCATGTTTAACGGGCGCAGCGTCTGTCTTCCAGGACACCGGCAGCCTCCCGGAAAAGCTGGCAACGCCAGTTCTTTATCTGATTGGGATGCAGATCGTAACGCTCGGCCAACTCGGGCAGAGAGCTGTTCCTCTTCAAAGACTCCTTAACGACCTGGGCCTTAAACTCACCGCTATATCTTCTTCTATTTGGCATATAATCCTCACAATGATGGCGTTACCAATAGAATCGCCCGGCGCTTACAATTGGTTACAAAATAAATACAACTTCAGATATCGCGGTGCCAGTGCAGGCGCACAAAACGCGTCTCCAGCGGATAGTCCATCTCCAGCTCTCCGCTGTAGGCCCGATGCAGCGCCTCACCGATATGACGTGACAGATGATCATCCGTCAAACGCACACAGAAGGTGTCACCCTCGACGCTGAAGTCCATCATGCGCCTGAGCGGCGAACGCTCCTCCTCGCGGCTGATAATGGATCGGATCAGATTGTGAATCTCGGAGCCGTGCTTCTGCATGTAGCTGCCGCTGACCACAACCTCGCCGGCCGGAAAATCATCCTGCATGCGGCGGCAGGCCGGACAGAGATGCGCCTCCTCTTTAGGACTATCTTCACTGTCCCAGCTCCAGGAACCCCGGCAGTAGACTGCCTGACACTCCGGGCAGTAGGTCCCCTTGGGATATTTCTGACGTACACTGTATGGATCATGCCCTCTTTGCCTCAGATTTCTGTCTAGTCGCATAATACCCCCCTTTGTTCCTTGTCATTTAGAGGAATCCTGTGCCAAAATAGGTTTAGACTCTTTTTTGGTGAGGTAGATAAAATCACAATCCACATCGATAACCAGATCCGCATCCTGAAAAGCGAACTGACCACCGCCCAGATCAACAACATTGAAGAGGAGCTGACCCTGATCAACCCCCGCTGGGAGCAGAAGAATCAGTTCAGCAAATGGAAAAACAAGGAACCCAAATACCTGATGTACTACCGCTACCAGGCCGGCGTCATGCTGCTGCCGCGCGGCTACATCCACGCTTTGAGAAAAGAGCTGCCGGAGCTGGAACTGATCGACCGCACCCGGCTGCTGGAGAGCGTCGATTTCGGCTTCAAGGGCGAACTGCACGGCTACCAGAAAATAGCACTGCGCGACGTCTGCAGCCGACGCTTCGGCGTGCTGGAGGCGCCGCCCGGGGCCGGCAAGACCGTCATGGCCCTGGCCATCATCGCCCAGCGGGCCCAGCCCACCCTGGTGGTGGTGCACACCAAGGAGCTCATGTACCAGTGGCGCGAGCGCATCCTGGACTTCTGCAACCTCACCGAAGATGAGATCGGCCTGATCGGCGACGGCCACAACCGGCCGGGCAGCAAGATCACGGTCGCCATCATCAACTCGCTCTACCGCTGCAGCGCAGAGATCCGGGACAGCATCGGCCACCTGGTGGTGGACGAATGCCACCACATTCCGGCGCGCACCTTCACCGAAGCCATCAGCCATTTCGACTGCCGCTTCATGCTGGGGCTCTCGGCCACGCCCTACCGCCGCGACCGGCTGACCAAGCTGATCCACCTCTACCTGGGCGACACCACCCACCGCCTACGCCCGCGCGAGCTGCAGAGCCTGGAGCGCATCATGCGCGCTCACCTGGTCGTGCGTCCCACCGGCCGACGCTACATGTTCGACACCGAGCGCTATCAGCGCATGATTAAGGCCCTGGTGGAGGACAAGGTCCGCAACCGCATGATTGCCGCCGACGTCCACGAGCAGATGGAGAAACATGCCGGCCTGGCCCTGGTCATCTCGGACCGGGTCGACCACTGCCGCGAATTGCACCGCCTGATCACCGAAGGCGGCCTTGAAGCCCACCTGCTGATCGGTCAGACGCCGTCGAGCGAACGCGCCACGATCGTTGATGACCTCAACTGCAGCCGTGTCACGGTGCTGGTGGCCACCTCCCAGCTGATCGGCGAAGGCTTTGACATCAAGCACCTCTCCAGCATCTTCATGGCCACCCCGGTGCGCTTCAGCGGCCGGGTCAAGCAGTACATCGGCCGCATCCTGCGCACGGCCGAGGACAAGGAGCACGCCTTCATCTTCGACTACGTGGATGAGTCGGCCCATCTCAAGAAGAGCTACCAGTCACGCCTCAGGACCTATCAGGAGATGGGGGTAATCCTGCCCCAGCAGGAAATCTAGCCGATTATTAAGATAATTAATCTTTGCCCTTTAAATTTCCGAAAAGATATTAGATAATTATTCAACAAATCAGTTACTCAAGGAGCGCAAATGAAGATCCTGATTGCTGAAGACGACCTAACCTCGCGCACCATGCTGGAACTCTTTTTGCAAAATCTGGGCTACGATGTCGTCTCAGTCACCAACGGACACGAAGCCTGGGAGATCCTCAAGGGCCCGGACTCTCCACCGATCGCCATCCTCGACTGGATGATGCCGGAGCTGGACGGAGTCGAAGTCTGCCGCCGCATCCGCGAGATGCATTCACACACGCCGCCCTACACCATCCTGCTGACCATCCGCGACCAGCAGCAGGACATCATCACCGGCCTGGATGCCGGCGCCGACGACTACATCATCAAGCCCTTTGACAAGGATGAGCTGCTGGCCCGCATCCGCGTGGGCGAACGCATCTATCTGCTGCAGCAGTCCCTGAGCCACCGGGTCAACGAACTGCAGGACGCGGTCTCACACATCAAGACGCTGCAGGGTGTCCTGCCGATCTGCTCGCACTGCCACAAGATCCGCGACGACCAGGAGGTCTGGCAGCGACTCGAACTCTACATTCAGGATCACTCAACCGCCAAACTGAGCCACGCCCTCTGCCCGGAGTGCCTCGAGCGCCACTACCCCGACGCCATCCTGCCCGACGAGGATCCATGAACAGCGAGCACCTGCTGACAATTGCCGAACACAGCAGCGACGCGCTCATCCTCTGGGACCGCGACCTCTCCCCGCTCTACATCTCGCCAGCCATCGAAAACCTGACCGGCTACCAACCAGATGAATTTGCCCAGCTGGCCAGCGACCTGGAAAGCATCCTGAGCATCTTTGAGACCGACTCCCGTACAGTCATGCTCAATGAATATCAACGCCTGCGTCAGGGCCGCGACCTGTCGAGCCGACTCTGCGAAGTCGGCATCCGCACCCGTGACGGCCGCACAGTCTGGATCGAGACCTCCTTCAACTACATCCTCAATAAAGACGGATCATTTCAGCTGCTGACCGCCTCCCGCGACATCACCGGACGGCACCACAGCCATGAACAGCTGGCGGCCAGCGAGCAGAACTTCAGAATGCTGGCCGAGAACACCTCCGATGTGATCTGGTCGGTTGATCTCAACTTCAACAACACCTATGTCAGCCCCTCCATCAAAAATCTGACCGGCTACACCCAGGAGGAGTGGCGCAAAATCCAGATCTTTGACGTCCTCAGCGACGAGTCGCGTGAAACAGCCAGCCAGACCATCGTCGCGATGATGGAAATGGAGGAGCGCGGTCTGCATGAGCCCGACAAATCGATCTGGCTCGAGCTGGAGTACCGCCATAAGGATGGCCACATGATCTGGGTCGACCTGCGGGCATCCTTCATCCGCGACCAGGCCGGCAACCCGCTGGGCTACCACGGCATCACCCGCGACGTCACCCAGCGCAAACTCTCCCAGAAGGAGCTGCAGCAATCCGAGGAGCGTTACCGCGTCCTGACTGAGAACTCCTCGGATGTGATCTGGGCCATGGACATGCAGCTGAACTTCACCTACATCAGCCCCTCCTGCCACCAGGCCACCGGCTACCGGCCCGAGGAGCTCTGCCACCGGCCGCCCCAGCAAGTTTTCACCGAGCAGGCCCTGCTGACCATCCGCCAGGCTTACAAACGCAAGCTGGACCTTGAGCGCCAGCAGCAGAACATCCCGGGCATCTCATCCACCGTCGAACTTGAATTCATCACCAAAGATAAGCGCACGATCTGGATTGAATCCAATGTAACCTTTATCCGCGACGCCCACGGGCTACCCGTCGAGATCCACGGCATCTCCCGCGACATTTCGGCCAAGACCCTGGCCGCCGAACGGCTGCGCAACTCCGAGGAGCGCTACCGCATCCTGACCGAGAACTCATCCGATGTAATCTGGTCCATGGACCTGAACTTCAACAACACCTATGTCAGCCCCGCCGTCAGCAAACTGCTCGATCAGACTCCCCAGCAGCATATGGCGATTCCCTACAAACAGCGTTTCACCCCTGAATCGTGGCAGGTGCTCGAAGCAACCATCTGCCACGAATTTGAACTGGAGGATCGCGGCTTAAGCGAATCGGAGCGCTCCGTGGCCATCGAGGTCCAGCACCTCAAAGCCGACGGCACCCCGGTCTGGGTAGACATCAGGGCCTCGTTCATCCGCGACGCCGAAGGCAAGCCCGTCGGCATCCACGGCATTACCCGCAACATAGAGGAGCAGAAAGCCACGGCCCTTGAACTGAAGAGCGCCAAGGAGCGCGCCGAAAAACTGGCCCGCTCCGCCGAGCAGGCCAACCGCGCCAAGAGTGAATTCCTAGCCCGCATGAGTCATGAGATCCGCACCCCCATCAACGGCATCATCGGCATGAACAGCCTGATGCAGACCACGGAACTGAACAAGCGCCAGCGGCTCTATGCCGACACCATCCGCATCAGCGCAGACTCCCTGATGACCATCATCAACGACATCCTGGACTTCGCCAAGATTGAGTCAGGCAAAATGACCATCGAGGAGATCAGCTTCAACCTGCTGGAAAAACTTGACTCCATCAATGATGCCATGGCCATCCGCGCCCAGCAGAAGGGCCTCGACTACATCTGCATCATAAGGCCGGAGGTGCCTGAAAATCTGATCGGCGACCCGGTCAGACTGCACCAGGTGCTCAACAATCTGATCGGCAACGCCATCAAGTTCACCGACGAGGGCCAGGTCCGGCTGACCATCGCCATCAGAGGCGGCATGCTGCACTTTGAAATCATGGACAGCGGCATCGGCATCCCGCTTGATAAGCAGAGTGATATCTTCCAGGCCTTTACCCAGGCCGACATCTCAACCACGCGCCAGTATGGCGGCAGCGGCCTCGGCCTGAGCATCACCCAGAATATCGTTGAGCTATGGCACGGCCAGATCGGCCTCGAAAGCAGCCTGGACAAGGGATCCTCCTTCTGGTTCAGCATGCCCCTCAAAACAGCTCAGCAGCCGGACATCGCGCCCCCCACCCAGGACCGGGTTGCAATTTTGATCAGCAATCCCGACCAGGCCGAGGCGCTCACCTGCCTGCTGCAGCGCTGGCAGACCCCCCATCAGGTCTGCCATGGCCAGCAGTGCCAGAGCGACATTCTGATCACCGACCGCCTGGACGGCTGCTGCTCAGGCTCATTCAGGATCGGCATCAGCCCGCTGATCAACACCCAACCGCCGGCCGAGATGGACATCATGCTGAGCGCCCCGGTCAAACCGGCCGACCTCTACCGCGCCCTGCAGCGCAACGATCAGAGCGCCCCACCCAGCCGACCCCGGCCCCGAGAACGGCTGGACAGCCGGAAGATCCTGCTGGTGGAGGACAACCTCATCAACCAGGAGGTGGCTCTGGGCATGCTTGAATATTTAGGCTACGAATGCGATCTGGCCCCCAACGGCCTTGAGGCCACCGCCATGTTCGCCGAAAACTCCTACAGCCTGATCCTTATGGATATTCAGATGCCGGTGCTGGACGGCTTTGAAGCCACCCGCCGCATCAGGGCCATCAGCCGCCAGGTTCCGATTATCGCAATGACGGCCCACGCCCTCAAAAGCGACCGCCAGACCTGTCTTGAAGCCGGCATGGACGGCTACATCACAAAACCTGTCCAGCCCCAAGAGCTGGAACAGCTCCTGGCCCAGCACCTCGGCGCCCCGCAGGCGGGCGCCATCAACTACACGGAACTGCTTGAACGCATGGGCGATGCGACACTCTGCCAGAAGGTGCTGGATGTCTTTGTGGCCAACATGCCCCAGCAGCTGGAGCAGCTGGAGCAGCATATCCGCCAGAGCGAAAGCCAGCTGGCCCAGCGCGAGGCCCACTCCATCAAAGGCGCCGCCGCCAATGTCGGCGCCCATCAGATGCGGGCCCTGGCCCAGGAGATTGAACGGGCCCTTGAGCTTGATAAGCTGCCGGAAGCACGCCAGCTCATCAAGCAGCTCAAAGAGCATTTCGGCGTTATCAGTGATCAGCTGCGCACGCCGGTCAAACATGGTCCGCGGCCCGCAAAAAATTAATCTGACTATCTGGATTTTATTTTTTCTGCTATGTTAAGGCAACTTATGGGATGGTTATGAAAGTTTTAATTGTTGAAGATGATGTCACAAGCCGTCTGCTGCTTGAAGATATACTTTCTGAATATGGCCAGTGCATCACGGCCACCGATGGCAATGAGGGCCTAGCCCGTTTCGACGAAGCCCACCAGCAAAATGTTCCCTTTGATCTGATCTGCATGGATATAATGATGCCCAATCTGAATGGCCAGGATGCCCTCAGGCTGATCCGGCAGCGCGAAGAGCAGCATAACATCGAACAGGATCAGCGGGTCAAGATCATCATGACCACGGCCCTCGAGACCCCCCAGAATGTCATCGAGGCCTTCAAGTGCGGCGCAACCTCCTATATTGTCAAGCCCATAAAAAAAAGCAGTCTTATCATTGAGCTGCACAAGTTCAACCTCATCTGACAAGGCGGCTGACCGGCAAAGGCATTCGCTAAAAGTGCTTGCCTTCCGGACGGAAAAACCGCACAATAGCTAAAATCACTCAGAATTCTGCTTTCTGCCGGGAGTGTTGATGACCAGAAAAATACTGATTGTTGATGACGAAGAGAGCATACGCATAACCTTCAGCGCCTTCCTCAACAAAGAGGGCCACGAGACCGTGACGGCCGACACCTTCGAAAGGGCCATGGAAACCCTCTACAGCGAGGAGTTCGACCTGATCTTCATCGACATCTTTCTCTCGGACCAGTCCGGCGTCAATATCCTCAAGAACATCAAAGCCCGCGGCAGCACCTGCCCGGTGATCATGATCACAGGTGACCCCAATATAGTTACGGCTGCCGATGCCCTGCGCCTGGGAGCCTTCGACTACCTGATCAAACCCATCCGGCGCGAATCCCTCATCAGAGTCACCAACCACGCCCTGCAGCACAAGTCCCTGATCGAAGAGAAGCAGAGAATCGAGAAGGAAAACAAGCGCTACCGCGCCAACCTCGAGGCAATCTTCCGCAGCGTTGCCGATGCGATCATCACCATCGACAACGACCAGGAGGTTCTGGAGGCCAACCAGGCCGCCCAGGATCTCTTCGGCTTCAATCCCAAGGGCATGCGCTGGCAGCAGTTCGCCCAAGAGCAGGACCCTCTCCTGCAGGCCTGCTACAAAATCATGCAGCAGACCATCACATCCCGGAGCTCCATCCAAGAGTACCGCGTGGAGTGCAGCCGCCCCCAGAATCCCGATCAGGTGGTGGTGCTCAACTCCGCCCCCCTGAAAGACATCAATGACCAGCAGGTCGGCAGCGTACTTGTGGTCCGCGACATCACGCGTCTGACAAGCCTGGAAAAAGAGCTCATGGACCGCAGCCAGTTCCACAACATCATCGGCAACTCCCCCAGGATGCAGGAGATCTTCCGGCTGATGGAGAACCTCAAGGACACCGATACCACGGCCCTCATAACCGGCGAGTCCGGCACCGGCAAGGAGCTGGTGGCCAAGGCCCTGCACTACGCAGGCTACCGCTCGCACATGCCCTTTGTGGCCGTCAACTGCTCGTCGCTGGCCGAGAACCTGCTGGAGAGCGAACTCTTCGGCCACGTCAAAGGATCCTTCACCGGCGCCATCCGCGACAAGGTGGGCCGCTTCCAGCTGGCCGACCAGGGCACGATCTTCCTGGATGAAATCGGTGACATCTCGCCCCGCATCCAGCTTAAGCTGCTCAGGGTCCTGGAGGAAAAAGAGTTTGAACGCGTCGGCGACAACATGCCGATCAAGGTCAATGCCCGCGTGATCGCCGCCACCAACCGCAATCTCAAGGAGATGGTCCGTGAGGGCACTTTCCGCGGCGACCTCTACTACCGCCTCAAGGTGGTCGAAATATACCTGCCGAGCCTCAGACAGCGCACCAGCGACATCCCGCTGATTATCAGCCACTACATTGACACTTTCAACCGGCGCTTCAAAAAGCAGATCAGAGGCCTGAACGACGCGGCCGAACGCGCCATGATGGAGTACCGCTGGCCCGGCAATATCCGCGAACTGCAGCACGCCATCGAGCACGCCTTCGTGATCTGCCAGGACGACACCATCCGGCCGGAGGATCTGCCCGCCGAGCTCAGGGAGCAGTGCCCGCCGGCAGCCGCCACCCCGCACAACGAGCTGGACGAACTGGTGGATGCCCTGCAGAAAGCCGGCGGCAACAAGGCCAAGGCCGCCCGCATGCTGGGCATCAGCCGCCAGACGATGTACCGCCGCATCATCAAGCACGACCTCGAGAAGCACTGCGAGTCCATGTAACATGTTACAGCTTCGTAACGGATCTTCTGTAACATGTTACGACAATCTCCCCCGCCTGAAACCCGACCGGCCCCGACATAGCTAAACCACGAAGAATTACGACAAGCTGGCTCTGTGCTTGACTTTGACCATATCTGGCATATTTTATGCTATAAAATCACACAGCAGGAGCTGTTATGGTTTTAAGCGGTCCGACCAAGATTACGAATGATAACATTGAGGTCATCTCCCCCGAAGGCCCGGTGCTGCTGGCCTGCATTCACCATGACGATCAGCTGGACAACTACCTCAAGACCCTCAACATCGTCTCCAGATGGTTCAAGGAGCAGCTTCAGATCTGCTTCGCAGTCGATGAGATGCTGCCCTACTTCATGGACAAGTACCACTTTGAAGGCACTCCGACCTACATCCTGCTGGAGCGCGGCGAACTGAAGGGCTGCCTGCGGGGTCAAACCCTGCCCGAAGACCTGGTAACCTTCATCAAAAAAAGCCGCCAGGGAGAGCTATGATGAATATTCTGCTTGTAGACGATGAGATCCAGATTTTGGAGACCTATAGCGACCTGCTTGAATCACTGGGCTATCAGGTAACCAGCAGCAACAGCAGCCCCGGGGCCCTCCAGATATTCATGGACCAGCCCGGACTCTTCAGCCTGGTGATCACCGACTTCCAGATGCCGGAACTGAACGGCCTGGAACTGGCTGGCAAGCTCTCACAGCTGAATCCCGGGCTGCCAATCATCATGATCAGCGGCCTGCGGCAGTTCAATCAGCAAGAAGCGGCAGCCGCCGGCATCGCGGCCACCGCCGTCAAACCGGTCGGACTCTTCGAACTTGACCGCCTGATAAACAGAGCCATTCACTCCGTGTAGACCCTTTACAAAGCTAAATTCATGATTACTTTGGTAGTCATGGAGACCGAACTTAAAAAAATCTTTCAGCGCATGCGCGTTGAGCAGCCGGAGAACCCCGCCAAACAGGACTGGACGACTCAGCTTTCCAATATCAGTCAGGGTATCAGCGAAATCACCCAGTCAACCGAGCAACACTTCCTGGATATCGGATCCAAGCTGCAAAACTATGTTGAACAGGCCCAGCAGATGGCCAGGCTGTCAGCTGAGATCACCAGCCGGATGTCCGGGGAGCAGATCCAGGAAAGCATTGACGGCCTGCAGCAGATCCTGCAGAAACTTAAAAATCACCTAAGCAACCTGGAACAGCACTTCGACAGCCGCTCTGACGTGCTGACCCACTACCTCGACGTCACCCAGCGCATCGCCTCGGCACTTGAAGATTTTCGCATGCTGGTGCTCAACCTGAGCATGCTGGGCTTCCTGACCAGAGTCGAAAATGCGCATATCAGCAACACCAACAGCGGCTTCGGCACGCTGGCACAGGATGTCAAACAGCTTGGAGTGACCATTCAGGACAAGTCTCACCAGATCATCGGCGTCTCGGGATCGCTGTCCCAAACCATTGAGCAGACCTTCCACGGCGTCAATGACCTCGAACAGAGCCGCCGCTCGCAGGCCAAGAATCTGCTCGACACAACCATCCATAACCACCAGGCCCTGGCCAACCGGGTTACAAATGCCACCCAGGCCTCCCTGGACGTCAACAACCAGACGCGCGACATCGCCCGCAGCATCAACGAAATCGTCTCATCAATGCAGTTCAACGACATCACCCGCCAGCAGATTGAACATGTTAAGGAGGCCATTGAAGCCATCATCCAGAATATTGGTGACCTGGACGATGATGAGATGGCGGCCATCATCATGAAACTGGTTCGCCTGCAATCCGCCCAGCTGAATCAGTCCAAAGATGAGCTTACCGGCGCGGTAACCAACATTATCAGAGACTTGCAGATAATCGGCAACAGCGTCGCGGCCATGATAGACAATACCAGCAATGTTGCCTGGTCATCCGACACAGACGGGCTGGCCTTCATGGAGGAGATCGATTCAGGCATCGGATCAATCATTGCGACCCTGAGCAGCGACGCCCAGGAACAGGACCGCATTGACGCAACCATGAATTCCGTCTCAGGCTCGGTAGAGGATATGTCCGGCTTTGTCGATGAGATTGAGATGCTGGGGCTACAGCTGCAGCTGATCGCACTGAATGCCCGCATCAAAGCGGCCCACATCGGGCTCGAGGGCGTCACCCTCGACACCATCTCCGGGGCCATCTATGAACTCTCCAAAAACTCACGCAAGGATACCAAAGAGCTGTCCAAGACGCTTTCAGATGTCACGGCTACGGCCAAAGATTTCAACTCCCGCTCCCGCTCCGAGCAGCAGAACCTGCATCAGGAAGTCAGCCAGATGATGCACGATATGCAGCAGATGCTCAGCTATCTGCACCATATCAACGACGAAGTTCTGGAGCTGCTCACCGAGATGAACATCACCGGCAACCAGCTGATCGAGAACATCTCAACCACCACCACATCCATCACCATCCACAAACTTATGGATGAGGCACTCTCAACCAACATAGACAGCCTGAATGAGATCGCTGACAATGCCGAGCTCTGCTGCAAGAATCCCGACATCACTGACAGTTCCATCATCTTTCAGGACCTCATCGCCAACTACACCATGCAGAGCGAAAGAGCCATACACAGACAGCACTTCAACGTTGCGGAAGAGGAGACAGAAGACATTGTCACGCAGGAGACCAGCGAATATGGCGACAATGTCGAATTGTTCTGAGACTATTGAATTTAACCTGCCAGGCATTATTTGAATCTGTATGGAAAACATAAACATAAAAAAAAATGATGACCGCGTTGAACTTAACTTCGAGGGCGACCTGACCATCCAGCAATCGCAGGAGCTCAAGGCTGTCCTCACTGAACAACTCAATCAGAACCGCCAGATTCTGATCAACCTTGAAAACTTGAAACAGATCGACCTGAGCGGGTTGCAACTGCTGATGGCCGCCGGCAAGAGCGCCGCCAGCCAGAATAAAGAGCTCAGCTTCAAACAGGGAGAGATCTTTATGCAGAACGTCAGGAATGCCGCCCTTGAGAGTTATTTTAAATTTGAAGATTAGGAGATTTTAACGATGTCAAAAAGAATTATGTCAGTTGATGACTCAGCCAGCATCCGCCAGATGGTTTCCTTTACCCTCAAAGGCGAAGGTTATGATGTAGTTGAAGCTGAAGATGGCCAGGATGCCATCAACAAGCTGAACTCCGACTTGGTTGACCTGATCATCACAGACCTTAACATGCCCAACATGAACGGCATCGACCTGATCAAAGCTGTCAGACAGGATCCGGCCAAGAAATTTCTACCAATCATCCTGCTGACCACCGAATCCAACAGCGATAAAAAATCAATGGGCAAGGAGGCCGGGGCAACCGGCTGGATCGTGAAGCCCTTCAAACCCGACCAGCTGCTGGCCGTGGTCAAGAGGGTTCTGGGTTAAGACTTCTTCTTAGGCTTGACGAGACCGGCAACACTGGAGAGCAGATCGGTGGAAACATTGGCGGCCAAGCGGTTCTCATCCTGAATCTTGAGGTAAACCTCTTCACGGTGCACTTCCACATCACGAGGAGCCTGAATACCCAGCTTGACCTGGTTACCCTTGACCTCAACAATGCTGATCTGGATGTCGTCACCAATGGCAACCGTCTCTCCGACTTTCCTTGTCAGTATTAACAATCCGCTCTCCTATGGCACGGCTATTACATTATTATTTTACGGAAAGCAATGTCTGGAACATCTCGTCCGCGGTAGCGATCAGTTTGGCGGCAGCCTGATAGGCCTGCTGAAATTTCAGCAGCGTGGTCATCTCTTCATCCATATTGACGCCCGTGACCGACTCCTTGCGCTGGGTAAACTGAGATAGCAGGGTGTTGTTATAGGACTCATTCATCTGGGCATTCTGGACATCAACGCCCACCCCGGCCACAAATGAACTGTAGTAGGAATCAATGGTGGTCTGGTTGCCGCCCATGGTTACCACTTTGTCCTGCAGCGCTGAAATTGCAAGGGAGACACTATTATCACCCGGGGCCACCCGGTTGGTATTATCCAGATAGCCGCCGGCAATTCTTTCCGGATCAGCCGCGATCTCGGCACTGACATCGATGGTCTGAGTCAGAGCGGTCGCATTGGTCACATCATCGTTCCAGCTGAAGAAGCTGTTAACGCCCAGGATGGCCAGCGATCCGTCGGATGTGCCGCCGGCCGCAGGCTTGATGGCAAAAGAGTTGTTGCCGGTGGCCTGCAGCTGGAAAAATCCGTCCGCATTCAGGCTGGCAACCACCTCGCCACCGCCAATCTCAAGATTGATCTCATCAATCAGATCCTGCACCGTATCACCGGCGGGATCGATATTGTAGGTGGTCGCATTTCCGGCCGCATCATAGGTCACGATATCAAAGGATCCGGTGGCATCGTAACGGCTGCCGAAATGGAAATCCGTGCCCAGATTGTCCGTTGCCGCGCCTATCTCAGTCGTACCGACCATGGAAGTTACCGGCTTCAACCCGGCGCCCTCTGAATGCAGCGAGTTAACCTGCCAGATAAGCTCCTCAGTCAGGGTGTTGAGATCCGCAACATAGCCATCAACCTTTGAATCGCGGACATCAATCCAGCCGCCGATCTTACCGGAATCAAGCTTCTGGGTCACATTGATCTGACGTCCCGAATCATCATTCCAGACCACATCGGTATGACCGGTGGTGGTGTTGCGCTCGGTGCTCATCCTGTAGGACTCAACTCCCAGCACCAGCGGCGTACCGCCCAGAATAAAGACCTGCACCTGCCCGGAGGTCTCCTCCTCGTAGTAGTTGATATCCATATAGGTGGAGAGCTCCTCCAGCAGACGGTCGCGGCTGTCGCGCAGATCGTTGGCATTCATGACGCCCTCGATCTCACTGCTGGAGATACGCAGATTGAGGTCGGCAACCTGATCGATCAGAGAGTTGACCTGATCCACGGATGACTGGATATTGCTGTCCAGCTGATTCTGATACTGCCGCAGATTATAATCGATATCCTTGATGGCCGAAGTGAAATTCTGGGTCTTGGCCACCAGCGCCTGGCGCTCGGGCATACCGTCCGGATTGTTGGCCAGATCCCCCCAGGCGTTCCAGAATTCGCCCAGCAGATGATTCAGTCCGTACTCGTCACTCTCATTAAAGATCATCTCGATCTCTTCCATGGAGTTCTTCTGGGTACTCCAGAAGTTGTAGTCCGAACGTTTCTGATTAACCTGATCCGCCAGGAAACGGTCATAGGCCCTTGTAATCTCCTGAGCCTTGACGCCCGTGCCGAGCTGCCCCGGCCCCATGGTGATCGGATTGTTGGGTTGGATTCTCAGCGACTGCCTGGAGTAGCCCTCAGTATTGGCATTGGCCAGGTTGTGCGCCGTAACCTCGATGGCCAGCTGGGATGCATAGAGCGACCACCGCGCAATATCCAGTGTTCCACCTATGCCCGGCATCTCACACCCCCGCCTTGATTACACTCTTGTAGAGCCTGGCCTTCTGACCGGTCTTGTCATAACCGTTCTCCAGGTTCTTAAGGAAAGGTGCCAGCTGCAGGTCGATGTCGCTGAGTTTCTGTTGAATCAGATCCTTGGACATCTCATTGAGAGCGTTGGCCTTCTTCCAGAGCCCGACCAGCTCCTGCTGCAGAGCGCGCAGTTCAGCCACATCCTCGGGCACATCCATATCTGAACCGGCTCTGTTCTTGATGATCTCATTGATGAGATGCTGCTTGACCGGCATGGACTCTTCCAGCTTTTCGACATCCCCCTGCATCACAAACTCCACTTCCGTCTGCAGGTGACCAACCAACTGTCCGACCAGCTCTTTTTCTCTGTTGAATTTTACGATCATCTCACTCATGGTCCTACTCCCGACACCTCATTAACTTATCGGCGTCCATATCTACTTAATGACTATTCATCCTTGTTATTCGCCATGATCTGCTGCTGCAGCAGGGTGGCCAGTCCGCTGCCCTCGCCCTGAGCCGAAGCCCGGGCCACTTCCATGTAGAGCATATCCTTAAACATGTCTCCGGCAACCCCCCCGCCCATGCTGGAATCCTCAATACTCTGCCCCATAACCTTGAGCAGCTGATAGGAGAACATGGTCTCAAACTCGCGGGTAGCCTCTTTCATGGCCCGGTCCGGATTGTTTGACTTCAGATGATAGAGTTGTGATATTCCGCTGATCATATAACCTCCAGATCCGCGTAAAGCGCACCGGTCTGTTTGATACTCTGCAGGATGATTACCAGGTCGCGCGGGGTCACGCCGATAGCATTCAGCGCCCCGACCAGATCGCCAATGGTTGTGCCGTGCGGCAGAACCACCAGGCCGCGACCGCCCTGGGTGACCTCGATGCCGCTCTCCGGCGTCACCGCCGTCTGACCGCCGGCCAGCGCCCCGGGCTGCGACACCTGGGATGCCTCATTGATCTTGATACTGAGATTGCCGTGGGCGATGGCCACGGTGGATAGTTTGACGCTGCTGCCCATCACCACCGTGCCGGTGCGCTCATTGACCACCACCTTGGCATAGGTGTCGGGCGTGACATCCAGCGCCTCCAGGCTGGCCACAAAATCAACCACGCCATACTTTTCCGGAATAGTGACCTTGATGGTCGAGAGATCACTGGCCTTGGCCGTGCCCTCGCCCATGTGGCGATTGATGGTACTCACCAGCCGTTTAACTGTCGTGAAGTCCGGGTTGTCCATAATCAGGGTCAGCTCGTTGCCCATCTCAAAGTCAAGCGAACGTTCAACAATGGCGCCATCCGGGATGCGGCCGACGGTCGGGAAATTCTGAGTCATGCTGCTGCCGCTGGCAGCCCCGACGGCAAAGCCGCCCACCGAGATCGGACCCTGGGCCAGCGCATAGATCTTGCCGTCCGCCGCCTTGAGCGGGGTGGTGATCAGGGTGCCGCCGTTAAGCGAAGTTGCATCCCCCAGCGATGAGATGGTCACATCCAGCTGCTGGCCGCTGCGGGCAAAGGGCGGCAGGCTGCCGGTCACCATGACCGCCGCCACGTTCTTGACCTTGAGCAGGTTGGGATCAACCTGGACACCCATATTCCTGAGCATGTTGGCCAGCGAGATGATGGTAAACTGGGAGCCGGACTTGTCGCCGGTGCCGTTCAGACCCACCACCAGGCCGTAGCCGGTGACCTGGTTTTCGCGCACGCCCTGGATGTCCACCAGATCCTTGATGCGCACCGCCATGGCCGGCTGGGTCAGCATCATAATAAGCAGAGCTAAAACTATCTTTTTCATGATCTACCTCTAGAAGGGCCAGACCTTGTCGGCCACGCGCGAGAGCCAGCCGCGCTTCTGCTGGTCACCGATCAGACCGGCACCGTAGTAGTCCAGCTTCAGATCGGATACATAAGTTGACATGGTGGTGTTGTTGGGCGAAATATCCGACGGCCGCACAATGCCCGAGAGCAGGATGTACTGCACCTCGGAGTTGACCCGGATCTGCTTCTTGCCCTCAATCAGCATGTTGCCCGAGGGCAGGATTCTGGTCACCCTGGCCGCCACCACCGCCGAGACATCCCCCTTGCGGGAGGTCTTGCCCTCGCCGTCAAACTCGCTGCTGGTGGAGAACTCAACCGTGGGCGAGATGTCGGTGCCGAAAATGGATGACTTATCCAGCGGAATGCCGAAGAAGCTGGTCACGCCGCTCTGGGCCTTGTTGGTGCGGTCAGCCTCGCTCTTGGCCTCCTTGTTGGCCGACGCCGACTCGACGATCTGCACGATCACAATATCGCCCACCCGACGCGCCTTGGAATCCGAATAGATATCCATCATGCGGGCATCCTCGGACCAGAGTGAACCGGGAGCGGCAGCCGGAGCCGGCATGACCTCAGTCACGGGCGGCGCCAGCGGTTCAATTTTTACCTCATCAGCCTTCTGGTGGGCACATCCTGCCGCCAGGAAAACTGTTACGAGCAATAGCATGTCGCGAATCTTCATCATCATCTCCTAAATCTCAACTTCTACCCGGGAAGGAGCAATTATGGTGCCAAAGACCTGGCGGCCCGAGCGGATGTTCTTTACCGGGATGCGCTGGTCCTTGGAACCGTCACGCAGCGCCACGCCGCGGTCGGAAACGATCAGATTATTGACTCTGGCCATGATAATGACGGTATCGCCGCGCGCCACCAGCGGCATCATCTCGACACTGCTGCTGTTGATGGGCATCCCGGCCGCCAGGGCCCGCTTGGCGCGCATGCCCAGACATTCAGCGGGAGTCATGACCACCCGGGGGAATTCGGAGATATCCAAAGGTTTAAGCTCAAGATTGCCGGGTTGGATCACGGCCTTGGCCGGCACGCCCTTGGATACCGGTACCGGCGCAATCACCCTGATCCGCCCGGAGATGTGCAGGCTGCGCGAGTTGCCGAAGCGCAGCTTCAGCGTTGTAGGCCCCAGCAGATCGTCGCGCTCGGAAAATTTTGCCTCGAGCCTGTAGCGGTCGGCCTCAGGCACCAGAACTTTTTCCGGCACGTTGACCTCTTCAACCAGAATCCGGCCGCGCCCCTTCCAGGGCGAATACTGCATAACCGCATCTTTGAAGATCGCTTCCAGCTCGCCGGCGCTGACCTCCACCATGCGGCGACTGACCTGAACAGCATCAGCCCCGCTCAGCTCCACGTCGGCAGTCAGACGATTCCTGATAAAACTTGCCGAGAGCGTGATGCCCGTCTGTGGCGCCCTGATCAGCACCAGCTCTTTTAGCTCCTGGTCGCCCTTGACCTCGGCCACATCGCCCAGCAGCACAGACTCGCCGCTCACATAGGCGCGCTCCTTGAGCACCACCTGAGCCGCCAGCAGCGGCAGCGGCAGCAGCAGAAGGCAAATGCTGAGCAGAAGCCTACGCATCACTACCTCACCAGCTGGCTGACGGTCTGCAGCATGGTGTCGGCGGTACGGATGGTACGCGAGTTCATCTCATAGGCCCGCTGACTGGCGATCATGTTAATCATCTCTTCAACCGCATTGACATTGGACTGCTCCAGGAAGCCCTGGGCGATGGTGCCGTAGTTGTCGGTGCCGGGCGTACCCTGAATGGGCGCGCCTGACGACGCGGTCTCAACATAGTAGTTGCTGCCCACAGCCTTGAGGCCGGCATCATTGGTAAAGAGGTAGGTCGGAATGTCGGTCTCGGCCAGCACAACCTCAGGGTTGGTGCCGGAGAAACAGACCAGATGACCTTCGCCGGAGATCTCAATCTTCACCGTATCCGAGGGCACGGCGAACTCGGGCTGCAGGATATCGCCCTGGGAGTTGACGATCACCCCGTCGGCATTGATCTTAAAGGCGCCGTCACGAGTATAGTAGTCGGTGCCGTCGGAGTTGACCAGGAAGAAGCCCTTGCCCTCAATGGCCATATCGAGCTCATTCTTGGTCTCCAGATAGTCGCCCTGAAAGAACATCTTCTGCACCGAGACCGGGCGGGTACCCATGCCGACCTGCACACCGGTGGGCCGGGCGCCGCCGGCGGCATCCGGCGAACTGGAACTGCGGATATTCTCATAGAAAAGATCTTCAAACTCGGCCCGGCTCTTCTTAAAAGAGGTGGTCGAGGTGTTGGCAATATTGTTGGCCACCACGTCAATCATCAGCTCCTGAGCGCTCATACCTGTTGCTGCGGTCCACATCGATCTAATCATCTCATATCTCCTTTAAAGGGTTGCGCCTACGTTTCTAATTGAAAAAGAATAGGTGTCATCAAAGGTCTTGATGACCTTCTGGAAGGATTCAAAGGCTCGCTGGGTGTTGATCAGGTTGACCATCTCCTTGACGGGCTCAACATTTGAACTTTCGATGGCGCCCTGCTGAATGGAGGCGCTGACCTCGACCTGCTGCGCACCTTCGCGGATCTTATAGAGCCCCAGACCGGCCCGCTCAATATCGGCGCTGTCAACGCCGGCAACCTGCAGCCGGTCAAGAACCTGACCATTCTGACGGATGGTGCCGTCGCCCTCAATGAAGATGTCACCGTCACCGATGGCAATCTCGCCGCCCTCGCCCTGCACCAGGAAGCCCTGCTGAGTGACCAGCAGCCCTTCGGGTGAACGGCCGAAAGATCCGTTGCGGGTCAGGCGCTGGCCTTCGGGGGACTCAACCACGAAAAAACCTTCACCCAGGATGGCCACATCCAGAGAGTTGCCGGTCTCATGCAGACCGCCGCTGGAGAGATCAGTATAGATATTGCTGGCCAGCACATCCACCGGCACGCGCTTGAAATCGCCTTCGGCCAGCATGGCAGTATCCAGCTGTCGCGAAAACTGCGAGATCTGCATCTCATCTCTCTTGAAGCCGGTCGTATTGCTGTTGGCAACGTTGTTCGAAATCATTGCCAGCCGGTCCTGCATCACATTGGCGCCGGCGGCGGCTGTATAAATTCCCTGGTCCATGTTGACCCTCCTGGCCCCTATTCAGCAATAAGGGTGCCAAGGAGCCAAAAGGCGCCGCTGGAGCTGTTTGAGGCTCTGAAACGGCAATATTTACCAGAAAGGCGGGCTCATTTTTCCTGAGCCGAGACGGGAGGGCGAACCCTCCCTACTTGGAGACAACTTTGATTTTAAAGGCCAGCGAGAAGAGCGACGGCATCAGATTGACATTCTCAATGGAGACGTGCGGCGGCACCCGCAGATTGATGGGCGCGAAGTTCCAGATCCCATTGATCTTGGCCGTGACCATGGCGTCGGCCACCTGCTGGGCGGCATCGGCCGGGGTGGCAATGATGCCGATGGAGATGCGTTCACGCTTGACGATCTCATTCATGCGCCCCAGGGGCCAGACCTTGACGCCGTTGACTTCAGTATCCACCAGCGCCGGATCACTGTCGAAGAGCGCCTTGATAATAAAGCCCTTGGACTCAAAGCCCCTGTAGTTGGTCAGGGCATGCCCCAGACTGCCGACGCCAACCAGCGCCAGGTTGGTGCCGGCCGAGATCCCCAGGGCATCTTCCAGCACCAGCCGGAAACTCTGGGTAGAGTAGCCGAAGGAAGAGCTGTAGATCTTGTCCAGATACTTGATGTCCTGACGGATTGTGGAGGGGGTCAGATCCAGGGCCGAAGCGATCATGTTTGATGAAACCCAGCGCGAACCCTGCTCCTCCATATGAACGATGTACTCATAATATAAAGGCAACCGCGACGATACTGCAGAAGGAATACTTGCCATTATCACTCCATTATAATTATATTTTATTAAGGATATAACTTTTCATATATAACCTGTCAACTTCTACAATCGGACACTAAATTAAACAATTACAGGGCTGTCAGTCAACCAATCTGTGCTCAATAATTTCACAAAAATCAAGCAGCAAAGCATTTATAAATATTTACAAATTGCAACTAAAGGTTTGAACACGGCCACCGAAAAGGGGAAGTAAGGGTACCACTTTATAAAGGAGCAGCCGATGGAGGTCAAAAGCATCTATGTCAATAACATCATGAAGGCCTATGAGAAGGCCTCTCCCAATCACGCCTCCCGCAAGAACAGCAACTCAATTGTTGATTCGGTATCAATTTCACCGGATGCGGGCAAAAGACTGTTTGGCGAGATGATGGAGCAGACCCTTGTAAAGTCTTTGGGGGAAATCCCTCCCGACAATGAAAAACCATGATCAAATTAAATGAATTAGATCAGAGCAAAATAATCAACCAGATCCACTCACAGCTCAGCAGCCGTCCCCGTCAGCCACAGGAGCCGGCCAACGAAAGCCTGAACCTCTCCCAGCAGGGGGAGCTGATCAGAGAGTTCCAGCAGCAGATCAGCCACTCTCCAGACATCCGGCAGGAGAGGATCGCCCGCATCAGCCAGGAGATCGATAAGGGCCGCTATCACACCGATCTGGACCGCATCGTCGACATTCTGATGAGCAGCGACATCAACTCCAAGATCTAACGGGTCAGATAACTCTCTCTGAGCTTCAGACGCCGACCCTTGACCTGGTTCAAAAAAAGCTCCTTGAGCAGGCTACCATCTTCCTGAACAAGCTTTCCGCACAGCAGTTCTATCTGCGCAGCATCATCTGCTTCAAGCTGATTCAGCAGCAGCAGATAGGCATCCATTGCCAGGGCCGAGCGAGTTTCAATCAGACCATGCTGCTTGCGGTATGAGTCAAGGTAATCCTCAAGTTCTGCGGCCACCACCGCCTGAGCGCTGAAATCGCTGATCAGATAGATCTCATCCAGTCCCCGGGGCCACCGACGCGCCAGACGCGCCTCATCCCTGAGGTTGGCCAGCAGAACAGGCTGCCGCAAACCGCCGTGGCGCAAGTCAGCCAGAAAATCTGCATCAACCAGTTCAGACGCCGGAATGTAGACCAGATCAGCACTCAAATCTTTAACAAGCGGCCGCTGGCCGCGTTTCAGATAGATCACATCGGAGACAACGCCACCCTGACGGATGATCTCCGCCGAAAAGAGCGTTGCCAAGCGCACGCAATCAGCGTCGGCCTGATCCACCAGAATGGCAACCCTCAGGGCATTCAGCAACTCCGAATTGACAGCCGCCCTGGCCGAGACGGCAGCCAGCTCATCAAGATTGGCGGCAATCTGCCAGACCCCGGTCGGACTGCCGGCCAGATCGAGTGAAACAGACGGAACCGTGACACTGTCGAGGTCGGCGGCGGCCACGGCAATAATGCCGGCAACGCCATCCTCAGTCTGCAGCTTGTAGGCCACAGACTCATCACCCTCACGCATCACCAGCTCAACCCCTTTGCCATCAACCTGCGGCAGGCGCTGATTAATATATGTCAGGGCAGTTCGGCTTACCTCATCACCGGCCGGCACAACCACACCGACCCGGATCACACCGTCAACAGGCAGCTCAGCCTGAGGCGCTTCGCCACGGTTGCAGCCCGCCATGCTCAGCAGAACAATCAGGCAGATCAATGAATTTCTTCGAATCATGCCCTACCCCTACACAGAATCAGCAAGCCAGCACAAGCCTTTTTCACCACATCAAAAGTGTTCCCATGCTTATCTCAGTATGCTAAGCCCAAAGAACTTTGCTATTAGGAGAAAGCCATGCCTGAGATGATTATTAAAAATCAGAGCTACCAGCCCGAGCTGGTTATTTTCGATAAAGACGGCACCCTGCTGGACTTCAAAAAAACCTGGATCGGCATCATCGACGAACTGATCCAGGCCATTGGACGCTATACACCGGTCAATGACGAACTTTCGCAGATGCTGCAGAAAGTATTCGGCATAGACATCCCCACCAAGCAGGTCGACCCCTTCGGTCCGCTGGCCATGGCCACCGACCAAGAAACCAACGCCCTACTGATTGGCGCGCTCTACTTCTCCGGTCTGCGCTGGGACGATGCCACCCGCATCATCAAGCGCGCCGGCCAGGAGGTCTTCAGCGGCCACATCCGCGAAAAAAACCTGACCGCCGCCGACGGCGCTCTTCAGCTGCTTAAATCACTGCAGGAGAAGGGTATCAAATGCGCCCTGGCCACCAACGACAACATTGCCGACGCCACCAATGACATGCGCATCATCGGCGCGCTGCCCTACCTTGACCTGGTCATGGGCGCCGACGGCGTCCAGAATGCAAAGCCCGAACCCGACATGATCCATAAAATCTGCCAGGATCTGGGGATAGCTGAAGCCCAGTCGATGATGGTCGGCGACGCCATCACCGACACCCTGGCCGGCCAGAACGCCGGCGTCATGCTCTCCATCGGCATCGCCAACCCCATGCCGGCCGAACTGATGCGGGAGCACGCCGATGTGGTGGTGGACAGTCTGCTGGAGCTGATCTGAAGAGCTAGGCTTCGCCGAAGACCTGCGCCTGAAAGGTTTCATAGATGGAGCTCTCGCGCCACTCCTCAGGGCCCAGGCCGGCTTTCATGGAGAGATGCCGCATGGTGGTCTCGACGTCCCAGCCCTGCTCCGGGGCAACCTGCGGCAGGAAGACGGCCTGATGCTGACCCCGTTTGAGGATGATGCCGTCCCGGCCGAGCACAAAATCATCGATCGAATCGATCCGTTCCGGCTGGGTCAGCACCGAGATCTCGATCTCAATACCGTCCAGTTCCGAGGGCTGCAGGGGGGTAAAGCGCGGGTCCCTGAAGGCGGCGTTGCGCGCATTCTCCATGACGGCCTCCCAGAGCGGCAGCATGGGAAAGATGTAGCCGATGCAGCCGCGCAGATCGCCGCCGGAGTGCAGGGTCACGAAGACGCCGCACTTCTCCTGCAGAGCGGTGCTCAACTCAGCCTGGTCCGGCAGAATATCATCAAGGGAGTCCCCTTCCAGAATGCCGGCAATGGTCCCGCGCGCCAGTTCCAACAGATATGTTCTATCTTCATTATTAAGTTTCATGTTTTGATTATAACACAGAGAGCGCCACAGGAAAGCACTAGAGCCAAACATGGTCATCAGATGAGTAGCATATCCCATCGGATTAACCCTTGAAAAGCGCCTTGTCATCCTATATGTAGCGAGGTGGGTTGAAGTAGGACAGATGATCGCTGGTGCTTAGGCACGGGAGGAAAGTCCGGGCTCCGCAGGGCAATGGTGGTCGTTAACGGCGACCGGGGGTGACCCCAGGGAAAGTGCCACAGAAAACAAACCGCCGGCCTAGAGGGCCGGTAAGGGTGAAACGGCGAGGTAAGAGCTCACCAGTTCCCCGGGTGACCGGGGAAGCTAGGTAAACCCCACCTGGAGCAAGACTAATAGGGGACTTATGGGACTGCCCGTCCTGTCCCGGGTAAGTTGCTTGAGATAACGGGCAACCGTTATCCTAGATGAATGATCATCATCCGGCCGGGGGTAACTCCGCCGGACAACAGGATCCGGCTTATGGCCTGCTTCGACCCCATTAAACTAGAGCGGGAGTGAGTAGAGTGCATGTAAGCAAATCGCGTTTCGAGCTGAGTCACAACGACAAAATCAGAAGGTCGATCTATGTATTCCTCAGAGATGAGCTAGAGCGCAAACTGCAAACCCTCGCGCTGGAGGAGCCCTACTTCAAATGCCAGGCAGAGGGCACTCCCTACCCCTACGTGGATTCCAGCGAAATGCGCCCGCGTAAGAAGGAGTTCTGCAAGGAGTCCGAGGTGGCGCGCCCCTTCTTCATCGTCTTCTGCGAAGATGCCATCGACGAGATGCACCAGAAGTATCTGCGTTTCAACGACTCCAACAAGGTGCGCAAGGACAACATCTCACTGATTCCCGACATCATGCTGCACCGCTCGTTTAACTCCACCGCCAAGTTCTTTGAGAAGAACGCCTTCTTCGAACTGCTCGACCCGCTGCTGGACATCGACTACAGCCTGCTGATCCAGCGCGACAACCGTTACAAGAAGCGCAACCGCTTCGCCCTGACCCATTTTCACATGAAGATCGACTGGCCCATCGCGGATGCGGCCGAGAGCCTGGCCAAGGAGCTGCGCTACATCTCAAAGAGCCTCTATGAGAAGGGCGAGAAGTATGCCGACACCCTGCAGCAGAAGCTCTTCGAATACTACGGCTGCCACCACCAGGCCACCGGCGGACGCCGCACCGGCGCGCTGATCGCGGCCCAGTACCTCAAGAACATTCCGGGCCTGAGCACGGTCTACGTTTCAAGCTCCGAGTCCAGAACGCTCACCCGCTACTCCGAGAAGGGCGTCGGCCGCTACGCCATCATCCAGATGGACAAAGACTACGCCATGCACATCATGGAGAACAACAACATCAACCTGGAGGCCTTCCGCCAGGGATATGTGCTGGGCGAGAGCGATGAGCACTTCGACATCATCCTCTTCGTCACCTACAACCACACCGAGTGGGGCACCCCGCCCAGCGACGGCAAGCTGCGCATCCTGAAGCCCGACTACAGCTGGCTTTCGGTCGACACGGAGATGATCCTGCCGCGGCCGCACGCCATCGGCTTCGGGCCCCTGCTGGTTAAGTACATCTATAAGAGTTAAATTTGCTGCTTTTGACAGCCATAGGATGAAATGATGAGAACACCCCTCTATGAGGCGCACCAGCGCCAGAATGCAAAGATAGTGGATTTCCACGGCTGGGACCTGCCGGTCTGGTACGGCGGCATCAAGGCCGAGCACATGGCCACCCGAGAGAGCTGCGGCCTCTTCGACACCAGCCACATGGGCGAGCTGATCATCAGCGGCCCCGGCTGCCTGGCCGACCTCAACGAGCTGCTGACCATCGAAATCGGCCAGCTGAAGAGCGGCGAGGCCAAGTACACCTTCCTGCTCAACGAGCAGGGCGGCATCATCGATGACCTGATCGTCTACTGCCAGGCGCCGGGCGAAAAATACCTGCTCTGCGTCAATGCCGGCAACCGGGAGATCGATGCAGGCTGGATCAGCGAGCATATCAGTGACAAAACCGTGCTCGAAGACATCAGCGATGCAACCGCCATGCTGGCCCTGCAGGGCCCCGAGGCGGCCGCCATCCTGAGCAAGGTTGTCGAGCTTGACCTCAACAGCATGCCCAGCTTCACCTTTAGTGAGATTGAGACCGACAGGTTCGGCCATCTGATCATCCCCAAGACCGGCTACACCGGCGCCGGCGGCTGCGAGATCTTCGTGGACGCCGAAAAAGCCGAGGCCCTCTGGGAGGCCCTGATCGAGGCCGGCGCCGCCCCCTGCGGCCTGGGCGCCCGCGACACCCTGCGGCTGGAGATGGGCTACCCCCTGCACGGCAACGACATCAGCACCGAGACCAGCCCCATCGAGGCCGGGCTCAACTTTGCCCTCAACCTCAACAAGGAGAGCTTCATCGGACTCGCAGCGCTCAGGGCCCAGAAAGCCGGCGGTGTCAAGCGCCGCCTGGTGGGCCTCGAAATGATCGACAAGGGCGTGCCGCGCGAGGAGCAGGCGATCCTGCTGGACGGAAATGAAGTCGGCAAAATTACCTCGGGTTCCCTCTCGCCGGTACTTGGCAGAGGCATCGCGCTGGGTTATATAGATTCGCAAATTGAGACGGGCAGCGAGATCCTGATCCAGGTCCGCAACCGCCAGCTCAAAGCTTTAGTAACTAGGCCGCCCTTCATCTAGGGCGGTAATATTTAATTGAGGTGAAACATGAACTTTCCTGACGATTTGAAATATTCCAAAGAGCACGAGTGGATTAAGGTTGATGGCAAACAGGCCAAGGTCGGCGTAACCGACTACGCCCAGAGCGAGCTTGGCGACGTGGTTTTTGTCGAGCTGCCCGCGGTCGGCGACGAATTCGCCCTTGACGACACCTTCGGCACCGTTGAGTCGGTCAAGGCCGTCTCCGATATCTTTGCCCCGGTCAGCGGCACCGTTGTTGAGATCAACCCCGCCCTGGAGGACTCGCCTGAACTGATCAATGAGGACTGCTACGGCGAAGCCTGGATGGTCGTCATCGAGATGGACAACCTGAACGAGCTCGACACCCTGATGAACGCCGAGGAGTATGAGGCCTTTGTGGCAGAAGAGGCCAACTAATGGCCTATACTGCCCTCAGCGATGAAGAACGCCAGCTGATGCTGGATGTGATCGGCATCAAGGATGTGGGCGAAATTTTCAGCACCATCCCGGATGGGCTAAAACTGAAGCGCCCCCTTGAGCTGCCGAAGGCCATGGACGAGGCCAGCCTCAAGCGCGCAATCGAGCTGCCGGCGCCCAAGCCGGGCTTTTTAGGCGGCGGTATCTACAACCACCACATTCCGGCCCTGGTTGACGCCCTCGCCTCGCGCCAGGAGTTCTATACGGCCTACACCCCCTATCAGCCGGAAATCTCCCAGGGCACCCTGCAGAGCATCTTTGAGTACCAGAGCATGCTCACCAGCCTGACCGGCATGCATGCGGCCAACGCCTCCATGTATGACGGGGCCACCGCCCTGGCCGAAGCCGCCTTGATGGCGATCCGCAAAAAGCGCACCAAGAAGATCCTGGTCAGCCGCGCCACCAACCCGGCCTACCGCCGGGTGCTCGAAACCTACATCAAGCACTTTGATGCCGAGATGGTGGAAGTTGACTTCAACCAGCAGAGCGGTCAGCTCGACCTTGATGACCTGAGGGCCAAGCTCGACAAACAGAGCGCCCTCTTCGTGCAGCAGCCCAACTACTTCGGCGTCATCGAAGAGATGGACAAGATCGCTGAGATCGCCGCGGATGCCGCCCTCTGGGGCATCGTCATCGGCGAGGCCATCTCGCTGGGCCTGCTGGAGAAGCCGGGCAGCTACAACCCGGACGTGGTTGTGGGCGAGGCCCAGTCCTTCGGCAACCCGGTCGCGGGCCCCTTCTTGGGCTTCTTCTGCACCACCAAAGAGTACCTGCGCCAGATGCCGGGCCGCATCGTGGGCATGACCAAGGATTCACGCGGCCAGGACGCCTTCTGCCTGACGCTCTCGACCCGCGAACAGCATATCAGACGGGCCAAGGCCACCTCCAACATCTGCTCCAACCAGGGTCTCTGCGCCCTACGCGCCTCCATCTATCTGAGCGCCATGGGCCCCGGGGGCCTGCGCAAGACGGCCGTCCAGAGCGCCAACGGCGCCCGCTACCTGCGGGAGCTGTTTGCAGCCAAGGGCGTTAAGCCGCTCTTTGACGGCCCCATCTTCAATGAATTTGTAATCAGCGCCGATGCCGAACTTAAGGAGAAAATCGCCCAGAGCGGTTATGCCCCGGGCATCGCCATTGACTATCCCGAGTTAAAGGACGCCACCCTCTTCAGCGTCACCGAACTCAACACCCAAGAGGACTGCCAATGTCTGACAGAAAAAATATAACCGCCTTTCCGGAGATCCGCGAACCGCTGCTCAAGCAGATCAGCTCCAAGGGCAAGAACCGCCGCCAGCTGCCGGAGCCCTTCGCCTGCGCACTACCGGCAGACATCAAAGCCGGTGACGTGCCGGACCTGCCCGATGTGGCCGAGATTGAGAGCGTGCGCCACTTCACGCGCCTCTCACGTCTGAACTTCGGCCTGGACCACGGTCTCTATCCGCTGGGCTCCTGCACCATGAAGTACAACCCCAAGATCACCGAGGTGATTGCCGGGCGCCTGAGCCAGATCCATCCGGCAGACAGCCAGAACATGCAGCCGGTCTACAGGATCATCAAGGAGCTTGAGGGCCACCTGAACGAGATCTGCGGCATGAGCGCCAGCTGCCTCTGGCCCGCGGCCGGCGCCCACGGCGAGCTGGCCGGCATCATGGCCATCAAGCAGGCCGTTGAGGCCCGCGGCGAGAAACGCAGCAAGATCCTGATCCCGGACACGGCCCACGGCACCAACCCGGCCTCCTGCACCATCGCCGGCTTCGAGAGCGTCAACATCCCCTCCGGACCCGAGGGCTACCTCAAGGCCGAAACGCTCAAAGATTACCTGAACGATGATGTGGCCGGCATGATGATCACCAACCCCAACACCCTGGGCATCTTCGAGCAGGAGATCAAGGAGATCGCCGATGCGCTGCACTTAAACGGCTCCTTCCTCTACATGGACGGCGCCAACATGAACGCCATCATGGGCATTGCGCGCCCCGGCGACCTGGGGGTCGACTGCATGCACCTCAATCTGCACAAGACCTTTGCCACGCCCCACGGCGGCGGCGGTCCCGGTGCCGGCCCGGTGCTGGTGAATGACAGCCTGGCGCCCTACCTGCCCAATCCGCGTATTGTCGAGCACGACGGCGTCTACTCGCTGAGCTACGACAACCAGGAGTCGCTGGGCCAGGTCCACACCCTGATGGGCAATGTCAGCGTGCTGCTCAAGACCTACAGCTACATCCTGAGCCTGGGGCCCGAGGGCATCAGAGAGGCCGCCGAACTGGCCGGCCTGAATGCCAACTATCTCAAGGCGCGCCTCAAAAAGTTCTTTGACCTGCCCTATGAGACCCCGACCCTGCACGAATTTGTCTTCACCGACAAAAATCAGGAGGCCAGCACCATGGACATGGCCAAGGCCCTGATGGAGTACGGCTTCCATCCGCCAACGGTCTACTTCCCGCTGGTGGTCAGCGGCGCCCTGATGATCGAGCCCACCGAGACCGAACCATTCGAAGAGCTGGACCGCTTCGCGACAGCCCTGGAGGCAATCTCCAAGATGAGCGCCGCGGAGCTGCACGAGATGCCCCAGAACACCCCGGTCGGCCGCGTCGACGAGGTCAATGCCGCACGCAAGCTTGTGCTTTCCTGGCATGAATCTATAATTTAGTCCGGAGTGTCTAAATGGTCAGAGAAAAGATGAGTGATGCCAAACTGGTCGCCCGCATCAAAGCGGGCGACGAGCTTGCCTTGGAGGAGTTGATCAAACGGTTCTCCAACAAGGTCTACAACCTGGCATTCCATCTGACCCGCGACGCATCGGCAGCTGAAGAGATCATGCAGGAGGTGTTTCTGACAGTGGTTTCCAAGATTGACACCCTGACCAACAACGCCTACTTCGCCACCTGGCTCTACCGGGTCACCACCAATGCGTCCTACGGCTATCTGCGCAAGGAGCGCAAGTACAACGACCAGACCCCCATGGACGACCTGGAGCTGGAGAAGCACAACTCGTACGACTGGAGCGCCCTGCCCGATGACGTGCTGCTCTCGGACGAGAGCCGCACCATCATCAACGGCGCCATCGACCGCCTGCCCGAAAGCATGAAAACCATCGTGGTCATGAAAGATGTGGAGGGTTACAAGAATGAGGAGATCGCCGACTCACTGGGCATCAGCGTACCGGCGGTCAAGTCGCGCCTGCACCGCGGCCGGCTGATTCTCAGGCAGACCCTCTCCGAATACTTCAGCAAATATGCCGAAGGGACACCCCTATGAACTGCAAGCACTGCACCGAACTGTTGCAAGAGTACCTTGATGAGAGCCTCCCCAGCGAGCTCAGCGAAAAGATCTGCAGCCATATTGAAAATTGCGCCTGCTGCCGCACCCAATTCAAGACCTACAGCCTGACCATCAAGCTCTCGCGCGACAGTCATGTTCCGCGCCAGGTCACCCACGAGATGCAGGCCAGACTGAGGTCCAAGCTGCTCGAACATCTCAATTCCCGCTGATCTGCAGGCTTAAAAATAGTGTTGACAATGCTATAATCAGCATCTATACCTTGCTGGTCTATTTAGACTCAAATAAAAATATAAAGGAAGAACAATGGCAAGAAAACTTACCCCGAAAGGGAAGATTGTACGTCGTTTGGGTGTTAACATCTACGGCAACCCCAAATACGACCGCCTGCTGGCTGACAAAGCCTATCCTCCGGGACAGCATGGCAACGATCGGCGCCGTAGAGAGACCGAGTATGGCAAGCACCTCATCGAAAAGCAGAAGATCATGTTTGCTTACGGCCTCAATGAGCGCACTATGCGCAAGGTTTTTGCAAAAGCCAAAGCAAGGAAGGGTCAGACCGGCCACAACGTCCTGATCGCTCTTGAGCAGCGCCTGGACAACGTCGTCTACCGTATGCGTCTGGCAAGCTCACGCGACCAGGCCAGACAGTTCGTACGCCACGGCCACATTCTGGTCAACGGCAAGAAGGTCGACATCCCATCCTATATCGTTCAAGCGGGCGACTCCATCTCAATCAAAGACAAGAAGTCCAGTAAGGGCCTTGCCGAGAGATTCGTAGCCGAGAACACCAACCGCGAAATCCCCGGCTGGATCACCTTCGTCGAGAAGGAGTTCACCGGCAACATCGAGAGACTCCCTGAAAGAAGTGAGATCGATATCGATGCAGATGAGCAGCTGCTGGTAGAGTTCTACTCCAAGTAAGCACTCAGCTTAGCAACAAGAAAAAGGGCTGACCTCGGTCAGCCCTTTTTTATTATCCCTGCTCCTCTTCGGAGCTCACCAGACTCTTGACCACCCGTTTGAAACTCTGCCAGAGGCCCTCTATCTCATCCTCGGCCGGCGGCTCATCGCCCCGCCCCAGCCGTTCGAGATACTCTCGATACCTGAGGCCGTCCAGAGAGTAACAGATCAGATCGTCACGCAGAATCACAGCCGCCTCGATGCCGGCCAGAATGGCCTCATCGGCACTCATGAAGCCCGCCGATTTGATACCGTCCAATTGGGGCTCGATCAGGACGTCACCACTCCTGAGCGTCTCAATCTGCTGGTTGGAGTTCATGCTGGTCATCAGCCTAATCAGCTGATTGGAGATGCGGATGAAGCTGTCGAGCTCCTCGCGCTTAAAGAGGGGCGTGGTGACATTGACCGCAATCACGATGTCGGCCCCCATCTCGCGCACCAGATCAATGGGCAGATTGCTGACAATGCCGCCGTCCATCAGCATCTGGCCGCCGATCTCCACCGGCGCAAAAACACCCGGCACGGCCATGCTGCCCCAGAGGGCGTCGGCCAGTTTACCCGATTCATGAACATATTTCCGGCCACTCTCGATGTCGACCGAAACGGCCCTGAAGGGGATCGGCAACTCGTCAAAACTGCCAAGGGTCACGCCGGCGTTCTGATTGAGCATGGTGTAGAGCTTGTGCCCCGTCACCAGCCCCTGGGGCAGACCATCCATGGTCAGCAGAGCGGAACCGTCCACATTGCGGATGCGCTCCCACCAGTCTTCGCCGGTGGAGCGGTCAAGCATGATGGCGGTCCAGTTGGTCTCCAGCGCCACCTTCTCGATCTCCTCGGGCGACCGCCCCACGGCATAGAGCCCCCCGACAATGGCGCCCATGCTGGTGCCGGCGATGTAGTCGATTGGAATATTGAGCTCCTCCAGAACCTTAAGCACCCCGATATGGGCCGCCCCGCGGGCGCCGCCGCCACTCAGGGCCAGGCCGATTTTAGGACGCTCGGATGCCTGCAGCGGACCGGCCGCAGCCAGCAGCGTCAGCAGCAATATTATAAATTTCTTCATTTTTTACCTCA
This sequence comes from uncultured Thermodesulfobacteriota bacterium, assembly GCA_942491525.1. GTDB lineage: Bacteria > Desulfobacterota > Desulfomonilia > UBA1062 > UBA1062 > CAYWBU01. The sequence goes on from CALOBW010000044.1 coordinate 181,999, forward strand.
GAAAATTTCAGTCTTAACTGAATATGTTCGATTATACTAGCAAGGAACCTATGTCCAGCTTTTGCATTAAGAGGAGAACGTCAATATGAAACGCCTATACAAGCTAGCGCTCTGCATCCTGATACTAACCACCCTGCCCCTGTGCGGCCTGGCCGCCGAGGATGGCGACCGGCCCAAAATCGGCCTGGCCCTGAGTGGCGGCGGCGCCCGCGGTATTTCCCACGTCGGGGTCCTCAAAATGCTTGAAGAGCTCAACATTCCGGTCGACTACATCGCCGGCACCAGCATGGGCGCCATTGTAGGCGGCCTCTATTCGGCCGGTTTTACGGCTGACGAACTGGAAACCATTATCGGCGAGATCGACTGGCTGGGCGTCCTGGGCGACAAAATGCCCCGCGAGGAGCTGCCCTACCGCCAGAAGTCCGACGCCCTGCACCCCATCAAACTTGGTTTCGACTTCAAGGAGGGCGCCATCCTGCCCAAGGGCATCATGGCCGGCAAGCGGCTGGACATCCTGCTCAGAACGCTGGCCCTGCCGGCTTCGACCACCACCGATTTCAACGAGCTGCCGATTCCCTTCAAAGCTGTAGCCGCCGATATCGACACCGGCGAAGTGGTGGTGCTTGAAAATGGCAACCTGGCCGAGGCCATGCGCGCCAGCATGTCGCTGCCCGGCATCTTCCCGCCCATCGAGATTGACGGCCGCACCCTGGTAGACGGCGGTATCCTGATGAACCTGCCGGTTGAGGTCGTCAAGCAGATGGGCGCCGACATCATCATTGCGGTCAACATCGGCACCCCCATGTCCAAGCGCGACGACCTCAAATCATTCATCGGCATCACGGACCAGAGCCGCAAGATCATGACCCTGCGCTACTACGACGAGCAGGTGGCCCTGCTGGGCGCCGATGATCTGCTGATCGAGCCCGACCTCAAGGATATCTCCAACGGCGACTACACCCGCGGCGACGAATTGATCGCCACCGGTTACGCCGAAAGCCAACGCCTGACAGAGGAGCTCTCGCGCTACAGCGTCGACCCCGAAACCTACCAGGCCGTCAGGGAGCAGCAAAAGCAAAGATCAAAGACCGACCTCGAGATCAGCTTTGTCGAGGTCGATGACCCCTCCCAATATTCCGCCACCAAGCTGCGCCAGTACATGCAGAAACCGCTGGAAAGGATCTTCAACTTCACCGCCATGGGCCAGGAGATCTTCAAAGCCTCCAGCCGCGACGATCTGGAGTCCATCGACTTCTCCCTGGTGGAGAAGGATGGCCAGCACGGCCTGCTGATGCAGCCCCGCAAAAAAGACTGGACCGACAGCTACCTGATGCTCGGCCTGAATGTCTCCGACAATTTCAAGGGTGACTCCAACGTCAACCTGACGGCCGACCTGACCATCCCGCGCATCAACCGTTTCGGCGGCGAGTGGAACGGCACCATGCAGATCGGCCGCGAGCAGCGCCTCTTCACCGAATACTACCAGCCGCTGGACCCTTACGCCTGGGCCCTCTTCGTCGCCCCCAACGCCACCTACGAGAACCACATCATCAACATCTATGACGGCGACGACCGCATCGCCGAGTACAAGATCCGCCGCGCCTACGGCCAGCTCGACTTCGGCCTGCACATGGACCGCTACGGCGAGTTCCGGGTCGGCTGGCTGCAGGGCGCCAGCAACGCCAACCCGCACATCGGCGATCCGCGTCTGCCCAAGGCCGAAAACCGTGAAGGCGCCTATATCATTAAATTTACGCTGGACCAGCTCGACAGCCCCTACATCCCGCGCAAAGGCGCCCTGCTCAATCTGGAGTATCTGAGCTCCAGCCACAAGCTCTATGCCGATGACGCCTACCACCGCTTCATGCTCAACTACGTCCAGCCCATCACCTACAAAAAGGGCACCTTCATCTTCCGCACCAAACTGGGCACCGCCTTCAGCGACCCGCTGCCGGTCTACCAGCAGTTCAGCCTGGGCGGCTTCCTGAACATCTCAGGTATGCGCGACGGGCAGCTCAGGGACAACCATCTGCTCTTCACCCAGCTGATCTACATGCATGAAGCCTGGAACCTCAAAAAAGGTATCATCGATGAGATCTACCTGGGAGGGTCGATCGAAAACGCCGGCGTCTGGGCGAAACGCAGCGACATCCAGATTGCCTCCAACCAGATGACCTGGGCCGGTACCTTCTTTATGGGCACCGACACCAAGCTGGGGCCGCTCTATCTGGGCTACGGCTATGCTGACGGCGGCAACCACGCCCTCTACATCCATATGGGACATGTGTTCTAGATTACTGATTTTCTTGACTTGCGCGGGATTTCTGCGCATAGTGTAAAGAATTGTAAAAGTAGCTAGGCTACAAATTTAATTTTGGGGAGAGTTCCATATGATGAAAAAGTTAACATTAGTTACAGCACTTCTGTGCATTCTGGCCATGCCGGCCGCAGCCGTTGATTTCAAAGCCGGTGACTGGGACCTGTCACTGGGCGGCAGCATCCGCCTGGATGCCGGTTATCAGATCTCAGACCTGGGCGATGAGCCCCTCGGCTATGAAGATTCCAAAACCGATTTCTTCACCGAGAATCCCGGCAACTCCAGAGTCAATTTCGGCGCCGCCTACGGCGACGTCAGCGGCTTCATTGAGGCCGGCATCGGCAACGGTTCAACCATCTACACCCGCCACGCCTACATCAACTACAACATGGGCGACAACGGCAGCCTCCTGATCGGCCAGACCTGGTCACTGCTGGCTCCCATGAACCCCTGCCAGCGCCTGAACGGCGACAACATCCTGAAGGGCTACGGCAACCTCTACTCTCACCGCGCCCCCCAGATCCGCTACACCAACAACTATGGCGACATGATCACCTACTCGGTAGCCATTGAGGACACCAAGTATGAGGAACCCTCAGGCCTGGCCCCCAGCTATGTGGTCAATGACATCATCCCGGCCCTGCAGGCCAACGCCAGCATCAAGGTCAATGAAAACGTGTCCGTGACTCCCAGCGCCCTTGTGCAGCAGTCCGAGATGAAGTCCCAGGACTTCGTGATCGTCGGCGGCCAGACCATCCCCGGCAAGGATCAGACCCTGATCACCTGGGCCGGCGCCGTGGATGCCACCGTCAAGATCGACACCCTCACCCTCAGCGGCGAATTCTGGTACGGCCAGAATGTGGGCCTGATCTCCGACTACATCGACAGCCGCCCGGACAAGGCCAGCAGCACCTTCGGCATGCCGATCGCCGACCTGGGCCTGGTCGGCTTCAAAGATGTCATCGCTTACGGCGGCTGGGCCCAGGTATCCATGCCGATTGAAGCCATAACCTTCAATGCCGGTGTCGGCTACCAGACTTCCGAAGTCAACGGCATCGACATGATTACCGAAGATGACGTCACCACCCAGGCGGTCTACGCCAACTTCGTCTACAAGTTCTTCGACAACTTCTACATGCAGCCCGAAGTTGCCTTCTTTGACCACGGCAAGGATGCCCGCAAGATTCAGATTGCAGCCAACGGCTTCCCCTACGTCATCGGAGCCAACGACCTGGGCGACGACATCTTCCTGGGCGTTCACTTCCAGTACGATTTCTAAGTCAAAACAGCACATAAACAAGAAGGGGCTGACAGTAAAACTGTCAGCCTCTTTTATTATCAAGTCAAATAAGCTTACTGCTGATCCATGGCAGTCTTAATGACCGCCAGATGCTTCAGCAGGTCGCCGTTGCGGGCCCATAAACCGGCAGGCCCGGCCGCAATCTCCTCCTTGATACTCTTATAGGAGGTGAGCTTCATATAGGGATTCAACGCAAAGGGCAGTTCCGGCAACTCCGGCGGTTCGGCGCTGGCGGCCAGCTCAAACCATTCGATAAGATCTTTAATTTCACCGTCCCATGCGGACATGCGGAACTCCCCTGGAAAAGTTGGATGGTGCGAGAGAAGGGACTTGAACCCCCACGAGTCACCTCACCAGATCCTAAGTCTGGCGCGTCTACCAATTCCGCCACTCTCGCGTGGGTCTATCTATCTAAATATGGGAGAAAAAAGTCAAGCCAAAACTTGAGGCGGGAGCGATCTCCCGCCCGTCTCATACCACTCAGGCCCGACTGACCAGGCCCAGGTCAACATTGTGCCGGCACTGCAGATGACAAGGGAAAACCCGGATCGTGTAGCCGAAGCGGCCGGTATCCTCACAGAGCAGGGTCGCCTTAAAATTATGAACCCCGTCATCCATGGCATCATCGTGCTCCATATTCAGGATCCGGGTGTCGCGCAGGTTGCCCCCCGGATCGAGGTAGCCATAGTACACCTGCGGATTGACATCCCCGGGATCCAGCTGGCCCAGCTGAATCCTGGCTTTAATATGCAGCTCCGTATAGACCTGAATCTCGGCGCCCTCCTCATGGGACATATCAAGAATTTTAACGTTTTTCCAGCTGGCCTCGGCCTTCTTCTTCCAGGCCACCAGATCGCGCGCATTCTTGAAGTTGTCAGCAGTCAACTCGCGGTAATCCATGGCCGCCTCCATGTAGCAGCGGTCGGTATACTCTTCAACCATGCGGTTGGAGTTGAATACCGGGCAGAGCCGCCCCATGGATTTCTTCATCATCTCGACCCAGCCGCGGGGCATGCCGTCCAGACCGCGGTCATAGAAGAGCGGGATGATTTCACGCTCCAGCAGCTCATAGATGGCCGTACTCTCGACCTGGTCCTGATAATCCAGATTTTCATAGCTTTCGCCCTCACCGATGGACCAGCCCAGATCACGATTGTAACCCTCGACCCACCAGCCGTCCGGCACGCTCAGGTTCAGGGCGCCGTTGGCCGTCGACTTCATGCCGGAGGTGCCACACGCCTCCAGCGGCCGCCGCGGATTGTTGAGCCAGACATCGACCCCCTCCACCATGTAGCGCGCGATATCCATGTTGTAGTCCTCGATAAACACCACCCGCCCGCAGAAGGGCTCCTCGTCGGCGATGTGCATGATCTTCTGGATAATGGCCTTGCCCTCATTGTCACGCGGATGGGCCTTGCCGGCAAAAATCAGCTGCACCGGAAAATCACGGTTACCGATGATGCGCTTCAGCCGCTCAATATCCCTGAATATCAGATCGCCACGCTTGTAGGTTGCAAAGCGCTTGGCAAAGCCGATGGTCAGGGCATCCGGATGCAGGCTCTGACGGGCCCGGTCAATGTCGCGGGTTTTGGCGCCGGTGCGCTCCAGCTGACGGATGAGGCGCTTGCGGCAGTAGGCCACCAGCCGGCCCCGCCGACGCTCATGAATCGACCAGAGTTCAGCATCCGGGATATCGTCAATGCGCTCCCAGATCTTCTGGTTGTCGGGATCCTCCTTCCATTTGGGCCCCAGATAGCGGTCGAAGAGGTCCGACATATCGGCCGAAATCCATGACGGAATATGAATACCGTTTGTAATCGACGCAATCGGCAGCTCATCGCTTGTGACATGCGGCCAGATCTCATTCCACATCTCCCGCGAAACCTCTCCGTGCAGCTTACTGACACCGTTGCGGAAGGCTGAGTTCTTCAAGGCGAAGACCGTCGCCCCAAAGGGCTCCTTGCTGTCGAGGGGATTCTTGCGCCCCAGCGCCACAAAATCGGACCATTTAAGGCCGATCTCATCAACATAGGGCTTCAGATACTTCTCCATCAGAGAGACCTGAAAAACATCGTTACCGGCCGGCACCGGCGTATGGGTGGTAAAGACAAGCGACGACTGGCAGACCGTGCGGGCCGTCTCGAAATCGAGCCCCTCCTTGAGCATCATGTTGCGGATGCGTTCCAGCCCGACCAGAAAGCTGTGCCCCTCATTCATATGGAAGACCATCGGGTCCACCTTGAGGGCCTCAAGGGCCCGCACGCCCCCGATACCCAGCAGAATCTCCTGGCGCAGCCGCGTCTCGACATCACCGGCATAGAGTCCCGATGTCACATCGCGCTCAGCCGGCTCATTCTCCTCAATATTGGTATCCAGCAGATAGAGCGTGATACGGCCGACCTGGCAACGCCAGATCTGCGCGTGACAGGGCTTGCCGGCCAGGTCGATGGTGATCTTCAGCGGCTTGCCGTCATAGAGATCCTTCTCCAGTTTAAGCGGCAGGTGGTAGAGGTCATTATCCGGGAACTCCTCCTGCTGCCAGCCATCCACACTCAGATACTGGGAGAAGTAACCGTGCTTGTACATCAGGCCGACGCCGATCAGCGGCAGCTTAAGGTCGCTGGCACTCTTGAGATGGTCGCCGGCCAGCACCCCCAGGCCGCCGGAGTAGATGTTGAGACACTCGGTCAGGCCGTACTCCATCGAAAAATAGGCAATCTTGAAATCAATGGGCTGGGAGAGCAGAAATGAGTAGGCCCCCTTCTCCGAGGTGTAGTCCTTGAACTCGACCAGGGTGCGCTGCATCTGGGCCAGGAAACCCTCATCCTCCATCAGCTCCATGATGCGATTCTGGGGTATGTGCGAAAGCACCTCAACCGGGTTATGGTTAATCTTGTCCCATAGATCCATATCGATATGCTGGAAGAGTCTCAGCGCACTCTGATTCCAGCAGCTCCAGAGATTGTAGGCCAAGGTATATACCGGCTTCAGCTCAACCGGCAGAGAAGGTATAACGCGAAACGAATTGATCTTCATAAACCCCCCTTATCAGGCAAATTAAAAACCCTACCTCAATATTAAGCTGAGACAGGGTTCAAGCAAGCCTTGGGGGTCGTCTTAAAGCAGACTCTTGGTTATTCTGACCGCCGTATCCAGATCGATCAGCTCAAGGTTGATGGTCAGATGATAGAGCTCGGGATCATTATTGTAGCGCGAGAAGAGCGCCTCAACATACTTGCGACTCTCGGCCTGTTTCTTGGTGATAATGTGCTCGGCCTCATCGGGAGTGACGCCCTCCTTGGCGGAGAGGAACTTGCGCTTGTACTCCATGGAGCCGATACAGCGCAGATGGATCACATCGTCACGCCCGGCCAGGAGGCACTGGCCGCCGCGCCCCACGATCACCACATCGCCCTGGTCCGCCAGATCATGCATCATGGCGTTCAGAGCCTCACAGTAGCAGCAATCGTCCACAAAACCGAAATCATCGGCCAGGATCGCCTTCACGCTGGCCCGGGTCATATATTTAGAGAAGAAGCGGAACATGGCGATGGATGTGCCATCCTCATAGGACTTGATCTCGCCCTCTGAAGTGTTCATCTTGCGCGCCAGCTCCTGAATGAGAGCCTTATCCAGATATTGGTATCCCAGATCATGAGCCAGCTTCCTGGCAAATTCGACTCCACCGCAGCCGAAATCCTTTGAAATGGTGATCGCCTTACCCAAGCTAACCTCCCAGAATTTTCTTCGCCTTCTGTGCTGATTCCGATTTGGGGTACTGCTTGACCAGTTTCTGCATAATCAGCTTACCGGTATCGTCGTCACCGAGCTTCATAAAGCATGACCCCTGCTTGAGCAGGCTGGCCGGCACCTTGTCACTCTCGGGATACTTCTTGATAACCCAGTCATACTTCAGAATGGCATCTTCATAGCGCCCCATGGCATAGAGGGCCTCGCCGATCCAGAAGTGGGAGTTATCGATCAGATCTTTTTCCGGACTATCCTCAAGGTACTCCTCGAAGGAGACCACCGCATCCGAGAAACGCATGTTGCGGAAGAGATAGAGCCCGCGGTCATACTTGGACTCCTCAGGCTGGGTCGCAGCCGGCTGGGCCGGAGCGGCTGCCGGGGGCGCCGAGAGCTCCTCGATCTGCCCCTGCAGCATCTGGACCTGGGTCCGCAGATCACTGATCGTAACCTGCAGTTCGGCCTGCTGCACCAGATTCTGTCTCAGGAGGCGGTCCTTCTCCTGAAGGTCCGCCTCCATCTTAGCGATACGGGAATCATAGCTGTCCACTTCCCATTTCAATGAATTCAAATCCTGCTGTGAGGCACAGCCGGTCATAACCAGCACACTAAGCAGTAAGACAGCTCTTTTCATAACTTAGTCCAGAATGTCGATATGGGCTCTTCTGTTCTTGGCCCAAGCGGCTTCATTCTTGCCAGTGTCAGCGGGTCTCTCCTCACCGTAGGAGATGATGCTGATACGGTTGGGATTGATACCCAGGAAGACCAGATAGTCCTGAGCAGCCTTGGCACGACGCTCACCCAACGCAAGGTTGTACTCGGCAGTGCCGCGTTCGTCACAGTGACCCTCGATGCGGACCTGCAGCTCGGGGTTGGAATTCAGGAAGCTGACCTTCTCGGCCAGGATCTTTCTGGCATCATTGGTCAGATTGAACTGGTCATAGCCGAAGTAGACATCCTGATCTTCAAAAGCCATGATCTGATCCTTGATGTCAGTCATATCAACACCGACCATATCGTCCTGCACTTCAACCACAGGCATCATGGCACCGTCGGTGCTCTCCATGGTGGACTGATCCATCTCTGTCTCAACGATATCAGTTTTATCCTTGGCACAACCAGCGACCATGGCCAGCATAGCGATGACCATCAACAGAATTAATCCTTTTCTCCTCATAACGCTCTCCTTTTTGTTTGATTATAAAGACTTAGTCTTTTTATAAGTTAACCCTATTAAAGCTCACGTCAAGCATATTTTTCTATTTCAAAACCGGTGACCAGCTGGGCTCAGCATAGACGGCGCGGCCATCCGTAATCTGTACAGCGGCACTGCCGCCCAGGTCGGTAATATAGATGTTGCCGTCGGCCGACTGGAAGGCGATCAGGCGGCCATCCGGCGAAAAAGCCGGGGCCTCGTCGCCCTGCCCGCTGCCCGGCAGCACGGCCAGGCGGCTGCCGTCCGGGCGGATGAAGGCCACATGAAACTTCCCGTCATCCGGCGAAAGATAGGTAAAGGCGATCAGATCACCGCGCGGCGAAAAGACCGGATCGGTGTTGTACTTGCCGCTAAAGGTCAGCCGCTTGGCATTGCCGGTGACCATGTCCTTAATATAGATGTTGGGATTGCCGCTGCGATTGGAGCAGAAGACCATCTGCTTGCCGTCCGGTGAAAACGAAGGCGAGGTGTCAATACTCCAGTTGCTGCGAGTCAGACGCTTCAGCGACTGGCCGCCCAGATCGGTCAGATAGATTTCAGAGTCACCCGTAAGGGTCTGAGTAAAGGCGATGCCTTTACCGTCCGGGGTGAAGGTCGGCGTGGTGTTGATGCCTCTGCGCTCCGAAACCGTGCTGACAACATTCTGCTGCATGTCCAGCAGATAAAGATTAGGGTTGGGATTATTGCCCCAGTAGGAGACAAAGGCCAGTTTGGTGCCGTCGGGATGCCAGGCCGGGTTGAGCACCAAACTGCCCAAACCCTCAATCACGCGCCCGCCGCTGCCGTCGCACCAGGCCGTATAGATCTGCTTCTTGTCCCCAACCTTGCGCGTGCAGGCAATCTTGGTATTGAAGACGCCGGGCAGGCCGAGGCTGCGATCCAACATACTGTCCATGAAGGCATGCGCCGCCCTGAAGGTGGCGCCCTCTGCGGTGGTGTAGCTGCTGCTGACCAGCAGCTTGCCGCTGGAGACCTCCATCAGTTTCAATGAGCTAATGAGCTGAGAACCCTGACGACGCATCCCGCCGGTGATCACATAATCGGCCCCGATCAGAGCCCAGTCCTTGAGCGTTCCCGGCGCAACCTCGCTCATGGGGCCCGGATTGATGTAACCGCGCACATCGATCAGCTCGAAGACGCCGGAAATTTTGATATCCTTCTCCAGCACCTCGCGCAGCTCCTTGGCCGCCTGCTGGTCGCCGCTGAAGTGGGGCATGGCAACCTTGAACTTGGCAAAGCCCTGGGCCTGGATGTCGATTTGCAAGGCGTTGACAGACGGTGCGGCCAAACCAATGAGCAGAATTATCAGGAAAATTGTTCGTTTCATTTATGAGCTCCTTTAGGAGGCGTAAAGTTAAAGGGAATCGTCACAACATCTTGACCAGCCATCACCGAGCTTGGTGGTGGCGGTACATTTTTAATAGAATCAATGGCCAATTTAACTGAACGATCATAGGGACCATTGCCTGATGAGAGCACCAGATTGCATTCCAGCAATCGCCCATCACGGGCAATCTTGCAATCATACATTACGGCAATGGAGTCATCCAGCACAGATAGTTCGGGAGGAAACTTCCATTTACCCTGCACAAGCAACTTGACCTTACCGGCCCAGATATCCGTCGGAGTTGCATCGGGACGATAAACTCCACTCGGAGCAGTCCCTACATCCACAACCTCATCAGTCCCCTCATCAAACTCATCCGCATAGCGATAATCCTGCTCATCGCCAAGCAGATCCTCAACCGGCACCTCATCCAGCTCAACATCCTTGAGCTCAGGGGTCTGGCTCTTGACGCTGCTCTTCTCTTTTTTTATGTCCGCCAGCCCCGTCGTCGTCTTCTGGGAGCTGCGCCTGACAAAGGTCTTCTTGCCGGTCGAGCGTTTGGGCGCCGAACTCTTAATTCCGGCCCTGGGCGGCGCGGCCACAATGGCCACCTCATACACTTCGCTGACCGGACGGTCGCGGCCGGTAAAGCCCAGGTCGATCAGCGCAAAGGCCAGCAGCAGGTGCAGAATCAGAGAGAATAGAAACGCTTTCTTCATACTACTCCGGCGGCTGGGTAACCAGCCCCAGCTTGGTCAGGCCCGTGGCCCGGATCATGGCCATGATCTCAGCCACATAGCCGTAGGAAACATCCTTGTCGGCCTGCAGGTAGACATTCTGCACGCCGCGCTGCTCCTTGATCTGAGTCAGTATCAGCTCCAGGCGCGCCATATCAATGGTGGTGCCGTTAATATCAACGGTCTGGTCCTTATGGATGGTGACGGTCACATCTTCGGCGTCGGTCTCAAGGGCCCGGGCCTCAACCTCGGGCAGGTCAACCTGCATGCCCTCCTTCATCATGGGCGCCGAGACCATGAAGATTATCAACAGCACCAGCATCACATCCACAAAGGGGGTCACGTTGATCTCACTGACCACCTTTTTGTTCGATGTACTAATCGCCATGGACCGTTCCCCGCCGGAGCCAGTTCATGAAGTCGATGCTGAAAAGCTCCATCTGATCGGTGATCTGATCATTGATGCCGGTGAAGTAGTTGAAGAAGAGCACCGCCGGAATGGCCACGAAGAGGCCGGCCGCCGTGGCGATCAGAGCCTCCGAGATACCCGGAGCCACGGTGGTCAGGTTGGCAGATCCCATCAGGGCGATGTTTCTGAATGAATCCATGATGCCCCAGACCGTGCCAAACAGGCCGATGAACGGGCTGGCGTTACTGGCACTGGCTAAAAAACCGAGCCCGCTGCCCAGCGATTCACGCTCCTTCTTATGGGCATAGTCCATGCGGCTCTCAACGTTGGCCAGCAGAGATGCCGGAATGCGCTGATTCTTGGCCGTGATCCTGAACACCTCGGTCTGGGCATCCTCAAAGATACGCGCAAGCGGGCTGGCGCCCGGCTGCGCAACATGCTCGGCCATATCCGAGAGCGTCTTGCACTCATTGAGACCATCCAGCACCTTGGCGCAGCGCTTGCGCGCCCGGTGCAGACCGAAGAACTTCTGGATGATAATCGTCCAGGAGGCCACCGAGAAGATCAAGAGCAGCAGCATGACCAGTTTCACAACCGGATCTGCATCGATAATCATGGCGCCGATATTTCCCCTGAACTGAGCTGTAGCCGCATGGGCTGTTGTTGCAAAAAACATATTTCCTCCTGTAATGCGGCCCTAACCGCCCGCAATATGCTCCTTCAGGAGTGCAATCCTGAAAGTTGTTCCTGATGAAGTTGACGTGACCGTTATGCTGCCCGTATGCATCCTGATGATACGGTACGAAATGGAGAGCCCCAGACCGACCCCCTTGGCCTTGGTGGTGAAGAAGGGATCAAAGATGCGGCTCTTGAGGTTCTCCGGGATGCCGGGACCACCGTCCTTAATAATGATACCGATATACTCCTCATCGATATTGTCCAGGCTGACCTCCAGCCGGCCGCCCGAACTCATGGCCTGGACGCCGTTGAGCATGACGTTCATCAACACCTGTTTGATCATGTCGGGATCGACGACCGCATCGACCTCGGCCGTCGGATACATCTCGATTATCTGAACCCCCTGCTGACGGGCCTGCTCACGCACCAGATAGATGGCCTCCTCGATAACCTTCTGCATGTTGCAGCGCCGCGTGTGCATGGAGCGCGGCTTGGCAAAGTCGAAGAAGTCCAGCAGCAGCTTGTTGAGACGGTTGATCTCCTTGATGATGCGCCCCACATAGTCGCGGCGATGATCGCCTTCGGGCAGCTCCTCCTCAAGGGCCTGGGCCGTGGTCTTGATGCCGGCCAGCGGATTGCGGATCTCATGGGCGATGCCCGAGGTCAGCTCACCCACCGAGGCCAGACGGTCCATTTTGAGAATCTCCTGCTGCAGCTGGTGAATCTCGGAGATGTCATCCAGAATGACCATGCGGCGGCCATCGGCCAGATCATTGATCAGAATCCGCACCGGGATGCGCCGGCCGTCACGCATGCGCATGAGGGTCTCCTTGCCCGAAGTGACGCTTTTAAGCAGACGGGCAATATTGACCTCATCCAGAGAGAGCCCCTGTTTTCCGACATATCCCTGGGCCTGCGCATTGGCATAGGCAATGTACCCGGCCTTATCCGCAACGATGATGCCGGCAGGGATCATTTCAAGCATTTCTAAGAGAGCATCCTGCTGCATAGGGGGCATAGTAGCCAAATCAAACCAAAAGTGCCATAAAAATATGGACTTTTTATGGCACTTTTTGACACCGAATATCATTCTATATAAATACTTGTTTTTACAGCAAGTAAAAATCGGCAGGCCGCCAAACTTTAGGTTGACTCACCCCATTGCTTCGCTTATATATAATAAAAGTGTCATTTTGTGCCACTAAAAGGGTTGATGGTGACAAAGGGTGTTTAACGGGCATTACACAAATACAATTAACGCAAAGGGGAGAGTGAGTATCCCATCCAAGTTCAGGGATACTCTCGATGAGGCCGAGGGCGGCCGCATCATCATCAGCAAAACCCTCCGCGAGAGCTGCCTCACGGCATACACACTCGAGGACTGGGAAGGTCTGCTGGAAAAAATCTCCCGCGTTTCCACCACCAAAGAGGCGGTCATGTACTATCGCAGACACGTGATCGGTTCCGCGGAAGAGTGCCAGATTGACGCCCAGGGCAGAATACTTGTCCCAGCACACCTCCGCGAACATGCCGGTCTCGAGAAAAAGTGCCAGCTAGTAGGCATAGGCACCCGCTTCGAAATTTGGAACGAAGAGGCCTACGAGGCATATCAGGAGCGCATGGAAAACAAGGAGGAGTTGCTGGAAGTTCTTGATGAAATAGGATTGTAGAGTCTATGCAACACATAACGGTGCTCCTTGAGGAGGTCATCAACATGATTGAGCCTAAAGACGGCGGAAGATATTTCGACGGAACCTTAGGTGGTGGAGGTCATGCTGAACTGATCCTTAATCGCTGCGCACCCACGGGCCGCCTGGCCGGCACCGACCTGGACCCGGCCGTCATCGAAAATCTTGAGCAGCGCTTCGAAACTTACGGCGAGCGCTTCGCCCCCTTCAACAACAGCTTCATGGAGATCGACAAGGTCTGCCTGATGATGGACTGGGACGAGCTCGACGGCATAATTCTGGACCTGGGACTGTCCTCCATGGCCATCGACACCCCCGAGCGGGGTTTTTCTTTTAGCAAAGAGGGCCCACTCGACATGCGTTTCTCCAGCAAAGCGGAGCTCTCGGCCGCCGAGGTGGTCAACGACTACTCCGAGCAGGAGCTGAGCCGCATCATCAAAGCTTACGGCGAGGAGCGCTTCGCCCGCAAGATCGCCCGCACCATTGTTGAGAGCCGTCCGCTAAGCACCACCACCCAGCTGGCCGAGGTTGTGTCAAATGCCATCCCGCGCCGCTTCTGGCCCGAAAGAATCCACCCGGCCACCCGCACCTTCCAGGCCATCCGCATGGAGGTCAACAATGAGCTGGGCGCCCTGGAGGAGTTCCTGCCCAAGGCCGCCAGCCTGCTCAAGGTCGGCGGCACCATAGCCATCATCTCCTTCCACTCCCTGGAGGACCGCATCGTCAAGCAGTTCTTCAACCCCAAAGAGAACATCGAGCTGCGCAACATGCCCATTGCGCCGGCTTCCGACAAACCCCAATTCAAGATCATCACCCGCAAACCGCTGCTGCCGACCGACGACGAGCTGGCAGCCAACCCGCGCTCCAGAAGCGCCAAGCTGCGCGTAGCCCGGAGGGTCGCATGAAGCGCAGCTCATTCATCGGCTCAGTGCTTATCATCATTATGCTGGCATCCTGGGGCATGTTCCACGTCTGGACCCGCACCACCGCCATCGAACTGGGCTACCAGATCTCAAAGGAGAAGTCGGTCAACGACCGCCTCTCCAGCGACAACTGCGCCCTGACCCTCGAGATTTCGACCCTTAAAAGCTCAAAAAGACTGGAACTCCTGGCCAAGAAGGAACTCAACCTCAAGGTTCCCGGCCCGGAGCAGGTAAAGTATATATGGAAAAACGACTAAGCGCCGTGGCCACCATCTTCATGCTCCTGCTGGGCCTCATGGCCCTCAGGGCCATCGACCTGCAGCTGCTGCGGGCCGACAAGATCATTGCGCAGGCCCAGCGCCGCTTCAGCCACACGGTCAGCCTCACCCCGCACCGCGGCAAGATCCAGGACCGCGACGGGCAGCCCCTGGCCGTCAGCCTGGAGGTTAAATCCATCGCGGTCAACGCCGGCAAGATCGAAAACAAGGAGCGCGTCGCCGGCCAGCTGGCCAAGACCCTCGACATTGACCGCGCCCGCCTCCTGAAGCGTCTCAAGAGCGACAAGCACTTCGTCTGGATCAAGCGCCACGCCACCCCGGACGAGGTGGCCGCCGTCAAGGCCCTCGGCATCAAGGAGATCGGCTTCTACAACGAGACCAAGCGCTTCTATCCCGAGAGCGAATCCATGGCCAACCTGATCGGCATCGTGGGCATCGACGGCAACGGCCTCGAAGGCCTGGAGCTGATGTACGACCATGTCCTGACCGGCAAACAGCGCCAGGCCGTGGTACAGCGCGACGGCCACGGCCGCACCATCTATGCCCGCGGCCTGGTTGAAGATGCACCGCGCGACGGCCACGCCCTGACCCTGAGCATCGACCGCCGCATCCAGTATGCAGCCTTCGATGAGCTCAAGAATACCATCCGCGACAACAACGCCCGCTCGGGCTTTGTCATCATCACCAACCCCAACACCGGCGAGATCTACGCCATGGCGTCCTACCCCAGCTTCAACCCCAACCTGGGCTCCTACAAGGACATGTCCGGCCACCGCAACCGCGCCGTGGTCGACGTCTTCGAGCCCGGCTCCATCATGAAACCGCTCTGGATCAGCTGGGGCATCTCCAACGGCATCTTCCGCCCCTCACAGATCGTCTTCTGCGAGAACGGCAAGTACACCTTCAGCCGGGTCACGATCAATGACGCCGACCACAAATACGGCTGGCTGCCGATCCGCGACGTAATCAAGTTCAGCAGCAACATCGGCATGGTCAAACTGATGGAACCCATCAAACCGAGCCAGATGTACAGCGCCCTGCAGGACTTCAACCTGAGCCAGCCGACCGGCATCAGCTACCCCGGCGAGGCCAAGGGTTTGATCCGCTCACCCGAGCGCTGGACCAGCGTCGACAAGGCGGCCATCAGCTTCGGACAGGGCTTTGCGGTCAGCGGAATCCAGGTCATAACCGCCTTCAACGCCATGGTCAACGGCGGCCAGATCATCAAGCCGCTGCTGGTCAGCAGCATCAAGGATGAAGGCGGCCAGAGCAGCGAAACCTTCCGCCCCACCATCGTGCGCAAGGTCATCACCAATGACGCCTCCCAGGAGATCCTCAACATCATGAAGTCGGTGGTTCTCAAGGGCGGCACCGGCGCAACCGCCTACATGGAGAACTACCAGGTCTTCGGCAAGACCGGTACGGCCCAGAAGACCGACCCCCTGACCGGCACCTACTCCAAGAACGCCTACATCTCATCGTTCATCGGCGGCATCACCGATGCGACCGGCCGGCCGGCCGCCACCATGCTCATCGTAATCGACGAGCCGCATCCCAACTACTACGCCAGCATCGTGACCTGCCCTGCATTCAAGCGCATCGCCACCAAGCTCGTAAATATCATGGATATCAGACCGGTTATCACGGTTGCCAAGGGAGACGCATCATGAAGGCTTCAGAACTGACCTCAATGATTAAAAACGCCGAACTCATCGGCCCAGACTGTTCATTCAAGAAGATCTGCGCCGACTCCCGTCTCGTTGGGCCCGGCGACGCCTTCATCGCCCTGCCCGGCAGCACCTGCGACGGCAAGCAGTTCATCGGCGCCGCCATCGAGGCCGGCGCATCACTCATCATCGGCAACGCCAGCGAAGCCGCCGGCACAACCCTGATCAAGGTTGAGAATCCCCAGGCCGCCCTCAATGAGCTGCTGCCAAAGCTCTATCCGGGCGCAGCCGAGGTTTTCCTGATCGGCATCACCGGCACCAACGGCAAGACCAGCACCACCTACCTGTTGGAGAGCATCCTCGAGGCCGCCGGCATCAAGTGCGGCGTCATCGGCACCATCAACACCCGCTTCGGCGGCCGCATCACAGAGGCCAGCCTGACCACCCCGGGCAGCATCGAGCTCTTTGAGATCCTGGACGAGATGCACGCCGAGGGCGTGACCCACTGCATCATGGAGGTCAGCTCGCATGCCCTGGATCAGGGCCGCCCGGCCGGGCTCAAATATTCACTGGCCATCTTCACCAACCTGAGCCAGGACCACCTGGACTACCACGCAGACATGCAGCGCTACTTCATGGCTAAGCAGAAACTTTTTACCGACTACCTGGCTGGTCCGGCCATCATCAACACCGATGACGAGTATGGCCAGAAGCTGATCGATCTGGTCGCTGAGCCGGTCAGCTACGGCAGCGAGATGGACTGCGACGTCCAGGTCACCACCCGCCAGTCCGACGGCAGCGGCATCCGCCTGCGCGTCGAGACGGTTGAGTGCCTGATGGATATCGAAAGCGACCTGCAGGGCGCCTTCCACATCTACAACATCCTGGCCGCAGTCGCCGCCGCCATGAGCCTCGATATCGACAGCGGCCAGATCCGCGAAGGCATCCGCAACCTGAGCAGCATTCCCGGCCGCATGCAGCAGGTCGCCAACAAGCAGGGCCTCAACATCCTGATCGACTTCGCCCACACCCCGGACGCCCTTCAAAAGGCACTGGAGAACGCGCGCGAGCTGGCAACAGGCCGCCTCCTGACCGTCTTCGGCTGCGGCGGCGACCGCGACAAGACCAAGCGCCCCATCATGGGCAGAATCGCCAGCGAACTGGCCGACATAACCATCATCACCTCCGATAATCCCAGAACCGAAGCACCAATGGCCATCATCGACGAGATCAAAAGCGGCATCACCGACACAAGCGGCGTGACCGTCATGGAAGACAGGGCCGCTGCGATCCGCCACGCCATCAGCATCATGAACAGAGCTGACTGCCTGGTGATCGCCGGCAAGGGGCATGAGAACTACCAGATCATCGGCCAGACCAGGATGCACTTCGACGATGCCGAATGCGTCCAGGCCAGCCTGAAGGAGGTCAGATGAGATTTACAATTCAGCAGATTGTTGAGATCACCAATGCCAAACTAATCTCCGGCGATGCCACAACCGTCATCTCCGGCATCTCGACCGACTCAAGGCAGATCAGCGCCGACGAGCTCTTCGTGGCCCTCAGGGGCGACCGCTACGACGGTCACAAGTTCGTGGCCAGCTCCCTCGACCGCGGCGCCGCCGGCGCCATGGTCATGAAGGAGACCATCGAGCATCCGGCCGCCATCATGATGGTCAAGGACACACTGAGCGCCCTGGGTGATATCGCGGCCCATGTCCGCAGGAGCTACAATCCGCAGCTGATCGGCATCACCGGCTCCAACGGCAAGACCACGGTCAAGGAGCTCTGCGCCTCGATCCTGAG
The DNA here is from genome assembly GCA_942491525.1 of uncultured Thermodesulfobacteriota bacterium. Classification (GTDB taxonomy): domain Bacteria; phylum Desulfobacterota; class Desulfomonilia; order UBA1062; family UBA1062; genus CAYWBU01. Next base: position 200,092 of record CALOBW010000044.1, read on the forward strand.
CCAGGCCGGCGCCTGCCACAAGACCCAGAAGAACTACAACAACCTGATCGGCGTCCCCATGACCCTGCTGGGCCTCAATGAGGACCACGCCTACGGCGTCATCGAGATGGGCACCAACCAGCCCGGCGAGATCGCCCGCCTGGCGGCCATCGCCACCCCGGACGTCGCGATCCTGACCAACATCAACCACGCCCACCTGGACGGCCTGGGCAGCCTGGACGGCATCCTCAGCGAAAAGGAGGCCATCTTCCGCTTCACCGGCAAAGTTGCGGTCTACAACCCGCATCAGCAGTACATGCAGCGGGTAGTGATCCCCGAAAACCTCAGGCGCGTTACCTTCTCCGATCAGCCTGACACCGACATCAGTCTGATCGAAGTTACCAGCCAGGATCTCAACGGCAGCAGCATGCGCATCGATATTGCCGGACATGAGATCACCACCACAACCTGCCTGCCGGGCAGGCACAACATCATGAACGTGCTGGCCGCCTGCGCCGCCACTCACGCCCTAGGCATCAGCCCCGAGCTGATCGCCAAAGGCATCGAGCTGGCCACCGCCCCCAACATGCGCTCCGAAATCATCGTCTCGGACCACATGACCATCATCAATGACAGCTACAACGCCAGCCCGGCCTCCATGCAGGCGGCGCTGGATCTGCTCAAATCGGCCCCGCACTCCACCAAGATCGCCATCCTGGGCGACATGCTGGAGCTGGGCGGCGACTCGGACGAACTGCACGCCGAACTGGGCCGTAGCGTGGCGGCCGCCGGCATCAAGCGTCTGGTGGTGACCGGCGCCTCTGCCAAGATTGTGGCCGACGCCGCCATCCAAGGCGGCATGGACGCCGAGGCGATTACCGAGATCGGCGACGTGGAGGAGATCAGACCTCTGCTGCGCGAACTAACCAGCCAGGATGCCTGCATTCTGGTGAAGGCCTCCCGGGCCCTGAAACTGGACCGGGTTGTAGGACTACTAAGGGCGGTTGCATAAATGCTATATCACCTGTTTTACCAGCTGCGGCTTGATTACTCGATTTTCAATGTATTCAAGTACATTACCTTCCGCAGCATCTATGCCACCATCACCGCCCTGCTGATCTGCCTGGTGCTGGGGCCCTGGTTCATCCGCAAACTCAGGCAGCTGAGCCTGGGCGAACGCATCAACGAGCTCACCCCCGAAGGCCACCAGCAGAAGAGCGGCACCCCCACCATGGGCGGCGTGCTGATCATCCTCTCGATTCTGGTGGCGGGCCTCTGCTGGATCGACCTGACCAACGTCTATGCCTGGCTGACAATCTTCATCATGGTAACCTTTGGTCTGCTGGGATTCGTCGACGACTATCTCAAGACCGTCAAGGGCAAGATGAAGGGTATCTCGCCCAAGCTGCGGCTGCTGGTTGAGTTTGCGGCGGCCGCCTATGTGGGCGTCACCCTGATAAACATCCCGGGTTTCGAGACCACCGTGGCCATCCCCTTCTTCAAAAACCTGCAGCCCGACCTGGGGCTGCTCTACGTGCCCTTTGTGATGCTCGTGATCGTGGGCTGCGCCAATGCCGTCAATCTGACCGACGGCCTGGACGGCCTGGCCATCGGCCCGGCCACCATCGCGGCTTTCACCTATCTGGTGCTGGCCTATGTAGCCGGCAACCACCGCGCCGCCACCTACCTGCAGATCCCATTTATACCCGGGGTTGGCGAGCTCTGCATCCTGCTGGGCGCTGTGGTCGGAGCCGGCATGGGCTTCCTCTGGTACAACACCTATCCGGCCGAGGTCTTCATGGGCGACGTGGGCTCCCTGAGTCTGGGCGGCATCCTCGGCACGGCGGCGGTCATCACCAAAAATGAATTTCTGCTGCTGATCGTGGGCGGCGTCTTCGTCATGGAGGTCATCTCGGTCATTCTGCAGGTGAGTTTCTTCAAGGTTACGGATGGCAAGCGCATCTTCAAGATGGCGCCCATCCATCATCACTACGAGTTAAAAGGCTGGCCGGAGCCCAAGATCATTGTGCGCTTCTGGATCATCTCGATCTTTCTGGCCATGTTTGCAATTTCAACACTGAAGCTGAGGTAAAGATGAAAATTACGGTGTGGGGAACAGGCGTGACGGGCGTTGAGACGGCCCGCGAAATGATCAGACAGGGCCACGAGGTGCGCCTTGTGGATGAAAAGCTGCCTGAAAACATGCCCGCCGACATTCCGGTCAAACTGATCGAAGCCGATGACCTGCGCTGGGCCAATCTGGTGATCCCCAGCCCCGGCATTCCGCGTGACCACAAACTCTTCAAACATGCCAGCAACATCCTCTCCGAGATCGAGATGGCGGCCCGCCTGCTGCGCGGCAAGCTGATCGCGGTCACCGGCACCAACGGCAAAACCACCACCGTGACCCTGATTCACCGGGTCCTGCAGCACGCCGGCCTGAACGCCGGCCTGGGCGGCAACATCAACCCGCCGCTAATCAGCCTGGTCAAAGACAACCCCGACTATGTGGTGGCCGAGATCAGCTCCTTCCAGCTGGAGTGGACGCAGGAGTTCAGGCCACACATCGCGCTCTGCCTCAACATCACCCCCGACCACCTGGACCGCTACCGCAGCATGCAGGAGTATGTTGATTTCAAACTCAGACTCTTTGAAAACCAGCTGCCCGAGGACCACGCCATCATCAACCATGACGACGACTACCTCAGGGAGCTCAAACCGAACGCCAAGCTGAGCCGCTTTGCCCTGCACAGCTACATTGAGGGCATCGACTGCATCCGCGACAACCGGGTCTACTTTGACGGCCGCATTCCCGGCCCGCGCCTGCCCGACATCAAGGTGATCGGCGAGGGCATTGCCGAAGACATGCTGGCATGCGCCATCGTCTGCCAGCGCCTGGGCGTCGAGAACCAGGTCATGGAGGAGGTCTTCGCCGAATTCAAGGTCATCAGCCACCGCTACGAGCTGGTGGGCGAGCATGATGGCGTGCGCTTCATCGATGACTCCAAGGCCACCAATGTGGGCGCCATGCAGAAGGCCATCGCCGGCACCAGCGGCAAGGTGGTCCTGATTGTGGGCGGCATCGACAAGGGCGGCAGCTTCCGCAACGCCGTCAAGATGTACCGCAACAAAATCAGCGGGGTGATCATCCTGGGCAGCCAGGCCCCCAGAATTAAAGAGGAGATTAAGAACATCGTCGAAATCGAGGAGGCCGCCTGCATGCAGGAGGCCGTCACCAAAGCTTTTGCCGGCGCCAAGCCCGGCGAAACGGTGCTGCTCAGCCCGGGCTGCGCCAGCTTTGACCTGTTCAGGAGCTACGCTCACAGAGGGGAGGTCTTTGTACAATGCGTACAAGAGATAATGAAGAGCGCGAGCTAGATTTCGACATCATCTTCCTGCTGGCCACCCTGATGCTGATGGTCGTCGGCACGGTGATGATCTACTCTTCAAGCTACTTCGTCTCCAAGGAGATGTTCGGCAACGGCATCGCCATGACCAAGAAACACATGATCCACCTGGTGATCGGTACCGGGCTGATGTTCGGCATCATGAGCCTGGACTACACCCGCTTCAAGTCCAAGCCCCTGATGGCCCTGCTGCTGCTGGGCGGCTTCGTCTCACTGGTGCTGGTCTTCGTACCGGGCATCGGCGTCACCGGCGGCCACGCCAAACGCTGGGTGCGCATCGCCTTTATCAGCTTCCAGTCATCCGAACTGATGAAGGTGATCCTGATCCTCTTCATGGCCAACTACCTCGCAAAACGCGAACGCAACATTGAAGATTTCAGATACGGCATCCTGCCGATGCTGATGGTGATTGTCAGCGCGGCTCTGCTGATCTTTCTGGAGCCCGATTTCGGCACCGCCGCCACCATCGGCATGTGGTCGATCATCGTGCTCTTCATCGCCGGCATGCGCTGGAAGCACCTGCTGCTGATGAATGCGGTCGCCATCCCGGCCGCCGCGGCCATGATGATCATGGCGCCCTACCGCCGCGCCCGCCTGACCGCCTTCATCGACCCCTGGGAAGACAAGTACGGCATCGGCTACCAGATCATCCAGTCCATGCTGGCCTTTGCCAAGGGCGGCCTCTTCGGCTCCGGTCTGGGCGAAGGCAGCCAGAAGCTCTTCTTCCTGCCGGCGCCCCACACCGACTTCATCCTCTCGGCCACCGGCGAGGAGCTGGGGCTGATCGGCGTGCTCATGATCATGGCCCTCTTCGGCGTCTGGATCTGGCGCGGCTTCAAAATTGCCCACGCCACCAACGACGACTTCGGCTTCTACCTGGCCACCGCCGCCGTCACCCTGGTCGGCCTGCAGGCCATCCTCAACATGGGAGTGGCCATGAGCGCCCTGCCCACCACTGGCCTGGCCCTGCCCTTCTTCAGCTACGGCGGTTCAACCCTGGTAACCACCCTGATGATCAGCGGCCTGATCCTCTCGGTCTCAAGAAAGGCCCGGCTATGAGAATTCTCTTAACTGCCGGCGGGACCGGGGGACACATCATGCCGGCCATGGCCATTGCCGAGGCGCTGCGCGACCTCGACTCCAGCTGCGAGCTGCTCTATGTGGGCACCGACCGTGGTCTGGAGGAGAAGCTGGCCAGAGACCACAAGTTGAACTTCATCTCCCTGAGCGCCATGGGCATCAAGGGCAAATCCTTCACCAACCTGGTCAAGTCGATCAGGGTCAATGGAGCGGCCTTCATTAAAGCCTTGAGGGTTGTCGGCGAGTTCAAACCCGACTGGGTCATCGGCACCGGCGGCTACGTCACCGGTATGGTGGTGCTGGCCGGCAAGCTCAAAGGCGCCAGCTGCGCCATCCATGAGCAGAACTCGGTGCCCGGCCTGACCAACCGCATCCTGGCCAGAATGGCGGACCGCATCTACCTGGCCTTCCCGGACCGCGACCGCAAGTTCCCGGCCGCCAAGAGCAGCCTGGTGGGCAACCCGGTGCGCAAGAGCCTCAACGCCCTCGACCGCAACACTGCTCCGGCCAAGCTGCTGATCATGGGCGGCAGCCTGGGGGCCCACAGCATCAACGTGGCCGCCAGCCAGGCTCTCAAAATCCTGAGCGCCAACAACTTTACCGTGGATGCCATCCACCAGACCGGCAAGGCCGACCTGGCAATGGTCCGTGACAGTTATGCCGACATTGCACGTGCTGAAGCCAGAGACTTCATCGACGACATGGCGGCCGTCTACCGCGACACCCGGCTGATGCTCTGCCGGGCCGGCGGCCTCTCGCTGGCCGAGGCCTCGCGTATGGGCATCCCGGCCATCATGGTGCCCTTCCCGCACGCCACCGACGACCACCAGCGCAAAAACGCCGAGTTCGTCGCCCAGGCCGGCGGCGGCTGGATCATTCATGACAGCGAGCTGCACCCCGAGACCCTGGCCACCAGGATCGAAGAGCTCTTTAACAGTGAGCATGAACTTAAGCAGCGGTCAAAGGCCATCAGATCCCTTAAGCTGGGTGACGGCGCCGAAAGAATCGCCAAGGAGATATTAGGTGTTTAAAGGAATTACCAAAATCCACTTTGTGGGCATCGGCGGCATCGGCATGTCCGGCATCGCCGAGCTACTCCTAAACCTGGGCTTCAAGGTTTCGGGCTCGGACGTCACCCGCAACGACAACATCAAGCGCCTCGAGAAGCTGGGCGCCGCCATCCACATCGGCCATGCCGCCGAAAATATCGGCTGCGCCGAAGTGGTGGTCTACTCTTCAGCCGTCAAGATGGACAACCCCGAGTGCGCCGCGGCCAAGGACAGGGGCCTGCCGGTCATCCCGCGCGCCGAGATGCTGGCCGAGCTGATGCGCATGAAGCACTCAATCGCCATCGCCGGCACCCACGGCAAGACCACCACCACCTCCATGCTGGCCACCATCCTGGCCCACGCCAACCTGGACCCCACCGCCATCATCGGCGGCAAACTTGACATGTTCGAATCAAATGCCAAGCTGGGCGACGGCGACCTGCTGGTGGCCGAGGCCGACGAGTCGGACCGTTCCTTCCTCAAGCTGGCGCCCATCGTGGCAGTGGTCACCAACATTGAAGAGGAGCACATGGACTGCTACCGCGACCTGCAGGACATCCTCGAGACCTACGTCGAGTTTCTCAACAAGGTGCCCTTCTACGGGTTCAACATGATCTGCCTGGATGATGAAAACGTCCAGATCATCCTGCCGCGCCTCGAGCGCAAGGTGGTTACCTACGGCTCCCACACCCAGGCCACCTACCGCTACACCGAGGCCAGCTTTGATCGTTTCACCTCCAACTTCAAGGTCCACAAGCAGGAGCAGATCTTAGGCGAAATCAACCTGCAGGTGCCCGGCACCCACAACTGTCAAAACGCCCTGGCCGCCATCGGCTCCGCCCTTGAGCTGGGACTGGACTTTGAAACCGTCAAGAGCGGCATCGAGGCCTACAAGGGCGTGCAGCGCCGCTTCCACATCCGCGGCGAGATATCGGGCATCACCATCATGGACGACTACGGTCACCACCCCACCGAGATCCGCATGACCCTGGAGGCCATCAAAAACGGCTTCCCGGACAACCGCATCGTGGCGATCTTCCAGCCCCACCGCTACTCGCGCACCGAGGATCTCTTCGACCAGTTCGCCACTTCGTTCTACGATGCGGCCCAGCTCTACGTGACCGAGATCTACGCCGCCTCCGAGAAGCCCATTGAGGGCGTCAGCGGTGAGGCGCTGGCTCAGAATATCAAGCAGCACGGCCACCGCAATGTGAGCTACATCAAGGATAAGGAGCACATTCCGGCCGAAATTATCGACACCCTACAGGAGGGTGACATTGTGATTTTCCTGGGTGCCGGCGACGTCTGGCGCCAGGGTGTGAACATTTTGGAACTTTTAAAATAAATTAGGGGAGAGGGAAGATGGAGAATCTCATTACTGGAGACGAACAGATGATTAAGTGTTCTAACATTGACTCGAGTCAGATGACGAGCATGCACGCCCAGAGCCGTATCGAGAACCTCTTTGAGGTCGAATCGGTCATGGAGCTGGCCCGTCTGGTAGCCGAGCAGAAGAACTTCTATCTGTTGGGCGGCGGCAGCAACACGGTCTTCGCCGGCAACCCGGTCAAAACTCCGGTCATCAAGCTCGGCAAGTGCTTCGAGGGCATGCGCATGATCGGCGAGAAGACCATCTATGTGGGCGCGGCCACCAGCACCACCAGACTGCTCAAGCTGAGCATCGAGAAGGGCCTGAGCGGCCTCGAGTTCCTCTGGGGCATCCCGGGCCAGATCGGCGGCGCCATCTTCATGAACGCCGGCGCCCAGGGCCAGGGCATCCTGGATGCGGTCAGCAGCATCGATGTCATCGACAAGACCGGCGCCTACTCCATCGACGTTTCCGATCTCGACTCGGGTTACCGCCTGAGCGGCCTCGAGCATGACACCGTCATCATCGGCGCCCACCTCGACCTGCAGCCCAGCACCACGGCCCAGGTTAAGGAGAACATTGAGCGCATGCGCCAAGCCCGGGCCAATCAGCCCAAGGGTTACAGCTGCGGCTGCATCTTCAAGAACCCGCCCCAGGACTCGGCCGGTCGTCTGATCGATGCCGCCGGCCTCAAGGGTCTGCGCATCGGCGATGCCCACATTTCCGAAAAACATGCAAACTTCATCATCAACGACGGCGGCGCCAGCGGCGAGGAGATCTCGCGACTGATCGAACTGGCCAAGAAGCGCGTCAACGAAATCTTCGATGTGGAACTCGAAGAGGAGGTTAAAATCATTGTTTGATGATTACAAACCGCGCAAACGGAGCAAATCCCGCTCTAAAAAACGCAGAGAGTCGCACCTGAACAGCGTGCTGCGCCTCTCCATCTGGATCTGCCTGGGCGTATCGTGCGCCATGGTGGTCTTCTGCGCGGTGGCCTATATTTCCAACAGCGACACCTTCAACGTGCGCATGGTCAAGGTTGAAGGCCTGCGCCAGGTTCCGCTGGACGACATCCTCAGCAAGATCGACCTTGCTGAGGGTGACAACATCTTCTCCTGGAATCAGCAGAACGCCCGCGAAGCCCTCGAAGCCAACCCCTGGATCAAGGATCTCAGGATCTCCAGACGCTTCCTGCCAACCGCGGTGCAGATCAATGTGGTCGAACACCAACCGGCCGCCACCCTGATCATGGGCGACAAACGCTACTATCTGACCGAAAATGGCCGCATCTTCGTGCCGGCCGGCGAAGAGGACCGCGGCATGTTGATCACCATCCGGGATGAACTGCCGGCCGAAGATGAGCTGCAGCAGCTGATCTTGCGCGGCTTCAGCGCCATCAGAATCGTTGAGCAGCAGGGGCTCAAGGTTGCAAGCCTGAGCATCTCCTCGGGCGAGAATATGCTGCTGGGCCTGGACAGCGGCCTAAGCCTGGCATTCCAGAGTGAAATTACACCCCGCAAGGCAGAGATGGCCATGCTGGCCCTGGATAAATTGGGCACCATGGGCAAGCAGGTCATGGACCTCTCCTGCGAGGATAAAATAATCTTAAGAGATAGGGGTTAAAATGGCACCAAGAGAGAGAATAATTGTAGGACTGGATATCGGCACCACCAAGATATGCTGTCTGATTACCGAACTCAAGGAGGGGGGCGACCTGGAGGTCATCGGTTTCGGCACCACCGAATCCAAGGGCCTCAAGCGCGGCCTGGTGGTCAACATGGAGGATACCGTACATGCCATCCGTCACGCCGTTGAGGATGCCGAAAAGATGGCCGGCATCCGGGTCGACGACGTCTACACCGGCATCGCCGGCGGCCACATCCAGGGCATCAGCACCAACGGCGTCATCGCCATCAAGGGCGACGAGATCACCCTGGCCGAAAAGAAGCGCGTCGTCGAACAGGCCAAAGATTTTGCCAAGCCGGTCGGCGTGGAGATCATCCATGTGCTGCCCCAGGAGTTCAGCGTTGACGAGGTCAACGGCATTGTCGATCCGGTCGGCATGGCCGGCAACCGCCTGGAAGTGCGCGTGCACATCGTGACCGGCTCCATCGCCGCCGTCAGCAACATCTCCAAATGCGCGCAGAAGGCCGGCCTGGGCCTCGAGGACATCGTGCTGCAGCAGATCGCCTCTTCCAGCGCCATCCTGACCCCTGATGAGAAGCAGCTGGGCGTGATCCTGATGGATATCGGCGGCGGCACCACCGACATCGCCGTCTTCTATGACGGCGCCATCCGCCACACCTCGGTGCTGGCCATGGGCGGCGACTACGTCACCAATGATATCGCCGTGGGCCTCAGAACCCCCATCGGCGAGGCCGAACGCCTCAAGGTCAAATATGGCCACGCCATCTCCAGCCGCGTTTCAAGCGATGAACAGCTGGAGGTGCCGTCAATCGGCGGCGACACAGTCAACACGGTTGAGCGCCGCATCCTCTCCGAGATCATCGAGAGCCGCATGGAGGAGCTCTTCAAGCTGGCCTACAACGAGCTCAGGGAGACCGGCCTGACCGACAAGATCTCAGCCGGCCTGGTCCTGACCGGCGGCGCCAGCTCGCTGGAGGGCGTTGCCGACCTGGCCGAGGGCATCATGCACATGCCGGTGCGTGTCGGCACACCGCGCGGCATCAAGGGCCTGGTGGAGCTGGTCAACTCACCGGCCTACGCCACGGCCGTGGGTCTCTGTAAATATGAGGCCAGCCGGCCGGTCTACACCTATCGTCCACAGGGGAATTCTTACATCGAGGGGCTCCTGCAAAGAATCATAAACTGGTTTAAAGAAGTATTCTAAAAGGAGGGCATTATGTTTGAACTGGAACAAGTAGAGAACACTGGGGCACAGATCAAGGTTATCGGCGTTGGGGGCTGTGGTTGTAACGCTGTAAACAACATGATCAACGCCAAGCTCAAGGGTGTTGACTTCATGGCCTGCAATACGGACATCCAGACGCTCAAATCGTCGCTCAGCTCAAACCGCATCCAGATCGGCAGCAAGCTGACCAAGGGTCTGGGCGCCGGCGGCAACCCTGAGATGGGCAAGATGGCGGCCGAAGAGTCCGAGAATGAGATCCGCGAATCTCTGAACGGCTCGGACATGGTCTTCATCACCAGCGGCATGGGCGGCGGTACCGGTACCGGCGCATCACCCAGCGTTGCCAAGGTCGCCAAGGAGATGGGCATCCTGACTGTGGCCGTTGTCACCAAACCTTTCCCCTTCGAGGGCAAACGTAAAATGAAACAGGCCGAGAGCGGTGAAGCCGCCCTGGCCCAGAATGTGGATGCCTTGATTGTCATCCCCAATAACCGCCTTCTGAGCATGGCCGGCAAGAACATCCCCATGCTGGAGGTCTTCAAGAAGGCCGACGAGATCCTGATCAACGCGGTCAAGGGCATCTCAGATCTGATCAACTACACCGGCTTCATCAACGTTGACTTCAACGATGTCAAAGCCGTCATGAGCGAAAAGGGCAAGGCCCTGATGGGCATCGGCACCGGCATCGGCGAAGGCCGCGCCCACGAGGCCGCCAACGCCGCCATCTCCAGCCCGCTGCTGGACGACATGGACATCCAGGGCGCCAAGGGACTGCTGATCAACATCACCGGCGGCCCCAACATGACCATGGATGAGATCTACGAGGCCTCCTCGCTGATCCAGTCCGCGGCCCACGAGGATGCCAATGTCATCTGGGGCGTGGTCATCGATGAGAGCATGAGCGAGGAGATGTCCATCACAGTTGTGGCCACCGGCTTCGCCAACAATGCCGTGGTTCTGGACGCCGCACCGGTCAAGCAGATCGTCGAAGAGACCGTGATGCAGCAGAACCAGCAGGCCGCCGTCGGCCAGAGCACAACCATCGACTACGACAGCGACTACTCAACCCCGGCCTTCATGCGCAACCGCAAAGCCAGCTCCTCAATCTTCAAAAAGAGCGAGCCCCAGCTGCCCGAGGAGGTCAGCGACAAGACAACTTTTTTTAGACGTGTAGAACAGGGCGCCTCGGAGGAGCCTGACCAGACATTCTTCATGGCCAAGAAGGAGAAGCTCAAGGAGCAGAAGAAGGTTCGCGAGGTGATCCAGATGGGCATGGTCGTGGACGAGAGCATCCTGGACGACGACAGCTACAATGTACCGACCTTCCTGAGAAAGAAGGCCGACTAAATGCAACAGCGCAGACGCACTGAAAACTTTGCTACACCTGCAATTTGCGGGGCAAATCTGCGTGTCTGCCGTAAACTTACAGCTCCCCGCCATGGGGAGCAAAGTGATGCCGTGTTCGCCGCCGCCTTGATCCCTGACGGCGCGAGACGAAAACTACCCAAACCCAGATTCAAAACGGTGGATGCCCAAAAGCAAGCATACCTCCAAACCGGTTCCGGTATAAGCGGTTTGCCCCCCGCTTTTACCATGCCCAGACCGGTTGCTTTTCCACCAAACCCCAACAAACCAGTTTAAACCTACACGGCTAAGGGATCATATGGGGCTCGGACAATCGTCCGGGCCTCATTTTTATCCAGCCGTTCCTACAGCACTCACGCTTATGAATGAACGTTCATTGTCAATTGACTTTGAAAATTTGGCCTTGTATATATAGGTTTGTAGTTATCATTTTTATTGAGGAGGTTTATGCGTGTCTAATGAAAAAGTAATGAACAGATGGCTGGTTGTCCTTGGAGCCGTTGCCATTCAGCTCTGTCTCGGTGCCATTTATGCCTGGTCGGTATTCACTCCGTCGCTCAAGGAGGCGCCCTATAACTTCAGCGTCGCCCAGACCCAGTGGGTCTTTTCGCTGGGACTGATGACCTTTGCAATCGTCATGATCATTGCCGGGCGCCTACAGGGTAAGATGACTCCACGCACCATGGCAGCATCCGGCGGCGCCATTCTGGGCCTTGGCTACATTCTGGGCGGTTTCTTCGGCAGCACATTTGCGGCCCAGATGATCTGCATCGGCGTGCTCGGCGGTGCCGGCATCGGTCTGGCCTATGTTGTGCCGATCGCCGTTGGCGTCAAATGGTTCCCGGACAAGAAGGGCATGATCACCGGCCTGGCGGTGGCGGGCTTCGGCTTCGGCGCCCTGATCTGGGTAAAATCGGCCGGCGCCTGGTTCGACCTGATTAACACCCTCAACTTCTTCGGCAAGGGCGGCGTGCAGAGCGTCTTCATGCTCTACGGCGCCATCTTCGCCGTGGTTGTCATCCTGGGCAGCCTGGTGATGGTCAACCCGCCCGAAGGCTGGCTGCCCGAAGGGTTCACGCCCCCGGTGGCCGACCCCAACAACGGCGCCAGCAACGGTGCCGTGGCCTTTGAGTCAGGCGAGATGTTCAGAACTCCCCAGTTCTACCTGACCTTCATGACCTTCCTGCTGAGCGCCATGGCCGGCCTGATGGTCATCGGCTGCATCAAACTCTTCGGCATCGACGCCCTGAGCGCCGGCGGCATGGATAAGGCAGCCGCCTCAGCCGCCGCCGGTACGGCCATGGGCTGGTACTCAATCCTCAACGGTATCGGCCGCATCACCTGGGGTTCGGTCTCCGACCATATCGGCCGCCGCATGGCCATCGGCCTGATGTGCCTCTTCCAGGGCATCATCATGGCCGCCTTCTTCAAGCTGGGCGGGACCGAGATCGGCCTGCTGGTCAGCGCCTGCATCATCGGCTTCAACTTCGGCGGCAACTTTGCCCTCTTCCCGGCCATCACCGCCGACTATTTCGGCAACACCACCGTGGGCAAGAACTACGGTTTTGTCTTCTTCTCATACGGGCTGGCCGGCATCTTCGGGCCGCAGATAGCAGCCTTCTTCAGAGACGCCGCTTCCACCGGCGCCGGCGTGGATGCCTGGGCGACGCCCTTCCTGATCGCCTCAGTCGGCTGCTTCATCGCCGCCGGACTGACCCTGATCAACAAGCCGCCCATGAAAAGCTAACCAACCATGTCCGGGGGGATGGACTCAATTGTCCGCCTCCCGGACCCCCTACCCCTTAGCAATCAGAAACGCCCCACTAAGCAACCCCGCTTCCTTTCCGAAAACTTCAGCCCTTTTCATCACCTCAAGGTCATTATCCGGCTCATGATGCACGGCACTGGCCAGCTCGATATCCGGCCCCAGCAGCGCCCTCAGATCGGCCGGCGTCCGGAAGACGGCATCGGTGAAGATGTGGTGATTACCCGCCCGCGCCTGGCGCAGACGGCGCCTGTTCCAGGCACTCAGACCATTCAGGGTGGCCAACACCAGGCGGCCGCCGGGCTTCAGTACCCGTTGCAACTCACTGACGGCCTGTTGCCCATCCTGAATGAACTCAAGCGCCGTGATGGAGACCACCTTGTCAAAGCTGGCATCTGCAAAGGGCAGCCGCAGCATGTCGGCCGCGGCCAGATCCAGCCCCTTGCGCCTGGCGTACCCGAGCATGACTTCCGAGAGATCAACCCCGATCAGACCGGCCCCACCGGCGGCAATCTCTGCACTGAAGACGCCGGTACCGCAGCCGGCGTCCAGCATCAGCTCACCGGGCTGCGGCTCAAGCATCTGCATAACCAGCTCCAGCTCGCAGGCCTTGACATAGGCGCCGACCGGGGTCGCAAACCAGGTCTCATAACTTTCGGCAAAAGGATCAAATAGAGTCTGCATGCTGCAATAATAGATCAGAAGCGTTAAAAGGAGAAGGCCCCAATGGGCGGCTGCCGGCATGGAGCCTGGCAGCCCGAGTGTCAGAATTTGACGCTTTTAAATGGATCGTCATCTTAACCAAATACTTAACATTGTAACGAACGAGACCCGCAAAACGACTGTTGATATCGTTACCCTATAGTGCGAGAATGAACCAAATGAAGAAAATCATACTCCTAATTCTGCTGCTGCCGCTGACCCCGCTGATGGCCCTGGACTACAGCGAAGAAAACAAGATTGCCCAGGACTACATCAGCGCCCTTGAGGCCGCCAACCTGATCGTCCACGAACATGAGCTGCAATGGCGCCTGCAGGACATGACCAACCAGCTGGCCGCATCAATCGACAACCCCTACTACCAGTTCAAGGTCTACCTGGTGCGTGACCGCAGCGTAAACGCCTTTGCCATACCGGACGGCCACATCTTCATAAACCTGGGCACCATTCTGGCGGCCGAGGACCTCGACGAGATCAGCTCGGTCATCGCCCACGAAATGGGTCACTGCCAGCTGCGCCACATCGCCCGCAAATATGAGTCCGGCAAGAAGGTCAGCGCCGCCTCGATCGTAGGCATGCTGGCCGGCATTCTGGCAACCGCCAGCAACCCCGAGATCGGCACAGCCCTGATCATGTCATCCCTGGGCGGTGCCCAGAACATCCAGCTCAAATACTCGCGCGAGCATGAGTATGAAGCCGACGAGTTCGGCCGCAACGTCATGCAGAAGACCGGCCTGGATGCCTCGGCCCAGAACCGCTTCATGGTCAGCCTGCACAAGTTCTCGGGCAACGACAAGATTCCCGAATACTTTCTGACCCACCCCAAGTCAACCAACCGCATCTCGGCAATCCAGTCCGAGCAGGGCAAAGCCAAGCCCGACCGTCGATTCTGGGAGCTGCAGGCCATCTCCATCGGCCTGCTGATGGGCGAGGAGGAGACCCTGCTGCGCGCCAAACATCTGCCCGAGCCCCATAGATCGCTGGCCGAAGGCTTGATGCGCGCCAATTACAAACAGAACGAGCAGGCCATCGAACTGCTCAAGGATATCAACCTGCCGATCGCCCGGGCGCACCTGGGGCTGGCCTATTACAATGCCGGTGACAGGCAGCGGGCCTACCACCACCTCGAAAACAACCACAACACGGCCAACGCGGCCCTGGCCCTTGCCGAGATCCAGGCCGAGAGGGGCGACCTTAATGACGCAATCAGAACGCTCAGCCCTTACACCAAGCACCATCCGCGGGTGCCATACAACCTCGGCACCTACTATGAGAAAGTGGGCAACACGGCGCTGATGCACGCCTCATACGCCCAATACTTCTACTCCATCCACTCATTCTCATCCTGCAGCTACCATCTGAATGAGGCCCTCAAATATGAGGACCAGCTGGACAAGGGCCTTGTAAACCAGCTGCAGCAGATGCTCAAGATTGTCAAAAAGGCCCAGCAGAGCGCCGCTAAAGATTAAACAGCGCCCTGACCTTGGAGATATTGAAGACCTCGCCCTCACCGGAGTCTTCGCAGAAGGCCTCCACGTAGGTCACACCGGCGGTTGAATAGATGTAGACCGGGCGTATCTTCTTGACCTGGATCTCGCCGTAGCCCCGCCGGGGATAGAAGATGATCATGGGCCGCTTATCCTTGCGGGCCTGCTCAAAGAGCTCAACCCCGCGCGAACCATAGGGCAGCGCACTGACCATGCCGAAGGGATAGACACCATCCGGCTGCTGAACAACCGCCGCGGGCTTGGCCTCGGTAAAACTGAGCGGCAGGGCCCGACCCCAGCTGACCTCGCCCTCTTCAATCTCGTCAGCACCGAGCCCCTGGATATCGATACCCTGGCGTTTCAGATCCTTGCGCAGCCGCTCCTCATCACGCACCTCATAGACGCCTGGCACCACAGCCTGCAAGCCGGGCAGACTGATATCCTCATCCATAAAGAGAAAGGTGCCGGTCATGATACGCCCCTTGGCGCGGCTCAGGGCCCAGCCGGAAACGGTCTGGATGACATTTTCCGGCAGATGGTGACGCGAGATGCGATCCAGGAAGGCGCTGATATTGGCCATATCCCAGCCATAGGCGAAGGCGCGCTGGATCGACTCGCGGGTGATGCGATAGATGCTGGCCATATCGGGCCGCACCAGATCGGCAATTTCGCCTAAGGAGACATGGTCGACCGGATCAAGATCACGCGGCACCAGGATCTCCATGTTGGGCTGAACGATGACCTCCTCGGCGTAAGAGTGCAGCTCCTGGGCGAGCTGTCCGCTGCCGATGGCCTGCCCGACCGCGCCGGCGAAACGCAGCCAGCCGTCGGCCTCTTCGACAACCCCCAGACGCAGCCACTCATCCAGCAGCACGGGCAGCACATCGACATCAATGCCCTCAAAACTGTCCAGCAGGTAGAAGCCGAGCTGGCGCAGCAGGCGGCGCCGGGAGACCGGCCCGTCGAGCAGCAGAGAGGCCTTGTACTCCAGGCCGTTGTACTCACGGCACGCGCGGAAGAAGCGCCAGACCTGATAGCGCACCTCGCCGCTGATGGCCAGATCCGAAGCGCTGCCAGGCACAACTTCGAGCGTGCCCTGCGTGCTGCGCAGCAGTCTCAGGTCAACCAGCTCCCAGTAGACGGCCCGCACATCCATGAAGTCACCCAGGACCTCGTCCAGCAGCTGCCAGCCCTTCTTGAATGGCTCCATGCCGGCGCGACAGCGCAGCTTGTTGGCCATGATCAGATTGAGCATCACGATATGGTCCCAGAGGGAGATGGAAACGGCCGGCCGCCACTCCAGGGTGTCCGGGACGGCCTCCCTGAAATGATCTGTGAGCAGCTCCTGCAGGGCCGGCAGCAGCACTGCCACATCGCGCCCGGTGATGCCGACCTGATAGATCAGGCCGAGGCGCCCCAGACGGCCCAGCCGGTCGCGCAGACCGTCCAGATCGGCCCGGTAGATCTTCACCAGCAGATCCCAGTGCACGGAGCCCTCCAGCTGCCAGACGGTCTCCAGCAACTCGAGCTCCGCCGGCTCTATCCTGGCCAGCACCCCGCGCAGCCGCGCTTGATCTTCAAGGGCCGCCACCAGCTCGTCGGCGGCGGCGTCATGCCCCAGGATCTCCGCCGAGATCAGACCCACCATATAGGCCGGGATGCCCCCGATCAGCTCACTGGTTGAAATCATCCAGGCTCCACTCCTCAATCATATACTTATAACCCTGCTCGGCCAGAAAGACCTGGCGCTTATGGGCGAAATCCTCTTCACTGGAGCGCTCGGTAACCAGCGAATAGAAGGTTGAGACGCGCTCTTTGGGGCGCAGAATGCGGCCAAGGCGCTGGGCCTCCTCCTGACGCGAGCCGAAGGTACCCGAGACCTGAATGGCCACCGAAGCGTCCGGCAGGTCGATGGCAAAATTGGCCACCTTGGAGACCACCAGCACCGGCACCTCGCCCTGACGGAAAGCCTGATAGAGGGCGTCGCGGCGGCTGTTGGGCGTGCTGCCGGTGATCACCGGCGCATTCAGCCGCTTGGCGATGCGCTTAAGCTGCGAGATATACTGGCCGATGACCAGGGCCGGCTCGTCGGGATGCTTATGCAGCAGCTGCATGGCGGCCTCGTCCTTGAGATGATTCTCGGAAGCGATGCGGTACTGCTGGCGGTCGCTGGCGGCCAGATACTCGGCCTCCAGGTCGGGCGGCAGCGGCACGCGCACCTCATGGCACTGGGCTTCGGCAATGAAGCCCTTGGCCTCCAGCTCCTTCCAGGGCACGTCATAACATTTGGGCCCCACCAGGCTGAAGGTGTCATCCTCCAGGCCGTCCTCGCGGATCAAGGTGGCGGTCAGCCCGAGGCGGCGCTTGGCCTGGATCTCGGTGGTGGCCCGAAAAACCGGCGCCGGCAGCACATGCACCTCATCATAGATCATGAGCCCCCAGTTGAGCGCCTGCATCAGTTTCATATGCTCGAAGGGGCCATTCTTGTTCTTGCGGTAGGTCAGAATCTGATAGGTGGTGATGGTGACCGGCCGGATCTCCTTGCGCGCGCCGGAGTACTCGCCGATCATATCTTCCGTCAGATCGGTCTTATCGAGCAGCTCATTGCGCCACTGATGCACGGCCGCCACATTGGTGCAGAGGATCAGGGTGTAGGTCCCGGCTTCGGCCATGGCGCCCAGGGCCACCACGGTCTTACCGGCGCCGCAGGAGAGCACCACCACGCCCTGACCGCCGCCCACCGAGCCGCCGCGCCAGAAGTGCTCGACGGCTTCGCGCTGATAGGGACGCAGGGCAAATTCGCGCCCGGTGAGGGTCTCGGGCCGCAGCCTGATCTCCAGCGGATCACCGGGCTCATAGCCCACCAGATCATTGACCGGATAGCCCTGTTTGATCAGAATATGCTTGAAGCGCCCACGCATATCGGCCGGGATCAGGAATGACTTGCTATCATAAACATCCACGATGTGCTGCTGAATGCGCGGCTTCTTGGTGATCTCGTTCATGAGGGCCGAATTCTCGATCTCAACCCGCAAGTTCTCGGCATCATGCCTGAAGAGCCGGATGGCATCCCAGCGATCAAAGGACTCCTGCAGCTTGAAGAGCACCCCGGGCGGCAGAGCGTAGCGCGAATAACGCTCAAGCCGCTCCAGCACAGCATCGTAGGTCAGGCCGGTAGCGGCCGCATTCCAGATGCTGAGGGGCGTCAGACGGTAGGTGTGCACATATTCGGGCGACTTGATCAGCTCGGCAAAGGGCAGGATTGCATCGCGCACGGTTTCATAATTATCGGCCATGACTTCCAGCAAAATGCTGCCGTCACTCTGTACAATCAGTGGTTTATCATTATTATTTTTCATCGGAACAAAGAAGGATCACACATCTCTTTTCAAAAGGCAAGTGGTCATTTTTAATTAAAGTTATTCAAAATAATCAGCGATGAAGGGGATATGCAGAACAAACTCCACGATGCCGACCCCCATCTGCATGGTCTCAGGCAGTCTGAATTCAATCGAAACGGAGAGTGAGAGTATGGAGCGCATAGAGAGAAACCCAGACAACATTCAGAAAGTTGATATCGTGGTGGGTATCCCATCCTACAATGAAGCCGAACTGATCGCCTACCCGACCCAACAGGCAGCGCTGGGCCTGCAGCAGTACTTCGGCCATCTCAAATCGGTCATCATCAACTGCGACAACTACTCGTCCGACGGCACCCCGGATGTCTTCATGAACACCGACACCGGCAACATCCCCAAGATCTACATCTCAACCCCCCAGGGCGTGCGCGGCAAGGGCAACAACTTCAAAAATCTCTTCGATAAGGTCATCGAACTTGAAGCCGAGGCCATCGTGGTGGTTGACGCCGACCTCAAGAGCATCACCCCGCGCTGGATCAAAAACCTAGGCGAGCCGCTCTTCAATGATTTCGGCTATGTGGCCCCGCTCTATGTGCGCCACAAGTACGACGGCACCATTACCAACAACATCGCCTATCCGCTGACCAGATGCCTCTACGGCCGCCGCGTGCGCCAGCCCATCGGCGGCGACTTCGGCTTCTCGGGCCAGCTGGCCAAGCTCTACATGCAGAGCGAACTCTGGAACGAGGAGGTCAGCCTCTTCGGCATCGACATCTGGATGACCACCATCGCCATGAACGAGGGCATCCCGATCTGCCAGGCCTTCATGGGGCGGCCCAAGATTCACAAGCCCAAGGACCCGGCCTCCGACCTGGGCCCCATGTTCAAGCAGGTCATCGGCACCATGTTCAACTGCATGAACACCTACACCGACAAATGGATGCATACCCGCTGGAGCAAACCGACCGCCATCTTCGGCTTCGGCCTGGGCGAGGACGAAAAGCCCCCGGCCGTCCACGTCACCAAGGAGAAGCTCTACGAGAACTTCACCTCCGGCATGCGCAACTTTGATTACAGCATCGTGCTTTCGGCAGAGAACATCGGCAAACTGCAAGAGATCGCCACCTTGGAGCTTAATTTCTTCGAGATACCGCCAGAGATCTGGGCGCGCATCCTCTTTGATTTTGCCTACGCCTACTGCCGGCCGGACAGCGACCAGGACCGGTTGATCGAGATCCTGATCCCGCTCTACTTCGGCATGACCCTCTCGTTCGTCAACAAGACCGAAGAGCTGAACATCCAGCAGGCCGAGGAGTTCCTGGAGGAGATGTGTTTAATATTTGAGCAGACAAAACCATACCTAATTGATAAATGGAGTCTCTAGGAGGAGGAAATAATGGCAAAAATATTGATTGTCGATGACGAGAAGCACATCAGACTATTATATTCTGAGGAACTGGAAGACCTGGGCTACGAGGTCACCACAGCCGAGGACGGCGCCAATATCGTTGAACTGATTGAAAGCGAGAAACCGGACGTGGTGGTGCTGGACATCAAGATGGTCTCATCCAACGGACTGGATGTTCTACAGAAAATCCGCAATAAATACTACAATATGCCGGTAATTCTCTGCAGCGCCTACGGCAGCTACAAGGTTGACATCAAATCGATAGCCGCCGATGCCTATGTCATCAAATCATCCGACCTGACCGAGCTTAAAAACAAGATCGAGCAGGTTCTGGAGACCGATGTCCCCGTTAAGGAATAGGCCTTGCACGTCAAGGCCGATCTGCATATCCACTCTAACCATTCAGATGGCGAACTGGCTCCCGCGGAGCTGGTACGCCTCTGCCATAAGCTGCACCTGCAAACAGTAGCCCTGGCTGACCACGACACCGTCAGCGGCATCCCGCCCATGCAGGCGGCCGCCAACGCCCTTGGACTCGAGGTGATTCCGGCCATTGAGATCAGCGCCCAGCACGACCCCGGGACCCTGCACATCCTTGGCTACTTCAAGGAGTACCCCAAGAACCTCGAAAAAGAACTGCAGCAGCTGCAGCAGGGCCGCCAGAAACGCCTGCCGCGCATGATTGACAAACTCAACCAACTCGGCATGCAGATCACCGCTGACGAGGTCCTGACTGAGGCCGGCAGCGGACAGGTCGGCCGCCCCCACATCGCCCGCGTCATGCTCAGCAAGGGCTACATCAGAAGTTTCGAAGAGGCCTTCAACGGCTACCTCGGCAAGGGCCAGCCGGCCTACGTTGACAAGGAGAAGCTGCCCTGCGATGAGGCCATCGCCATGATCAAACGCCATCGGGGCCTGGCGGTTCTGGCCCACCCCTTCAGCCTTGAGATGGAGGATCACGAACTGATCGCCTTCATCGAGCAGACGCCGGCGCTGGACGGCATCGAAATCTTCCACTCCCAGCACACCAAGGCCCAGCGAAGACTCTACAAGCGCCTGGCGCGCCAGCACGGCCTGCTGACCACCGGCGGCACCGATTTTCATGCCCCCAACAATATGCGCCCCGGTCAGCACGGCATCGATATTGAACGCCTGACGCAGTTCAAAGAGCGCCTGAGAAACCTCTAACCAATAAGCTCAAAGAACGGCATATTTTTGCCATTTTAGAGCACATTCAAAGGCATATTTTTGCCATTATAGAAACTCGATTGCCATTCGAATATCACTCAAATTATAAACCCAAGTCTAGAATTTAGAACTCAATGTATTTCATCATAGTTATAAAACCGACCACGACATGGCATATTAATTGCTGTTCATCTATGCATTCCATTAAGATTACGGAGGAGTTATGAGGAGATTATTCTGGTATTTTTCACTTTTGGCAGCACTTTTCCTGGTTGGTTGCGACGAAGTCAAAGAGGACATCGCCCTGGTGGCGACCGCCGACTTTGCCGGCAACAGCAATGAGAAGCTGCAGTTCATCAACCTGGATACCCAGAGCATTGAGCGCGGCGCCATCAGCCTGGACATGGACAAGCCCAACAAGGTAATCGTCACCCAGGACGGCAAAAAGGCCTATGTTGCCAGCGCCTGGTACCCGCTGCCCCCAGACAGATGGGCCGGCAAACGCCTCAGAGTCTGGGAGATCGACCTGGAGAACGGCGGAGAGACCCTCTTTGAACCCTGGGAGGCCGGCTACGAGATGGAGTGTGACTTTGCCGACCCCGCCGACATCGTCGACAACGAGGACACCTTCCTGGGATCGGTTTTTGATATGGAGCTCTCTGCCGACGGCTCCAAGCTTATCGTGGGCTGCTTCTCGGTCGTCAGAGCCTACATCACCATCTACGATACCGCCACGCTGAATATGATTGACTACATCACCACCGATCTGACCCCCCAGCCGGGCTTCGGCGCCGACGTTCACCGCCAGGCCTGGGACTTGGCCATGCACCCCACCAAGAACATTGTTTATGTGCTGGCCGGCGATGGCGTCGACTCAAGTCTGCGCGCCTTTAACCTGGACAACATCTTCAACGGTTCCGGTATCAATGGTTATTTCCGGACCGCGGACCTGCTTGGTGACAACGACTATGATATTCCCTACAGCGGCGCCGAAAACACCCAGGACTACCACCTCGTGGTAGACCCCGAGGGCGAGATGGTGGTTGTGCTGAGCGACAAGATCTATCCCTTCCGCATCGAAGCTGACGGATCACTGAGCGAGCTCTACGGCGGCAACGGCGTGGCAGCCGCCCCCGAAAACAACACCTCAACCCTCTACGGCAAGACCGACGTGCTCTTCTCGGCCAGCAAGGATGTCATCTACATCAACTCGGCCGGCCTGCAGTTCGGTGACCTGACCGCCGGCGGCGGCTCGGTCTGCCTCGACAAGGGCGACCTTTTAAACGAGTCTCCCTACCCCTATGTCTACACCCTGGATGACTTCATCAACAACCTGGGCGACTGGCTACTGGAGAAGCTGCTACCCGAAGAGATCGCCGACCTGCTGGCCAATCTCCAGCTCTACGGCGTCTCGGCCTCCTATCTCAAGGATGACACCTGCTACATGGTGATCTCGCCCATCGTCTCCATGCGCCTGGTGGAGGGCATGCTGCTGCCGGACTCCCTGGCCACCGACGGCCGCACAGTCCTGGCCATCAACCAGCCGATCTTCAGCGGCACCATGCCGCTGCTGCTGGGCGCCAAATCCATGGAGATCCATCCGGACCTGATAGCCGTCAATGCCGACAACAACAGCTTGATGGTCGCCAGCTATTTTGAGAAATCCTGCAAAGGACTCAAAAAGGGCAGCAGCTGGGCTGACATTAAGGACAAGGGCACCTATGATCTGGGGGCCTACCCCTGGGGTGCCGGCATGATAACCGTCACCAAGCAGAAGCAGTAACCGCAAGAGGGGGAACCACATGGCTCCCCCTCTTTATTATGAATATTCCGCCAGCTCCTGGTAACCGCCCCCCCAACAGCCCCCGATGATGCCGTGCATCTGATTGGAAAACTCCAGCCGCGACCGAAACTGAAATGCGCGCATGCCGCGGCTGCGGGCTCGTTTAACATGAGCGGTCGAATCATCAATCAGCAAAATCTGTCCCGGGTCAAAACCAACTTTTTGTGCCACAGCATCAAAGATCTGCGGATCACTCTTAGTCAGCCCCAGATAGTAGCTGTTGAAAACATAATCAAAGTTCTTAAAGAACCCATAGCGCACATCCAGTCGATCCAGCCAGTCAGTATGATCACTCAAAATACCAACCCCCAGGCCAGCCACCCGCAGACGCCGAACCTCGCGCATCATCCAGCCCCGCAGCACATACCCCCCCAACATAATCTCCCGCAGGTCACAATCATCTCCGCCGATCCCGGTCAGCAGCCTCAATGCCGACCAATACTCTTGTTCGCTGGCACGCCCTGTGGCATAACCGCAAGCGTAGATCAGATCGTGCCCCAACTCAAAGAAACGTCTCTGGTCAAGACGATTAAGCTTCGCAATAGCCTGCAAACCATTGCGGAACCCCTCATCTGCCAGCACACCTCCAAAATCAAACAGAACCAACTTCACTCCATCCACCGTTGACCCTCCTTGACCTAAATAGTAACGAGCTGAGTGCCGAAACCTAAATTTCTGAGTCATTGTTTTAACTCATCTTTACATTTCTTTACAACTAGCAGACTGACGCTTCTAATATTTGTCTATTATAATTAAATACTTGATTACATTCATCTCTGTCATATCTAAACAATTTTACATCCATGTCAATTCAGCCAGATAAAACAGTCAACCCATCTCCGCCACTCCGGATGCATCATGCTGCCCCAAATTTAAGATCCTGCATCCCAATGAAGGTGGCCCCATTAAGGTCTGCATTTCAATTTGTCAGCCAGGCTTTACAAATTAGGGACACGGCTCGAGAATCAAATTCGGCTGAGCAAAAAGCCTTTCGAATACAGGTGTCGCATTATGAACCAATACAAAGTCTACCAATTGCAGGCAGTTAACTGACTGCAATTCACAATTGCAAACTGATTGCAAATTACCAGCAACACCAAAATCCATTTATATATTTCCTGAATGATATTCGCTCATTTTACATTTAATGACAAATAA
This sequence comes from uncultured Thermodesulfobacteriota bacterium, assembly GCA_942491525.1. Classification (GTDB taxonomy): domain Bacteria; phylum Desulfobacterota; class Desulfomonilia; order UBA1062; family UBA1062; genus CAYWBU01. The sequence continues at coordinate 224,144 of CALOBW010000044.1, forward strand.
TTACGCTCGAATAACATTCTAGATTAAAGTTAGTGATAGAAGTTTATCTATTGAAATTACATCACGAAGGAGTTTTTATGAAGAGAAGTGTCTTTCTAATCTTTCTGGTTCTGGCCCTGTCTGGCTGCGTTAAGGAAAAAAATGTTGCCCTAGTGGTTACAGCCAGCGTCACCGGCAACGAAACCGAGACCCTGCGTTACTTCAACACCGACGATTTGAGCATAGACCGCAACTCACAGTCCCTTGGCGTAGATCAGCCCAACATGATCCTGACCTCCCCGGACGGCAAGAAGGCCTATGTGGCCAGCGCCCACTACCCGCTACCCCCGGCCCATGACCGCAACTGGATCTGGCAGATTGACCTGGAGAATGACAGCGCCACATCATTCAAGGTTACCGAAGCCGGCATTGATGCCGAGCTTGGCGGTTTCCTCGGTTCCGTCTTTGACATGCAGCTATCTAAAGATGGCTCCACCCTCTATGTGGGCAACTTCAGCGTCACCAGAGCCTACATCTCAACCTATGATACCGCAACTTTGGACTGCACAAACTACTTCACCACCGACCTGACCAGCCATCCCGACAACCCGGCAACAATCAACTCAGACTTCCACCGTCAGGCCTGGGATATGGCCGTCAACCCGGCCATGGAGAATGTTGTCTACGTGCTGGCCGGTGACGGGGTTGACACCAGCCTGCGTGCCTTTGACATGAATGACACCTGGAATATCCTCTACCGCAAAGTTGCCCGCCTGCTGGGCGGCGATGACTACTACCTGCCCTACAGCGGCGCCGAAAACTCCCAGGACTACAGCCTGATCGTAGATCCCGAAGGCGAACTGGTGGTCGTTCTTTCAGACAAGCTCTATCCCTTCCGCGTCGAGGCTGACGGCTCACTGACCGAACTCTACGGCGGCAACGGTGTGCCTGTGGCCCCGGATGGCAGCAGCGCCAGCCTCTACGGCAAGACCGACCTGCTCTTCACCAAGAACAACATCTACCCCAAGGGCATCATGTGGGTTAACTCCAGCGGCATCAAACTGGGTGAACTCAACCTGGGCGGCGGCTCCATGTGCCTCGACAAAGACCGGTTGCTCAACGAAGATCCCAACCCTTACGTCTACTCTGTAGGCCAGATCTCCAACGGCATCGTTACCGGCCTGCTTGATCTGCTGGGTGCCGAGGGTGCTGCTGACTTCGTCAACAACATCCAGTTCTACGGCATCTCATCATCGATCATGGCCGGCGACTACTGCCTGATGGGTCTGGCACCAATCGTATCCATGGACCTGATCGGCGGCATCGCCAAGAACGACGCCATTGCGGGCAAGAGCTTCTTCCTGGCCTTCAAGCCGATCTTTGACGGCACCACCCCGACCCTGCACGGAGCCCAGATTCTGGATATCCGTCCGGACAACATGACCGTCAACACCGACAACGACATGGCCCTGATGACCAGCTACTACTCCAAGGAGCTGCGCCTGATCGAAAAGAGCCCCACCTGGGCCACCACCAAGACCCGCAGCAAAGACCTGGGCGCCGGTGAGAACAACAACTATCCCTGGGCTCTAGGCTTCGCCAAGTACGAGTATGAAGAGTAATCAACAACCGGGGTAGCCCCAACACTACCCCAGACCTCCAATGGGCAAGGAGGTTAACCTCCTTGCCATTTTTTCAAAACCCGGGCCGGCTGCAAAGCCGGCCCTTTTAATAAATCGCAAAACCCTACTTTATCGACACCTCTCTGGAATCAATAACTTTTTGCATTTATAAATTACATTAAGTTACAAATAATTACGCTCGAATAACATTCTTAAAGATCCCCTGTGCTAGATTTCAAACATTAAATTTCATCACGAAGGAGTTTGCCATGAAGAGAAGTTTTTTAGGGGCCATGATCGCCATATCGATCGCACTGACCGGCTGCGTAGAGGAGAAAAATGTTGCCCTGGTCGCCACAGCCAGTGTCATCGGTAACGAAAACGAAAGCTTACGCTACATCAACACCGATGACATGAGTCTTGACCGCAATTCGCAGAGCCTCGGCATCGATCAGCCCAACATAATCATTACCGCCCCGGACGGCAAGAAGGCCTATGTTGCCAGCGCCCATTATCCGTTGCCCCCCGCCCACGACCGCAACTGGCTCTTTCAGATAGACATGGAAAATGACACCGCCACCTCATTTAAGGTAACCGAGGCCGGCAAAGATATGGAAGGATTCGGCTTCCTGGGTTCAATCTTTGACATGGAGCTTTCACAGGACGGATCGCGCCTCTTTGTGGGCAACTTCAGCGTCACCAGAGCCTATGTCTCAACCTATGACACTGCTACGCTGGACTGCATCAACTACTTCACCACCGACCTGACCAGCCACCCCGACAACCCCAAAGTCATCAACTCCGACTTCCACCGCGGAGTCTGGGACATGGCGGTCAACCCCAAGATGGAAAACGTGGTCTATGTGCTGGCCGGTGACGGCGTTGACACCAGCCTGCGCGCCTTTGACATGGACGACACCTTCGATGTGCTCTACCGCAAGGTTGCCCGCCTGCTGGGCGAGGATGACTACTACCTGCCCTACAGCGGCGCCGAGAACTCCCAGGACTACAGCCTGATCGTCGACCCCGAGGGCGAGCTGGTGGTTGTGCTCTCAGACAAACTCTACCCCTTCCGCGTCGAGGCTGACGGCTCACTGACCGAACTCTACGGCGGCAACGGCGTCCCCGTGGCCCCGGATAACAGCAGCGCCACCCTCTTCGGCAAGACCGAGATGCACTTCACCAAGAATGACATCTACCCCAAGGGCATCATGTGGGTTAACTCCAGCGGCATCAAACTGGGCGGCCTCAACCTCGGTGGCGGTTCAATGTGTCTGGACAAGGACCGTCTGCTCAATGAAGATGCCGACCCCTACGTCTACTCAGTTGGCCAGATCACCAACGGCCTGGTTACTGGCCTGCTCGACATCCTGGGTGCCGACGGCGCAGCCGACTTCATCAACAACATCCAGTTCTACGGTGTTTCAGCCTCTGCCATGGCCGGCGACTACGCCCTGATGACCCTGGCACCCATCGCATCCATGGACCTGGTTGGCGATATCGTCAAGAACGACGCCATTGCCGGCAAGACCTTCTTCGTGGCCTTCAAGCCCATCTTTGCCGGCACCACCCCGACCCTGCACGGCGCCCAGATTCTGGATATCCGTCCCAATCTGATGGCGGTCAACCCGGACAATGATATGGCCCTGATGACCAGCTACTACGACAAGGAGCTGCGCCTGATCGAGAAGAGCCCCACCTGGGCCACCACCAAGACCCGCAGCACCAAGCTGGGCGACGGCAACCTGACCTACGCCTACCCCCACGCCCTGGGCTTCGCCAAATATGAGGTCGAGAAGAAGTAAGCTCAGTTACATCGAAACACCAAGGCCGGCTGATAATTCAGCCGGCCTTTTTTACGTCGACTTTACAACCGTTAACGACTCTGCTAGCCTTAACGGATGCAGGAACAAAAACTGGCCCTCTTCGATTTCGACGGCACCATCTCGACCAAGGACACCACTTCGCACTTCATCAAGGTGACCGTCGGCAAACGACGCTTCAACCGCGGCCGCATCATCCTGATTCCGGTGCTGCTGGGCTACGCGAGCGGCTTTCTGAGCCACCACCGCGCCAAAGAGCTCTTCCTGAGCCACTACTTCAGGGGCTGGCCAACAGAAAAATTTCTGCAGGCCGTCAGGGATTATCATGAACAGCACCTGCCCGGCATCCTGCGTTCAAAAGCCATAGAGCGCATCCAGTGGCACCAGCAGCAGAAGCACCGCATCGTGGTCGTCTCCGGCTCCCTGAGCCTGCTGCTGGAAAAGTGGTGCAATGAGCACCAGCTTGAGCTGATCGCCACCGGCTTCGATGTGGCAGGCGAGACCATCAGCGGCCAGCTCTCGACCCGCAACTGCTTTGCCGGCGAAAAGGCCGTGCGCATCTATGACGCCATCAATCTGAATGACTACAGCCACATCTACGCCTACGGTGACAGCAGCGGCGACAAAGAGATGCTGGCCCTGGCCGACGAGGCGCACTACAAACCCTTCGAATAGCCTAACGCACAATCTTAAATGTCTCGACCCAGATCACTTCACAGGCGTGGTTGCCGGTGTCTTCACGGGTCATCGAACTCTGCCAGTGCCAGCCATCAGGTCCCTGTACACGCACCAGGTGGCCGGTCAGCTCAATTACATTACCCTTCCTGGTCTTTCTGAGCTGCTTATTGACAGCCGGCCCGGCGGGTAGCATGTGCATGTTGGCGCTGTTGATCTCAATCTCGCGCCGCGGGATGGGGAACTCCTTAACGCGCCAATAGTACCAACGATTTGCCTGCCGGATCTTAATCTCCTCCAGCACCGTGCTGTCGGACATGGGGCCCCAGCCCAGCGCCAGATCAACCGGCGAGAGCTTGCCCTCATGGCCGCGGCTGTACCTGCGTTTGGAGAGCACCCGCGCCTGAATGCCGAAACGCGCCAAAGGCTGGATGGTGTATTGGCCGCTGTTGAAGGGTTCCACGTCGGAGAGGCTCTCCTGCATGGGCTCAAAGGGTGCAATCTCACCGGGCGGCTGCTTGACCTCGCCGCAGGCGGCCAAGACAAAAAACAATCCGATCAAGACCAGTCTCTTCATAGAGCTAAAGATAGCCCTGACGGGCGGCAAATCAAAGCCTATGGAAAGCCCGGGTCGAACGACCCGGGCCGTATTCTTAGTCAGCCAGAACTTCGGCCAGCAACTCCGGGTTGTCGGTCATGATGCCGTCAACCTTGGCCACGTTCTTGAGCCAGCGCATGCTGAAGGCCTGATTTACGGTCCAGATGTTGGAGTTGATCCCAGCGGCCCGGGCCTTGGCGATCACATCCGGAGTCGAGATAGCCCACGGCAGCGCCAGAACCTCACCGGGCTGATCCGGAGCCATCAGATCCTCTACGGTGGAGCTCAGGAAGTCGAGCACACCGTCGATTGAATAGCAGCGGACCAGGTCCATGTTGCGCTCCTGCCCCTTCTGTTTGATCAGATCCAGGGCTTCCTGGTTGAAGGCACCCATCTGCAGGCGATTGATCAGCTGACCGGTGCCGCCGTCATACGTTGCAATCAACTCCAGGACCTTATCAACGGCCTCATCACGATTCTCGGCACTCTTGATCTCGAGAATCATGGGAATTTCAGGAAATTCATCTACCAACATTTTCAGTACATCTTCAACAGTGGGAATACTGACTGGCGCGTATGTGCCATCACGATACGGATATTTACCATTCTCTTTAAAATTCCATCCAGCATTCAATGCTTGCAAATCAGCGAGATAGTACTCAGTTATTGGACCACTACCGTTGGTACAACGGTCAACAGTAGCATCATGCGAAATTACCATATAGCCATCCTTGGTCATATGACAGTCACCCTCAATAGCGTCAGCACCCATCTTTATCGCATACCTATATGCCTCAAGTGTATCCTCGGGCTTTAAAAGTCCACCGCCACGATGGGCAATGTTCATTGGATACTTTCCACCAACACTATAATCGGTCAGCCAAACATTATCCGCCTCCGGACCTTCCTCTGCCAGACCGAGCCATACCATCACATCTTCCCAGGTCCAGCAAATATCTTCAGCAAGAACCGGATCGGTCTCATCATAGCCACCGCCGATCTCCAACAAGGATGGCATCAACTCATGATGGATCTGGAAGGCGGCATAGGGCACATCATTGGCTCTAGCGCCCAAGCCGTCCTGACGCACAGTGTCACCAACCATGCCGACCACGTTCTGCTTGCCATAAAGCTCACAGAAGATGGCGATGGCCTCGGGCTTGAACTCCTCGGAATGCTCATAGGGCATGTCATGTTTGACCAGTGTCAGAACACTCTTGGCACCGGCAAAGTGCAGCTGCATCTGCTCGCGGGTCTTGGCGCGCATATGCTCGGACATACCGGAGATAATGATCATGTCGCTGTCATCGCTGGAATCATCCAGATCCTTGCCGACCAACCAGGTGCCGACAACCTCGGCGGCGGTGTGGTCCACCAGGGGCCACTCCTCACGCACGCTGTTCAGGGCGCTGATGATGTCGATCAGGGCGTTCTTGCCGCCAGTCTCATGCAGGGTATTGTCATGGTCGGTCAGGATGACCCTGCGGTTCTTGGTTTTATCCATGGCGAGGACGCGCACGATGGCCTCGCCCACAACGCTGGGATCACTCACCAGGCGAGCGCGCAGCACCAGATCCTTCTGCTCATCACCAAAAACATCTTCCGGCAGGAGAGCGGCCAGTTTCTCAAGCGAGGCCTTGCCACCCTTGTCGGTTGCAACAGGATCGCCCAGCGGATACTCAGTGCCCTCAAAAACCACCGAGAACTGCACAACGGCATCGGTCACCTTGGGAGCCAAAATGTGAGCCAGCAAACCCTCACCGGCCAGTTTGGGCAGGGCGTAGACATTGGCATTGGGCAAAATCTCATGCTTGGAACCACCACCATCAACATGGTTGGCGGCAGTAGCACCATCAGCCACCACAATCTTCAAAACCCGCGCACCAACGCCATCCAGACTGAGGCTCTTGGGCTCGTCAGCCGCAACCTCCAGCTGCCCACCGGTCAGGACATTATTCAGGAAATCAGAAAAGGCGCTCAGGACAACATTTTCCGGCGCGATTGATTTGACATTCAGGTTGGCAGCCATAAGCCCTTCCAGCTCGTCGGCCACCTCGGCCAGCTGGTCCTCGTCGGCCATATCGAGCATACCAACTTTGATGGTCACGATCTCCATCAGCTCCTGGTTGGTGCCGTCATCCTCGACGCTCAGACCTGCCAGGGTTTTGGCAATCGATTCCAGGGATGGCGAGACTTCAACCGCCGCTTCTAGATCGGCCTGGGTAACCGGGAGAGGCTGATCACCATCCTTGCTGCCACAGCCGTTTAAGACCAAACACAGAACAATACCTACGACATACAACCATCTAAGTTGCTTCATACTTCCTCCTCTTGATGAATAAAACGGATGAGCCAATGCTCAACAAACTCAATGAGAAGAAGATATCATAAATATTAATTTATGGTAAAGATAGAATAAATTGTCAGCTCATATTAGGCGCTTATCACTTAATATTATTAATAGATTTTATTCTATCCCTACAGGACTCCCGGTATGATGGCCTTGCGATTCTGCGGATAGTCACTGAACTTCCGCCTGTACCAGCGGTGGTGCGCAAAGGCGCGCGGAAAGAGGTTGGCAATGGTAAAGATGGCAAAGACCGCCCCGGCCGGCGTCCAGGTGGCGATGGCGAAGCCGCACCACTCGATGATCTCGCCCAGATAGTTGGGACTCGTCACCCAGCGGTAGAGCCCGCCCTGCGGAATCTTGTAGCCGCTCTCACCGGGCTGGCGCAGATTGCGCAGGATGGCGTCCGAATTGATATTGATCGAGAGGCCGCAGACCATCATCAAAACGCCGACAATGAAGCGCGGGTCCACAAGCCAGCTGCTGTCCAGCAGGTGTGGCGCCAGATTGCTGACCGCATAGGCGATCATGTAGCCGTTGAGCAGATTGAAGACGAAGCCGCTCACAACTGCGGCCACCGGTTTACGCTTGCCCCCGCCCCGGATCAGGCCCGGGAAGATGATTGAACGGTAGAAGTAGTGCAGCTCCCAGATGACCAGAATCACCAGCGGCACCAGCTGCATGGCATTGGCGCCCATGAAGAAGACGGCCGCAAAGATAAAGGGCGGCGGCACCTCCATGATGTACCAGCCCAGCTTATAGTCCATGCGCGGCCCCCAGCCGTCCTGCATATGGCGGCCATAGGGCGCGGTGAAGAAGAAGAGAAACGGAAAGCTGATCAACGCCGTGATCAGCAGGAACCAGAGGCAGATTTTGTAAAGTAGCAGTCCATCCATAAACACCCCTCAAAATTATAAACGATGTTTATGGAACATAGATTGAAAATTGCGGCCCGTCAACTCTCCTGGAAATCCTCAGGCAGCCTATCCTCGGCATAGTAGTCCATGAGGCGCCCCAGGTTCCAGCCCTCCGAGCTCAGACGGCGCCTGTGCATCCAGGGCACCACGTAGGCCCAGGCCATCACCATAGTGCCGGAACGGGTCCGCACCTCCACGATGCGCCGTTCATAGAGCTCCCCCTCATAGCGGTCGATCTCCTGCAAATCATGCGCTGAAATGCCGAGGTAGAGCACGCCATCAACCTGCCCCCCCTCACAGGAAACAATCCCGGGATAGGCGTTTCCCCTGACCCGATAGATGGCATAGCCTTGCAGTTGGGCGCGCTGCGCCTTGTAGAGCCTGCCGGTCAGCTGAAAAATATTTTCCGGCAGCTGCAGAGTGCCATAACAAAAGAGGGCCCTGATGGGAGCCAGCCCTTCACGTACCGGAGTTACACCTGTTCCATCAAACATTGTACACCCCCGTATCTGACTCTAATATCTACTACTATAATGAATAGATCTCACCTGCCAAGTCCATTGACATCCGGGGATGATCCGTCCTATCTAAAATCAGAAGTCAACAGAGGAGCAGCCAATGTTTTCAAAAAATGTTCTGGACCAGATAGGCAATACGCCGATCGTCTGCCTCAAAGAGGCCATCGGCGCCAACATCTTCGGCAAGGCCGAATACCTCAACCCGGGCGGCAGCATCAAGGACCGCGTGGCCTTCTTCATGCTTGAAGAGGCCAAGAAGAACGGCCAGTTAAAAGATGGCGACACCATCGCCGAACCGACCTCCGGCAACACCGGCATCGGCATCTCGCTGGTGGGCGGCATGATGGGCCACAAGGTGGTTATCGCCATGCCCGAAAATATGAGCATCGAGCGCCGCAACATCATGCAGGCCCTGGGCGCCGAAGTCATCCTGACCCCGGCCGATCAGAGCGTCGAGGGCGCCATCAACGCCATCAAAAAGGTACAGGCTGAACGGGCAAACGTCTACGTCCCCAACCAGTTTGAGAACCCCAACAACCCGCTGGCCCACTACCTGAATACCGGCCCCGAAATCTGGCGCCAGCTGCGCCACAACGTGGACATCTTTGTCTCGGGCCTCGGCAGCGGCGGCACCCTGGGCGGGGTGGGCAAGTTCCTCAAGGAGCGCGACCCCAAGACCAAGATCGTGGCCGTGGAGCCCAAAAACGTCTCGGCCCTGCTGGGCCACGAGCCCGGCCTACACCGCATCGAAGGCATCGGCGACGGCTTCATCCCGCCCGTGCTCGACACATCCCTGGTGGACGAGGTCATCGAGGTCACCGACGACGACGCCATCCAGACCTGCCGCCTGCTGGCCCGCAGCGCCGGCCTGCTGGTGGGCACCTCATCAGGCGCCAATATCTGGGCCTGCCGCCAGCTGGCCGACAAGTACGGACCCGACAAGATCATCGCCACGGTCCTGCCCGACCGCGCCGAGCGCTACTTCAGCACCGCTTTGCTCTAGAACTGTAAGGGGTTATACTATATGGATAAACTATGTCTGAGATAAAACTGAGCGTAATCATCCCCATGTTCAACGAGGCCGAGAATGCCATCGATACCATCCGGCGCGTCGAGCAGACCCTGAACGCCCTGGGCGAGCCCTTTGAGATCATTCCGGTCAATGACGGCAGCACCGATGAGACGCTTCAAATCTTAGATCAGATTGCAGAAACAAATCCCAACGTAAGGGTCGTCTCCTACTGGAAGAACGGCGGCCGCGGCAAGGCCCTGCGCTACGGCTTCAAGGCCGCGCGCGGACACTACATCTCATCCGTCGACGCCGACCTCTCCTACGACCCGGAGTACATCCTCAAGATGGCCAAGGTGCTCGACCAGGAGGATGATATCGACGTGGTGCTGGCCAGCCCCTACATGCCCGGCGGACGCACCGAGGGCGTGCCGCTTAACCGGCTGCTGATCAGCAAGCTGGGCAACCAGATCATCAACCTCTCCATGCCCGAGAACATCTATACCATCACCTGCGTGGTGCGCTGCTACCGCCGCGAGGTGCTGGAGAGCCTGGATCTGGAATCAAACGACAAGGAGATCCACCTGGAGATCCTGAGCAAGGTGCTGGCCATGGGCTTCAAGGTCAAGGAGATCCCGGCCGTGCTGACCGCGCGCCAGCGGGGCAGATCCAAGTTCCGCTTCCGCTCCACGGCCTCGTCGCACCTGGTCTTCACCATGTTCCAGCGCCCGGCCCTGCTCTTCGGCATCGTCGGCATCCTCCTGACCCTGATCGGCCTGGGCATCGGCCTCTATCTGAGCGGCCTCTACATGGATGGCTCCCTGAGCCCGGACCGGCCCCTGATCAACCTGATGACGCTCTTCATCCTGGGCGGTATCCAGATCCGACAAGCGCAACATCATGATCGATGTGGTCAACCGGGTGGCCCAGAATATCTTCATCCCCTTCTCCGTGGGCGGCGGCATCCGCACCATGGATGACATGTACAGCGTGCTGGACGCCGGCGCCGAAAAGATCAGCGTCAACTCGGCCGCCGTGCTCAACCCCGACATCATTTCCGAGGGCGCCAGGCGCTTCGGCAACCAGTGCATCGTGCTCGGCATGGACGCCAAGTGGGTCGGCGTCTCAAATAAGATTCCGTCCGGCTACGAGGTCGTCATCAACGGCGGCCGCAAGGCCATGGGCATGGACGCCCTGGAGTGGGCCCTCAAGGCCCAGGAGCTGGGCGCCGGCGAGATCTGCATGAACTCCATCGATGCCGACGGCACCAAGGACGGCTATGAACTCAACCTGACCGGCCTGATCTCGCGCAGCGTCACCATCCCGGTGATCGCCTCGGGCGGCGCCGGCACCCCCCAGCATCTGAGCGACGTCTTCAAGAAGGCCGACGCCGATGCCGCCCTGATCGCCTCCATGGTGCACTACGGCACCTACAGCGTGCCAGAGATCAAGGAGTTCCTCAAAAATGACGGCATCCCGGTGCGGGATAAGATTTAATCCACCAGCACTGCTTCACGCCACTTGCGCACCGAGTTGATCAGCCAGATCTTCTCGGCCCGGCGCAGCATCTCCCGGGTAATGACTGCCTCCTCAATCTGGCCGCGGTCCAGCAGATACTGGCGCATGGTGCCGGGCAGCAGGCCGCATTGCAAAGCCGGCGTCAGTTTGCACCCGTCCAGTTCAATGACGATATTGGCAATGGTGGTCTCGGTGACCTCGCCATGCTCATTCAGTAGAACCGTATCGTCGCAATCAGAGACCTTGGCCTGCTCATAGTGGTCACGGATGGTGGTCTTGTGGCGCAGGAAGATGTCGCCCTGGCGCATATTGACCGGTGAGAACCTGAGCCGCGCCGGCTCAGGCAGACTTGCCAGCGCATGGGGCTCAAGCATAAGCTGACCGTCACCGGCAAGCAGCAGCCGCAGACGGGTTGGCGCGCTCAAATCAAGATCCAACTGGTTGCGGATTGCATCCAGGTCGCACTCAAAGCCGAAGCAGGCGGCCGAGCGAGTCAAACGCGCCAGGTGGTAGTCCAGCAGGAAGAACTCGCCATCCCAGAGTATGGTCTCCAGCAATCTGAAACCATTGCCACGCTTGAGGACCTGGGCCTTCAGTTTCGTCTCGATATATTCAGCTTGCGCATCCGAGTCCCAGACGATGCCGCTGCCCACGCCATACTCAAGGCTCCGTTTCTGTTTATCAAACCAGAGGGTGCGGATGGCCACATTGAACTGGGCCCGCTCAGGCCCCATGAAACCGATAGTGCCGGTATAGATGCCGCGCGGAGAGTCCTCCAGCTCATCGATGATCCGCATGGTAGATACCTTGGGCGCACCGGTGATGGAGGCGCAGGGAAAGAGCGCGCTCATGATCTCGCTCAAACCCGCCCTGCTCCGGCAGGTCACACTGGAGGTCATCTGCCAGAGGGTGTTGTAGCGTTCGACCTCGAAGAGGCGCGGCACCTTAACCGAGCCGGGCTGAGCGATGCGCCCCATGTCATTGCGGATCATGTCCACAATCATGAGATTCTCGGCCCGGTTCTTCTCGCAGGCCATCAGGTCGCCGGCCAGCTTATGATCTTCATCCGGTGTGTTTCCGCGGCGGGCCGTGCCCTTCATGGGCTTCGATATCAAAGACTCTCCTTGCCGGGCAAAAAATATTTCGGGCGAGGCCGAGAGCACGGCAAAGTCCGGCGTCTCAATGAAGGCGCCGTAGTCAAACTGCCCGGCGCGCACCAGCGAGCGGAAAGCTTCAAAAGCAGCCCCATCATAACCTGACTGCAAACGGTAGGTGTAGTTGACCTGATAGGTCTGGCCCTCGCGGATATACTCTTTGATGCGCCGGATATGCTCAATGTAAACGGCCTCGCTGATCGAGGGCTGCCAATCCTGCGGCAGGGACGCGGCCGTACCCGCCAGATCGGCCTCATGCACCTCGCTGAAGATGGCAAACCAGAGCAGCGGACATTCGCCCTGCTTGACCGCCAGGGCGGCATCAAAGGCCGGCGCCGCCTCATAGGTCAGGAAACCGGCCGCATATTGCCCAGCATCAACGGCCTCCTGCACCTGATCCAGCAGAAATTTCACCTGAGGCAGGTCATACGTGCAAAATACTCGCTGCAACCCGCCAAACTCCAGCCAGCGCTGCTCTTTGGCATCGTGCATTATCGCCCTGATTGTCATTATAAAAACTAACCCCTGGCCAAATCGGGCCTGCCCACCTCTTAATTGATCAGGCGCCGGATGGCAAGTATCCATAAAAATTCAAATTAGGTGTTAAGTGTTTTCTCAATCTGACGATCATATAATTACACCGAAAAAAAACCTCCTCTTTTTTGCCAGGCAACCTAATTGCCTGGCATTTTTTTATCCGTAACCCAATTCCGGTTTCTGACGATAAGTTCATTATTGGAGGTCAGCATGCTGATATACATAGCCACTCTGGTCGGTTTAGGTCTGATAATGGCGCTCTACATGGAAGCCAACCACCTCGACCAGCAGGAAGTCAAAGCCTACATAAAGAGACGGCGCTGATTTTTCAGCCATAGATCTATATTTCTGAGGAGCGTCATGCTATGCCCATGGCATGACAGCAACTAAAATCCGTGTCCTATTAGTCGCAACCCTGACCGCCTTCCTGGCCCCCTTTATGCTCTCGGCGGTCAACATCGCCCTGCCCGCCATCCAGCAAGATCTGGATGCCGATGCAGTCATGCTGAGCTGGAGCTCCACCGCCTACCTGCTTTCAACCTGCATCCTGCTGCTGCCGATCGGCAAGATGGCCGATATCTACGGCCGCAAAAAGATCTTCGGCTTCGGCGTGCTAACCTTCACCGGTACAGCCATCCTGTGTGCCCTCTCAAGCTCCATCGAACAGCTGATCCTGTTCAGAATTTTCCAGGGCGCCGGCGGCGCCATGATCGTCACGGCGGGCACCGCCATCCTGGCCTCGGTCTTCGAGCCCAGCGAGCGCGGAAAAGCCTTCGGCATCAATGTGGCCGCCGTCTATGTAGGGCTCTCACTGGGACCCTTCATCGGCGGCATCCTGACCCAGCAGCTGGGCTGGCGCAGCATCTTCCTGACCACCATCCCCTTCTGCCTGATTATCATCGCAGTCGGCGCCAAGGAGTACAGAGGCGACTGGCGTGAAGCAGAGGGCCAAAAACTGGACATCCGCGGCAGCCTGCTCTACGCCTTTGGACTCAGCTGCCTGATCTTGGGTCTGACCTGGCTGCCGGGCATCAAGGCCTGGCCGATGATCAGCGCCGGCATCATCAGCTTGAGCGCCTTTGGCCGCCGCGAACTCAGAATCACCAACCCCATCATCGAGCTGCGCCTCTTCAGACACAACCAGGTCTTTGCCTACTCGTGCCTGGCGGCCCTGATCAACTACAGCGCCACCTTCGCCGTGGCCTTCATGCTGAGCCTCTACCTGCAGTACATCAAGGGTCTCACGCCCCAGCAGGCCGGCACGCTCATGATCGCCCAGCCCATTGTACAGGCCGCCCTATCGCCGCTCTGCGGCCACCTGTCCGACCGCATCGAGCCCGGCATCCTGGCCTCCGCCGGCATGGGCCTGAGCGCCCTTGGACTGGCCGGGCTGACCATTCTCAGCTACGATACCAGCTACCTCTTCATCATCGCCACCCTGGTGGTGCTGGGGGTCGGTTTCGCCCTCTTCTCATCCCCCAACACCAACGCCATCATGAGTTCGGTGGAGCCCAAGTATCTGGGCAGCGCCTCGGGCGCAGTCTCGACCATGCGCAATCTGGGCCAGATCCTCTCCATGGCAACCGCCACCACCCTCTTTGCCATCTTCATCGGCCGCGACGCCATCACGGCCGCCAACCATGACCTCTTCCTGAAGGCCTTCAGGTATGGCTTCACCCTGTTTGCTGGAGTTTGCACCGTCGGCATCTACTTCTCCATGGCGCGGGGAAAACTGCGGAATTAAAAAAAGGGGGAAACTGAACGTTTCCCCCGGCAAGAATCAGTTAACAGTTTTGAGCATTTCCCAGTACTTTTCGTAGATCAGGATAGCTTCGCCCACATCAGCCTGGAACTCGCCCTTCTTAAGGTCAGCCTTAGCAGGATAGATCGTCCTGTTGTTGCGCACCTCGGCATCCAGCATGGCGACGGCCTTGGTGTTGGGGGAGGCATAGCCGATCCATTCACAGATCTGCTTGGCAACATCGGGACGCAGGATATAGTTGATGAACTTATGGGCATTCTCAACGTTGCGCGCATTGGCCGGAATAACCATATTGTCAACCCAGAAGACAGCACCCTCTTTGGGATAGACATACTTGATATTCTCATCTTCCTCGTTGGCCATGTAAACTTCGCCGCCCCAGATCTGACCGATCTGAACTTCGCGGTTCAGGAAGGGCTGGCGGGGGGAGTCAGAGTTATAGACTTTAACGTTCGGCTGCAGCTTCAACAGCAACTCATAGGCCTCTTTGATCTGCTGGGGATCGGTGGTGTTGCCGGAATAGCCCAGGCTCAACAGCGCGATGGCAAAAACTTCGCGCACATCGTCAATCAGCAGGACCTGGCCCTTATACTCCGGTTTCCAGAGGTCCATCCAGCTGGTGACGCTGGCCGGATCGATCGCCTTGGAGTTGACCCCAATAGCTGAAGATCCCCAGAGGTAGGGCACGCTGTACTTGTTGCCCGGATCATAGGGTTTATCCATCAGATCGGCATCAATATTGACAAAGTTGGGCAGCTGAGCCTTGTTGAGCGGCTGGAGCATGCCCTGTTTCTGCATGCGCTGCACGAAGTAGGTGGAAGGAAAAGCCACATCATAACCGCCCTTCTTAACCAGCTTCAGTTTAGCAAACATGGCCTCATTGCTGTCATAGGTCGAGTAGCGCACCTTAATGCCGGTCTCCTTGGTGAACTGACTCAGCACCTCATCGGGCAGGTACTCTGACCAGTTAAAGACGTAGACCTCTTCCTTGGCGGCCATCAGGTTCAACGGCAGCAGCAACAAAACAACTATCAGCAATCTTTTCATTTATGATTCTCCTTTATCAAATAGTGGGAGATCGTAACCGTCAGCAACGAGAAGAGGAACATCACCGTGCTAAGAGCATTGACCTCCGGCTTTACGCCCAGACGGACCATTGAGTAGATCCTGAGCGGCAGGATCTCAAAGGCAGGTCCGGTGGTGAAAAAGCTGACGATAACATCATCCAGCGACAGGGTGAAGCTCAGCAGCCAGCCTGCCACAATGGCCGGCAGCAGCATCGGAATCAGAATCCGCCAGAAGATCTGCAGCTCATCGGCACCCAGATCTTTGGCCGAATCCAGAATGTTGCAATCAAAGCCGCTCAGACGCGCATAGACCGTCACCGTCACAAACGGCAGACAGAAGGTGATATGGGCCAGCAGCAGGGTAAAGGCGCCGGTCTGCAGACCGAGCATGATAAAGAAGAGCAGCAGCGAGATGCCCAGCACAATGTCTGAACTCATCATAACCACATAGAGGAAGGAGTAGGCCACCTTGCGGCCCCAGAAACGGTAGCGGTAGAAGGTCACGGCCGCCAGGGTGCCCAGCACGGTGGCGATCACACTGGAGCTCAGCGCAATCACGATCGAGTTAAAAAAGGCCTCCATCAGCATGGAGTTATCAAAGAGCTTATCAAACCACTTCAGCGTAAAACCTTGCCAATTGGTGGAATACTTGGAATCGTTAAACGAGAAGGCTATCAGGACCAGCATCGGCACATAGAGAAATAGATAGACAACCGTCAGATAGAGATACTTGAGGAGGCTTCTCATAGAACCTGCTCCACGGCCCGGTCCTTGGTCTTCTGCGTGCTAAGATAGTAGGCCCAGAGCAGCAGCCCCATGATCAGGGTCAGCACCACACTGGCGGCCGAGCCCACAGGCCAGTTGCCGGTGGTCAGGAACTGATTCTTGATGAAGTTGCCCAGCAGCATATTCTGGCCGCCGCCCAGCAGGTCCGGAATGTAGAAGAGACCCAGCGTCGGCAGAAAGACCATGGTGCAGCCGGCAATGATGCCGGGCATGGTCATGGGCAGAATGATTCTGAAAAAACAGTGACGACTGGTGGCGCCCAGATCGCGGGCGGCCTCAATCAGGCGATAGTCCAACTTGGTCACCGATGAGAAGAGCGGCATGATCATGAAGGGCAGCAGGGCGTAGACCAGGCCGACCAACACCGCACCCTCGGTATAGAGAATCTGCAGCGGCTCGGCGATCAGACCCAATTTCAGCAGCAGGCTGTTCAGAATCCCGTTAGCCTTAAAAAGAATTATCAGCGAGTAGGTTCTGATCAGCGATGAGGTCCAGAAGGGGATAATCATCAGAATAATCAGATAACCACGCACTCGTTCGGGCAGGCGGGCCAGGATGAAGGCGAAGGGATAGCCGGCCAGAAGGGTTATCAGAGTCGTGGCAAAGGCATATCGCAACGAATAGAGGCTGACCTTCATAAACACGGGGCTGAAGAGCTCCCGATAGTTCTCAAGCGTGAAGCTCAGGCGGAACATATTCTCGGGGTCGCGGGTCATGAAACTGACCGCAATCACGAAGAGGTGCGGAATGATCACAAAGAAGCTGATCCAGGTGAGGGTCGTAAACACGGCTACGCGCCGGAACTTACCCTGCATCAGAAAACCACCTCCCAGCCATGGAGCCAGTCAACATGCACGCGCTGGCCATCACGGTAGACCACATCCTCCTCGTCCTCGTTGAAGAACTGAGTTACGAAGATGGTCTCGCCGGCATCCAGGCTGATGATCAGATCAACCGTCTTGCCCTTGTAGATGACCTCCGTAACCTTACCGGCCAGGGACGGCCCGCTGATCTCGGCGGTCTCATCACGGGTTACCATGATATCTTCAGGCCGCAGCAGCACCTGCACATTCTGATTGGCGCTGAACTTCTTGTCATTGACCACATTGAAGTGCTGGCCATGAATATCAACCGTCGCAATATCGGTCTCCGCACCGACTACCTGCCCATTGAAGACATTGATCTCACCCACGAAGCGCGCCACAAACATGTTGGCCGGATTCTCATAGATCTGGGTCGGGCTGCCGACCTGCTCCACACGGCCCTCGTTCATGACGACGATGCGGTCGGACATGCTGATGGCCTCCTCCTGGTCATGGGTCACAAAGATAAAGGTAATGCCGAGCTGCCGGTGCAGACGCTTAAGCTCCAGCTGCATCTCCTGGCGCAGGCGGTAGTCCAGGGCGCTCAGGGGTTCATCCAGTAGCAGCACCTTGGGTTTATTGACAATGGCGCGCGCAATGGCCACCCGCTGCTGCTGACCGCCCGAAAGCTGCTGGGGCCGGCGATTCTCCAGGCCATCCAGTTTGACAATCCGCAGCGCCTCCATAACCTCATCCTGAATGGCGGCACGGCTGTGGCGCTTCATTTTGAGACCGAAGGCCACATTATCAAAGACGTTCATGTGCGGAAAGAGCGCGTAGCTCTGGAAAACGGTGTTAACGTTGCGGCGGTTGGGCGGCAGATCATTGAGCCTCAGTCCCTGCATGCTGATTGAGCCGGTATCCGGAGTCTCAAAACCGGCGATCAGACGCAGGACCGTGGTTTTACCGCAGCCGGAGGGGCCCAACAGAGTCAGGAACTCGCCCTCATAGATATCAAGGTCAAGGTTGTCAACTGCAACTACATCGGAGTAGTTTCTAGTTACTTCCTCCAGACGAATAATGGGCGTCATCCATTGTGTCCTCCAGCATTATTAATATTGCGCGAGATATCTAAACGAGTTTCAATGATTTAGCAACTTAATTCTGACGTCCACTCTGCAGCAGAATAAAACCCACAATATCAGGTCTCTAAAATCAATCAAACGAAGCGGCCGAGCCGATAGCGCACGGCGGCCACCAATCTCTGCAGTTCGCTGTCGTCAAGCTTGTTGAGAAACTCCAGATTCTGGTCGGTCTCCAGCATCTGCCGCAGGGTGAGCAGCAGCTGTTCCTTGGGAATGGCCCTTAAATATGGCGGTCTGATTATCTGATGTGATAGGTTCATGTCTTATACGTAAGCGCCAATCGGCCCGTGTCCAGATCCGACTCAGAAGATTTTTATAAGGCGGCGTCTTTCCAATAAAGAAAAAATAAATCTCAATATCATGGAAATATCCCAACATAAATCCCGTCATATCGAATTATTACAACATCCTATTCCAACTTTGAGCGGTTCGACTCAAAGGCACCACTGCGCTGCAACTCATTAAATGCCCGTTGAATTCGCCCAACAAGCTCCGGGGAACTCTTGCGGTTGAGGGCCATATAAAACTCATAACTCTGATTCAGGTCAAAGCGCGGACTGATGCTTGCCGCCGGAATACCGTCACGCGCCAGCAGATGCTCCAGGGTGCCCTCTTCTCCGGGAATCAGGTCCACGCGGCCAGCCAGGAGCTTGCGCAGATTCAGATCGAATCGATCAACCACCTCATATCCGCTAAGACCATGGGCATCAAAATAATCATGCATATAACTGCCTTTATGCAGGCCGAGGCGATACCCCCTCACATCCTCAAGTTTCGACAGCTTGATATCATCACGACCCGCCAGCGAGTAGAGCTTGGGATGCAAGCTTATTATGGGCCCGATCCAATGGAAGTACCTCTCCCGCTCAGCATTACGGCCGATTGAATAGATCAGAACATCTGGCTGACTGCGCGCCTTCTCGATAATCCCGCTCCAGATGCCCACCCGGATCTCATAGTCGATACCGGCTCTGGCCAGAGTCATCTCGACAATCCTGGTGGATGAGCCCGTTATCTTGCCATCTTGCGTATAGTTGTAGGGCGCCCACTCCTCAGTCAAGACCAGCAGCTCCGCCGCCGCCGGATTGGAATGAATAAGGCCCGCCATAAGCACTAAGCACAAGAA
This sequence comes from uncultured Thermodesulfobacteriota bacterium, assembly GCA_942491525.1. Lineage (GTDB taxonomy): Bacteria > Desulfobacterota > Desulfomonilia > UBA1062 > UBA1062 > CAYWBU01. The sequence continues at coordinate 243,530 of CALOBW010000044.1, forward strand.
AAGACGCATGCTCAAAAAATAAGCGGGCCTAATTAAGATGCAAGCTGACTAACCCCAGAGTTCCGCCGGATAGTCGCCGGCAGCTATCAGCTCTCTGATGCTGGTCTCCACGTACGGCTTATCCTCCTGATAAGTCACCCCGAACCAGGCAGATGCGGTGGGCAGCACCCGCACCCGCGCCAGCCTGGCCTTGATCAGGGCATTGACCACCGATGGAATGTAGAACTCAGACTTCAGCTCCTGACCCTGCTCATCCAGAAAGGCGCCGAACATCACACCCAGATGCTTGAAGATCGAAGGGGTGAAGCCCCACATGTTCATGGAGACCGCCTCATCGCCACTCAGCCTGGCAGCTTCGCCATCCTCGAGCGGATAGCTGGCCGCCTCGCCGTCGCGGCTGATGGCGGTGATCTCAGTCACACCGGCCAAATTGGCGCCGTCCAGACGGCAGACGCCGCGCGAAACAGTCCCGAAATCGGAGAGGGTCCTGCGCAGGGTGAAACCCACCATGCAGTAGTCGGCCTGGTCGCCGTCCTGGGCCCTGCTCAGATAGTCGGCCGCCACCTTGAAGGCATCGGCGCCGTAGAAGTCATCGCCGTTGATCACCACGAAGGGCTCGCCGACAAACTCCTCGGCCATCAGGATGGCATGACCCGTACCCCAGGGCTTTGCGCGCCCTGCGGGCACCGCGTGGCCCTCGGGCAGCCGGTCCAGCTCCTGAAAGGCATACTCAACCTTAATCTTGCTCTCATACCTGGAGCCGATGGCCTCCCTGAAGGCCTGCTCAATATCGCGGCGGATGATGAAGACGATCTTGCCGAAGCCGGCCCTGATCGCGTCATAGACCGAATAGTCGATAATGGTCTCACCGTTCGGACCGACACTGTCAAGCTGTTTAAGGCCGCCATAGCGCGACCCCATGCCGGCCGCCAGAACTACTACTGTAGGTTTATTCATTAAATACTCCCGCATTAAATATGTATGCCTATTAACAGAGAGTTCCAGGTTGAGCAAGTTATGGCTAAGCCCCAAACTGCCCCTTGACTATAATATGATTTGTGCTAGATGCCTCAGGCATGAGAAAAACATTTAAATTGACCCACCCCAAAATCAACCCTGACAGACTTGTTGAATCCATCAAACATGATATCAAGAAATATCTAAAACGCGAACGCGGCAAGAACCTGCCTGAGGGTGTCGATTTCTGGGACTTCAACTGCAAATTCGGCGCCACTGAGGCCGAGGCAGAAACAGTCCACGTGGCTGACATCAACAAGCTGATCGACCAGGCGGCTGAGCGGCAGATTGAGTCATTCTATGTGGAGATCCTGGCCAAACCGGGCCACCGCAGCAAAAGGCCGACAGATTAGGCTCTGAGAGCCGCCACCACAGCCTGCATCCTCACCTCCTGCACCAGCATTGATTCCAGCAGTTTGAAGTGCGTGCGGCAGCGGTCCCGATTCTGCCCCGCATAGACCGTCTTGAAGTAGCCGTCACCCTGCAGATAGTCCGTCAGAAAGCGGATGGCCACCTCATAGGTGATCAGCTGGCCGCCGAAGACCAGATTCTCAATCTCCTGCGGCAGCAGGCAGTCGCTCTCCAGATAACCGCGCACCAATGCCTCAAAGATGGGCAGCTGCATCGTGACTTTACTCAGATCACGCTCATCCTCGACCGCCGGGGTGGTGAAGGAGCGCACCATGTCGCCGAAGTCATAGATACTCAGGCCCGGCATGACCGTGTCCAGATCGATCACGCAGAGCCCTTCGCCGGAGGCCTCGTCCATCAGCACGTTGTTGATCTTGGTGTCATTGTGGGTGATGCGCAGGGGCAGCTGCTCCAGCAGGGTGTGGCGCGCCAGATGGGCGTGCTGCCGCGCCAGTTCGATCTCAGCCGTCACCGAGGCGGCCCGACCGAGCGGATCAAGCCTGACGGCCTCTTCCAGAGCTTCATAGCGTTTGCGGGTGTCATGAAAATCAGGGATGGTCACGTGCAGCTTATCAGGCGGCAGTTTGGCCACCAGCTGCTGGAAGCGGCCGAAGGCCCGGGCCGCCTGGTAGGCCTGCTGCGGGCCGCGGCAGACATCAAAGCTGGCGGCGTCCTCAATGAAGAGATAGGTGCGCCAGCAGTCGCCGCCACTGTCCACATGGTAGTTGGCGCCCTCATTGGTAGGCACCAGGCTCAAAGAGCGGCGCGAACCCTCCGGCCCCAGCTGCGCATGACAGCAGCCGGTCACCAGCGCGATGTTCTCCATCAGACCGGCCGGATCTTTGAAGACATTCGTATTGATGCGCTGGTGGATGTAGCGGTCAATGGTGCCGGCCCGGTCAAAGGCCGACAGGTAGGTGTCATTGATGTGGCCGCTGCCGTAGGGCCGGGAGGAGATATACTCCCCGTGGATGCTGAAATTGGCGACAATCTCTCTAATCATATGCGCTCCAAAAAATTAAGGCCCCGAGCAGGGCCTTAATTCGTATCACATACGGGATTTTCTTTGTCCATCTAAACATTGAAGCGGAAGAAGATCACGTCTCCATCCTTGACCTCATACTCCTTGCCCTCGATGCGCAACTTGCCGGCCTCCTTGATCTTGGCCTCGCTGCCCAGTTCGAAGAGATCCTCGCAGTGGTAGATCTCGGCCTTGATGAAGCCGCGCTCAAAATCGGTATGGATGATGCCGGCGGCCTGGGGCGCCTTGGAGCCGGCCGGGAAGGTCCAGGCCCGCACCTCTTTCTCGCCGGCCGTGAAGTAGGTGTGCAGGCCGAGCATCTTGTAGCCGGCGCGGATCAGACGGTCCAGGCCCGACTCCTCCAGCCCGAGGTCGGCCAGGAACTCGGCCTTCTCCTCGGCAGACTCCAGCGCCGCGATCTCAGACTCCATCTTGCCGCAGATCACGACCACCTCGGAACCTTCGCGCTCGGCATACTCGCGCACCTGACTCACATAGTCGTTACCCTCAAGTCCGTCCTCATCCACGTTGCAGCAGTAGAGCTGGGGCTTCATGGTGATCAGATGCAGATCATAGATCAGCTCCTTCTCACTGTCGCTCATCTCAACCGAGCGGGCCGGCTTACCCTCTTCCAGCACCGCGACCAGCTTGACCAGCAGCGGCTCAAGCGCCTTGGCCCGGTCGGAAACCTTCTTGTCATGCGACTTCAGCAGCTTGGGCAGACCGTCGCGGCGCTTGATGACCGTCTCGCAGTCAGCCAGGGCCAGCTCGATCTCAATGGTCTCAATATCCTCGGCCGGATTGATGCGGCCCGAGACATGCGCGATGTCCTGGTCATCAAAACAGCGCACCACATGCACGATGGCGCCCACCTGGCGGATGTGGCCCAGAAACTGGTTGCCCAGCCCCTCGCCCTTGGAGGCACCCTTGACCAGACCGGCGATGTCCACAAACTCCACCACTGCCGGAATCTCCTTCTGGGGCGGAATCAACTCCACGATCCTGGCCATGCGCTTGTCCGGCACACTGACGATGCCCACATTGGGCTCGATGGTGCAGAAGGGATAGTTGGCCGCCTCGGCCGGGGCCGAAGTCAGGGCTGAAAATATGGTTGATTTGCCCACATTGGGCAGTCCGACAATTCCACAGTTAAGCTGCATAAGCTCTTCCTCATATCTTATTTATAGGCGCCAACCTTATGCCCCTTCCCGGTTATGATGTCAAGTTGGCTCAGAAACTCTTTGACTTACCAACAAGCACTTAGTAGATTTCGCAGATATTGGAGTGATATTATGAAGATCGGTTTTCCCGGTACAATCAAAGGCTGCGCTGATGCAGTGCTGAGTTACAGCCCCCAGGCCGAGCAGCTTGAATTTGCCACCATTCGCGAAATTTTTGAGGCCCTGGTTGACGGCCAGATCGAGCGCGGCTTCCTGCCGCTCGAGAGCATGGAGCACGGCACCGTGGCGCAGACCCTCGACAACCTGCTTAGATATGCCAGCCGGGTCCAGATTGTGGACGCATTCTTAAAAGATCAGGACAAGGTGCGCTACATTGTGCTGGGCCTTGAGGCCTCAGAACCCTCCGGCATCGACGTCACCACGCTGGCGGTCTACCCGCGGCGCGACCGGGTCGGCATCCTGAGCTCACTGACCCGCCTGATCAGCCTGGAGGCCGGCCTCAACATGAACTCGATCCAGTCCCGGCCGGACGGCAAGGGCCAGTTCATCTTCTTCATCGATATCGAGGGCCACATCGAGGAGCCGCGGGTCAAACGCTGCATCGACACCATCGGCGAGCAGATCGTGGATACCGACGTCATCATCCTGGGCTCCTACCCCTACCTCTCGTTCAACGAGCCCCTGATCAAGACCCTGGGCCTGATCGGCGGCAGCGGCGAGATGGGCCGCTGGTTCATCCCCTTCTTCAAGCGCCTGGGCTACGAGGTGCTGGTGGCCGGCCGCAACAGCGAGCTAAGCTACGAGGAGTGCGTGCGCCAGTCGGACGCCGTGCTGATCAACGTGCCCATCATGCACACCCCGGAAGTAATCAGCCGCATCGCACCAATCCTGAAGCCCGGCCAGCTGCTGATCGACAACACCGGCGTCAAATCCCAGATGATTGATGCCATGCTCGAACAGTGCGACCCGGGCGTCGAGATCCTCTCGATCCACACCATGTTCGGCCCGGCCATCCACGACCTGCAGCGCGAAAACATCATCTGCATCCCCACGATACGCTCGCGCGCCAAATCAAAGGAGTTTGAGAACATCCTGCACAAGTACGGCGCCACCATCACCAGCACGACAGCCGAGGAGCACGACAAGCTGGTGACAATCACCCAGGGGCTGGAGCACGTCACCAGCGCCGCACGCCTGGCCACCATCCGCGAGCTGGTGGGCGACCCGACAATGCTCAGGCCCTACTCCACGCCCAACTCGCGCATCTCAAACCTGCGCGACGGCCGCATCCATGCCGGCAAATTTGACCTCTACGCCACCATGCTCAAGGAGAACAAGCTGAGCCTGCCGACGCTCAAGATCTACCGCGCCATCATCGATCAGATCATCGCCGGCATCGAAGAGGGCCGCCCGGAGATCCTGGATGAGATCATGCAGGCCAACTTATCGGCCCTGCCTCCCGAAACAATCCAACGCTCGGTCAGAGTCTCGGAAGAGATCCAGGACCTGATCAAAGATCTGAGCTGATGCGCCTGGCCTGCACAACCGAACTGACCACCGCCGGCACCGACCTGCTGCTCGGCCTGCTAGCCTTCGGCTGCGCCATTTTCCTCGCCAGAAGTGATCAGAGCCTCAAGAGCCGCACCTGGGCAGCTACCTTTGGCCTGCTGGGACTGGCCAGCCTGACCGGCGCCTTCCTGCACGCCTTCAGATGGACGCATCTGCTGAAACTCATGATCTGGCAACCCCTGCTGATCATCCTGAGCCTCAACGTCAGCTACCTGACGAGCGCCTTCCTGATCGACCACGTCGGCGAGAGCCGCACCCGCGAACTGCTGCCCCACCTGCTGGCCGGCGCGCTGCTGCTCTACACCATCACCATCATCCTGCCCGGCAGCTTCTGCTTCGTGCTGGGGGCCCAGGGCATCTGCATGCTCTACGGCCTCTACGTCTACAGCAGATCGAGCCTGCCCGGCGCTCACCTGATCTGGAGCGGTATCCTGACCGGCATCATCGCGGCCATGATCCAGCTCAAGCACGACCTAAGGGTCACCATCATCTGGCCCTTCGACCACAACGGCATCTTCCATCTGATTGAGATTGTGGCGCTGCTCTTGATGACGGCGGGGGTCAGAAGATCACTGCCAAAATATAAAAAGCCCTCCCAAGCTGTTGCTCAGGAGGGCTAGTATTCCTAGCGCCTTTCCAGGCGCTCCAACAAATCCAGTCTATGAGTTCAGGATAGCCTTAGCGGCTGCATCCTCAATCTCGGTGATGAAGGCAATACCGCTCTCCTTCTCGGTCTCGCGGTTGGCGGAGTAGAGGTCGGTACGCTCGATGGATGCGAGCGAGAACTTACGGGCACCGGCCATCAGCTGCTGCAGGCCGCCGGCCAGCTTGTCGCAGAGGGTGTACATGGCGATGGCGCCGTAGGGCAGGTTGGCCATCTCGTCCTTGCCGAGCTTCTTCTCGACATCATGGTAGCCGGCGAAGATCTCGTCAGCATACTTGCCGAAGGGCGTGACGCTGGCGGGCATGGACTCCCAGTGGCCGTTGACCTGATTCTTGCGCTCGGGATGCAGGACACCCTCGATGTTGGAACCGAGGTAGCCGGGGATCATCAGCGAGCGGCCCATGCAGATGGTCTTGACGAAGGGTGCGCCCAGAGCCAGAGCCTTGAACATGTGGTCCTCGCGGGCCAGACCGCCGGCAAAGGCCATGTCGACCACATGCTGACCCTTGTCGCTCAGCATCTTGGCATACTCATAGGCCTTGGCGTGCAGCAGCAGGGAGGGCACTCCCCAGCAGTCCATCATGTTCCAGGGGCTCATGCCGGTGCCGCCGCCGGAACCGTCGATGGTCAGCAGATCCAGTTTCATGTCGGAGGCAAACTTGATGGCCATGGCCAGAGCCTCCATGCCGTAGGAACCGGTCTTGAGCGAGATACGCTTGTAACCGAGCCCGCGCAGGTAGTTGACTGACTTCTCAAACTCGACGCGAACCTCTTCGGCGGAGTTGAGGTCGGTGTAGCCCAGACGGCTGTGACGGGCAAAAGATTTGACGGCGCGGTGCTCAAAGGCCTGCTGAACTTCAGGCAGGGTCGGGTCGGGGTCGACCACGTAGCCGCGCTCCTTGAGGAAGAGGGCATACTCGAGCGAGCTGACCTGGATCTCACCGCCGATATCTTTGGCGCCCTGACCCCACTTGAGCTCGATGATGACATCGTTGCCGTACTTCTCGATGACATATTCAGCCACGCCGTTACGGGTATCCTCAACGTTCATCTGCACGATGATGGCGCCGTAACCGTCATAGTAGCGCATGAAGGTGTCGATACGGCGGTCAAGCTCGGGAGCCTTGACGATGCGGCCATTCTCGATGACGGCCTCCTGGTCGATACCGACCACGTTCTCGCCGATGACAATCGGCGCACCCACCAGGGCGGCGCCGGTGGCGAAAGAGTCCCAGTAGCGGGCCGCCACGAAGGTGGAACCCAGGGCGCCGGTCATCAGCGGCATACGGCACTTGGTCTTAATCTCGTTGCCGAACTCGGTTGAGATGTCAACATTGGGGAAGATACAGTCGTCGGCCGAGTTGGAGAGTCCGTTAGGCAGACCGTTGGCGCCGTAGTTGTAGCCCTGGACGCGCAGGTTATTGTAGGAGACGCCGATGTGATCAGTGTTAGCGCTGCCGGCGGTAACCCAACCGAAGTTGCGCGGGTAGAGGGTCTTGCGGCCCTGCAGACTTGAAAGCCAGGTTTCGCACTTACCCTTACAGTCGGCCATACAGAGCGTACAGAGGCCTGACTCACACGGATTGCCGCGGTTCACGGCACCAATAGCATCGTTTGTTTTATTCCAATTCATATTTGTCCCTTCGATTTGGTTTGCCCCCCCGCGGAGAGCTACCCTTCTTAATATAACATGCTGAAATATCTGACAATGTCTCATACGATATCATTAAATTATTTCGGTTAATATAATTCAGCGAACGCTGCATTTCGCAATTCAGCAGTGATGGAATTCAGGATTGAGCTTTTATCTCGATAACTAAGTTAACCTAGCCACAAAAAAAGGCGGGCCCTGCGGCCCGCCTCCCTAACAATATCTGTTTGCTGCTCAGACTCTTTCCAGCGCGATCTTAAGCATGCGGCGGATAGGCTCGGCCGCGCCCCAGAGGAGCTGGTCGCCGACAGTGAAGCAGTTGACGTACTCCGGCCCGAGGTTCATCTTGCGGATACGGCCAACGGGCACGGTCAGGGTGCCGGTGGTGGCGGTCGGAGTCAGATCGCGGATGGTGTCGGCCTTCTCATTGGGCACAACCTTGACCCACTCATTGGCGCCGGCGATGATCTCGGTGACCTCCTCGATGGAGATATCTTTCTTGAGCTTGATGGTGAGGGCCTGGGCGTGGCAGCGCATGGCGCCGATCCGCACGCAGGTGCCGTCGATCGGAATCTGGGTCTCGGTCTGCAGAATCTTGTTGGTTTCGGCGACGCCCTTCCACTCTTCGCGGGACTGGCCGCTCTCAACCTTGGTGTCGATCCAGGGCAGGGCTGAGCCGGCCAGGGGTGCACCGAAATTCTCGGTGGGGAAACCATCTGACTTCATGGCCTCCAGGACTCTGGTATCCAGGTCGAGGGCCGCCATGGCCGGATCCTCAAGCAGATCCTTACTGGCCTTGCCGATGTAGTCCATCTGAGCAACCAGCTCGCGCATATTCTTGGCGCCGGCGCCGGAAGCGGCCTGATAGGTCATGGAGGTGACCCACTCGACCAGACCCTTCTCAAAGAGTCCGCCGATGGCCATCAGCATCAAAGAGACGGTGCAGTTACCGCCGATATAGTCTTTGATCCCGTCATCCAGGGCCTTGTCGATTACGCCGCGGTTGACCGGATCCAGCACGATAATGGCATCATTCTTCATGCGCAGGGAGGAGGCTGCATCGATCCAGTAGCCCTGCCAGCCCTTTGCTCTGAGGTCAGGATGGACCTGTTTAGTATAGTCGCCACCCTGGCATGTCACGATGATATCGCATGTTGCCAGTGTCTCAAGATCAAACGCATCGGCCAGCACACCTGTGCCGACTTCCGGGGCGGCCTGACCAACCTGAGAAGTGGAGAAGAAGAGCGCCTCATAGCCGCTGAAATCGCCTTCCTGCATCATCCTGTCCATCAGGACAGATCCAACCATACCACGCCATCCAACAAAACCTACTCTTGCCATTTTAAAAATCCTTTCATCTTTTTATACACGGCTCCTGGCCGCAACCATTTGGTTCGACCTGACAAGATACAGATTATGCCTGATTCAGTCAATCCGATTAATTGAACAGTTATTCAGAGATCCCCTGCCCGCTTGAACCAACTATCGGCAAGCGACGCATTCAGCCGGTGAAGCCAACATAGAAATCCATCAAATCCATTGTTCATCCGTACAGTTATACCCCGACCTCCGCAATTCGGCCGAGCAGAAAAACAATCCCTTGACAGGCCAAAAATTTGTCTCTATATGGCCACTAAAAAAAGTTTATTTAAATAAACTTGTAAATAAACTTAAATAAATTAGCATTAAGTATACATAGGAGGTAAGACATGGAAAACATTCTGATCATTGGAGCCGGAGCCGCAGGGTCGGTAGTGGCCAAAAAGTGCGCCATGCAGCGCGAGGTTTTCAAGAAGATCCACCTCGCATCCAGAACGCTTGAGAAGTGTCTCAAAGTCCAGCAGGAGTGCGCATCCCCCATCACCGTCTCCCAGGTGGATGCCGACGACAGCGCCCAGGTGATCCGCCTGATCGAGGAGGTCAGGCCCGACATCGTTGTCAACATGGCGCTGCCCTACCAGGATCTGCCCATCATGGACGCCTGTCTGGCCACCGGCGTGCACTATCTGGACACCGCCAACTACGAGCCCAAGAACGAGGCCAAGTTCAGCTACTCCTGGCAGTGGGCCTATCAGGAGCGTTTCAAGGAGAAGGGCATCATGGCCGTGCTGGGCTGCGGTTTCGACCCCGGCGTGACCAGCATCTACAGCGCCTACGCCCAGAAGCTGCTCTTCGACGAGATCCACACCATCGACATCGTGGACTGCAACGACGGCAGCCACGGCAAGGCCTTCGCCACCAACTTCAACCCCGAGATCAACATCCGCGAGGTCACCCAGCGCGGCAAGTTCTGGAAGGACGGCCAGTGGATCGAGATCGACCCCTTGAGCATCTCCTGCATGATCGACTATCCCGAAGTGGGCCCGCGCAAATCCTACCTCATCTACCATGAGGAGGAGGAGTCCCTGGTGCAGAACATCCGCGGCCTCCAGCAGATCCGCTTCTGGATGACCTTCTCCGACAACTACATCAAGCACCTGGATGTGCTGCAGAACGTCGGCATGACCAGAATCGACCCCATCATCTACAACGGCGTCGAGATCATCCCGCTGCAGTTCCTCAAGGCCCTGCTGCCCGAGCCCTCCTCACTGGCCGAGAACTACACCGGCAAGACCTCCATCGGCTGCATCTTCAGAGGCCTCAAGGACGGCCAGAGTGTCAGCTACATCATCTACAACGTCTGCGACCACGCCGTCTGCAGCGCCGAGATCGGCGCCCAGGCCGTCTCCTTTACCACCGGCGTGCCGGCCGTGACCGGCGCCATGATGGTCATGAAGGGCATCTGGAGCGGCCAGGGCGTCTTCAACGTCGAGCAGCTCGATCCCGAGCCCTTCCTGGAAGAGGTTGCGCGGCAGGGTCTGCCCTGGCAGGCGGTCAAGCTCGACGAGCAGGCCTACGCCAAGCTCAAGGCTATCGGCTAGGCTGGAGGTCACCATTGAACAAGTTGCTGGCGCCGCAGATCAAGGCGGCGCTTCATAAGATCCAGACGCCGGCCTATGTGGCGGACATGGCGGTTCTGAGAGCCAACCTGAAAGCTGCGGCGCAGATTCGCGCCGCGGCCGGCTGCCGCATACTGCTGGCCACCAAGTCCTTCGCCCTGCCGGCCGTCTTCCCGCTGATGCGGGACTATCTGGACGGCACCACGGCCAGCGGCCTGCATGAGGCCCGCCTCGGGTTCGAGGAGTTCGGCAAGGAGGTGCATGCCTACAGCCCGGCCTTCACCGAGGAGAGCTTAGGCGAACTGCTCGCGGTCAGCGACCACATCTACTTCAACTCGAACGAGCAGGTCAGAAGATTCGGCCCGTGCGTCAAGGACCTTGGCAAAGAGGTCGGCATCCGCATCAATCCCGGCTACTCCAAGGCCACCCTCGGCGGCCACCTCTACGACCCCTGCTCGCCGCGCTCGCGCTTCGGCGTGACAAGCGACAAGCTTGACGAACTGCCCTGGGATGCGATCGACATCCTGCACACCCACGCTTTGTGCGAATCGATGCACGACGGCTCCGTCGACCTGATCGAGCATGTGGCAAAGGAGTTCGCGCCCTACATCCGCAGAGTCAAGGCGGTCAACTTCGGCGGCGGCCACTTCATCAACAAGGAGGGCTACGACCGTGAGGCCCTGATCCGGGCCATCCGCAAGTTCAGGGAGGCCTTCAACGTGGAGGTCATCCTGGAGCCGGGCAGCGGCCTGGTGGTGGACGCCGGCTACCTGGTCTCAGAGGTGCTGGACATCGTCCACAACGCAACCGACATCGCCATCCTGGACAGCTCGGCCGCCTGCCACATGCCCGACGTGCTGGAGGTGCCCTACACCCCGCCCCTCTTCGGCGCTGACAGGCCGGGCGAGCTATCCTACACCTGCCTGCTGGCCGGCAACACCTGCATGACCGGCGACGTCATCGGCGAATACTCCTTCGAGAGACCGCTTGAGGTGGGCGACAAAATCATCTTCGGCGACATGCTGCAGTACAGCTTCGTCAAGAACAACACCTTCAACGGCACAAAGCTGCCCGACCTGGCCCTGCTGCACGAGGACGGCCGCATCGAGCTCGTCAAACACTTCGGCTACCATGACTTCAGGAGCCGGCTCGGATGAAAATTTTGTTTATCTTTGAAAACGGAGGCACACGATGAATTTGAAACACACCATGGAACGCTGGACCGTCGACGATTCAGCCGATCTCTACCAGATCCGCGAATGGGGCGCGGGCTACTTCAACGTCTCCGACAGCGGCGATGTGGTGGTAACACCGCTCAGGGACAAAAAAGACGTGGCGGTCAGCATCCCCGAGATCATCTCCGGCATCCAGGCGCGCGGCTACGACATGCCCATGCTGCTCAGATTCGAGGACATCCTCGATTCCCAGATCATCCAGCTGCACGAGAGCTTCCGCGCGGCCATCGCCAGGTTCGACTACAAGGGCGATTTCAGGGGTGTCTACCCCATCAAGGTCAACCAGCAGAAACAGGTGGTCGAGACCATCACCCGCATCGGCAAACTATATCACCACGGTCTGGAAGTCGGCAGCAAGGCCGAGCTGATCGCGGCCCTCTCATTTCTGGAGGACAAGGATGCCTGCCTGATCTGCAACGGCTACAAGGACCGTGAGTTCATCGACCTGGGCCTCTACGCCCGCAAAATGGGTTTCAAATGCATCTTCGTGCTTGAGATGCCCGGCGAGCTGGACCTGGTTATCGAACGCTCTGAGGCGCTCAACATCAAGCCGCTGCTGGGCGTGCGCCTGAAGCTTTCAACCCAGGCCGGCGGCCACTGGACCGAATCCGGCGGCGACCGCAGCATCTTCGGCCTGACCATCTCCCAGATCCTGGATGCGGTCGAGAAGCTCACTAAGGCCGGCATGCTGGAGAGCCTCCAACTGCTGCACTACCATCTGGGCTCGCAGATCCCCAACATCCGCGACATTAGGGCCTCCATCCAGGAGGCCTGCCGGGTCTACGCCGGGCTGGTGGCCGAGGGCGCGCCCATGGGCTACTTCGACCTGGGCGGCGGCCTGGCGGTGGACTACGACGGCTCGCACACCAACTACATGAACTCGCGCAACTACAATCAGGACGAGTACTGCGCCGACGTGATCGAGGCCATCATGGAGATCCTGAACCAGCACGAGATCGCGCACCCCACCATCATCACCGAATCGGGCCGCGCCACCGTGGCCTACTACTCGGTGCTGCTCTTCAACATCTTCGACACCAACGCCATCGACACCGACTCGGCCCCCGACGAGCTGCCCGAGGAGACTCCCGCACTCATCCGCAGCCTGCACGAGGTGCTGAACTCCATGACGGTGCGCAACCTGCAGGAGTGCTACAACGACGCCCTCTACTACCGCGACGAGATCCGGCAGATGTTCAAGGCCGGCGACCTGAGCATGCGCCAGCGCTCGCTGGCCGACAAGATCTTCTGGAAGATCATCCAGCGATTGAGCGAGCACGTCAAAACCCTCAAGGTGGTGCCCAAGGACCTGCTCGACATCAACACGGCCCTGTGCGACACCTACTACGCCAACTTCAGCATATTTCAGTCCCTGCCCGACTCCTGGGCCATCGGCCACCTCTTTCCGGTCATGCCGGTGCACCGCTTGAACGAGATACCGACCAGAAACGCAATCCTGGCCGACATCACCTGTGACTGCGACGGCAAGATCGACCACTTCATCGACAAGCAGGGCGTGCGCCGCGCCCTTGAGCTGCACCCCATCCGCGAGAACGAGGACTACTACCTGGGCGTCTTCCTGGTGGGCGCCTACCAGGAGACCCTGGGCGACCTGCACAACCTGCTGGGCGACACCAACGTCGTCAGCATCCGGGTCCACGAAGACGGCAGCCACAGCATCGTCAAGGAGATCGAGGGCGACACGGTAGCCGACGTGCTCTCATATGTCGAATATGACCCCAAATCCATGGCCAAGCAGCTCAGGGCCACGGCCGAGCAGGCCATCCGCGAAAAACTCATCACTCCCCGCGAACGCCGCGAGATCATGAACATGTACGAAGATGGTCTGCGGGGCTACCCCTACTTCGAATAACACAAAGGTGAAACCCCGGAGCGATCCGGGGTGATCTTTAGACAGTTACGGCTGCAGCTTCAGAAGCTGCACCAGACTTTCGCTGCGCTCGCCGCGCAGAAACTCGATGGCCATGCCGTTCTCTTCGCTGCGGACAACCTGGCCATAGGTCCAGACCGTTTCAGCCAGTTTCTTGTCCTCGAGGCGCGCCAAGATGCACATGCCCTCCTGAGCCGGCTTGTCGACCTCGACCAGCATGCCGCCCAGACCGATATTGACCGTGTTACCCTCATGAAAGGTTAATTGACTGCTGTCGGAGGAGTAACGCCCCCAGGCTGTAACCGATAAATCCCCGTTTTTCCTGGTATATTTACGCTTATCAGTCATATCAAATTCACCTCATGCCTAATAAACTAAAGCCAAAAGTACAACCGTCAAGCCTCGGAAGTGAATTTTCCCATAATTTTTGATAGTTGCAATGTTAGCACACACTAGCATCCCTTTATAATTTACAGCCGGTCAAGAGCAGTGCTACAAAAACGGCATGACAACAATCCGCGCAATCCGGCAGGCCGACCAAAGTTCCGCAGTCGAAATCCCGCTCTGCGGCTCAAAGGTGTCAGCGGGCTTTCCCTCGCCGGCCAATGACTTTATCGAGGGCCGGCTTGACCTCAACCGCCACCTGATCAGGCACCCCGCATCAACCTTTTTCGTCCAGGTGGAGGGCAGCTCCATGATCGAAGCCGGCATCAACCATGGCGACCTGCTGCTTGTGGACCGCGCCATCGAGCCGACTGACGGCTGCATCGTTATCGCCATCCTGGACGATGAGTTCACGGTCAAACGTTTGCGCAAGAACCAGGAGGGCTGCTTCCTGCTGCCCGCAAACCCGGCCTACGCCCCCATCAGGCTGCAGGACGACATGACCCTGCAGATCTGGGGCGTGGTCAGCTACGTGATCCACAAGGCCCAATGAGCCTCTTCGCCCTGATCGACTGCAACAACTTCTACTGCTCCTGCGAGCGGGTCTTCAAGCCGAGCCTGCAAAACCGGCCGGTGGTGGTGCTCTCCAACAACGACGGCTGCATCATCTCGCGCTCCCAGGAGGCCAAGGAGCTGGGCGTAGCCATGGCGGCGCCCTACTTCAAGATCCGCGACCAGCTTGCGCGCCACAATGTGGCAGTCTACTCCTCCAACTACGCCCTCTACGGCGACATGTCGGCGCGGGTCATGGAGGTGCTCTCGGGCTTCAGCCCCGAACTCGAGATCTACTCCATCGACGAGGCCTTCATCAAACTGAGCGCACGCGATGCCGGACTGGGCCCAGAGATCAGAAAACGCGTGCTGCAGTGGACGGGCATCCCGGTCTCGGTCGGCATCAGCGAAACCAAAACTTTGGCCAAGCTGGCCGCCTCAAGGGCCAAGCGCGGCAGCGGCGTCGCGCAACTGTCGGCCGACGACCATGAAATTTTACGCCAGACCCCCCTGAGCGACATCTGGGGCATCGGCCGCCGTTCCAGCAAGAAGTTGCTGAGCTACGGCATCAATAATGCAGACGATTTCCGGCGCATGGATGACGGGTGGATCCGGGCCAAGCTGACCGTGACCGGCCTGCGCACCGCCCATGAGCTGCGCGGCACCCCCTGCCTGGAGCTGGAACACCACATCCAGGCCCCCAGGAGCGTCACCTGCTCGCGCTCATTCTGCCGGCGGGTAACCAGCCTTAACGACCTGTTGGAGGCGTCCGCCACCTATGCCGAGAACGCCGGCCAGAAGCTGCGCCAGAAGGAGATGGCGGCAGGCTGCCTGCAGGTCTATGCCCAGCGCCACGAGCACATACCCGGCCGCCCAAGCATCGTGGCCGCCAGCTTCAGCCTTGACACCCCGACCCAGAGCACCCCTGAATTCATCCGCCTGGCTCACCGGGGCATCCGGCAAATCTTTGAGAGCGGAACCGAGTACAAGAAGGCCGGCATCATCCTGAGCGATCTCACGCCCGCAGGCAGCCGGCAGCTCAACCTCTTCAGCCAGACGGAAAGCGATGATCAGCTCATGAGTGCGCTGGACAGTCTCAACCAGAAGTGGGGCCGCGGCACCCTGATCTACGGCGGCAGCGGCCTTGAAAAAAAATGGGACATGCGACGCCAGCTGAAATCACCAAGTTACACCACCAACTGGAACGAGCTGCCAAAAGCCAAATAGACAATCCCGACTAGCTGCTTATTATGGTGACCTCAATCAAGGAGGTCTGAATGCAGATAACAAGCCCGGCTTTTACCCATGGAGGTCTGATCGATCCGCGCCACAGCTGCGACGGCGACGACACCTCCCCGCCCCTGAACTGGCAGGACATTCCACCGGCCACCAAGAGCCTGGCCATTATCTGCGACGACCCCGACGCCCCCATGGGCACCTGGGTCCACTGGGTTTATTTCAATCTGCCGCCCCAGATTGCCACTCTGCCGGCCGGCATCACCCCGATCCCCCAGCCGCCCCAGGGCGGCCGCCAGGGGCGCAACGACTTCGGCCGCATCGGCTACGGCGGGCCCTGCCCACCGAGCGGCAGCCACCGCTACTACTTCAAACTCTATGCCCTGGACACCATCCTCGATCTGGACGCCGGCAGCACCAAGCGCCATCTGGTTCAGGCCATGCAGAACCACATCCTCGATAAAGCATCCATAATGTGCCGCTATGAGCGCTAAGATTAGCCGATTTTGGGCATCAGGCTCCAGCTGATCTGCCAGCCTTCCGGGCCCTGCTCAAGGCAGACGATGCCGCTGTTTCTGAATCTGATGGGTGATTTTTCCTGGGAACCGGTGATCAGCCAGGCGCAGAGCCGCCCCAGAAAAGGCTGGTGGCCCACGATCATGAGCCGGTCCTGCTCGATCTCAGAGGCGCTGATATCATCATTGGGATTGAGCCCGTCAGCTTGCCCGACGCCTCCGGCCGGGCTGAGGGCCGCGGCCATGATTGCGGCGGTCTGCTGCGCGCGCAGCTTGCCGCTGTGCACGATCCGGCTGACCTCAACCCCGTAGCCCGCAGCCACGCCGGCAATCAGCTCGGTCTCGGCGCGCCCCTCAGCGGTCAGATCGCCGTCAGCCAGGCCGTGCTGGACCAGGTAGAGTCTACTGCTGGCCCAGGCGCAGCTCATAGGCCTGCTTGCGGTAGAGGTCCAGAGATTCGGTGATAATCTTGAGGGCGTCGTCGCGGTCGAGGAACTTCTCAACCACCACGCTCTTCTCCTCCAGGGTCTTATAGTCCTCGAAGAAGCGCTGCACCTCCATCATGCGATGGGGCGGCAGTTCAAAGATCGACTCATAGTGAGAGTACTCGGGGTCATTGTAGGCCACGGCAATGATCTTGTCATCGGCCTCGCCCTGATCCTGCATCTTCATGACGCCGATGGGCTTGGCCAGCATGATTGAGAGCGGCACCACCGGCTCCTGACCCAGCACCAGAATATCGAGCGGATCGCGGTCCTCACAGTAGCTCTGGGGAATGAAGCCGTAGTTGGCCGGATAGTGGACGGAGCTGAAGAGCACGCGGTCAACCTTGATCAGGCCGCTGACCTTGTCCAGCTCATATTTGGTCTTGGAGCCCTTGGGCACCTCGATAATTGCGGTTATAACTTCTGGGGCATCGCTGCCAATTGCTACATCATGCCACGGATGCATGTCTACCTCCTAGGAATTCGCTTATGGCCGGAACCTACAACAGATCAGCCTCAATTACATCTGCTTTTTCGGTTATTGCCTGTCAGATATTAAATCCATCTGCCGATAGTGTATAGATCAATGGCCGCAGGAGAGCCCGTTTGGACCTAAAAAACAACAATATTGAAGTTGATCAGCTGATCGCCATCATGGAATCGGTGGCCGCCGGCAACTACTCCAACGACGCCCTGCTGGAATTCACCAAGGCCGGACACGACGAGTCCATCCGGCGCCTGGCCGAGGCCTTCGGCATGATGATGGTCAACATCGAGGTGCGTGAATGCCATCTGGAAAAACTCAATGAGGAGCTGCGCCAGCTCAACAACCGCATGCAGAAGAACGTCCTGCAGACCGTCATCACCATCGCCCACTCGCTGGGCGCCCGCGACATCTACACCGAGGGCCACGGTCACCGGGTGGCCCGCTACGCCACCAAGCTGGCCCGCCAGCTCAACTTTTCGGATGATGAGGTCGTCAACATCCGCATTGCCGGCTACCTGCACGACATCGGCAAGATCGGTTTCAGCGACAAGGTCTTCAACAATGAGACCGCCAAACCCTCCGAGGAGATCATGGACGAGATCCAGCACCACACCGTGCGCGGCGTCGAGATCCTCAAGGATCTCGAGTTTTTGAAACCGGTGCTCGACTTCATCCTCTACCATCATGAGCGCGAGGACGGCTCGGGCTACCCCGAAGGGCTCAAGGGCGACGCCATCCCGCTGGGGGCCAAGATCATCAGCATCGCCGACACCTTTGACGCCCTGACCACCGACCGGGCCTACCAGCAGGGCAAGAGCCAGGAGGAGGCCTTCGCCATCCTGCACAAACTGGCAGAGAGCGGCAAGATCAACCCCCAGCTGCTGCAAACCTTTATCAGCGCCATCCTCGAGCAGCCCAACCACGAAGCCTAAGCCATTGTCTTTGGCAGCGGCCCTCTTATTATGCCTATGGGGCCCATGAATTGCCGGACATAACAGCCCACAAACCTGACGGGGCGAAGCGTGTCCAGAAAGTTGAGTCTACTCTTCATTGCCGCTAAGCAGGATCTGACCCTGCCGTTTATCAGGGCGCTGCAGGATTATGATCTCACCCACGGAATCGCCGACACACCCCAAACTCTGCAGCAGCTGGCCGGCCAGACCTGGGATCTGGCGATCGCCATCTGGCCCCTGAAGAAATTCAGCCTGCCTGAAGATTTCAGTCCCATACGCGGGCTGCCCCTGATCGTCGCTTCAAGGTCCAGACGCGGGATCGAGAAGGCCCTGCAGGCCGGCGCCTCCGACTGGGTCGATGATCCGGGCAACATCCTCAACGCCGTCCAGCGCGCCACAATCCGCCAGGCGGAGGACCGGCTGGCCAGCTGTCAGGCGCGCTACAACCTGCTGACCTCCCAGACCGGCGACGTGATCTGGCGCATGGACCTGGATCTCAACCTGACTGAGATCAGCCCGTCCGTCCACGTGCTGACCGGCTTCAGCGCCAGCGAACGGCTGCGCCAGCCCATCGACCAGATCCTGACGCCCGCGGCCTTCGGCAGCGCCCTGCAGGCCTACAAGGCCGCCATGCGCAATCCGGGCCAATACCCGGGTCCCGTCACCCTCGAGCTTGAACACTACTGCAAGGGCGGCTCGACCGTGGCCACCGAAGACCACCTCAGCCTGATCACTGACTCGAACGGCCGGCCGGTGGAAATTATGGGGCTGAGCCGCGACATCACCCTGCACAAGAAGGCCCACCAGGCCATCGTCAGCTCCCAGAAACGCTCCCACTCCATCCTGGACAGCATGATCGACGGCATCACCATCACCGACATGCAGGGCCGCATCACCGAAATCAACCGCGCCGCCCTCGACCAGCACGGCTACAGCCTCGAAGAGGTCATGGGCCGCTCGCCGCTGGAACTCTTCCTGCCCGAGGATCAGCGCGGCAAATTCAATGCGGTCCTCGGCAGACTCCACCGCCACGCCGCCATTCATCAGGCCGAATTCACGGTCCGGCGCAAAGACGGCAGCGCCTTCCCGGCCGCAGTCAACCTCTCGCTGCTGACCGATGCGGCCGGCCGGGCCAGCGGCATCATTGCCGTCCACCGCGACATCAGCAGCCAGAAAAAAAATCAGCAAGCCCTCAATCACCGCATCAACCTGGAACAGGTGGTCAACTGCATCTCCCGCGAACTGATCGATATCGACTGCGCTAAGTTTGACGAAACCATCAACCAGACCCTGGGCATCATCGGCAGCTTCCTCGGCGTGGACCGCTGCTACATCTTCCTCTTCAACGACAAGCTGCTGCACAACACCCATGAGTGGTGCGCCCGGGATATAGCCTCCCAGCAGGCGCTGCTGCAGAGTATCGCCTACCAGCGCTTCAACTGGTCCATGCAGCTGCTCAGACAGCACCAGGTCATCCCCATTGCCGATACGGACCAAATGCCCGGCGAAGCTCACGCCGAGCAGCAATTATTCAGGGCCCAGGGCGTCAAATCGGTCCTGATGGCGCCCATCTTCCAGCAGCATGAGCTGTTGGGGCTGGTGGGTTTTGAATCCCACACCAGCCAGGAGTGGTCAGATGAGGATATCGGCCTGCTGCAGACCGTCAGCAACATCATGGCCGCAGCCATCAACCACCAGCGCGCCGAGCGCCGCATGGCCAACCTGGGGCACCTGCTGCAGAACATCATCGACTCCATGCCGGCAGTCCTGATCGGCGTCGACGCCGAAGGCCTGATCACCCAGATCAACCAGCAGGCCCAGAACAAAACCGGCATCAGCCAGGAGCAGGCCCTGGGACATCCGGTCAGGGAGATCTGCTCCGAACTGGAGGAGATCGACCAGAAGATCCGACAGGCCATTGCTGACGGGCGCCCCCTCAAGGAGCTCAAGGTCCCCTGCGATCACACCGATGGGCGGCGCTATGTCGATGTCACCATCTACCCCCTGGTTTCAAACGGCATCGCGGGCGCCGTGATCATGCTGGAGGATGTCACCGAACAGGTGCGCCTGGAGCAGCTGATGATCCAGTCGGAGAAGCTGATCTCGGTGGGCGGGCTGGCGGCCGGCATGGCCCATGAGATCAACAACCCCCTGGCCGGCATCCTGCAAAATCTGCAGGTCATGAAGAACCGCCTGGACCAGAATCTGCCGCCCAATGTCAGCGCGGCCGCAGAGTGCGGCACCAGCATGCAGTGCGTATCAGAATACATCAAGAAGCGCCGCATCCCCCACATGCTGGATGCGGTGCTGGAGTCGGGCCAGCGCGCGGCCCAGATCGTCGACAATCTCCTGAGCTTCAGCCGCAAGCAGGATGTGGAGACCCTGCCTCACAGCCTGGTGCAGGTCGTGGAGCGCACCCTGGAGCTGGCGGCCAACGACTACGACCTGATCAGTAAATATAATTTCAAGAAGGTTGAGATCAGACGTAACTTCGAACAAAACCTGCCCCCAGTCCCCTGCAAGGCGATCCAGATCCAGCAGGCCCTGCTCAGCATCATCCGGGCGGTCACCCGCAGCCTCGCCGAACAGCATATCCAGCACCCCGCAATCGAGCTTAGTATCAGGCGCGACGGAACCATGGTACGCCTCGAGATCAACAGCCCAGCCCGCCTGGCAGAACTGCGTGAGCATATCATGACGCCCTTTGATAATGGCGAAACGCCGGACCTGGGGCTCTCGGTGGCCCGCTTCATCATCACCGAAATCCATCAGGGCTTGCTGGAGCTGACGGAGGACGGCTGTTTCTGCATCAGCCTACCGGCCGAGATCATTCACTGACATAGCCATGAAAAGCCACATCCCTGATGGCCACCGTACGCACAAAGGCATCACTGGCCACCAGCGCAAAGCTTAAAATTCCGGCCCCGACATCGTTCAGACTGTTAAGATCAAGATTGCCACGAAAGAAGTTGTACTGCTCAACCTCAACCGCATGCTCGCCGTATCGATAGAAATAGTAACCGACAATCACGTGCGGCACACCGCCGTCCGGATCGCTGACCGTATAGCTGAACTCAATCTCGCCGTTCATGGATGCCAGATTGCCCACATCGGTATAGAGCAGCTCCCCGCCACCTACCCGGCTGAACTCAAATGACTCAATGACCGGGGCCCGATTGTTGAACGGCGTGACCACTTCACTGGCGGTGCTGTTGGCGGCAACCAGCGGCGGCAGATCATCCGAGCCTTCACTGCAGGCGCAGAGCAGCAGGCAGATCATGATAATAAATCGTTTCATTCCGCTTATAATAACAGGCTGCGGCAAGCGGACCAAGCCGCAAAAATCAGCCCCTCTAATATAGCTTGTCTAGCCGCGCCACATCTGCTATCGCATCAACTTATACCTGCAGCAAGGAGCGTAAAATGTATCCTGAAACAACCATAGCGGCCGTCTTCTTCAACCGCGCCGCCCAACACCCCGATAAAAATTGTGTTTACTCCAAAGTTGACAACAGCTGGCAGCCAATCACCTGGCAGCAGATGGCAACCCACGTCAAAGCCTGCGCGGCCCATCTGAAGAAGATCGGCGTCCAGCGCGGCGACCGGGTGGCCATCTTCGCGGGCAACCGCTGGGAGTGGTGGGTCAGCGACCTGGCCAGCCTGGCCATCGGCGCCATCAGCGTGCCGATCTACGCCACCAACACCGCCGACGAGGCCGCCTACATCATCCATGACTCGGGCAGCAAGGTCTGCTTTGCCGGCGACAAGGGGCAGGTCAAGCGCGTACGCCAGCTCGACATCGGGCTGATCAGCTACGACAAGGTTGAGGGCACCACCCACTTCGGCGATATCCTAAGCGAAGAGGCCGACCTGGACAGCGACATCCGCGCCACCACCGAGGAGGAACTGGCCACCCTGATCTACACCTCGGGGACCACCGGCAACCCCAAGGGCGTCATGCTGACCCACAAGAACATCTTCACCAATGTACTGCAGGTGCACAAACACTACGACTGGGTCTGGGCCACCCCCCAGGTGACCCTCTCCTTTCTGCCGCTCTCGCACGCCTTCGGCCGCACCGTGGACTACTATCTGGCCATCTACGCCTCCACCGAGGTCTACTTCGCCGAGAGCTTCGCGGCCGTGGCCGAAAACCTTAAGGAGTGCCGACCGACCCTGCTGGTCAGCGTGCCGCGCCTCTACGAGAAGATCCATGCCGGCATCAACACAAGCGTGGCCTCGGCGCCCCTAAGTAAGAAGCTGCTCTTCAGATGGGC
Source organism: uncultured Thermodesulfobacteriota bacterium (assembly GCA_942491525.1). Lineage (GTDB taxonomy): Bacteria > Desulfobacterota > Desulfomonilia > UBA1062 > UBA1062 > CAYWBU01. The sequence continues at coordinate 265,998 of CALOBW010000044.1, forward strand.
CCGCTCATGCATGCGCCGCAACCTCAAGAATTTTTGCGAGAAGGAGAACCCCAAAGGCCTCTTCGGCCTGGAGTTCAGACTGGCCGAAAAGCTGGTGCTCTCCAAACTGAGAGCCGCCATCGGCCTGGACCGCAACATGACCTGCATCTCGGGCGGCGGACCGCTCTCCAAGAACGACAACGAGTTCTTCTTAGGGCTCGGCATCAACCTGCTGGAGGGCTACGGCCTGAGCGAGACCAGCCCCATCATCTCGTCCAACCCCCACAAGCACATCAAGGCCGGCACCGTGGGCCTGCCCTACTTCGACACCGAGCTGCGCATCAGTTCCGAGGGCGAGCTGCAGATCAAAGGTCCGCAGGTCATGCGGGGCTACTACAAAAACGAGGTGGCCACCAGGGAGGCCTTCACCGCTGACGGCTGGCTCAAGACCGGCGATCTGGGCCTGATCGATGACGAGGGCTACCTCAAGATCACCGGCCGCATCAAAGATATCATCATCACGGCCGGCGGCAAGAACATCTCGCCCCAGAACATCGAGAACAGCCTCAAGACCTCCACCTACATCAGCCAGGTCTGCGTCATCGGCGACCAGCGCAAGTTCCTGACCTGCCTGATCGTGCCCGACTTTGACGAGCTCAACAACTGGATCGCGCAGCAGGGCCTCAATTTCGCCTCCACCAAAGAGGCCATCAACTCACCCCAGGTCCGGGAGCTGATCCAGCAGGAGCTGGACAACTTCACCATCCAGTTCAGCCGCGTCGAACGCATCAAGAAGTTCGCCCTGCTCGAGCAGGACTGGTCCCAGGAGTCCGGCGAACTGACCCCGTCGCTCAAGATCAAACGCCACGTCATCAACGAGAAGTTTGCTGGCGTCATCGACGCCCTCTATGAATAGGTGATCGGGGGCCCTCAGGCCCCCGTCGCTTTAGAAATCGTACTGGAAGTGGATGCCGACGAAGAGGTCGTCACCCAGATCATTCTGACCGAAGTAGTAGGGGAAGGTGTTGAAGACCCCGGCCAGATTGTTGTCGATCAGCAGGTCGTCGCCGTAGTCAAAGTAGGCGATCTCCGGCTGCATGTAGAAGCCCTTGTAGATCGGATAGGTGAAGTTGATGAAGGCCGCCCAGGTTCTGAGCCTGTCCTCAACATAGAAGCTGCCCGCATCGATCTGGCTCTCCTGGAAACCGCCGCCGGCATAGATGGTGGCCTTCTCGACCGGCACAGAGACCTGCGCCCAGCCGCCGTAGCTCATGCAGTCCTCAATCTTGGTCAGGGTGTAGAGCGCATTCTGATTGCCGGTCAGGGCATAGAGGGTGGCGCCGCTCAGATCGGCAATCGGCGAACCGAAGAGGTTGTTCTTCTTGGCCGGCCGGATATCAAAATATTCGGCAAAAGCAGCCAGATTCTGACCACCCCAACCCTCAAATGACAGGGTCAGTTTATCAGCCTCAACCTTGCCGTTGAGGGCCAGGGCCCAGCCGGTCAGCTCCTGATCCTTGAGCGGAATGGTCACATCGTCGGTGCCGTCATCGTTGAGGTCGATGCCGCCGGTCAGGGCGTTGGCCTCCCACTCGAAGCGCTCGAAGAAGAAGCTCGGATTGAGGTAGATGTTGTCAGCCACCTTCAGATCGATGCTGCCCAAGATGGCCGGCATAATCTCCTTGGCCTGGTAGCTACCCACCAGAGCGTCCGGGGTCACCAGCTTATTGTCCTCAATGGCGAGGGTCAGACCCACCTGATCACTCAGGGCCCGGCTGTAGGCGATCATGGGGTTGCGCCCCGCATAGAGGTCACCGTGCCCCTCGATGGCGTCATCGCCGTTGAGGCGCTGGAAGGGCGAATCCATGGCCAGAATCGACCAGGTCTGACCGATCAGCAGGGTGCCGTCATCGCCCATGTCATAGGTCAGATAGGCGTGGCGGGTGTACATGTCACTGTCAGCCACCCCGGCCTCCACATAGGCGCTGATCTTGTCATAATCCACGCCGACACCCAGACGACTGTTGCCGGGCTGAGCCATGAAGAAGTCGGTCTTCTCATCCTTGGCCCAGAGCGCCTCATCGCCCAGGTCCGAAATCTGATAACCCACATCATAACGGATACTGCCCTTGACCGTGACAACCGCATCACCAACCTTGATCTCAACGGCCATGGCCGGCATGGACAACAGCAGCATCAGCAGCACCAAACCTGCTCTCTTCATACGATTCTCCTTTGTCATTGAAATTTATACTTATCCAGAAAATAAAGAGAGGAGACGCAGAGGCAAGGCTTTATCAAAACTGCGGCAAAAAACTCAGACGCGCTAAAAACTAATTCCCAATCTAAAATACGGACCCATCAATCTCGTATCAGCACCACTATTTTTAAATGCCAAACTTTGAATTCGGTATCCCAAGATCAAATTAATCGAACCTATACTCTGGTTATAGTTAAGATCCACAGCATAACCGACGCCATTCTTGAGGGTCTGATCATAAATATAGCCCCGATGTACGTCCGTATTAACGTCGCCAAGCAAACTAGCATCGCACTGAATAAAGATAAATACAGGATTAGAAGGGTACTGCATTCTCAGGCCCAGTCCCCAACCACTTGTCTCTTTTTCGTACACAACTCCCCCAGCTGTATAGATGAAGTCTACAACTGGGCTATGACGTTCAATACCTTCAAAAGTAACTGAATTATAATCAAGAAACATCCCGATGCCATATTCTGACAAATACCCACATTTGAATTTCCAATAACTCAACGACTCATAGAAGACAGACGTAGAATACATTGGACGTGCCAGCAGATAATCAGACTTTGATGTCAGCAACACTCCTTCAGCAAACCACCCCTTACGGGAATATGCCAAAGATAGTCCATCCAGCTGAATATCAGATTCATAATGCGACATAGATAAACGATCCCAAGCCCTCACCTCTCTATCCAAATTTAAAGATGAGAATTCATACCCGATACTAACCTCAGCACTCGCCAAGGCAGGAATCATTACAAAAAACAGAATCAAGACGCAGCGCTTCAACAGGATCTCCCAGTAATTTAATTCACTGCTAGATATTAAAGATTATGAGATCCGTCAATAAATATATCCATTTGATAACAAGTATATAAAATATAACATGCTATATATACGCACATTATTTACATGACAAATTTCATCTGCTATAGGGAGCTACATCTAAATTTTAGGAGAAACCTATGTCCAATAATAAAATAACATTTCTAACCCTTTTAATATTGCTATTTCTTTCAGGCTGCAGCACCACCCGAAACTCAATGCCTGTCACTCAAATTGAATTTGATGCCTCCCAGCTGGAGAGATCAGAATATGTCATTCTCGACAATGTAACCGGCATCTCTTCCACCCAGTATATCCTTGGCGGTCTCATTCAGATCATAGATGCCAACTATCCCGATGCAAAACCCGAAGATAAAAAAGTCAAATTTCTCGGCATCCGGTTTTATAAAGCTGAAAACTACGCCACCCAGGAACCCAAAGGATGCCTCTATGTCGCAACAACTGCAGACAGGGCATATTACAAGGCACTCAGCCAATCATTTGATGCCGATTCAATAATCCAGCAAAAATTCAACCGCCACATTCACGGTTTCCCTGGAATTGTACAAACCGAAGTAATAACTTTTTGCGGCAAAGCCATCCAGCTCAAATCTGACGCTGACCTCTACCAATCAACCAACATCATTGAGGCTGTCGAATAATTCGACAGCCTCAATCTTTCATCTCCAATAAAATCACATCCTGACCGCTAAAGCTCAGATCAGCTCCAAAACGGGCTGCGATATACTCAAAAGTCCGGCGCGAGTAGAAGGCGATGTGGGTCAGGTCGCGGATGTAGTGCCAGCCACTGAAAGCCTCGGGACTCCGCACCAGTTTAGTCATGATCCCCAGGACGCCGCCCGGCCGCAGCATGCAGAAGAGCCGCTCAAACTCCTCAGCAGGACGTTGCAGGTGCTCCACCACCTCGCTGGCCGTGATGAAGTCATACTGTTTGCGCAGCAGCGCCGGATCATCGAAGTAGAAGGGATCAAAGAGATCCACCTGCAGACCCTGCTCACGCAACATCTGGGCCAGGACCGGCCCGGGGCCGCAGCCAAAATCGAGCCCGGCCATACCCGGCTGCAAACGCTCCAGCATGGGTTCGCTCAGGCGTGAGAGAAACCTGCGATAACCGGGATCAGCGCCGCTGTTCTGATGCAGGTCATACTCGGCCCTCTCAGCGGCGGCATCCAGCCAGTGCTCAGCCGGCACATGCACCAGCTCACAGCGGCTGCACTGCAGGTAGACCCGCTGTTTATCCTCATAATATTGATTAATTCCGGCACCGGCACAAAGCGGGCAGACAGCTCGTTTCTGCATCGAATTAAGATGTAATCTCCAACCGGTTGCCCTCCGGGTCCAGAAAGAGGCTCTCATAGTAGCCGTCACCGGTCCGGCGCGGGCCGCTCAGACGCTGATAGCCGTCCTGGGTCAATCTCTCGCTCAGTTCATCCACCGCCCTCTCCGAACCGACTGATATGGCCAGGTGGGCATACCCCATGCGCTCCCGGGTGCACTCTTCAGGCTCGGCCACATCGGGCCGCTGCATCAGCTCCAGCCGCGCGCCGCCGGCAAAGCGCAGAAAGTAGGACTGAAAGTGCCGGTCGGCATTGACATAGCGTTCGCTGGCCCCGGCCCCGAAGTAGTCCACATAGAACTGCCGCAAGGTCTCAATATCCCTGGCCCAGATGGCCACATGCTCCAATTTGATCATAATCTACAATATAACAGAGGCGGGCAGGCGGAGCCAGCTATTAGGCCGGTTTTGAAATCTGACTCGAGATTTATTGACGGATCCGGCATAATGGATCCATGGAGTTTATCGCGGCCAAGACCATCCTGAGCAGCCTCAAACCAGGCCCGGGACCCGCAGCTGACTTTATTTTAGGCACTCCGCCGCAATCCAGCTGCGCCAGAGCTGCTCATTCTCATCCAGCCACTTCTTGGCCGCGGCCCTGTAGCTCAGCTTGTCCACATCGACCATGTAGGCCAGCTCGGCCAGCATGCGGTTGTCAAAGTCAATCTTCTGCAGGGTCGCATAGGCGCAGGGCCACCTCTGTACCATGCCGGACCAGGCGGCCTTCTTGAGCCAGCCGTCTTTGGGATTGCCGCAGTCATAGAGATAGAAGGGGTTGACGCCCCACTCGGCCTTTGTCTCGCACTCCGGCGCATAGGCCGGAAACTCCACAAATTTTCCCTCATACTTAAGATCGATCCAATTGGGTGTCCAATTGAAGAGCACGATGGGCTGCTTCTTCTTGTAGGCTCTGTCCAGGGCCTGCCAGAGCTCATCACTGTCCCTGGCCTCCACCACCCTGAAATTCATCTCCAGGGCCCGGATGCGCGCCCGTTCCGGCTTCTCCCAGGGACCCGCCAGATAGCGGCCGGCCGGATAGGTCTCCGGGGTGGCAAAGAGGCGAGAGCAATCCCTGAGGGCCCGCCAATCCGGCAGCCCCGGGCAGAGATCCTCCACGTAAGAAGGATACCACCACTCCTCGCGCGTGCGGGCCGCATGAGTGCCGGCATCCACAATCTGCCCCAGGGCCACCATACGCTCAAACTGATCCTTCATGGTGCCCTCCCAAACCTCCACCTGCACATGAGCATAGCCCAGGCGCAGCCCGCCCCACTGGTCGTGGATGCTCAAAGTTTCATACTCGACGCGGTAGCCCAGCTTCTCGAAGAGCTGGCCCGTAATGTGTGAGAGCACAATCTGACTGGTCCAGTTGTTGAGGATGATCCGGATCGGTTCACTGCCCTTTGCAGGGCCGCTCAGCAGCATGAAACAGACAAGCAGGATCATAAATCGGCGCATACTCCATTGAATAGACGCGCGCCGGATTATAACAAGATCTGAACCGCGGCTCATAAAAATGGTACCAATTGCCGAAGAGCTGATTATTCTTAAAAGAGGAATATTTGTTATGAGCAGCGACCAACTATCCGGCGAAGTGATCCAGACCCTCAGATGCATCATCAAGGAGAGCGGCAACTCCTTTGCAGGGCACTCCCAGAAGGTGGGCAAACTATGCGTCGCCCTGAGTTCCAGGATTCTCGGCCCCGAAGCCCGCACCGACCTGATCTACCTGGTCTGCCTGCTGCACGATCTGGGCATGCTCAATGTTCCGGCGGCGATCAGCCAGAAGCCGGACACGCTTAATGCGGCCGAGATGGATCTGATCAGAGAACACCCGCTGCGGGCCGAGCGCATCCTGGCCAACCTGAGCCTTTTTGAAGAGGCGCTGCCCATCATCCGGCACCACCATGAAGCGGTTGACGGCAGCGGCTACCCCGACGGCCTCAAGGGCAATCAGATCCCCATCGAGTCCCGCATCATGCGCCTGGCCGAAAGTTATGTGGCCATGACCTCGCCGCGCCCCCACCGACCGGCCATGACCAGGGAGGAGGCCATCGCCCAGATCCGCCAGGATGCGGGCACAGTTTACGACAAGCTGCTGATCGGGCCCTTCATCAAGCATATCGCGCCCGAGACCGCCCCGGCCGACAACGGCAAGATCTCCACCAGGGACCTGCTCCATGAGCTGGTCGAAGACATCCATAAGGGCGAGATCAACCTGCCGGTCATGCCCAACATTGTGCAGCGGGTCGACGAGATCGTGAAGACACCCGAGTCCACGGCCCTCGAACTGGCCGAAGTCATCGAACAGGAGCCCACCATCTCGCTGCGCCTGATCGCCATCTCCAACTCGGCCCTCTACGGCGCCGAGAAGCGCATCGAGAAGATCAAGGACGCCGTCTACCGCATCGGCACCAAGGAGACCCAGGACATCGTGACCGCCATTGCCAGCCGCAGCCTCTACCAGTCCGGCAACAAGGAGATCAGCGCCAAACTGGAACAGCTCTGGCAGCACTCCCTGGCCACGGCCTATGCGGCGCGGGCCATCGCCCAGCTGCTGGAGCTGCCCGGCGCCGACAAATATTTTCTGACCGGACTGGTGCACGATATCGGCAAAACCCTGCTGCTGCAGGCCCTGACCGAGGTCCTCAAGAAGCAGCAGCGCCAGCTCGACCTGGACGAGATCATGCTCAACATCCAGACCATCCATGCCGATTTCGGCGCCAGGCTGCTGCAGCACTGGGAGTTTGCCGACGATCTGGTCCAGCTGGTCAGAGGGCATGAAGCCGCTGAAATCTGCGCCGCAACCCCCAAGCCGCAGCTGATCCTCAACCTGGCCAACATGCTGACCCGCACCATCGGCTACAGCCTCTTCGCCGATCAGAAGCTGAAAGCCGAGGAGCTCGCCGCCGGCAAGCTGCTGAACATTGCGCCGGGCAAGCTGCAGTTCATCGCGCGCAAGGTTAACCACTTCATGGAACTCTCGGACGGAATGAGCAAATAGGAGGCCTAGTCCAGGGCCGGCTCAACGACCAGCACATTGGAGGCCAGCTCCTCTGAAACCCGCTGTTCCAGACCGTCCTCCGCGCTGCGTTTGCGCAGCAGTTCCGCCGGCTTATAGCCCTTCGGCAGTTTGCCCAGATTGCAGATCGGCTCGCCGGGACTGATCGCCGGCAGGCTGGTCATGCCGATCACCACGGCGTTAAAGGGCGCATGCAGCGTATTGTGGTCACGGCCGAGCAGGGTCGTGTTGGTGGTCAGCGGCTGGCCCTTCTCAATGATGTCGCCCGGTTTGACATGAAACTGCAGAAACCCGCCGCGCTCGGCCCTGATCCACTTCGACTCCTTGATCACCACCTGATATGGCGGGCTCTCGGACTCGCCATCGAGCATGTCCAGTTTCCTGAACACATTTTTGATGCCGCGCACCGTGGTCTCAACGATGCTGGGCTCCACCTTCCAGACCTCACCACCCTCCATGATGATGGTGGGACAGCCGGCCAGGCAGGCCTCACGCCTAAAACTGCCCCTGGGGCCCTTGGTGTTGATAATTATCTCCGAGCCGAAGGCCTCGGCCAGCCAGCGGACATCGGGGTCGCCCAGATCGCCGCGCACATTGGGATAGTTGGTGCGGCGCACCGCCGCCGTATGCAGATCAATCCCGTAGTCGCAACGCGCCACAATCTCACTGAAGATCGTATCGGCGATGCGGCTGGCCAGACTGCCGCTCTCGGAGCCCGGAAAGGAGCGGTTCAGGTCGCGCCGGTCCGGCAGATAGCGCGTATGGCGGTCAAAGGCCAGAATATTAAGCACCGGCACCAGGATGATCGCGCCCCGTTTAAGGCAGAACTCATCATCCTGAATCAGCTGGCGGATCGCCCCGGTGCCGTTGATCTCATCGCCATGCAGGGCCGCCGTCACAAAGACAACCGGCCCCTCCTCGGGGGCCCGGCGGATATGGATCTGAACCGGCACGCTCATGCTGCTGTAGCTCTCGCTCATGGCCAGGGTCACATCGCGCGACTCCCCGGGCAGGATCTTCTCGCCGAACCACTCATCAATCGGTTTGCGCTCAAGGGGTTTACTCAAGACCGTCACCCTCCTCCTTCGTGGCCATATGCAGCACCTCATCCGCCACCGGCAAGTCCGGCAGCTCTCGCACTTTGGGCTGACGCCTGCGCCTGATCTTGCCAGGAACCAGGTCGCGCATCAGATCCAGCTTGCCGAAACAGAGCAGGCGGTCGCCGGCTTCCAGCTGCCGCTGAGAACGGGGATTGGGAATAACGCTCGTGTCGCGGTAGAGGGTCAGCACAACAATATCGCGGTCGCGCAGGCCCGAGGACTGGATAGATTTACCGACATACTCCGAACCTTCGGGGATATGCAGCTCGGCCACGCCATAGCCGCGGCTGACCGTCAGGCGCTGGCGCAGGTCGATCTCGGGAAAGTTCACCTGCGCCGCGATGTAGTCGATGATGGCCCCGGCAATATCCAGCTGGGTGCAGCCCTCGATGCCCTCCAGCCCGGGCGATGAATTGACCTCCACCACCTGCGGACCCTCCTTGCCCTCCAGCAGATCCACGCCGGCAATGCGCAGCCCCATGATCTGGGCCGCGCGCACGGCGGTGCGGCAGTAGACCTCATCCAGCACCACCGGCTCGGTGAGCCCGCCCCGGTGCACATTGCTGCGGAACTCCTGCCCCTGGGCAACCCGGCGCATCGCGCCCACCACCTGATCACCGACCACAAAGGCCCGGATATCGCGGCCCTTGCTCTCGGCGACAAATTTCTGGATCAGGACGTTCTGCTTCTGGCTCTGCAGCAGCTCAATGATGGCCTCGGCCGACTTGACCGACTCGGCCAGCAGCACGCCGATACCCTGGGTGCCCTCCAGCAGCTTGATGATGACCGGCGCCCCGCCGACCCTTTCGATGGCCGGCAGCACGTCGCGTTTGTCGCGCACAAAGGTTGTCTGCGGAATGCCGATATGGTGGCGGCTCAGAATCTGCAGGCTGCGCAGCTTGTCGCGCGAGGTGCTGATGCTGGCCGAGGAGTTGGCGCAGAAGACATCCATCTGCTCAAACTGCCTGACAACCGCCGTGCCGAAGTAGGTGATGGAGGCGCCGATGCGCGGCAGCACGGCATCATAGGCCGAGAGCTGCCTCTGCCGATAGTAGAGGTCCGGCATCCCCTCCTCCAGATCAATCGCAAATTTAAGCGTATCAAGAACCTTGACCGCATGCCCGCGCTGCATGGCCGCCTCACGGAGACGGCGCGTGCTGTAGCACCTTGGGTTACATGAAAGAATTGCCAGTTTCATATCTGCTCCTTTAAACCTTTAACATAAAACGCTGCAGCATCAGCTGCACATCGGCCCACATCAGGGCCCCGAGGTCGTAGGCCCCGTCGTGCAGGCACCAGTCGAAGATCACCCCCCGGCTGCAGCGCATCACCGCCACGGTCATCGCGGTGGGATCCAGCTCGGCAGAGAAGATCCCGGCCGACTTACCCTGAGTGAAGATCGACTGCAACTCCTGGAAGGTGTAACGCTGCGGATCGAGGGTAAACTTGTCGCCGGCGTTGATGATCTGCTGATAGACCCCGGCCACAAACCTGACTCCCAGGCTCTGCAGCAGCTTGGCCGACTCGAGGATCACCGCCTCCAGCTTCGCCCGGGGATCGGTAAGCTGCAGCTCCTCGATGCGCTGGCTCAGCAGCAGGTCCACCTGGCGGTGGGCCGCATAGAGGATCTCCTCCTTGGACTGGAAGTGGTGATAGAAGGTGCCCACCGAGATGGCGGCCGCCTCGCAGATCTCGCGGATGGTGACCAGATCCATGCCCCGCTCCCGAAAGAGCTCCATGGCGGTCTCGGATATTCTCAATTTTGTCTCAACCGCCTGCTGCTGGCGCCTGGTCAGTTCGCTCATTTAACTGCTCCTTAAGCCTAACATACCATATTTCCGTAGAATAAAAAGCGTTGACAGAATTTTAAATTACATTATAGTTTTCACCGAACATTGTTCGTCGAACAGTGATCGACTACGAATGAAGGAGTCATCCATGACAGACTATGATGTGATTGTGATCGGAGCCGGCAACGCCGGACTCTCATCCGCAGCCACCCTGGCCAGAAATGGGCAGAAGGTGCTGGTGCTGGAGCAGCACAACATTCCCGGCGGCTGCGGCACCAGCTTCAGGCGCGGCCGCTTTGAATTTGAAGTGGCCCTGCACCAGCTGAGCCAGCTCGGCCTGCCGGATACCCCGGGCCCCCTGCGGGAGCTCTTCCGCGACTACGGCATCGAGCAGGAGATCGAGTGGATCCCCATCGACAGCCTCTACAAGGTCAACCTGCCCGGCGGCAAGGGCGTATCACTGCCGGCCAACCGCCAGGAGGCCGAGAGGGCCCTAACCGCGCACTTCCCGGCCGAGAAGCAGGCCATCCTGGACTACTTTGAGGTGGTCTTCAACTTCAACGCCGAATCCGAGGCCATAGCCCGGGCCAGTCAGGGCGCGGACCCCTCGACCATGCAGAAGCTGCTGACCCGGATCTTCTTCAAAAAGAAGTTCCCGACCCTGGCCAAATATGCCCTCAAGAGCAGCCAGGAGGTCCTGGACGAGTTCTTCGCGAGCGCCGAGCTGCAGCTCAGCCTGAGCGCCTACTGGTGCTTCATGGGCATGCCGCCGGCGCGCTTCCCCTTCTCGATCCTGGCCCGCTGCACCGCCCTCTACATCGACCACCTGCCCTACTACCTCAGGGGCGGCTCCCAGGTGATCTCCCAGGCCCTGGCCGAGGTGATCAATAAAAACGGCGGCGAAGTGCGCTACAACTGCGGCGCCGAAAAGATCCTGCTGGATGGCGGCAAGGCCGTGGGCGTCAGGACCGCCAAAGGCGAGGAGCTCAGCTGCAAAAGGGTGCTCTCCAACATCTCGCCGGTCCACACCTACTTCAAGCTGCTGGAGCCCGGGCAGATCCCTGAATCAGCCAAGGAGTACATGAAGGGCTACACCGTGGGCATCTCGGCCCTGACCTGCTTCCTCGGCCTGGACTGTCCGCCCGAAGCAATCGGCTTCACCGACTCCTTCAACCTGATCTACGAGACCCTGGACGCCAACGAATCGTTCCAGTCATCCTACACCCTGATGCCGGAGAACGATCCGATCATCGCCACCAACTACACCGTGGACGACCCCAAGGTTTCGCCCGAGGGCACCAGCATCATCACCGCCGGCACCCTCAAGTATGCCCAGCCCTGGATGGACCTCAGCCCGGAGCAGTACTACGAGACCAAGTACAAGGCGGCCAATCTGATCGTTGAGCGGCTGGAGCAGCGCTTCCCGGGCATCCGCGAGCATATCGAGGAGATCGAGGTGGCCACCCCCCTGACCCACATGCGCTACCTGAACCACCCCGGCGGTTCGATCTACGGCTTTGAGCAGGACCTCAAGTCGACCCTGATGTTCTTCCCCAACGAGTCCAAGATCGAAAACCTCGAGTTTGCCGGCGGCTGGGTCAACGTCTGCGGCTTCGGCCCCAACTACCTCTACGGCAACAAGGTCGCCAATCAAATCCTGGAGGAGGTCAAACAGTGAAAACCATGAAAGAGATCATCATCGGCCAGATCGAAAACGGCCCAAAAATCGTCAATGAAGTCGCCATGACCCGCAAGAACGGTCCCGACTACAGAACCGAAAGAACCCGCAGCGACGAGGCCGTGGCCACGCTGCACCCCAAAAACCTAAACCTGGTGGTGTCCGAGATCATCCCCGCCACCGAGGGCTCCCGGACCATCCGCCTGGTCTCAAAAACCGGCTACCTGCCCCCCTTTGAGGCGGGCCAGTACATCAACATCTTTGTCGAGATCGACGGCGTTAGAACCAGCCGGCCCTACAGCATCGCCTCATCGCCCCGCCAGCGGGCCTACTACGACATCACCGTGGCCAAGATCCCCACGGGCTTCGTCTCGGACCACTTTGTGGACAATGTCAAGGTGGGCGACACATTCCAGGCCAACGGCCCGGCCGGCCAGTTCCGCTTCAACCCGGTCTTCCACGCCAGCAAGCACCTCTATCTGGCCGGCGGCAGCGGCATCACGCCCTTCAAGAGCATGATCAGTGAGGCCCTGGATGCGGGTCTGGAGCGCGATATCCATCTGATCTACGGCTGCCGCACAGAAGAGATGGCGATCTACCACCAGGAGCTCTCGGCCTATGCCGCCAAGCATGCCAACTTCACCTACTCGCTGGTGCTCTCGGAGCCCGCTGAGGGCTGGAGCGGCCGGACCGGCTTCCTGGATGCGACCTGCATCAGGGAGCTCTGCCCCGACGTAATTGGGCGGACCGCCTACATCTGCGGCCCGCCGATCATGAACGACTTCTGCGTCAAGGCCCTCAATGAGCTCAAGGTGCCCAAACGCATGATCCGCCGCGAGATGTTCGGCGCCCGCCAGGACATCCAGAACGAGCCCGGCTGGCCCGAGCAGCTGAGCGGCCATGAGACCTTCAGGCTCACGGTGGGGGGCAAAAGCTTTGAGGTGGCCGCAGGCGAGTCGCTGCTGACGGCCCTCGAGCGCAACCAGATCCGCATGAACGTCTGCTGCCGCTCCGGCGAGTGCAGCCTCTGCCGCATCAAGCTGGTCTCAGGAACAGTCTTTCAGCCGCGCGGCGTGCTGCTGCGCCACGCCGACGAGAAGTACGGCTACATCCACTCCTGCAAATCCTATCCCATCAGCGACGTGGAGATTCAGCTCTAAACAAAAAAGCCCCCGACGGCATGCCGGGGGCCACTACGTTCTGCCTAGAGCAGATGTTCAAGCAGAATCTTGAGGCCGATGGAGATCAGGACTGCCCCACCAAGACGCTCAGCCCAGACGCCGATCAGCGAACCGATGCGCTTGCCCAGGTAGACCCCGATCACGGAAAAGAGCGCGCAGACCAGGCCGATCAGGATTGCCGGGTAGATTATGGCTAGGTTCAGGGCGGCAAAGCTGAAACCGACCGCCGCGGCATCGATGCTGGTGGCGATCGAGAGCATGACCAGGGTCATCCCGCGGGAGGGATCGCTGAGCTCCTCGGCCGCGTCCTTGGGCGAGAATGATTCCACGATCATCTTCAGGCCGATGGCCGCGAGCA
>CALOBW010000045.1:0-18616 GCA_942491525.1 uncultured Thermodesulfobacteriota bacterium
ATATATCGAGCTCAACGCCGGCGCCCCGGAGGTTGCCTTTGCCTGGCAGGGCGGCGAGCCCACCATGCTGGGGCTGGACTTCTTCAAAAAGGTTATTCAGATCCAGCTGAGCTATGCCGGCAATACTCCCATCACTAACGCCATCCAGACCAACGGCACCCTGCTCAACGATGAGTGGTGTGAGTTTCTGGCCAAGCACAACTTTCTGGTGGGTCTCAGCATCGACGGCCCGGCTAAAATCCACGACCGCTACCGGGTAAGCGCCGGCGGCAAGCCGACCCACGCCAAGGTGCTGAAAAGCCTGAAACTGCTGCAGAAGCACGGGGTCGACTTCAACATCCTGGCCTGCATCAACCGCGAGAGCGAAAAGCAGCCTATGGAAGTCTACAACTTCTTCAAAAAGCAGGGCGCCCAGTTCATCCAGTTCATCCCCATCGTGGAGCGCATGCCCGACGATCAGGCCAGTGCGGCCGGCCTGCGCCTCTCCGGCCCGGGCAGCACAAGCCCGGTCACCGAATGGAGCGTAACGCCCGAGGGCTACGCCAACTTCATGAACAAAATTTTTGACCAGTGGGTGCGCAAAGACGTGGGCCAAGTGATGGTCATGAACTTTGAGTGGGCGCTGAACTGCTGGATCGGCAACGAGTCGCCCATCTGCCACTTTGCGCCCGAATGCGGCCGCTCCCTGATCATGGAGCACAATGGCGACATCTACTCCTGCGACCACTTCGTCTACCCAGAATACAGGATCGGCAACATCATGAGCGGCGACATCACTCAACTCGTCAGCCAGCCCAAGCAGGAGGAGTTCGGTAAGCAGAAGGCCGAACTCTCAGAGCAGTGCCAAAACTGCTGGGCCCTCTTCGCCTGTAACGGCGGCTGCCCCAAGCACCGCTTTGTTAAGAACAGCGCCGGCGAAAAGCAGAACTACCTCTGCAAGGGCTATGAGCTGCACAACCGCCACATCAACAAGTACATGCGCGCCATGTGCCATCTGATGGCCCACGGCCAGCCGGCCAGCGCCATTATGCAGGCGATTGACGGGCCATTGATGGTTCAGCTGGAGAAAGAAATAAAATAACCCCCCCACCTGTCCTCCCCCACAAGGGGAGAGGAACTCTGCCAGCAAAATTATTGATTCCCTCCCCTGGCGGGAGGGATTGAGGGAGGGGGATTGTTTATTAAGGAGTGTAGATAATGGCTAGTTATGTGGACTCGCGCCAATGACGTAAATAAAGAGTGCGATGGCGCCCCACATAATTGGATTGCTATGACCAAGCGTTGGTCTTCTTTACAATTACTAATGCTTTATCACATTCGTCCATCATTGATGATTCATCTAGGTGAATATGAGATCCATCTTTTCCATCTAATGCAAGTGCAACTAGTTGTTGCGCCAAAAAGATCAAACCTTCCTCGTTTGCATCTATAACGATTTCATCGTTGATATTTCTTAGCTTTAAGAAGTGATTAGAAATGCCATCTACGACAGAATTCTCATCTATTTCTTGAAGTGTCTCGCTAATAATATTGAGCTTGTCTTTATTCATTTTTCTGCACCAAACACCACCATACTAGGTTAGCAACTTGTTATGAATTGTACCGTACAACCGCATGACCAACTCCACCTTTACCATCATAACCAGCCCAAACACTGCCCCAGGTGTATTTACCTACACTGTATCCTTTTGAGGCTAACCACTTTTCAGTATGCTTTGCCCTAAGAGTCTCTTTTGCTTCACTAAAATCATTCCAGCTATTTCCGTAAAGATCCGGATTTGATAGGGACAAATTTATATCTTTTAGATTTCCTTCCCAAAAGCACAAATCAAAGACCACTTGTACTGCGTCGATTTCAAATGTTGGCAGCAGATACCAAACATAGCCATTTCCAATTTCTCGAGGTTGAACATCTGGCAACTTTGAAACTACGCCTTCGGTAAGTTCAGACGATAGTACTATCCCATTTGGTAGTTTAATCTCAAATTTTGTCATCGTTAATTTAAATTCATTATCATACATAAAACTGTGATCAGAGATACATTAACCCTGACCAATCAAAACTGCACATAACTGCTATATACACGCAATCCAACAACACACCAACCCCTTACGCACTCAAACCAATCCCGGCCATCACCAATCCCAGTCCCACAAAGATCACACTGACGATGCGCGAGAGCAGCTTGGCATTGACCCTGTTGGCATATGTTGCGCAGATCACGCCACCCACCACCGCGCTGAGACCGATCACAATGCCGGCTTCAAGGTTTAGGTTACCGTGAAAACCATAAGCCAAGGTTCCCGAGATGGCGGTCAGGGTCATCATGAGGGTCGAGGTGCCGATGGCGATGTGGATGGGCATGCCGAGCACAAAGAGCAGCACCAGCATGATCATAATACCGCCGCCGGCGCCGATCAGGCCGGTGATGATGCCCACGCCAAAGCCCAGTAGCAGGGCGATCGGGTAGCGTTTGCGGCCAGCCATGGGCTGGCGCTCGGGCACCGATTTCAATCCGCGGCGCCAGAGCATGATGCCCATGATGATGCCGCAGAGGCCGAAGCCGATCTGCAGGCCGCCGGCCGAGACGCCCACGGCCCAGAGCGCACCGACCTGGGCGCCGAAGATCGAGCCCACCGCCACCCAGAGGCCGGAGGCAAAGTCGATGTTGCCGGCCCTAAAGTAGGTCCAGGCCACCGCAACCGAAGCGATCACGTCCACCAGCAGGCTGGTGCCGATGGATTCATGCACGGAGAAGCCCAGCAGCAGGTTAAGCAGGGGCACCACGATGGCCACCCCCGAGGCACCGGTCAGGCCGGTCATCATGCCGGTGAAGAGGCCGATCAGGATCATATAGAAGAGATAGCTCATCGGGCGAACATACGCCCACAGCGCAGCGCTGTCAAACACCGCCACTGGTGTCAAGCCGGCAAAGGTTATAGAAAAATATATAATTATCATCAATTGTAATTATTTGTCATAACTGCCTATTTTGTTTGACTTTATACCTGCGGTGAAATATCGATCTAGTTGAGATATTCAAGCTTAGCATCAGGGGAGGGACAATTCTCAATGAAACAAGCGAAACTAATCGGACTCTTACTGTTACTGGCGCTGCTGCTGCCCGGCGTCTCCAACGCCCGCAACACAGACTGGGCCGGCCCGCTGGTAGACTCGGTCGTCTTCACCGCCGGCTTTGAGTACAACTATGACGAGGACATCTATGTCACGCGCCAGTATGCCCTGCAGCGCCTGGCCGGCTTCAACAACTTCTATGACATCATGGCCATGCCGGTGGGCATGGCGATCCAGATCGAGACGGTCAGATTTGTCTATAATGACGTGCGCTATATGGTTGAGCTCTGGAAGGGTCAGTACTATGCCTCATGCGGAGCCGAAATCGGTTTCTATGTGGGCACCACAATTGATGTCATGGGCGCGCCGCACTACCGCTGCGCCAACGATGACGAGATGCTGGATATTGAATTCTCCCTGATGCACAAGGACGATGAGCTCTTCTTTGTCCAGGGTGAACACTGGTGGCTGACCGGCTTCAAACCCGGCTACTTTGCCTACCCCCATGAGCTGAGCCTGGAGAACATTGCCATCACTTTTGATGACGAAGGCATGGCCGAAGCCTTTGAGGCCGAGCTCTATGCCATGGGTTTTGAAGAGTACAACCTGTTTGATGCCCCGGACGGCGTATCCCGTGATATGGCAACCGTCTACTTTACCTGGGGAGAGCCCAAGACCGAACAGCCCTGGGCATATGAAGATATGCAGACCACGCTGAGCTTCAACAAGGCCCAGGTCACCGCCCTGAACATTTTTGGCTGGTTCTTCAAGCTTGATAAGGTTTACAGCCCGGAGAACATCACAAAGGCCATTGAGAAGAGCTGGTGGTTCGGCCGCCGCATCTACCAGAAGTTCAAGGAGTACTTCAACTTCTTCCAGACCAGATAGAGCCAAAAGGGGAAGATCAGATCTTCCCCTTTTTCATATCTTCATTACCAGCCGATAGGCGGCATGCACGCTCTCGGCAATGCCCTCGGGCTTAAGCGCATCACCGATCAGGTAAACTTCATCCAGCTTATCCTTGAGCTCATCATAGAGATTTGTCTCAGGCCGGTCGCCGATGGCGGCGATCACGCTGTCGGCCTTGAGCTCAACAACATTCCCATCTGCATCTTCAACCAGGACGCTATCCTCTGATATCTCCTTGCACTTGCAGCCGGTGTAGCTCCTGACCCCCAGCTTAGCCAGATGACCCAGCAAAATGGTGCGGTTGGCGGCCACCATCTTGGTTGCCAGCTCGGGCAGCAGCTCAACGATTGCGACCCGTTTCTTCTGCTCGGCCAGCAGTTCGGCCGTCTCGCAGCCCACCAGGCCGCCGCCGATGACAACCACATCTTTACCGACCTCTGCGCCGGCCAAGACCTGCTTGGCATTGACGGTCCTATCGAAGCCGGGGATGGGCAAACTGGATGGCCTGACGCCGGTGGCGCAGATCAGCACATCGGGCTGCTCACTCAAGAGATCGGCCGCGCTCATCTCACGGTTGAGCTGCAGATCGACGCCCTCCAGCTGACCGCTGAAGTAGTCGAGCATGGGCTCAACGTTCTGCTTGTTGGGCGGGGCAACCGCGTAGTGCAGCTGGCCGCCCAGGCGGCTCTCACGCTCGATCAGACTCACCTGATGGCCGCGTTTGGCCGCGATTCTGGCGGCCTCCAGGCCGGCCGGGCCGCTGCCGATGACCATGACTTTTCTGGGCTGGTCGGCCAGCGGAATAGAGTAGTCGTTATCCCCACGGCCCAGGACCGGGTTGCCCGAGCAGAGGGCTCGCTGCTGATGCTGCAGCTGGTTGTCGATGCAGCGGCCGCAGCCGATGCAGGGACGCGCCTTCTTGTAGCTGCCGTCCAGAATCATGTTGGGCAGGTGCGGCTCGGCCAAGAGGCCACGGCCCATCCAGACAAAGTCGCAGCTTCTGAGGCCCCTCTCGGCCAGCTCCGGCTCAAAGGTGCGGCCGCCTGCGATCAGCGGAATCCTGATACGGGCCAGCTTCAAAATCTTGGCCAGGGGAAAGGTCAAGCCCTTAGCCTGGGCCGTATCGGGCACGTCGCGCAAAGACGGTTCCTGCTTATAGGACATGGCCATGACCTCGATGGCGTCGGCGCCGGCCTGCTGCAGCCAGCGGGCATATCTGATACCGTCAAGAAGGCTGATGCCGCCATTTTTACCCAATTCAAGCAGCGACAATTTGTAGATCACCGGCAGATCAGTCCGGGCCTTGATCTTTTTGAGAATGTTGAGCGCGAAGCGGGCCCGTTTGCGCGCCGAGCCGCCATACTCATCGCGTCTGGTATTGGCCGTCCTGGAGAGGAACTGGGCCACCAGATAGTAGCCGGTGGCGTGCACCTGGACGCCGTCAAAACCGGCCTGCTCGGCACGCAGGGCGGCCGCCGCATACTTGTCCTCAATGGCCCGAATCTCGTCGACCTGGAGGGCCCGGGGCTGCTCGCCCTCAAGCCCGATCACCATGGTGTAGGGCATGGGCACGTCCGAGGGCCCCACGGGCTGAGAGCCGGTATTGAAGCTCTTGGCGCCGCGGCCGGTGTGGCTGAGCTGCAGCACGCACTTGGCGCCGTGGGCGTGGATGGCGTCGGTCAGCCGTTTCATGTCGGGAATATATTTGTCATCATCGATCACCAGCATGTTCCTGGTGTTCAGACCGAGGGGCGCATCCACACAGGTCACCTCGACCACGATCAGGCCAACGCCGCCTTTGGCGCGCTCCACATAGTGGTTGATGACGGCCTCGTTAACGAAACCGCCGTCCGACATGTTCATACCCATGGCCGGCATCACGATGCGGTTGCGGGTCTCAATACTGGCAATATTACCGGGCGAAAGCAGCTTATCAAACATATGCACCTCAAAAGTGAACTTGGTTCGCTATTTTTAAATCAACATGCAGCCGGGGTCAAGTTATCTTTGCGGCCAAACAGCCTAAAGGCCGGTGATGACTCATAAACAAAAAAGGCTTCGCCCTTGACGAGCGAAGCCTTCATCCATCACGTTTTAGCGCCTAGAACTCCTCAAAATCATCCATCTCATCATTAGCGAAACTCTGAGCCGGCATCCTGGACGCGGCCACAGGTGCGCTTTTTCTAACCGCCGGCCGTTTAGCCGGCTGGACCTCCTGGCCGACCTTGAAGCGGCTGACATTTTCCGAGAGATTGCCGGCCTCAATGCTCAGCGAGTCGGCCACGCTGGCCAGCTCCTCAACGGTGGAGGCGTTCTGCTGGATGGAGACGTCGATCTGGGAGACGGCCCGGTTGAGCTCGTCCACACCGTTGGCCTGTTCGGCTGACGAGCAGGCGATCTCCTCCATGGTCTGGGAGATAACCTCGATGCGCGCAATGATCTGCTGCAGGGACTCGCCCGAACGCTTAACCATGGCGTCACCGGCCTGAACCTTATGCACCGTATCCTCAATCAGGGTCTGAATCTCCTTGGAGGAGTCGGCTGAGCGCTGGGCCAGACTCCTGACCTCTTCGGCCACCACGGCAAAACCCTTGCCGTGCTCGCCGGCCCGGGCCGCCTCCACGGCCGCATTCAGGGCCAGCAGGTTGGTCTGGAAGGCGACCTCGTTAACGGTCGCGGTGATGGCGCCAACCTTATGGGAGGCTTCCGAGATGCCGTTCATGGCCTCCACCAGCTGCTGGGAGATCTGGCTGCCGTCATTGGCCAGCTGCACCATCTCGCGCGACTGGCTGGAGCCCTGATTGGCATTCTCAGCATTCTGCTTGATGGCCGACGTCATCTCCTCGATGGTGGCGGCCACCTCCTCGATGGCCGAGGCCTGCTCCTGAGTCGCCTGGGAGAGGCCCTGGGAACCGCTGGAGACCTCATCGGTGGAGCTGTCCACCTGGCTGGCGGTATTCTTGACATTGGTGATGATGCCCTCAAGGTTGGCCACAAACTTATTGAACCAGGAGGCCAGCTCGCCGATCTCGTCCCGGCTCCTGACCTCCAGACGCATGGTCAGATCACCGTCGCCTTCGGCGATATCCTTGAGGCCCTTGGCCACGGCCTGAGCCGGCTGCAGGATGACACTGCGCAGCAGACCGAAGACCAGCAGCAGAATAACAATGATGCCAAAGATGCCGGCCCCAAGGGCAATCAGGCCGACCTTGCGGTTGCCTGCCAGCACCCTGTCTACCGGCACCAGGGTCGCAATGGACCAGACGATCCCGCTCTGACCGACCGGAATCGGACTGTAGACCACCAGCGAGTCGCCCTGGTCGTCAAAGTCTTTCATGATCTGAGTCAGATCTTTACCGCCGGTGATGGCCGCCAGGGCCTCATCACTGGCCTGACCATGCAGGAAATCTTTGACGTTCTTACCGATCCGATCCTCATAGGGGTTGGCCACTATGTTGGCCTTATCCGAGAAGAGGCTGGCGTAGCCGACCTCAAAGGGCTTGATCTGATTGATCAGTGCGGCAAACTTGTCCATACTGAAATCAACACCCACGACACCCACAGACCGGCCCTCCACCTTGACCGGCACAACCACCGAGACAACCATAATCTCCTGACCGGCGATCTCATAGACTGTGGGCTCGGTTATGTAGGACTTACCGCTATTAAGCGGAACATTATAGTATTCGCCGCCCTCATACTCGACACAGGCCTCCAGATGCAAGCCGCCGAAGCGGTTCCAGTAGTGAATGAAGCGGCCGGTGGCGTCATGGCCCGGCTTGCCCACAAAGTCGGCATCACGACCATCGAGGGCGTCAGGCTCCCAGACGGTCCAGAGACCCTCGATCTCGGAATTATTCTGCAGAACCTCCTTCATCATGTGGCTCAAAACCTCACGCGAAGGCTGGTCATTAATACTCTTGATGGCACTGAAGGCCTCGGCAGTGGTCTCGGCGGTCTCGATGGCCAGCTCCAGCTGACGACGGATATCGTTGCCGTACTCGCGGTTCATGGCCTGAGTCAGCTTCTTGCCCTCTTCAAGGGCCATCTGATTGACCTGCGACATGATGTAACCGTTAACCGCCAGCAAGGTGATGGCGACCACAATGGTCAGGGGCAGCATCAGTTTTACCTTCAGATTCAGCGAATTAATCCAATCTTTCAATCTCAACCTCCGTCTGTTGTCGTCTTCTTTGCGCAGCGTGCATTCAAATTACATCTCTTGTAGTTAATCATTCTACAGAGTTTGATATTTACAACTGGTCGGAAAATGACGTGAGGATCTTAACAGAGACTTAAGCCTCAAAGACAGGCTGGAGGCCACTTTGATGACAAAGATCAGCCATAAATGTGGCCTGTGCAAAGGTGCCGGTTCAGCTGATCAGAACATCAAAACTGTTCAGCAGCTCCAGGGCGTTAAACTGATCAAAGCGCGCCTTCCTGACACTGTTACGGGTCGGATTGATGAAGGCCCCTGTCGAGCCACGGAAGTCAGCCCCGCTCAGATCGGTATGGTCAAAGGCGCAGTCACGCAGGCGGCTTTCAGAGAAGTCGGCCTTGGGCAGCTTGCTGTTGATAAAGTCCGTCTCGGCCAGACTGCAGTCAATAAAGTTGGTCTTGGCCAGATTGAGCTCGGCAAAGCTGCAGGACTCAATTGAGCAGCCGCTGAAACTAAGCGAGAGCAGAAAGGAATTGCAGCGACTGAAGTTGAGCCCCATCAGCTTGCAGCCCTCAAAAACCACGCACTGGAAGACGGCATTGTCGATCAGGGCCAGCGAGAAGTTGCAGTTAACGAAGACACAGTCCACAAAGCGGGCGCGCATCAGATTGGCGCCGCGGAAGCTGCACTCCTCAAAGCGGCAGTCCGTAAAAGACCTAGAACTCAGGTCATCAAAGGTTTTACCATCAAATAGCTGATCAAACTGCTCTTCTTCCAAATTAATTGCCACCCTTTCAACAATTTCAATCATCAGTGCTAACCTGCGCCAATATCCACTCTCCGACAATCGGGGAATAGTGGGACGAATCGATCCAAGTCGGGGTAGAACCATCCAGACTACACTGCGAATAATACGGATTATCCTCGCTAAAATCGTGCAGCTCCACCTTAAATTCAGCCAGAATTGACTCAACCTGATTACGCCACTGCACAAATCTGGAATATTCACCATACTGATGCATCCGACCAATCTGACATGAGTTTGACGGCGAGATATATACATAAAGCTCGATATCCGCGGAAACAACCCGACCAACCATCTCTCTTAACAACTGGTACTCTTCATCTGTTATCTGCTGCGGTTCGTTAAAGAAGCTCTCCCATATACGCATGACACCATCCCTATCCCGAGGGTTGGTCTGCTTAAAACCGGCATAGGTCCAGTGTCCGTCACCGCGAAGCTTCCCCTCCAGAGCTCGCTGTACATCCTTATACGCCATCTTGCTCACCAGCGTGCCCGGTAGAACTCTAAACAGGTACTGAAAACTGCCGACCGCCGGGTCATAACCAGCCTCAAATGGCTTGACATGATCAAACATGAAATAATCTAAACCCACTATTATCTTATCAGGGTTAGTCCAGCGGATTGTATGCCCGAGCAGTGCGTTGGCCTCCTTAATCCGCAACGCCGAAATACCCATATTGTAGACCTCTGGGCTGGGGGGCTCTATCCCTCGATAAACGCGCGAACTGCCGAGAATTATCTCCCGCGGCTGACGCGTCACAACCTGAAGCGACTTGGCATAACGCATCTTGTTATCCAGAATCCGATTATGCCCCTGCCATTTAATGGACCACTCGGGGCTCCTCTGCCAAATCCAATACGGATCATTAATAAATGTATAACTGGCCAGCAGCACCACTGATGCGCCAACCAACGCCAGCACCAAGCCGACATATTTCTTGCTCTTATCGTGAATCAACAGTTTGCTCCTAGAAATTGAAGTATAGGAATTCACTTACATCAGAAAGATTAATGATGGACACTATGGCCATAGATGCCGTGATTAGTCCCCACATCCAAGACGGCTTCCACGACAACCTGGACGGTCGTTTCAACACCTGATACCGCCCCATCAAATCATGAATGGTGGGTAGAATGAACGCTACCGCGGCCAGAAGAAGCGTGAAATACAGCTGATCACGGCTCAGCAGTTCGCTAAAAGATCCCATCCCGTTACAACCCAACATTCCTCTGATGACCACGCCTGCTCCGGACAGACTCTCCGCCCGGAACAAGACCCAGGCAAACACAACTGCCACAAACGTTATCAGCCAGGAAATTAAACTTGTAACTAGCGCCGGATGCCCAAGGTCATGTCCCAACATACGGCGCAGATATCGCCAAGAATGATTAAGAACAACAAAAACACCATGCAGTATGCCCCACAAGACAAAAGTCCAGCCCGCACCGTGCCATAGACCACAGAGCGTCATTGTCAGCAGGATATTAAGATACTTACGCAACTCGCCCTTACGGTTACCCCCCAACGGAATATAGAGATAGTCTCTAAAAAACCGCGAGAGCGTCATGTGCCACTTTTGCCAGAAAGAAATTATATTCAGAGACTTGTATGGGGCATTAAAGTTGAGCGGCAACACAATACCAACCATGGCTGCTATGCCGATCGCCATATCAGAGTATCCTGAAAAGTCAAAATAGAGCTGAAATGTATAGGCCAGGGCGCCGCCCCAGGCCTCTCCAAACGTAAGCAGCTGCCCCTGTTCACCGGCTTTAAAAACAGGCGATGCATAGACGGCAATCCCATCAGCCAAGATGACCTTCTTGAAGAGCCCCACCACAAAAATAGTGATGCCAACCGCAACATTCTCAAAATTCAGCCTGAAACTCTCCCGGTTCTGAAACTGGGGCAAGATCTCCTTGTGATGGACAATCGGGCCCGCGATCAACTGCGGAAAGAACGTTACAAAAAGACCATAGTGCAGAAAATTATATTCGCGGGCCGCACCGCGGTAAGCATCCACAAGATATGCAATCTGCTGAAACGTAAAAAACGAGATCGCCAAGGGCAATGCGATCTCACGCACCCCCAAGCTGCTGCCGAGCAGGCCGTTCAGATTCTCAACAAAAAATCCAGCATACTTAAAATATCCCAACAGACCAAGATTAAACGCTATTCCCAAAAACAACAACATTCTGGCGGCTGCCGGACTTCTCTCAGTATTGGCATGCCAACGACCCAAGACAAATCCAACCAGATAATTTATCAAGATCGATGCCACGATTATTATCAGATAGGCCGGCTTCCACCAGGCATAAAAAAACAGCGACATCAGTATCAACCAGGCCATGGCCGTCTCGACATATCCCCTGCGGCCCAGAGCAAAATAAACAACCAAAGTAATTGGTAAAAAGAAGAATAAGAACTCATATGAATTAAAAAGCATTTACCTGTTCCCTGCCACCTTTAGCTATTCTTTAAATACATGCGTAGTGCACACCATATATGACCAGACTACACATCTAATCAAGAGCACATCATAACAAAAAAGCCCGGTTCAAATGAACCAGGCTTTGATATTTGGCGGAGAGTAAGGGATTCGAACCCTTGATGAGCTGTTAACCCATACACCCTTAGCAGGGGCGCGCCTTCAGCCTCTCGGCCAACTCTCCATACTGCTTATTTTAGCTGGCGGAGGGAGAGGGATTCGAACCCCCGATACCGGTAAAGGTATGCTGGTTTTCAAGACCAGTGCAATCAGCCAGGCTCTGCCATCCCTCCGCAGTGGATTTTTCCTTTATCTTATTGAATCGATCAGGTCAAGCCCCTTATAAGACTACTTTATCACGTCCACGCCCATGTAGGGACGCAGGGCTTCGGGCACCATGACTGAGCCATCGGCCTGCTGGTAGTTCTCCAGAATGGCGGCCAGAGTACGGCCGACGGCCAGGCCGCTGCCGTTCAAGGTGTGCACCAGCTCGGGCTTCTTGGCATCCTTCTCCTTGCAGCGGATATTGCCGCGGCGGGCCTGGAAATCTTCAAAATTGCTGCAGGATGAGATCTCGCGGAAGCAGTTCTGCGAGGGCATCCAGACTTCCAGATCATAGGTCTTGGCGCTTGAGAATCCCAGATCGCCGGAGCAGAGGGTCACCACGCGGTAGTGCAGGCCGAGGCGCTTCAGGATCTCCTCGGCATTATTGGTCAACTCTTCCAGGTTGTCATAAGAGTCGCCAGGCTTGGAGAATCGGACCAACTCAACCTTGTTGAACTGGTGCTGACGGATCAGGCCGCGGGTGTCCTTACCGTAGGAGCCGGCTTCACTGCGGAAGCAGGGGGTGTAGGCCACATACTTGATGGGCAGCTGCTCGGCCGGGATAACCTCGTCGCGGTGGATGTTGGTCACCGGCACCTCGGCGGTCGGGATCAGGAAGTAGTCACCGGCGGCAAAGAGATCCTCTTCAAACTTGGGCAGCTGACCGGTGGCGGTCATGGAGTCGCGGTTGACCATGAAGGGCGTCATGACCTCGGTGCAGCCGTGCTCCATAGTATGGATGTCGAGCATAAAGTTGATCAGGGCGCGCTCCAGTTTGGCGCCCAGACCCATGTTGAGGCAGAAGCGGGCGCCGGTCAGTTTGGCGGCGCGCTTGAAATCCAGGATGCCCAGATCTTCGCCCAGATCCTGATGATCCTTGACCTCAAAGTCAAAGCTGGGTTTCTCGCCCCAGACGCGCATCTCGATGTTGTCGGACTCATCTCGACCGACCGGCACACTTTCACTGGGAATATTGGGAATGCCCATGACGATGTCGTTCATGGACTCTTCAATTGCTTTAAGTTCGGCGTCGAGCTCCTTGATGGCATTCGAGACCTCTTTCATGCCGGCAGCCGCGGCCTGCATGTCGCCGCCCTCTTTCTTGGCGCGGCCAATCTCGGCCGAAGCCTGATTGCGCTTGGCTTTAAGCTCATCGCCCTTAACAATCAACTCGCGGCGCGTCTCATCAAGTTCAAGCAGTTCACTAAGGTCGAGCTTGGAATTGCGTTTCGCCAAAGCCGCCTTCACCAGATCCGGATTTTGTCTAATAAATTTAATGTCAAGCATGCAGGGAAATCTAGCACCAAGCCGATTAGGCGTCAATGGGGCTCCCACAAAAAAAATAGCTGGGTTATAATCAGCTGCATGGGACGAATTATATTTCTGGATTTAGCAAGAGGCCTGGCCATCTTCTTCATGATCATGCAGCACTGCATGATTATGTATGGCGTGAACGGCGGTGAAGGATCAGCCCTTGGCGATCTGGTCCTGCTTATGGGTACGGCCCCGGCAGCCCCGGTCTTCATGCTGATCATGGGCATCTTTTTTCTGCGCGCCAACGATCTAAAAGCCACAGCCCTGCGTGGGATTAAGCTGATCATAATGGGCTACCTGCTCAACCTGCTGCGCTTTGTGCTGCCGGTCCTGCTCGCCGGCAACTATCCCCCAAGCGGACCGGACTCGCCCCTGGGCCTGCTGCTGGCCATCGACATTCTGCAGATGGCCGGCCTGAGCCTGATTATCATGAGCGCCATCCGGCGTCTGCCGCCCATCAGCTGGCTGTTGCTGGCCTTGCTGGTTCTCCTGATATCGCCGCTGCTCTGGCCGCTGCAGCATCCGGACATTCTCTGGGGCAGCGGCCAGAATGTCTACTTTCCGCTCTTTCCTTGGGCATTCTACCCGCTGCTGGGCATGTATTGGGGCTCGCTGTTTAATCAGACTGGAAACCGGGCCCGGTTCATGAAGAGATCAGCCCAAGTTGGTGCGGGCCTGATGCTGGCCGGCGGCCTGATCTGGGCATTTGTGGACACGCCCTGGCTGCCGGTGGGCGACTACTACCGCAGCGGCCTGGGCGTGCATCTGGTGATCACCGGCTTTGTGCTGATCTGGCTCTGGGAGTTCAGGCTGATTGAACAACGCGTGGCCGGCTCAAAGCCAGCCGAGCTGCTGATCTTCTGGAGCAAGAATGTCACATCGATCTACATGATCCAGTGGATATTGATCGGCTGGGGCGTGCTGCTGCTCGACTATCAAAAGCTAAGCCCGACGATAGCGGTCGCTGTCGGCCTGCTGATGACCGCCATCACCCATGCTCTGACCAAAAGCTGGATAAAGCTGAGACATTCTGTTTAGGAGTGTGTTATTATTTAACCCATGAAATGCCCCCACTGCCAACATACCCTGATCACGCTGGAGTACAGCGAAATTGAGATCGACTACTGCGTCAGCTGCCACGGCATCTGGCTCGACAGCGGCGAGCTGGGCTGGCTGCTGGAGCGCGAAGGCGGCTCGGACGAGCTGATCGACGCCATGCAGCCGGCGCGCACCCATGAGCGGGGCCGCAAATGCCCGATCTGTGAAAAGAAGATGGGCAAGGTCAATATCAAGGATGTGCTGCTGGACCGCTGTGAAGACCATGGCCTCTGGTTTGACGAGCGCGAGTTGCAGGACATAATAAAGATGAGCGGCGGACGGCTGGCCGGCCTGCTAAACGAGATGTTAAGGAGCTAATATGTCTGGAGGAATGATAGTAGGAATCGTAATTATCGGCATTATCCTGGGCCTGATCCTGTGGGTCATCGCCCTCTACAACGGCCTGGTAGCTTTGCGCAACCAGGTCAAAAACGCCTGGTCGCAGATCGATGTGCAGCTCAAGCGGCGCCACGACCTGATCCCCAACCTGGTGGAGACGGCCAAGGGCTACATGACTCACGAGAAGGAGACCTTCAGCGCCATCACCGAGGCCCGCGCCCGGGCCACCGGCGCCAGAGGCGACGTGGCCGAAGTTTCCAAGGCCGAGAGCCAGCTATCGGGCGCGCTCTCCAACTTCATGGCCGTGGTGGAGAACTATCCGGAGCTCAAGGCCAACGAGAACTTCCTGGCCCTGCAGGAGGAACTGACCAGCACCGAGAACAAGATCGCCTTTGCGCGCCAGGCCTACAACGACCAGGTGCTCTTTTTGAACAACCGGGTCGAGATGTTCCCCTCCAACATGGTGGCCGCGGCCTTCAACTTCAAGCAGGAGGAGTTCTTCGAACTGGAAGACGTAAGCGAGCGCAAGGTGCCCAAGGTCAGCTTCTAGATGTTCTGGAGGATCATCGCCCAGAACCGGCGCAAGACCTACGCCCTGATCATGCTGATGGGGCTGCTGCTGTTGAGCATCGGTTACCTGCTGGGCTTCTACCTGGGCGCCACCCATGCCGCGGCATTGACCGGCCTGGGCGTCACCACAATCGTCTGGCTGATCATGCTGCTGGTGGCGCTCTTCGCCTCCGACAACATCTTTCTGCACATGAGCGGGGCGCGCGAGGTGGAGCGCGACGAGTTTCCGCAGCTCTTCAACATTGTCGAAGAGATGAAAATTGCGGCCAGCTTAGAGACCATGCCGCGCATCTTCATCATGGATGATCCGGCGCCCAACGCCTTTGCCGTCGGCAAGAGCCCGGAAAAAAGCGCCATCTGCGTCACGGCCGGCCTGCTGGGCTGCTGCAACCGCGACGAGCTGCAGGGGGTCATCGCCCACGAGCTGGGCCACATCATGAACCGCGACATCCTCTACATGACCGTGGCCGCCACCATGCTGGGCGCCATCGTCTTCATCGCCGACGCCATCAGCAACTCAATGCGCTTCGGCAGCCACCGGCGCTACCGCTCATCCAGCTCAAAAAACAACTCCAATGACGGCGGGGCCCTGCTGATTCTGATCGCCCTCCTGATCGCCATCATCGGCCCGCTTCTGGCGCGCATCCTCTACTTCTCGGTCTCGCGCAAACGCGAATATCTGGCCGACGCCACCAGCGCGCGCCTGACCCGCTACCCCGAGGGGCTGGCCTCGGCCCTGGAGAAGCTTAAAAACGCCAGCTACCGGCTGACCTCGGCCCCGCGCGCCACCGCGCCCTTCTACATCGTCAATCCCTACAAGAGCCAGCTGAGCGACAACGTCTTTGCGACCCACCCGCCGCTGGACCGCAGGATCGAGATCCTCAGAAAGATGCACGGCTCGGCCGGCTACTCCGAGTATCTCAGAGCCCACCGCAACGTCACCGGCACCAAGAAACCCTTGCTCAAACAGCAGGACCTGAACGGCAGCCAGAAGATCGATATCCGGGCCGCCTCAGCAATCGCCGCTCCCATGATGGCCGGCGAGATTGCGCGCAAGACCGGCGACATCATGCGCGGCATCAACAACTTCAGCCTGATTGAGTGCAGCTGCGGCATGCGCATCAAGCTGCCGCCCGAGTTCGAGGATGACAAGGTCACCTGCCCCAAGTGCGGCCTGGAGCACAGCGTCCGCCAGCAGGACAAAGAGCAGCTCAACAATCTGCTGGGCGCGGCCGCCCTGCATGCGAAGCCCGGCGCCGGCCCGCAGAATTTCAGACGCAACCCGGGCCAGTGGCAGAGCTTCACCTGCCAGAGCTGCGGCCACCAGCAGGAGCTCTCGCCGGCCTTCAAGCTCAACCAGTTCAGCTGCCCCAAGTGCGGTCAAAAGATTTCAATCAACTAATTGACCCTCTTTTCCGAAACAGTAAAGGCAATCAGGAAATTGAGGAGTTGGCAATGGAGAGATGTGCCTACCACACATCTAAAGCGGCGATCTGGCACTGCCAGGAGTGCAACCTGGATCTCTGCGGCAAGTGCATCATAAACAAGCCGCTCAAGAAGTACGGTAACAGACGCCACGTGCTGCACCTCTGTCCCCACTGCCATGCCAACCTCAGCAAAATCACGACCCGCGATCTGGTAAGCCCCTACTGGCACATGCTGCCGACCATCTTCGGCTACCCGCTGCAGGCCATGCCCATAATCCTGCTGCTGATCTGCAGCGCGGTAATCGGCATCTTCTCGATCGTGCCGGTCATGAACTGGATGGTCACAGCCTTCATCTGGGCCGTCTGGATCAAATACTGCAGCGCGGCCCTGACCAAGACCTCACAGGGGTATTTCGAAGCTCCGGACCTGACCGGCTTTTCGGACGATCTGGAGCTGGGCGGCCAGGTCATCCTGCTGAACCTGATCTTCGGCGTCTTCTGCCTGCTGATCATGCACAACCTGACCCTGCGCCAGACCCTGGCGACCCTGCTGATCCTGGGAATTTCCTTCCCGGCCATGCTGATAGTGCTGAACCTCAAACGCAGCCTGATGCGCGTCTTCAACCCGGGGCTGACCCTGGAGGTAGCCCTCAAGATCGGGCCATCCTACTGGGCCCTCTGCCTGATCCTGCTGTGCATCGGCACCATCCCGCTGACGATTGCCCTCAGAAACAGCTCGCCGGCCTACATCCAGCAGCCGGCCCTCTTTGCAACCCTGGCGCTCTGCCTGCTGTTCAGCTACAACTTCATCGGCTACATCATGCTGCAGTACCATGAACGCCTGGGCCTGAAGATCAACATTCAAACTTTAGCTGAGATCGAACCCGGCAGCCATCCCCAGCTCGACAAGCTGATCGCCCAGGGCAAACTTGAGCAGGCCCTCAACTGGATCGACCGCGAGACCGGCGGCAGGGTCAACGACCAGGAGCTGGCCGAAACCTATTTCCAGCTGCTCAAAAGACTCAGACAGAACCTCAACCAGCACGGCGCCGACTATCTGCATCTGCTGCAGGCCGCCAACCAGCGCAAGAAGATGGCCGAGGTCTACACCGACTGCATCAATGCCGACGCCGATTTCGCCCCGGACCCGGACATCATCTTCAGCGTGGCCGAATTCCTGAACGAGGCCCGCAACTTCAAGGCCGCCGCGCGCACCTACCTGCATCTGATCGAGCACTATCCCGAGACCGAGTGCCGGCCGCGGGCCAGCTACAACTGCGCCGTCATCCTGAATGAAGAGCTGAACAACCGCGACGAGGCGCTGCAGGTCATCAATGAAGCCATGCTGGAGCAGCCCGACTTCCTGCCCGTACTGGAGAAGTACTACACCCACCTGCAGGCCGCCAGCTAATCACTCATGAGGTAGCTGCCGATCGACTCGGGCTTGACTCCCGGCAACTCCGCCAATGAAAGGTGCCGCAGCCGGCCGCCATGGTCGGCAAAGATCAGCTGGCCGGCAGGCAGGTCAATCAATGGCCCCAGGGAGCGGCCGCTGCCGAGCTCCGACGACTCTTCGCGTCCGCCGTTCAGCGCATCCAGTATCACAAGCTGCGTGAAACCCATATCCCGGCCGCTGCAGATGCCCTTGAGCTGATAGCAGCTCAGATAGAGTTTGCGATCCATCACCAGGGCCCGCTCGAAGCTGCCCGCCAGCTCCGCCGCCCACAGGAGCCCGTGACCGTCAAAAGCGGCCACCATATCCGCATAAATTCCCAGCAGATAGTTCTTGCGGCGCCAGCTGAAAGACCTGATATCCAGCAGCGGCCGGTCAATGGCGCCGGGCAGATAGTTCACCAGGGTCAGCTCCTGATCAAAGATATAAAGATTCCCCTGTCTGCCGCCGGCATAGAGCAGCCCCCTGACCGGATCAAAATTCAGGCAGCTTGCCGCTTCGGGCAGGCTGTAGCTGTAGGCCAGAATGCCGTCAACCAGCTGGTGGCCGCTGAGCTCCGGCCCCTGCGCCAGATAGAGAGTGGAGCGCGAGGCGGCCCGCTGTTTTGCGCCGGCCCTCAGAATCAGCTCAGGCCCCGCTCTGAAGACACTCACCAT
>CALOBW010000046.1:0-25662 GCA_942491525.1 uncultured Thermodesulfobacteriota bacterium
GGCGCTCGGAGTAACGGATGGCCATGAAGCTGACGCAGCCGGCCAGGCGAGAGTAGACTTGTGCCCAGTGGAACCAGTCGTTCATGCTGGTACCTTCACCGGCGGTATGTGGCGCAGACAAAGATGGTCAGGACGACGGGCAGGATCAGCGAAACAGGCGAGGCCGCCCCACTTGCTGCGGCGCGAAACCTCATTCAGCAGGATCAGGGATCCGAGCACGGCAAACCACATCCCCATTTGGGCTAAAGTCAGTGATTGGAATAAAAACATAGCTTCCTCCAGATTCTTTGATCGCCGCCCATATATCGGCGACGCGTGGTAGACCACTCATCGGATCAATAGTTGATGCGATCATAGATAAACAACTGATTTTTAAGGAAGAATTAGATATGAGTATCATATTAGAGGGATAAGTTACGAATAATTAATACGAAATAAATTTATCAGAATTGGGTGTAGGCCTGACACCCAGCAGATCCCGGCTGCAAGGCCGGGAGCGGAGAACAACTACTCGGCGTAGATATCCTCGATAATATCTGAAAACTCTTTGAGAAAAACGCGCTACTTGGTCTTCTGGGTCGGGGTCAGCAGGTCGTTGGCCGCGGAAAAGCGCTTGCGCAGCGGGCGATACTGCCTGATCATCTCATAATGCTCCAGGCGCTCGTTGGCGCTCTGGATCTCATCATCCACCAGCTCGCGCAGGATGGGCTGGTCAACAAAGTCCTGGCCCACCTCGACACACATTGATACGCCGCCGATCTCGGCATGTTTAAGCGCATCTTTATCGTAGGCGATGCCCTTTTCTTCGAAGAGCTGGATGAAGTAGGCAAAGTTGGGCACCACCAGGCCGGAGATGAAGCTGCGCTCGTCGCCCACGAAGAAGGTCTGCTCGATGACCTGACTGGTGCCGAAGAGGCTCTCCAGCTTGGCCGGGGCCACATTCTTGCCGGCCGAGGTGCAGATGATGGCCTTCTTGCGGTCGATGATCCTGTAATAGCCGTGCTCGTCGCGCGTCACCACGTCGCCGGTCTTGAACCAGCCGTCCTCGGTGAAGCTGTCACGGCTCTCCTCGGGCTTGTTGAGATACTGGCTGAAGATACCGGCTCCCGAAACCTCCAGCTCGCCGTCGTCGGCCACCCGCGCAAAGCTGCCGTTGGCCTCCATACCGATACAGCCGGGCTTGCAGGCGGTCAGGGGATTCAGCACGCAGGCGTTGAAGCTCTCGGTTGAGCCGTAGCCCTCAGTGATGGCCAGGCCCAGGATGTAGTAGAATTTTAGCAGATCCGGGGCAATGCCGGCGCTGGCCGAGAAGGCGTAGCGAAAGCGGTTGCCGAAGAGGCCGCGCACCTTGGCGAAGAGCTTGTCGGCCAGAATGAACTTGAGCCGCAGCCCCAGCGGCAGACGCGATTTCAGCTCGAAGTCGGGCGCCATGTTGTAGCAGCCGCGCTCATCCATGCGGTACTCCAGGGCCTGCTCGCCAACTTTGAGGGCCCAATCAAACAGTTTTTTCTTGAGCGGGCTGGCCCCCACCTGCTGCTGGAAGGTGATGTAGATCTTCTCATAGAGGCGCGGCACGCAGCCCATCCAGGTCGGATTGTACTTCTGCATGTCGTCCAGCAGGGTGCCGGGCTTGTCGGCGTAGGCGATGCAGGCGCCCTCGCAGATGGCGGTCAGCTGGGTCGAGCCACGGTCAAAGATGTGCGAAAGCGGCAAAAAGCAGAGCGCCACATCCTCATGGTTCAGGCTCATGCCGCAGGTGGCGAAGTAGTCGCGCACCCCCTCCAGACGCGAGGAGCCGCAGCCATGGGAGAGGACCACGCCCTTGCTCTCACCGGTGGTGCCGGAGGTGTAGAGGATGGTCAGGATATCGTCCAACTCGACGCTCTTGTAGCGCGCCTCATAGGCCGCATGGTTGTCCTTCAGCCAGGCCTCGCCCAGCTCGAGCAGTTCACTGAGGCCCATGGCATTACCCTGCCCCTTGTAATGCAGGTCGAGCACGATGACCTGCTCCAGCCTGGACATGCGGCTGAAACCCGGTTCAAGACGTTCATAGGTCTCGGCGCTGTCCACAAAGAGGAAGCGGGTATTGGAATCATTGATGATGTAGGCCACCTCGCCCACACTGAGCGTCGGATAGATAGTGACGCTGATGGCGGCGCAGTTGCTGATGGCCATGTCGCAGTGGGTCCAGTAGGCGCTGCTGGGCGACATGATGCCGATGCGCTCCTGCTTCTCGATCCCTAAACTCATCAGGCCGCCGGCCATCGCCTCGACCCGCTTACGCATCTGGTCATAGCTAAACTCGCCATCATGATCGCCATGGTATAGATCCGAATTGAAACGCTGCGCCGGCCGGTTAGGAAACTTAGCGCAGGTCTGGTAGAAATATTGCGGGAAAGTCTTAAGCTCGCTCAAAAGTCACTCCTAAAAAATTCATTGAGCGTGAAACTTAACACAGCCCTCGCACGCTTAACACTTATGAGCTTGCTTTTACGCTTCTTTTACGAATAGGCCTTTCAATCGCCGATTGCATTGGCCCTAATCACCCCGGCATACCAGCGGCCGCCGGGCTTGATGCTGCGCTGCTGGGTCTTGTAATCCACATGGATCAGGCCGAAGCGCTTCTCAAAGCCGTGGTCCCACTCAAAGTTGTCGGTCAGGGACCAGCACATGTAGCCGCGGATATCCATGCCCTCCTGAATGGCCCGGTGGACCTGCTCCAGGTGGCTGCGCATATACCTGATGCGGAAATCATCATCGTTGGTGGCCAGGCCGTTCTCGGTGATGATGATGGGCAGATCGACGCGCGCATGCAGATAGGCGAGCACCTCATAGATACCTTCGGGATAGAAGCTCCAGCCCATCTCGGTGACCTCGTCGCCGGGCCGCGCCTCAACCGGGGTCAGCCCCTTCATATAGTTGATGCTGTAGTAGTTGAGGCCGATGAAGTCCATGGAACCCCGCAAATCCGGCATGTTGCCACCAAGGCCAAAGGGGAATTTCATCTTGCCGCTCTGGACGCCCTCGAAGAAGCGCGTGCTGGTCAGAGAGATGGCCAGTTTGGCGGCCCACTGGTCAAAACGGCTCCGCTCATTGTAGGGTTTGAAGTACATGAAGGCGAAGGCCACCCCCACCGGCGCCTCCGGATAGTGCTGCTTGATGATGCGGTAGGACTGGGCATGCATGGCGAAAAAGGTGCGGTAGCACCTGATGAATGCGAGCGGGTTGATCTTGAAGGGCGGCAGGAAGTCGGCCAGATAGCCACCCAGCGGCACCATGTTGGGCTCGTTGATCGGCAGCCAGCTGTCAACCAGATCGCCCAGGGCGCCCACCACCGTTTCCACGTAGAAGTTGAAGTGGCACATATACTCTTTGCGCTTGAGGAAGCCGCCCAGCTCCTGCACCCACTGCGGAATGGTGAAGTGGTGCAGGCAGAGCATAACCCGGATGCCGCGCGCATGCAGGGCCTCTAGCATCTCGCGGTAGTGGTCCAGGACGGGCCGGCAGACCTCGCCGGGACGGGGGCAGACGCGCGACCACTCGATGGAGAGGCGGTGCATCTGCACGCCCAGCTCCTTGGCTAGATCATAGTCCTGTGCATAGCGGTTCCAGTGGTCGCAGGCCAGGCCGCAGGGCTCCTTGATGCGCGGCTCACTTTGCTCATAGTGAAACCAGTCGTTATGAAAGTTGCCGCCCTCGGTCTGATAGGCCGAAGCGGCCGTGCCCCACACAAAATCTTTCGGAAAACTCCTCATATCACAGATCAACTCCTATTAGGTCTTGCACCCATTGAGTGCTGAATTTACCCAATAGGTCAATCCGGAATTTGTCTCCAGCCGATAGAATGTGTAGGCCTGACACCCAATTAATCACCACACAGCTCGGCAAAAGAGCTCAGCGCTGACCAGTAGGCCGCGCCGGCCCGATAGACCAGATCGTCATGGCCGGCGCCTTTAACCCAGAGATGCCGCTTGGGTTCATGTGCGGCCGCCAGCAGCTTGATGCTGTGCCGGATGGGAATCTCGCCGTCCTGCTGGCCGTGCATGATCAGGACCGGGCAGCCAATGTCAGCGATGCGCCGGATGTTGGGGTAGCGGTCAAAAATGAAGATTGGCCAGCGGGTCATGGTCCGAAAGGCCGCGGTGAAGGCACTCTCAAGGATCACGCCGGCCACCGGCTCGCGCTCGGCCAGGTAGAGGCTGGGGCCGCTGCCGATGGAGCGCCCCAGTAAAATGATGCGCTCGGGCGGGGTCTGCAGTTCGTTGACCAGATAGGCGTAGGCCACGCTGATGTCCGCATAGCTCGCCCGCTCGCCCGGCGAGCCGTCGCTGAGCCCGTAGCCCGAGTAATCATAGGCCAGCACCGCGAAGCCGCGCTCCACATAGAGCTGCAGGTGGGGCCGCAGCCAGCCGATGTCCTCGGCATTGCCGTGGCTGTAGAGGATCGTGTAGCGCGCCTGCGGATTTTTCAGGTAGATGGCCGCAATATGGCCCGCGCCGCGCGGGATGCGCACAATCTCGGGGCCGGAGTCATAGCCGGGCTCGGGCGGCAGGAACATCATGCTGTTGGAGATGAAGAGGGCATAGATCTGCAGCACGCTGTAGATGATCAGGATGTCGCGGAGAAATCTTTTCATTTTGGGCCTCTGGTTGAATATAAGTGGGTGGGAGGGTTTGGCAAAAATGGGTTTGTTGTGAGGGGTTGGTGGGGTATATAAATAGCAATTATGTGCATTCTGAATCAATTTTGTTTTAGTCTATCTAATACCGTTCTGTGATGGATAGGGAGATATCATATGATGAAAAAAGTCCTTTTTATAAGTTTACTTAGTATGGTTTCTTTGCTTTTAGGATGTTCAATCCCTGCTGGATCAAAGAAAGGCGCTATAGAGACAGTGGGGGACAATCAAGATGGCCGTAAAATTATTTCTGAAGTGGTAGACCACTATAGTATATACCCTGTGTCTCCTGAAGGTTTTTTTTGGCGGAACTATTGGCGCTATATATATTACTACGAACAAAACGAAAATAGAAAAACTAAACTTATATTCTTAACTTATGATGGCAGTGACTATGAGTTATTAAAACCTATTTTACCTGTCGCCAATTCAGATAAATGGGTAGCATTTCGGCTTCGTTGTGTTGCTAGAGATAGGGTAGATTTATCTATGTATGTGTTTGACAATAAGAAAATTCATCAAACATTTATAATACATGATGCTGTAAGAATAACAGTAAAAGGGTGGACGGATATAAGTAGTTATTCTATCTCACAGTCAGAGACTAACGGTACAATAACTATCAACACTTCAGATGGTCTAATTATTTATGATCACGATTCTGAAAGGCTTATGATTCAATCTTTTAAAGAAATGTAGAAATTCACATATTGATCGGATTGAATAATCAAAGCCAACATTGTGCCCAAGCCCAATTCAACATAACTAGCCACAATCCCCAGTCCGTAGGTCGGCTAGAAGAATGAAAGCCGACAATCACCTCAACACCGACCTACAACTCAATGTCATTGCGAGCGCAGCGCGGCAAACCAGATTGCCTGCATGCTCCTCGCAATGACTAATTAATTTTAAGCCGACTCCAACCAAGCCTCATCCGCATCAATCAACCGCCCGTCCGGCCCGATCTCGACCAGACGGTTGGCAACCGTGCTGACCAGCTGATGGTCG
Source organism: uncultured Thermodesulfobacteriota bacterium (assembly GCA_942491525.1). Lineage (GTDB taxonomy): Bacteria > Desulfobacterota > Desulfomonilia > UBA1062 > UBA1062 > CAYWBU01. The sequence goes on from CALOBW010000046.1 coordinate 5,687, forward strand.
TGGGAGGAGAAGAGCAGCACCTCGGGGAAGTCGCTCAGGGCGTTGTTGAGCGAGGTGATCGACTCCAGGTCGAGATGGTTGGTGGGTTCGTCCAGGATCAGGACGTTGGCGCTGCTCAGCATCATGCGCGCCAGCATGCAGCGCACGCGCTCGCCGCCCGAGATGACCTTGGCCTTCTTGGTGGCCTCCTCGCCCGAGAAGAGCATGCGGCCCAGGAAGCCGCGGGCAAAGGCTTCGCCCTCGCTGGCCGGGCAGAACTGGCCCATCCACTCCACCAGGGTCAGCTCATTGGCAAAGTAGGCGCTGTTGTCCATGGGGAAGTAGGTGTTGGTGATGGTGGTGCCCCAGCGCATGGTCCCGCTGTCCGGCTCCATTTCGCCGGCCAGGATCTGGAAGAGGGTTGTCTTGGCCAGGCCGTTGGTGCCCACAAAGGCGATCTTCTCGCCGGCCTGCACATTAAGATCAATATCTTTGAGCACCTCCACACCGTCAACAGTTTTTGAGAGGCCCTCCAGCTGCAGAATAACTTTGCCGCAGGGGCGCTCGGGTTTGAACATGATGTAGGGATAGCGGCGCGAGGAGACCGGCAGATCCTCGATGGTCAGCTTCTCGAGCAGCTTCTTGCGCGAGGTGGCCTGGCGCGCCTTGGACGCATTGGAGCTGAAGCGCGCAATGAACTCCTTGAGTTCGGTGGCCTTCTCCTGGGCCTTCTTGTTCTCCTGCTGTTTCTGCTGCACCACCAGCTGGCTGGCCTTGTACCAGAAGTCATAGTTGCCGGCGTAGACCCTGATCTCGGAGAAATCGATGTCGGCGGTATGGGTGCAGACCTGATTCAGAAAGTGGCGGTCGTGGGAGACCACGATGACGGTGTTCTTGAAGCGGCCGAGAAACTCCTCGAGCCACATGATCGAGCGCAGGTCGAGGTGGTTGGTGGGCTCGTCCAGCAGCAGCACGTCGGGGTTGCCGAAGAGGGCCTGGGCCAGCAGCACGCGCACCTTTTCACCGCCCTCCAGATCGCGGATGCAGCGCTGGTGCAGCTCCTCGCCGATGCCGAGACCCTTGAGCAGGCTGCCGACCTCGGCGTCCAGCTCATAGCCGTTGAGCTCGGCAAACTCGGTCTCGAGCTCGGCCGAGCGGATGCCGTCCTCCTCGCTGAACTCGGGCTTGGCGTAGATCTCCTCGCGGGCCTTCATGACCGCATAGAGCCGCTCATGGCCCATGACCACGGTGTCAAAAACGGTATGGTCGTTGAAGGCGAAGTGGTCCTGGCGCAAAACCGCCAGGCGTTCGCCGGGGTTCAGGGCCACAGAGCCGCGATCCGGGTCCACATCGCCCGCCAGAATCTTGAGGAAGGTTGACTTGCCCGAGCCGTTGGCCCCGATCAGGCCGTAGCAGTTGCCGGGGGTGAACTTGATGTTGACATCCTTGAAAAGGATGCGTTTGCCATAGGACAGAGTAATATTGTTTGCAGAGATCATGTTGTTTTCCTTCAGATAAATTAGACGCCGGCTGAGATCATCAGCCGGCAGGTATCGTTTTAATCCTTACTGACAAGACCGGCCTTGATCATCTCCACCTGCATGGCCATCAGGGCGTGATAGCGGTGGCTGCGGCTGTTCTTCTCATCATTGGTCAGCTGGGCGATGGAGAGGTGCAGCTCGGGATCCATGAAGATCGGGTCATAGCCGAAGCCGCCCTCACCCAGCGGATCGAGGCCGATGTAGCCCTCGTAGCGCCCGTGGGCCACCAGTTCGCGGCCGTCGGGCAGCACCAGGGCCATGCAGCAGACAAAGCGCGCCTGGCGGTCGCCGACGCCGTCCAGCTCCTTGAGCAGCTTGCGGTAGTTCTGTTCGTCGGTGGCTTCAGCGCCGGCGTAGCGCGCCGAATAGACGCCGGGTCGCCCGTCGAGGGCGTCCACGCAGAGGCCGGAGTCGTCGGCCAGCACCGGCAAACCGGTCAGTTCGCACCAGGCCCGGGCCTTCTTGAGGGCGTTGGCCTCAAAGGTATCGCCATCTTCAATCACATCCAGGGCCTTACCCAGATCCCTGGGAGTGATCACGGAGATCCCCTGGGGGGCAAAAATTGCACGAATCTCTTTCTTCTTGCCCTTGTTGGATGTAGCTAAAAGAATCTGCATCAGTTTTGCTGCGCCTCCCTCTGCAGGGCCACCAGTTCCATGATGCCCTTTTCAGCCAGATCGACCAGATCGTTCATCTGCTGACGCGAAAAGGTCTGGCCCTCGGCGGTGCCCTGGACTTCGATGATCTGGCCGCTGCCGGTCATGATGACATTCATGTCAACTTCGGCATTGGAGTCCTCGGAGTAGTCCAGGTCGAGGTAGAGCTGGTCATCATTGACCATGCCGACCGAGATGGCGGCCACCTGGTCCTTGATCGGGTTGCGCGCGATCAGCTTGCGGTTCATCAGATCCTTAACGGCATCCTGCAGGGCGATATAGGCGCCGGTGATGGAGGCGGTGCGGGTGCCGCCGTCCGCCTGGATGACGTCGCAGTCGATCCAGAGGGTGATCTCGCCCAAGAGTTCCAGGTCGACGATGGCGCGCAGGGAGCGGCCGATCAGGCGCTGGATCTCATGGGTGCGGCCGCCCTGCTTGCCGCGGGAAGCCTCACGCCCGATGCGTGAATGCGAACAGCCGGGCAGCATGCCGTATTCGGCGGTCAACCAGCCCTTGCCGCTGTTGCGCATGAAGGGCGGCACGCGCTCCTCGACACTGACGGTGCAGAGCACGCGGGTATCGCCCATCTCGATCAGGCAGGAGCCCGGAGCGTGTTTAATATAGTTACGGGTGATCTTAACCGGGCGCAGCTCATCGGCCGCGCGGCCGAATGAACGGGCCACAACTTTCGGCTTTACGATCCCCTTATCTTTGAGCAACTCTTCCATTGATGCCATCAACTACTCCATTTTTTTTGGGCTGATACTACGGATAAGCCCGCCATAAGTCAACTATGATGCTTGACAGTGCCTCGGCCTAGGTTGTAAACCCTCATAATAATTTGGAGGAATAATGAAGACTGTTCGGGATGCATTTAGTTTACTTTTGGTATGTACCTTTGCCCTGCTGCTGCTGACCCCCTACATGATCCTCGCGTGGCCGCTGGCTCAGGAGACCTGGGTCCTGCAGACCATCCGTGAACTGCACGCCGGCCTGGGCCTGATCCCGACCCTCAACGGCCTGCCGCTTGGCGGCCAGAACCCGCTCAACCTCCTGCTCTTCAGCGCAATTCCCAGCGACAGCATCTTCTGGCTGCGCAGCCTGAGCCTGCTGCTGGCCTATGTGACCATCATCGCGGTCTTCGGCTACGGCCGCAAGATCTGGAACAGCAAGGCCGGCGCCTACGCCGCCCTCTTCACCGTCAGCAGCCTGGGCATGCTGGCCGCCGGCGGCAGCCTCAATTTGCAGATCATGCCGGCCGCTTTCGCAATCCTGGCCTATCTGCTCTTCAGCCAGGCCTACCTCAGGGATGGCAAAGGCTACACGGCAGCCTACATCTTGATGGCCCTCAGTCTGATCACCGGCGGCTGGATCTACCTGAGCTTCTGCGTGCTGAGCATGCTGATGCTGCCGCTCTTCGACTTTGAGCCCGAGGCCTTCCTCAAGATCAAGCCGCTGCGGGCCCTGCTCGTGACCGCCCCGCTGATTATCATCTTCCTGCTGCTCTTCTGGTTCCAGAGCGGCGACCTCACTTATGCCAAGGGCGTCCTCCAAGAGGAGCACACCACCTTCTGGCCGGCCCTCTGGAGCTTCATCAAGGCCAACCTGCCCTGGCTACCGCTCATCATCCCGGCCTGGATCTACGCCGCCCGCCCCGATGAACGCGACGAGTGGCGCAGCCTGCTGCCGGCCAAGGTCGGCTTTACAATAGCCCTGCTGATGGCCCTCTTCTCGCCCGGGACCACAACGGCCCTGCTGAGCGTGCCCTTCGGCGCCCTGCTACTGGGCTACTGGGTCAGCCACAACTTCAAGCTGCCCGAAAAACTGAACATCATCGGCAACATCGCAACCTTCAGCTGCGGCCTGCTGATCTGCGGCACCATCCTGGTGCTGGCCATACGGCAGCTGATTGGCGGTCTCAACAATCCTACCATCATCGCCCTCGCAGCATCGCTGCTGCTGAGCCTCATCTTCCTGGCCGCCTTCATGCGCCGCAAACAGCTGCTCAGCCTCCAGACACTCATGCTGGCCCTGCTCTGCGGCGCCCTGCTGCAGGCATCTGTCCTGCTGCCGGCCCAAACAGAAAAAGAGAGCGTCTATGCCCAGCAGCTGACCCGCTACACACCGCTGGTCACCTTTGAAGACGACCTGGTCATGCGCGGCCACCTGGGTCTCGCCGGCGGCTCGCCGGTCGTGGTCCAGCGCCAGATCGCCCCGGTCGGCTGCCCGGCCTTCCTGGCCGTCACCAGCGCCAAACCCAAGAAGCTGCAGACGGAACTTAGCAGCCGCATGCAGGTCAAAATTGAACACTCCCAGGGAGATTATTCGCTGCTGCAGATCGCTGCGCCTAATAATATTCAGCCAGAATCCGATAGATAAGTATAAACATTCTGTCGGAGTATATATTTGGTTGATCTTCGTAACATGCGGGTTCTGATTGCCGACGACATGGAGGGCATGCGCCGGGCGCTTTACGGACTGCTTAAGGTGTTGAATTTCGGTAGAAATTTCATCTATGCATCCAACGGACAGGAGGCGATCAAGATCCTGGAGCAGGAACCCATCGACCTGGCCCTGCTGGACCTCAACATGCCGATCATGAGCGGCGTGGAGGTGCTGGAGCATGTGCGCAACGACCGCCAGCTGCGCGATCTGCCGATCATCATCATCACCGGCGAATCCAACTCCGAAGTGGTGGCCGAGGCCGCCGAGTCCGACATCGACGCCTACATCCTGAAACCGGTCACAGCCAAGGCCCTGGGCGCCAAGATCACCAGCATCATGGAGGCGGTCAACAACCCCTCGCCCATGATGCTGCACCTCAGAAACGCCCGCCGCTTCGAAGAGGCCGGCGACCTCAATTCGGCCATCAAGGAGGCCGAACTGGCGCGCCAGGCCAACCCGGACTCGTCCCGGCCCATCCGGGAGATGGCCTACCTGCACTACAACAACAATGAAATCAAGGAGGCCAAACGCCTCTTCCTGCAGGCCGCCAACATGAACGAGCTCGACATCTTCGCCTTCCACTACCTGGGCGAGATCTACCTGCAGCTCGACAACCTGGACAACGCCGAGAAGTTCTTCAGCAAGGCCATGGAGATCAGCCCGCGCCATGTGGAGCGCGGGGTCTACTTCGGCAAGGTTCTGATCAAGAAGGGCCAGCTCAAGCGCGCCCGCGAGATACTGAATCACGCCCTGGAGCTGACCCAGGAGCAGTACAGCGTGCGCAACGACGTGGCCGACTTCTGCATCGACCAGCGGGTCTATGAGATGGCGGTCGAGATGCTGCAGGAGATCGCCGATGAGCTGCCGGGCGACAGCCCGCTGAACTATAAGCTGGCCAAAGCCTACGACGGCACCGGCAACGCCAAGCAGGCCCTCAAGTACTACAGCAAGGTCAACGGCGGTGAGGAGAGCGAGGATCCCGAGCTCAAGATCCACATCGCCCAGAACTACATCTCGCTGGGCTGGCCCATGCATGCCGAACGGGTGCTCAAATCTATTTTAGAGGACTATCCGGACCACGAAGAGGCTAACCGCCTGATTCTTGAGTGTGTCTAAAACTTAATAAGGGAGATTGATTATGAATCAAGAAGGCCAGATACTGGATTCGCTGATGAAAATTGCCTCACTCTCCACCGCGGCCAAACTCTCCAAGGAGCAGAAGCTGCAGGCCATTATCCAGCAGATCGTCAAGGCCATGCGCAGCGAGAAGGGCTCCATCATGCTGCTCAAGGGGCGCAAAGCCCTGGAGGTTGCCGCCTCGACCGATCCCAAACTGATCGGCTGCCGCCAGCAGCTGGATGAGGACTCCCCCTCCACCCAGGTGGTGCGCAGCAAGCAGAGCCTCTACTCCCACGGCAAATCGGGCCGTTACAAGAAGGGCGCCTTCCTACTGACCCCGATCCTGCTGGAAAACAGGGTCCTGGGCGTGATCAGCATCACCGAGCACCGGGGCGACGACACCTTCTCGCTCCAGGAGCAGGACATGATGCTGACCTTTGCCGGCCAGGTGATCGGCGCCATTGAAAAGATGAAGCTGGCCGATGATCTCAGGAAGAACAAGCGCACCCTGGAAAAGAAGAACCGCCAGCTCAAAAAGCTGGAGCAGACCCGCACCGAACTGTTCAACATGCTGATCCACGACATGAAGGGCCCCATCTCCGAAGTGATCGCCAATCTGGACATCCTCTCCTACGTGGTGGCGGAAGAGAACAAGGAGTTCGTGACCGCGGCCCAGAGCGGCTGCAACACCCTCTTTCACATGACCGCCGATCTGCTGGACATCGCCCGCCTCGAGGAGGGCAGCATGCCGCTGGTCCGGGAGCGCCTCAAACCCGAGGAGCTGATCAATGAGACCCTGACCCGCATCCCGGCCACCCTCAGTGAACGCAAACTGGAAATCAATTCGTCCGTCTCCAGCAAGGACAACCTGCCCTTCACTGCCGACCGCGGCGTCATGACCCGCGTGCTGCAGAACCTGATCAGCAACGCCGTGCACTACTCGCCCATCGGCGGCACAATCGAAGTCAGCGCCATCTGCCTCAGAAAAGGCGAGCTGCGTTTCATGGTCAGGGATCAGGGACCGGGCGTGCCGCCCGAATACCAGCAGTCAATCTTTGACAAATTTGTGCAGATCAACAAGCGCAGCGACGGCCGGGTCTATTCCACCGGTCTGGGGCTGACCTTCTGCAAAATGGCGGTGGAGGCTCACGGCGGCACAATCTACGTTGAGAGCGACGGCCAGCACGGCAGCTGTTTCATTGTCAGCCTGCCCGTTGAGACGGTTTGACTCTATAGAGCCAGCCTCTATTATTAAATATCTGGGAGTTGAAATGCTTGATTTAAACAAAATGCGCGTCCTGATCGTCGATGACATGGAAAACATGTGCAAATCGGTGCGCGGCATGCTGATGGTGCTACACTACGGCCGCGAATTTCACTACGCCTACAACGGCCAGGAGGCCTGGAACCTGCTGCAGAAAAACGAGATCGACTTCATGATCTGCGACTGGAACATGCCGATCATGACCGGCGTCGAACTGCTGGGCAACATGAAGGAGGACCGCCGGCTGCGTGAAATCCCGGTCATCATGGTCACGGCCGAAGCCAATGAGGAGATCGTGGCCGAGGCCGCCGAGTCCGAGATCGACGCCTACCTGCTCAAGCCGATAACGGTCGGCTCCCTTGATAAGAAGATCCAGGAGGTTGTTAACCGCGTCAACAACCCCACCCCGGCCACCCTCTATCTCAAGCAGGCCAAACAGTTTGAGGAGGCCGGCGACCTGAAGGGCGCCATCGAGCAGGCCAAACTTGCCATGCAGGCCGAGCCCCAATCATCCAAACCGATCCGCGAGATGGGCTACTACCTCTTCCAGAACAACCAGCTGGAACCGGCCAAGGAGGCCTTCCTGAAGGCCGCAGCCATGAACAAGCTGGATGTCTTTGCCAACCACTACCTGGGGGAGATCTTCCTCAAAGAGGGCAATATCGACCTCTCCATCAAACACTTCAACCAGGCCATGACCATCAGCCCGCGCCATGCCGGCCGGGCCCTGGAGTTCGGCAAACTGCTGCTGGAAAAAGATCTCAAGGACAAGGCCGCCAGCGTCTTTGACAAGGCCATCTCGGTCTCGGATGATCCGACCGCCCTGCGCGAGAGCCTGCTCAAACTCTGTCTGAGCCAGGGCATGCAGGAGTACGCGGTCAAACTGATGAAGAAGATTGTGGCCGACGACCCCAAACGCAACGACATCCGCCTGCAGCTGGGCCTGACCTACCGCAATCTGGGCGACCTCAAGAATGCCCTGACCGTACTCTCGCTGGCGGCCAGCGCCGCCAAGGAGAACTGCTCCATCAAACTGCACATCGCCCGCATCTATCTGCGCCAGAACCAGCAGCTCAGAGCCGAGCGCGTCATCCGCGAAGCCCTGCAGGTGGACCCGGACAACCGCGAAGCCAAGGAGCTGCTGCGCGAATGCCTCTAATCGATTATGCGCTGTTCCAGATAACTTCTCAATTCCGGAGTAAGCTCTAACTGCAACAGCTTCTTGTAGTTCTCGACAGCCTTAGCCGAGTAACCCATGCTGGAGTAGACATCGCCCAGAGCCTGCCAGAGCTGGGGCTGGGCGGCGGCATGTGCGGCAGCCCGCTCAAAGCTGGACAAAGCCTCATCCAAGCGTCCCAGCTTCCAGGCGGCGTAACCCAGCCGGTAGTAAGTCAGAGCGGCCTGGCGCGGACCGCCGGCGCTGAAGCTGTTGGCCAGGTGCATGTTGGTCTCATAGACCTTCTGATAGTCGCCCTGAGCCCAGTAGGCGTGCGCCAGCCCCAGCCAGGACTGAAACTGATCCGGTTTCAGCTTGATGGCCTGAGCATAGTTGTGGATGGCATGCTCATGCTGGCCCAGCATCAGCTGCGCGAGCGCCAGGTTGCCGATGGCCAGATAGTCATAGGGCAGCCGCTCAACGGCCCGCAGGCAGAGCTCAATGGCCTCCTCGTAGCGCTGCTGATGGATGTAGATCACCGAAAGATTGACATTGGCCGAGCTGGAGTTGGGCGTCACCTCGATGGTGTTCTCCCAGAGGCTCTGGGAGTTCTGCCAGACCATGTTCTGCCCCATGCTCAAAAGCGAGTAGATGCCGATGGTAAAACCGGCCAGCAGATAACCGATCAGACGCGGGAAGCCCTCTGAGATCCTCTCGTTCTTAAACTTGATGATGCGCATCAAAAGATAGCCCAGCAGCACGCACCAGCTCAGGGAGGGCAGCAGGGCGTAGCGGTCGGTCAGGATCTGGTTGATGGGCAGGATGTGCGAGACCGGCACCAGCAAGAGGTAGAACCAGGCCACGAAGACCGCATAGATCAGATGCTTCCTGAAAAATGCCCAGATACCGCTGCCGATGATGAGCAGATTCAGTCCCACAAAGGCCCAGGCCTGCCACAATCTATAGTCGGCATAGAGCTCAATGATGTAGTCGGCGGCATAACGCCCCCTGAAGGCGATCAGCTCGATGTAGCCGATGAAGATGCGGCTGGCGGCCAGCAGGTTGTTCCAGGGGTCGCCGCCGTGCCACGGTTTGACCCCGCCGGCGGAGAACATCATGGCAACCAGGCGCCAGATCATCACCAAGGCGAAGATCATGATCGGCAGGAAGATCGGCAGTCGGTGGCGCCAGAACTTCTCGTCCGGCGCCTGGCGCTGCAGGGCAAAATCCAGCACGATCAGAACGCCGGGAATGGCCAGGGCCACCGGCTTGGCCAGGGTGGCCAGCACCAGACAGACTGCACTCAGAATATAGTAGGCCCAGTGCCCTTCCCGCCCCCGCAGAAAGCCCCAGACGGTCAGGAGGGTGAAGATGCCCACCAGCGGCTCCTTGCGCGCATAGAGCCAGGTGACGCTCTCCACATGCACCGGGTGCACAGCAAAGATCAGGGTCGTAATCACGGCCCAGAGCCAGGCCTGCTCATCGGGCACCTCAAAGGCCCGCAGCAGCTCGCGCAAAAAGAGCCAGAGACAGAAGACCATGATGATGTAGAGCAGGATGTTGTGGATGTGCATGATGCGCACGACCTGCACCTGATCGTCGCCGCCCAGCTGAAAGTCGATCATGTAGGAGATGTCGCGCAGCGGCTGCCAGGTGGAGTTTTTATGCAGGGTCATGACCTGCTCAATATTCTCGGCGCTGAAGCCGCGGATGGCGGCGCGGTTGAAGAGGGCCGGATCATCCCAGTTGGTGGGCTCATTGTTGATGGCCCCCGCATAGACCACGCCGATCAGCAGCGCCAGGATTAGAAAAAATATTCTGGTAGATCTGTCCACTCAAGCCTCCGCTATCTTTTATGCGCCTCAGCATAGCACCGAAATAAGTTGTCTGTACACCGCCCGGTTGCTATACTCCGCCAAAACTATTCACGGAGGTTCTTAAATGCCGGTTGCCCATAAAATGAAAGCTTACGCCGCCAACTCATCCTTCATCCGCAAGATGTTTGAGCAGGGCGCGGCCCTCAAGGCCGAGCACGGCGCGGACAACGTCTATGACTTCAGCATCGGAAATCCCGATCTCAACCCGCCCCAGGCGGTGCTCGACTCCCTGAGCCGCAATGCCCTCAGCATGTCCCACGGCTACATGCCCAATGCCGGCTACCCGGATGTGCGCTCAACCGTGGCCGCCTTCGCCGGCCAGCTCTACGACGTCAAGCTGGAGATGAACGACATCATCATGACCTGCGGCGCCGGCGGCGCCCTGAATGTGGTGCTCAAGGCGATCCTGAACCCCGGCGACGAGGTCATCGCCATTGCGCCCTACTTTGTGGAGTACCGCTTCTACGTCGAGAACCACGGCGGCGAGCTGGTGGTGGCCCAGTCCGACAGCAACTTCCTGCCCGATATCGAGAGCATCAAAGCCGCCATCAGCGACAAGACCAAGGCCATCATCGTCAACTCGCCCAACAACCCCACCGGCCGCGTCTACCCGGCAGCCACGCTGGATGCTTTGAACGACCTCCTGAGCGACCATCCGGACGTGGTGGTGATCTCGGACGAGCCCTACCGCCGCCTGGTCTATGACGGAATCGAGGTACCCTCGGTACTCAAGCACATCGCAAACTCCATCGTGGTCACCTCGGCCTCCAAGGAGCTCTCGCTGCCGGGCCAGCGCATCGGCTACATTGCCGTCGGCAGCGGGGTCAGCGAGAAAGCGGACCTGCTGGGCGCCATGGTGCTGGCCAACCGCATCCTGGGTTTCGTGAACGCCCCGGCCCTGATGCAGAAGACCTTTGCCGAGTGCATCAACCTGAGTGTCGATATGGAGATCTATGCCAGGCGTCGCCAGGCCTTCATCGAGATCCTGGAGCAGGCCGGCCTGAGCTTCGTACCGCCCGAAGGCACCTTCTACCTCTTTGTCAAGGCACCCATCGAGGATGACGTGGCCTTCTGCGCCGAGCTTGTCAAGGAGCGCATCCTGGCTGTGCCGGGCACCGGTTTCGGCTACCCGGGCTATGTGCGCTTCGCCTACTGTGTGGATGAGAAATTTATCCGCGCGGCCGGACCCGGCCTCAAGCGCGTTGTCGAATCACTGCAATAATCAATCCTGCTGGAGGGCGCGCCTGACGCCCTCCAGCAGCTCATCATAATTGAAGGGTTTTTTGAGGAAGAGGCTTCCGTCCCGGGAGTCGGGCTCTTCGGCCGAGATCATGATAATCTTAAGCGCGCTCTCTTCGAGCATCTTCTGCAGATTAAGCCCATCCATGCCGGGCATGTAGCGGTCCAGAATGACGCAGCCGGGCTGGCTCAAATCGGCCTGAGCCAGAAAATCCTCGGCCGACTCGTACTCCCGCGCCGCCAGACCCTCCAGACGCAGCAGGCGCAGCACGGCCTTGCGGATTGAAGGATCATCGTCAACAATATGCACCATTACTCTTGGGATACCCCCAGCATGTCGGCAAAGCGCACCAGATCAACAATCGACTCGGCCTGCATCTTCTGCATGACCCGCGCCCGGTGCACCTTAACCGTCTTTTCGCTCATGCCCAGATCGCCGGCAATCACCTTGTTCTGCCGCCCGGTCACCACCAGCGAGAAGACCTCCTCCTCGCGGGGCGTCAATGACTCCAGACGCGTCCTGACGCACATTAGATCCAGACGCCGCTGCCGCTCCTGGCGATCCGTCTCAAGAGCACGGTTGATGGCATCCAGCAGCTCCTGATCATTGAAGGGCTTGGTCAGAAAGTCAACCGCGCCGCGCTTCATGGCCCGTACGCTCATGGGCACGTCGCCGTGCCCGGTGATAAAGATGACCGGCTGAAAATAGTCCCGGCGCTGCAGCTCATCCAGCAGATCAAAGCCGCTCAAGCCCGGCATGCGCACATCCAGCACCAGACATGAGGGACCATCAGGCAGGTCGCTCTCCAGAAACTCCTGGGCTGAAATAAAAGTTTGGGTCGTCAGTCCTACTGAACGAATCAAGCGCTCCAGGGATTTACGGATTGATGCATCATCATCTACTACAAAAACTGTTGCCGTTACATCCGTCATTCGCTACTCCACTAATCCCGAGGCCGGCAGATTTACATAGAAAACCGATCCGCCACCACTCTTATTCTCCCCTCGCAGCTCTCCGCCGTGGGCATCGATGATGGTCTGAGAGATGCTCAGGCCCATCCCCATGCCTTTGGCCTTGGTAGTATAGAAGGGTTCAAAAATCATTTCAATATCTTTGAGGCCGGGACCGAAGTCCTCAATCCCAATCCCCACCCGGTTCGCTGACGTCTGATATGTTGAGACCACCACCCGGCGCAGTCCGTCGGGCATATCGGCGCAAGCATCCAGGGCATTGCTGATCAGATTGATAATAACCTGCTGCAGCTGGACCCGGTCACCGCTGACAGAGGGCAGGCCGGGCTGCAGGCGCGTATCGATGCGCACGCCCTTCATGCGGGCCTCGCCGCCCACCAGACTCAGAACCTCGGCCACACTCTCGCTGATGTCCAGCTGCGCATAGACACTCATATCCTTGCGCAGCAGCGCCCTGAGCCGTTTAATGACTTCACCGGCGCGCATGTCATCCTTGGCAATATCCGCCAGAATTTCCGCCACCTCATCCAGATCCGGCTCTGCGCACTGCAGGAAGCGCTGAGCCGCCTGGGTGTTGCTCAGAATGGCGGTCAGGGGCTGATTGATCTCGTGGGCCAGCGAAGCGGCCAGCTCTCCCATGGAGGTGACGCGGCCCATGTGAATCAGCTCGGCATTCAAAAGGTGCGCCTCGCGCTCCAGCCGCTTATGTTCGGTCACATCACGCACAAAGACACCGATCCGCTCCGGGCGACCCTCCGTATTGCTGATCAACCAGCCATTAAGAGCCACCGAACAGATCCGCCCATCCTTGGCCCGGCACTCAAGTTCATGGCCGGCCGCCAGAATCTCCAGGTTGCGCTTGAACTCTCCGATGACAAAGACATCTTCCGCCACCACAAAATCACGATAATCCTTCAGATACAGCTCTGCCGTCGTGTAACCGAACATCTTGAGAATGGCCGGATTGACCTCCTGGATAATCCCATCCAGATCCGAGATCACGATCCCGCTCAGACTCGACTCGAAGATCTTCCGGTACTGGTCCTCGCTGCGGCGCAGCGCGCGCTCGGCACTGCGCCGCTCGGCAATCTCATCCTTCAGGTCACGGTTCATCTCGGCCAGGGCCGCGGTCCGCTCGATAACCCGCTGCTCCAGGTCAACATAGGCCTGCTGCAGGGCATCTTCAGCACTCTTCTGGGCCGTCACATTCAGCAGCAGCCCCTTATAGTGGGTAACCGCGCCGCTCTTGTCCCGGCAGGCGGTCAGACGGTTATCCAGCCACTTGACCTCACCGCTGCGGCAGATAATCCTGAACGGCTTGTAGCTGCGCGGAGCCTCCTGATGCAAGCCGCCTCTGATTCCATGCTCGACCCACTCCAGATCATCGGGATGAATGATCTGCCGGTAGGAGAGTCGGCCGGAGATCAGATCTTCGACCGTATAGCCGACCAGCTCCTCAACATTGTCGGAGAAGTACTCAAAACTCACCTGCGCACCGGCGCTCATCATATAGGCCACAGCCGGCGATGAATTAATTATTTCATAGGCCTCATGCAGCCGCCGCTCGGTCTGCTTCACCCAGCTGATATCCTGGACCGTGCAGACCATCATGGATGGCACCTCCATGCGCTGCAGCACCATCACACTCAAAAGCACATCAAAGATCTGGCCGCTCCTGCGCTGCCAGCGGGCCTCAACCGTACCGGTCCCGCCCCGCTCTACCTGACCACTGAGCAGGTCGTGCACCCGCAGGGCATCCTGCTCATTGATGAAAAAATCGCGCAGATCACGCCCCGCCAGCTCTCCAACCGGATATTCAACCATTCCGGCCAGCTGATCGTTGCACCAATTGAGCCGGCCGTTACTGATCAGCCCCACCCCGGACGGGATGGAACGAAAGATATTGTGCATCAGCTCTTCACTGTCCCGCAGTGCCTGAGCCATGATCTCATTACGCAGATGATTCCCCAGCATGGAGGCCGCATCGAGGAAGAGGCCGATCTCAGAGCGCCAGTCGCGCAGATCGAAGCAGTCATCGACGGCCATGAAACCATACCAGAGCTCGCCCACAAAAACCGGCACGGCCAGCACAGAGACAACGCCGCCCATCTTATCCAGCCGCTCCTTGAGCACCACGTCCAGATCAATGACCGGGCCGCCGACCCAGCGGTTGCTTGAAAGCTCCCTCTGCCAGCTGCCCATCAGTTCGGCATAGCAAAAATGATGCTGCGGTTCACCGTAAACCCTGAACGGCTTTATATCCGGAGCACAGACCTCATGGTCATGGCAGGCGGTCAATTCACCATAATTTTTGCAGGAAAAGATGCACCCGGCAGACATTCAAAGCCAGCAGTTCACTCAGGGCCGCCTCAACACCGCCCCCCGCCAATAACTGAAGGGAAAGCTGAACGCTATCTGCTGCTGATGCTGGACGCTCATGGCCGGCAATCTGCCGGCGCAGTTCAGCTACCTGATCTTTAAGTTGGATCTTTAAGTTGGCTTCCTGGAAATTCGCCCATTTAAACTTTGAGAGATGAAGGAGGAGCATCCAAAGAACGAGGGGAGGAAAGACGCTTCCTGTGAAGGCATTCCGTCCCCATTAAACATCTTTTGCGGAATACTCGGGAGACGTTATGCCACAGGATGCGCATGTAAGTCCATTTTTTAGAGCCGCGGAGGGGGGGGGCGCCAAAAAGCCCCAAGGCGGGGCGGGGGCTTTCCAACAATTCTGTGCGGATATACTCTAGAATGGAATATCGTCAAAACCGCCGGTGTCGGCCGGCATGTCGCTGTCCGATGGGCCCGGGTCACCATAGGTGCCGCCGCCCTCGGAGGCACCGGCGGGAGATATGCACCTGCATCTGATTGGCCACGATCTCGGTGGTGTAGCGCTTGTTGCCGTCACGGTCTTCCCACTCGCGAGTCTGCAGGCGGCCCTCAACATAGCACTGTTTGCCCTTGGTCAGCAGCTTGGCGGAGTTCTCGGCCAGCTTGCCCCAGGTCACGATACGGTGCCACTCGGTGCGCTCCTGGCGCTCGCCGCTCTGGTCGGTCCAGAACTCGGAAGTGGCCATGGTGAAGTTAGTAACAGCCTTGCCGGCCGGGGTGAAACGCATCTCCGGGTCCCTGCCCAGGCGTCCGATTAAAATAACCTTATTTACTGATCCTGCCATTTTATCTCCTCAACCGCTGGGCGCGGAGCCCAACATTTTTTATGTAGTAGTGAGACGCATAGTACAACAGGCCATTCCTACATTCAATAGCGGATGCCATCATAATTTCCAGGACTATGTCCCCAATAATTTTCAAGCAGAACTTGCCTTTATATAAGCCAGGGCTACTATAAAATTCATGCGAATTCTCTTTTGTTCTCCTGAAGTTACCCCCTTCGCCAAAACCGGAGGCCTGGCGGATGTCAGCGGCGCCCTGCCGCTGGCCCTGCGCGCCCGCGGCATTGACTGCCGCGTGGCCATGCCACTCTACCGCAAAATCAAAGAGACTCACCCCAAACTTGAAATTGCCGGCGAGATCTCATTCTTCGGCGGCGACGGCCTGATCCAGAGCTCCGTCTACCGCAAGGATCACGTCTACTTCATCGACCATCCGGAATACTTCAGGCGCGACGGCATCTACACCTATGCCAATCAGGACTTTCCGGACAACCTGCAGCGCTTCAGCTTCTTCTCGCGCGCCTGCGTCGAGCTGCTGCAGCTGATCGGCGATGTGGATGTGGTCCACTGCAATGACTGGCAGAGCGCCCTGGTCTTCGCCTACATGCACGCCCTGGACATCAACCAGGCCGCCAAGCTCTACACGATCCACAATCTGGCCTACCAGGGAAACTTTGACGTCAGCTGCTGGCCCCAGCTCTTCCTGCCCCAGGAGCTCTTCACTCCCGATCACCTCGAGTACTACGGCCACATCAATGTCATGAAGGCCGGTTTGAGCCTGGCCGACGCCATCAACACGGTCAGCCCGACCTATGCCAGGGAGATTCAGACCCCCCAGAACGGCTTCGGCCTGGACGGCCTGCTGCGTGCCCAGAGCCACCGCCTGAGCGGCATCATCAACGGCATCGACTACGAGGTCTGGAATCCGGCCGCTGACACCAATCTGGCCGCCCCCTACGATCTGCACGCCATGGCCGGCAAGGGCCTCTGCAAGAGCGCCCTGCAGCAGGAGCTGAACCTTGCAGAGGGTGACAGACCGATCTTCGGCATGATCTGCCGCATGGTGGAGCAGAAGGGTATCGAACTGGTACTCAACATCCTGCCGGAACTGATCAGAGACGGGGCCCAGTTTGCAATTCTTGGCAGCGGCGAAGGCTACTATGAAGATTGGCTGCGCAACCTCGCGCACCAGTTCCCGCATCAGATCGGCCTCAAGGTTGGGTTTGACGACGCTCTGGCCCACCGCATCGAGGCCGGCAGCGACTTCTTCCTGATGCCGTCGCGCTTCGAGCCCTGCGGCCTCAATCAGATGATCAGCATGCGCTACGGCACAATCCCGATCGTGACTCCGGTGGGCGGCCTCAAAGACAGCGTACCGGAGGAGTGCGGCATCATCATGGAGAACGTGTCAGCCGGGGCCCTGCTGATGGCCTGCCGCTGTGCCATTTCAATCTACAATAATCAGAGTGACTTCTGCGAGATGCGCAAACGCGCCATGCAGCAGGACTTCAGCTGGCAGGCCTCAGCCGACAGCTACATCCGTCTCTATGAGCAGATTTGCAGTTAGCGCAGCCTTGTTTATCGCGCAGTCAAAACTAATATCTTAGTCCAGGAGGTTAACATGATTGATAAGCAGAACCGCAAACAGAGCGTCATCGAGGTGCTGAACCGCGCCCGCGCCATGGAGCTGCAGGCCATCAGCCAGTACATGAACCAGCACTACAACCTGGACGGGATGGACTACGGCGAACTGGCCGCCAAGATCAAGCTGATCGCCATTGATGAGATGCGCCACGCCGAACAGTTTGCCGAACGCATCAAGGAGCTGGGCGGCGACCCGGTTGCCGAACCGGCCGCTCCGATCACCAAGGGCCAAGCCATTGAGGCCATCTTTCCCTTCAACTCCGAGCTTGAAGATAGTGCCATCGACCTCTACAACCAGTTTCTGCTGACCTGCCGCGAAAACGGCGATAACGGCAGCGCCTCCCTCTTTGCCGCCATCATCGATGAGGAGCAGCTGCATCTGAACTATTTTGAAAATATCGGCGACCACATCTCACACCTGGGCAGCTCATTTTTGGCCAAAATCGCCGGCACGCCATCCACGACCGGCCTGGCACCCAGCGGTTTCACAGTCAGCGAGGTGAAGGCATGAACCGAATCCTGCTGGTGGAAGATGACCACCATATCCAGATCCTGGTCAAGGCAGAGTTAGCCGAAAGCGGCTACAGCGTCACCGGCGTCCTGGACGGCAAGGAGGCCATCACGCTGCTGAAAAAAGAGCAGTTCGACTGCTGCATCCTGGACCTGCGCATGCCCAACATGGACGGCCTGGAAACCATGGGCCATATCATCAAGTTGCGCCTCAGCATGCCCATTATCATCTACAGCGCCTACACCGGCTACAAGGACGACTGCCTGGCCGATGCGGCCGATGCCTATGTGGTCAAGAGCCACGACATGAGCGAACTGACCGCGACGGTCCTGCGCCTCAGCCCGCTGCCGATCTCAATTGCCAGACCACCGCTCAGGCGCAGCGCCCTCCCCTAGTCCAGCACCTGCAGACGCTCACACGCCTGACCGATGACATCCTCGCCGCGGGCAAAGCAGAACCGCGCCAAGCCGTCGCCGGCAGCATCATGATAGAAGGCGCGCCCCGGCACTGCCGCCACCCCCGTCTTTTCAAGCAGCCACATGCTCCTCTGATAGCTGTCGCTTCCGGGCAGCCGGCTGATATCGGCCAGCACATAGTAGGCCCCCTGCGGGAGCGAAGGCTTAAGCCCGGCGCTCTCCAACGCGGCGCAGAGCAGCTGACGTTTGGCATAGTAGATCTGCGCCAGATCGCTGTAGAATTCCGGCCCGATCTGACCCAGGCCGCGGGCCACGCCGATCTGCAGCGGCGCCGGCGCACAGACATAGAAAAGATCATTATAGAAGGCGATCCGGTCAAACCAGCCCGGCGGACAGATACAGTATCCCACACGCCAGCCGGTGATGCTGAAAACCTTGGAGAATCCGCTGACCATCACACTGCGCTCACGCAATCCATCAATGGCCAGGGGCGAGATATGCTTTGCGCCGTCATAGACGAAACGGGCATAGATCTCATCGCTGAAGACGATCAGATCATGCTGCTCGGCCAGCCCGGCCAGCTGCTCAAAGTCGGTAAAAACCTTGCCGCTGGGGTTGGATGGAGTGTTGATCAGAATGGCGCGCGTGCGTTCGGTCAAAGAGGCCGCCAACACTTCCCAGTCGATCTGCCAGTCGGGCCCCTCGAGCCTAAAGTAGCGCGGCTGCATACCGGCGGCCAGGATCGTATTGACATGGTAGCCGTAGTAGGGCTCAAAAACCAGAACCTCATCGCCCGGATTCAGCAGCCCGCGCAGGGCGGCATAGAAGGCCCCTGTGGCTCCCGCCGAAACAATCACGGAACGATCCGGCTCAATGCCATCCATGGCCTGATGGTAGGCGGCAATGGCCTGCTTCAGCTCGGGCAAACCATCCATCGGCGTATAGCTGTTGATGTCCTGATCAATAGCCATCTTGGCGGCAGCCGCCACCGCCGCGGGAACGCCCAGATCACAAACTCCCTGGGCCAGATTCAACCCGCCGACACGGGTACACTCCTGGGTCATACTGCGAATATCTGACTGCTGCAAAATGGTCCTCACGCTGATTTTTTAACAGAGGATTATCACTCCCGTAATCATCAGGCAAACTAATTAAACGTCACCAGCCGTGCTGATAAGGCTCTCCAATCGTTCAACCCGTTGCTGCAGACTGGGGTCAGACCGCACGGCCTGCCTAAAACGCGCACTGCTCTGGGTAACGGCCGACTCCCACCCCAAACAGAACTCCGATATCCTTCAGCTTGTGGCCGCTGTACTTGTGGCAAAGATATATCTCGACCTGGCGGACCTGAGGCTCACTGCCATCAAACTCCAGAGCCACCGCACGTCTGATCTGATCGAGACACTCCAGCCCCCTGACACATCTGAGGGCCGGCAGATCCCGACTGGGACTCCGCCGGTCCAGATATTTCTGCTTGATCTCATCGATAAAGCTGCGGCTGCCCAGAATGCTGGCCGCAAAAACATCCTGCAGCGGGTTGGCATGTACAATCTCATCAGACACATAGTCAACATAGGCGTCAGCCGAATACTGAGTCCGCAAATAATCCATATAAAGCCAGTCCGGCCCATTCGACTGATCCGCATAGGCCGCATAACTCGACCAACTGTAGCTTCCGAGCCGGGCAACGATATGCAGGCGAACAGGATTTAAATGAATATGGCGCGACAGCGCCAGGGCGTAGCGCTCCTTCTCAACCAGGATCGCCATATAACGGCCCTGAAACAGATGACCACAGCGGCCATAGCGCGCGTTGAAATAGTTAGTGTAGGCGCCGTTTATGTGGTGCATAATCTGGGCAAGATTACCCAGTGGGGTCTCCAGCAAGAGATGATGAGTGATTATCCAGCAGGCAGTAGGCATGGATGCGGGCACCGTAACGCTCAGTGGAACTTTCAAAATATTCCATAAGAAACGCAACCGGTCT